>NZ_AUIG01000001.1 GCF_000423585.1 Salinimicrobium xinjiangense DSM 19287
ATTTTATTCCAGGTTTACAAACTTCGTTTGAACCTTCCTTAAAATAAAAATGCTTCCCCTTTCAGGGAAGCACTTAAAGTGTGCGGAGAAAGAGGCTCCAGAACCCTCGAAGCTTACATCAATGTTTATAAGGCTTCCCAAATAGCCCATTTCAATGGGTAACACATAGGGTAACCAACCTCGTAATACTGATAATTTCAAAGTAACTCCCCCAAATATAAGAGAGACTCCCGAACCCTCAAAGGTTTTTTAAAGCAGTTATTGGATTAATCCACGAAATGGTGAGGTTTACCAAATATGTCAGGGAGGAACCTAAAATCCTTAGCGTGATGTGGTTCCCTGCAATTATTCTCTGCAACCCTTATGTAATTAAAAATCCTTTGTAGCTTGTTTCTTTTTTAATATTTTAGAGTTCACTCCCCTACAAAATTTTATTTCAATAAAACCCTTCTATTTCAACAATTTGAACTAATGAATGAACAATTGTCCTTTTCTTTTGAAATAAAAACTCCAAACAACAATGAAAAAGAAACCTTCGTAGGAGAAGTAAATTCGTGGAAACAGTTTGAAAACAGTTTAATATGTTTATCCAATAAAGAAAAGGGAGATGCATTTGAAAACCTAGTAAAGTTATATTTTAAATTAAACCCTTTATACAACTTCTATGACCAGGTATGGATGTGGTCTGAAGTTCCCCAAAAGGAATTAGAAATTCTTAGACTTCCATCTCATGATTTAGGAATTGATTTAATTGCAAAATTTGGAGATGAGTACCATGCCATTCAATGTAAATACCATTCAGATAGAACAACTTCTGTTACATTCAGAGAAACATCTACGTTCATATCCCTTCTCGAAAGCAATAAAAAAATAACTCAAGGATATATTTGTTCAAGTGCTGACTTGACATCACGAAATTTTGATATGCTTAAAACGAAGCCTATTAATCTGATAATGTTTGACACTTGGAAAAAATTAGATGAAGAGTTTTTCCAGCAAGCAAGGAAATTTCAAGAAGGTAAAAGACCTGTTTTAAAACCATTTCAACCATTTGACCATCAAGAAATAGCCATTAACGAAGCTGAAAACTATTTCAAATTTAGCAACAGGGGAAAACTTATTTTTCCTTGTGGGGCAGGAAAGAGCTTGACTGGATATTGGATAACCCAGAGATTAAATTCTACCTCCACAATTATTGCAGTTCCAAGTTTATCCCTGGTCAAACAGACATTAGAAGTTTATTTAAAAGAAATTGTCGCAGAAGGACGGGATGTGAAATGGTTGTGCATCTGTTCTGATGATGGAATTGGTAAAAATGATGATGTAATTTATTACACAGAAAACCTAGGTGTTCCCTGCTATACTAATCCCGATTATATTGAAGAATGGTTAATTAAAAATCAGGGTGAAGAAATTATAATTTTTACTACCTATCAAAGTGGAAGAATTATAGCTGAAATTACTAAGAAGGTGAATTTTACTTTTGATGTGGGTATTTTTGATGAAGCACATAAAACAGTTGGTTCAGGAAAAAAATTATTTGGTCATTTACTTTTTCAAGAAAATATCAATATTAAGAAGAGAATATTCATGACCGCTACAGAGCGTTTTTACAAGGGCTATAGGGATGATATTGTTTCAATGGATGATGAAGAGGTCTATGGAGAAACCTTCTCTTATATGAGCTTTAAAAAAGCCATAGAAGAAGGACTGCTTACGGATTACAAAGTCATTACAATTGATGTGAGGAAATCTGAAATAGCTAACTTCATTAAAGAGAACCATCTCGTTCAATTAAATGATAAATGGAAAAGTGAAACAGAAGCTCGTAGCCTAGCATCCATGATAGCTTTGAGAAAGGCTATGACCAAATTTCCTATAAAAAATGCCGTATCTTTTCATTCCTCAATAGAAAAAGCTAAAAGAAATAAGGAACTTCAAAAATACCTGACTTCTCATTATTCTTTTGTACCTATTGATACTTATACAGTATCGGGAAAACAGTCTACTTCTATTAGAAATGATATCGTTCAGGAATTTTCTTCCTCTAACAAGGCGTTAATCACTAATGCTCGTTGTCTTACTGAAGGCATTGATGTTCCAAATATTGATTGTATCATATTTGCGGACCCTAAAAAAAGTAAGGTGGATATTGTACAGGCTTTAGGTAGGGCCCTCCGCTTAAAAGAAGGTAAAGAGTGGGGATATGTAATACTTCCCGTTGTTTATGATGATGTCACTAACGAAATTGATAATGAAAACTTCAACGATATTCTTACCATAGTAAGAGGCTTAGCAGGAAATGACGAACGTATCGTTGAATATTTTAGGGAAAAAAATAAAGGTTCGGAATCGTATAAAAACAAAGAATTTTCAGAGCAATTCAATTTTGAAGTTTTTTTGGAAAATTTAAATGAAGATGATATTCTTAAAGAACTTGATGTTAGAATATGGGAAAGGTTATCTCGCCTTAATTGGATGCCCTTTGAGGAGGCTAGGAATTACGTTCGAAGTCTTGGAATAATAAACCAAAATGAATGGAAAGAATACTGTTTGTCTGGAAAAAAACCATTCGACATTCCAAAAACACCAGATGTAGTATATCAAGATAAAGGTTGGATAAATTTGGGGGATTGGCTGGGAACAGGCAATGTTGCAACTAGAGAAATCGAATATAGGACTTTTGAGGAGGCCAGAGAGTTTGTTCATCAGTTGAAATTGACTAAAGTTGAAGAGTGGCATAACTACTGCCAGTCAGGCGAAAAACCTTTTGATATTCCTCGAAATGCCAATCATGTTTATAAAGAAAAAGGTTGGATAGGGTATGGTGACTGGCTAGGAACTAAAATTGGCTTCACAGGAGAATATCTACCTTATGAAAAGGCAAGGGAGTATGTTCACGACTTAAATATTAAAGGCCAAAAACAATGGAGTAATTATTGTAAAACTGGAAAAAAACCAAACAACATACCAAGTTCACCTGAAAAGGTTTATGAAAATATGGGATGGAAAGGATATGGTGATTGGTTAGGCACTGGTAATATTGCTACCCATTTGAAAGTTTATAAACCATTTCAAGAAGCAAGGGCTTTTGTTCAATCCTTGGGTTTAAAAGGACAAAAGGATTGGTACAATTACAGAAGTTCGAGAAAAAAACCTGAGGATATTCCTGGTACTCCAGAGCAAGTTTATAAAGATGAAGGATGGAGGGGAATTGGCGATTGGCTAGGAACAGGAGTTGTGGCAACAAAATTTAGAGAGTACTGGGAATTTAAAGAGGCTAGAAACTTTGTTCAATCTCTAAATTTCGGAAACGTTTTAGACTGGGAGAAATTCCGAACCTCTGGGCAAAGACCAGAGAAATTACCTAGTAACCCAAACATAGTTTATAAAAATGAAGGTTGGATAGACTGGGGAGATTTCTTAGGAACAAATAATCTTTCCAATCATAATAGGTTATACCGCACCTTTGAAGAAGCTCAAAAATATGTGCAGAAGCTCAAATTGAAAGACCAAAAAGAATGGCAGGCTTACTGTAAAAGTGAGGAAAGACCTGATGATATACCCAGTAAACCAGCAAGAGTTTACAAAAATGATGGTTGGAAGGGATTAAGAGATTGGTTAGGAACTGATAAACCAGATAACAGAAAAGATTTTATACCTTTTCAAGATGCCAAGAAAATTATTGGTGCACTAAATTTAAAAAATAATAGAGAATGGAGAGAGTATTGCAAATCTGGTTCCAGGCCAGATAATATTCCAGGTGCACCTGATAAAATTTACGCAGAGAACGGATGGAAAGGTTGGAAAGATTTCTTGCATAAATAGATTAGTTAATTATGTAAAGAGTTGAGTTGTTTTAATAGTTTGGATTCAACAGTTTCTGAAGTTTTAAATAAGGTTTTTACGATTTTCATACCAATTAATTTTATGTAATTCTCTGCGATTAATTGCTCAGCCCTTATAATTTCAAAAAGATTAAACTCCTCAGTGCCCAGTTCTGTATTTCTTATAACAATTAAACCCTGTTCCTCCAAAGAACCCCTGTCAACTTTAAAACTATATTTAGTTTTATTATCGGAGTAATTTACTGGGTGAGCCGATAAATAGTGTCTTAATCTAGTTGCACGTGAATTACGGAAATAGATATCCATTTCTTGATATTTATCAATCTTAAAAATGTTTGCCAATTCCTTAATTGACTGTTGTTGAATATAATTAGCACTTAAAACACCATAGAGCCTAAGATACCGTTCTCCTGTATTAAAGCTTTTACCGTTGACCAACCCAAAATTTAAAAAATCCACTATTGCAAATTGGGAATCTCCAATTGTATCTAAACTAGTGGTCAGAAATTCCCAATTTTTTTCTTCTGAAAACTTAAATCTTTTTTTTGCCTTATCTCGAAACGATAACTTCGCACCTTTTTTAAAACTTTCAGTATTTTTAGCATCATTTATTACATCTCGAATAAAAGTCTCATATTGTCGAACCAGCGTTTCATCATAATTAATCATAATATTAATGTTTAATAAAAAGTGATTTTAAAAGAAAGGAAATCAAAGATTTATATAGATATCGTGAAGCTCTTCTGCTCTAATACCTAAATATTTCCTTGTCAAACCCATGGAGGTGTGATTAAACCATTCACTGAGATACATCAGGGCGTTTTCACTTTGCACGTGGATGTCCCAAACCCTACGACCGAAAGTTTTTCGTAGGGAATGGCTGCTAATATCCTTACCCGAAAAATATTGCTTCATTAATCTATTAAGGTGTTTGGTACTGTATGGAAAACTCTTCTGACTTCTAATTGCTTTGAAATTGGGATTTTCATTAGTAAAATAATGCATTGCCCGTTTAATATTCTCATTAACGGTCGGCGTGCGGGGTTTTCCTGTTTTCTTTTCTCTAATATTTATTTGTGGTTGCAATAAATCCCCATTGGTCAATTGTAGTAAATCCGATATACGCAAACCCAGGTTAATTCCACATATAATAAGTAAGCCAAAATTTGGATTCTCATCTGACCTAATAAATTTCATTCCTTTCCCTTGGGCTGCATCAAAATCCAAATAAGTACTACCAGTCATAACAGTAAAATTAAGTTCAATAATAGCAGATATAAAACATTTTTGAACATTACACAAGGTCGCATGCTACTTAACCCCGATTACCACCCGAAATGTTCATTTATTATAAAAGTGAACTTTATCATCCCTTTTACTTGAAATCCTAAAACGGTATAGGGAATCCTTGGGAATCCTTAGCTTTTCCTTTTTCCTCGTGAGACATTTGCAACTACAATGTTAAAAACTCATGATGACGACAGAATTTACCACAGAACAACTTCAAAATCTATTACTAAAAATATTAGAGAAGTTAGAAACCAGAGATAATCACTCTGGAAAAAAGTATTACCGCAACAAGGACCTAAAGATACTTTTTGGTGTTAGCTCAAATACCATCATAAAATATAGAGAAGAGGGTATACTTCCATACACTATTCTGGGAGAAATTTATTTGTATCCAATTATTGAAGTGGACAAAATGCTGAAGAAAAATGCAAGTCATTAAGGATATGATTAATGTTTTTAAATCCATCCGTCAAAGCAGCAAAATTCAAGGAAATTCCACTACTGAAGAATTTCTGAACATAATTCAGAATGGAAATGAATTTCTTCATTATATCCTAAAGGCTAGAAAAGCATTGCGTAATGGGAACAAAAGGAAATATGATGAAATTAAAAAGAGTAAAATACCAGCTTACGCTCACAATTTCACTTTTAAAGAAACAAGAAAAAATGCAAACATTCTTGAAAGCACAGGTTATATCTTTTTAGATATCGACTATGAAAAAGAATTGGATTTTCAACATCCATTAATACATGCTACATGGTCATCCTTATCTGATTTAGGAAGAGGGCTTCTTGTTAAAGTAGAAGGAATAACTAAAGAAAATTTTTCTTACAACTACACTTTACTAGGAGAAGAATTAAAGTTAAATGTTGATACAAATGCAAATAAAGCCACTCAAATTAATGTGCTTTCTTTTGATGAAGAAATATATAAAAATCCAAGTTCAAAGATTTGGAAAGCTATAGAAGAACCTTCTAAAATACCCCATTACAGTAAGGAAAATCAAAAAACAAGTAGAGTTAAGAATGTCTTGGGGCATTCTGGTCCCACAAGATGGGATAACGTTCAAGAATTTGTGTCGCAACTGGATTTCCAGGATGCAAAAATGTTCGACAACGGGTCCAAAATTCTGCTGTCCAAAATTTACCATTCTTTCCGCACCCCTGAAGGAAAAAGATACTCCTTTCTCAACGCTAAAGGTTTTCAATTTCGTGCTCTAAATCCACACATAGGTTATTATGAATTAAAAAATTTTCTAGAGGGACAGAATAGATTCTGTAGCCCTCCCCTTCCAGAGGTAGAACTCAACCGAATTATAAAAAATATTAGTGAGATACCACCTGAAGAATTAGAGCCCAAGGCCAATTACCCCAGAAGATTCTTTTTTGATGAAAGTGAGGAGCTAACATCGAAGGAAAAACGACAGCTCATGATGTCCAAAATCAATAAAGAAAGAGTTGAAAAATCCAAGAGAGAAATAAAAGAGGCAATTGACAGATGGAACTTTGAAGAATGTGGAGTAATAAATCAAAAAAAATTGGCTGAACAATCAGGTAAAAGTTATAACACTGTACAGAAATATTACTCAGAATTTAAAGATAGAATCCAGATTCTGAATACAACATTTAAAAACAATAAAGAACCTCCGTAACCACCAATTATCCTTTGACATAAAAATTAAAATAAAATTTTAAATAATTGAATTATGACACCAGAAATATTAACCCGCATATTAAATGAACTAAGACCATTAATCGTTCAACTGGCAATTACGCACGGGGACAGAGAAGGTCATACGAGAATAAAAGTAGACATAGGAAATACTATTGACAGAAATTCTATTCACTTTATGCCTGGACCATTTGAAAAAGAAGAGTACATCTTTGTGGGTGAGCCAAAATTTGATACCACAGGAGATTTTAGACCTAACGATGCTGTTTTTGTGTATTATTCACTGTACTGGGTTGAATATAATGAATGGATGAATTTTAAGGAAGTGGTGGTTTTAGCCGAGAATAAGTAGACTCCTTCAAATGCCTTTCTAAAGGTTGTTCTCAGTAGAGAGGCAAAACTTACCTTAAGTACATTGTTTTGCAGAACAACCTTCTGGGTCAGTCATAGGTGGTCGCTTAACTCAACTACCCCTTTGAAATCTACCCTATTACTACAAACAATCAAAAAAGACAAAAATGGAAGAATTGTTTTTAATACTACAGAAATATCAGTCAAAACTAGAAGCCACTAATTTAAACCCTTATGGCACCTGTTACTTAGCAGGACCATGTATTGCTGAATATCTAAGAACCATCGGCATATCGGCAAGAGATGTTACAGGAAGCCTTACTTTGCGAGACAAACATGGCAAAGAAATTATATACGGTAAGAGTAAACCCTCTAGTAGAAATATCGGGATGTACCACACCTGGTGTGAAGCATCATTAGATGGAACTAACTATCTCTTAGACGCCAGTTTAAAGTACAACAAAGTTTATTTGAAAAAATACTTGGGAACAAAAATCAAAATTGCTAATCAGGTTCCTGATATTTTGGTAACAGAGAAAAGGAAGACATATTGGTGGAACTATAAAGAAGATAAAAGCCTGATTTCTGTATCCCAATCTTATCTTAGAACATGTTCCTCGCATCTTGTTCATTATTTGAGTCAATTAGAATAGATAAATTTTTATAAGGAAATTGGAAATAATAAAAAGGCAACTTTTAGATACCTACTTCGGATTCTCCCTCTCCTTTTGAAATTAACACAGAACGGGTTAGGACATCAAAGGATTATTCCGTTCCTAACTCGTTTTTTGTTTAAAACAGTTTTCCTAAAAAATAAAATCTTTATCTTTTGATATGGAATTTATTCGGATTATTATATGGATTTTAATGCTGTCCCCTGCACTAGTTATTGGCCAGACAACATTCACTTCTCCATTGACTCAGCACAACCCTGAATCAATACCCACCACATTTGAGGATATAGAACGCACTCTTGAAATCAACTCTGAAAATATTACCCTTACGACCACAATGGACGATGGAAAGTTATTCGAGGTCTACGATATACTTGAGAAGAAGGATGGTTTAGAGGATGTTCGGTTTTTGTGTAGTAGCCGAAACAAAGAAAACCTAGTGACTGTAATAATACCCAACCAGAAAAAAATTGAGATTTTAGATATCTACCGCAGGTCGGATACAACATGGAAGGTTGAACACCTCAGGCTCTGGTTAGATTGATTTTACAGACATTAGCTCATGAAGATTACTCTATATGAATACAAACGCCTCCCTGAAAAACAGCAACATTCGTTGGTGCATACAGAGGGCGATTTTATTGAACTGGTAATGACGGGAAACCACAGGTATCTCTTGTTCGGTCTTTCCTCATTTTATGTAGAATTGACCTACTGTGTCGTTTCTAATAAGATTATCAACTTAACCTCATTTCGACAGGGGGAGATTCTTGACAAGTACATGAAAATTTAATGCCCAACAAAATTGTAAAATTTTTTTTAAGCAGGCTAAAGTGAAAATTTGAACATCCCGAATGGCTGGAAATTTTTCGAGCCAACCTGCATGTGATTTGCTTGAAATGCCCAGCCAGGAGCTCCAAGAGGGGTTACCGTCACCCAGGGGTATAGCAGGGCCTCCCCGCTACCCAGGGGGGAGAATTGCTTAACACATTAGTGTCTCTCGCATGGTTAACTTCTACTGACCTGTTTAAGGTATTCAGCAGTTTCTTTGTTGGTACAGTAAACATAGCAGCCTTTCATGCCTCTAGTCATCAAGGTTCTGTAAGTGTTCTTGATAATAGCTTTTAGAAGTGGTTTCGCCTCGTATGGGTTTTCCTTCTTCATTTTCTTCCAACCGAAGATGGACCTATCATCCTTAGCTCGTTTAGAAGGGTCAACCAGCACTTCTCCATCACGAACAATTAAATCATCTCCAATGATGACTCCGATGTAATCCACTTCAAGTCCTTGGGCGGTATGGATACAACCAATCTCGGTTACAGAGTTGGGGTCAATAATCCATTTACCTCCGTAATCACCCAAATTCCAATTCATCCTGACTAAATAGCTCTGTACACAAGTCGATATTCCTTATGCAATTAATATCTTTGCAACATGAAACTGAATGACAACATTATAGCTCTAGCCACTCCTTCGGGAGCGGGAGCTATTGCTGTAATAAGAATATCAGGTCCAAAAGCTATTGATTTAGCAACACCTGTTTTTATAAGTAAGAATAATAAAGATTTGCGGGAACAACACTCGCATACTCTTCACTTGGGAAATATTGTGGATGGTGAGCGCATTATTGATGAGGTGCTGGTTTCAGTTTTTCATGGTCCAAAGTCCTACACGGGAGAGAATACTATTGAAATTTCTTGTCACGGAAGTCCGTATATTCAGCAGGAGATTATTCAACTATTCGTCAGGAAGGGATGTCGTTCTGCAGAAGCAGGTGAATTTACTTTGAGGGCATTCTTAAATGGTAAAATGGACTTAAGTCAAGCAGAAGCTATTGCAGATTTAATATCGTCTGAAAACCAAGCTTCTCACCAGATGGCTATGCAACAAATGCGTGGAGGCTTTTCCAAAGAAATCCAAGAGTTACGGCAGGAGTTGTTAAACTTTGCTTCTCTAATCGAGCTTGAATTAGATTTTGCCGAAGAAGATGTTGAATTTGCTAATCGGGAAGATTTTAAAAACCTGATAGCTAAGATACAACAGGTTCTAAAAAGACTTATAGATTCTTTTGCAGTAGGTAATGTACTTAAAAATGGAATACCTGTTGCAATTGTCGGTGAACCCAACGTTGGTAAATCAACTCTGCTAAATGCACTACTGAATGAAGAAAGAGCTATTGTTTCAGAGGTAGCAGGAACCACTCGTGATACCATAGAAGATGAAATATCCATAGATGGTGTAGGCTTCCGTTTTATAGATACGGCAGGTATCCGCAAAACAGAAGATGTAGTAGAAAATATCGGTATAAAAAGAACTTTTGAAAAGATTAGCCAGGCACAGGTAGTTCTATACCTTTTCGATGCTTCTCAACTTCAGCATGGAGACCTCAAATCTTCAGAAATCAACAATCAGAGAAAGAGGGTAAATGTGGGACAACTTAAAGTAGAGATTGAAAAGATTAAAAATCAATTTCCACAAAAGCCTTTACTAGTTCTAGCGAACAAAATAGACCAACTTACAGCAGAAGAAATAGACGCCTTACAGAATCAAATAGAAGGTCTTAAAGTCCTTTCTGCTAAGACAGGTAAAGGTGTAGAAGAGCTCCAGCAGAAACTTCTCCAATTTGTGAATACTGGTGAACTGAGGAATAACAATACGATTGTTACGAATACCCGCCACTATAACGCCCTACTCAGTGCCTTAGAAGAGATTAACAAGGTGCAGGATGGTCTGAACCATAACCTTTCAGGGGACTTGTTAGCAATTGACATTCGAGAGGCACTGCATTATTTTGGAGAAATCACAGGTGAAATTACCAATGATGATTTGCTGGGTAATATTTTTGCGAATTTTTGTATTGGCAAGTAACAAGACAACCTAATAAAACTAAAACAAGCCACTCAAATTGTTTTAACCTAAGAAACGCTCATAGACCGTTTATAGGTTACCCACCTCTATACAGTGCATCCTTGAACTTCCTTTTGCTCTTAAACTTCAAAGAAATAATAATCTAAAATTAGTATTATGACAGATATAAATTTAATCACCAGTGACGACCTTAAAAAACTTGCTGCAGAACTTTACCAGCTCATAAAGAAAGACGCTGAGGAAGACAAGCAAGAGGATATTCTGAACGCCAAACAGGCTGCAAAGCTTCTCGACCTAAGTACGGCAACAATCTACGGGAAAACCCATCGAAACGAGATACCATATTTCAAACAGGGAAAGAAGTTGCTCTTTTCCCGAACTGCTCTGTTAGAGTGGTTAAAGAAAGGTGAAAATCCAGCGGTAACAGTTACTCCAGCTTCAGCAAAGTCAAAAGCAGCTGAATACTTACACCAGAACCGAAGATTTTAATCAGGTAGAATATATTTATTAGCTCTTTTTTCCAATTCCCTTGTGGTAGGACGTCTACTTTCATTTAACCATTTGTCAATATCATTCTTTCTAAAATGTAACCTACCAGCAGCTTTAAAATAGGGTATTTTCTTATCTTGAACAAGGCCATAGATAGAGGATTTTTTATAATAAATATACTTTGTAAGTTCATCGATGTCCATAAGTTTATCTCCAGCTTTTTCTCTCTGCTGGTCCTGAAGGTTAACTATTTGCTTCTCTATACTTTCTAATTTTTTTAAAATTAATTCAAAGGGATTCTCCATTATAAAGTCAATTTACTTATTCTATTACTCTCACTAACGTAAGTTAGATAAAATTCGTAAAGGTTTGTGTAAGACTAGGTCAGTTTAGGAAACAAAATAAACCTAACTCATCATATTGCCAGGAGGACATTTGCTACCACTGTGCTGCTTCTAAATGATGTTCCAATGAAAGTTGTGAGTAAGCTATTGGGACATTCCAGAATGGCAATTACACAATTTTTTTTAGCAGGTCACATTGAAAATTTGACCATCCCGAATAGCTGGAAATTTTTTTTAGCCAACCTGCAGGTGATTTTCTTCAAATGCCCAGCCAGGAACTCTAAGAGGGGGTACCGCCACCCAGGGGTAAAGCAAGGGGAAAGGAGGAGGTCCCCCGCTACCCAGGAGAGTGGGTTGCCTACACATTAGTGTACTGTGGCAATTTTGAAATCAATCAAATCCAATTTCTCCGTTAGGAATTCTTTCCCAACTCCATTTTCTCTTTAAAAGATACTTATTGTATGTAGACCTGTGATGGATTTTAACGGTTCTTTGGCATATGGAAATTACTATCCAAGAGAGACTAGGTCAGAGAGTGAAGGCACTAAGGGTAAAGAAAGGTTGGTCACAGGAGAAACTGGCTGAACTCACTGGATTTCATAGAACTTACATCGGTATGGTGGAAAGAGGAGAAAGAAATATTTCACTACAAAACATCTTTTCTCTATCAAAGCAGTTCGGTCTATCTCTTGAAGAACTTTTTAAGGACCTATAATGAGTGCGAAAAAAAACTTATTCTATTTTCTTCAGACCAATGGCTCTGGTTTATATAGTAGAGAACAGCTAAGAGATGCTGCGGGAAAAGAATCCTGGGAAAGAAGCTTTCGGTTTTTAAAAGAAGATGGTTCCATTGATTTCGTTTACGTTCCAGAGAATAAATCTTACCTGATAACCGATGTAGCCCATAAACTTCAGCCATCTGTACGGAAATCACTTTCAGCTAAACTCCGCTATAAAATAGGGAACAGGGACAATCATACTTGCCAGAATTGCGGGAAAACACCACGGGATGGAGTAAAATTACATGTCGACCATATTGTTCCCGTTGATTGGGGTGGAACAAATGATGAAAATAACCTTTGGATGCTATGTGAAAAATGCAACCTTGGTAAAAAAGCGTTCTACAAAGATGAATTTGACCCTGAATTAATGAAGTTGATTGAAAAAGAAACGAGTGCTAGAGGAAGACTAAAGGTGTTCTTCACCCAAAAACCCAATACTAAAGTTGAGACTGCACACCTTCAAACTATTGCAAGGGTTAGAGACTGGGAAAGAGCTTTAAGGTATCTTCGGGAAGATGGATTAATAATTAGATATTTAAGGCCGACAAAGAGTGACCCAAAGTCCTACTATATAAACATCAAGAGATAAATATTCAATTATTTAATGAACCTGATTTGGAGATTTAATTTAAATTTCATTTCACCATCGTGGTCTTTATAAATATTTCCGAAACCATGTCTAGAACTGCTTGGGGTATCAAGTTTTGTGTTTTGAAAAAGATATTCTTCAAATTGTTTAGCGAAATAGAAGTGGTAACAAATGACTTCTCCGTCCTGTCTTACAATTAAATATCCTCCCGTTGCCTGATACTCTCGCTGCCATACTTCCGCAGCTCTCATGCCTAATGCATAATCGACTAAAAACTTCTTTATCATCATCTTGTACATGTTGGGATTCAAGGACAAATTATAACCTAAGGGGTTATTTTTACTTATGACGGAAATTAGGTATGGTATTGTTTTATAGTCTGGATTCGAATTACCGTAGTATGTCAAAACTATCTCTGATAATATCTTATCAAAATGCGTATCAACTGTTTGAAGATTTGTTTTAAAAATTTCGTTGTCAACTGTTTCAAACCTTAGCTTGCCACCAAGTTCCTGAATTATATCAAGTTTTTCAGAAAATGAGCGGGTATTGTTGATTCCCTGAATTTCCCGTTCCGAAAATTGTCTGCCTTGAAGATTATAGACAAAATTTGTTGCCCCGCTAGCATTCAGCAATGTGGATGGTCTGCCCAGCTGAGATTTGATGCTGAAGCCGAGAACAGGTGACAAAAAAGTTTTGGGGTCTTGAATCTGAACAGTTATATCTTGTTTATGCTTCGACCTAGCTGTTGAATGTGAGGCATAGAAAGAATTTAAAAAGGTTGTAATTTCAGGTATTATAAGAGACCCTTTACGATGTGCTGAAATTTTGTTGAAACACAATTTCGCATTTGTTATGAAATCGGCTACTGGTTTCTTGAAGGATTGTCCATTGGTGTCAATAACCACCAAATCGTTGAGAAATGAAAATTCAAGAATCCTATTCTGCTCCTCTTTTATCAGTTTTAAAATTGGATAAACTACATCGGGAATTTTTTCATAATTCTCATCTCCCAGAAATAATTTGCCATCTGCTAACAACTTTAATAGCACATAGGCTTCACTCCATTCTCCTTTATTCATGATTGACTCCTATAGCTCTTGAAATTTGTAATGCCGTTGCCTGAATGGCGGGAACAGCTACTGAATTTCCAAATTGTTTGTATGCCTGGACGTCACTTACTGGAATCTGAAATGCATCGGGGAATCCTTGTAACCTAGCCCATTCCCTCGGAGTCATTTTTCTAATTCCTTCTCTGTTAACCTCACCCTTAATTTTTGTCACTGGCTTGTAATCAGAAATACGATGGTCCTCAACTAAATTTCGCTCACGTCCCATACCTCCACATACAACAGCATTTGCGGTACCGTCATTGGGTATAACTTCAAATCCAAAACCGTTACCTTTTCCTTCGTGACGTGCTCGGTGTTTTTTTAATGTATCCAGATAAGTGTTTGACAGATAATATTTAACACTTACTTCCTGCTCCTCTAGAATATCTTCTATGGCAGGTTGAATATTTTTTTCTCCCTCAGGATATGCGAACCGTTCGTAATCAGCTTCATTTGCAAAACCAACTATAAAAATTCTTTCTCTATTTTGAGGAACTCCAAAATGTTTTGCATTTAAAATTTTTGGTTCTGGAACAAAATATCCCAAATCATCTCTTAAGGTATTCAATATGGTAGCTAATGTTTTACCTTTATCATGATTGCGTAGCCCTTTAACATTTTCTAAGAAAATTGCCTCAGGACGTTTATCGGCAATTATTTCGGCAACATCAAAGAATAATGTCCCTCTTGTATCTTCAAATCCACCTCTTTTTCCAGCGATGCTAAAAGCTTGACAAGGAAAACCTGCGCAAAGAACATTGAAACCATCGGGAATATAATCCTTAGTAGCCCTTTCGGTAATGTCCCCGAAAGGTCGCTCACCAAAGTTTGTTTCATAAGTCAGTTGGGAGTATTTATCCCATTCACTGGTGAAAACACATTTGCCACCTAGGTTCTGAAGTGCCATTCTAAAACCTCCAATGCCAGCAAATAAATCAATGAATGTAAATGCAGGGTTCTCTGGTGCGGGAAAAGGCACTTCTATTTGATGATGGGTTAAACCTCTTAGAATTTTTTCAGTAGAAGAGGCATTGATTTCTTCTCCTGTTTTGAATTCCATATATCTTCTTATTGCACTTAAAGCACCTGGACGATAATGGTCAGCAATTCCATTGCCTAAATTGTGCAAATAATGAGTCAAAGCTGATTCATCGTAAGCATAAGAGCCATTTATTTTGTTTCTAAAATCCTTTTCTTTAAGATTTTCAAGTGTTATTGTTTCTTCTAGCTTCATTTATTTTGTCCTCAACTTTGGAGACGCAATGTAACAAATCTTTGTTTATCTCCTTACCCCAAAATCTCAAAACACACCAACCGTTTTGCTCCAAATATCTGTTCACCTCTTTGTCTCTCTCTATATTTCTTTTAATTTTTTTATGCCAGAATTCAATATTTGACTTGATATTATATTTTGTACTTTCCCAATCCTTGCCGTGCCAGAATTCGCTATCCACAAAAATTGCAATTTTTAATCCTTTGAAGGTCAAGTCAGGTTTGCCGTAGACCGATTTGTCATTTTTGCGGTATCGATGTCCCCGCTCCCATAACGCCAATGCCAATCTTCTTTCAATTTTTGAACCAGAAGATTTAACTGCTCTCATGTTTTTACTACGCTGCTCCCGATTAGATATCATGTATAAAACTTACTTAGATGAAATTATTGCTGTCCCGCCTAATTAGGGTTCATTATCTCCTACATAATATAAATTTATTGCTAATTTAGAAAGACTGCTGACCAACAAATAATTAAATTATGGCTGAAATTAGATGCACCATTCAAGAGTATCATCGATTTATTGGACCTTTTATAAGAAACAGAGTTAATGCCATCACCCGTAGCCTGAAAAAAGATAGGGAGGGTATTTGTGAATCATGTAATAACGTAAGGGTATTGGAGTCCGCTCATGTTCATGGCAAAGGCAGAAGAAGAATTATAGAAAAGGTTCTTCAAGAATTTACCATTGATGATGGGACTATAATGGGAGAATTGTCCAAAATAGAATCAAAAATTATTGATGAACATATTCCTATAGAAAAAACCTTCAGGTTTCTCTGTAGTGATTGTCATAGAGAGTATGACAGAGATAATCCTTTTGCCTCCAAGAAAAGGAGCTTTGTCCATAGAGGAGTTAATGTTACTGGAAATGGGGAGTTTCGAAAAATCGGTAGAATTAAGTTATGGGCTAAAAGAGAGCACCAAGCAAATCATAAATTTATAAAGGCATACCTAGAACTTTCACGCACAGGAAATGTGACCTGGGACAGATTAAAATACAAATGTGCTAGAGAACACGGATTAAGTGAGGTAACCCTGGATGGTCATTTTAATTCCTTAAAAACTGATGGAGGAAATGCCCATGGGAAAGTCTTTTATGAGAGTAACGGGTATGTCTTTATCTATCCCGTTGTTATGGAAGAAATAAAGAAGTACTTTAGAACTGAAACATAATGGCGGCCATCATTTTTTAGTTATAGTATTAGAGACCCTTATTCTTAAAAACAGTATTAACGGCTTTGTCAAGAGTGAATAACAATATATTTAATGAATCCAATAACAAATGAAGACTTAAAGCTCGTAAATAGCTTAAGTGCAAGAACATATTCAGGAAATCAATTATTATCTAACGCCAGTGAAGAAGAAAAGAAAGAGTTAAACAAAATAAAGTTAAAGCTCAAAAATTTAGCAGCTTACTTTTCTGCAAAATATTCTGAATCATATGGTCCTTTCGAGACTAGTGTTGTTACGGGAAATGACATAGCAATAAGAGGAACCACTTTTAAAAGAATGTGGTCAGGTATTTTTAAAGGTGGGAGGAACAAACAATATGCAGCGCAAATTAGCTTTGTGATGAATCCAAAAGAAAATTGTCTTGATGTGGGATTTTATTTCGGTAGAGCAGCAAGTCACAGTAAAAGTAAAGAGGAAAAGATAAGGCTAGAGAAGCAACTCAAGAACCTCGCAACTTCTCTTACAATGTCAATAAGCTTAAATGACCAATTCCGAGAGAGATATTTTCTTCTCTACGATTTGGGTTTTAAATATTATTCAAAAGACAAAATAGTTGCACCCGAAGTATGGTATCAAAGAATACCTGTGAACGCCAAGACTTCGCAAATAGTTGTAAAGGTTTTTCCCAACGACTTTAATGTTATTGAAAATTCCACTATTGACTTTTTTGTTTCTCAGCTCATATTTCTAATGGGTGGAATAGAAAAAAAAGAGGGCTCTAATATACCAATGATAAAACCCATGACGCCTGAACAAAGAGCTAAGCAGGCGGAAAGACTCACAGAAATTGGTACCAAAGGTGAAATTTATGTGATGAAAAAAGAATCGGAAAAGCTCAAGATGGTTGGATTACCTACACAAATATATCCAAAACATGTTGCCTTAGAATCATCGGCTTATGGTTATGATGTTCTTTCAATAGACGAAACTGGTAAAGAAATTTATATCGAGGTAAAAACGACTACTCGCCCAAGAGAGGATTTCAACTCTAAACAATTTTATATTTCTTCAAACGAATATGAGGTATATGAGAAGGATAAATCAAAATATAAACTTTATCGGGTTTATGATATTGAAAATTCCCCTTCAATTGAAGAAGTCAATCTTGAAGATGTCAGAAAAAGAGCTGACGGATATGTTTGTGAATATTAAACACAAGTCACACTTACGGGTCCGTTGTTCGACAATAGTGCGTGAACAATAAATTTGGGTCTTTAAACATTTTCTAAATCTGATAGTGCCACTAACTGTGTAGGAAGTAATCCCTCACCCCCATCCTTCTAAATTTGTCGGTTTTATTATTACTCGACCCGTAACTTCGTTGTAGTTAATTACGTTGAATATTAAATCTCTCTCACCCTCTGTGGGAGTATGGAATCTTACGGGTCTGTTTATATTAACTTTCATCTAAATTTGAGATAAAAATGAGTGATGGAACTGCTGCAAACCGTTCAAAATTTCAACACCCGAATTGGAACGCATATAATGATAAAAATACAATTTTTTTTTGGAGACTTTTTTAGAGAGGAATATGTAGGCCGATGTCCAGACACCAATGAGGTGTATATCGATTTGCACATCAATGATTAGCCGTTTTGTTACTTCTTACTGTTTCTGAACTCATTTCGAAGGAAAGAATAAGTTATTAAATTTGATATTAGATTTTTAACTCCTTTTTGGTTCCATTCGAATTGCCTGCTATTGTCCACCTGACCCAAGTAAACTTTTCCATCTCTTATTAATTCAGGTCTACGGCTTTTAATGTAATCTATAACTTCCTGATTCTTTACTCGTCCCCGTTTGCCCACAGTGAGAGTGCCATCGTGCCAAAAGGTAAAAGTTTCGTTTTCTTTGTTTACAAATCTATCAATGGCATATTCAAAGGAAAGATGACTATTCTCATAATCATCAACTGCGAAAAGGAATAAAGAGTGACCTTTGCTGTTACCATACAAGGGATGGTTTACTGCACTGAGCTTACCCATTATAGTAAAACTTAATATTTGTGTTTCCCCATCATGACGTTCAAAAATTAAATACCTGTAATCTCCTGGGAAACCTCCTCCTGAAGCATTGCCAAAGGTCGTAAATCGCATACCGCCATCTTCTATTAATCTTCTAAAAGGAAGGTCAAGACTCTCAATTTGAGAATCGGGGTCGAAAATTAAACCTAAGAGATTTATTAATAGGGAATGATACTGGGAATCTGAATCTTCCCCAATATAACCTTCCCTTTGAAGCTCATCAACAATGCTATTGTCCAAGTTAGTATGAGATGGTCTTTTCCAATCAACAACTTCCAACTCCTTAGGTTCATAATAATCATCATCTAATAAATCTTCATACTTGGGTAATTTATTTAGTTGCTGATATCGGTTCCCTTCAGAAAGATAATGGTATACAACTTCATCTCGCCCGTTGGTTAAATAAAGAATTTTTGCCCGTAGAATACTATGGTATCTCAGAATCTGGAATTCCACTTTATCTGTTAAAGGAACATTGGGTTCCTTGCATTCCACAAGGACGAGTGGGATAGGTCTATCATCATCCTTAGCAACACCCGATACGACAATATCTGCACGTCCACGAGCACCCTTTTCATAGTAGGAGAGGGGGACTTCTGCATCAATCATCCGATGGGGAACATTAAAATCGGATACAAGTTTTTGAATTGTATTCTGACGAACAACCTCTTCAGGAGTTATCCTTATAAGTTTTTTACGTGCAGCGCACATGATGCATGTATTACCATCCTTTAGGTATTCCTTCAACTCTAATGGCAATCTGATTTTTTTTGCAGTGTAAATTTTATGATTGCTTATCACTATAAACCTAGTCCAAGATTGAAAGTTCTATGAACTAGTGGGTTGAGATAGTAAGCTATTGTATTCTATTTTCTTGGGGCACTTCTGAATCGTATTAACGTCTGCTACAAGATATGGTGGTCCAAATGGCTTGCCTTCTCTAGTTTTTTGCGAAACTTTGACATCAGCTTTAAATCGTGTTCCTATTCTATTTTCCTCCCTGAGTTTAACTGGAAATTCTACTCTTATTTCGGAGTCAAAATATTCTACAGGTCTGACCCTCGGCCTGGAGGAACCTTTTCCAATTATTGTTTCCAGTATTACATCTTCAAATTTATCTCCAATGATTAGTTGATTGTCCATTTTTAAAATGTTTGTTGGGGTTTATTAGAGGCTAAATTTGACCTCTTCTCATTTTTTTACCGTGCTGGGGTCTGGGAGAAGATTTCCCTCTCCATCTAAAGCACCTTTTAAAAATACCTCTCTAGGTATGGTAAGTTCGTCAATGTCGTACTTCAAATAAATCTCCAACTCTTGCTTGTCGTCACTGAGAAAAATAAAATCCACTAGGCGATAAGCATAGGGACCATATTCCTTATCCAAAACTTCCTTGACATTATCTGAGATTTTCCAATGATAAAGGTCGTCCCATGCATCCGCCCAAGCCTTTGCAATTAGAACTATCTCAATACCATAATTAGAATTGTGTTTGAGAGTTTTATCAATTGCAATTGAACTACTAATCAACGATATTGTGAAATCTTCTTTTGTATCATCCTTATAAATTAACCGAAAGTGTACATCGGAATTCTTTTTAAGGAGGTCGATTATTTCATACCTGTTCAGGTACTTAGAAAAGTCGGAAGTTATGGCATTCTTTATTGAAATATATTGTTCGTCAGCATCAAAATCAACATAGTATATATCAGGCTTTCGGTCGAAACTCATTAACAATCTACGAACGGGCGAGAATTTTTTAGTAGGATTTTTATCAACGTTAACAACGAGTGCTAAAGCACCAGTGAAAAAATCTTCCAAGTCTTTAAATTCTATTTTAGTCTTGTTTGCTTTATTTAAAATAGTCAAAGCTACTTCTCCATTTTGGTCCGTATTGTGTGCCATTCTCGATAAGCCATCAAAAGCATTACCCTGCTCAGTTGCCAGCCATCTATCTTGACCATTTGATGTTAAGGATAGGAAAACTAGAAGAAAAAAAAGGATGAGTTTAAAATTCATTACAGGCGGTTATAAGTTTAGAGGAAATTAATGATAATAATTTAATTACTTGTTCTGCGGAGAAAATGGCTAAAGAATTTGACGAATATCTGTAATGAATTCATACTTGTAATAAAAAAGAATCTAATCTATTCCATAACGTAAATAGAATGCAAAGAATGGGTCTGTAATATGAAGAATTCTTTCATCTTTTTCCCAATCTATGACAGGTGTTGATGATTCATCAGAAGCTGCAATTTGTGACATCTTGTCCAGCACCCTAGTCACCTCATGTGCTTGTGGTTGTGAACCAGAACTGACATCTTTAATTGCAGCTCGCAAAGTCTCATATTCAATTGTATCTAAATCGGGTCTTAATTGTGCAAGAGCGTGAAGCACTAGGCCATATATATCAGTGGTCGTACCATTACTTAACTTTCTCTCCATCCTATCGGCTCTTTGTCTTGGACCTTTACTTAATTTATCGAAGATTACCTTACCAGTGTTCTGAGCAACACTTCTAAAAAGTTTAAAAGAATCAATATAATTAATTTGTTTTTTTTCCTCTAGGGTTTCTTTTATTTCATGCATGTTGCAGATTTCACGGCAAAATTCTTGCATCAAATGAGGACTTCCTATTGCCTGTGACGCCAAGTCTTCGATTATTTCATCCGCTACGTTTATGTTTAATAGAGGAAATCCTGTCCTGGGAATTTCCAATAACTCATCTCTTTCCCATGGTGGGACCATTATAGTTTCAATTCTCCCAGTCATTTCTCGTTCTACCTTCACAGCATCTAAACGCCTATGAGGAATGGCTATGAAAATTACGGGTAAACCTTCAAAAATTAGTGATTTGACCGCTCTAACAAGCTGCGCTTGTTGGTCTCTTGGCAAGTAATGAAAGTCATCAATAATAAGCGGCTTTTTACTTTCTCGCAGTCCTTGTAAAGCTATTGTCTTAGGATTACCCTTTCGACTTTGGGTCTGAGATTTTTCTTTTTTCGCAGAATGAGAAACAGAGCCTTCTCCTTTTACCTTAAATAAAAGCAATTGTTTTTCTGCTCCTGCTTTTACTGCCCCTTGTGTGGTTCTATCCTTAGATACTGATTCTGATTCGTCCACATAATAGTCCAGCTGTTGCACAATTTCTAGCCAAAAATCGTTTTCAGTTGAAAATGAACCTCCGTCAAACCATATAGTATTCGACTTTGGAAATACTTTGTTTGTTAAAACAGTTTTTCCTGATTTTGTAGAGCCTGTCATCATAACAAGCTTGCATAAAAAATCGTTGGCTTCTTCTAAAGTTTCTTCAAGTTTTAATCTTTTTCGAGGATTATAAGTCAAAGTTGGCTGACCTCCTGGAATGAAAACTTGTCTTGCTCTAAACTTTTCCTTTTTATTAAATATTTTCATTTGGTTTTCCAAATTTGTAAATGTTAAGGTAATAGGTCTAAACTAATGAGCTACATCACTAGCATAGTATTATTCACGAATTTACATTTTTTTGATTTCTTTAACTAACTCTGAAGTAATTGTTCAGTAGACAGAAGGTGTAAGGAAACAGGTAGCAGCTAATCAATTAGAACTAATAGAAACCTGTTTTGATTTTAGACTGTGCTTATTTATCAAATCAATTAACTATCCAGCCACAGCAGGAAATACGTTAAATATGTTTTAATTTAATTCGGAGTCTAAAACTAAATTATTAATTTGTAGTTTAGATAAATCTAGACATATGTACTTCTTCTTCTATTCACGAATTTCAACAGTTGGACAGACAGCTCAACGACAGATAGAAAATTTCAAAAAATTACCAACCTATCGACCTGAATATCATTTTGCAGATAAAATACAAGGCAACGTACCTTTTATGGAACGTCCCGAAGCTAGTAAGCTTTTTGACCTTGTAACCTCAAAAGAATTTCTTAAGAGTGACGTTACTATTGTCATTGACAGCATAGACCGCTTGGGCCGAAATCTTATTGACATTTTACAAACCATTCAAAGATTTACAGAGAATAAAATTAATGTTCAATCACTTAAAGAAGGATTTCAGACTTTAATAGATGGAAGGGAGAACCCTATTGCGAATATCGTAATAAGTGTAATGGGCAGTATAGCTCAAATGGAGCGAAATAGGATTAAGGAGAGGACGCAGGAAGGTATTAAAATTGCTCAGGCAAATGGAAAATTTAAAGGGCGGAAACCTGGTTCTTTGCAGTCGGACACTAGATTATTAGAAAGACACCCCCTAATTGTACAGAAACTAAAAAAGGGTCTTACTTATCGAGACATTGCTGAAATATGTGGTAAAAGCACAGCCACTATAGCAAAGATTAAAAAAGTTATGGAAAAGAGGAATCTTTTGGCAGCTTAAGCTCAACTACTTTATCTCCTTTCAAGATTTTTTATTTCAGTCAATCCATTCAACGAAATCAGGGTTTTCTTCGTAAACCTCTCTCAATACTTTTCCAATATAACCATTTGGGTTTGACAATGTTATTACTAAAGTGTCTATTGCTCTTGTGAGTGGGATTAATGCCCATAAATACACAAAACGTCTTCTCTTTTCCTCAATAGATTCAAGTGCCAGTTCATTTGTTTCTTCTTCCTCAAATGTTTGCATTTTATAGTCTATGAATTTGTCGAAATCAAGATTTACGACAGTCCATCCCTCAAGACCTCTGCAGGATTCATATTGCAAAAGTCTATGTTCATTCAGGTCAACAACATATTCAGTTCGTAACACTCTGCTAGTGCCATCCCAAAAGTTTATTCCTCTCTCTTTATACTTGTCTGTGTCTATAAACCTTTTGTCCTCATAAGGTTGGTTATATTCATCCATTTTTTGATAACGCTCAACTAATGCAGGTGGAACTAAAAACATCATTTCATAAGCAGAATTACCGTTAATTTTAACAAGTTCAAATTGCCTTTGGTGTAATTCTAGAAAATAACCTTTCGTTGAAATTATCACTTTACCACCAATCAATTCTTGTTTAGATTCTAATTCCCAATTTATATTAAGTTTTTCCGCAAATTTATTTACGAAATTAACAAGATTAACTTTTTGTCTTAAGCCCTTCTTTTCGTGAGTTTTTTTAAAATCAAAATTTGGTTTCAATGCTCTTGTCCAATTACATTTATTCTGAGAACGAATTAACTGGTCAACCCCATCTGCAATAATTATTTTTTCTTTCCCAAAGATTTTGAAAATTATTTCTTTTTCTAATTCTCCCCAATCCTGTGCTTCATCAATTAACAAATAGTCCCAACCTACTTGCTGATGCCTGGTTTTCATCAATTCTGAAATCTCTTTTTCTCCTATTAAATTCAGATCTAAATACTCTTTTAAAGTTTCTAAATGACTTTTGTAATCACCTATGAAATTCCGAATAAATTTTTTGTTGTTTTTGCTTTCCTGAACACTATCTCCAATTTCAAAACCGATTACTATTTCGTAAAAGAACTTATGTAAAGTTGTAATATTTACAGTGTAATCGTCAATTCCGTCAGGGATTTCGGCAAGGGCTAAAGTTCTTTTAATATCACTAACTAAGGCATGATTGTACGTCAAAATTAAACTTCTCGCACCTTGTTGGGTTGCTAAATCACACGCAATGGATAATAGTTTTATGGTTTTCCCAGTTCCAGCTCTACCTGATATTATAATGAGTTTGTCTCCTATTGCCTTTGCATATTGTTGGTCATTAAGTATTTGACTTGTTATTTTTTCTATTTTTTTTCTTGTTAACTCTCCTGAACCGTCTTTTACTTTTTTGAATAAATCAAAAATTCTATCAACCTCGTTGATATCGAACTCTTGATTTCTTCTTAATGAATTAAATGCTGAATAACCCTTTAATTTACCTGAGTTTTTATCAGTTGGTGTCCAAGGAATTGATTGGACACAAGCTAGTTGCATTAAGAATGATACACTGAAGGTATTTGGTAAATAATTATGTTTATCGTGTATATTAGTATTGTCTCCTAAAAGATTTTTAATTGAATCCCAATTCACATTTCTTAACCAAATGAAGTTACAGACGTATGGTGAAAAATTAATACGGTCTTTGAAAAAATTTGTAAGTGAATATTTTTGATTTTCACTTTGAGTTGTTACATCCGAACGTTTATCGTTGTACTTTACAGATAAGGTTAGACCATCTAATCTAATATCGGTAGCTCTATGTCTTTTTGTTTCAAATACAAAGCAGAAATCATTAATAAATACTGTTCGAATTTCTTGGTCAGCTATTCCTTCTGAAGTTTTATGTTTTGCTTTTAATCTTTTGCTAAATCTTTCAAATTTGCCGATTGCAATTAGGTCAATATCTTTTGTTTCTTGACCAAATAAAGTCGCATTACAAATTATTAAAATTTCTCCATTAACTTGTCCGTCACGGAATTCTGATTCAAAGATTTCTTTTAAAGCAATAGCGTCTTTAAATTCGTTAGTTTCTTTATTTCCTTTGATTTTGATTTTTACGGACATAGTTTGTTCATTGTTCTAAAATGTTATACAAATTTTAAAGTTTTGAAATATCTTTGCCCATCCTTTTTTGGCTGGGAAGTTTTTGTTTATTTTCTATATAACTAAATTGTATTCTGGTTGAAGTTTTAATAGTCTAACCTATTAGTAGTTGCCTGGGTTTTTTCTCGCCAACATGCTAATAAATGCAAATTTTCTTCTTTCCGTTATGATATTCCTCACGAATCTAACTGTTTTCTGAATTTTAAAGCAATTTAAGTGTCAAATAATTGACTTATTGAATTGTCAATAGAAGAACGCTTTAATTGGAGAAAAAGAAAATAATAATGGTTACACAGTTATTCCGAAGAGAATTTTACGGAGTGAAAATCAATAAGAGTTTGATAATCTTATCACTATTTTCAAATACCTCAGCAGCTTCTGCCAAGATTTGTAGGTCGTTTGAAACTGAGCTACACCACACCTCATAAAATCTCGCTTCCCAACATCTAAACACCATTTCGATATTGTATTTTTTATCCTTTACAGGTTTTGGCTCTAATATTTTCCTTCTCTAAACGTAAGTAATCCCCAGTCTTAACCGAAAATTGAACGGTGATAAAATTTTCATTTAAATAATAAAATCTTGATTTAACTTCTTTTAAGAATTTTTGTTAAATTATTATCAATTTTTTCTATATTTAAACCCCTACAGATTGTTATTAAAAAACTGAACTAACCTAAAATGTCCCAAATCATAAACAGTCCTTCCGTTGGAAGGTCTAATTAACTCCCAGAGAAAAAACATCAATGTTTTGCCTATTGTGGAAAGGAATTCATAAAGAATCCTGAAAAATGATTTATTAGAATTTCATTATTCCTCAAATCGTGCATTTAATTGAACTGGCTAAATACCAATTTCCCTGCTCTCCGTAGAATTAAAAAATATGAGTACAATACTTACAATTAGAAATTTGCTTCCTGTTTTAACTGCTGGAAAACTATCAGAAAAAAATGCTACGATACAAAACACAACTTTTGTCGGAATAGATTTCGGTACTTCTACAACTGTTGTCAGTATCGCTGTTTTAGGTAAGGACAATGAACCACTTATAGTACGACCTATTGAATTGAATCAAAAATTGTCTGATGGTGCAATATTTTCATCTTATAAAGTTCCTTCAGTCATTGCTTGGTTCAATAACAACCTTCTAGTTGGCGAAGGTGCAGCTCAATTAAAATTTAAACTAAGACAAGGGAAAAATCTATGGCATTCTTTTAAAATGGAGCTCGGAGAAGATGTAGGTTGTAAATATCCAAATAGTGAACTTGGCAAAAATCACAATAAACTGACTATTCTTAATCCAACTGACGCTTCTAAAATATTTTTCAAATATCTCAAAGTTCAAATTGAACGATATATAAACACCAATACTTTATCTTCAAATATTCAGTATGCAGTCAGTATTCCAGCATCTTTCGAAGCTAACCAACGAAGAGATTTGGTTGATAGTTTAGAAAGTAATGGTTTTATGATAAATAAACAATCGCTTATTGATGAGCCAAATGCCGCATTTTTAAGTTATGTGTCCAAGTCGTCTTCAGAAGGTAAATATCTTAAAATACCACAAGACTATTATCCAAATGTACTAGTATTCGACTTTGGGGCTGGGACATGTGACATTTCAATACTAGAATTAGGGAAAGATAATAATGGAATATATTCAAAAAATATTGCAATATCAAGATTTGAAAAACTTGGAGGAAACGACATAGACAAACTAATTGCTGTAGACATATTATTACCTCAATTATTAGAAGGAACGGGGCTTAATCCTGAAGATTTTAGAACTAGAGAACTGAATGAATTAATTATACCGAAATTACTAGCAGCAGCAGAGCGACTGAAAATAAAATTAAGTGAAAATATTTCATTGCTAACTACAAGCAAAGCCTTATCTGAATTAGCTTTAACAAAAGACTTCATTTCCTTAGGAAATAGTATCGAGATTGAAACGAGAAAAGGAACGCTGAGAATTGATGAACCTAAATTGAGTTATAAAGAATTTGCTGGTATAAATTCCTTATTTACAAAAGAGGACAGTAACCTTCCAACCAAAAGGATAGAACGGGAATTTGAGTTTGTGAGTGTGTTTACACCTATTAAAACAGCTTTAAAAAAGGCCGACCTTAATAGAGAGGATATTGATTATGTCTTGTTCATTGGAGGTAGTTCGAAAAATCCATTTATTCAGAAAGCTGTAAGTAGTTATTTCCCTGAATCGGATATTTTATTGCCAGATGATTTGCAAGCTCATGTTTCTTCTGGCGCAGCAATCCATTCTTTAATCTATAATGGTTTCGGAAAAAATCTAATACAACCTATCACTAGTGAGCCCATAATGCTTATAACCAAAGATGGATATAGAGAAATTGTTGATTCAATCGTTGAAGCAGGTACAGTTATACCCTCCGATATTAAAATAGTTGAAAATCTTTCGCCTCAAAAAGAGGGCCAAGAGGTAATTGAACTTCCCATTTGTGTTGGTAGTAAAAATAAACTTCTGTACAATATTAAATTGTTCAATCCTGATTCAAATGGTTTTCCAAAATCAACATCCGTTAAGCTAGAAATAGAAATTAATGCGGACAAAATGCTTTTGATTAGAGCCTCTGCTGGGAATAAAAAATTAATGGTAGAACCTTTGAGTCCGTTTGCTAATAAGGAAATGACTACAGAGGAGAGAATTATATATAAAGCGGAAAGAGATTTTAATCTTGAATGTGAACGGAATGGCGGGGAACCTACTTTATTAGCTTTACAAGCTTTATACAAGGCGTATCAGAAAATTGGAATGGAGTACAAAGCTGCCGAAACTTTAGAGCAAATAGATGAAATGTTCCCAGGGAAAGGAAGTCTTAATAATATTGGATTGCATTACAGCAATGCAGGAAAGAAGGATAAAGCTATCATGTTTTATATGAGAGCTATGGAAAAATCACCATCTTCTACAACAGCCTTTAATATTGCCATGCAATACAAACATAATGATAGAAACAAATATAAAGAATATCTAAGTAAGGCTAGAGAGATTAATCCTTCGGACAATGCAGTGGCATATAATTTAGGTGAGGAATTTAAGCAGGAGGGAAAAATTAAAGAAGGTGAAAAATTACTTTGGGAAGCTTTTAATAGGTGGCAAGAAAAATTTGAATCGGCCAACAAATTGGCAAAATGGGAATATAGTTGGTTCTCTTCTTGTGCAAGAGCTCTAGGCAAAAAAGATTATGCTGAACATATTAATGAATGTGAGCCAAAAGAAGATTTAGAGAAAATGTATAACTCAAATAATTTAACCCAGTTTAAACAAGAAGAAGGACTTCAAAAAAACTAATAGATATGGCTTGGATGATAAAATATGACAAACTCGATGATGACCAAAAAGATTTTGTCGACAATGAAATTAATACACGGGGTAATATTTGGATTAAAGGTTTTGCAGGTAGTGGCAAATCTGTTATGTTAATTCATGCCTTAAGAAAAAAAATGAATAGTAATCCAGAAGCAAAAGTTTGTGTCGTTGTTTATACCCACTCATTAATTGATATGTTCAAAACAGGAATGGCAGAACTTGGAATGCCTTTAATACCAGTCATGACATATCATCAATTCAAAAAAAGACATGAGAACTATGATTATATTTTTTGTGATGAAGTTCAAGATTTACCAGCCGATGTTCTCGCCCAAATGAAGCGAAGAAGCCAGCATGTTTATGTTGCGGGAGATTCGAATCAATCTATTTACGAAGATACGGTTACAACTACTGAAATCGGTAATATTATTAATGCAAGACCTTTCGTTCTTACCAGAATTTATCGTCTTACACGGTCAATAATGAACGCTGTTTCCAATCTACTGCCGAATATGGATATTTTTGGTTCCCACAGAGATATGACCAAAAAGGATGTTAGTGTAAGGTTGGGTAAAGGATATGATGAAAATGAAGAAGTGGAATATGTTTGGGAGCAATCTTCAAAAGCAACTTCAGAAGGTTATTCGGCAGCCGTATTACTTCCAAAACATGATTACATAATTGATTTTGCAAATCGTCTATTAACACAGAACGGGAAATCTACTTGGGCTTTACAAGAAAACAATTATGGAAAACCAGATTACAATTCCTTGAACACTCATTTCCGCAAACAAGGTTTAAAAATAGAATATGTAGGCAATACGTACGGTTCATTTCAAAATGCTGAACGAAATAGAAATACAATTTTAATGACATACCACAGTGCTAAAGGGATGGATTTTGACAACGTTTTTCTTCCATTTCTTTCTGATGATACTAGTATTTCCAAAAGGGGAGAAGAAACATTATTTATGGTTGCAATTACTAGAAGTAAAATGAATCTTTTTATTACCTATTCAGGTTATCTGCACCATTTAGTTTCAAAATTCGAATCAACTTGTCAGAGAATTAACCTTAAATCATCAAATCAATATGAAAACACGGATGTTGATTTTGATTTTTAAATAATTAGAAATGGACAGTTTATATATTTTAACCAAACAAGAATTTACTTCGCTTTATCGCTTTGGTAAAATACCTTTGATTTCTAGTAAGATAATAGATATATTAAATCGAAGTACAGAAGAAATCAACTCAAAAATTTACGAAGAATTTTTATATTTACCTCATTTTGTGGGAGATGAAGAATATTTGATAATAAGTTTTGAGAATATTTTAGTTGACAACGTTTGGTTGGAAATAGAATATGTAACAGAAATCATTCCTTTAACTAAGGCAGCAAAAAATTCATTTCAATTGAAGTTTGATACTAAATTGGAATTTAAAGATGCTCGATTTGAAAACATTGTGCACAGTGTAGAAGAGCAAATCGATATTCAAGAAAGATATAAAGGTGCTAAGGCTTTTTGGAATTTATGTCAAGTTAAAAGTGAATATGCACCATTGATTCCAAATGAAATAATTGAATCTTCATACAATAAAAGAATTAAAGGTGTTAAATCAAATGAGTTCAAAGATGATTTTTTTGTTCATTTGTTAGTGTACGAACGTTATGAATTTTTTCCTACTTCAGACTTGGGTTTCTTTTATGATACTGGTGAAGTTTTTGCTCATTCAAAAGGTAAGCATTCGTTTAAAGGCAGTAGCTTTCATAAATTTCTAGAGAGCAACAAAGAGACGTTATCGGAAAAACCATTCATTCAAATTGCCCAAATTGTTTCTGAGTCCAATGAAGTAATAAAATTCACCGAGCAGTTAACATCTGATGGGTTGAAGCAATATATTTCTTCTGCAATATTTTTAAAATTTAAAAGTGATTTATCTGAGCGTGATACAATAAAAGATTCAGCTACGGGGATATTAATTGGAGAAATAAGGAAAGATGTACAATTCGTTAACGAGTTAAACTTGGCAATATATTTAACAGGCTCATTTTATGGATATAAAAAATTCTATGATGATTTATACGAATTGGTTGATTTAAAGATATTTAAGAAAAAAGTTCAACCATCTAAAAAAGTAAATAATATTGAGAAACCTCAAGTTGAGCTAAATCCAACACTTGAACCTTTATCTTCTTCAATTAATAAGCCCGACCCAACATCTATTGAAATAAAAAAGACTGAAAATTTAAAATTGATTGAAGAAAAAGAGAAAACTGAAGTCATCGAGAAAGTAGATAATAAGGAGTTACCTTTTAAAAATGAATATTCTGGAGTGCAAAAACAGATACTTGAAAGGCTCCTAGATATGCTTGATGAAGAAAAAAACATTTTTGAACTTAAAACAGATAGGTTGAATGAATTAAAAAAATTATTTACACCATTATTCCATGAAGAGAATTCTCTCAAAAAGAGTGATGTTGTTCAAACTATAAGACAAAGGTTTAATGATAGAGTAAAAATAGAAGCAAAAGGCAAGAAGTTCATTATAAGTAAAAAAGATAATGAATTGTTTGGCGACAATATAACCTGAAGAAGGAGCTCGTTTAAGACTTAAAGGGATTACCAAAAAAATATATGGCGGATATAGAAAAATTAAATAAAATTAATACCAAGTTTAATTCACATGCCTGAAGATACTAGTAGTAATTTTTGTAAGATTCCAAATACAGTAAAATCCATTGAAAATATAAAAATGGAATTTATAAAAGCTTGTTTTTTATATGAGCCAAAACCATTTATTCCATTTCTCTTATCCAAAAATGTTTTGACGGGAATGCCGAATAAAATAAGGTTTTACTGTTTTTTTAAGTCTATGTTGAAATGTGCTGAAGAGAATTCTCAGGGACAATTAACACATAAAATTGAAAACGAACTGAATAATTCTAATCAAAGAACTTATTTCCTTAATTTTTACGACCAATCACACAGATATTCACGACTGTCTTTTGAGGTTAAAGAAATGAAGGATAAAATTTATATCCATAGTTTACCATTTTAAATTTCTCAGGAGAAATTTACTTTCCTCCTGGGATGGTCCTTTGGCGGATTGATTCAAGCTTTTCAGTTAGCTTCTTGGGTTAATTGTTTAGACGCTGAAAAAGCTGTTTATACCTATAGAAATGCCTCCTTTATTATTGACTTCGATGACGAAGTAGGATGGGCCTCTGTTGTAGGGTAACTCTTATCATATCCAGTTTTTTGAGGTTGTAGCTTTTAATCACCACTTGATTGGCAAGCTGCATTTTCTAACCCTTTCCCAACCGCCTCAAATCATTCCACCTCCCGTTATCATTGAAGTTTCACCAGGCTATTCTGCAAAATTACTTCAATCAACCTCCCCAGCGTTACACCGTCACATACCTACCTTTTAGGTACAGAAAAGAACAATAAAGCGGCTATAAGGTCCCTGTGCAGGACAAAAGGAACAACAGTCCATCTAAGTTGTGAAGACTGTTGATAATTACTATTGGCTGTTAAGAAAGAATTAAGCTATTAAACTGGTGTATAATATTGAATTATAGTTATTTGTATGAGTAAACAAAGTAAAAACTGTGAGTCATGCCAATGTATAATGATAAAAATACTAACCTTTTCTTTAATTGGAGGCCCAACGATAATTCCAGCATTACAAATTTACGCTTCCGTTTGGAAGCGAGTAAATGGGTGAATGCTGTTAATTCAGCTCAAACCAGGTTACCAAAGGGAAACTTCGTGGGTGAACTGAACAACGTGGGTATGTTCTTGTCGTTGCCGTTAGTTTTGATATTTCTGATATTCCTTATACCAATTCAAATAATCAAGGGATTGTTTGGATTCAACATCAAGGTTTTTCCAGGGGACGAACCAACGGGTTGGATAGACAAAAATGCGCCAATTGTGCCTGATTCCGCAAGACTAAAGTATCTTAAAGAGCAGGCAGCCAAGAATAGGAAACCTACCTGTGAATATGATTCTATGAGCGAAGAGGAAAAGATGAAACTTGTCAATTTTGTAAAAGCTGAGACTGCCAAGTCGAAGACAAGTCCTCAGTCAAAATAAAAAAAATTTTGCTCCATGTCATTACCGACTGGTCCAGCTATTCGATTCAAACTTAATTTGTCGAGAAAAAAAGGTATAGAGTAATATTTATATCTAAAGATAAGAATGGAAAAGAAGTATTTTCTTTTGGGTAGTGCAGGAGCAAACCTTTTATGGGATTTAGACGACCTTAATTCGATTGCTGAAGCTATAAACGAGGATGAGGCAGAGCTTTTTGTCTATGGCCCTCAAATAACACCCATTCATGATGTACTTGAAGCTTATGGGAGATGGAGTGACTATTCTTACTTAACTTCTGAACAGTATCAGACCATAGTAAGCAGGCTCTAAATTCTTCCATTTGAGTAAAAGTCTTAAGAGCCGCTTACTACAGGTTAAAGAAATCACTCAACTTCGGTATTCTTTATTTTTCCCGCTACTGCAGAAGAGGAACAAGTCATCCTGAAAAATTTATTCAAAATTAAAGGATTTATGTCGGTGTTGTCTTTATACAATCTTTCCCTACAGCGGGATTAGGCTGCAATAGCGTTTTCTCAAAACTTGTTTTTCGTTCTAATTCTTGGTATCCCAAGGGTCGAGAAAATCATTTAAGGAAAGGGAAAATTTATTGGCAGCTATAAATTCAGCTACCTCTTCTCTTTGAAGTAGATTATTACCAGCACTTATCTTCTGAATAGAGGGCAGTGGAATTAAATTTTTAAGTTTATTCCTTGAACAATTTAATTCTTTTAAATTCGGTAATTTATATAAGGGCCAGAGACTGCTAACATTATTATTTGCAAAATTTAATTTTCTTAATTTTGAGCATCGTTCAATACCGTGGAGACTCTGGATTGAATTATTAGAAATATTGAGTACTGCCAAATCAGTTAAAGAACCTGAAAATTCTATGGATTTAAGATTGTTTCCTTCCAAATTAAGTTCAGTGAGATTAATTAAATTTCCAATCTGTTCTACATTCACAACTTCCATGTCTCGCAAGTCGACTACTTTTAACTTTTTTAGGTAACTCAAAGGTGTTATGTCCAAACCTTTGTGACGCCAGTGAGAACTACCACCTAATTCACTTATAAACCCTTTTCTGATGTCAAATTCTTCCATATCGAAAATTTTACTCAGAACCTCTTTAGTGGGAATATTGAGATAAAAACCTTTGTTACATGTCTTTTTAAAGATATTTCGCCAAAGAGGAGATAGAGAAGTCCACCAAATAATTCTATCACTTTCATTATTGACAGGGCTAAGATGAGCTGGTTTTTGATGTTCCACTTTTTGTGGTGTCACCTGCCAACCTTTGTCATTAACATCCTCACCAACATATCCTAACTGTTCATCATAAACAGGATGAATAACCTTGTAAGTTTCTGCTTTACTAATTTCCCCCTGAATTATTGCCTGAAAATGTTCATATATTAATTTTCCATTTCTACCCTTTATTCCTGATATTCCTTTATTGAAATATTCACGATTATTCTCCCTTTTTACTTCTAATCCACACCAAAGTTCAAATTCGGTTTGGCTAAATGCGGTTCTAAATTTGACAATTAGTCTTAAATCATTCGTGATAATAGAGGGCTCAATATAATCTGGGAATCTATCATGATTCCTGTATAAGAGGAGTTGGTCATATTGCTCTTCAATGTAGGAGACAGCACTGTCATAGTCATTTAAATTTGCTAGTTCAATATCTGGATACTTTTCAGTGCCACTCCATTTTGATTTCTCTATATAGCTTACATAAAAAAACATACAATTTTTCACCGAATTATTATTAATTAAATGTGTTAACCTCATGCGTGAGCAACAATTATCGAAGAGTATCTACAACTAATTTTTTAGAACTTTATATTCCAAACAAACTCTAAGATTAAAGTTTTATATATTGCAATTTAACTTAATTTTGGGATTGTACCACTTCTGGTTAATTGAATGATTAATGTTTTTGAAATCTTGCTGTTATAGATTTAGACGAATGACAATACCAAGAAAGTTCCAGCACCTTAACTTGGACTCAACATTGGATTAAGTAGCGGCAGCTCCAAATCTGTAATAAACTTGTCCATTTAAAACCTTAAATAAAAACCACACCAAGTATGAGCAATAAACGGAGAAGGTTCCTCCAAAAGGAAGTAAACAGCATAAAAAAACCTTTTCCTAAAGCCGACCTAATTGCTAATTATGAAGATTTCTTGGAACATCGTGACTCACTCCCTTACTACCAATTCAATTCGGAAGTTTTTGATTCGCTCTTAACTCTCATTTTAAGAAAGTGGAAAAGCAAACATCGCATCAGTCGCTTTTCCTTAATAACTGGTTTAAAAAGGTATGGCATCAAAGACAGTGATAATGGACAAGATAAATTCTTTAATCATACTATTGCAAAACTAAATTTTCCCCTTCGCAGAAAACTCTTTAATCTTTACAGATTAACTTGGGAACATCCTGAATTTTTAACTCAAAATCAGCAGGAGGAATCATTCAAATTACTAAATCTTCTTTTAGTCAACATTCCCTTTGGATTAAAGGAAGAACGTTGGCTCTGCAAGAATTATAACAAGTCGGAATTAATTTTGAATAGACTTTTACGATACCCTATAAGGTCTTCTGTCATTTCCACATGGGCCATAGAAAATTTCGATAACGATAATTTACGTTCCCGAAGAGCTGAATTGATAAGTTTTATTCTTGATGACAATCCGAATTATGAGGTTGAAAAGGAGGTTATTTTAGAGGATTACACATATCAAAATAATCTTGACAAACAGATAATTAATGAGTTCGACCAGGAATTAAAAATTTATAATCTCTTCCAAGAATCGAGTGGAGATATTTTTCCAGAAAACGTAGACCACACAGTAAAGTATCCAGAGCTAAATTTGAGAAAAAGGTTTTATCAGATTCCTAAGAGATTTTGCGAGAACTTATATCAGGAACTACCAGATTTTAAAAAATTAGATATAGCTTTTAATGAAAATCTTGGCCTATTCCAAAAAATTACAATGATGTGGGCGATTGGTTATTGTCGTTTGTCTACACAAAAAAAATCTGAACTTCTTATAAAATACTATTCAAGTGAAGCAGAATCTACTTTTATTAAAGTCTGCAAGAAATTTAAACTTGTTCGACCTCTGGAGTGGTTGATAATCCAAAAAAAATAAATATCAGCTGAATTTTCATTTTAAATTTTTTTTCATGAAAACCCTTTTTTACTACATCAGTTACATTGAAAAATCCCATTGGACTGGTGAAGGGATTTATCCCGATGTCGAGATGAAGAGAGTTAACTCTTTTGAGGAAGCTAAGGAAGTTATAGCAGAAAGAAATGTTGATTTACTTCGAAATAATATTGATGAACAGTCAATAGAAGTACAACCCGCAATTATAACAAATGATATGCGGCTATTATTAGTATATAGAGCAGCTTATAATGAAATAGAATTTAAGACCTGGTGTGGCTTTGTCGTAGACGAACAAGAAAGGATTAATAGTAGTAGATATCCGACCTCTGGGTTACCTAAAGCCGATGGTGAGGAAGTTTTTGGACATTTTACTGACATAGTGTCCAAAAATTGTTCTGAGGTGAAAAGGCAGAAGTTATACTTTGAAGTATATGATGATTACACTGGCGATTATTTGGGAAAAGATATTAAAGATAAAGGATGGAAGGTTTATCCTACTATAGATGAAGACAAGGTATTAATTAGTGAAATTGAATTGAGAAACAAATGGTGGTCTAATTTAGATTTATCTTGGAAAACTTTATTCAAAAAAATAATAGGAGAGGGATTTTACAGTGGAATACCAACTGAAAATTCATTAAATGAAATCTTTGAACTGGAAAAACTGAACATTCGAGATGCTTTTATGGAACCCGATTCTTACCTATTCATTAAAAATTATATTCCTTTAGATTTGACTCCTCTTAAAGCTCTTACTAACCTAAAAGTGCTCAAAGTAGATAGCTTTAAAGTTAGAAATGCTAACTCTCTAAGTAGCTTGGTAAACCTTGAGGAACTAAATATCAGCTCTAATGAGCTTTCTTCCATTTCTTTTTTAAAAAATTTAAAGAACCTAAAGAAACTTGATATTAGTAACAATAAGTTAGAATCCTTGCATGGATTAGAATCACTTACAGAGTTGAAATTTCTAAACTGTTCAAGTAATGAACTAAAAAACCTGTGGCCACTACACGAATTGAAAGAACTAAAGACTTTAATATGCCCCTATAACAAACTGACTTCACTCATACCTTTGCCTAATCTTGAATATTTTGAGGCAGGTAACAATGAACTACCGAAAGAAGAAATCGATAATTACTTAAAGACAACTAAATTGTTCAGTAAAATTAACAGGCACAACTTCAGAAATCAACATACGACCTAATTCTTTTATTATTGAAAACGCCTTCTTTCTATCTCGTATCGGTTGTAATAAGAACCTATTTTTAAAGTAAATAAAACTTTTTCGGGAAAAATTCGGGAAAGAAAAAAGCCATTTAGTTGATTACAGCTAAATGGCTCTAAACATAGTAGCGGGAACTGGAATTGTAGGCTATAAATCGAAGTAGGACTTACTTTTTTTCATTAACCTATTTTCTTCGTTTTAAATATTCCTTTTTTTCGTTCTCCAGTAACTCTTTTCTTTCTTGAAGTCTTTTAATTAAGTGTTGTACAAAATTAAGTTCTTCATCAGAAATTTTATTGGCTGCCTCTCCTCTGTACAATCCACCAAATTCCTTACTCAATTTTGTCAAAGGTTTCAATTCTTTTCTAACATTAATATAATAAAAGGGTCCAGAGCTAAGAAATTTATTCATTTCAGTCTCGGAAATTTTTCTTTTATTGATGTCTCCATGTATTAAACCTAATTGATGAAAGGTATGGAAAAACATTGCTACCTCTTTCTTTAGCATATTGAAATGAAGCTGTTGTGGATATTTCGAGAAATCGTTATCCTCTTCTTTGTCCCAGTAATTAATACCCATTTTTTCGAGAGTATTGAAATAGGATTGAATGTAATCAATGACTTCTTGAATCAAATTGAGCTGATAAGATACAATTATCATTAAATGAGCTTTTCCATAAAGTTCATCTACAACTAATCCTTTTTCTTCAAGTAATTTATCGATTTCATCCCACTCTTTTTCCCCTAATTCCTCATGTCCAACATCTTCTTTTAAATATGTTAAAAGAAATTGGAATATAAATTCGGCTCTTCCTTCATTATCCCAAGGAGTTACCTCAGCTAAATCCCTAGGATTATATACGGGTGGCTTCTCTGGAAAATTTAAATCTACACTAGAGCAAAAATCCTTTATTTTTTCATAATTGATTTCCTTTAAAAAAGAAAGATTTTTATTTAAATCGTCTTGTAGATTCTTGAGAAAGATTACTTCCCTTTCTGAATCTCGATTAATGTTGTTATCAATAAGTTTTTTAAATTTTTTCTTAAACTGGGCAAAGTGGAAGTGATTCACTTCTGTTACCCAATAGCCATTAATCTTAAAATTATTTATGGCTAGATTACAGTGAATATCAACACCTAGTAATGCATTTACCTGATTATTCAAAATTATGAGCTTTTCCATTGCCTTTTTTCATTTAAATTATCTAAAATAATAACTTATTGAAGACTACTTCAATTTGTTGCTTAACTTTTCCATATCCTTTTTGACATTACGGTCCAATACCTTAGCATAGTGTCGGGTGGTATTGATAGAAGTATGACCCATCATGGCACTTACATTTTCAATACTTAAGCCGTTACCTAATGTTACTGTAGTAGCAAAGGTATGACGGGCAACATAATGAGTTAAATTTTTCTTTATACCGCATAAGTATGCTATTTCCTTTAGGTACTCGTTTATTTTTTGATTACTTATTGTGGGGATTAAACGTTTTCCCGCAACTCCTTCATACCTCTTAATAATTTTTTTAACTGGAGGCAGAACAGGGACGTTGGATTTTATAGTTGTTTTCTGTCTATTGGTTTTTAGCCACAGAGTTCCTTCGCTATCCTTGATTAAATTATCCGTGGTAAGATTTTCCACATCAACGGGTGCATATGATGTGTAGCAACTAAACAGAAATATGTCCTTAACACGGTTCAACCTCTCCGTACTAAAGGTCTTATTTTCTATAGCTTTTAATTCGTCTGAAGTAAGGAATTCAGCATCTTTGACTACAATTTTACCCTCATAAAACCTGAAGGGGTTTTCTTCAATCATACCTCGTTTTTGGGCATAATTAAAAATTGTATTGAGATTCTGAAAATACTTTACCACGGCATTATTGGAGATTCCTATTTTGCCCTTAAACCCCGATTCATAGCGTAAGAAGGCATCAAAATCGTATATCAATTGATTGTCAATCTTCTTCACGAAGTATTGTGTTTTGTTGAAACGCTTAGCTATGTAGTTTTCAAAGAGGGTCTTTACTCGTTTATATTTTTGCAGGCTTGCCTCAGTTCTCTCCCTCCGTTGCACCTTCCTTTCAAACTCTCTGTTGTGTAAATCAATCACCTCATTACAAAGTACTTCATTTATATCCTTAACCTTTCCCGTCACCTTGTTTTTTATATCTAATGCAGTGATAAATTCAAGTTTGTTGCATAACTTTAGGTATGCAGAATTTACATCCTCATCAATTCTCTCTAATCCTGCTTTGACAGCCATTTCCTTTTTAACCTTCAATGGGTTCCGTAAATGATTGGTAGCTTGCCATCTTTTCCTTGTTATCCATTTTCCACTACTCATTGTAGTGGTTGTGCTTTTAAATCTTATTTTGCAGTAGATAGGATGTTCGCCATCATTGTTCTCTTTGTCTGTTTTTATATAAAAAATTGTTCTGACCATAGTTTTAAAATTTAATTTAGAGCAAAACTATCAGTAAAACAGAGGTATAGCTAAGGATTCCCAAGGATTCCCTTTCAGAGAGTTACCCTTTCCCTCAAGAAAAGATTAGGGTAACCCATAGGGTAACTCAACTTTGATTCATAATGGTTATTTTGAAATAGGGATATAAAGAAAAAACCCTCTAAACATTGAAGTTTAAAGGGTTTTGAATCTGAATGTTTCTTTTGAAACACATTTCAGCGGAGAAAGAGGGATTCGAACCCCCGGAGGTGTTACCCTCAACAGTTTTCAAGACTGCCGCAATCGACCACTCTGCCATTTCTCCGGTCGTTTTAGAAGCATTTGACCTCCCGATAAATATCGGACTGCCATTTCTCCTTAGCGGTTGCAAATATAAAAAGCTTTTTTAAATATTGAACAAGAAATTTTACTTTTTGGAAGAAGAAGTTTTCCGTCTTCTAATAATCCATTCACTGGCAGAGCTTTAGTTTTGTAGTTAATAAAAGTCTAGATTCTTAATTCTAGAAGCCTGCCTGCTGACCAGGCAGGCGAAGCGGTCTATTCTCTTTTTACTAACTACCATTTGGATTTCTAATGATATATTAGATATCTTTGCTTCAGTTCATTTTTTAATAAACGAGTTATCAAGAAAGGTTGAGGGATTAGACCCTGTGAAGCCTTAGCAACCCTCCTTTGGAGAAGGTGCTACGTTCTACCCCGAGTACTCGGGGATAGATAACTAAGAGAATTCTTTCCCGTCTTCTTTTTTGATAGCCTTAATGCGCAAACAAATGTCAGAAATAGAAGAGTTGATCTCACAAAAAATATTGATCCTCGATGGTGCCATGGGTACCATGCTGCAGGAATATAAATTCACCGAAGAAGATTTCCGCGGAAAGCGTTTCGCCGATTGGCCTGTTTCTCTAAAAGGAAACAATGACCTCCTGTCTATAACTCAGCCGAAAGCCATTGCGGAGATCCACCGGAAGTATTTTGATGCGGGAGCAGATATAGTCGAAACTAATACTTTTTCCGGTACCAGCATTGCCATGGCCGATTATCTAATGCAGGAGCTCGTTTATGAGCTCAATTATGAATCTGCAAGGATCGCCAAAGAAGTGGCGCTAAAGGTGACTCATGATAACCCTGATAAACCTCGCTTCGTTGCCGGCGCCATTGGTCCCACGAACAAAACCGCCAGCATGTCCCCCGATGTCAATGACCCGGGATTCAGAGCGATATCTTTTTCTGAACTGTCTGCTGCATATAAGGAACAGGCAAGAGCGCTGATCGATGGCGGAGTGGATGTGCTGTTGGTGGAGACGGTGTTCGATACACTTAACGCCAAAGCCGCTCTTTTTGCCATTGAAGAGCTGAAGGAAGAGCTTTCCATTGATATTCCTGTGATGATCAGTGGCACTATTACCGATGCTTCCGGAAGAACTCTCAGCGGACAAACAGCCGAAGCTTTCCTGATCTCCATTTCTCACATTCCGCTGCTCAGCGTTGGCTTCAACTGTGCACTAGGTGCCAAACAACTCACGCCACACCTGGAAGTGCTGGCCCGAAAATCAGATTTTGGAGTCTCGGCATATCCCAATGCCGGACTTCCGAATGCCTTTGGAGAGTATGACCAGAGTCCGAAGGAGATGGCAGAACAGATAAGAGAATATCTTTCCCGCGGATTGGTCAATATTCTCGGCGGTTGCTGCGGAACAACTCCCAAACATATCAAGGCAATTGCTGACATAGCAAAAGATTACAAGCCACGTCCATTAAAGGAATTCAGCCAACCTGAAACAGAATAGAAAAATGATCGAAGAAAAAAGTACATCGAAAAGCACATTTTTGAAAGGTAAGCAGGAGAGGTTTTTAAAATTATCAGGACTGGAACCATTGGTTGTTACTCCCGAGTCCAATTTCATTAATGTAGGAGAGCGCACAAATGTAGCGGGTTCAAAGAAGTTCCTGCGGTTGATCAATGAGGAGAAATATGATGAGGCACTTTCCGTAGCCCGTGATCAGGTGGAAGGGGGTGCCCAGATCCTGGATGTCAATATGGACGACGGACTCATTGACGGGAAAGAAGCGATGGTGAAGTTTCTGAATCTCATCGTAGCCGAACCCGATATTGCCCGGATTCCTATTATGATCGACAGCTCCAAATGGGAGATCATAGAAGCAGGACTTCAGGTGGTGCAGGGTAAGTGTGTGGTAAACTCCATAAGTTTAAAAGAGGGGGAAGAGGAATTTCTAGACCATGCAAAAAAGATCAGGCGCTATGGGGCAGCCGTGGTTGTCATGGCCTTTGATGAAACAGGGCAGGCCGATGATTATAAACGGCGGATAGAGATCGCAAAACGTTCCTACGATCTTCTTACTCAAAAAGCCAATTTTCCGCCCGAAGATATTATTCTCGACCTGAATATTTTTCCCGTAGGTACCGGCATGGAAGAACATCGCCGAAATGCAATAGATTACATTGAAGCTACACGCTGGGTAAAGGAAAATCTGCCATACGTAAGCCTTAGCGGCGGAGTCAGCAACGTTTCCTTTTCTTTCCGCGGAAATGATCCTGTTCGGGAAGCCATGCATTCTGTGTTTCTGTATTACGCTATAAAAGCCGGAATGAATATGGGTATTGTGAATCCGGCGTTGCTGGACGTTTACGATAATATTCAGAAGGATCTGCTGGAGCATGTGGAAGACGTGATCCTGGACCGCAGGGACGACGCGACCGAGCGACTACTGACTTTTGCTGAAACGGTGGTAGGTACAGCAAAAGAAAGTAAAACAGATCTTTCCTGGAGGGAAAAGCCACTACAGGACCGAATTACACATGCGCTGGTAAAGGGGATTGACGAATATATCGTGGAAGACGTGGAAGCCGCAAGGGAAAATTCTTCCCGAACTTTAGATGTAATTGAAGGTCCACTTATGACCGGAATGAACGTTGTGGGTGACCTTTTTGGCAGCGGAAAAATGTTCCTGCCCCAGGTAGTGAAATCGGCCAGGGTAATGAAAAGAGCTGTGGCCCACCTGCTACCTTATATAGAGGAGGAGAAGAGGACCCTCTCCCCCTCTGGGGGCCGGGGGGCTGGGGTCCTCAAAGGAGAAGAGTATTGGAGAACTGCAGATCCTGAGATGTATTGGGCTATGAAGAAATTTGCCAGGGAGATGAGGTATGAAAAAGCAACTCAGACGGAACAGGTCCTTTGGGAGGCATTAAGCGATAAGAAGCTGGAGGGATTTAAATTCAGAAGGCAGCACATCATCGGGCCATACATTGCAGATTTCCTTTGCCTTAGACACAGGTTGATCATTGAGCTCGACGGACTAATCCACCAACGACCCGAAAACAAAAAGAGCGACGAAGAGCGAAGCCAATGGCTGAATGCTCAAGGTTTTAAGGTAACAAGATTTCGCAATGACGAGGTTGAAAAGAATCTGGACGAGGTCCTAAATAAAATTTTAACAATACTTAAATCCAGAACCGGGGAGGAAGCTTTACCTCCCCCTTCGGGGGCCGGGGGGGCAAAAGCTTCCTCCACGGGCCGGGGGGCAGAGGGTCACGGAGGCGCTGGAAAAATCCTCCTCGCCACCGTCAAAGGTGACGTCCACGACATCGGAAAAAATATTGTGAGCGTGGTGCTGGCCTGTAACAATTACGAGATCATTGACCTGGGGGTCATGGTTCCGCCCGAGAAGATCATTCAAACCGCAAAAGCTGAAAATGTTGATGCCATAGGCCTTAGCGGACTTATCACACCTTCCCTTGATGAAATGGCCTTCCTCGCCCAGGAAATGGAGCGGCAGGGTTTTACTGTCCCTCTATTGATTGGTGGGGCTACTACTTCAAAAGCCCATACTGCAGTAAAGATCGATACGCAGTACAGCAATGCGGTGGTACATATAAACGACGCTTCCCGTGCCGTCACCGTGGTTGGAGACCTGCTCAAAGAAAAAACCCGGGGTGACTATAAAGCTCAGCTTAAATCTGAATACGAAACCTTCAGGAAGAACTTTAAGAAGAGAGGCAAGGTCAAGGAATATCTGAGCATTTCTGAAGCAAGAGAGAACAAGTATCAGATCAATTGGGAAAAGACTGAAATTATAAAACCTAATAAACCCGGAGTACAGGTGATCGAAGAGCTGGAGCTGGAAAAGCTGATTCCTTTTATTGACTGGACGCCATTTTTCAGAAGCTGGGAATTGCATGGAAAGTATCCCGCTATTCTTACAGATGAGGTAGTGGGAGAGCAGGCCACCTCGCTCTTCCATGACGCTAAAGAGCTGCTGAAAAAGATCCTGGATGAGAAGCTGCTTACAGCCAAAGCCGTATATGGGTTATTTCCTGCGAATACTGTAAATGATGACGATATTGAAGTTACTGCTGAAGAATTAGGTGCCAAAAATGTCATTTTCAGGACCCTTCGGCAGCAGCTGAGCAAGTATGAGGGAAAACCAAATTTTGCACTGGCCGATTTTATCGCACCAAATAAAACAGGAATTCAGGATTATATTGGATGCTTCTGTGTAACCGCCGGCTTTGGAACCGATGAACTGGCGAAAAAATTTGAAGAGGACCATGATCAGTATAACTCGATTTTAATAAAAGCACTATCCGACCGGCTTGCTGAAGCTTTTGCGGAATATCTGCACAAGAAGATCAGAACTTCAGATTGGGGGTATGCTCCCGATGAGGATTTGAGTAATGATGAATTGATCAAAGAAAACTATAAAGGTATTCGGCCCGCTCCGGGATATCCCGCCTGCCCCGATCATCTCGAGAAACTCACAATTTGGGATCTCCTAAAAGTAGAGGAGAGGATAGGAGTGAAGCTCACCGAAAGTCTCGCAATGTGGCCTGCAGCCAGTGTAAGCGGATATTATTTTGCGCATCCTGAAGCCCGCTACTTCGGCGTAGGAAAGATCACCAAAGACCAGGTGAAGGATTTTGCCGAAAGAAAGAATATCTCTTTAAAGGAAGCTCAAAAATGGCTAAATCCTTCAATTGCAGATGAATAAAAAATGAATTTTCTGAACAACAGAATAAATAAAAATGAAAATAACCGAACACTTAGCTGCTTCAAAAAACAAAACTCTTTTCTCATTTGAAATTCTACCTCCTCTAAAAGGACAAAATATTCAGTCCATTTTTGATGGCATTGATCCGCTTATGGAGTTCAAACCTCCCTTTATAGATGTCACCTATCATCGCGAAGAATATGTCTATATTGAGCGTGCAAAGGGGCTGCTGGAAAAAAGAGTGGTGAGAAAACGTCCGGGAACGGTTGGGATCTGTGCAGCCATTCAGAGTAAATACAAAGTAGATGCTGTTCCTCATATCCTCTGTGGCGGATTCTCAAAAGAAGACACAGAGAACTTCCTTATTGACCTTGATTTCCTAGGTATCAAGAATGTAATGGCCTTACGCGGAGATGCCGTGAAGAGCGAGATTTATTTTACTCCAGATCCTCAGGGGCACAATTATGCCAATGAACTGGTACAGCAAATTTCTGATATGAACCGCGGAAGATTCCTCGACGAAGCCCTTGAGAATGGACATCCTACCGACTTTTGTACAGGCGTGGCGGGATATCCCGAGAAACACATGGAAGCTCCAAGTCTTGAAAAGGATATAGAGAGATTAAAAGCAAAAATTGAATCGGGAGCCGAATATGTCGTGACCCAGATGTTCTTTGACAATAAAAAATTTTTCGAATTTGAAAAATATTGCAGACAAAGTGGGATCACTGTTCCTATCATTCCGGGATTAAAACCTATCGCCACAAAAAAGCACCTTACTATGATCCCGCACCGTTTTCATGTGGATCTGCCAAATGATCTTACGCGGGAAGTGGAGAAGTGCAAAAATAATGAAGATGTACACCAGGTGGGAATTGAATGGTGTGTAGAGCAAAGCAAAGAGCTTGTAGCTGCAGGCATTCCTGTACTACATTATTATTCCATGGGTAAAAGTTCCAATATTAAGGCAATTGCTTCGCAGGTTTTTTAGGCATTAAAATGAACGGAAGAGAGGGCTCAAAAATGGCATTTTTGGGACCTCTTCTGTTTTCCTTTTCAAAGGATTTTCTTCTCTGTCTTGATATTTGTCAGGGTTTTTATTCCTTTAAATTCTGAAATTTACCTGTCTCTTGAAAAATTCAAATTAAAATGAAAAACTTCAGGATCATTTCAATTTTATCGGTTTTGACTGCAGTCTTTGCCGGTATTGCAGCGGCAGCAGGGATATTTTATAGTACCGGCGGGGAATCGTATTTCTATGAATCTATCCGTGGTCAGCAGGTAGAGATCTATGGCCGGGGATTATACCAACACATGTCGGCTGATGTCGCTGTGCAGGGAATTGCTCATGATTATGTGACGCTTTTTATCGCAATTCCTGCTCTTTTAATTTCTACCTACCTTCTCAAAAATGGGAAATTAAGAACGATTTTATTCCACGCGGGAGTTTTGCACTTTTTCTTTCTCACTTTTTTATTCTACATCAACATGGGCATGTTCAACGCAATGTTCCTGGTTTATGTGCTCATCACCTCTTTATCATTCTTTGCTTTTATGATCACTCTTTTTGAAGTCGATCTCAGTAGATTAAGGGAAAAATTTCTTCCGGGCCTAAAGCGAAAATTAATAGGAGGCTTTCTCATGTTCCTTTCTGCCGCTATAGCTTTACTCTGGCTGGAGATCATTGTTACTCCTTTAGTGGACGGTACGATCATTCCGGCATCAGTCGAGCATTATACCAGCCTCACGGTACAGGGGCTGGATCTTTCTATTTTTCTTCCGATTGGTTTTGTCTCCGGACTTTTGCTTTACAAAAACAGAAATATCGGATATCTCATGGCAGCAGTGACATTGGTGTTTCTCTGTTTTTTAATGACGGCCTTAGTGGCAAAAATTATTGCCATGGCAATGACGGGAGTGAATGTCATACCGGTTGTATTTATCATACCCACTTTTCTGGTCCTGGTGATTATCTCTACAATTTGGCTTTTCAGAAAAATAGCACCCGGAGTATCTACACAAATCTATTCCGCCAGTTCGATCCAGACAGGCACATGATCGCTGGTCTTTTCCCAGCCACGCACCTGTTTGTCTACTCCGCCATCCTTTAGCCGGTCTCTTAACTGCGGACTCAGCAGAAAATGGTCTATACGCAGCCCGGCGTTCCTTTGAAAAGCATTCCGGAAGTAATCGTAAAAAGTATAGATCGTTTCATCGGGATATAATTTCCGGATGGCATCTGTCCAGCCCTGTGCTACCAGATCGTGAAAGGCCGCACGCGTTTCGGGTCGAAACAAAGCGTCATCCACCCATCTTTCGGGTTTATAAACATCTTTTTCGGTAGGCATGACATTGTAGTCTCCTGTAAGCACCACCGGGACATCCTGATCAAGCAATTGTTTTGCCCTTTTCGTCAGGCGTTGGAACCATCTCAGCTTATAATCGAATTTTGGCCCGGGAGCGGGATTTCCATTAGGCAGATACAGGCAACCAATGATCACGTCATTTATTACCGCTTCAATATACCGGCTCTGTTCATCTTCGGGATCTCCTTCCAGGCCGCGGCTCATTTCCTGAATTTCCAGATCTTCCCTGGCAAGGATAGCCACACCATTCCAGCGTTTTTGACCATGCCAGATGGCCTGGTAGCCTGCATTTAATATTTCTGACTTCGGAATTTTCTCATCTGGTGACTTTAGCTCCTGAAGACATACCACATCAGGTTTAGTTTCTTTTAGCCACTGAAGCAGAATTGGTAGCCGGGCATTGATCCCGTTCACATTGTAAGTGGATATTTTCATTTCACCGGCTTAAGCTGAAGGATCTTTCCATTGTCTTCATCTGTAAGCACCCAAATTGCACCATCGGGTCCCTGTTCCACATCTCTTACTCTTACAGACAGCGGAATTCGCTCTACTTCTTTTGCATTTTGTCCATCAACTTCCACGCGAACAATTCCGGTGGAGGTAAGACCTCCAATCATCATAGTATTCTTCCATTCTGGAAACATGTTCCCATCATAAAAGATCATTCCGGAAGGAGAGATAGTTGGTGTCCAGTGAATAACTGCATCGGTAAATTCGGGACGGGTTGTAGGATTGGGAATTTCGCTTCCGTCGTAATTATCTCCCCAGCTCACCACGGGCCAACCGTAATTCTTACCGGCCTCTGCGGGTTGAAATTCATCTCCCCCCATGGGGCCCATCTCGGCTACCCAGAGATCACCGGTTTCAGGATTTATGGCTACGCTTTCAATATTTCTATGGCCATAGGACCAAATTTCTTTTAGAGCGCCTGCCTCGTCAAAAGAAGGATTTTTTGCAGAAGCTGTACCGTCCTCTTTTAAACGAACAACTGTTCCCAGGTGGTTAGAAAGATCCTGCGCCGGGTCAAACTTAAATCTTTCAGCAAGGGTGAGAAAGATCTCATTGTCTGAAGTGAAAACAATCCGGCCTCCAAAGTGGTTTGGACCTTCCATTTTTGGTTCCATCCTAAAGATGACTTCAAAATCCTGAAGGGAATTTCCCTGGAGCTTTCCTCTTCCCAGGGCGGTTGAAGCGGTGTTGTTCGCTCCGGGTTCAGCAAAAGATAGATAAACGTAGTTGTTCTGTTCGAAATCCGGATGAAGAGCTACATCCAGCATTCCTCCCTGCCCCTGCGCGAAGACTTTGGGAGTTCCTGATAGTGGCTGACTCACTGTACTGTCTTTTTCCAGTATTCTTAAAGTCCCGGCTCTTTCTGTCACCAGGAGCCGTCCATCCGGGAGAAAAGCCATTCCCCAGGGATGATCAAGATTTTCCGCGATCTTATGAACCTTAATATCTCCCGCATCTGTTCTCACTGTAGGTTTTTGCGCCAGTGCAGCCAGACTAAGAAGAAGTGAAATAAATAATATGACAATTGTTTTTTGATGTCCCGGTAATGGAAGGGAAATTAGCTGTGCCTGTGTATTTCTTTTCATAGTCAGATTTTTTTGTATGTATCTAATATAAAAAGACTTAGAGCTGCCTGCAAGTTGCTTAATAAACACTTAACATGGGAAGTGCAGGCTTTAGAAAGATTTATGAGAGCTTTTGGAAAATAGAAACTTTACCCCCTTTTTCCAGGTTAAATAATTCGAAAATACCGTTAGCCTTGCCTTCCGTGCTTTAAATGCATTTGACCTAAATTAAAAAGGAGGGATCAAGCTTTAAGATTTTTCGGGGTCTCTTCATGGACAGTCTCGCTCAAATAAATCCTTTTCAGGTCTAATAAAGAGATCTTTGCTATAAAAGGCTCCCTCCCTGGAGCATGGCCCGGAAAAATTGATTCTTTTCCCTGACAACAAAAATTTCAACCTGAAAAAATAATTAAGTGAGTTTCTTTAAAGCATAACTGGTAAGGGGCAACCAATACTTTCACCACACAATGGTCAGTCTTACTCAGTCCCTTTTAATTATGAGGTATCTCTAGAATAAAAGTCGTTTCCTTTTCTGTCGAGCTTACATTAAGATCTCCGTAATGAGCTTTAGCTATTTCTGCCGCTATAAAAAGTCCCAGACCCAGTCCTTTTTTGTTAGCGTCTTCGCTTTCCCTGTAGAAGGGTTTAAAAAGATTTTTAAGAGCCTCCTGCGGGATTTTTTCTCCGGTATTTGAAACCTGTAAAATGAAATGCTCTCCGGTTGTTTTTGCATTAACGGCTATAGGTGCCTGCGGATGACCGTGTTGATTGGCATTGCTAAGGAGGTTGGATAGCAATTGTCCCACACGATTAATATCGCAGCTTACGTCATGTTCCAGTTGGCAGGAGAAATTTATTTCCCTGTCCGGCGCCTGAGTTTTGGTTTCTTTGATCACCTGCTTTATCATTGCTATAAGACTGCCGTTGTGAACCCTTTTTTCCAGACTTATTCCTTCTCCCATTTGCCCTCTTGCAAAATCAAGAATATTATCAATAAGCGCCTGCATCCTATAGGAACCGGATTTGATCATCGAAGCGTGATTAAGTGTAAGTTCCTCTTTTGACATTTTAAGAAGAATATCTGCACTCATGCGCATGGTAGCAATGGGATTTTTAAGATCATGCCCAAGGATGGCGATAAACCGGTCCCGAAGTTGCGCTATTTCCTTTTCTTCCCTGAGGTTATCTTCAGCTCTTTTGATTTCTTCCACAGTCTCAAGATGAAAAGCTATGAGCTCTGTAAAGAGCTTGAACATTCCTTTGATCTCGGGGTTATCGATCTTCCCCGGAACAGAGTCAAGAGCACAAAGAGTTCCGAAAAAATCACCATTTTTTTTATAAATGGGAACCGAGATATAACATTGGATTCCATAGATATTAGCGATGGGATGGTCATTATAAGGACCCTCTTCTTTAACATCATTAAAGATCACGGCCTCCCCTGTATTGTGGACCTGGTTACAGAACGTATTCTTTATTTCCAGTTCGTCCCCCGGTTTTAATCCCAAAGGAACATTGTCCATAGTAGCACAGGCTACCCATCGCTCCTCAGTTACTCTTGCAATGGCAGCAAAACGTAACTTTGTTGTGCGACAAATAACTTCCAGCAATTGTGGAACAATAGAAATTTGATTTATGGCAGCGATGTCGCCAGATAAATCGTGAGTAGGTTTAACTTCGATAAAAGCTGAATTAATTTGTTTCTATAGCAATCGGCAAAATACGAAGAATATTTATCATATGGAATTAAATAATAAGGCCGGTCTATTTATTCCGGATCCAGAGATTTTAAGGTTTCCAGGACATTTTGCTCCGTCTTGTGAAGTTTCTCTTTGCAAATCTTGAGAAGAGTAGAAGCGCGTTTCACTCTGGTATCCAGTTCATCAATGCTTATTTCGGCATTTTCCAGCTCCCTAACAATCTGCTGTAATTCCTCAAAGGCTTCTGTATAAGTTATTTTTGTTCCCATTATTGTATTTCGGTATTTTTTATTTCTGCGGAAGCTTTTCCTTTAAAGAATTCGTTTTCAACGAGGTCTCCGGGTTGAAGAACAGTGACGTTGCTAACAACTTTCCCATTTTTTCTGGTGATGCTGAAGCCTCTTTTCAAAATATTTTTTGGGGAAAGTAATTCAACTGAAGTGGAGAGATTATTTAATTCTGAAGCTTCCTGCCTTATTAGATTCCTGGTTTCTACTCTTATACTTTGCTGGTGGGAAGCCAGTTGGTTTTTTTCCCTGTTCAGGATCCTGTCGGCTAAATAGCCAAAGGAACTTGAAAGGCGGGCCAGTTGGGTTTCCTGCCTCTCAAAAAGCAAATTGGCGGCGTTTTTAATCCTTACCATGTTATCATTTACGGGTATTGAAAAATTGTGAAATTCCTGAAGGAGAAACTCCGCTATTTTCGTAGGAGTTATAAAGCTCTTATAACTCACAAGTTCACTAACGGTCTCGTTCGTGGAATGCCCTATCCCCGTTAAAACGGGCAGCGGGAATTGGGCGATTTCTTTTGCCAGCTGGTAATTATCATAACAACTGAGACCAATTTCCCCGCCTCCACCACGAATTATAGCAACGGCATCGAAAACTTTCCTGTGCTTCGCGATCTTTTTAAGTTGAGCGGTGATCGTTGAAACAGCACGTTCCCCCTGAAGTATGGCCGGGAAAAGCCTGGTGTGAAATTTATAATCCCATGGATTGCTCTCGATCACGTTTATAAAATCCTGATAGCCTTTACTGCTGTTAACTGAAATAACAGCAATGGTTTTTGGCAACATGGGAAGAAGCTGTTGCTTATTGGCTTCAAAAAGCCCTTCTGCAGTTAATTTTTTAATAGCCTCGGCCCGCTGTTTAGCAAGTTCCCCAAGGGTGTATTCAGGATCTATATCCAGGATGTTCAAAGCAAGACCATAAACAGAGTGAAAAGTCACCGTTGCCTGTACCACCACGGTCATATCGTCCCGTAGATCTTCATTCAATACATTTCTAAACTTTTCATTGATAAGATCGAAATTGCTCTTCCAGATATTTCCCCGCAGTTCGGCTATGATCCTGCCGTCTTTTTTCTCCACGAGATCGGGATAACAATGTCCGGTGCCGGGATAATGATTTAGTTTAACTATTTCTGCTTTTACCCAAACCACTTTGCTGCAGTGCCTGTTGATCACATTTTCAATGGCTTCTGTAAGTTTGGATAAAGGAAAAACTTGTTTTACGGGCATATAGCAGTCTTACGGCTAAGATATTGCAAAAAAATTCACGGAAAAATAAAAGCTTCAAAAATGGCATTTTTGAAGCTTATTAAATTTTTTAGCTTAAAAGGAAATTGTTTCGGCTGATCTGTGAATATAGTTTTCCTATTGGGCAGGCTGCAAAAACACTCGCAGTTTTCACTATTTTTGAGAGGAAAACAAAATAATAAATGACTACAAAATCCCCTGTGCTTTTTAAGCCATTTAAAATAAAATCCGTTGAATTTAAAAACCGCATTGGAGTTTCCCCCATGTGTATGTACAGCAGTAAAGACGGTTTTGCCAATAACTGGCACCTCGTACATCTAGGCACCCGTGCTGTGGGTGGTGCCGGACTTGTTATTTCTGAAGCTACAGCAGTTTCGCCCGAAGCCCGTATCACCCCCGATGATCTTGGGATCTGGAAAGATGAGCACATAGAAAAGCTGAAAGAAATAACTGCATTTTTGGAAGGGCAGGGGAGTGTTCCCGGAATTCAGCTGGCACATGCCGGCAGAAAAGCTTCCACCACCAGCCCCTGGAAAGGCGGAAGATTAATAAAAGAGGAGGAGGGAGGCTGGCAGCCGGTTGCCCCTTCGGCGATTCCATTTTTCGAGAACAACCCTGCTCCTGCAGCGCTGGATGCTGCCGGGATTAGAAAAGTAATATTCAATTTTAGAGAGGCCTCAAAAAGGGCATTTTTGGCGGGTTTTAAAGTGGTGGAGATCCATGCCGCCCATGGATACCTGCTGCACGAATTCCTTTCCCCTCTAAGCAATCATCGGAATGATGAATATGGAGGATCTTTTGAAAACAGAACAAGATTGTTGCTTGAAGTAACCCGTGCCGTTAAAGACGAATGGCCTGAAGAACTCCCGTTATTTGTTCGGATTTCTGCCAAAGACTGGGCCGAAGGCGGCTGGAATGAAGAGGAGTCGGTGAAACTGGCAAAACTGCTAAAAGAAGAGGGCGTGGATCTCATCGATTGCTCTTCGGGCGGACTGGTGCCCGATGTGCGCATTCCCGTAGCAAAGAAATACCAGGTGCCCTTCTCTGAAAAAATAAAGAAAGAAGCCGGAATAATGTCGGCTGCTGTAGGAATGATCACAACGCCCTGGGAAGCAGAAGAAGTACTGCAACAGGAGCAGGCAGATATGGTTTTTATGGGAAGGGAATTGCTTAGAAATCCATATTTTCCGCTCGAAGCAGCTGCCGCTTTGGAAGCCGATATTGAGTGGCCTAACCAGTACCTTCGGGCAAGAACCAGATAAAATCAAAAGTCTGAAGATGACCACATGGAAATAAAAACCCGGAGTAAGCCTCCGGGTTTTTGATTTTAATCATGCTGCCCTAAAGGACATCCTCTAATAGCCAGTTTTAAAACTGAAATTTTTTAGCAGGGCTTGCCGGATTATAAAATGATCCAGTCGACAATGGCGCCCACGATGGCTATTATTACCGCCAGCCAAAGAGAGGGCATAAACCCGTGAGTTTTAAAATCTTTACTGAGTTTATCTGCCAGTTCAATAATGATCGCATAGGCTATTATTCTGGTGATAAAACCAAGGCCGAGGAAATAAAAAATCCCTAAAGTGGCAATATTAAGAACAGCCGTAAGTATCCAGCTTAAAAAGAAGCTGAGGATCCCAATGATGAAAGCAACAATAATGGCTGTTTTCCAGCCTTTAAGTTCCACTTTGGGTAACATTTTTGCCGCAATTAAAAGTACTCCGGCATCAATAAAAATATGTATTAGCCAATTTAGCATAATGGTTGGTTTTCAGGGTTAGTTTTCTGTATCGCTTATTTTTTCTGCCTTTTGTTTAAGTTCCTTCACATTGGTCTGGTAAGGATTTTCCTTTAGCACCTTTGCAAGGTGCACCAGGTTGTGAACCATGTGATATAAGTTACGGTTGGTAAAAAAATGCCGGTTCCCCTTGGCTTCAATATACGCAGGCCCGGGTCCTGCCTTACCAACATAATAGCTGAACGCATTTACGGGAATGCTAAACCCATGTTCGGACAGGTCGAAACAGATGCTGGAAATGGCCTTTTTAGCACCGTCTTCATTTCCGTCAACCATTATGCCGGCAACTTTATTAAATGTGGGATACCTGCCGGTTTCTTCATCGGCTTCTTCCCAGATGCCGTCAAAACGTTCTGCTACTAATTTGGCGACAGCACTTCTGTCTCCTCTCCAAATGGGAGTGGCGATGATCATGATGTCGCTTTCCTTTACTTTTTTAAGAATATAGGGCCAGCCATCTCCATCGCCTTCATCTGAAGTATTTCCGAATTTTACATTTTGATCTACAACCCTTACTTCTTTCGTTTCCACATTTAGTTCGGCAAACATTTTACTGGCCAGATCAATAAAGGCCGAAGTATTTGAAGTTTCGGGTGATCTTTTAAGTGTACAGTTTAAAAAGAGTGCTTTTAAAGCCATAATATTTATCTCATGTTTGTGGCACCATCCATTTGATGCTTTAGTTTTAGATTTCCTTTAGGTTCTTTTTTAAGTTTAGAAGGTACTTCGTCACCTACAGGGCCTTTACCTATGGTAATTCCCCCATCGGCAGAAAAGACAGCTCCGGTTACATAAGATGCTTCATCTGATGCAAGGAAGAGGTACACATTGGCGATCTCTTCGGGCGTACCGCGACGACCCAGGGGAGTGGCACTCATCATCTGTTTTTCAATTTTCTTATTGATATCACTGGTCTCCTTATGGGTCCAGGCGGTATCAATAGGTCCGGGAGCCACGCAATTAGCTCTTATGCCATTTTTTGCCTGCTCTGCGGCCACTCCTTTCATAAAGGCATGGATAAATCCTTTAGTGCCGCCATAGGGACTAACATTTGGAATACCGATCTTGCCTGCCTCCGAACCTGCAGAGACTATGCAGCCACGGGTTTTCTTAAGATGAGGAATGGCATATTTTGTCATTAAAAATGCAGTTCTAAGATTGTTCTTTATAAGATTGTCAAAAGCTTCCGGTGAATATTCATCGATGGTGTTTACCTCCGGATATACTCCCGCATTATTAATTAGAATGTTGAGCTTTCCAAAATGCTTAACTGCTGTTTCTATAGCTTCTCTGGCATTTTCTTCCGAAGAAATATCGGCCGAATATCCTATGGCTTTTCCTTTGGATTTTTTAATATCACCAATTACATCTTTTACCGGATCCTGCGGCATTCCCACTACCAGCACTTCGGCTCCTTCTGCGGCAAATAATTTAGAGATCGCTTCCCCAATTCCTGTGGCACCTCCGGTCACAATCGCTACTTTTTTTTCCAGTCTTTTCATGTTCTCCCTCTTTAATTGGTTTGTGGCGAACAACGCCTTTTCCTAAATTAAATCCTTTTTGAAGCTGTAACAAAAGGATTAAGAAAGCTTTAGCTGTTTTTTCCTTAAACCTTAACGGAAAATAAAAAGGAATGTCAGCTTCCGTTAACACAATGCTAATCCTTAAGACGGGACGCTAAAAATCAATTATCTTGTATAGAACCATTAAAATTCAGCAAATTATGAGGTCAATTTGGAACGGCTCAATAAGTTTTGGTTTAGTGACCATCCCTATAAAAATGTACTCCGGTAGTGAAGAAAGAAAGCTCGATCTGGACATGCTCGATAAGAATGACCATGCGAGAATACGGTACAAAAGAGTCAACGAAGTAACGGGCGAAGAAGTGGATTGGAAGGATATTGTCAAAGGTTACCGGCAGGATGATTCTTATATAGTGCTGGAAAAGGAGGATTTTGATAAGGCCAACATGAAAAAATCGCGCACCATTGATATTGAAGAATTTATAGAGGAAAAAGATGTAGCCGATGTATTATTTAAAAAGCCATATTTCCTGGAACCTCAAAAGGATGGGGAGAAATCCTATAATCTGCTGAAAGCTGCATTAAAAGATACCGGTAAACTTGGAGTAGCCACTTTTGTAATGCGGGCAAAGGAGAACCTTAGCCTGGTAGGAGTTTATAAAGATGCATTGGTGCTGCATGTAATAAGATTTGCTGATGAAATTCGTGATCCTTCAGAATTAAAACTTCCCGATACCAAGGTGTCAAAAAAGGAGATCGATATGGCCAAATCTCTTATAGAACAGTACACAGAAGAATTTGATTTTGAAAAATACAAGGATGTCTACAACGATCAACTTCTAGAGATCATCAAAGCTAAAACCGGTGGTAAAAAGACGAAAGCGGAAAAATTCGAAAGTAAAGCCACTCCCGCGACAGACCTTATGGCCCAATTGAAAGCCAGCCTGGATAAAAAGAAGAAGAAAAGCAAAGCTTCTTAAATGGGACTTGACGACTACATTAAAAAAAGGAATTTTCAGAAAACCCCCGAACCCGATGCTGCTTATGAAAATAACAAAAGTAGGCTTCGGTTTGTGATACAGCGGCATCGTGCCACCCGTTTACATTACGATCTGCGGCTGGAGATGGAAGGAGTTTTAAAAAGCTGGGCTGTGCCCAAAGGACCTTCCATGAATCCTGCAGATAAACGGTTGGCGATCATGACTGAGGATCATCCCATTAAATATCTCACTTTTCATGGTACCATTCCAAAAGGGAATTACGGGGCAGGGGAGATGAGCATCTGGGACGAAGGCACCTATGAACCCGCGGGAGGAGGAGATGAAAAAGACCTTTTAAAAATGCTGAAAAAGGGAGACCTTAAAATATCATTTTTGGGAAGTAAGATAAGAGGGACCTTTGCTTTGGTCCATACCCGCAGGGGGGGAGAAAAAGACAACCAGTGGCTGCTCATCAAAAAAAATGATGACTTCTCTACAGAGCTCGACTATGATGCTGAAACCCTTAGCGATCATGCCGCTTCAGAAAAAGTAAAGCAGCTGGAGGTTACAGAATTGATCAAACCTATGCTGGCTACCAAAGCACCGGAGATCTTCAATAAAGCAAACTGGATATATGAATTGAAATGGGATGGATATCGCGCTCTTGCCAATATCCAGAAGGGAAAAGTGGATCTCTATTCCAGGAATGGAATTTCTTTCAAATCAAAATTTAAAGAGATCTATGAGCAATTAAAGAACATACCTCATGACGTGATTCTCGATGGGGAAATAGTTGCCCTCGATGAAAATGGAAATCCGGTGTTTCAGAAACTTCAGAATTACCAGAACGCACCTTCAGGCGAATTAAGATATTACGTATTTGATCTGCTTTACCTGAATGGCCACAACATCATGCATCTTCCGCTTACAGAAAGAAAGAGCCTTCTTCCTTCGGTAATAGAAGATATTCCGCAGGTATATTACTGTGATCATGTGGAGAGCATGGGAAAAGCCTTTTTTGAGCAGGCTGTGGAGATGGGAATGGAAGGTGTTATTGCCAAAAAAGCCGATTCCAAATATTCCCCGGGAACCCGAAGTGATAAATGGCTGAAGATAAAAGCTTTTGAAAGTCAGGAAGCGCTTATATGCGGTTATACGGATTCAGACACAGGAGGAGCCTTCGGTTCGCTGATCCTGGGAATGCACCGCAATGAAGAGCTGGTATATATTGGTAATTGCGGAACAGGATTTAGCGATCAGGACAGAAAAGATCTTCTGAAAAAATTCAAGCCTTTAATAACAGAAAACCGGCCTTTCAAAAAAAAGCTGAATTTAAAAGGAAGAACACCAACATGGCTAACACCTGAACTTATTTGTGAAGTACAATTTTCTGAATGGACCCGGAGTGGTCATATGCGCCATCCTTCCTTTAAGGGCTTAAGAACAGATAAGCTTCCGCAGGAGATCACGAAAGAGAAAACCGTTAAAGTGCCAAAGCACAAACCTGCTACGAAGAAGGAGGGTGATTTCCTGGAGATAGGAGGGATCCAGGTGCCAATAAGCAATCTTGATAAAATCTACTGGCCGGAGTCGGGCCTTAGGAAATATGATCTTATTGAATATTATTTACAGATAGCTGATACTATTCTACCTTTTTTAAAAGACCGGCCTCAAAACCTGCATCGCCACCCAAACGGAATTTTAGAAGAAGGATTTTACCAGAAGGATACTGCCGGCATTTTTCCACATTGGCTGGAGACAGTGAAGATCTTTTCTAAACATAATAACAGGGAGCTCGAATATATCATGTGCCAGAATGAAGCCAGTCTTATTTACATGGCAAATTTGGGGTGTATAGAAATAAATCCCTGGAACTCGAGGGCGCAGCATCTTTTAAATCCCGATTTTACAGTTATAGATATAGATCCTTCCGAAAAAACGACTTTTGAAGAGGTGATCGAAGTCGCACAGGTGGCAAAAGAAGTGCTGGATAAAGCAAAGATTCGTGGTTATCCTAAAACTTCAGGTTCCAGCGGAATTCATATTTACATTCCGTTAGGTGCAAAATACAGTTATGATGAAGCCCGTGATTTCACAAAGATCCTGTGTTATTTTATTCAGGAGCAACTTCCGCAGCTCACATCAATGGAGCGCAATGTGAAGAAGAGGAAAGGAAAGATATACCTGGATTTTTTGCAAAACCGCAAAGGTCAGACCCTTGCAGCCCCTTATTGTGCAAGGCCAAAACCCGGTGCCACAGTTTCGGCTCCGCTGGAATGGAATGAAATCAAAAAAGGATTGGATATGAAAGCTTTTACCATTAAAACAATGCCTGAAAGAATTGAAAATAAACCCGATCTTTTTAAACCTGTACTCGGCAAAGGAATAGACATTGAAAAAGCTTTAGAGGCATTATCTGAATAAAGATATTATCTATTCGTCACTATCGTCATCTTCCTCTATTACATGATCACCAATTGTCGACTGGTGTTGAAGAAAATATTTTGGACTCACCCCGTATTTTTCTTTAAAGATCTTGGAAAAGTAACTTCTGTTGTTAAGGCCTATTTGCCCCACGATCTGCGAAATATTATAATCTGAATGATGTAACATTTCTTTGGCAGCTTCCAGCTTTACCTGTTGAACATACTTGTTCACAGTTAGGTTGAACATATATTTAAAGCCTTCCTGAAGTTTATTAACGTTGGTACCTACTTCCTTTGCAAGGTGATCTACAGAATAATTCTTGTTAAGGTCCTCGTGTATAAGTTCTACAGCCTTCTGGACTTTTTCAACATCTTTTCTCCTTAGAATAACAGATTTGTTTCCATTCTCCTGATCATCATGATACTGGCTTATTTGCTTGGCTAACATTTCATAGGCTTTTCCTTCGAGAAACACAGATCTTAAGAAGCCGGTATGTTCTTTATTTGTTATAGCTTCTACAATATCTGCCGCCTGTATACTATAATTGCCCTGATAAAAGAACAATTCTTCTGCTACAGAATCCTTGAAAACTTCTGCTAGTCTGGGCTCTAGACCTTTAAAGTCATAATTTTTTCTGTTGGTAAATTCAGACCGGATGATCTCAAGGCTGGTAACGCTGGCGGTTTCATTAGCTTTGAAGAATAAAATATGTCCATTATGTCCACTGCTGGAGACAATCACGTTTTGATAAGTATCTATGGTATGCATGTCCAAATTCTCTTCAAATGCATGATTTACTCTACCCTGGGAACAGAAAATAAATTTTATTGGATGAGTCTGGTGGATAGTGAAATGAATTTCCATATCCTCAAAAAAAGTAACTTTATATTCGATTATTCCAACTCCCGAAGAAAAACTGGCGGCTCTTATAAAACCCTGTCCAAGATTATCGGGAAGCTCTAAGGTAAGTTCTCCACCATCCTTTTTAAGAGGGACTTTAAATTGTTTAGAAAGATTTTCAACTATCTCCTCTACAGGAAGCGCTTTTACAAAAATTTCCATGACCTGGATATTCGATTATTTTTGTTGGTTGCTAAAGTATGTCATTAACCTAAACATAAAGGAATAAATGACGCCCCTGCTATAAAGTTGTGTTATAATGTGTATCAATTGTGCTAAAAGCGGTAATCTTTAACGCTTCTTTAAGTTAGATTTGATTTTTATTCAAGAATTCTCTTTCACTGGATTCTTTTTAATATATATTTTTAATGGCTGTATTCTATTTAATACTGGGACTGGAGATATTAGTGGTGTTGCTTGTGAGCGGGTTCCTCTTTCGCAAAATTTACAGCATGTACCAGGAACGTAAAGAGCGTAAGCGTAACAAATTCTAACTTTATCTACGGCTATTGTAATTTGGAGCCTCAGCAAAGCTGGTGTATCTTTGTTGAAAGTTGAAAAATGAAAAGTGTACCTGCTTTAAAGTGGCGATACGCCACAAAAAAATTCGATTCCCAAAGAATTCTTTCTGCTGAAAAAATTGAGATCTTAAAAACAGCTTTTAACCTCACAGCGACCTCTTATGGGTTACAACCCCTTAAGCTGGTGGTAGTGAAGGATAAGGAACTTCAGGATCAATTAATGGCAGCCTCCTATAATCAAAAACAAATTGGAACGGCCTCTCATCTTTTGGTGATATGTATCGAGAGATCTGTAGGAAAGGAGTTTATTGAAAAACATTTTAAAATGGTACAGGATATCCGCAAGACTCCTGAGGAAATTCTGGAACCTTTCCGTGAATCTCTTATTGAAGACTTTGAGGATAAACCTGTTGATGACATAAAAATATGGGCTACTCACCAGGCTTATCTTGTTTTGGGAACTCTTTTAACTATTTGCGCAGTAGAGGAAATTGACTCCTGTCCCATGGAAGGCTTTGAGCCAGGGAAGTACAATGAAATATTAGGCTTGAAAAACTACAATCTCGAAGCCGTACTGGCTTTACCGGTTGGTTACCGTGCGGAAGATGATTTTTTTGCCGGACTTAAAAAAGTGAGAAGACCTGTGGAAGAAACAGTGATAGAAATCTAATAGTTCACATATTCTGTGATTTCCAGGCCATATCCAATCATCCCCACCCGCTTTGTTTGTTTGGTGTTGGAAAGCAAACGGATCTTGTGAATTTCAAGATCATGTAAGATTTGAGCGCCTATTCCAAAATCTTTGGAGTCCATTACCAGGGGAGGAGCTTTCATTTCTCCTGCTTTCTGAAGACTTTTTAATTCATTTAACCTGTTTAGCAGGTTCATGGATTGATTTTCCTGATTAATGAATACAATAGCTCCCTTACCTTCTTCATTAATTGCTTTAAACATATAATCCAGTTTCTTATCTGCGTCACTGGTAAGAGTGCCTAAAATGTCATTATTGACGAGCGTTGAATTCACACGTACCAAAACAGGATCTGTTGATTTCCATGCTCCTTTAGTTAGAGCAATATGCACCTGTTTATTGGTAGTTTGCTGGTAAGCTCTTAACCTGAAGGTGCCAAACCTGGTATTAATGTCGAAATCTTCTTTTTTGACAATTAAAGAATCATGTTGCATCCTGTAGGCCACAAGCTCTTCTATTGAGACGATCTTTAGATCAAACTTTTCGGCCACCTTTCTTAGTTGGGGAAGCCGGGCCATTGTTCCATCTTCATTCATGATCTCAACGATCACTCCTGCGGGTTCAAAACCTGCCAATCGTGCAAAATCAATAGCAGCTTCGGTATGCCCTGTGCGTCTCAGCACGCCGCCTTCTTTGGCTTTTAAAGGAAAGACATGGCCGGGGCGGCTAAGATCATGTGGACGGGTATCAGGATCTATAAGAGAGCGAATTGTCTCTGCCCTGTCTGAAGCTGAAATACCCGTAGTAACTCCTTTTCCATTAAGGTCTACAGAAATAGTGAAGGCAGTTTCCATGGGATCTGTATTCGTGCCCACCATCATTTCGAGCTTTAATTCTTTACAGCGCTTCTCGGTAAGAGGAGCACAGATCAATCCGCGACCGTGAGTGGCCATAAAATTGATCATTTCGGGAGTCACTTTTTCAGCGGCTGCAAGAAAATCTCCTTCATTTTCCCGGTCCTCATCATCAACAACAATGATCACCTTTCCGGCTCTTATGTCGTCAATAGCTTCTTTTATAGAATGTAGTTTGAAGGAATTTTCTTTGGTCATTTTTACCCTGGAAATTATTTGCAGGCAAAGATATTAATCCTTTTCGGAACGACCCATAATCTGGGCCTTTTTCAGAAGCTTTCTAATAGGTTCAAATAGAATACTGAAGCTAAACAAGCCTTGATCTGTAGTTGCTCTGTAGGTTAAAAGAATCCCTAACGGAAGCATTATTAAAGTGGAAAGCCAGGTACCAAGGAAAGGACTTATTTGTCCCTCTTCTGCGCTGTTCTTGGCAAATATTCCAATAAAATGATAAGTGAGAAATATAAGAATTGCGACTACCATAGGTAATCCCATCCCTCCTTTGCGGATAATTGCTCCAAGAGGGGCTCCTACAAAAAATAAAATGATACAGGCGAAAGCAAGTACATATTTTTCATGCAGGGCGATCTCAAATTTATTTAACCTTTTAGAGGCCTGTGTAAGTTCTCCCTGTTTAGCATTAATGGTGGCAACTGCACCATTTACGTTTCCTAAGGCAAGATTGATTACCTGCGAAGCCTGGTAAGGCTCATACAAAGGAAGGATCCCCTGTTCCAGATCTGCGATAGTGTCCCGGGGATTTACCTCCATTTTTAAATTTTCCAGTCCTGTACGATTATACATGTTCCTGGAAAGTATTTCAATATCCCTGTTATAGGAAGTGGAAAACGAATCGATAGTTTGGTTTAATTCAGAGATCTTTAGCATGTTATGCGAATTACTATATCTCTCCTCATCAAGATCTACCTCATTAAAACCGGAAAGGTCCATGTTGATAGTGTACTCTTCAAAATAACTCTTTGCAAAAGGCTTTTTAATCTGGTTTTTGGGAGAAGTAGGCATTATTTCATCATAATAATTACCATCTCTTAAAATAAGACTTAGAACATTTGAGCCTGTACTTCCAACAAGCTCACCTTCTGTAGCCTTTATTACTGTGTGGTTTCCCGGGCGTCTTTCGTTCTTTTTATGAATGATCACATTTTGAAGATATTGATCATTTTCACCGGTTTTTTCGTCAACCTTTATGTTGATCTGCCCCAGATCATTAAAAACTCCTTCAGAAATAACCATGGCCGGCTTTAGCTGTGCAATGTTCTTTCGAAGGTTGATTTGTTTGTATTCTGCCGCAGGAATAACATTATTTGCAAAAAGAAATGCGGTAACACTAACCAGAAGAATGAAAACGGTTAGAGAGCGCATCGCCCGCTGCAGGGAAATTCCGGCAGATTTCATGGCGGCGAATTCGTAATTTTCAGCAAAACTTCCAAAGGTCATAATGGAAGTAAGTAGAATGGTAAGCGGCAGTACCAGTGGTACCAGTTTAGGACTAAAATAGAGCAGGAATTTCATGATGACCTCTACGTCGAGATCTTTACCTGCCAGCTCCCCAATGTACAGCCAGATGGTTTGTAACACAAATATGAACATGAGTATTACAAAAACCGAAAAGAATGTCTTAAGGTAGCTGGTAAGTATGTACCTGTCTAGAATTTTCAATTAGTCGAGCCTGTTAATATAGTAATCCTTATATCTGTTTTCTTTAAACTCAAACATTGACTGGGGAAGGGGTTGATCTGTCTTAAAACTATTGACGGTAATCGTGATCTTAGTCCCGTTGTCCTGGGTTTGAATAAGGTTATAGATATGTTTGGTTTGCTTGTCTATTCCCAACTGGATTTCTTTGATCTCTGCTTTAGAATCTATTGGTGTAAGTTTGACATACTGGATCTTTCGACCTTTTATGTCCTGCATAGGTCCCCATTCTGCCTTATAACCCGAATTGTAGAAGGTAAGCATTTTGGAAGGAGTGATATCCTGGTCCTTTTTAGGATCATAGGTGGAGATGTTTATTTCTTCATCTTCCGGAATAATAGTATATAATTTTTTTCCGTCAAAAAGTCGGGTAGTCCCCATGATGTTCAGAAGGTATTTTTCTCCATGAAGACTTACATCACCCCTGGTCTCATGCTTTATATTTTCTGCAGTATTTTCAAGCCCGTACTTGAATTCGATCACAATATTTTCGTAGGAGTTTACTTTTGAAGATACTTCATTGAGCAGGGAAGTAGCCTTGTCTGCAGACTGAGCTCTTCCTGTCATTATGCTCATGAATGCAACTGTTACTAAAATTAATCTTTTCATTTTTTTATTTTTCTATTCATCATTCAATAGCTGGTTAAGACCTTCAAGATCCTGAACCAACACCTGCCGTGCCTTGCTTCCTTCAAAAGGTCCAACCACCCCGGCTGCTTCTAACTGATCGATGATTCTTCCTGCTCTGTTATATCCCAATTTCAGTTTTCTCTGAAGTAAGGAGGCCGAGCCTTGTTGTGCAATTACTATGACTTCGGCGGCTTCGCGGAAGAGGTTGTCCCGATCGCTTACATCAATATCAAGAGATGTGCCACTTTCCTCTCCATTGTATTCCGGAAGGTGATAAGCGTCTGCATAGGCTTTTTGCGAACCAATAAATTCGGTGATCTTGTCTACCTCGGGAGTGTCAACAAAAGCACATTGTAACCTTAGCAGTGTATTTCCCTGTGTGAAAAGCATATCTCCTTTCCCAATTAATTGATCGGCTCCCTGGCTGTCAAGAATCGTCCTGGAGTCAATCTTGGAAGTAACTCTAAAGGCGATCCTTGCCGGAAAGTTAGCTTTTATAATACCTGTGATGACATTAACAGATGGTCTTTGAGTCGCAATGATGAGATGAATTCCAATAGCGCGTGCAAGTTGCGCGAGACGGGCAATAGGAGCTTCAACTTCTTTTCCTGCAGTCATGATAAGATCTGCGAACTCATCCACAACAAGAACTATATAGGGAAGAAACTTATGTCCCTGTTCAGGGTTAAGTTTTCGTGCCTTAAATTTCGTGTTATACTCTTTTATATTCCTCACCATCGCATCCTTGAGCAATTCATAACGGTTGTCCATCTCAATACAAAGGGAGTTGAGGGTATTGATCACCTTGGTATTATCGGTGATAATAGCCTCTTCTGTATCGGGAAGTTTGGCGAGATAATGTCTCTCAATTTTATTAAAGAGCGTTAATTCTACCTTTTTAGGATCGACAAGAATGAATTTTACTTCTGCCGGATGCTTGCTGTATAGTAGGGAAGTAAGGATGGCATTTAAACCTACAGATTTACCCTGGCCTGTTGCTCCCGCCATAAGCAGGTGCGGCATTTTCGCAAGGTCAACCACGAAGGTTTCGTTGGAAATAGTTTTACCTAAAGCCATTGGTAATTCCATTTCGGCATTTTGAAAGCGGGGAGAAGCTATCACACTTCTCATAGAAACCATAGTCGGATTCTTATTAGGAACTTCAATTCCTATTGTTCCTTTCCCGGGAATAGGAGCAATGATTCGTATCCCGAGGGCAGAAAGGGAGAGCGCAATGTCATCTTCAAGGCTTTTGATCTTTGAGATCCTTATTCCGGCTTCAGGAATAATTTCATATAAAGTTACAGTTGGACCAACAGTAGCTTTTATCTGTGCGATATCAATCTTGTAATTCTTAAGGGTATCTACAATCTTGTTCTTGTTTTCCTCGAGTTCTTCCTGGTTGATGGTAATACCACCTCCACTGGCGTTATAATCTATCAAAAGCTCCAGGGTTGGGAACTGGTAATTTTTTAGTTCCAGGGTGGGATCAAACTCTCCGTAATCTTCAACAAGTTTTTTACTTATGCTGCCGTCTACTTCTTCTTCGGGTGCTGTTTCCACTTCCATGGCCACATCATCTGGATTTTCTTCATACTTGATTACTACTTTTTCCGGGGCAGGGGGAGGAGAGGCAGGTTTTACAGCTTCGGAAACATCCGGTTTTTGTCGAGCTGCCTGCTTGTTTTCTTCTGAAGGTTTTCGAACTTTAATGTCTTCTGAAACAGAGGAAGCAGTTTTAAAATCTTCAGAAATATCATTTCTGGTATTTCTATAAGCCGAAAAGATCTTCTCTGGTGTAAGTTTAAAGCGTACTACGAGATAAACAATGAGCAGGAAGGTTAGAAGCAGAATAGTACCCGTGAAACCAAGATAATCCTGTAGATAATCATTCATCTCAAATCCAACCGTACCTCCCAGCAGGGAATTAGATTCGGCAAAAAAACCTAGGAATACTGAGAGCCAGATCATTACCAGTATTCCCCAAAACCAGAATCGAAACAGGGGTTTCTTATTAAGACTTAAAAAGAAATAAATTCCTGTAGTTATGGTTAAAATAGCTATTGCAAACGCTGCAATTCCAAAGCCGTCATATATGAAAAAATCGCTGATGGCTGCTCCAAATTTGCTCAACAGGTTTCGTGCTTCTACTTCACGGTTCGCAAATTCCCCAAGGGTACTTTGATCTGTTTGCCAGTTGAAAAGGAACGAGGTGAAAGCAATGAACAGGGCCAATCCAAAAAAGATCAGAAAACTTCCCAGAATCACTTTCCCTTTGGGAGAAAGCGTGAAGGAGGACTTCGAAAAAGAGGATTTTGAAGAAGGTTTTTTGACAGCTTTTCTTTTAGCCATGTTGGAACTTAGGGTTTGGGGGCAAAAATACAAATTCGCACCAGCTAATATAAAGAAAAGGAAAATCTATTTGAAAGTTCTTTTTTAAGGCACCAAAGTTTTACTCCAGGATGTTGAGAATATAGGGAAGGTATATGATGAATCCAATAATTACGGCAATTATGGCAGCAAAGAAAACTGCACCTGCGGCTACGTCTTTTATCCGGCCAATCTTTACATGAAAATCGGGGTGTACAAAATCAGCTATGTTTTCAACCGCCGTATTAAGTCCCTCTATTCCCATAACAAGGCCAATCGCCAGGAACTGCATGATCCATTCTGTGGCAGTTATATCAAAATAGAATCCGGCGATAGTCACGAGAATAGCAAGCACAAATTGCACCTGAATGCTGGGTTCGTGTCTCAACAGCAGCCAGGCTCCTTTTATTGCATAACCACCTCCTTTAATTCGGCCGGTGATAAAATCATACATTATAACAGGGGTTTTAGTGCCTCAAGATAGTCGGGTTCCTGATCAATTTCCTTAACCTGCTCGGTATGCAGGATCTTTCCGTTCTCATCCAGTACGATAACAACGCGTGACAAAAGGCCCTCCCATTCACCATCGATCATTTCCAGGCCATAGTCTTTCCCGAAATTTCGTTCCTTAAAATCGGAAAGATTAGTGACATTCCCAACGTCATTCTCATTTTTAAAACGCTCCTGTGCAAAAGGAAGATCCCTTGATATATTGAGTACCACTACATTGTCCAGTTCGGCTACTCTTTCATTGAAATTCCTTACAGAAGTAGCACAGACATTGGTATCTATACTGGGAAAGATATTCATAATAACCCTCTTCCCTTTGAAATCCTGAAGTGTTGCTACACTGAGATCAGATTTCAATAATTCGAAATGAGGAGCTCTTTCTCCTTTTTCCGGAAGGTGGCCATAGGTAGTTACAGGCTTTCCATTATGGACTATTTGTGACATATATTATTCCTTGGTGGTTGAGCTACTAAATTTAAAATTTTAGGGTTTGTATTTTACTAAAATTGTCATAAAACAAAAAAGGCTGCCTTTATCTTATTAAAAGCAGCCTTTCTTTATTTATTTTAAAAATTACTTGTCTATTGAACCAAGTACTTTTTGCATGAAGGAATTTGCAGCATCTCGCTCGGCCATTCCTTCATCGATCATTTTTTGAACTTCAAGAGCTCCGCAAATATTACTGATCAATTCTCCCAGCACATCCATTTCTTCATCGGTTACTGACCTGTGGTCGCAAAACGATTCCAGAACTTCGAGTGTGTGTTCAAGTTTTTCCTGATCATTGTTCTTTTGCAGATGTCTAATTACTGGTAACTTCATTAACTAGGTCTTTTAAAAGTTCAAATTTATTTGTCTGCACCTGGTTTACCAATTCCCCGTTCCTGAAAGTAGCGAAAGTAGGTAAATTGTCAACTTTGGCCAGTTTTCGGGATTCCGGGAATTTTTCGGCATCAACCAGGAGAAAAGTTGCATTTTGATTTTCTGCAGCCAGTTTTTTAAACTTGGGTTTCATTACCCTGCAGTTTCCACACCACCCGGCCATGTATTGTACGACCACGGTATCATTTTGGGAAACTTCCTCTGCAAGATTATCATTAGTTAATTCTCTCATGATCTTTTGCTTTTTTTAGTTAGCGCTTAAGTAAGAAGCTACTCCGTCGCGGTTGGCATTCATCGCCTCTTTACCTTCTTCCCAGTTTGCAGGACAAACTTCACCTTTTTCCTGAACATGAGTGTAGGCATCGATCAATCTCATAAATTCCTTTACGTTTCTTCCAAGTGGCATGTGATTCACACTTTCATGGAAGATAGTACCTTCCTCATCGATAAGATAAGTAGCGCGGTAAGTTACATTGTCACCTTCTACAGTATAAACGCCTGTTTCTTCGTTGTAATTTTCGTTGGTGATATCCAGAATACCAAGCTGGTTGGCCAGGTTTCTATTGGAGTCGGCAAGAATTGGATAAGTTACTCCTTCTATTCCTCCATTGTCTTTTGAAGTGTTCAACCATGCAAAGTGAACTTCGGGTGTATCACATGAAGCACCTATCACCATTACATTTCTCTTTTCGAACTCAGCAAGAGCCTCCTGGAAAGCATGCAATTCTGTTGGACACACAAAAGTGAAATCTTTTGGGTACCAGAAAAGCAAAACTTTTTTTCCATTATTCTTTGCTTCTTCAAAAACATTGATCTTAAAGGTGTCACCCATATCATTCATTGCGTTAACCTCTAAGTTTGGAAATTTTCTTCCTACTAATGCCATAGTATTTTAAGTTTTATAGTTATTGATTTAATTCGTGTGCAAATATAAAAACAAAGAGCGGCCTTAGTAAGGCCGCAAATCTTTATTTTTTATTTTAGTATAGTTTTTTCCTATTCAATTAATCAGCGAATATAAATTTCAGTTATGCTACTGTTGGTCTCTTTGCCAGCTGCCTGATTTTAATATTAAATGCCGCATAAAAAAGCGTCATAAAGGGGCTGAGATAGTTGAAGATCGCATAAACGAAATAGGAGGCAACCGGTACCCCCAGGACTCCGCTGTGGTAGGCTCCACAAGTATTCCATGGCACAATGTACAGAAGTTACTGTTCCCGAATCCTCGAGTGATCTACTCAGGTTTTCGGGCGCCAGACCTTTATCGCGGTAGGCTTTTGCAAACATCTTTCCGGGAACAACAATGGCGAGATACTGGTCTGATGCTGTAGCGTTGAGGGTGATACAACTTAATACAGTACTGGCGAATAAGCCGAAAGTAGTGTGGAAAAGTTGAAGTAACGTCCGACTTATGGTGGCAAGGGCTCCAATGGCATCCATAACACCTCCAAACACCATGGCGCAGATGATGAGCCATATAGTACCAAGCATACCTGCCATACCACCCGAAGAAAACAGGTCATTAAGTTGTTCATTATCGGTTACAATCGAAGTATCTATGGTTATAGCATTCATTATTCCAACGTATGCAGCTTCAAAAGAGAGATATTCATAGCCCGAAACTTCAGTGAGAATTGCAGGTTGAAAGATCACCGCAGCAGCTGCGCCAAGTAGAGTCCCTAAAAGCAGGGCGATAAGGGGAGAGGTTTTCATTATGATCAATACAATGACCAGAACAGGGACAATGAAAAGCCAGGGAGTAATATTAAATGCCTTGTCAATAGAGCTGAGAATTACGCCTGTATCTGCTATTCCTTCAGTTTCAACTGTAAAGCCGAGGATAACGAATATAAGGAGCGTAATTGTGATGGTTGGTACAGTTGTATAGGCCATATATCTTATATGTGTGAACAAATCTGTTCCGGCCATTGCAGGAGCTAAATTAGTAGTATCACTCAAGGGAGACATCTTATCTCCAAAATAGGCTCCGGAAAGTATTGCTCCTGCTGTCATACCCACAGATACTCCCAGGGCATCTGCAATTCCAATTAAAGCGATACCTACTGTTGCAGAAGTAGTCCAGCTACTTCCGGTAGCGACAGAGATCACGGCACAGATAATCACCGTGGCAGCCAGGAAAATTGTCGGGTTCAGTATTTGAAGTCCGTAGTAGATCATGGTAGGAATAATTCCACTAACAAGCCAGGTCCCGGCAAGGGAACCTACCATTAACAGAATTAGGATGGCACCCGTTGTTGATTTAATATTATTAGCCACCTCTTCGATCATGGTGTCGAAAGAGACTTTATTGTACAAGCCTACAATAGCTGCAATGGCACCGCCCAGGAGAAGAATAAATTGATTGGACCCACCCAGGGAATCATCACCGTAAACATAAACATTGTAAGCGAGCATCCCAATTAAGGCAAAAACGGGGATCAAAGCTTCCCATATATTCAATTCACGGTTTTCAAGGATCTGGGTGTCTTTAATGAACTTTTCGTCTTCCATTTATGGGGGATGTAAAATTTTGAGTGCGTAATGTTACGATTTTTCAGTAAAAGTTGAAAATTGCCCCGGTCTTTGTTCCTGCCATTGTACATTAATTGAACAAAAAACATTGATCTGTATACAGTTTTACAAGCTCTAAAAAAACAAAAGCGGAAATCCTCAAATAAGAACTTCCGCTTTTGTAAAAATATAAGGAAAAATTTATCCCAATTCGAGAGCGATTTCTACCATTCCTTTAAAGGTAGATTCCCGTTCCTCTGTAGTGGTTTTTTCACCTGTAACCAATGAATCTGAAATTGTTAGTAAGGAAAGAGCATTTACCCCATGTTTGGCTGCCAATGTATAAAGTCCCGAGGTTTCCATCTCTACACATAAAACCCCGAAATTTGACCACATTTGATATGACTCAAATTCATCTGCGTAGAATTCATCACTGGTAAGTACATTACCTGCCTTGACCTCAATACCTTTTGATTTTGCCAGATCAATAGCCTGCTGAAATAAACCAAAATCCGCAGTAGGAGCGAAATCGGCTCCCTGGAACCTGTACTGGTTGATCCCGGAGGTCGAAGAAGCTGCCATTGCGATAACAATGTCCCGGAGTTTTACACTCTTTTGGTAAGAACCTGCACTACCTACCCTGATAAGATTTTTCACATCAAAATCATTAATAAGTTCGTGGGCGTAAATCGAAATGGAAGGGACTCCCATCCCTGTGCCCTGCACAGAAATTCTCCGGCCTTTGTAGGTGCCGGTGTAACCAAACATATTGCGGACTTTATTGTAGCACTGGATATCCTCAAGATAAGTCTCTGCTATCCATTTTGCTCTTAAAGGGTCTCCCGGTAATAAAACTGTTTCTGCTATATCGCCCTTTTGGGCGCCAATGTGTATACTCATTTATTTAATTCCTTTACAATTGATACTCCCGAAGAAGTTCCTATTCTTTCTACACCTGCCTCAATAAAAGAAAGTGCAGTATCTAAATTTTTTATGCCTCCGGATGCTTTAAGTTTTGCCTTTCCGTTGACAGCTTTTTTCATAAGTTCAATATTTTCCAGACGGGCACCGTCATTTCCAAAACCGGTGGAAGTCTTTACATAATCGGCCCCGGCTTTTACGGCAAGCTCACTGGCTTCTACAATTTCTTCCGGAGTAAGATAGCAGGTTTCAATGATCACCTTTAAAACCTTACGATCTACAGCGTGTTTTACGGCTGCAATATCTTCTTCTACTTTGCTGAAGTTCTTTGATTTGAGTTCGCCAATATTGACCACCATATCAAATTCTTCTGCTCCGTCTTCCAAGGCCTTTGATGCTTCAAAAACCTTTGCTGCGGTAGACATTGCGCCCAATGGGAAGCCTACCACCGTACAGACTTTAACCTGTGATCCTTCCAGATTCTTTTTTGCAAGGCTAACATAGCCGCTGTTGACACATACAGAAAAGAATTCATATTCTAATGCCTCTTTGCATAGTTCGATAATATCCTCCTCTGTTGCCGTTGCCTTAAGAATAGTATGATCAATGTATTTATTTATTTCAATCATATAACATGTTTTTACAAAAATGATTTATTGTTCTCACCTAAAAAATGATCTGAGTCAATAGATGAAACTCTGCTTCTGTAGGGCGAAACCTCGCAAATATAAAGATTCATAATGGCAATTTTTATGAAATCAATAAAAAAGAGAGGATCCAAAAAATGTCATTTTTGGATCCTCTCTTTTTAACTTCAAAATCAATTATTTATAAATTTCTGAAATAGATTTGAAGTTAGGCGTTTGTAATATTTGAAGAATTAAGAATTCCCAGTTCTTCCATGCATTCCCTCATCATGTTATATGTTCTTTCAATGTCGTTATCTATACCAATAGAAAAACGGATGATCCCGTCTGTCAATCCCATTTCCTTCTGTTCATCCTCAGGAATTTCAGAAGAAGTTGATGTCCCCGGTGCGCTAAAGAGGGTTTTGTAGAAACCAAGGCTCACCGCAAGATATCCCAGATTTCTTTGCTGCATGAGTTCCATTAAAGCATTCGCTTTTTCGAGGGAACCGGCATCTACCACGAGCATACCGCCAAAGCCGTACTCCTCATTGTACATACTTTTATAAAGTTCGTGGCCGGGATGGCTTTCCAGACCCGGATACACAGTTCTTAATCCATCCTGCTCAAATTTTTCAGCCAGATACATAGCATTGTAACTGTGCTGCTTTATGCGAATGTGAAGCGTACGGAGGTTCTTTAAGATAGAAGCTGCTCTGAGGCTGTCCATAGTAGGTCCCAACAACATGCTTGCCCCGTCATTTACACTCCGGAGTTCATTAATGAATTCCTGGGTGCCACAGGCAACACCACCTACTGTGTCACTTGAACCATTGATGAATTTTGTAAGACTGTGGATCACTACATCGGCTCCCATTGTAGCAGGCGAGATAGCCAAAGGAGAAAAGGTATTGTCCACGACTAATTTAAGGCCGTGCTTTTTTGCTATTTTTGAAAGGGCTGGAAGATCAGCTACTTCGAGCAGCGGATTACTAACTGCCTCACAATATAATACTTTAGTGTTTTTTGTGATTGCAGCTTCTACTTTTTCGAGATTGGTAATATCTACAAAAGAAGTGTTGATATTAAGCCTTGGAGCAAAATTCTTTAAAAAAGCGTAGGTGCCTCCATAAATGGTGCGGCTGGAAATGATGTGATCACCTGCCTGGCAGAGTTGTAGAAGCACAGGAGTAATAGCGCCCATGCCGCTGGCTGCAACATTCGCTGCTTCTGTACCCTCCATTGCCGCTAAAGCTTCTCCTAAATAGAGGTTGGAAGGAGAGGAGTGCCGGGAGTATAAATAACAACCTTCAGCATTACCTTCAAAGGTGTCAAACATAGTTTTTGCTGAAAGAAATGTGTATGTTGAAGAATCCGAAATACTGGGGTTCACCCCTCCAAATTCACCAAAATACTGTAAATCCTGGATATTATCTGCCGGTTTAAATTTCATAACTAAATGATTTCAATTTCATCAAAGTAAATACTATGCTTGCTAAAAATCAATGATAAAGATCAAGTGTAGAAAAAATATCTAATAAATGAGTACTAATTAGATTTTTGAACCGAAAGAATTATGTTTGCAAAAGATTTTTAGAAAATTAAACAGATGAAGCTGGATGTCATAGATAAAAAACTACTTGCTCTCTTACAGGAGAATTCAAGAAGAACAAATAAAGAAATCGCAGGAAAACTAGAGCTTTCGGTAACGGCAGTGTATGAAAGGATCCGAAAGCTGGAAAGGGGGGAAGTGATCTCCAAATATGTAGCCCTTGTAAAACCTGAAAGAATTGAGCGGTCCTTTACTGCTTTTTGCCAGATCAAACTGGTGCAACATACTAAAGGAAATGTGACGCGTTTTGAAAAACAGGTCTCACAGCTTTCTGAAGTTCTTGAAGTTTTCCATGTAAGCGGCGAGTATGACTACATTTTAAAGGTTATGGTGAAAGACATGGAAGCTTACCGCGATTTCATGCTTAACAAACTTACTGCTCTTGACCATATTGGCAGCACCCAGAGCACCTTTGTCATAAGTCCGGTGAAGAATACAACGGCTTTGAATATTTAATATTCAAAATTCAAGGTATTGAAAAAGGCAACCATATTCAGGCAAGGTCAACTTGGACCTGAAACCTGAAACATGGAACCTGAAACAGGGAACCCGGAACCTGGAACCTGCAACCCGCTTTTCAGTAGGGAGTTCGCAGTAATTAGTAGCAGTAATGGTTATGGAATATGGTAACATGGAACCTGAAACATGGAACCTGAAAGATGGAACCTGCAACCGGCAACCCACAACCCGCAACTTCTCACTACTCAATACTAACTTCTCAATACTAACTACTCTTTTCATTTGTCATTAATAGTCGTACTTTTGTTATTCTTATAAAAAATCAACAAAAAAATTACTTATGAGCACATATGATGTTGCTGTTATAGGTTCCGGGCCGGGAGGTTACGTGGCTGCGATTCGCTGCGCCCAGTTGGGAATGAAAACCGCTCTTATAGAAAAATACTCCAGCCTTGGAGGAACTTGTTTAAACGTAGGATGTATTCCCAGTAAGGCTTTACTCGATTCTTCTCACCATTATGAAGATGCTGTAAAACATTTTGAAGATCACGGAATCGAACTTACCGGTGAGGTTAAGGTGAACCTGGAAAAAATGATCGAGAGAAAAGAATCTGTGGTCAACCAAACGGTAGATGGAATCAAATTCCTTATGAACAAGAACAAGATCGAAGTTTTTGAAGGGATAGGATCATTTAAGGATGCAACTCATATTGACATCAAAAAGTCTGAAGGCGAAACTGAAACCATAGAGGCTAAGAACATCATTATTGCAACGGGTTCCAAACCCTCAAACCTTCCGTTCATTGAACTGGATAAGGAGCGTGTTATTACTTCTACTGAAGCCCTGAAGCTCAAAGAAGTGCCAAAACATCTTATAGTTATTGGTGGCGGAGTTATAGGTCTGGAGTTGGGACAGGTATATAAACGTCTTGGTGCGGAAGTGACCGTGGTTGAATATATGGACAGGATCATTCCTACCATGGATTCCGCTCTTTCTAAGGAGCTAACAAAAGTTCTGAAAAAGCAGGGTTTTAAATTCAATGTTTCTCACCAGGTGACTGCTGTAGAAAGAAATGGCGATGAGGTTGTTGTAAAAGCCAAAAATAAAAAAGGAGAAGAAGTAGAATTTAAAGGAGATTATTGCCTGGTTTCTGTTGGAAGAAGACCTTATACTGATGGTTTGAATGCAGATGCTGCGGGGGTAAAGATCGATAAGCGAGGGATGGTGGAAGTGAATGATCACCTGCAAACCAGTGTAAAGAATATTTATGCTATCGGGGACGTGATCAAAGGGCCTATGTTGGCTCACAAAGCTTCGGAAGAAGGTACTCTTGTTGCTGAAGTTATTGCCGGACAAAAGCCGCATATCAACTATAACCTCATTCCCGGAGTGGTCTATACCTGGCCCGAAGTAGCTTCTGTAGGAAAGACCGAAGAGGAGTTGAAAGAAGCGGGTGTAAAGTATAAAGAAGGTAGATTCCCAATGCGTGCCCTTGGAAGATCAAGAGCCAGTGGGGATACAGATGGTTTTGTGAAAATTCTTTCTGATGAAAGTACAGATGAAGTCTTAGGGGTTCACATGATTGGCGCCAGGACGGCCGATCTTATTGCTGAAGCTGTTACCGCGATGGAATTCCGTGCCTCGGCTGAAGATATTTCCAGAATGAGTCATGCTCACCCTACTTATGCTGAAGCCGTTAAGGAAGCTGCCCTGGCAGCTACCGAAAACCGGCCGATCCATATGTAAGAACCATTAAAAATTCAAGAATAACCTTCCGAAAATGACATTTTTGGGAGGTTATTTTTTTGGTGGTATAGCCTAAAAAAATTTTCTGATCTCCCCATTTCCGTATTGATCCTTTCATTACATTTATATCTTATTTAAAAATCTGGGAATCATGCCAAAAGAAAAGTCACCATCAAAGAATTCAGCCAAGAAAGAACCTGTGCTGAGTCTAAAAGAGAAGCGTGCTGCCAAAGCCGCAAAGAAGAAAAACAGATCATAGTTATATCAGAAAATATGAAAGGCTGTCTCCGGAAAGACAGCCTTTTCTTTTTAGAATGGTTAATTAAATTCTTCTACTATTCGTCACTTACAAATTTGAAGAACCTGCTTTCTCCACCGTCCTTGGTTTTCTCCTGATAAAGGAACTGCAGATTGTTTTCGTCAAAGATCCTGAAAAACTCCTCCCAGGAAATGTTCTTGAGATTATCTTCGGCATATCCGGGAAAATTAATCCGTAATAGCCCGCCACCTTTACTGCTGTTGGATGTACTTTCTACCACGGCAGGTTGTCCATCCCGTTCTTCGGTCCATTTTTTAATAGTGTTGTGATCTTTTGTGGTTTTAGAATCAGAATTTGCCATTGTTCGAGCTTTTAGGTTATTTATTACTCTAAATTCAAATTTTTGCTACGGAAGTGAAAGAGTTTTAACAGCAAAATAATTTTTGTGTTAACCTATTGTGAACTGAAAGTTTCTCTATTTTCTTTTTCTAAACAGCCTCAATTTCCAATAGCCCTGCCTGAAGTAGATAAAAGCAGCCAGGGCAGCAATAGCATTGGAAACAGGAAAGGCCCACCAGATGCCTTCTGCACCTAACTCCGTCTTATGCGAAAGTAAAAAAGCGAGGGGAAACCGAATGATCCAGAGATTGAGAATAGAGATGAGCATGGAGGCTTTTGTGAATCCGGCACCATTAAACACCCCGTTAAACACCTGTTGCACTCCCAGAAGCCCGAAACTGGGAGCCATGATCTTTATGAAGAGGGAAGCATCCTGTATTACTTCGGGATCGTTGGGGATGAAGAAGGAAGTAATGGGTACTGCAAATAAGTACATAAGAATTCCCATACCGGTGAGTCCGAAGAAAGCAATTTGACTACTTAGATTAGCAACTTTTTCGGCTCTTTTTATTTTGATCGCCCCAATATTCTGGCCCACCAGGGAGGTTGTTGCGATGGCGAGGCCCAGAGCGGGAATCACGATGAAACTCAGGATCCGTGCACCTATTCCGTATGCCGCGACTACTTCACTGCCAAAGCCAGTTACGAGTACCACCATGAATGTCATTCCAAGAGCCCGTGTGGACTGCTCGATTGAAGCAGGAATGCCGAGGTTTACTATTCTCTTTAAGGTGAAGAGATGAGGTCTCATTTTATTTAAATGAATCCTTATTCCGCTCTTACCTCTAAAGAGGATCCAAAGTCCGATAAAAGCCGACAATGCCTGTGTAACCACACTGGCCACAGCTGCGCCTGCCACCCCGTAACCCGGTATCGGACCGTAACCATAAATGAAAAGCGGGTCCAGAATTAGATTTAAAAAGACCGTGAAAAGTACGATGTAAACGGGCAGCATTACATTTCCAATTCCTCTCATTAAAGACTGGAAAGCGAAGAACATAAAGAGGAATACAAAACCAAGGGAGGAGACCTTAAAGTAGCTCACAGAATCGCTGAGAATTTCCGGCCCGGCTCCAATAAGTCTCATCAAAGGACCGGCAGAATGGTAACTCAAAATAGAAAGGAACAGGGAAACAAAAAAAATGAGGGCAATGGTCTGAGATGAATTGAAATCTACTTTCTTCTGATCTTCAGCTCCAAAATATTGTGATACTAAAACAGTACCGGCCAGAGTAAGCCCCGAACCAAGCGAAAGGACTAAAAACAGCAAAGGGAAGCTTATGCTTACCGCGGCAACTGCGTTCGCACCTAATCTACCCAACCAAAAGGTGTCGATCAACTGATAGGCAGTTTGAAGGATATTAGCAAAAATTATAGGAACGGCGAGATTGAAAAGAGAATTAAAGATCCTGCCCTCGGTATATTTCCTTTGCTGTTTCATTGATCCTGCAAAAATAGGGCAGCGGATAGGTTTTATTTCCTAAAAATTTAATAATTCCCAGAGCCGGGATAGCCTCCGAGGCAGGAAAAAATTGTACGAAACTTCCTGTTTACAATTTACTAAACAGGTCTAATCGTCGAAAAAATTCAAGATTTAACTTATTGAGCCTTCGCCTGTATTGTAGAAGTTTAATAATTTTCGTAATTTAATGGAAATTAATATGTTAATAATTTATATGATTTAAAAAACTACTGAAAACTCCTTACATTATGAACGCTTTAACGAATATTTGGAATAACTATACAGTTGAGTTTTCCACTACGCAAAAAGTTATTGTGGCTATCGTTCTTGGAATGATCTTCCTGATAGCGATTCTGGCTATTGTGTTGGTGATCCTGGAATTCATTAAGTAGCCCAAAAAAAATAATTGTGTACCTCTTTTTTAATACAAGGGGTACATAAGTATGTTTTATTCTGAAATGCTGCTTTCCTTCATCCCTGTTTTTTAGACAAAATTTATTATATTTAAGGAGAGATAATCAGAGCCTTATGCTCAAAACCTTTCATTATGGATGCCGATACGCTTTACAAATTGATGAAGCCTCACCTCGATCTTTTAAACCCTTCGGAAAAAAAATCTCTTTTAAAACGCATTAATTCTTCTAGGCCTTTACAGGTCACCTGTCATCATCGAAAGGTGCGATCCCTGACGAAAGCAAAAGAGCACTTAAAACAATTCTGTCTCCGGGAAATGGAAAAGGAGCGAAATAAGCGGCCTGTCCTCTAATTTTTTGTTAATCACCTGTTTTACTTTAGTTCTTCAGAATTTTTCCTGTAATTTCAGGAGGAAATGAGCTGTTATGAAGAAGAAAATCTTATTAGCCGGAGCTTCCGGAGCTTTGGGACTGGAAGTATTGAAACTTTTACATGACCGGGAGGAGGAGGTTAGGGCACTTGTGCATTCCGCAGATGGAGTCGAAAAAGTCGGCGCCTATACTCAGGATATCTGGAGGGCCGATGCCAGTGAAGGCACTGAGAAAATTAAAGACATCACTAAGGATATTTCTATAGTAATTTCTACCCTCGGTAAAAGTGTAAGTCTCTTTACTAACAGGGGTAAATCTTTTGTAGAAAACGATTTTTACGCGAATAGTAACGTTCTGGATGACGCCGTAAAGAACGGGGTGGAAAGATTTATTTATGTTTCCATCAAGGGGGCAGACAAGGCTCTCGAATACGAAGTCGCAAAATCCCATAAAATGTTTGAAGATGCCTTACAGGCATCGGGACTGAATTATACTATTATAAGGCCTGTGGGCTTCTTCTCGGGTCTGAATGACCTTGCAATTATGGCTAAACGAAAAGTAATACCCATCGTAGGAGATGGACATGCCAGGACCAACAGTATTCATCAAAAAGATCTTGCAAAAGTAGTTGTTGATCATCTCTATGAAGGTCCCGAAATAAGAGAGGTTGGTGGACCCCTTGTTCATACCCGTATGGAAATGGCCAAAATGATCGAGAAGAAAATCGGAGGAAAGGTGATCCAGGTTCCGGAGAAGGTGGCAGAGTGGGGGATGTTTCTTCCCGAAATGGTGGACGATGATGTCTCTGCAAAATTAAAGTATTTCAAATTTGTTACTACCAACGATATGATTGGAGAAAAACATGGAGAAATTACCTTTGAGGAATATCTTAACAGCCTGGATCTGGAAAAAGATTTACCATAGAAATGTCAGCAAAGTACGACGCGATAGTAATTGGTAGTGGTAGTAATGGTATTGCTGCAGCTCTTCAATTGCAAAAAAAAGGACTTAAAACTGCTATTTTTGAGCAGGCAGCTACACCGGGAGGTGCTACGCGGACACAGGAATTGACTTTGCCCGGGTTTAAACATGATGTAGGTTCTGCAATCCTACCGTTGGGGCTCGCATCTCCCTTCTTCCGAAACCTGCCTTTAAAGGATTTTGGTTTGGAGTGGATCTATCCCGAGATCGCCTACGCTCACCCTTTTGACGATGGAACAGCTTTTGGCTGTTATCAGGATATTGAAAGAACAGCTTCCCAACTTGGGACAGACGAAGAAGCATATTTAAAACTTTTTCGGCCTTTGCTGGAAAATTGGGATCGGCTAAATAATGATCTGCTGGGCCCTTTGGGGATTCCCGAAAATCCGCTTCCCTTCATGGAATTTGGGCTAAAGGCTCTTCCATCAGCGCAAATGCTGGTCAATCACTATTTTAAAAATGAAAAAACCAAAGTTTTCTTCTACGGGTCTGCAGCACATTCTACTTTGCCTTTAACCAATATTGCCTCGGCATCTTTCGGTCTTGTTTTGACCACCAGTGCTCATAAATATAACTGGCCTTTTCCCAAAGGTGGAGCGGGTAATTTCACCAAAGCTTTACTGGAATACTATTCATCCCTTGGCGGAGAATTATTTTTGAATCAATGGGTGGAGGATATTCGGGACCTGCCAAATGCCTATGCCTATTTATTCGATCTCACACCTAAACAGTTACTGAAAATAGAAGGACTTAATTTTAACTCTCTTTATCGCCGCAGGATGGAAGCCTTTAAATATGGAGCCGGTGTTTTTAAAATGGATTGGGCACTTTCAGAACCTATTCCTTTTACAAATGAGAAATGCCGTAAAGCGGCAACAGTACATATTGGCTTTACAAAAGAAGAGATCGAAAATTCTGAAAAAGAGATCCATCAAAAGAATATTACCAGTACTCCTTATGTTTTGGTAGCCCAACATTCCCCTTTCGACGACAGTCGTGCTCCTGCAGGAAAACATACTGCCTGGGCGTACATTCATGTTCCCAATGGGAGTACAGCAGATTTCTCTGAAATAGTGGAGAACCAGATCGAACGTGCAGCTCCGGGTTTTAAAGATACCATCCTGGCCCGTTCAAAAATGAATTCCATCGACCTGCAGCATTTCGATCCAAATCTCGTGGGAGGTGACATCAACGGTGGTAAGCAGGATATTACGCAGCTGTTTACCCGCCCTATTGCTAAGATTTCCCCATATTCCACGCCAGATCCCCGGGTTTATATCTGTTCTTCATCTACACCGCCGGGAGGTGGCGTTCATGGAATGTGTGGCTTCCATGCTGCCCAAAAAGCACTTAAGGATCATTTTAAGGAACTTCTCTAAAAAACAAAAACGCCGGATCTGCAGATCCGGCGTTTCATTTTTCAAAATTTAATTTTATTGTTGGTCTTCCTGAGATGGCACCGGGAATCCGCGGTCTCTCATAAGAGCATCAATGGTCGCATCCCTGCCTCTAAACATCCTGTAGGCTTCGGCAGGATCCATAGCATTTCGTGGCGCAAAAAGATACTGTACCAGTTTTGCAGCTACATTTTTGTCGTAAAAACCTCCCGGTGATTCTCTAAAAGCTTCCGCAGCATCTGAAGTCAGAACATCTGCCCACAAGTAACCGTAGTATCCTGTGGCATATCCTTCCCCGGCAAATACATGTCCAAAGTGAGGAGTTCTGTGACGCATCACAATTTCTTCAGGCATATTAAGAGCCGAGAGTGTTTCCTCTTCAAAGGTATCCATATCAATATCATCAGGATCTGTAGTGTGTAATTTCATATCCATTAAAGCCGATGCAAGAAATTCGGTAGTAGCAAAACCCTGGTTGAAGGTGGAAGCCTTTTTGATTTTTGCTACCAACTCCTGTGGCATTGGTTCTCCGGTCTCATGGTGTACAAGGAACCTGTTGATCACCTCATCTGTAGAAAGCCATCTTTCCAGGAGTTGTGACTGGAATTCTGTATAATCTCTTACTCCTCCATTCAATACCGGGTATTTTACCTCGGAAGCGAAAAAGTGCAGCGCATGTCCAAATTCATGGAAGAAGGTAGTAGCATCATCCCATGAGATAAGTGCAGGTTCTCCCGGGGCAGGTTTTACAAAATTGGAATTATTTGAAGCCAGAACAGTCTCTTTTTCTCCTTCCATTTCTGAATGGCTGCGGTACTGAGAGGCCCATGCACCAGATCTTTTCCCGGTGCGCGCGTAAGGGTCGAGATACCAAAGTCCAATGTGTTCTCCTGTAGCCTGATCTTTTACTTCCCATACCTTTACATCCTCATGGAACACAGGAACTGTACCCTCAGGAACAGGGGTGAAATCATAATTGAAGACTTCGGCAGCAGTGTAGAAAAGGGCATCTGTTAGCTTATCCAGTTGCAGGTACTGCTTTACTTCGTCAGATTCGAGATCATATTTTTGTTGTCTTACCTTTTCAGCATAATACCGGTAATCCCAGGGAGCGATTATAATATCCTTTCCTTCAGCTTTGGCAAGTGCCTGCATGTCGGCCACTTCTTCTTCCACACGTGCTAGTGCAGCCGGCCAAACAGCCTCCATAAGTTCCATTGCTCTTTCGGGAGTTTTTGCCATTCGGTTTTGCAACCTCCACTGTGCATAATTTTCATAACCAAGTAATTCTACCCGTTCATCTCTCAACTTAAGGATCTCTTTTATGAGGTCCTTATTATCATACTCATCATTATTGTCTCCTCTTGAGTAATAATTGGTCCAGACTTCCTTTCTAAGTTCTCTTTCATCTGAATAGGTGAGGAAAGGATCCATAGAGGAGCGGGTATTTATAACAGCATATTTACCTTCTTCCCCACGATCGGCCGCAGCTTTTGCCGCAGCTTTTACATAAGATTCCGGTAGTCCGCTTAATTGATCTTCTGTAAGGAATACTTCATAGTTCTCTTCCTCGGCCAAAACGTTATTTGAAAACTTAGTGTACAGACTCGACAGTTCCTTATTAATTGCTGCATATCGTTCTTTGTCGGCTTCATTAAGATCTGCGCCTTCCATGGCAAAGTCTTCATAAATAAGCTGTACTGCCCTTTGTTCCTGTGGAGGAAGCGGGGATTTTAGAGATTGCTCATATACCGCTTTGATCCTCTCGAAAAGTTGGGAATTCTGAGAGATCTTTGAAGAGTATTCTGAGATCTTCGGAGCCAGTACCTGCTGTATTTGTCTGAACTCCGGTGAGGACATATTGCTGCTCCAGATACTGTAGTAAGTAAAAGCCCTATCCAGCTCCTCTCCTGATTGCTGCATTGCCAGGATAGTATTATCAAAGGTTGGCGGTGCAGGGTTTGCTGCTATCGCCATGATTTCCTTGAGGTGTTCGGCCATTCCCTGCTCCATGGCGGGCTGCAGGTCTTCCAGGCGCATTTTATCAAAGGCAGGGACTCCGCCATAAGGTCCTTTCCATTCCTGTAATAATATATTTTCCATAGTAGTTTTTTCAGCTGTTACAGCCGGTTCGGAGGTTGGGGCAGGAGTGTTAGTACTTCCCGAACCACACCCGGCAATTATCATGGCTGTAATTAAACCAGTACTAATTTTCTTTGTGGGGATCATCTTTTTATTTTATTTTATTTCGTTTTCCAAGATACTAATATTCGAAAAAATGATAGGCTCCAAAAATGCCATTTTTCGCAGGAAATAATTATAACCTATTTTTGTGCCATATTCACCTGTGATGGAATTTCTGAAAAAAAACTGGTCCAACATACTTTTCATTATAATCATTATCCTGTTGATCATTCCACAAACCAGGAAACCCATTCAGGTTGGACTCAACCAGATCATTGCTTTCAGCCCTTCGAAGATTTCTGAAAAGAACAGAGAGAGCCTGAATGATTATAACTGGAACCTTGTGGACCTGCAGGGACAACCGCTGAATTTCAAACAAAGCATAGGCGAAGTTGCTGTAGTGAATCTATGGGCGACCTGGTGCCCTCCCTGTATAGCCGAGATGCCCTCATTTCAGAAACTCTACAATGAATATGGCGATAAAGTGAATTTTTATTTTGTCTCTTCTGAAGATAACGGGAAGCTACAGCTATTTTTAGATAAAAAGAATTATGATCTTCCGGTTTATCAGCCTTTAAGCCTGGCTCCCGAAAAGATGCAGTCACGCAGTCTTCCCACTACATATGTGATCTCCCGAAGCGGAAAAATTGTGGTAAATAAAAAGGGTTCTGCCAATTGGAACGATTCCGGATTTAAGGATTTTCTCGATGAACTTTTAGAGGAGGAATATTAGATCTCTGTTTGCAGTGAATTCTGAATGCTAAGCAGCTCTTCTACAAATTCGCGGCTGTTGGATAAACGTGGTACTTTATGTTGTCCTCCCAGTTTATTCTTGCGTTTAAGCCATTCATAAAAAGTACCTTCAGGCATTTCTCTTACCACCGGCCTTTCTATGGCAACATCATTTTTTCTCTTTGATTTATAGTCGTCGTTGTATTTTCCGAGTTCTCTGTCCAGAATTTCTACAAAACTTTCCTTTTCCTGCGGGGAACGAACAAACTCAATAAGCCACTCGTGGTATCCTTTTTTGCTGCGATCGTAGAAGTATGGCGCGGCAGTAAAATCCCTCAGGATAGCTCCGGTTTCTCTACATGCCAGGGAAACTGCCTTTTCTGCATGTTCTGCAAACAGATCTTCTCCAAAGACATTGATGCAATGTTTGGTACGCCCGCTAATTATAAACCGGTATGGTTTAAGGCTTGTAAATTTTATGGTATCTCCAATCTTATACCGCCATAGACCTGAATTGGTGCTGATCACCATAGAGTAGTTTTTCCCTAATTCCACTTCACTTAAAGGAATAACTGGAGGATTGTCTGACGTGAACTCTTTTTCAGGAATGAATTCATAAAAGATCCCGTAATTGACCATTAGCAGAAGAGAAGTATCATCTGTTTGGTCCTGCAGGGCAAAAAAACCTTCAGTAGCATTAAAGATCTCCAGGTAATGCAGGCTTTTATCCCGATCTAATTCCTCGAAAAGCGGCCTGTAAGGACTAAATGAAACCGAACCGTGGAAAAACACTTCCAGATCTGGCCAGATCTCCTGAATATGAGTTATTTTCTTCTCTCTGATGATATGCTGCAAAAGGAGCAACATCCACATTGGAGAACCTGCGAGGCTGGTAACCCGTTGCTGGGTGGTGATCTCTGCAATTTTTTTGATCTTCTCTTCCCAATTGTTCATCATGGTTACCTCAAGTCCCGGGGTGCGGCCAAACTGGGCCCAAAAAGGCAAATTCTTCATGACAATTGCAGAAATGTTTGCCATGTAAATGCCATCATTGCCCGAGTAGGCTTCCTGGCTGCCTCCTATAGAAAGGTTCTTACCCGAAAAAAGTTGTGCATTGGGGTAATTTCTAATGTAAAGGGCGAGCATATCGCGTCCTCCCTGGTAATGGCACTGTTCCAGGCCTTCTGTGGAAACCGGAATGATCTTGCTTGTTGCCCCGGTTGTACCCGATGATTTGGCAAACCACTTGATAGGAGTGGGCCACAGGACATTTGCCTCACCTTTGAGAATGAGATCTATGTACGGAAACAGATCTTCGTAACTATTTAAAGGTACCTGCTCAGTAAACTGGCGATAATTAGAAATATCTTTAAAATGAAACTTTTTACCGTAAAAAGTATTTTTGGTAGTTTCCAAAAGGTTGGTTAAAACCTTTTTCTGAGTTTCATGAGGGTTATTTACAGCATTTTCTAAATCATCTATCCGGTTTTTCATTACCAGATTTCCTATGGAATCAATTATCCCCATATTTCAGGTTCCAGGTTTTATTTTGTTGATCCATGAAATTAAATATATTTCATGTTCTTTTCAAGGCCGAAGATAAACAATAATCGGTTTTTTGCACCTGCTTCTGAACAATTTACTTTAAAACATCCTCATGACATGGGAAAGTAAGGACAAAGCTTGTACCTTCATTGGGTACACTAAATACTTCTATAGTTGCACCGTGATCGTCGAGAATATTTTTTACAGAACTTAAGCCAATTCCTAATCCGCCCGGTTTTTGGGTGTAAAATGAATCAAACAATTTATTAAGCTGCTCCTTTTCAATTCCGCAACCATTGTCGGTTATGGTAAGAGAATAGCTATCCTTTTTTTTATTTATATGAAGAATAAGTTCTCCATTCTCCGGCTCCATCGCTTCACTTGCATTCACTATGATATTAAGGATGGCAATCTTTAATTTTTCTTCATCTGCATTGATGAAATAAGGTCCTCTGTATTTTTTTACAACATGTATTCCGGTGAGATATATGCGATCCCTGGCCTGGGACAAAGCTTTATTTGTGGTTTTTGCCAGGCAGCACTTAGCCATCTTTGGTTTAGAATAATTTGATGCTGAAAGCAGGTCTGTAACCAGGTTGTTAAGAGTAGTGGCGCTTCTTCTTATGATCCCTAAATAATTTTTCACGGTCTTTTTTTCGGAACTCTGGATCACCTTTTCCAATATATCTGCAGACATTCCTATACTTGCAAGAGGATTACGCAATTCATGAGCTATTGTGCGGGCGATCTCCCCTTTTATAGATAATTTTTCTGCCGAAATAAGGGCCTGCTGCATTCTTTTTTCTGACTGTACATTTCTTAGCAATACGATGTATTCGTACACATTTCCCTTTTTATTTCTCATGAAAACTTTTCCCCTCGCGCTAAAACACTCCCAGGACTTCTCTTTACTTTTCAGCCTGAATTCTATTTCTATTACGTCATTGTCTGAAGCCTGGGTAATACGTGTATGAAATTCCATGGCTTTCTGCCTGTCCTGGGGATGGACTAAAGGAAGGATGTCTAACAGAGGCATTCCCTGGACTTTTTCTACGCTCATTCCTATCTGATTCCTAAGATCTTTGTTGACGAATCTTATCTTTTCATCATAGAGATTAAAGATCAGGATGACATCGGGTGATGTTTGTATCAATTGTCTTTTGAACCTAATATTTTCCCGAAGGTTTTTGGCTTTCATTTTCTCCCGGGTAATATTTTCAAAAGAGTTGATGAGTAGTCCTTTTTGTCGCCTGCTGGTGAGCCTTATCCAATTGGTTCTTCCTCCCTGCTCAAAGGATATTTCGAAATCCTTTGATTCCCCTGTCAGCATGGTTTGTTTAAATGCTTCAAAAACACCTCTTTTCGCAGCGTGAGGATTTAAGGTTAAAAAACTTTTACCAACCATATTCTTTTTGGAATAGTATCGGCTAACTACTTTGTTAACGCGCACAAAGGTAAAGTCAATAATATCATAGTTTTCTCCAAACAAGGGTTTTAAAAGAAATATTCCCTGGTTTACGGTATCAAAAACCATTTGAAGGAGTTCATTTTTTTCTTCAAGTTCAGAGGTGCGGCTTCTTACCTTTAATTCCAGGTCTTCATTAAGTTTCCTTAAATTTTCCTCACTTTCTTTGCGCTCTGTAATGTCTGAGAAGAGACAGGCCACCTTTCTGCTCCTTTTGCTGCCAATGGGAAAAGCATATACATCATACCACCGGTTCTGGCCTAGTGAATAATCTTCAAAACGTACGGGTTCTCCAGTGTATGCTACTTTTCCAAAGGTGTTAAACCAATAACTTTCCTGTTTTTGGAAAAACTCCTTCATAGTACGGCCAAGAGGATTCTCCAAACCTGTATGCGCCTCAAAGGCCGGATTTATTTCCACAAATAAATAATCTATTGGTTTCTTTTGAAGGTCAAAGATCATTTCCATGACCACAAAACCCTGATCCAGTGAATTTACAAGTGCCCTGTACCTGCTCAAACTCTCCTGAAGAGATTTCTCTGTTTCAATATTTATTCCTTTTTTCCCCGGATTCCTTAAAGATTCCACAGGCCTGGCAAAAGTTAGGATGAAATTTTCTCCTTCTTCTCCAAACCCGGAATAGGACCGACTTTTAAAATGGAATTTTTTCCAGTATCCAAATGGAGAACGTACACGGACAATGACCCCCTTTTCTTCCGCTTCCACACAGCTTACACATCGCTGCGCAAAATTTTGAAATATATTATAATCTTCCGGGTGCAGGATGCTTTGGAAAAAATCATCTCCATTGTGGGTGATCGGAAGAAGTTCTTTAAAGTAATTGAGACTTTTATAATTAGTCGCTTTTAAAGAAAGATTTTTGAGCGAACTTATAAATAAAAGAAATTCCTGATTGTCATGCCCGTTATATGCATTAAACAAACTGTGAGCGGCCCCTATGGAATAATTCTCCGGCATAAAAGTAGTTTTCTTCATCAGGAAAAATAAATTTGAACAACAGGAAGGAAATTTTAGTTGTACATGCTACAATTATCAAGCAGGGGGTAACGTTAAATTTAATATAAATTTTTAATTTATAAGTATCACAGGTACAGTTTTTTATAATTTTTTCTTTTCCGGTGCCGAATCCGCGTGGGTGCTGCGATAGGAAATACCAGTACGTTAAAAAAAGAGCCGTTTTTTGGTAAATTTCTACAAAAACACACACCTAACAGAGGATGTAATGGCTTAAAAAGCATCAATTTAGCATTACGCCAAATGGAAAGATCAGGAAAAAGGTTGATTCAAAAACAATCAACAAGAGACAGATTCCAACAACGAAGGGTTTTTGTCGATAAAATCCTACATTTTTTCTTAACTAATTTTTCACAAAAAGAATTCTTAATGTTAAATAAATAAAAATGAGGGGATGGAGCTATTTTTTCTTTTTCCGGTTATAATTCTTATCTCCGCGGGTTTTTGGTTTTTTATACTTTTTCTTGATCTCCCTGCGGTAAGAACCTCCAAGATTAACCTTTTTATTCTTTTCACTTTTTTCGTGAAAAGCCGGTCCCGGTTTATCTTCGTCTGTATGGCTCAAAGGATTATAAATCTCCTGATCTTTAGGTTGTTCTTCGGGAATAAGTTCAGAAGAAATTTCTACAGCTTCCGGTAAGGGACTTACTTCAATTTTTCTATTCATTAAAGATTCTATCTTTTCAAGCGCTTCAGTTTCTGAAGAGGTGGTAAAAAGTATAGATTGTCCCTCTCTTTCTGCTCTACCTGTACGACCAATCCTGTGCATATAATTTTCAGGGTAAGCAGGTGTGTCAAAATTAATCACATGGCTCACCTGTTCAATATCGAGACCGCGGGCCATGACATCTGTAGCCACAAGAATTCGGCAAAAGCCATCTCCAAACTGTCTTATACTTCTAAGACGGTAATTCTGGGTTTTATTGGAATGGATAATTGTACATTCTTCCGGAAATAAGGGATCGAGCTGATTGAAAAGCCTGTCGGCAATACGTTTATTCCCTGCAAAGACGAGCACTTTGTGAAAAGTTTCTTTATCCTTTAAAAGATGTTGCAGCAAATTAACTTTAGTATAGAAGTTTGGTACTTCAAACATTTGCTGGTGGATATTTTCTAAAGGAGTTCCACTTGCTGCAACAGAAATTGTTTCGGGATTCCTGAAGTATTCGGCGATCACCCGTTCCACTTCCACAGTCATAGTGGCCGAAAACATGATATTTTGCCGGTTTGCAGGGAGCAGTTCCAGGATGTTGTTTAGCTGAAACCTGAAACCCAGATCCAGCATGACATCAACTTCATCTATAACCAGTTTTTGAATAGATTTAAGTTGCAGATCCCTGTTTATGGCAAGGTCATACAATCTTCCGGGTGTAGCTACCAGGACATCCAGTCCCTGTGCCACCAGTTGTTTCTGGGTATTAATATTGGTGCCGCCGTAAATTCCGAGGATTCGTGCATTAATATATGTTGTGAGCTTTTCGAGTTCCTCAACTACCTGCACTACCAGTTCCCTGGTGGGGACCATAATAAGAATACGTGGGTTCTTTTGCTCAGAATATTTCAGGGTTTTTAAAAGAGGCAGGAGGTAAGCCAGGGTCTTCCCCGTACCGGTCTGCGCAATTCCTACCATATCTCTTCCCGAAAGGATCACAGGAAAAGATTGCTCCTGTATAGGAGTAGGAGTGGATAACCCAAGATCTTCAAGGGCATTAATTAATGGAGTAGTAAGATTTAAGTCCTGAAAAGTCACAGCAAATGAAATTTAAATGGGCAAAGGTAAGTTTAAATTGTTGAAAGCCCAGTTGTTTTACTCCGGCTGAATATAAATAGGTTGTGCTTTCTTATGAATTTGTATTTTTGAACAACAAAATTGCGCACTATGAAAAAGATCCTGGCCTTTGCCGGCTCCAGCAGCCCAACTTCCATTAATCATCAATTGATACTCAACGTCACCCGAAGGATTGAGGAACACCAGGTAGAGGTTTTGGAACTACATGAAATTGATTTTCCGGTTTACAGCATTGTAAAGGAAAAAGAAGGTATTCCGCAGAATATAAAATTCCTTTTTGAGAAGATAATGGATCACCCGGCTTTAATCATTTCCGTTAATGAGTATAATGCAAACGTATCAGGATTTTTTAAAAATATTTTGGACTGGCTATCCCGTGTGGATAGGAAATTTTTAGAAGGGAAAAAGATCCTCCTCATGAGCACTTCTCCCGGGAAAAGGGGAGGAGCATCGGCTCTGGAATATTGTAAAAGTCAGTTTCCAAGGTTTGGAGGAGAAGTGGTGGAAAGTTTTAGTTTGCCGCAGTTTTACGAGAATTTTGATTCCGAGAAAGGAAGCATAGTAAATGAAGTTTTTGATTTGGGAGTAAGCGAAGTTGTTACTGCTTTTTCTCAGGAAATAAAAGAATAGGTGCGGGTATCCAAAAAAGTGAAAATAGAAGAGGTTTCCGAAGTCAAAGAAGCGCTGCTCGACTGGTCTCACCAATTCAATGAAATAGTCTGGTTTGACAGCAATGATCATTCAAACCTGTATTCCCGGTTTGATGCTATACTTGCAGTGGATGCATTTACGGCTATTCAAACAGACACTCTAAATGCATTTGACAAACTAAAGGAGTACCAGGAAACCACGGCAGACTGGATATTTGGGTACCTTTCTTATGATCTTAAAAATGATGTTGAAGATCTGGCATCGGCTAACTTCGACGGACTTCAATTTCCTGATATCTTTTTCTTTCAGCCTAAGAAGATCTTTTTTCTTAAGGGAGAGGAGTTGGAGCTTCTATACCTGGGAATGGTGGATGAAGAGATAGAAGAAGACCTGGAACAGATCCTTCAAAAAAGGCATTTCAAGAAGGATTTTTTTTCTGAAGCTAAGCCGGTAGTAATGAAGCCGCGTATTACCAAGGAAGAATATGTCCAAAAAGTGGAGAAAATGCTTGATCATATTCAGCGTGGAGATATTTATGAAGCCAATTTTTGTCAGGAATTCTATGCCGAGGATGCAAATATTCATCCTTTTAAAACCTTTAGGGCATTAAATACGATCTCCCATCCTCCTTTTGCCACATTTCTCCGGAATCACGACCACTACCTGCTTTCTGCCTCGCCGGAGAGATACCTTCAGAAAAAAGGCAGGACATTAATTTCACAGCCTATAAAGGGAACAGCTCCCCGTGCTCATGATGATAAAGATAAAGATCTGAAACTGGCAAAAGATCTGGAGCAGGATACAAAAGAGCGTTCAGAAAATGTGATGATCGTTGATCTGGTTCGAAATGACCTTTCAAAAACAGCAAAAAAAGGCAGCGTTGAAGTGGCGGAACTTTGTAAAGTATACAGCTTTCAACAGGTACATCAAATGATCTCAACCGTTACGGCCCAACTTGAAGAAGGAATACCCGCAGTAGAGGTGCTTAGAACTACTTTTCCAATGGGTAGTATGACAGGAGCACCTAAAATATCTGCAATGGAGATCATAGAAACTTTGGAAGAGACTAAACGCGGCTTATACAGCGGCGCCGTTGGGTACTTTGATCCTGTCGCTGATTTTGACTTTAATGTTGTGATTCGCAGTATTCTTTACAATGCTCAAAAAAACTATGTTTCATTTTCGGTAGGTGGGGCAATTACTTCCAAATCTTCACCTTATAAAGAATATGAAGAGTGTCTTGTGAAGGCTGCTGCACTAAAACAGGTGCTGGAAGGTGATTTGCAGCACTAATTCTTTGAGGGGAGAAAGCTAAAAGGAAGTTCTTTTTGATATCTTTGAGCCTATGCTGTTAGCCTTTAAAAATCATTTACAGGATCAATTCCGAAAAGTGGAGGATTCGCGTATCCTCGTTGCCGTGAGTGGCGGTGTGGACAGTGTGGTTCTTGCACATTTGTGCCGGGAAGCCAAGCTCGATTTTGCTATTGCCCACTGTAATTTTAATTTACGCGGAAAGGAAAGTGATAGCGATGAAGATTTTGTAATGGAACTGGCTGATGCTCTCGATACCGACGTTTTTATCGAAGGCTTTGAAACTGAAGCCTATGCTGCAGAGAAAAAGATTTCTGTACAGATGGCAGCCCGGGAACTGAGGTACAACTGGTTCAACGAACTCTGTGAAACCCTGCAATTTGATTACATATTTACAGCTCATCATGCCAATGATAACCTGGAAACGGTATTGATAAATTTCATTCGTGGTACAGGTTTAGATGGATTAACGGGTATCCCCGATCTTAATGGCTGTGTGATTCGTCCTTTACTACCTTTTACACGGGAAGATATTGAGAATTATGCCAATAACAACAAACTGAAATGGCGCGAAGACAGCAGCAATCAATCTTTAAAATATTTCAGGAATAAGGTAAGGCTTGAAGTCGTTCCAAAACTGCTGGAATTGAATCCGCAGCTATTGGAAAGTTTCGGGAGAACCCGAAGTCATCTTCAGCAAAGTTCGATGTTAATTGAAGACTACATGTCTGCTTTATTTCCGCAAATAGCCAGGGAGGAAGATTATGGTTATTCATTTAGTATAAAAATGCTAAAAACGCTTCCCAATCTTAAGTCTGTACTTTACGCACTTTTCAAATCTTTCGGCTTTACAGAATGGGATGATGTTCATTGCCTTATAGATGCCCAGCCGGGTAAGATAGTTTATTCCCGAACTCACAGGCTAATTCGGGACAGGGAAAGTCTTTTGCTTACGGTAATTCCGGAAAAAAACGATAAAATTTACCAGATAAAGGAAGGTGAAGAAGTGGTGATGCTGCCAATGGGAACATTTCATTTTGAGCAGGTTGAGGAATTAAAGGAGGAAGAAGGAAAGATAATTTTCATTGATGTTGCAAAACCGGAATACCCGTTAACTGTAAGGAAATGGCAGCGGGGCGACTACTTTTATCCCTTCGGGATGCAGGGTAAAAAGAAGCTGAGCAAATATTTTAAGGATGAGAAGCTATCTTTGCCGCAAAAAGAAAATTGTTGGTTACTCTGTTCCGGAGAAAAGATCATTTGGGTAATAGGGTATCGATTTGATGCACGATTTGCTGTTGATGCTAACACTAAAAAGATATTACGAATAAGTTTTACACCATGAGAATTACGGCCGTTATTTTCCTTTTCATTACGAGTTTTTTTTCAGCCCAGGCACAAATTTTCGATCCTAATAATCTTGGATCGGGTATTGAAGATCCCATAAAATGGGAGGCCGGTTTAGAGAAGGAAAATGATTCAATATATACGCTGGTTTTTACGGCATTTTTAGAACGCGGCTGGCATTTGTATTCTCAGGAAGTAGTAGATATTGAAATTGCACCAATACCCACTGCTTTTACCTATACAGAAGCTTCGGGGAAATATGAATTATTGGGAAGTACAGAAGAGCCCGATGTTCCTGCTAAATACGATGCAGTTTTTGAGGCAGATATCACCTATTTTGAAAATGAAGCAGAATTCCGGCAAAAGATAAAAGTCTTTGATCCCCAGGACCTGGTAATCACGGCAGAAGTTTACTACTCTGTTTGTGATGATGAAAAATGTCTCCCGCCAGATACGCAGCGTTTTACTATCTCCATAGAAGACAATAAGATTGTTGAAGGCTTTACTAATCTTGAAGTTTCAGATAAGGATCAACAGCTAACCGAAGCTTTAAATATAGATGTTAAGGGTGTTGGCGGAGTGGCACTGGAAGAGGAGGAGAGCAGTGGCTATACCACTATTTTTTTCCTTGGCTTCGTTGGAGGCCTTATTGCTTTGCTTACTCCCTGTGTGTTTCCAATGATACCGCTTACGGTTTCCTTTTTCACCAAAGGAGCCAGAACAAGGAAAAAAGGACTTGTAAATGCAATTATGTATGGAGTTTTCATCTTTGCTATCTACCTTCTACTCAGTTTGCCATTTCACCTGCTCGACTCTGTAGATCCCGAAATTTTAAATAATATTTCCACCAATACCACACTCAATGTCATTTTCTTCCTGATCTTCATCTTCTTTGCATTTTCATTTTTTGGATACTATGAAATCACCTTACCAAGTTCATGGAGCAACAAAATGGATGATAAGGCATCGAGCTTTGGCGGAATTCTCGGGGTATTCTTTATGGCGCTCACCCTTGCAATAGTATCCTTCTCCTGTACAGGTCCTATTCTCGGATCTCTACTTGGAAGTTCCCTCACCACAGATGGTGGTGCTACACAACTGTCTTTCGGAATGGGAGGATTTGGGCTGGCATTGGCACTTCCCTTTGCGCTCTTTGCTTTATTTCCTAACTGGCTCAATTCTCTGCCAAAGAGTGGAGGATGGCTTAATTCTGTGAAGGTGGTGTTAGGATTCATTGAACTGGCGCTGGCTTTTAAATTTCTTTCTAATGCCGACCTGGTGGAGCATTGGGGAATTTTAAAAAGAGAAATATTTATTGGGATCTGGATACTCGTGGGAATTGGTCTTATGCTTTATCTCTTCGGAATTCTACGTTTTCCTCACGACGGGCCTAAAACTAAACTTAGTAAAGGAAGGATCTTTATGGGGATCATAACCCTCGCCTTTGTTGGCTACCTGATTCCCGGTCTTACAAATACTCCCAGTGCCAATTTAAAGCTGCTAAGCGGATTCCCACCGCCTTTGTTCTACAGTATTTACGAGAAGGAAACAGAGGGACCTTTAGGTCTAAAGGCCTACAAAGATTTTGACGAAGGTGTTGCAGCAGCAAAGGCAGAAAGTAAACCCATTCTTCTTGACTTTACCGGGTGGGCATGTGTGAACTGTCGAAAGATGGAAGAGCAGGTGTGGAGCGATCCTGCTGTTTTTAAGATCATGCAGGAAGATTTTATCCTTATCTCTCTTTACGTTGATGACCGGAAATCACTTCCCGAAGATCAAAGGTTCAACTACCAGAAACCCGGGGGTGGCGTAAAGGAGATCAAGACTATTGGTGACAAATGGGCCACCTTCCAGACGCTTAATTTTAAAAATAATTCTCAGCCGTTTTATGTACTTCTGGATGAGGATATGAATATGCTGAATCAGCCGGTGGGCTATACACCTGATTCAGATGAATTTAGGGAATGGCTGGAAGAAGGAGTGGCAGAGTTTGAAAATAGCAGGAGCAGGTAAGCCTTTATTTTTGAAGGGAATTTCTATATTAGGGCCTTTATAAAAATCCTCCAGATGAAATTTTCCAGATTACTATTTATTTCCTTCCTGTTTTTAATAACAGGGAAACCGGGAAACGCACAGAACGAAACCGGCTTTGATGTTAAAGACCAGTACAACAAGCAGGAGGTGGTGATCACCATGCGTGATGGAATAAAACTTCACACCACTATCTATTCTCCTAAAGATACTTCAAAAAAATACCCGATCCTCATGACCAGGACTCCTTACAGCTCCCGGCCTTATGGAGAAGGAAAATTCAGATCTCTTCTGGGACCCAATCAACAACTTATGAAAGAGGGGAACATCTTCGTGTACCAGGATGTTAGAGGCCGCTGGATGAGCGAAGGTGTATATGATAACATGCGGGCCTTCATTCCCAATAAAAAGGGAAAGCAGGTCGATGAAGCCAGTGATACCTACGATAGCGTTGAATGGCTGGTGAAAAATTTAAAAAATCATAACGGTCACGTTGGACTCTGGGGAATTTCCTATCCCGGTTTTTATGCAGCATATGCTTTGTTGGCAGAACATCCGGCAATTAAAGCTGTATCCCCGCAGGCTCCAATAGGAGACTTTTTCTTTGATGATTTCCATCATAATGGAGCATATTTTTTGAGTTACTGGCGGGCAACAGCCTTATTTGGCCATGAAAAAACCACCCCCAGCGATACTGCCTGGTATTCTTTGCCCGACCTGGGAACAAAAGATCAGTATCAGTTCTTTATGGATGCAGGTCCACTTAAGAACCTCGATAAATATTATGGAGAAGACAATGTTTTCTGGCAACAGCTAAAGGAACATCCAGATTATGACGAATTCTGGCAGTCACGCGGTATAGTTCAACATATGAAAAATATAAAACCTGCCGTGATGGTTGTAGGAGGTCTTTTTGATGCCGAAGATCTTTATGGTCCTTTTAATATTTATAAGTCTATTGAGAAGAACAGCAATAACTTCAATATGCTGGTGATGGGACCCTGGAGCCATGGGGATTGGTCCCGCAACAGGAAAAGACAGGCAATAGGGAATATATATTTTGGTGATGACATTTCTGCTAATTATCAAAAGGATATTGAAACTGTATTTTTTAACCACTTTTTAAAGGGTAAAGGAGATGGTTCTGTAGCCTTGCCTGAAGCCTATATGTTCGACACCGGTCTTCATGAATGGAAATCTTACGAGGCCTGGCCTCCCAAAAATGCGGTAAAAAAGAATTATTTCCTTGGAAACAATGAACAACTTGTAGAGGGGACCGTGGATCTGCCTACATTGGCTGATGGTGCCGAAGAATTTGTAAGTGATCCCAATAAGCCGGTACCGTACTCTGAAGATATTAAAATTAGCTTCACCCCACGAAAGTACATGACAGATGATCAACGTTTTGCAGCCCGGAGGCCGGATGTTCTCGTATATGAAACAGAGGTGCTTAAAGAAGATCTTACTTTGGCAGGAGAAGTTCTGGCAAAGTTGAATGTTGCCACCACCGGAACCGCTGCCGACTGGGTAGTGAAGATCATTGATGTCCATCCTGCCGATGCAGAAGATTACGAAGAGACACAGGATTATCTTTCCATGAGTAACTATCACATGATGGTAAGAAGTGAGGTGATACGAGGCCGATTCAGAAACAGCTTTTCTGAACCCGAACCTTTTGAGCCTAATAAGAAGACTGCTGTAAATTTTCAGCTTCAGGATGTGCATCATACTTTCAAGAAAGGTCATAAACTGCAAATACAGGTGCAGAGTACCTGGTTTCCGTTAATTGACAGGAATCCACAGACATACGTCGACAATATTTTCAAAGCTGAAAAAGAAGATTTTCAGAAGCAGACACACAAAGTCTTTCATGATTCCGAGATTATTTTTAGTGTGCTTGAATAAATAGAAGATCTTCTAAAATGACATTTTTGAGGGCTTTTACTGGCTCAAAAAAAATGTTTTTTTATTACATTTCACAGGCTGTAAAACAGCTGAAACATTTGATTATGAACTTAAGATATTTAAAGACTTTTCTTTTGTTGCTGGTCTTCCTTAATCTTTTTGGATGTAGGGAAAGCTCAGAAGAAAATAGTTATACTTCCGAAGAAATTGAACAGGAATCTGCCAGGCTAAACACTTTTTTTGAAGAAGAATTTCAAACAGATCTGGAGGATTCCCCCATGATGCAAACCCGTCTGGGTATTAAAGAAGATTACGGTTCCTGGGATAGCTTTTCCCATTTGCGACATGCAGAAGATCTTAAAAAAGCAAAACGACGCCTCGAATTTCTAAAGAATTCCATTGATGCCAAAGCTTTAAGAGGGCAGGATGCTCTAAGCTACAGGCTTTACCGGCAAAATCTTGAGGAGGAGATCGAAGATTATGATTATAGGTTCTATAATTATCCGGTAAATCAGATGTTTGGGGTGCATGCGCAGCTTCCGGCTTTTTTGATAAACATGCATAAGATAGACTCTGTTGGTGATGCCAGGGCATATTTAGAACGGCTGGCAGGGATTCCCAGGGTAGTGGATGAAGTGACCGAAGCTATGGAATTGAGGGAAATGAATCATATAGTGCCTCCAAAATTTGTATTTGCACATACTATCGAAGCTTCCAGAAACCTTCTTAAGGGAAGACCTTTTGAAAAATCGGCTGAAGCCAGTACTTTGCTTCAGGATTTTAAGGAAAAGGTTGAAAAACTGGATATTCCTTCTTCAGAAAAGACTGATCTCGTGCTGGAGGCCCAGGAAGTGCTGCTCACTGCTGTAAAACCTGCCTATGAAAAGCTGATAGCAAAAATGGAAGATCAGCGGCAGCGAGCTACCGCAGATGCCGGGGTATGGAAATTACCCAAAGGGAAAAAGTTTTATGAAGTTGCCTTAAAGAGAAGTACGACCACTAATCTTTCTGCAGAAGAGATTCACCAGATCGGTCTAAATGAAGTTGCCCGGATCCATAAAGAAATGGAGGAGATCATGAAGGCTGTTGGGTTTGAAGGAAGTCTGCAGGACTTTTTCAGATTCATGAGGGACGATGAGCAGTTTTACTACCAGAATACTCCCGAAGGTAAAGAAAAATATTTAGCCGAAGCAAGGGAGATCATCGATAATATGAAAGGCAGACTGGATGAGCTTTTCCTAACGAAACCCGAAGCAGATATTGTAGTAAAAGCAGTAGAGCCATTCCGGGAAAAAAGTGCAGGTAAGGCGTTTTATCAACAGCCCGCCATAGATGGTTCCCGGCCCGGAATTTATTATGCAAACCTTTACGATATGAAGGCGATGCCGGTTTATCAAATGGAAGCTCTGGCCTATCATGAAGGAATTCCGGGACATCATATGCAGCTGGCAATTGCCCAGGAGCTCGACAACCTGCCCATGTTCAGGAAACTGGAGACCACTACTGCCTATGTAGAAGGCTGGGGCTTATACAGTGAAATTTTGCCCACGGAAATTGGATTGTACGAGGATCCATATTCAGATTTCGGCAGACTGGCAATGGAGCTTTGGAGGTCAATAAGATTAGTGGTAGATACCGGAATTCATGAAAAACAATGGACACGGGAAGAAGCGATTGATTTTTATGTTCAGAATTCTCCTAATGCCGAGAGTGATGCCATTAAAATGGTGGAACGTCATATTGTAATGCCCGGCCAGGCTACTGCCTATAAAATTGGGATGAATAAAATTCTTGAGCTTCGGGAATACGCCAAAGAAGAATTGGGTGACAACTTCGATATTAAAGAGTTCCACGATATAATTCTCAGCAATGGTTCCGTACCTCTTAATGTTCTTGAAGAAATGGTAGTGGAATGGGTGGAAAAAGAGAAGGCTGCGTGAGAGATCCTGAAGTAAGGGAAGCCTTAGAGGTGGTGGTTTTGAAAAATACTCATGGCACCATCCTTAAAATCCTGAATTTCGGGGCCAGTGTTTTTAGTCTCGAGCTAAATGGTAAGACCAATGTGGTAGTGGGTCCTAAGAATCCGAAGGATTACTTGACGGAAGCTTATTTTGCAGAAGGCAAACATTTTGGAGCTTCTTTAGGTAGGCATGCCGGCAGGATCTCAAACGAAAATTTTTAAAGTTAACGAGAAAAATTTTCCTCTTTTCGCAAGGGAAGGAATGCATCTTCACGGAGGTGAATACGGTTTTTCAGATAAGTTCTGGGAAATACAGGAAATTGGTGAGGGAGAACTACCTTTTGTCGTTCTCTCATATTTTTCGCCAGATGGAGAAGAAGGCTACCCGGGTAATCTTCAGGTTCAGGTGAAATATACGCTAACCGAAATCAACGTTGTTGACGTGGAATATACTGCTGAAACCGTCACAGTAACAGTGGTAAATCTAACCAACCACACCTATTTCAATTTAAACGGCCATAAACCGCCACGGAAGTATAAATACCCATAAACTGGAAATTCCTGCCGAAGAGGTACTGGAGGTCGATACCAGGAATGTTCCCACAGGCAAACTGCGTCCGGTTGAAGGGAAAGGAGTCGATTTCGTAGTTCAAAAGAAATCGGAACACTTGAACTCGACACGGTGTTCTCCCCAAAAGAAAATGGACGAATTGTTCTTAAAAGTGACAGCCCGATAACTCTTCAAGTGGAGACCAATCAACCTGCTGTAGTCGTTTACGTGCCGCCATCACTACCTGCACAATGGGAGTATGGTACTGTAGTAGCGGATAGACGGCCGGGAATTTGTCTTGAAACTCAGAAATTTCCCGATGCACCTCATAATCCGAATTTTCCATCTGTAATGCTAAAACCCGGATAAATCTTTAAGAATATGACCAGTTGGAAATTCAACTTCGGTTCATAACTTTTAAAAAGTAGCTCTTACATTTATTCTGTAAAATTTTATATTTAACAAAACTTTTAGAATCGGCAGATTTCAAAGAAGTTCCGGTTCTAAAGGCTGAAAATGAATATACACTCTTCAACTTTTAAGTATGGAATTTGCGCTCCTTGATCAGATAATTTTCGCTGCCTATGCGTTAATGATCATAAGTATAGGTCTTTGGGTTTCCCGGGGAAAGGGAAAAACCTCTGAAGATTATTTTCTGGCGGGAAAATCACTGCCCTGGTGGGCCATAGGAACTTCTCTTATTGCTGCGAACATCTCTGCAGAACAATTCATTGGAATGTCGGGGTCCGGATTTGCTATAGGCCTGGCTATTGCCTCCTATGAATGGATGGCAGCTCTGACTCTGATTATAGTCGGAAAATTTTTCCTACCCATTTTCATAGAGAAGAAATTATATACCATTCCTGAATTTATTGAAGTGCGTTATGGTACGAACTTGAAAACCATTCTTGCTGTATTCTGGATCGCGCTTTTCATCTTTGTCAACCTTACCTCTGTACTTTACCTGGGAGCTACCGCGCTTGATACCATAATTGGAGACGGTGACGGTTCGATCTTTATGTATTCTGTACTTGGTCTTGCGATGTTCGCAGCAGCTTATTCGCTTTACGGCGGACTTTCGGCAGTGGCATGGACAGATGTTGTACAGGTAGTTTTGTTGATCCTGGGAGGTCTAATTACCACTTTTATCGGTCTTACACATGTAACAGAGAGTGGAGGAGTTATTGATGGAATAGTAGCTATCTATGACCAGGTTCCCGAGAAATTTTCCATGATCCTTGAGCAGGGAGAGATCATTACACCAAATGGCAAAGATGCCTGGTGGGATCTTCCCGGCCTTGCAGTACTGCTTGGCGGGATGTGGGTTGCCAATTTATATTATTGGGGATTCAATCAATATATCATCCAACGTACCCTTGCCGCAAAAAATCTTAAGGAGTCTCAAAAGGGGATCATTCTTGCCGGTTTCCTGAAGCTGCTTTTACCGCTGATCGTTGTAGTCCCGGGAATCATTGCATACGTTCTTAACACCGGGCCCGGAGGAGCATTTGGCCCTGAATTTACAGATCCTTCCTTCATTGCAGAAGGCGGCCGAATTATAAACGATAATGCAGCTCCATGGCTTATCAAGGAATTTATTCCGGTAGGGCTTAAAGGATTGGTGCTGGCAGCTCTTGCGGCTGCAATTGTATCCTCTGTTGCTTCCATGCTTAACTCCACTGCTACGATCTTTACAATGGATATTTATAAGCCCTACTTCCAAAGAGGTTCTTCAGAGAAAAACCTTGTCAAAGTGGGAAGGATCTCTGCGACTCTTGCACTGGTAATTGCAGTATTCCTTGCTCCCCAGTTGAAGAGTTTGGGACAGGTTTTCCAATATATTCAGGAATATACCGGAGTAGTAAGTCCGGGGATCCTGGCGGTGTTTATGCTAGGTCTCTTCTGGAGGAAAACGACTAATAATGCCGCTATTTGGGGGGTACTTGCCTCGATACCTATAGCTTTATACTTCAAGGTAGGACCGAATGACTGGATTGATAATCCTTTGTTTGTGGAGTTTCCGTTCATGCATCAAATGTTCCTTACGTGGATACTCACAATGCTTGTGATGGTGGGCATTAGTTATTTTGAAGGCAAAGGAAAGAACCAGGAGAAGTCCATTGTTATTACCAAAGGTTTATTCAAAACAGGACCTGCATTTAATATAGGAGCCTTTGCAATCTGTCTTATCCTGGTGATGCTATATGCGATGTTTTGGTAAACCGCGGAGCGGATTCCGGGTTCAAAGTTTAAAGTTCAAGGTTCAAGGTGTGTGGAAATTCCAAATTCCAGGCAACAAGTTCCAAAGTGGGGTAATAGGCGGAAAGTAACGGTTTAAAATTTACACAGGTTTGTGAGCTTTATTGGCTCTTCGTGCTCTCTGTGTGAAATATAAAATAGTTCATGTTCTTGAATTTTATGAAGTCAAATTTTCCGGGAGATCTTGCTGTCTGCTAATTGCAAATTATTATTCATTGCTAATTGTTAGTTGCTCATTGATCATTGTTGAGGTAATATTTCTCCGGAAGCTCTCTTAAAGTCTCCGCAGCCTGTTCGGCGGTGATGTCTCTTTGTGGTCCGGCGAAAAGTTCGTAGCCTACCATGAATTTTTTCACTGTTTTGGAACGCAACAGCGGCGGATAGAAAGACATGTGGAAATGCCATTCAGGATAATCCCGGCTATTTGTAGGTTGTTGATGAATTCCCGAGGAGTAGGGGAAGGAGGTTTGGAACAAATTATCATATCTAATGGTAAGCTGCTTCAGAATTTCGGCATAGGCTTTTTCTTCTTCAGAATTCAGCTGACCAATATGCTGCATTTGTCGGCGGGGAATGATCATAGTTTCATATGGCCAGACTGCCCAATAGGGCACAAGGACAACGAAATGATCATTTTTCAGAACGATGCGTTCCTTTAACTCCAGTTCCTGCTTCAGATATTCTCCCAGCAGACTTTTTTTATTCCGGGTCCAGTAAGCTTTTTGATTTTCAGACTTCTTTTGCACTTCTACCGGCACTGAAAGCTGAGACCAAATTTGTCCATGCGGGTGCGGATTGCTGCAACCCATCATATCACCTTTATTCTCGAAGATCATAACATAATTAATATCTTCACGACTTCCCAAATCTTTATATTCTTCTTTCCATTTTTGGATCACCTTTACAATGTCGGCAGTCTCCATGAGGGGTAAAGTCAGGGAATGATCGGGATGGAAACACACAACCCTACAAATTCCTGTTTCTGAACTGGCTTTTAATAATCCGTCGTTTATTTCTTCTCCGGGACCTTCGGACAGCAGGGCCGAAAAGTCATTTTGAAAACTGTAAGGGTCTGTATAATCTGGATTGACCTCGCCGCCCGCACGCTTATTTCCGGGGCACAGGAAGCAATCTGCGTCATAGGAAGGCCTTTCTTCACCTGCTACTTTTTCAAGTCGCCCTTGCCAGGGTCTTTTGGTTCTGTGTGGAGAGACTAGAATCCACTCTCCCGTTAGGATATTATATCTTCTGTGAGGATGTTGATTAAATTCTCCTGACATAGTACTCTAGTTTTTTCTGATATAAGTTCCCTTACTCGGGGAAACTATAATTGCCTCGGGGATAATATTAAATTTGCGCTCATAAGCTTCCGAAGCTTTCTGAACAAAATCGTCTATGGCATCTTCTTCTATCAAATTGATAGTGCAGCCTCCAAAACCACCTCCCATCATGCGTGCTCCTTTGACAGCATCATAGTCTGTAGAAAAATCGACCAGGAAATCCAGTTCGGGGCAGCTAACCTCGTAATTATCCCGCAAGCCTTTATGTGAGGCGTACATTAACAAACCGAAGTGATCAAGATCTCCGGATTTTATAGCCTCTACAGCTTTTAATACCCGGTCATTTTCAGCAATCACATAATGAGCTCTTTTGTAAAGGGTTTCTGAAATATTTTCTTTGAATTCCTGTAGTCGCTTTAGATTCACGTCCCGCAGGGAACGAACTTCAGGATATCTTTCATTAATCATGGCTACAATGTTATCACATTCTTTCCTGCGGGTGTTGTATTCGCTGGAGGCAAGGCTATGGGAAACCATGGTATTAAGCAGCAGGATCTTATGATCTTCGAATTCTGCAGGAACATAAGTTGCCTCAAGGCTACGGCAGTCAAGAAGGATGAGATGTCCTTCTTTGCCCAGAACAGATGCGTATTGATCCATTATCCCGCATTTGGTGCCCACATAATTGTGCTCTGCATCGCGGGAGAGTTCTGCGATGATCTCCTTCGATAGATCCAGGTTAAATAATTCATTAAGACCATAAGCTATCCCGCATTCAAGGGCAGCTGAAGAGCTTATCCCTGCACCTACCGGTAAATCACTTTCTATAATGCAATCAAAACCTTCAGGATATTTTCCCCTTTTCTGAATCTCATTTATTACCCCCAAAATATAATTTTCCCATTGATGTTCACTTCTGGCTATCTTTCTTAGATCAAACGAAAAGGATCGATTTAAAGTTTGGCTGTAAACGTTAGATTGATAAGGGGTGGAGTTAGCGGCAAAATGGATTTTAATTGTTCTATCTATTGCTGTAGGCAAAACGAATCCATTGTTGTAATCTGTATGTTCTCCAATAAGATTGATCCGTCCCGGTGCAAATACAGTAAATTCTTTCCTGAAGTTCCTGAAAATTTCAGGAATCATATTGTCTCTTGTTTCCAAAGTTCCCATTTTAAATCATCTCAAAGATAATAAATGTAAATTGTACGTTCATTTTTTATTCCAATAAAAAGTGGTTTTTTTGTACACAACTAACACCATCATCAATGTACGAAGAAAAGCAGGAATTTGAATCTGTACCCCAGGATTTGTATAAACAAAATGATAAGATGTACGTGGCTACAGACTGTATCATTTTTGGATTCGATTCCGGTAATTTAAAGCTGCTACTTTTTAGAAGACGAGTTTCTCCTTTAGCGGGAGAATGGTCTTTAATAGGAAGTTTTGTGAAACTGGATGAGGATGTGTCCACAGCTGCTGAACGTGTTTTGGAGGAGATCACAGGTTTAAAAAATGTGTACATGGAAGAGTTGAAGGTGTATGGCGCGGCAGACAGGGATCCGGGATTCAGATGTATTTCGGTAGGTCAGTATGCTCTAATCCGGCTCAGTGACTACGACAGGAAGCTGGTGAAAGAGCATGGTGCCGAATGGTTTGATGTAGAAGAATTACCAGATTTGGTGCTCGATCATAACCAAATGGTAAAGGAGGCTTTGGAAAAGCTCAAACAAAAAGCACGCATCCAACCTTTAGGATTCGAATTGCTTCCCGAAAAATTTACTATTCCTCAACTTCAAAGTGTTTATGAAGCTATTTTTCAGAAGCCACTTGATGCCCGTAACTTCAGGAAAAAAGTACTTTCTCATAATGTGCTTGTAAAGCTTGATGAGAAGGACAAGACCTCTTCAAAACGAGGTGCTTATCTCTATAAATTCGATCATAACCGGTATAAAAAACTCACCGAAAAAGGTTACGATTTCGAAATCTGGTAATTGAAAATTTTGCTGCAGATTTTGGAAAAAAAATTTCCGGAATTCAAAAATAATGGTAATATTTACATTTAATAAACTGCTGTATGCTGCAACAGTTGAAATGTATCATTTTTGTCTGTTTAACCCTTACTTTTTTTAGTTGCCAGCCCCTACCTCGCTCTAAAAAAGTAGGGGGGCAACAGCAAGTTTCCCGGGAAGTTATTAACTTCGGAAATGACTGGCAGTTTCAGCGTCTCGAAACTACAACTTACCAAACCGACGACTGGGATACTGTTTTTCTGCCCCACACGGTCAAAATTGAACCTCTTATTGTAAATGACCAGTGGCAGGGAACTTCTCTTTACCGGAAAAACTTCAATGTTGACCTCCGGGAAAATCAAAAGTATTTCTTTCATTTTGAAGGGGTAATGCAGGAAGCCCGAATAAATATAAATGATTCTCTGGTAAGGATCCACAAAGGAGGATACCTGCCCTTTACCATAGACGCGACTCCTCACCTCATAAATAATTCAGAAAATACAATTGAAGTAGAGGTGATCAACATTGATAATTCCACAATTCCTCCCGGTAAACCTCTTGCTGATCTGGATTTCAATTTATACGGCGGAATTTACCGCAACGTACAGCTCATAAAGACCAATGAAATTCACATAACCGATGCTGTTCATGCCGAAGAGGTCAATGGCGGCGGAAAACTTGTGCATTTTGATGAAGTCTCGGCTGAAAGAGCTTCAGGATTTGTAAAAGTACACGTGCGCAATAATTCTGAAACTGCGGAAGAGCTGCAAATCCGTACTTCCCTTACTTCAGAAGAGGGCTCAAAAATGACATTTTTGACACCTGTGCAAAATGTGTCTTCCGGAGGAGATCGACATTTTATTCAGGAAATAGCAGTTGAAGATCCGCAGCTGTGGTCCCCAGATGATCCAAATCTCTATGAGCTGCGAGTGGAAATTTTGTCGGGCAAAGAAGTCCTGGATGAAATGAGCATAAAAACAGGAATAAGGAAAATTGAACTCACCGGTACGGCATTCTACCTTAATGGGGAAGAATTATTCATTAATGGGACCAACAGGCATCAGGAATATCCTTATGTTGGTTATGCCATTTCAGACGCAGCCAATTACCGCGACGCTTATAAGATAAAGGAAGCCGGCTTTAATTTCGTGCGCCTTTCCCATTATCCTCACGCCACCTCCTTTCTAGAGGCTTGTGATGAGCTGGGATTGCTGGTGATGAATGCCATTCCCGGCTGGCAATATTATGAAGAAGGAGAATTTGTGGAAAATGCACTGCAGGATGTGAAAGACATGGTGCGCCGCGACCGCAATCACCCCAGTGTAGTTTTCTGGGAGAATTCCCTGAATGAATCCGGAATGACAGATGAATTTATCCTAAAGGCAAACAAAGTCTTAAAGGCCGAATTACCTTATGAAAATACCTTTAGTGCCGGATGGATGGATCACCCCGCGTACGACCTTTTTATTCCCGCACGGCAGCACGCGAAACCACCGTCTTACTGGAATGACTATAACAAACCCGATTGTCCTATTCTTATTGCTGAATATGGGGACTGGGAGTATTACGCACAAAATGCCGGATTTAACCAGAAGGCATTCGCAGATCTTCAGGAAGAGGAGCGCACGAGTCGGCAACTAAGAGGAGCCGGTGAAAAAAGGCTTTTACAGCAGGCGCTGAATTTTCAGGAAGCAACAAATTCTAACTTAAAAGGGGAACAGACCATTGGCATGTCCAACTGGTTGATGTTCGATTACAACCGTGGTTATGCCGATGATCTTGAAGCATCGGGAATTTCAGATATATTTAGAATCCCGAAATTCAGCTACTATTTTTATAAAAGTCAGAAGCCACCAAATAGCGGGGACTTTTCAGAACCAATGGTCTACATTGCGAATTACTGGCAGCCAAATTCCACTACAGATATTACAGTTTACAGCAATACAGAAGAAGTAGCTTTGTACCTGAACGATCAACTTATCGAAAGAAAAAAACCTGAGAGGGATGCTTTTTCAGATGAGTTATGGTATCCACCTTACAAATTCTCTCTTTCAGAATTTACTCCCGGAGAATTAAGAGCGGTAGGATTTATCAACGGCAAGGAAGTAGCTACACATATTGTCAGGACGCCGGGTAAGGCTTCAAAAATTGAACTTTCGATAGATGTTTCAGGAAAAGAGATTGCCAGGGAAACTTCAGATGTTGTATTCGTGTATGCGAGAATACTGGATGAAAATGGAGATCTGGTTCATACCGCAGCTAATCCTGTAACTTTCAGAATAACAGGTGGTGAAAATGCAGAGCTGATTGGGGAAAATCCAACTGCTTCCGAAGTAGGAATAGCCACAATTCTACTAAGGACAAAAGATTTTAGAGACCCGGTGAAGATTGAGGCAACGGCAGAAGATTTGCCGTCAACCAGCATGGTTATAAAATAATTTCAGATGAAAATTTCAGTAAAATACCTTTTGTTACTCTCCGCATTTATAATCGCCGGAAATAATGCTTTTGCACAGACTGTCAAAAATGACAAAAAAGGAGATGTTTATGTCGATGACAGGGGCGTGATGCGCTGGGGCCATAACAAGCAGGAGGTGAAAGGTTTTGGAGTGAATTATTCAGTTCCCTTTGCCCACGCCTTCAGGAGCGGTCAAAAGATGGGAGTAGATATCAAGAAGGCTATGCAGGAGGATGTTTATCATTTTTCCCGCCTGGGTTTTGATCTTTACCGCATCCACATCTGGGATACCGAAATTAGTGATGCAGAAGGCAATCTGCTACAAAATGAGCAGCTCGATCATTTTGATTTTTTGATCAAAGAACTTAAGGACCGCGGCATCAATTTCGTGCTGACTCCCATAGCTTATTGGGGAGGCGGCTGGCCTGAACCTGATATGGAAACTCCGGGCTTCTCCCATAAATACGGTAAAGAAGGAAGCCTGGTACATCCTGAAGCCATTAAAGCACAGGAGAATTACCTCGCGCAGTTCCTTAATCATGTGAATTCCTACACCGGAATCGCTTACAAAGATGAGCCAAATGTTATCGCCTTTGAAGTCAGCAACGAGCCACACCACAGGGAGAGTCCGGAGAAGGTGCAGGAGTTCATCGGGCGCATGATTGCATCCATAAAATCTACCGGCACCAAAAAGCCGATCTTTTATAACGTTACCCACAGCGTTCATCTCGCCGAAACCTATGCTAAAGCGGGAATAGATGGCGGTACTTTCCAATGGTATCCTACAGGATTGGGCTTTGGAAAAGAGCTGAAAGGAAACCTTTTGCCAAACGTGAACAATTACAAAATTCCTTTTGAGGATGTGTGGGAGGAATACGGACTGGCAAAACTTGTTTACGAATTTGACGCGGCAGATGTGATGAAGAGTTACATGTATCCCGCAATGGCGCGTAGCTTCAGGCAGGCGGGGATACAGATAGGCACTCATTTCGCCTATGATCCTACTTTCCTGGCGCCATACAACACAGAATACGACACTCATTACATGAACCTCGCCTACACGCCCTCGAAAGCGCTGGCATTGATGATAAGCGGCGAGATCTTCAGGAATCTGCCAATGAATAAGGATCTGGGAGCTTATCCTGCAAATCTCAACTTCGGAAACTTCAGCATTAGCTATGAAAAAGATCTTGCTGAAATGAATTCCGCTGAAAAATTAATCTACACCAATACAACTGAAACCCGCCCAAAAGATCAGAAAAAGCTCAAGCAGATTGCCGGTTTCGGAAGTTCTCCCGTTGTGAAATATGAAGGAAAAGGAGCCTACTTTCTTGATAAACTGGAAAATGGCGCATGGAGGCTGGAAGTAATGCCAGATGCGATTTTGGTAGAAAATCCTTTCGGAAATAACAGTCTTGAGAAAACTCTGGCGGTTATCAATCATTCGGAGTGGGAGATGAGTATAGATCTTACAGATCTCGGATCAGCTTTTACTGTTTCCGGTCTTAATGGAGGGAATGAAGTAACAAAATCTGTTACCGGAAACAATTTTGCTGTAGAACCTGGCACTTACTTACTCTCCAAAAAGGGCAAAAAAAGCAAGTCTTCATATTCCGGTTGGAGCGAGGAAAATCTCAGGGCTTTTGTAGCTCCTGAAAGGACTGTGGATAGGACTTACCTGGTTCACGAACCACTTCCTTCGCTTACAGAAGCTACTCCACATGAGATTTCAGCAGAAATCATCTCAAATGAAGGTATTGAGAGGGTAGAAGCATGGTTTAGGAACGGGAATATTTATGAAAGTATGCAACTTCAGCAAATAAAACCTTACACATATGCTGCGCAGGTTCCGGAAAAGCTGCTCAAAAATGGCTTTTTAGAGTACCGTATTATCGTTACTACTTCCGAAGGCACAAACACCTTTCCTGGTGGTAAAAAGGGCAATCCCGGTCAGTGGGATTTTGATCCCGATGCACCTTATAAGACAGCTATTCCAAAAAAGGAGGCTCCGGTGTATCTTTTCAGCGCTGCAGAAGATTCCGATGATGTGGTGAGAAGATGGTTGCCGACAATAAATACAGTCCCTACAGCAAAACCCGGCGAGGCAGAATATCAGGTGAATGTCGAAAACCTCTTTGAAGTGGATCCCGAAAATTTGAATGCCGAACCTGTGTATAATTTTTCTTTCAGATACAATTTTAACCGAAAAGTGGAGGGGAGAAGTGATGCTCTGCAAAATAAAAAGAAGCTGGTGCTAAAAGGTCGGGCGCTAAATGAAAAGCCGGTGAAGCTACAGGTGGCACTGGTGATGAGTAACGGGCGGTCTTTTGGAAAGGTCATTGAATTGCAGCCTCAGGTGGAGGAATATGAGATAGACCTTAATTCCCTGGAGCCGGTTAAAACGGTAACTCTGCCGCGGCCGTATCCTACATTTTTGCCGCTGTATTTTGAACATAATATTCAGAAGCCCTTCGCCATGAAAAATGCCGAAAATCTGCAGTTTTCTATCGGTCCCGGCCTGACTGAAGCAGAACAACAGGAGGAGCATGGAGTTGGAATTATTTCAGTGAGACTGGAATAATTTGAGTGATCAGTGATCAGTGATCAGTGAGCAGGAAAAGTGCGCTGTTCGCAGTGATTAGTGGGCAGTAAAATCACTGACTTTCATGGACCAAATTTCTGAAGAATGCAACTGGTTTACTTTTTGGAGTACAGGTGGGAATAAAGTGTATGTAAAAACAAAAAGCCGATCAAAATTGATCGGCTTTCTATTTTCAAATTTATTTTATTCCTGTTTCATAATAGAATAAACTGCAAATCCATTAGCAGGTGCACGTAAAGAAACATTCCCGTCTTTATCTGTCATTGGACTGTAGTCAATGTTTCCGCTATAGTCCATTAGTCTTGCCAGATTCCAATCTGTATCAATATTCTCTTTGATCTTTGCATTACCATTAGTATTTATGTACAGGATCAAACCGGGATTTGATGGAGTACGAGCTCTTTTCATGATATATTCGTCGTCATCTACATAAAGTACTTCTACATCTCCCGTGGCTATTGTGTTATTGATAAGAATTAATTGATTAAGCTGCTCCTGGAACTGTTGGTTCTCGTAATCTGAGTAAAATATAGTAGGATATCCGGGATGGGTTAAGATAAAAGCATAAGCTTTCAGCTTATTTTCCATAGCTATGAAATTGTCCTCGTTTTCATCCTTTTCGGTGTCATGATTGGCAGTAAAGGTCACTGCTTTTTCTGGATGAGTTTGCCATACCATATCTCCTGTAAGATAGGTAAGGTCATCATACCTGTCAAATGCCTCATCGAGTTTATAAAAAGTAGCGAAGTCAAACACCGCTACTCCTGTTTCTTCAATATAATTTCTAAGGACATTAGGATTTCCGTCCCATAGTTCGGCAACAGCAAATCCACCAACTTCATCCATCCATTCTTCTACTACCCACGATTCAAAACCTAATACATAATCGAATCTCCAGCCGTCAAATCCCACTTCATTCTTATAGTAATTTGCTACTGAATAATCTGCTTCCCACAGCCAGTTTTGAACGTATTCCTGGTGATGATCAAGATTGGTTTCTGCAAAGAACAGACTTCCGGGATCATTAGGACTTGTACTATTGGGATAGAAATTTTCATAGTCACGGTTAAACAAGCCGGAAGCATTGCCATTTTCCTCATTAAACAAGGTGTAGGTATCGTAGCCCCTGTATGGGTTATACTCCAATCCGCCACCAGAATTGTGGTTGAGAACTATATCGGCGATCACTTCTATACCATTAGCATGAGCCGTCTCGATTAGATTATCCAGTTCTTCCCTTGAACCAAACCTGGTCTCCACGGTCCCGTGTTGCATATATTCTCCAAGGTCAAAATAATCTGAAGGGTCATAACCCATAGAGAAGCCACCAGATTGTCCTTTTGAAGCAGGAGGAAGCCATAGACGGTTTATTCCGACATCTGCCCAACCATCAACCTTATCTGCCAATATATTCCACCATTCTCCTGCAGGTTCTACATCCCAGTAAAACCCTTGCATCATTACACCTGAACCATTATCGTAGTTCGATAAGTCAAGAGGTGAATACTCAGCAGTAGGGGGTGGGGTTTGACCATTGTCCCCTGGATCTGTCTCAACCGTATCATCATCTGAAGAACACCCTGCAAAAAGTAGCATGGTAACAAACAGAGATAAGATTAAATTTTCATTTTTCATATAACTAGTATTTTATCAAAAAAGGCTGCCGTGAAGCAGCCTTTTTGAAATTTTAAAGATTTATTCGTCTGCTTGAGGAATAAGAATATACCTTCCGGTTAGGTCATTAAACCAGATGTCATAAACTCCTGCTGTAGCTGTCATGTTATCACCCGCTCCATAATTTGCCTTTCCACTTAAAGCATCAGATGCAGCTCCCCAGTTATCGGTCCAATCATCATCTGCACGGAATTTGAATTCACCGTCAGCTAACTCGATGTCATTAATGAACCAGATGTGCGGATCAAAATCCAATTGTGTCATGTCAGTATCTGAATCCCAACCTCCAGATTGAGCAGGTCCAATTAATCCAATGGTGCTGTATGTTGCAGCTCCACTTTCATCATAAGGCTCGAAAGAATAGGTCATATCATCTGCATTGACAGTCAGGGTGTAATAACCTTCAGAATCAACTGTGAAGGCTCCCGGATCACCTCCAAGAATGTCACTGCTTGTCAACTGTCCGTTATCAAGTCCCCACTGTGGTTGCCACTGACCTTTAACCTCAAGTAATTTAAATTCACCTGCAACAAATCTTCCTGTGTAGTAGTAAAGGTCCGGGTTCTCGGCATCTCTAAACAAAGGAGTATTATTTCCATTGTTATTCCAGTTATCTGGTGTAGCGTTACCTACTAAATAGAACTCACGAAGGTCTTCATCTTCTTCTTCAGCAGTTTCGGGAATAAGTACATTAAGAGGTTGTACTTCAGAAGCGTGGGCCATTTCACCACCTGTACCTGCAGTAGCTACAACTTGTACATACAAGGTCCCGGTGTTGGGAGCTTCAGTAGCTGGATCATTATCTAATCCTGCATCTTTAGCCAGGTTCATCAATTGTTTCACTTTGACCGCCAGGTTTGTTCCGGCTGTACTTCCAAGTAAAACAGGATCGGCCATATCTGGAGATGTAGATCCCAATAGATCGTAATTTATATTGGTAGGTACATCCAGGTCAATCTCATTCCAAATAAATCTTTCCACGGTGTTTTCTGCGGTTGAATTTGTGAGAATATATACCGAAGAAAATGTATTGATAAAAGAGATTCCCTCTGGATCTGGTTGTGCTATGAAAACCACATCATCGTCTGAAGTACAGGAATTAAAGCCTGTAAGAGCAACTAAAGCAAATATTAATATTGAAAGTTTTTTCATTGTTCTAAGTTTATAATTAGTATCCTGGATTTTGAGTTAATTTGGTATTTACACCTAGATCTGATGCGGGAATTGGATATATATCCCTGAATCCTGCAGTTGTAGTTCCCTGCGGAACATTTCCTTTCCAGGCCCAAATACCTTGAGTAGTGAACTGCCCAAATCTAACAAGATCTGTACGACGGTGCGCTTCCCAATACAATTCCCTGCCTCTTTCGGCCAGAATGAAATTTAGGTTAAGTTCATTCGATGAAATATCACCGCTGTCATCACCATAAGCTCGTTCTCTAAGATCATTGATATAAGTAACAGCCTGGGCTTGACTTCCGCCACCACCACGTAAAACGGCTTCAGCATACATTAGGTAAACATCGGCTAGCCTAAACAATGGAAAATCTGTATCGGGATGTTCTCCTGTTGGATCAGATCCGGCAACTCCTTCACTGGTTACGTTACGGAATTTGGCAACCGCATACCCATCATTAAACCTTGTAATATCATTGATTTCAAGACTCTGTCCGTCAGTAAAGAACATTTCGCGTTCATCCTCAGAATCTGCCCCGCCGGGGAATAGATTTACAAATTCAGGTGTAGTTCTCAAACCACCCCATCCTGAATTAACTCCAAACTCTGCCGGGTCCATGTCGCCACCAATTGCAGCTCTTATAAGGAAGGTCATTCCTCCAAAAGATCGGGTATTTAAACCGTCAAATCTGATAGGGAAAATGATCTCTTTTCTTACTTCTGGTCTGTGATTGTCGGCAAGGAACAGATCCTGATAGTCTTCTGTGAGGGCATAGCCTGCATTAATAACTTTCTCTGAATTAGTCACCGCCAGTTCAAAATATTGTTGTGAGGTTTTAAACTCATTAGGATCGGCAACTGCAGATGATTTGTCTTTCAAAAAAACCTCATTATTAAGGTACAATTTGGCTAATAATGTCCAGGCCGCTGCCTGGTCAGCCCTACCATACTCGGCATGTGGAGCAGGAGCAAGCTCGTCCACAATTTCATTCAGTTCTTTTTCGATATGAAGAAAAAGATCTGCCCGATTAATTTGCTCAGGTAAAAAGGCCCCCACCGGATCATCTTTCGTAATGAAAGGAGGATTTCCAAACAGGTCAAGAGCGTGGTAATAACTAAGTGCTCTAAGGAAACGGGCTTCTGCACGGAATACTTTAATTTCTTCACGTTTAGCCTGGTCTATGCCAAAGGCGTCAAGTTCTGCATCACTTGTTTGACGAATAAAAGCATTTGTCTGAGCTACCTGATACAGGATCCTGGAGTACATTGTCCTGATAAATTCATTACCAGAGGTCCAGGTATGACCGTGCAGCGTAAGAATGGTTCCATCGTTCCAGCCAATTACCGCTTCTTCTGTAGGTAATTCCTGGAGCATCCAGTAAAGGCGCAGATATTGAGAAAAACCTTCGTCCAATCCTATTAAATCGGGGTTACCTGCCGGGCCTTGCTGTCCGCTTACTGCGAGACCAGCATATAATTTGGCCAGGAATTGCTTATAGGCTTCAGCGTCCTGAAAGATTTGATCGGGACCTTCCCGGTTATCTTCTGGTGTCAAGTCCAATTCACTCTCACAGGCCCCCAAAATGGTAAGGCTCAGGAAAATGAGAAAGAATGATTTTACTTTATTATACATAGTCTTATTTTTTAAAATTGAAGGTTAAGTCCCAATACAAAAGTTCTTGGTCTTGGATAGAAATTGTTGTCAATTCCTCCCGCGATTTCAGGATCAAGTCCTTCATAATCTGTAATGGTCAAAACATTGGTCGCAGTTAAAGTAGCTCTGAAATCTACTTTGTCACCCGGAACTAAATATCCTACCGAAATGTTATCCAGTTTTACGAAATCAGCACTTCTCACATAGTAATCTGAGAAAAACTGACTGTTCTGAAAATTAGTTTCAAGTACGTTAACGTTGAAATTGGAGTAATATGGTTGTGGGGTGACTGTACCCGCAGTTCTAAATCCACTACTGGATTGAGTGTTGTTGTACATATAACCTCCAAAACTTCCTCTAAAGGTAAAGCTGAAATCAAAATCCTTATAGGTAAAGTTATTGGTTAATCCCATAAAGAAATCAGGACTTGCTTTTTTGTAAGGCTGCCTGTCGGCTTCAGTGATCACATTATCTCCATTAACATCCACATAGGCACCTTCTACAGGTTCACCGTTTTGTTCATAAACCTGTCTGTACACGAAGAAAGTAGTAGGATCAATTCCTGTTTTCCATAGTTGAATTGTATTACCAACTCCTCCACTGATACCTCCCTGTGGGATGAAGAAGTTTGGGTTTTCACCTAAATCCAACCTGGTGATCTCAAGATCCTCAAAGGTTATATTGTAATTTACATTCCAATCCAGGTTATCTGTCCTGACAATTCCTGCGTTAAGCCCCACCTCTATACCTTTACTTACAGTTTCTCCTACGTTGGTGACCAGTTGATCTGATAAGTTGGAACCTGCGGGAACAGGGACAACAGCTAAAAGTCCGTCTGTTGTTCTATGGTAAGCATCCACACTACCGGTGAACCGGTTGGTAAAGAAACCGAAATCTATACCAACGTTATAGGTTTGAAGCTCTTCCCATTTAAGATCTGCGTCAAATTCTTCAGGTCTAAGGGTTTGATAAAAACGGTCGCCAAACTGGTAACTGGCTCCCTGTACACTTGGAGTAAAGAAACTGATATATCCGTAATTATTTCCAATTTCCTGGTTACCCGTTACTCCGTAACCGGCTCTTAATTTTAGTTCAGAAATTACATTGGAACCCTGTAGGAAAGCCTCATTATTAATTTTCCAACCTACAGAAATTGCAGGGAAAGAACTCCAGCGGTTATCTTCACTGAATCTGGAAGAGCCATCCATACGGTAGCTACCGGAGATGAGGTAACGGTCAAGAATATCAAAACTGGCTCTTGCAAAATAAGATTCAAGAGCATTTCTATTAATCGATCTTTCTCTCTCTACCCACGCATTATTCTCTGTAAATCTTGACTGGCTGGTGCTGTAGAACTCCTGGAAAGAGTGACCGGCGGTAAGGTCTACACTTGTACTAATTGCGTCTACGTAAGGCTTATAGTTAAAGTAGAAATCTAAAAGAGTATTTCTATTGAATCCACCATAGACCTCTTCATTTGGAATTTCCTGTATTACAGTAGCAGCAGTTACAGGCACAAAATTAAAACCATCATTCTCTGCATAGTCTACACCGGCATTTAAATTAAATCGCAGATCTTCAATAAATGGCAAACGATAGTCAACATTAAAGTTAGAAATTACCCTTTTTGTTTCTCCTTCGGCATCTCTTTGCTGTAACAAAGCAACCGGGTTGCGGGTCGCCTGTGTAAGAGCTTCATCGTTTGCGTTACGGAATTCAAAAAAGCCATCAAAAGGACTTGTTGGATCATAAACCGGCTGTGTAGGATCAAAAGCCACGGCTGATCCAATAGCACCCTGGTCGGCAAAATGATTGGCATCAATACTGGCCTTAGTCGTTAAAGTCAGTTTTAATGTGTTGTCCAGCAGGTCTGTATTCAATGCCATATTAAGGGCATTTCTTTCATAAAGGTCTTTTTTCAATACCCCTGTCTGAGTTGTATTATTGTAATTGATACGGTAAAAGAAATTTTCAAATCCCTGCGCTACTGTGAAGTTATGTATCGCTCCCACGGCAGTTTGATAGATCTCGTCCTGCCAGTCTGTATCGCTTTCACCTAACAATCCCAAATCTGTACCTTCCACAGATTCTATAAGATTTCTGAATTGAGTAGCGTCAAGTACATCCACATAATCTGTAACTGTTCCTACAGAAGCTTTTAAATCATATTCTAAAGTAAGGTCAGCTCCTTTTTTACCTTTTTTGGTGGTAATAAGAATAACCCCGTTAGAAGCCCTGGAACCGTAAATTGCAGTTGCCGAAGCATCTTTTAATACTACGAAATCCTCAATTTCATTAGGGTTAATAGCATTTAACTGGTTCCTTACTCCCTGAACCCCTCTTTGGTCTAATGGCAAACCATCAACTACAATAAGTGGATCGTTATTGGCAGAAAGGGAAGAACCTCCACGGATCCTTATCTGGGCTCCGCCTCCCGGTTGTCCGTTTCCTGAAGTAATTCTTACCCCGGCAGATTTACCTGCGATAAGCTGTTCAGGTGAAACAATTGCTCCGCGGTTAAAATCTTCAGTAGATATCTGCTCTACCGCACCGGTTGCATCCTGTCTTCGGGTACTACCATATCCAATTAGTACTACTTCTTCAAGAATGGCGGTATCTGGTTGTAACTGAAAGTTTATTGTTTGCTGCCCGGTGAAAGGGATCTCCTGAGTGGCAAATCCAATATATGATACAACGATCACATCATCAAGATTTACTCCTTCCAGAGTGTATTCCCCGTCAAAATTTGTGGTAGTACCTGTCATGGTACCTTTGATCACTACGTTAGCACCCGGTATGGGCATGCCGGTATCCCTTTCGGTGATAATTCCGCTAATCGTAGATTGTGCAAAAAAGCTCATTGGCATCATAAACAACAGAAGCAACGTGCTTTTAATTAATGTTCTCATAAAATTGCGATGTTAGGTTTTACTTTATTTTAACCTTATATTTCTACTTCCCGGCATTAAAAGTACTCATTTTAAAAAGACGGGCAGGTATTAAATGGCGGCGAGAGCGGCCGAAAACGATTTCGTGTTGAAAACTTTTATAATTATTCAATTTAACTTTGATTTATCATAAATTTGTCATTTTTACCTGTTCTCAATTACTTGATTCATAAATTATGAAGCCAAAACTTACCCTCAAACAAATCGCAAGAGAGCTTGACGTCTCTGTCTCAACTGTTTCTAAAGCTTTACGTGATAGTGTGGAGATAAGTGAAGAAACCCGTCTAAAAATAAAGGCTTTTGCCAAACTCTATAATTACAAACCCAACAACATAGCTTTAAGTCTCAAGAATAGAAAGACCAGGACAATAGGTCTGGTTCTACCCGAGATCGTTCATGATTTTTTTGCCACTGTAATTAGTGGAATTGAGCAGGTAGCAAATCAAAAAGGGTATAACGTTATCATATGTTTATCAAATAATTCCTTTGACCGGGAGGTGATGAACATGGAAATGCTTGCTAATGGAAGTACAGATGGTTTCATTCTTTCTGTCGCAAAGGAAACACAGCAGCGAGAGGATTATCATCACCTTCAGGAAGCTATAAACCAGGGAATGCCAATCGTTTTGGTCGATAGGGTAGTGGATCAGATCGTTTGCGACAAAGTTATCATTGATGACTCCGAAGGAGCGCAAAATGCAGTCCAGCACCTCATTGATTCCGGTTGTCAAAAAATCGCCATAATAACTACTGTAGATTATGTGAGTGTGGGAAAATTGAGGACCAGGGGGTACCTTGAGGCACTTGGAAAAAATAATATGGTCATAAATGAAGACCTGATCTTAAAAATTGAGGATGTGGATCAAAGCCAGGAAGAGATCAATGAATTTTTAAGAACCCGGGAAATAGATGGTGTATTTGCTGTAAATGAACAGTTTGCCACCAGCGCAATTAAAGCCTTACATTTAAAAGGTCTTTCTGTACCCCGGGATGTCCTGGTTTTTAGTTTTTCTGACGGAGAGCTCTCCCGGCGTTTTATTCCCTCCTTAAGCACTGTCAACCAACACGGAGCCGAAATGGGTGCAAAAGCAGCAGAACTTTTAATCGAACGACTTGAAAAACCAGTGGATGAGGAGCGGTTTCAAACTGCTATAATAAAGACCAGTTTAATAGAAAGAGAATCCAGTCAAAAAACAAAAACCCCGGTAGAATAAATTTATTTATTATCTTTGTCGGGATTTTTATCAAAACTTGTATTTCTACTCCCCTTTAATAAGTTTTGATAAGTCTAAAAAGCTTATCGTAATCTAATACTACGATAATGCAAAAACGCACATTGAGTTTTTGGGAGATCTGGAACATGAGTTTTGGATTTCTAGGTATACAATTCGGTTTTGCTCTGCAAAACGCCAATACATCCCGAATTTTTGAAACCCTTGGAGCAGATGTGGATCAAATTCCTATTCTGTGGATCGCGGCACCGGTCACCGGTCTTGTGGTGCAACCCATTATAGGGTATTTTAGTGACCGAACGTGGACCCGTCTGGGTAGACGCAGGCCATACTTCTTAGTCGGCGCCATTCTTTCTTCTATAGCCTTATTCATTATGCCTAATTCCCCCACCTTGTGGGTGGCGGCAGGTATGCTATGGATCATGGATGCTTCAATAAATATTTCCATGGAACCTTTCCGGGCTTTTGTTGGAGATAATTTACCGGCTAAACAGAGAACCCTTGGTTTTTCCATGCAGAGCTTCTTTATAGGAATTGGAGCAGTGGTTGGATCTTTACTGCCATACATGTTCTCTAATTGGTTTGGAATTAGTAATACAGCACCCGAAGGGGTCATCCCAGATTCCGTTAAATGGTCCTTTTATGTTGGAGGGATAGTCTTTTTTCTAGCTGTACTTTGGACAGTACTAAAATCTAAAGAATATTCACCTGAAGAACTGGCCGCTTTTGAAAGAGCCGATAAAAAAATAGCACCCGTCCAGGAAACAAGGGAACAAAGAGACCGTAATATTAAATTACAACTGTATTACGGCATAGGTATGACAGTTATTGGAGCTCTGGTTACCTGGTACATCTATATCAATCAATATACACAGGAACTTTATATTTTATTTGTCGGACTTATTGTTGCTGGTGTGTTATTCATGATCACATCCATACTTCGTAAGCAGAAAATAAAGAATGGATTTACAACTATTGTGACAGATATGCTCAACATGCCCGAGACAATGAAGCAGCTGGCATGGGTGCAGTTCTTTTCCTGGTTTGCACTTTTTTCCATGTGGATCTATACTACTGCTGCTGTGACAGGGCATGTCTTTGGAGCTTCAGATCCCACTTCGGCTTTTTATAACGATGCAGCCGACTGGGTGCCGGTTATGTTTACTGTTTACAACGGTGTAGCCGCAGCTGTAGCTTTTCTTTTACCTGTACTCGCAAAGAGAACAAGTAATAAAGTAACTCACCTTTTAGCTCTTCTTATTGGAGGAATAAGTTTGATTTCCATTTATTTTCTTTCAAGTAAAGCAGGACTGCTCCTGTCTATGGTGGGAGTAGGAGTAGCATGGGCGAGTATTCTTTCCCTGCCTTACGCCATGCTTTCGGGATCATTGCCCTCTGCAAAAATGGGTTACTACATGGGCGTTTTCAATTTTTTCATTGTGATCCCTCAAATTGTTGCCGCCACAATTTTAGGATACTTAGTTAAAGAACTTTTTTCAAACCAACCCGTCTATGCTTTAATAATAGGTGGATTTGCCATGATCCTTTCCGGACTATTAACATTGAGGGTTAGAACAAACAGGAAACTCGATTTACATGAATAATTCAAAAGGAATAATCTTCGACCTCGACGGTGTAATTGTTGACACAGCTAAATTTCATTATTTGGCATGGAGAAAACTTGCCAACGATCTGGGATTTGATATAAGTATTGAGCAGAACGAACAATTAAAAGGAGTAAGCAGGGTTCATTCCCTTAAATATATATTGGGGTGGGGTAATAAAACGGTAGCTGAAGACAGATTTGAACAACTCATGGCTTCTAAAAACGAAGACTATCTTCAGAGAATAGCCCATATGAATGAGGAGGATCTATTACCCGGAATTAAGAAGATCCTGGATTACCTTACCGAAAATAATATTCCGTTTGCCTTAGGCTCAGCCAGTAAAAATGCCCGCCCGATTTTAAGGGGACTGCAAATAGAGGATAAATTTAAGGCTATTGTTGACGGCAATGACGTAACAAAGGCCAAGCCCGATCCAGAAGTTTTTCTTATTGCTGCAGAAAAACTTGGAATACCTCCAAAGGAATGTATTGTATTCGAAGATTCTGTAGCAGGGATCCAGGCGGCTAATCGTGCTGATATGATCAGCATTGGAATAGGAGATAAAAATATACTGAAGGAGGCAGATTACAATTTTGCCGACCTGGCAGAAATAGATTTAGAATTTATAAAGAAAATTGTTAGTAAATAAAGAAATGAATCAGGATTATATAATACCCGATAATTGGTCAATTCTGGAAGAAGGATTTGATGCAGAGCGTGTGGAAGCTTCCGAGAGTCTTTTTAGTCTCGGAAACGGAGCAATGGGACAACGCGCTAATTTTGAAGAAGAATATTCCGGAGATACCTTCCAGGGAAGCTATATTGCCGGAGTTTACTACCCCGATAAAACTAAAGTGGGCTGGTGGAAGAACGGCTATCCGGAGTATTTCGCTAAGGTTCTTAATGCCCCAAACTGGATTGGGATCAACGTTTTTATCAACGGAGAAGTTCTTGATCTGGACGCTTGTAAGGAGATCCGCGGGTTTCGCAGAGAACTCAATATGAAGGAAGGCTGGTATGAGCGCAGTTTTACTGCCATTATGCCAAATGAAATGGAAGTGGCGGTGAAGGTTGTAAGATTTCTTTCTCTAAAGCGAAATGAGCTGGGAGTGATAAATTATGATTTGGAGGTGAAAAACTCTGATGCCACTATCATTTTTGAACCATATCTGGATAGTGGAATTACGAATGAAGATGCGAACTGGGAAGAGAAATTCTGGAAGACCCTGGAAGTGAAATTTGAAAACGAACAGGCTTTTATTACAGCCAAGACATTAAAAACTGAGTTTCATGCTACTGCTTTTATGCAGTCAAAACTCTTTAAGAATGCTAAGGCTGTGAAAACAGAGCCTATAGAAGTAAGTTTTGATGAGAAGGTGATCTTCAGGTATACTACAGAAGCTAAAAAAGGTGAAAAAGTGGCTCTTCATAAATTTGGAGGCTATGTAACCGATATGAATCACAAGCGGAATGATCTTATAGATGCAGCTAAAAATGTTCTTGATGATGCAGTTCCCGCAGGTTATGACAAACTGCTTCAGGAGCAAAAAGATGCCTGGGCAGGAATTTGGGAAATGGCCGACATCACTATAGAAGGAGATGTGAAAGCCCAGCAGGGAATAAGATTCAATATCTTCCAGCTAAATCAGACTTATTTAGGGGAAGATGCCAGGCTTAATATTGGCCCTAAAGGATTCACCGGTGAAAAGTATGGTGGAAGCACTTATTGGGATACCGAAGCCTACTGTATTCCTTTTTATATGGCTACAAAAAATCATGAGGTGGCCCGTAATCTTCTTACTTACCGGTATAATCACCTTGGAAAAGCAATAGAAAATGCTGAAAAGCTCGGATTTACGAATGGCGCAGCTTTATACCCCATGGTGACTATGAACGGGGAAGAAAGTCATAATGAGTGGGAGATCACCTTTGAAGAGATCCACAGGAACGGAGCTATGGTAGTTGCCATCAAACGTTATGTAGATTACACCGGAGATTTCAGTTATGTACCCGAAAAAGGTCTTGAGGTGATGATCGCCATTGCACGTTTCTGGCAGCAACGCGCCAATTACAGTACACAAAAAGACAAGTTTGTGATATTGGGTGTGACCGGTCCAAATGAATATGAGAATAATGTGAATAATAACTGGTACACCAACTATATTGCAAAATGGTGTATTGATTACTGCCTTGCATCGATGGAAAGGGTCGAAAAGGAATTTTCTTCAGATTACATGCGGGTAATGAAGAAAACAGGTCTGCAGGATGAGGAAATTTCGAGGTGGAGGGAAGTTTCTGAAAAGATGTACTTCCCTTATTCCGAAGAATACAAGGTATTCCTGCAGCAGGATAACTTCCTGGATAAGGAGATCATTCCCGTAAGTGAGCTTCCGCGTTCACAGCGCCCAATTAATCAGAAATGGAGCTGGGATAGAATTCTTCGCTCCTGCTATATTAAGCAAGCAGACGTTTTACAAGGCTTCTACTTTTTCGAAGATCATTTCTCTTTAGAAGATATGGAGAAGCATTTTGATTTCTATGAACCTTTAACTGTTCACGAATCTTCTCTTTCTCCCTGTGTTCACAGCATTCAGGCTGCGGCACTAGGCAGAATGGAACAGGCATATCAATTTTATCTGAGGACTTCAAGACTGGATCTTGATGATTACAATAACGAGGTGAAGGAAGGTTGCCACATTACGAGTATGGCAGGTACCTGGATGAGCATTGTGGAAGGCTTTGGTGGTATGCGGGTAGTCGATGGAAAACTGTCATTTAATCCGCGTATTCCTGAAGGATGGGAAAGCTACTCCTTTAAAATTAATTTCAGGGATAAAATCTTAAAGATCAATGTTGCTCCGGGAAAAACCAGTTTTACTCTTGAAGGTAATGAATCCCTTAAGATCCTGGTAAAAGAAAATACTGTAGAAGTTAAGCCCAGCGTACCTTTAACTGTTTAAAATCTGACTTATGAAGAGAATTGTTTTCGTTTTGATGTTTGTTGTGAGCTTTTCGCTTACAGCACAAATCGACCGGGTTGAGCCGCCGTTCTGGTGGAGTGATATGAATCTGTCTGAAGTTCAGGTTATGTTCTACGGAAAGAATATTGCTGAATATCAGGTTTCTGCTCCTAAAGAAATGGTGATTAGCAATATCAGAAAAACCGAAAATCCTAATTACGTTTTTGTCACTGTTCAAACTGAAGGTTTAGATCCGGGCAATTATGATATCAGGTTTTCGAAAAAGGGGAAAAAAAGCTTCTCACACAGCTATGAACTAAAAAAACGGGATGAAGGGTCTGCGCTCCGGGAAGGTTTTAACTCCTCAGATGCTATTTATCTTATTATGCCCGACAGGTTTGCCAACGGGAATCCCGCTAATGATTCTCATCCTCAACTGCAGGAAAAGGCAGATCGCAGCAAACCTGGTGGTCGTCACGGCGGTGATATAGAAGGAGTTATTCAAAACCTTGATTACCTGGAAGATTTGGGAGTTACAGCTATTTGGAGCACTCCCTTACTTGAGGACGATGATCCGGCATATTCTTATCATACCTATGCACAAAGTGATGTGTACAGAATTGATCCAAGATATGGAACCAATGAAGATTACCGCAGGCTGGCCAATGAGATGCATAAGCGGGATATGAAGTTGATCATGGATTATGTGACAAACCATTGGGGAGGAGAGCATTGGATGATGGATGACCTGCCTACCTATGACTGGATCCACCAGTTCCCTGGTTACAAGAATTCCAATTACCGCATGACTACCCAATTCGATCCTAATCGTGCCGATATCGACAGGAAATTAAATGAAGACGGCTGGTTTGTTTCTACAATGCCCGATCTTAATCAGAGTAATCCGCTGGTGCTAAACTATCTTACCCAAAATGCCATTTGGTGGATCGAATATGCAGGTCTTGATGGGTTTAGAGTAGACACCTATTCTTATAACGACAAGGACGGAATTTCGAAATGGACAAAAGCCATCATGGATGAATATCCAAATTTTAATATCGTTGGGGAAGTATGGATGCACGACCAGGCACAGATCTCTTACTGGCAAAAAGATTCTCCCATTGGTGCCATCCAAAGCTACAATACTTATTTGCCTTCGGTAATGGACTTTACACTCCATGACGCATTAATGGTAATGTATAATGAAGATGAAATGGGCTGGGACCGCGGAATGGTTCGGGCTTATGAAAACTTCGCTAATGATTTCCTCTATGCAGATACAGACAACCTCTTGGTATTTGCGGGAAATCATGATACAAACCGCATCAATGAAGAATATGATGGAGATCTGCAAAAGTATAAGCTGGCAATGACTTTGGTATTGACAACACGTGGAACTCCGCAGCTTTATTACGGTGATGAAATTGGAATGCGCGGGGACAAGCCGGCAAAGGGAGATGCAGACATTCGCCGCGATTTCCCGGGAGGTTGGGCAGGAGATGAGCAATCTGCTTTTACGGAGGAAGGAAGAACAAGTGAACAAAATGAGTATCATTCTTTCACTAAAAAGCTACTGAATTACCGCAAAAAAAACGAGGTACTGCACACCGGAAAACTGCTGCACTATATTCCTGAAAACAATGTATATGTCTACTTCAGGTATAATACTGAAGATCGTGTGATGGTTGTGATCAACAACAATCCCGAAGCTCAGGCATTCAGTCTTGATCGTTTTTCTGAAGGTCTTGCAGGAGCTGTTTCCGGAACAGAGATCATTACCGGGGAGCAGTTGCAATTGAAGGATTCACTGGAAATAGCAGGAAAGACTTCGCTTGTAGTTGAATTAAAATAAACTGAAATGACCTTAGGTTTTAAAGAGGCTTCAAAAATGATATTTTTGAGTGCTGTTTTTTTCCTCTCCCTGTCTGCTATTGCACAAAATGCGGACAGGACTTTTGTGGGCCTCACTGATACCGAAAACGGAGTGGAGATCATGACGAATGATGGGAAATATCAGTTTAGATATTTCACTCCTGAAATTGTGGAGACTTCTTTTATTCCTTCCGGAGAAACTTTTGAGTCAAAATCTCATGCTGTAGTTCTGGAACCATTAGAAGTTTCTTATAAACTTAATGAAAACGGAAATTCCATTACCATAGATTCAGAAGGACTGGATATAGTGGTGTCAAAAATACCATTTCAGGTGACTTATTTTTACAATGCTGAAAAAGTGATCTCAGAAAAAACAGGTTATTCAAAATCTGAGCTTCACGAGAAGCTGGATTTTAATATCACAGAATCTGAAGTTCTTATGGGAGGTGGCGCCCGTGCTCTTGGCATGAACCGCAGGGGCAACAGGTTGCAACTGTACAATAGAGCGCACTATGGCTATGGTACCAAAAGTGAGCTTTTGAACTACACTTTGCCCGTTGTACTTTCTTCAGAAAAATATGCTTTGCATTTTGACAACGCACCTATAGGCTATCTGGATCTTGACAGTGAACACAGCAATACGATCACCTACGAAACCATCAGCGGAAGGAAGACTTACCAGTTGATCGTTGGAAAGACATGGGAAGCTATTGTTGGAAATTACACTTTGTTGACGGGCAGGCAGCCCATGCCGCCCCGATGGGCTTTCGGAAATTTCTCCAGTCGGTTTGGGTATCATTCCCGTGCAGAAGTGGAGAATACCATTGAGAAATTCAGAGAAGAGGAAATTCCTGTTGATGCCGTAATTATAGATCTGTTCTGGTTTGGTCATGAGATCACAGGAACTATGGGAAACCTCGAATTTGTGACCGATTCGTTTCCAAAACCCGAAGAAATGATAAACGATCTGGCAAAGGATGGAGTGAAAACGATACTTGTGACAGAGCCTTTTATTCTTACCACTTCCAAAAGGTGGGAGGAGGCGGTTGAGAATGATGTGCTGGCGAAAGATTCTTTAGGGAATCCATACACCTACGATTTCTACTTCGGAAACACAGGCTTAATTGACATTTTTGATTCACAGGCCAGGGATTGGTTCTGGAATATTTATAAAGACCTTACCGAAATGGGAGTAGGAGGCTGGTGGGGTGACCTGGGAGAACCGGAAGTTCATCCCGAAAACCTGATCCATGCTACAGGTACAGCTAATGAGATGCATAATATCTACGGCCACTACTGGGCAAAAATGGTATATGAGGGCTACAGGGAGGATTTTCCTGACCAAAGACCATTTATTCTGATGCGGGCCGGTGCAGCCGGATCCCAGCGGTACGGACTCATCCCATGGTCGGGAGATGTGGGCAGAAGTTGGGGCGGATTAAAATCACAACCGGAAATTTCCCTGCAAATGGGACTTCAGGGGCTGGCTTATATGCACTCAGATCTTGGAGGCTTTGCGGGTGATCATGTCAATGATGAGCTATACGTGAGGTGGATGCAGTACGGGGTTTTTCAACCCATCTACCGGCCGCATGCACAGGAAGCCGTGCCATCGGAACCTGTTTTTCGGGAACCGCGGACAAAAGAACTGTCCAAACAGGCTATAGAACTCCGTTACAAATTACTTCCATATAATTATACCCTGGCATTCCGAAATGCTTCAGAAGGATTACCGCTTATGAGGCCCTTGTTCTTTGAAGAGCCTGATAATTTCAGGCTTTATTCGGTTGCCGGTACGTATTTATGGGGAAATGATTTTCTGGTTTCTCCTATCCTTCAGGAGAATATCGTTGAACAGGAAGTTTATTTTCCGAAGCACTCGAACTGGTTCGACTTTTATACAGGAGAAAAATACGTTGCTGGAAGTACTGCCAACGTTCAGCTAAAGGAAGAGTATACACCAACTTTTGTGAGAGGTGGTGCGTTTATTCCAATGGCTAAACCTATGCAAACTACCGCCAATTATACCGCTGAATCCCTGGAGGTGCATTACTACTTCGATGAGGATTTAAAAGAAAGCAGCGGGATGCTCTATCACGACGATGGTAAAAATCCGCTGGCTTTGGAGGAAAAGAAATATGAAATAATACATTTTTCAAGCAGCCTTGAGCCTAAGACATTAAATATAAAAGTTGAAAAAGAAGAGGGTGGGGAGGCTACAGATAGTATCCGGTTGATCGAGATTATAATTGAAAATCTTGTAAAACCTGTAGATGTAGTGCGGGTGAATACATTGAGATTCACTGCACAAAATTACATGCACAATGGAAAACTGGTGATTCCGGTAAGATTTGATGTAAGTAATTTCACCACCATAAAAATTGAATTTCTTTAGGCTACACTCTAAAGTTGTAATCGCAGATTCGAATAAAATGGGAAATCTGAATTTTTTATTAAACCTAAAATGAACTTAAACAAAATCAAATACAGTTTGGTCCTTCTCTTTCCATTTCTCTTATCTGCCTGTAAATATGAATTACAACCTGGTAGCCGGGAAATTCCTGAAAATCAGGAGTTCCAAGGAAAAGCAGTGGTCTACCAGATTTTTACACGTCTGTATGGGAATACAAACACTACCAATAAAGCCTGGGGAACAATTGAGGAAAATGGAGCAGGGAAATTCAGTGATTTTTCTGAAAAAGCACTCGGGGAAATCAAAGATCTGGGTGTTACCCACATCTGGTATACCGGGGTTCCCCAGCATGCAGTGATAAGAGATTATACAGCGTATGGAATTTCAAACGATGATCCCGATGTTGTGAAAGGCCGTGCCGGATCTCCTTATGCTGTAAAGAATTACTACAGTGTTAAACCTGACCTTGCTGATGACCCCGCCCGCAGGGTGAAAGAGTTTGAAGAGCTTATAGCACGTACACATAAGGCAGGAATGAAGGTTCTTATAGATATAGTTCCCAATCACGTTGCCCGGAAGTATGAAGAATTGGATAAACCGGAAGGAGTAGAGACTTTAGGTGTAAACGATGATCAATCTGTTACCTATAAGGTGAATAACAATTTCTACTATAATCCCGGAGAAGCTTTCCAGGTTCCCGAATGGAGAGATGGTTACCAGCCCCTGGGTGGTGAGGATCGTCCATTGGTCGACGGTAAGTTTGATGAATTTCCGGCAAAATGGACCGGTAATGGTGCACGTGAATCCCAGCCGGATATGCATGACTGGTATGAAACGGTCAAAATCAATTACGGAGTAACCCCTGATGGAAAAAGAGAATTTCCGGAATTACCGGCCGGTTTTGAGGACAGGGACTATAAGGCACATTTTGAATTCTGGAGTGATAAAACAGTTCCTGATTCCTGGAACAGGTTCAGGGATATCACGCTATACTGGATAGAAAAGGGCGTGGATGGTTTCAGGTTTGATATGGCAGAGATGGTTCCGGTAGAATTCTGGAGTTACCTGAATTCAGCTATAAAAACAAAAAATCCGAATGCCTTTCTTTTGGCAGAAGTTTACCAGCCTCACCTGTACAGGGATTACCTTAAAAAAGGAAAAATGGACTGTCTATATGATAAAGTCCAATTGTATGACACCATAAAGAACGTGATGCAGGGCAGGGGAAGCACAGATAATATACCACCCATCCAGGAGGAATTGAAAGATATTGAACACCATATGCTTCACTTTTTGGAGAATCATGATGAACAGCGAATTGCAAGTCCGGAATTTGCGGGAAGTGCAGCTAAAGGGAAACCGGCAATGGTGGTTTCTGCTACGATCAGCACTTCCCCAACGTTGATCTATTTTGGACAGGAAGTGGGAGAGCCGGGAGCTGAGGATGCAGGATTTGGAAAACCTTCCAGAACATCAATTTTTGATTATGTAGGCGTGCCTGCGCACCAGCGCTGGATGAATGATAAACAGTTTGACGGTGGTCAATCTACTTCTGAAGAAAAAGAACTTAGGGATTTCTATAAGCGATTGTTGAATTTTACCATAAACAGCTCTGCGCTGATGGGTGAGTACCGGGATCTGCATGAACATAACCGGCAGAATACTACTAACTATTCAGATAAGGTCTTGGCCTACACCCGTTGGAGTGCTGATGAGAAGTTGATCATTGTTTCAAATTTTGAAGAAAACAGTCAGGAATTTGAATTAATGGTTCCGCAGGAAGTAATAGCGTTATTGGGGCTTGAGGATGGGAATTACACATTAGTTGATCAGCTTTACAATGATCACATAACCCAATTGAAAGTAAAGAAGGGAACGGGAAGGGTCGAGATCAACCTTGAACCTCTGCAATCCCTTATTCTGAAAATAAATTGATTATGATGAAGAAGATCTTAGGTTTAATATTAATATCGACAGTACTCAGTTGTAATACTTTAGGTTCTAAAGATGGAAGAACTGCTGACATTGAAATTACTGAACGTAATATTCCTTTTGTGTGGGAAGCAGCCAATGTTTACTTTTTATTGACAGACAGGTTCAATAATGCAGATCCTTCAAATGATGTAAATTTTGGAAGAACTGAGGAGACTGCCGTCCTACGGGGCTTTGAAGGTGGAGATCTTAAAGGAATAACTGAAAAGATCAATGAAGGCTATTTTACAGACCTGGGAATAAATACTATCTGGATGACTCCTGTAGTGGAACAGATCCACGGCTATACAGATGAAGGAACCGGGATAACCTATGGCTATCATGGTTACTGGACCAAAGACTGGACAGCAATAGATCCCAATTATGGAACGGAAGACGATCTGCGGGAACTGGTAGATGCTGCCCATAGCAAAGGAATAAGGATCCTGCTCGATGCAGTGATCAACCACACAGGTCCTGTGACGGAGAAAGATCCTGTTTGGCCGAAGGAGTGGGTGAGAAATCATACTCCATGTACCTATCAGGATTACGAAACTACCATAACCTGCACCCTGGTTGAGAATTTACCCGATATAAGAACAGAAAGTGATGAAGAAGTAGACCTGCCTCCTCAACTTGTGGAAAAATGGAAAGCTGAAGGCAGATACGAAGAGGAGATAGCAGAACTCGATGAATTCTTTGAGCGCACAGGACATCCACGTGCCCCCAGGTTTTACATCATGAAGTGGTTGGCAGACTATATTACAGATTTCGGTATTGACGGCTACAGAGTGGATACCGTAAAGCACACCGAAGAATATGTTTGGAATGAATTCAGACAAGTAGCAGATCATGCTTTTGCAGAATATAAACGCCTTAATCCGGAAAAGGTTTTGGATGACAATGAGTTCTATATGGTTGGTGAAGTATATAATTACGGCATAAGTAGTGGTCGGGCTTTTGATTTTGGGGATAAGAAAGTTGACTATTTTGATAATGGCTTCGAGAGCCTTATCAATTTTGAATTCAAATGGAACGCCCGGCAACAGGATCTTGAAAGCATTTTTACCAGATACGATGGTATCCTAAACTCAGATCTTGAGAATTTTTGGGTGTTAAACTACCTCACCTCACATGATGATCACGATCCCTTTGATAAGGAACGGGAGAAACCTTTTGAAACAGCAACAATTCTGTTACTAAGTCCGGGAACTTCCCAGGTCTATTATGGCGATGAATCTTCCCGTTCATTAATTATTGAAGGAGCCATTGGTGATGCCAACCTGCGCTCTAATATGAATTGGGATCAGATTGCTGCAGATGACCATGTGGGAGAGGTTCTTAGCCATTGGCAAAAATTAGGACAGTTCAGAGCAGCCCATCCAGCGGTGGGAGCCGGGAAACATGAAATGATCTCAGAAGAGCCTTATTATTTTTCCCGTACCTATACCGCAGGAGATTTTAAAGATAAAGTTGTAATAGGTATAGACCTGCCAAAAGGAAGGAAAGTTGTTGATGTTTCTTCAGCTTTTGAGAATGGAGACAGAATTATCGATAAATACTCCAATACTTCACTTGAAGTGAAAGAAGGGAAAGTCGAGATAGATTCTGATTTTGATATTCTGCTACTGGCGAAAGATTAGTTTTCTGACGTTTCAGATTTTGGAGCAATTATTTAGTAATCATGCGATAATTTAAACTACATATCATGAAAAAATTTTCAATTCTATTATTAGGCTTCCTGATGCTGGCTTCCTGTAAAAATGAAGCCGAACAAGACGCGCAGGTGCAGGTACAGGACGAATTAAGCATTGAACCGATCAGCAATGACGTACTGGAATCGGCTGTAATTTATGAGGCAAACATTCGCCAGTATTCCCCTGAAGGTACTTTTGAAGCCTTTACAAAGGACATTCCACAGCTAAAAGATCTTGGAGTAAAAGTCATTTGGTTGATGCCTGTATATCCTATTTCTGAAGTTAAAAGGAAAGCAACCGGTGACCTTAGCATTGAGGATATAGAAGATCCCGAGGAAAGAAAAAAATATCTCGGCAGCTATTATGCTATTGCCGACTATACGGGGATCAACCCTGAATTCGGAACCAAAGAGGATTTTGATGAACTGGTGCAAACTGCCCACGATAACGGGATGTATGTAATTCTTGACTGGGTTGCCAACCACACAGGCTGGGATCATCCCTGGCTTGAAGAACACCCGGAATTTTACACTCAGAATGAGCAGGGGGAGCCTGTAGATCCACTAAACCCCTCCACAGGAGAATCCTGGGGATGGACAGACGTGGCCGATCTTAATTATGATAATAAGGAACTATGGGAAGCTATGACTGCCGAAATGAAATATTGGGTAGACGAACATGATATCGACGGCTTTAGAGCCGATGTGGCAGGAGAAGTTCCAACCGAATTCTGGGAGCAGGCTGTGCCGAGACTCGAAGAAACTAAACCTTTATTCATGCTTGCGGAATCTGAGGACAAGGACCTTTTTCATAATGCTTTCCAAATGGGCTATAACTGGGAAGGGCATCATATTAAGAACCAGATCGCACAGGGAAAAGCAACTGTGGATGCCTGGGATGATTATATGAAGAAGATTGACACAACTTACCAGGAGGACGATTACCTTATGAACTTTGTAACCAATCACGATGAAAATTCCTGGAGTGGTACCGTAAGGGAAAGGATGGGAGAAGCCGCCGAAGCAATGGTCGCCCTAACTTATACTATTCCCGGAATGCCGTTGATCTATAGTGGCCAGGAATACGATCTTGATCACAGACTGAAATTCTTCGAAAAGGATACTATTCCAAAAACAAAAGGAGTAATGTGGCCCCTTCTTGAGAAGCTTGGAAAGCTGAAAAATGAGAGCAAAGCCTTACATGGAGGAAAGGAAGCAGCAGAATACAACAGGTTGCAAACTTCATTGGATACCCAGGTACTTGCTTTTGAAAGGTCAAAAGGTGGAGAGAAAATTATTTATATAGCGAACATGTCTGATAAACCGGCGAAATTCACTCTTGAACTGCAGGAAGAACTGAATCCTTATTTGGGGAAAAAAGATTTTATTATGCAGGAAAATGACGAATATCATTTTGCACCTTGGGAATATGTAATATTAGCAGATAATTAAAAAATTGACCAAAAAATTTATAAAAAGCTCCTAAAAAGGAGCTTTTTTCTTTTTTATCAACCGAAAACGTTTGAGAATTATTGCGGATTAGGTTATCTTATAGAATTGAAATAGCTTTACATCAATGTTAGAGAAAATGCAAAAAATCGGAGTACTTACTTCGGGGGGAGATGCCCCCGGAATGAACGCAGCCATAAGAGCTGTAGTGAGAAGTTGCTCATTTTATAATATCGAGTGTATAGGGATATACAGAGGCTATCAGGGCCTTATAGAAGGCGAGTTTGAAGTACTAACTGCCCGCTCGGTGAGGAATGTTATCAATAAAGGAGGAACCTTCCTTAAATCTGCCCGCTCACAGGAATTCCGCACTAAAGAAGGTCGTGCTAAAGCGGCTACTCACTTAAAGAAGGAGGGAGTCGATGCTTTGATTGTAATTGGAGGAGATGGAACCTTTACGGGAGCCATTTATCTTGAACAGGAGCATGGGATTCCGGTGGTAGGTATTCCCGGTACTATCGACAATGATATTAATGGGACCGACTATACCATAGGCTATGATACGGCTTTGAATACAGTCGTAGACGCAATTGATAAGATAAGGGACACGGCAAGTTCTCATGACCGGTTATTTCTTGTGGAAGTTATGGGTCGGGATGCAGGAGATATTGCTTTAAATGCAGGAGTTGGTGCCGGTGCCGAAGAGATCCTTATTCCTGAAGAGAACATGGGAGTTGAGAAAATGATGGAATCTCTTGAAAAGAGCAGGAAATCTGGAAAAACTTCCAGCATTATAGTTGTAGCCGAAGGCGAAAAGAGCGGAAAGAATATCTTCGAACTGGCCGATTATATTGGGCAGAACCTGGAAGGCTATGACATTAGAGTATCAGTCTTAGGTCATATACAAAGGGGAGGAGCTCCCAGTTGTTATGACAGGGTACTGGCAAGTAAACTTGGGGTTGGTGCTGTAGAAGCCTTGCTTCGGGGAGAAAACAGAGTGATGGTTGGCATCACACATAAAGTAGTAACTACAGTGGATTTTGAAACAGCCATCTCAGGTACAAGACCACTGGATAAAGAATTGAGACGGGTGTTAAACATAACAACCGTATAACCTTAAATTAAATTAATTATTATGAGTACGAAAATAGGAATAAACGGATTTGGGCGTATTGGTAGAATCGCCTTTAGAATTGCAAGTGAGAGGGAAGATGTTGAGATAGTAGCAATTAATGACCTGCTCGATGTTGATCATTTAGCATATCTTTTAAAATATGATTCTGTTCATGGAACTTTTAAAGGCACTGTCGATATTGAAGGCGGAAACCTGGTAGTGAATGGAAAAACAGTTCGTATAACTGCCGAGAAAAATCCTGAAGATCTTAAATGGGATGAAGTTGGCGCCGAGATTATAATAGATTGTACAGGTATTTTTACCACTAAGGATACTGCAGCAAAACATCTTACTGCAGGTGCTAAAAAGGTGGTTATTTCTGCTCCTTCCAAAGATGCCCCCATGTTCGTTATGGGAGTGAATCATCAGGATATCACTTCAGAAGATACCATCGTTTCAAATGCCTCTTGTACCACCAATTGTCTTGCACCGCTTGCCAAGATCGTTGATGATGAATTTGGCCTGGTTGAAGGATTAATGACAACTATCCATGCCACCACTGCTACTCAAATGACAGTAGACGGTCCTTCCAAGAAAGACTGGAGAGGTGGTAGAAGTGCACTGATCAATATCATTCCTTCTTCAACGGGAGCTGCTAAAGCGGTTGGGAAAGTAATACCCAAACTTGATGGTAAATTGACAGGTATGGCCTTCAGAGTACCAACAGCAGATGTTTCTGTGGTTGATTTAACGGTTAGAACCGAAAAGCCGGCTTCCTACGACCAGATAAAAGCCGTGTTTAAGAAAGCTTCGGAAGGTGCGTATAAAGGTCTGGTTTCCTATACCGAAGAACAGGTGGTTTCTCAGGACTTCGTTTCGAACTCTTACATCTGTAACTTTGATGCAGGTGCGGGGATCGCCTTAAATGACAACTTCTTTAAGTTAGTAGCGTGGTACGATAATGAGTACGGCTATTCAGCTAAACTTGTTGATCTTTCTGCTCACGTAGCTTCACTTAAATAATTTAATTCAAAGCCCTGAGTGATCAGGGCTTTTTGATATTTTCTATTATGATTTTAATAGCAGATGGTGGCTCCACGAAGTGTGATTGGATACTACTTGATTCGCAAGGAGAGCAAATATTAAAAACACGTACAAAAGGTTTAAATCCTGCTGTGTTTAAAACCGAAATACTCCAGGATAGACTGGATGAAAACCTCGATCTTAAACAGGTCAAAGACAAAGTTGAAAAAGTCCACTTTTATGGCGCCGGTTGTGGTACTCCAAAACCTACCGCTTTATTAAAATCCATACTTACTGCTTTTTTCTCCGGTGCCGGTGAAGTTGAGGTTCAGGAAGATATGGTAGCTGCAGTCTATGCCGTTACAGATAAACCTGGAATTGTTTGTATCCTCGGTACCGGATCCAACAGTTGTTACTACGACGGAAGCACAATTAGAACAGCCGTTGATTCCCTGGGTTATATTCTTATGGATGAGGCGAGTGGAAATTACTTCGGAAAAAGACTTATCAGGGATTACTACTACAAAAAAATGCCTTTAGCACTGGCTGAAAGATTCGAAAAGGAATATGATCTTTCTTCAGATGTTATAAAAGAGAACATTTACAAGAAGGAAAATCCTAATACTTACCTGGCTCATTTCGCAGAGTTCATCTTTAAAAATGAGCGTAACGGGTATTTCTATCAGCTCATCGCCGAAGGTATGCAGAACTTCATTGAGCACCGGGTATTATGTTTTAAGGAAGCTCAAAATGTGCCGATTCACTTTGTAGGATCAATCGCATATTTTTCCCAGGACATTATAAAAGACTCTCTGCAACCCTACAGGTTAACTCCGGGGAATTTTGTGCAAAGACCTATAGATGGAATTATAGATTACTACCGCAAGCACGTGGTAGGAAAATAGATAAATTACCTTCCAGATTTCTTTGAATAGCGGCTGCCGGTTTCGGTGGCCGTTTTTCTTTAATACCTACCAAAAATGACATTTTTGGCACCTCTTTATTTTTACGGGAAATCATAAAAAACTGTTTAAAATTCAGCAGTAAAATCTTTACCCGAAAATTTTACTATTTTTAGAAAAAAGATTTTTTAATGCTGGTAAAGGTTTACGGGAGTGCAGTTTTTGGAGTTGAGGCCACAACAGTTACTGTGGAAGTAAACGTAGATACCGGTATTGGCTACCATCTCGTTGGTCTCCCTGATATTGCAGTGAAGGAAAGCAGCTATCGTATAGCTGCCGCACTAAAGAATGTCGGTTACAGTCTCCCCGGAAAGAAAATTACAGTAAACATGGCTCCGGCCGATCTTCGGAAAGAAGGCTCGGCTTATGATCTCACATTTGCCATGGGGATCCTGATGGCATCAGGACAAATAAAAGCAACCAATATTAGTGACTATATCATCATGGGGGAGCTTTCCCTTGATGGAAGCCTGCAACCAATAAAAGGAGCCTTGCCTATTGCAATTAAAGCTAAGGAGGAAGGCTTTAAAGGTTTCATACTTCCGAAGCAAAACGTCAAAGAAGCAGCGATCGTTTCTGGCCTGGAAGTCTATGGTATTGAAAATATAGAAGAAGTGATCAGGTTTTTTGACAGGGGAGAACCCATGGAAAGAACTGTGATCGATACCCGAAAAGAATTCTATCAGGAACTCGAAAATCCCGAACACGATTTTGCCGATGTAAAAGGGCAGGAATCTATCAAGCGTTGCATGGAAATAGCTGCTGCAGGCGGACATAATATAATTCTCATAGGACCTCCGGGTTCAGGGAAAACCATGCTGGCCAAACGCCTGCCGAGTATCCTGCCGCCAATGACTCTCCATGAAGCATTAGAAACTACCAAGATCCATAGCGTCGTAGGGCGCGTCAGGGAAAATGTGGGGCTAATGGCTCACCGGCCTTTCAGAAGCCCACACCATACAATTTCAGATGTGGCACTTGTTGGAGGTGGGGCTTATCCGCAGCCGGGTGAAATATCGCTGTCCCACAACGGAGTGTTGTTTTTGGATGAACTTCCGGAATTTAAAAGAAGCGTTCTGGAAGTCATGCGACAACCTCTGGAAGACAGGGAGGTGACCATTTCCCGAGCAAGATTTACTGTTACCTACCCCTCAAGCTTTATGCTGATTGCCAGTATGAATCCAAGTCCCAGCGGATTTTTCAATGATCCCGGTTCCCCTATGACTTCTTCTCCTTCAGAAATGCAGAGGTATATGGGGAAAATTAGCGGACCTTTACTTGATCGAATAGATATACATATAGAAGTTACTCCCGTGCCTTTTGAAAAGTTGAGCGAAGAACGACGGGGAGAAAGTAGTTTGGAGATAAGAAAAAGGGTAACTGCAGCCCGACAAAAGCAAACCGAAAGATTTGCCGGCAATGATAAGGTACACTACAATGCCCAGATGAGCGTTAGACAGATAAGAGAATTTTGTGCTCTTGATGCTGCTTCTATGAGCTTATTAAAAGTAGCTATGGAAAGACTAAATTTGTCCGCACGGGCATATGATCGGATTTTAAAAGTGTCCAGAACAATTGCCGACCTGGATAATTCAGAAGCAATAAAAGGAGCTCACATAAGTGAAGCAATTCAATACCGAAGCCTGGACAGAGAAGGTTGGTTGGGTTAAAATTAATATATGAAGAAAATAATTGTTAGCATGGCCGTACTGGCTATGATAAGTTGTAAAGGTGACAACGAAACGAGTTCAGAAGCCGAAAGGGGACAGGATACTACCCTTGCAAATGAAGCTGTTGCTATGCTGGAGAAACCAAAATCTGTAGTACTTACTGTGGAAGAAGCTAACAAGCTCGCGCAGCTTCCGCTGGATTGCCTCAATGTGGAATATCCAAATAAATTAAATCAGACGCTCGCAGGAGCCGATGAGATTGGGGAGCCAAGAGAGCTGCATCCGGCGTTCTATGGCTGTTTTGACTGGCATTCTTCTGTTCACGGACACTGGACGCTTGTAAGTCTGCTTAAGCAATTTCCCGATCTTAAAAAAGCCGATGAAATAAGGAAGAAACTAAAGGCTTCCCTTTCCGAAGAGAATATCCGGGCCGAAGTCCGCTACTTCAGCAATGAGCAGGAGAGCTCTTTTGAGCGTACCTATGGATGGGCATGGGTACTAAAACTGGCGCAGGAGCTCGAGACCTGGGAGGATCCTCTTGGAGCTGAATTAAGCAAAAATCTACAGCCACTTACCAACCTGATGGTTGAGAAGTTCAAAGGATTTCTTCCAAAACTTAATTATCCTATACGTGTAGGGGAACACACGAATACTGCTTTCGCTCTCGTTCTGGCAAGGGATTATGCTATTGCAATGAATAGAGAAGAACTTAAAATGCTGATAGATAAGAGGTCCAGGGATTATTATTTAAATGATGATCATTGTCCTGTTGAGTGGGAGCCCAGCGGTTTTGATTTTCTATCACCCTGTTTTTCAGAAATTGATATTATGCGCCGGGTTTTGGCAAAAAACGCTTTCAGACTTTGGATGGAAGATTTTATGCCGCAACTTAAAAACAAAGATTTCTCCCTTGAAGTGGCTGAAGTGACAGATCGAACAGATGGTAAACTGGTGCATTTGGACGGATTAAACTTTAGCAGGGCCTGGGTGCTCTACGGGCTGGCAAATCAATATCCGGACCAATACGGTCATTTACGTTCGCTGGCCGATAAACATGTAGCTCATTCATTTCCAAATCTGGTTGGCGACACTTATGAAGGTGGTCACTGGCTGGGATCCTTTGCGCTGTATGCCATCCAGGAAAGTAATGGAGAAAATTGAAGAACTGGTTTAAAGAATTAGGCCCGGGAATTTTAGTTTCAGCAGCTTTTATTGGCCCGGGAACAGTTACTGTATGCACTCTGGCAGGAGTGGAATTTGGTTTTGCACTGTTGTGGGCACTGCTTCTTTCAATAATAGCCTGTATCATCCTGCAGGAAATGGCAGCACGGGTTGGCATAATTACTCAGAAAGGGCTAAGCGAGGTGATAAGAGAGGAGATCAAAAATCCCCTTTTTAAGACCCTTTCTATTCTGCTGATATTTTCGGCGATTGTAATTGGTAACGCCGCCTATGAAGCGGGAAATATTTCGGGAGCAGTATTGGGGATATCTGCCGTTGTTCCTGCGTACATTCTTGATGTCGGCTTTGTTTCTCTTAACCTGTGGAGCCTGGTGATTGGGCTGTTAGCTTTTATCCTCCTTGCCATTGGGAACTATAAGCTGCTCGAGAAGGTTTTTATTGGGCTCGTTGGCGTTATGAGTGTATCTTTTCTTGTAACTGCAGTAATGACGCAGCCCAAGCTATCAGAATTGTTTACAGGCCTGTTTGTGCCCTCAAAAGGAGGTGCGGGTATCTTAACTGTCATGGCTTTGATCGGAACAACTGTGGTTCCTTATAATCTTTTTTTACACGCCTCCCTGGTGAGTGAAAAATGGAAGGAAAGATCCTCCTTAAAGACTGCCCAAAAAGAGCTTTTTTGGAGCATAAGTCTCGGCGGAATTGTCTCTATTGCCATTGTCGTTACTGCAGCAGCTTCGGGAGTCACAAATGTGACAACGGCCGCCGATCTTGCCGTGGGGCTGGAGCCGCTGTTTGGGAGTTTTGCCACCTGGTTTATCGCGCTGGGACTTTTCGCAGCGGGAATTTCCTCTTCTATAACTGCGCCTCTGGCAGCGGCTTACGTGGTAAGCGGTTGTATGGGATGGAAAAAAAGCTTAACTTCAGTAAGGTTCAAACTGGTTTGGGCCTTTGTGCTTATAATGGGAATGATCTTTTCATCTCTGGGATTTCAGCCCGTGGAAATCATTAGGTTTGCCCAGGTCGCTAATGGGTTATTACTCCCGGTGGTAGCCATATTTTTATTATGGATCGTAAACCGTCCTGCAGTCATGGGAAGTTCGCGCAATTCTGTGCTTCTCAATATAGTCGGATTTCTCATAATCGGGATCACTATCTTTCTGGGTGCCAGGTCAATAATCACTGTTCTTCAAAACTTTTAGTATGAAAATTATACATATCAACTGCGATCTTGGAGAAGGAGGGGAGTATGATAAGGAGCTTATGCCTCTAATTTCTGCCTGCAACATTGCCTGTGGCGGACATGCCGGTACTTTAGAAACTATGCAGCATACGGTAGATCTTGCTATGGAACATGGAGTCGAAATAGGCGCTCATCCTTCGTACCCCGATAAGGAAAACTTCGGAAGGATCTCTGTAGAAATAAACAGAAAGGAACTTAAGCGTTCCCTGGTTGCACAGATAATGACTTTAAAACAGATCACAGAAGCTGAAGGAGCTTTACTCACGCATGTAAAACCTCATGGTGCACTTTACAATGATGCTCAAAAAAATGAGGAAATCGCACAGGTCATAATCGATTCTGTACTCGAATTTGGAGATGACCTTGTCTTGTACGCTCCTTATGGTTCTGAGATCTGCAGGCTTGCAGAAGGTAAACTGAAAGTGAAATTCGAGGCCTTTGCAGACAGGAATTACAACCCCGACAGAAGCCTTGTTTCACGAGTAGAAAAAGGCGCAGTTATTAATAAAAAAGAAGAGGTTTTGGAGCACCTTTTTTCCATGATCTCTGACGGAAAAATAAGCTGTCAAAAAGAAGAAAAAATAGACTGCTTTGCCACCACTTTTTGTCTGCACAGCGACACAAAAAATTCGGTGGAAATTCTGAAATATTTACACTCAGAATTGCAGTCCAGGAACATCAAAATTCTTCACGCATAATGGATCATTTCCCGAAGATCAGAAAGATGGGGGAGCGGGCTTATCTGGTTGAATTTGAACAGAAAATAAGCGCAGAGGTGCTTCAGAAAGTGCTTTTTTATAAAGAAATTATCCAGAAGAAATTAATTAAAGAAAAGGTTGAGGTAATTAACACATACAACTCATTATTAATTACTTGGCACGAGTCTATAGAGGATGCTTATAGTGCTTTTCGGGAGCTTGAAAAGCTGATTGAGACAGCGAATATACAGGAAAAATCTCAATGCAGGATATTTAGAATACCTGTGTGTTATGATGAGAGTTTTGGACTGGACCTTGCTGAAATTTCTTCAGCGAAAAACCTTTCCCGGGAGGAGATAATCCGGCTGCATTCTTCAGCAAATTATGTGATCTATTTCATCGGATTTTTACCCGGATTTCTATACCTGGGGGGACTACCCGATGAGCTTCATTTTCCGCGTCGGAAAGAGCCGCGTTTGGAGGTCCAAAAAGGGGCAGTTGGAATAGGTGAAAAACAGACTGGCATCTACCCTCAAAAAAGCCCCGGCGGATGGAATATTATAGGTAATTCTCCGGTGCCACTTTTTGAGGTGCATTCAGATCCTCCAAGTCCGTTTTTGCCGGGAGACAGGATCAGGTTTTATCCTGTAAGTGGGGAAGAGCATGAGGAGATCTCAAAACAGGTCGAATCGGGGGAATTCAAGTTTAAAATGGCAGAAGATGAAAGCTGAAGTTGAAGTTTTACATCCGGGACTGTTTTCAAGTATTCAGGATGGCGGCAGGTTTGGGTACCGGAAGTATGGAGTTCCCCAATCGGGACCAATGGATAATGCTGCTTCCGCACTGGCTAACCTTCTTTTGCAGCAGGAACGCGACACGGCGGTAATGGAGATAACCCTACAGGGACCAAAACTTAAATTTCTATGCCCTACTCAAATCGTTATCACCGGAGCTTCACTTTCACCGCGTCTTGATGAAGAGGAGCTAAGGAATAATCGTGTTTATTCAGTCAGCGCAGGGCAGGTTCTAAGCTTTGGAAAAAGAATTTCCGGATCCCGGGCCTACCTCTCCATTAAAAACGGATTTAAGACAGAGGAAGTATTGAGAAGTTTGAGCTGGAGCCCGGGAATCACTCAATTCTCCCGACTGGAAAAAGGCATGAAATTGCCCTTTTTGGGAGTTAATGAAAAAAGCATTAGCAGTCTCTCGTCTGTAGGAGAACTTGATCATTTGGCTTCAGAAATTGTGGAAGCCTTTCCAGGACCCGAATTTCACCTGCTCTCAACTACCGAAAAAAATATGCTTCAAAAATCGCATTTTTCAGTAGGAAGAAACAGCAACCGTATGGGAATTCAGTTTGAAGAGGAATTAAAAAATAATCTGGAACCAATAATTACTGCCCCTGTGATCCCGGGAACCGTACAGTTAACACCCTCGGGAAAAATCATTGCTTTGATGAGAGACTGCCAAACTACAGGTGGTTATCCACGCATCCTTCAGCTCAGCGAAGCAGGAATAAACGTTCTGGCACAAAAGGTTCCGGGAGAAAAGATCCGGATTAAATTAATTAAATACCTTAAGGAAGTAAACTAAACCACACAAGGTGCCAACCAGTGTTCACCCGGTTACCCTACATTCCCCGGCAAACAAAGAGGGGCACCTGTCGTAGTAAATTTGTTCTGTAAATTTAAACATAACTGTATTAGGAATACTCTCTTTTCTAAAGATTTAATTGTTTTGGTCAAAAGATTTTCTAAAAATGTCAAAAGATAAGCTTTTGGCAACGAGTAAGTTTGGCTGCTGCAGATTTTTAAAGAAGCAGGAAAAGGATATCTTTGTAAAAAAAACTGCACGTGATAGAATCTGCAAAAATTGAATTAAGAAATTTAAGCGTTAAGGACTACAAGGAGCTGAAGATCTCCATGATAGAGAGTTATGATGCGTTGGCTAATGAATACTGGAGTGAAAAGGAGATCAAGAACCTGATAAAAAAATTTCCTGATGGTCAGTTTTGCATAGTCATCGATGAGAAGATTGCCGGTTGTGCCCTTTCCATTATAGTCGATTACAATAAGTTTGACGACAATCACACCTACGAGCAGATCACCGGAGGCGAAAATTTCTCTACTCATACTAAAAATGGAGATGTTCTTTACGGCATAGATGTTTTTATACATCCGGAATACCGTGGGATGCGCCTGGGCCGTCGCTTGTATGAGGCCCGTAAGGAGCTTTGCGAACAATTGAATCTCAAATCCATTATTTTTGGAGGGCGTATCCCAAATTACGCCGATTATGCCGAAGAGCTTACTCCCAAACAATATATTGAAAAAGTGAAAGTCAAGGAGATCCATGACCCTGTGCTTTCATTTCAGCTTTCCAATGATTTTCACGTAAAAAAAGTGATCAAGGGTTATCTGCCCGGAGACTACGAAAGCAAGGAGTTCGCAACGCTCATGGAGTGGAATAACATTTACTACACCAAACCAGATAAGCTAATCAATACGGCCAAGACAGTGGTGCGACTGGGGCTGGTACAGTGGCAAATGCGACTTTTTAAGGATTTTGACGCCCTTGTATCCCAGATTGAATTCTTTGTGGATGCCGTAAGTGATTATCAGAGTGATTTTATACTGTTTCCGGAACTCTTTAATGCTCCGTTAATGGCCGAATACAACCACCTCAACGAGGCTGAAGCCATCCGCTCCCTGGCCTCATACACAGATAAGTTGCTGGAGACCTTTGTGGATTTTGCGATTACCTACAATATCAACATCATTACCGGAAGTATGCCACAGATCATTGGGGAGCACATGTATAACGTAGGTTATTTATGCCGTCGCGATGGTAGTTATGAACGTTATGAAAAACTTCATATCACTCCGGCCGAAGGTTCTGCCTGGGGTATGAAAGGAGGAAGCATGCTGAAGACCATGGATACCGACTGCGGAAAGATTGGTGTGCTTATATGTTATGATGTGGAATTTCCCGAGCTTGGCAGATTGCTGGCAGAACAGGGAATGAATATCTTATTTGTGCCTTTTATGACCGATACTCAGAACGGTTATTCCCGCGTACGTCTTTGCGCCATGAGCCGTGCCATTGAGAATGAATGTTACGTGGCTATTGCAGGATCTGTAGGGAATCTTCCAAAGGTGAACAATATGGATATACAGTACGCGCAAAGTGCGGTGTTTACGCCTTCAGATTTCTCATTTCCCGTAAACGGGATCAAGGCTGAAGCTACGCCGAATACCGAAAGCACTTTATTGGTAGATGTAGATCTTGATCTGCTAAAAGAACTACACAACTTCGGAAGCGTACGAAACCTCAAGGACCGCAGGAAGGATCTCTATTCCCTGAAGCTCAAAAAATAATTACAGCCTCTTCATCAGCTTTTTAATAAGCGAGAGTTTTCCCTCATAAGGAGCATATCGCAGCGGGATATCTATCCAGGTAGCCCGCTTGCTGATACTTTTCTTGTGGGTGAAAGTGTCAAAAGAAAATTTCCCGTGGTAGCCGCCATATCCACTGCTACCCACTCCACCAAAAGGTAATTTTTTATTTGCAAAATGTACCACAACATCATTGATAGTACCTCCTCCAAACCGTATTGTGGTCATAATCTTCTCTAAAAAATCTTTGTCTTCAGCGAAGACGTAGAGCGAAAGAGGATCGGGATAATGAGCGATGATCTTCTCCATTTCTTTTTCATCTGAAAAGGAGAGCACCGGAAGAATAGGACCAAAGATCTCCTCCTGCATTACTTCAGAATCTAAAGAAGGTTCATTTAAAAGCGTAGGAGCGATGTAATTATCATCGGCTGATGTCTCACCTCCGGTGATGATCGTTTGGCCCTCCAGCATCGCCTTAAGTCGTTCAAAGTTCTTTTTATTGATGATCCTGGCGTAATCGGGAGATTCTTTCGGGCTTTCACCAAAGGCAGCCTTAATTTCCTTTTTTACAGCCTCAGTAAATTCAGTTTTTTTCTTTTTATCGATGAGGATATAATCGGGAGAGATGCAGGTTTGTCCGGCGTTAATAAATTTCCCCCAAACGATCCTCTTTGCCGCTAGCTCGATCTTTGCTGATTTATGAATGATACACGGATTCTTTCCGCCGAGTTCCAGGGTCGCAGGAGTGAGGTTCGGGGCTATAGCCTGGGCTACGATCCTTCCAACCGGGACGCTTCCGGTGAAAAAAACGTAATCCCACTTTTGTTCCAAAAGTTCTTTTGATGCTTCAACACCTCCAAGGACTACTGCGGCCTGTGCTTCAGGATAAACTTCAGCAAATATTTCTTTGGTGAGTTGGGAAGTGGCAGGCGCAAATTCGCTTGGCTTGATCACTACCGTATTTCCCGCAGCTAAGGCTCCGATGGCTGGAGAAACACTCAGCTGAAAAGGATAATTCCACGGCGCCAGGACCAGTACATTCCCGTAAGGCTGCGGATAAATATGATCTGATGATGGGAAGTTAAGCAGGCTGCTTTTTACCTTTTTTGGCGCTGCCCATTTTTCTAATTTCTTAATGATAAGCTTCAGCTCACTGAGAATTATGGCAGTCTCGGTAGCATAGGTTTCAAACTCGGGTTTTTTAAAATCTTTAAAAAGAGCTTCAGCAATATCTTTTTCCCGCTCTTTAATAAGCTTTTTTAAAGCCTTTAATCTTGATATTCTTTCAGAAACATCGAAAGTTATACCCTCTTCAAAAAAGGATCTTTGGGAGGTGAGTATTTTCGGAATATCAACTTTCGCGGAGGTTTTTATTTCTTCGGCCATAGTGTTCCCTGTAAATGCAGTAAAGTATGCAGGTATTTATCTAAAGGTCAAAGGTAGGGAATATTTCACCCTAACAGGATTACCATCTTGTTTTCCCGGCTCCCATCGAGGCATATTACTAACAGTATTGTAGGCTGCAAGATTAAGAGCAGGAGATGTGCTTTCTTCTATTTCAACATCGGTCACTGAGCCATCCACATCAATCACAAACCCTACCACTACACGCCCCCCAGCTATACCCTTAGGTTTTGTAGTGTTTCTTTTTATATACTGAATACGTGCTTTCTCCCCTCCGGGAAATTCGGGTCGTATTTCCATTGCATACCAGGGGACTTCATTCCCTTCTGAATCCCAGATCTTTCCTTCCTGAAATTCACCGTTCTCGTAGATATCCTTTCTTTTAAGGCGCCCATCTCGCCAATAAGAAACAAAAAAACCATCCAGTTTTCCATTCCTATACTCACTCTCCGTCCAAAGGGTGCCATCCTTCTTCCACTTCTTTCTTTTACCTTCCAGAATGTCCTTCTTATAAGAGCTGTAATATTCTTCAACCATAATTTGTCCGGAATTTGAAAATATTCTTTTCCATCCCGAATCGGAATTCACCGGGTCTCTCTCTAATACCTTGAAATATTCTGAAGCCGTCCGGGAGACAGGTTTATATTTTTTATCTAAATAAATAGTATCCTGGGAAAATAATTGTAGGCTGCTTAACAAAAAAAATGCAAATAGTAATAACCTCATATGAAATATTATTTGTGGGAAAAAATACCCCAAAAAACCAAAAGATGCTAAAGGAAAACCGGAATGAGTGAAGATTATACTATCTGATGTAAGTATGCTTTTGATTATGAAGATGTTAAGGGTTAATTTAAATTTATTTTTAAAACTATTTTGTCGTTTTAAAAAAAGCTATACATTTACCCCGTGATTTTGAAAAACGAAATAATAATAAGGCCCCTTTTGCGCCGCCGGATGTAATTCATCCGCCAGTGCAGTTTTCTCTATTGTCTTATTTTATTTTACCATTATCTATTTTGAATCACATTTTTCCACAAATTATTTTTTGCAGCCTTTTCAGGATTTCTCCTGAATATGCTTTTAGGCGCATTCGCAGCCTACGCCGCACGTTTGTGCGTGCTTAATTCTATGGAACTTAGGTGAGTCCGGTTCTTCTTTCGAAAATTACAAATCCAATTTTTTTAACCTTTAATTCTTTAGCACATGAAAATTGTCATTGCTAATAACTCTCACGCCAAATACGCAGAAATTATCTGCGATACTATTGAGGAATCTGCAAGAGTCCGCGGTACAGGTATCGCACGTCGTACACCCGAATATATACTCACGAAGATGGAGAATGGCAACGCCATTATTGCTCTCGAAGGGGAAAAATTCGCTGGATTTTGCTATATAGAGGTATGGAGTCATGAAAAGTTTGTGGCCAACTCCGGTCTTATTGTTCATCCCGACTTTCGCAACCGGGGCCTGGCAAAGGATATAAAAAAGGCCGTTTTTGAACATTCCCGTAAAAAGTATCCAAATGCGAAAATTTTCGGGATTACCACCGGGCTTGCCGTTATGAAAATTAATTATGAGCTGGGTTACCAACCTGTGACTTTCAGTGAGCTTACAGAAGATGAAAGCTTCTGGAAAGGTTGTCAAACCTGTAAGAATTATGACATCCTTACCCGTACAGAAAGAAAAATGTGCCTTTGTACAGGAATGCTTTACGATCCTGCCAAAAAGGTAAAATTAAAGGAAAGATCCAGATTAAATGATAAGGCATTTACCAGGCTTAAGAGCATTAAGCAAACCTTGTTCTTTAAAAAGGAAAAAGCAGAGAATAAAATTAAAATTGACTAAAATGAAAAAATTAGTATTGGCATATAGCGGCGGGTTAGATACTTCCTACTGTGCTAAATATTTATCTAAGGAAGAGAATTATGAAGTTCATGCGGTAAGTGTTAATACCGGCGGATTTTCACAGGAGGAAATAGACAGGATAGGAGAGAATGCAAAAAAGATTGGAGCTACTTCGTACCTGAACCTCAATGCCGTTTCTTCTTTTTACGAAAAGGTGGTTAAATATCTCATTTTTGGAAACGTATTAAAGAATGACACCTATCCCCTTTCTGTTAGTGCAGAACGTATTATTCAGGCGATTGAAATCGTGAATTACGCAAAGAAGATCGGTGGCACTGCCATTGCTCATGGAAGTACCGGGGCAGGTAACGACCAGGTGCGTTTTGATATGATCTTTCAGACCCTCGCTCCCGAAATAGAAATTATTACCCCAATAAGAGATAAAAAGCTCAGTAGAAAGGAGGAGATAGATTACCTAAAGGCCAACGGTGTAGAAATGAACTGGGAAAAAGCAAAATATTCAATTAACAAGGGCCTTTGGGGTACCAGTGTAGGTGGAGCTGAAACATTAACCTCAGAAAAACCCCTACCGGAATCTGCATTTCCTTCACAACTTCAGGAAAAAGAACCTTCTAAGGTGAGCCTGACTTTCACAAAAGGAGAACTTTCAGCAGTAAATGGAGAGAAAGACAGTCCGGAGAAGAATATCGAAAAGCTGGAAAAACTGGCTTCAGTTTATGCAATTGGAAGAGATATTCACGTGGGGGATACCATAATCGGAATAAAAGGAAGGGTTGGTTTTGAAGCCGCGGCAGCATTGATCACGATCAAAGCTCATCACCTTTTGGAGAAACACACATTGAGCAAGTGGCAACTTCAGCATAAGAATACTATCGCAAACTGGTACGGCATGCACCTGCACGAGGGGCAGTACCTTGATCCGGTAATGCGCGATTTCGAAGCTTTTCTGCAGAATTCACAGGAGCAGGTGACCGGCGAGGTTTTCGTGAGTCTTCATCCGTACAGATTTACTCTTGATGGAATTTCTTCGCCTTTTGACCTTATGAATAGCGGCTTTGGGAAATATGGAGAAGAGAACAATGCCTGGACCGCACAGGATGCCAAAGGCTTCATAAAAATTAATTCTAACGCCGGAAAGATCTACCAGCACGTAAAAGAACAGCAATGATCAAAGCAGGAATTATTGGCGGAGCAGGGTATACGGCAGGCGAACTGCTGCGGATTCTCCTGAGGCACCCGCAGGTGAAGATAGATTTTGTCTACAGTACTTCACAACCCGGAAAACCGGTTGCTGGTATACACCAGGATCTGCTTGGAGAGACCGATTTGAATTTCACAGATAAGATCAACCTTGAGGTAGATGTGGTTTTTCTTTGCCTGGGACATGGAAATTCAATAAAATTCCTGAAGGAAAACGAATTTTCTGAAGAGACCAGAGTAATTGATCTCAGCACCGATTTTAGGATTTCGGCTAAAGACCACTCCTTTGTATACGGCCTTCCGGAATTTAGAAGAGATGAGATAAAGCAGGCTAAGCATATTGCTAATCCGGGATGTTTTGCCACGGCTATTAGTCTGGCCATACTTCCATTGGCCGCCGAAAATTTGATTGAGGATGAGGTGCACGTGAACGCCGTAACAGGAGCCACCGGGGCAGGAACTTCATTATCTGAAACCACTCATTTCAGCTGGAGGGACAATAACTTTTCGGCATATAAGGCATTTGAACATCAGCATCTTGGGGAGATTGATCAGAGTTTAAAAATGCTTCAGAAGGAAAAGGAATTCGGAATAAATTTTATTCCCAACCGTGGTAATTTCTCCCGCGGAATCCATGCCACTGCTTATACCAGCTTTTCCGGGAGTATTGAACATGCAATGGACATCTATCAAAAATATTATGAAGATGCGGCCTTTACTTTCGTAACAGAGGAAGATGTGCATCTAAAGCAGGTGGTCAACACGAACAAGTGTTTGTTAAGGCTTCAGAGATTAGGCAATAAGCTGCTTATAACTTCTGTAATAGACAATCTGCTGAAAGGTGCCTCCGGACAGGCAGTTCAAAATATGAACCTGATGTTCGGCTTTCCTGAAAAGGAAGGGCTCAACCTGAAAGCGAATTACTTTTAAAAGACTGTGGTATGAAATTATTTGACGTTTATCCATTATACGATATTACTCCCGTGAAAGGGGAAGGAGTTTATGTATATGATGAAAATGGAAAAAAATATCTGGATCTGTATGGCGGTCACGCGGTGATCTCCATTGGACATTCGCATCCTTCTTACGTGAAGGCAATTAGCGAGCAGGTGCAGAAGCTCGGATTTTATTCAAACTCTATTGTCAATCCCCTGCAACAGGAACTGGCCAACAAATTAGAGAAGATCTCAGGGGTTCAAGGTTATGAGTTGTTTTTATGCAATTCGGGTGCAGAGGCGAATGAAAATGCGCTTAAGTTGGCTTCTTTCCACACAGGCAAAAGCCGCGTGATCTATTTCGAAAAAGCTTTCCACGGAAGGACTTCAGCAGCAGTGGCGGTGACGGATAACGAGTCGATCAAAGCTCCGCTGAACCTGCAGCACAACACAGCCAGGCTTCCTTCTGAAGATCTTCTCAAACTGGAGGCAGAATTGAAAAAAGGAGATGTTGCCGCTGTGATCTTTGAAGTCATTCAGGGAGTGGGCGGTCTGGAAGAAGCTTCTTCAGATTTTTACAGGGGAATAGCTGAACTGTGCAGGAAATATGGAGTGGTATCCATTGCCGATGAGGTGCAGGCCGGTTACGGACGAACAGGTGATTTTTTTGCCTTTCAGAAACATGGAATACATCCTGATATTATTTCCCTGGCAAAAGGAATGGGAAATGGTTTCCCGATTGGAGGGATTCTGATCGATGAGGCGATTAAAGCCAAATCGGGCATGCTGGGTACCACCTTTGGTGGAAATCACCTTGCATGTGCTGCCGCGATCTCTGTACTGGATGTGATGGAAAAAGAAAACTTGCTGGCAAATGCTGCATCGGTGTTCCAATACGTAAAGAAAAAAGCCGCTCAAATTCCGGAGATCAAAAACCTGAAAGGCCGCGGATTAATGTTAGGACTGGAATTTGAACACGAAATTACTTCTCTAAGAAAGAAGTTGCTGTTCGACCACCAGGTCTTTACAGGGGCTTCTTCAAACAAAAAACAGTTGAGGATCCTGCCTCCATTAACTATAAAAGAAAAGCATTTTGACCTCTTTTTCGAGGCGTTGCAATCAGCTTTATAGAAATAAGAAATAAAAGATAATCCAGACTTCACTGGTTTAAAAACCGGTAAGGTTTCAAAAATAAAAAAATTGAAAGACTACATAAACAGTTCAGATATAGAAGATTTGAATTCTTTGATTGAAGAAGCACTTCAGCTAAAGAAGACGAACACCGTACCCGAATTAGGTAAGGGCAAAACCCTTGGAATGCTGTTCTTTAACCCCAGCCTTAGAACCCGGTTGAGCACAGAGAAAGCAGCAAAACTCCTCGGGATGGAAGTACTGGTAATGAATGTTGGTACAGACGGTTGGGCTCTCGAATTTGAGGATGGTGCGGTGATGAACGGAAACAAGGCTGAGCACATAAAAGAAGCTGCAGGAGTATTGTCGCAGTATTGTGACATTATCGCTGTTCGCGCCTTTCCGGAACTTGTTGATCGTGATAAGGATGAACAGGAGCTGGTAATGAATGGCTTTAAAAAATTTGCTTCGGTACCTGTTATCAATCTTGAAAGTGCCACTGGACATCCCCTGCAGGGATTGACAGATGCACTGACTATCCTGGAGCTAAAAAAAGTAAAGAAGCCAAAGGTGGTGTTAACCTGGGCGCCTCATCCGCGGGCCTTGCCACAATCTGTTCCGAATTCTTTCGTCGAATTTATGCAGCAAATAGATGTGGACCTGGTGATCACTAATCCTGAAGCTTATGATTTAAATCCGGCGGTTGTAAAAAATACTCCTGTGTTACACGATCAAGCTGAAGCCTTAGAAGACGCAGATTTCGTGTATGTCAAGAACTGGAGCAGTTATGAGCAGTATGGTAAAATTCTGAATACAGACCCTTCCTGGACGTTTAATGAGGAGAAATTAAATATTACTAACAATGCAAAAGTGATGCATTGCCTGCCGGTGAGAAGAAATGTAGTGATCAGTGACGGGGTATTGGACGGTGAGAATTCGGTGGTCATTCAGCAGGCAGGAAACCGGACTTTTGCCGCTCAGGCAGTTTTGAAGCGGTTATTGGGGACGTTGGGGAATGGTTAATTGGTGATTGGTGATTGGGGATTGGTGATTGGTGATTGGATTGTGGAAACACCCTTTTTAAGGGGCTGTTCTCTGTCCTCTGTCCACTGACCACTAGTTTTAATATTTGTGACAAAAAGATGAAAATGGTTTTAAAGGTTGTAAAAATAGGAGGGAAGCTTATCGAAAATGAGGAAAAGCTTAAGGTTTTTCTGAAGGATTTCACTGCTCTCGAAGGTCCCAAGATCCTGGTACACGGTGGTGGAAATATGGCTACAGACCTGGCCATGAAACTTGGTTTCGAGACAAAAATGGTCGATGGCCGACGGATCACTGATGAAAATTCAATGAAAGTGATCACCATGGTCTATGGCGGACTCATCAACAAGAAAATTGTTGCGGGATTACAGCATTTGGGCTGTAATGCGATTGGGTTATGTGGGGCAGACGGGAAAAGTATTGTTTCAAGGAAAAGACCTGCCGGGGAGATCGATTTCGGTTTAGTGGGAGATATAGAAGAGGTCAATACATCATTCATCTCATCGCTGGTTGAACAGGAGATTGTACCCGTATTTTCGGCCATTTCTTATAGTGAGGAGGGGGAATTACTGAACACGAACGCAGATTCTGTTGCCGCAGAAATTGCCAGTGCCATGTCAGACCAGTATGAAACTCTGCTCTATTATTGCTTTGAGAAGAAAGGAGTCTTGAGCAATTTAAATGACGATGAATCGGTTATAGAAATTCTTAATCTGGAAAACTATAAAATTTTGCTGGAAGAAAAGATCATCACCGAAGGCATGTTGCCAAAGCTGCACAACTGTTTTTCAGTTTTGAACCGGAATGTTTCGAAAATTTATCTTGGAGATGCTTCTTTATTGCAGCAAAATTCAAAACATACCAAAATTACAATCTAATGCATATTGCTACACTGCAGATTGAAGCCTTGGAATTGCTAAAAAAGCTGATTCAAACCCCTTCCTTTTCCGGAGAAGAAAGTGGTACGGCTGATCTGCTGGAAAATTGGTTTAAAGATCATAATATTCCTTTCAGCAGACATCTGAACAATGTTTGGGCGGTTAACAAAAATTTCGACAAGGCTAAACCTACCCTGTTGCTGAATTCTCACCACGATACGGTGAAGCCAAATTCAGCGTATACGAGAGATCCCTTTGAAGCCAAGATTGTGGACGGCAAATTATACGGACTGGGAAGTAATGATGCGGGCGGTTGCCTGGTATCATTGCTCGCGACTTTTACTTACTTCTATGAGGCAACAGATCTTTCCTGGAATCTTCTCTTTGCAGGAACTGCCGAGGAAGAAACGAATGGGAAAAACGGCATTTCATGTCTGCTGCCAATAATACCAAATATTGATACCGCTATTGTTGGGGAACCAACTTTAATGGATCTGGCAATTGCAGAAAAAGGCCTGGTAGTTTTTGATGCGGTAATTAAAGGAACACCCTCTCATGCTGCCCATCCAAATGGCAACAATGCCATCTACAAAACTGCTTCTGTGCTCGAATGGTTTCAGAAGTATAAATTTGAAAAAGAGTCTGAAGCTTTGGGGTCGGTTAAAATGACAGTCACTCAGATCAACGCCGGAACCCAACATAACGTGATCCCCGGAAAAGTGGAGCTTGTGATCGATGTAAGAGTGAATGACCGCTATTCAAATGCTGAAATTGAAGAGATCCTGCAGAAAGAGGCACCGATAGACGAGATAAAAGCCAGATCACTGCGTTTAAATTCTTCCTCTATTCCAAAGGAGCATGAGCTGGTACAGGCGGGAATTTCCCTGGGGATGGCAACCTATGGCTCTCCAACCCTGTCTGACCAGGCGATGCTCTCCTGTCCTTCGCTAAAACTGGGACCGGGAGATTCGACACGTTCGCACTCGGCAGATGAATCCATCTTCGTGAGGGAAATCGGGGAAGGTATTGAGAAGTATATCAAATTGCTGGAAAAGGCCATAAAATAACAATTGTAGGTCATCCTGAATTTATTTCAGGATCTTATTCTGGTTATTATCATAAAATAGAAGCTGAAACAAGTTCAGCTTGACAGTTTAAGAAAGTTGTTGAAGAAATAAAATGATTAGAATATGAAACTCTGGGACAAAGGAATATCAATAGACAAACAAATAGAAAAGTTCACGGTTGGCAACGACCGGGAACTGGACCTGCATCTTGCGAAATATGATATTCAGGCATCCATAGCACATGGAAAAATGCTGGGGAAGGTTGGGATCATGGATGAAGAAGAAGTGGAGCAGATAGTTTCTGAACTACGGAAGTTAGCAAAATCAGTAGAGGAGGGAACTTTTACAATTGAAGAGGATTTTGAGGATGTGCACTCTAAAATTGAATATGAACTCACAGCCGCTTTGGGAGAAACAGGTAAAAAGATCCATACTGCGCGTTCAAGAAATGATCAGGTTTTGGTGGCAATGCAGCTGTACTTTAAAGAGAATCTTCAGGAGATCTCTTCTAAAACCGGAAAACTAATTGATCTGCTTCTTGAACTGGCAGAGGAGCACAAAGAAAAGGTGCTTCCCGGCTATACTCACTTGCAGGTGGCCATGCCATCTTCTTTTGGCTTGTGGTTTTCAGCTTATGCTGAGTTATTGATCGATGATCTGTACCTGCTCGAAGCCGGACTAAAAATTGTGGATCAGAACCCGTTGGGATCGGCTGCAGGATACGGTTCCTCGTTTCCCATCGACCGGGAATTCACTACCAAAGAACTCGGCTTTTCTACTCTCAAATACAATGTAGTGGCAGCACAGATGAGTCGTGGGAAATGCGAACGAACTGCAACTTCAAATATAGCTTCCCTGGCCAATACGCTTTCCAGGTTTGCAATGGATATTTGCCTGTACATGAGCGAGAATTTCGATTTCATCACTTTCCCTGATGAATTGACCACCGGTTCCAGTATAATGCCTCATAAAAAGAACCCGGATGTTTTTGAACTTATACGGGGAAAATGCAACAAGCTGCAGGCGATTGCTAATGAAATGATCCTTATCACTAATAACCTCCCAAGCGGATATCACAGGGATTACCAGCTTATCAAAGAAAACAGCATCTATGCTATGGAAAACATGAAAGAGATACTGGACGTTTTCACTCATTCCATTGCGCAGGTAAAAGTGAAGGAGGTAAATCTTGAAGATGAAAAGTACAGGTACTTGTTTACCGTTGACAGTATTAATGATCTTGTAATGCAGGGAAAATCCTTTAGAGAAGCTTATAAGAAGATTGGTGCCGAGGTAGAAAAAGGTTCATATCAACCCGGAACATCAAAGAAGCATTCCCATCTTGGAAGTAAAGACAATTTAGCTTTGGAAGAGATTAGAAAGAAGAAAAATAATTTGCACTAAACCTTCTCGTTCTAACCAAAGCTTTGTTTGAAAAAATGGTTATGCTTATTAAGAACAGGCATCCCAAATAGGATTCTGTGGCGGAGGAGCGGTAATTTCCAGTTTCTCCTTTTTCACCGGGTGCTCAAGAACCAGCTTTCGCGCATGAAGATGTATGCTTCCGTCTTTGTTGCTTCGGTCGAATCCGTATTTAAGATCTCCCTTGATAGGGCAGCCAATGGCCGATAGCTGACTCCGGATCTGGTGATGTCTACCCGTGTGCAGGTCGATCTCCAGGAGAAAATAATTGTTGAGGCTCTTTAGAATATGGTACTCTAAAATTGCTTTTTTGGAATCCGGTACTTCTTTGATGTGGGCGTAGGATTTATTCTGCTTTGGATTCCGCTTCATGAAATGTACAAGCGTGTCCTCCTGTTTTGGCGGCGGATTTTTCACAATTGCCCAGTAGGTCTTTTTTGCGTCCTTTTCTTTAAATAGCTTGTTGAGGCGGGGAAGGGCTTTGGAAGTTTTGGCGAAAACAACAATTCCGCTGGTGGGGCGGTCGAGTCGGTGAACCACTCCGAGATAAACTTTTCCGGGTTTGTTGTATTTGATCTTTATATACTCCTTTACCACCTCACTTAGTGGCACATCTCCAGTCTTGTCACCCTGCACAATATCCCCCGGGCGTTTGTTTACGATGATCAAATGATTGTCTTCGTAAAGCACCTGTAGGTTATGCGGAGTGGAGATTATTTTATCTGTCAAAAAAGGGAAATTTAACTGTATTTATATTCTTTAAGAGAAGCCTCCTCAAAGGTAACATCCAGGGACCTCAGGTATTTATTGAGTTCTTCCCTCTGAGATTTATTGACTAATTCTGAATTGATCTTCAGTTTCTTATCTGAAGTAAACAAAGTATAGTCCCCGGCAAACTTCCTGATTTTTTCTACTTCAGAAAGAGAAACAGATTTGGAAATTAATCCGCCTCTTATAAGGCTGCCATTATCGAACTTCAAGTAAGGCATCTTCAATTGGTAAATACCCGAAATCAAATGAAGCAGGCCAACAACTATAAAACCATACCGGAAAATATTATCTGGCTCGGTTACGGCGAAGTAGATACCCAGGATGAAAAAAAGTGAACCCAGGATCAACTCTTTCCAAATTATTTTCTTGTAGTACCTGAAGGTCATATTGCAGATTTTTCAGCAGTCTCAGAAAAAGAATTTTTTTCCGGTTCCAGATCTAATGAAGCCAGAAATTCTTTAAATGCAGGAAAGTCTTCTTTGTTAATTAATTTCGTGCTGATATTTAGTTCTTTATGAGGTGTCAAAAATGTAATTTCGTCAGTAATTTTTTTTATTCTGGTAATCTGTCTGAGATCAATTCTCTTTTTTCTTCCAGGCACGAAATAAGTGAGCACTTGATTTTCTATTCTCAAACACTGAAACTTTAATTTATAAAAGCTTGATCCCAAATATAATATACCTAAAGCTGTAAAAAGATATTTAAAGATATCGGAGCCGAAAATTATTCCTAAAATTCCAGCCAGCAGATATAACGAACCAACGGTAAAATCTGCTATTAAATGCTTATTTGAATATCTAATTACCATCCTTCAGAAGATATTGCCCGGCACCAACCGATAAAAGGATTCTTCTGAGACTCGAGCTCCAGGGAGCCTAAAACCCGGTAAAGATCTTTTATCGACTCTTTATCAATGACTGAGGTGTTAATGCTAAAATTTGTTTCAGGTGATGTCAGTTTAATCCTCCCCGGCAAGGATTGGATTCGATTGATTGTTGAGAGGGAAATGGACCTTTTTCTCAGCGAATATTTGGTCAATATTCCATCTTCAATACTTAAATAACCAAATTTTCGCTCGAGAAAGAAACTACCAACCATCAATATTCCCAGGATTAGTTGGACGTAGTGGATAAAACCGGCTGTTCCTTCAAAAGCTTTTAAGGCTCCAAAAATGGCAAATGCTGCTCCCAAAGCACCATTTAAGAAAACTCTACTCTTTGAATATTGGATCTTCATGAAAGGACCACTTCGTACTTCTAACTTCTAATATCTAACTTCTAGTATTGTTCTTCGTCTGATGGGAAATTCCTGCTCTTCACATCATCCCGGTATTGCTCAAAAGCCTTCGTCATCTCTGAATATAGATCCAGATATCTTCTCAAGAACCGCGGATTAAATTCGTGGGTCATTCCTATCATGTCGTGAACTACCAGCACCTGGCCGTCAACTCCATTTCCGGCACCAATTCCAATAACCGGAATAGTCAGACTCTCTGCTACTTCTTTGGCCAGTTTGGCAGGAACTTTTTCAAGAACAAGAGCAAAACATCCGGCTTTTTCAAGCATAAGAGCATCAGTCTTTAATTTTTCAGCTTCGGCGTCTTCCTTTGCGCGAACAGTGTAAGTTCCGAATTTATAAATGGACTGCGGAGTTAAACCCAAATGTCCCATCACCGGAATTCCGGCATTGAGAATCCGTTTTACTGAATCTTTAATTTCTTTTCCGCCTTCCAGTTTTACTGCATGTCCGCCGCTTTCTTTCATGATCCTGATGGAAGACCGCAAAGCTTCTTTAGGATCACTTTGATAACTTCCGAAGGGAAGGTCCACAACCACTAAAGCTCTTTCTACCGCTCTCACTACGCTTGCCGCATGATAGATCATTTGATCAAGGGTAATAGGAAGGGTTGTTTCGTGTCCCGCCATTACATTACTGGCCGAATCGCCTACAAGTATTACATCTATGCCTGCACCATCCACAATCTTTGCCATAGAAAAATCATAGGCGGTGAGCATGGAGATCTTTTCTCCGTTGGCTTTCATTTCCACCAGAGATTTTGTGGTAACGCGTTTGTACTCTTTCTTTGCGACTGACATAGGGTAAAAATTAAAATTCAGGTAAAAGTACTAAATTACCTTCAAAACCGTATAGCCATGAAAAGACTTGTAACGAGTGTCGTTTTTCTCCTTTTTGGAGCCTTTGCAATAGCTCAGGATATTTCTGAAGAAGATAAGGTAAAAGAAGTTATAAATACCTTTTTTGAAGGTTTCCATGCCCGGGATTCGATTATTATGAAGTCTGCATTCCATGAAGATCCTGTTGTGCAAACTATTGGCAGAACCAAAGAAGGCGACACGAAACTTGTCAAAGAGGAGCTGGAAAAGGTTCTGAAGGGAATAGTTTCTATACCCCTGGAAACGGAATTCAAAGAGGTGCTACATGATTATGTCATCAAAATAGACGGAGACATGGCAAATGCCTGGACACCTTATTCGTTTTATCTAAACGATACTTTTAGCCATTGTGGGGTGAATAATTTTCAGCTTATGAAGCAAAAAGGAGAATGGAATATCATCTACCTGATCGATACCAGGAGGAAGGAAGGATGTGAGGAGAAGAAATTAAAGTGATTCCTGTTGCGGGTTGCCTGTTGCCGGTTGCCGGTTCCCGAATTCCTGTTCGTCCCAAATTTCAGTTTTCCGCTTAAAAAAGTTTTGACAAAATTCCGCTGCGCGGGTGTGGCGCCTGACCACCCCGTCTCCGCCTCCCGGCGGAGCCACCCCTCCTTAAAAAAAGGAGGGGAGCTGTTGGAGACATTTCGCTGCGCGAAACCCTCCTCGGGAGGAGGGAGTTCAAATTGATAATTCCGCTTCGCGTTCACTGCCTTAGGCAGGAAATTTCATTTAAAGCTGAAATGTGCAGCCCGGAGGGGAAGTCGTGTACGACTTCCTAGGGTTCCTCTCCTTTTTTCAAGGAGGGGTGCCAGCAGGGCGGGGTGGTCAAAGTCTAAAATCTCAATACTCTCCCGATATAGCTATCGGGACTAATATCTCAATACTATCCTAACAGTCACTCAAACTCACCCTCACCGCCAATCCGCCTTCTGAGGTTTCTTTGTATTTCGAGTTCATATCTTTTGCAGTTTCCCACATGGTCTCGATTACCTTGTCCAATGGAACTTTCGCGTGGATGGAATCGGCATCCATGGCCATTTCTGCAGCGTTAATGGCTTTAATTGCGCCCATGGAGTTTCTTTCAATACATGGTATTTGAACGAGTCCGGCGATGGGGTCGCAGGTTAGGCCCAAGTGGTGTTCCATAGCTATTTCCGCAGCCATCATTACCTGTTCGGGAGAACCGCCCATTACTTCAGTTAGCGCTCCGGCGGCCATGGAAGAGGAAACTCCGATTTCTGCCTGACAACCACCCATGGCCGCAGAAATTGTTGCTCCTTTTTTAAACAAACTTCCAATTTCACCGGCTACTAGAAGGAACTGCTTTATCTTTTCAAATCCGGCGTCGTGGTTTTCTATGGTGAGGTAGTACATGACAACCGCAGGAATTACTCCGGCGCTTCCGTTGGTTGGCGCTGTTACCACACGTCCCAAAGAAGCATTTACCTCATTAACGCCTAAAGCGAAGCAGCTTACCCATTTTAGAATGGAACGGAATTTCACTTCGGTGTTTCGAATAGCTTCGATCCATTCTTCCTTGTTTTCATATTTTGAATCACCGATAAGCTTTTTGTGAGAGTCCGGGGCCCGGCGGCGCACGTTAAGCCCACCGGGGAGGGTGCCTTCGGTATGACAGCCCAGGTACATGGATTCCAGCATTACATCCCATATGGCTTTTAGTCCGGCGTCGATCTCTTCTTCAGTCCGAAGGGATTTTTCGTTCTCGTAAACGATTTCAGAGATCTTCTTGTTCTCCTGCTTACAAAAAGCACCCAGTTCGGTTCCCTTAACTATAGGAAAAGGAAATTCTTTAAATTTCTTCAGTTGCTTTTTTGCATTCTTCCTTTCTTCCTTTACGACAAATCCCCCGCCGATGGAGTAGAAGGTGGAGGAGGTGGTTTTTCCGGAGGAAAGGAGGGCGGTAAATTTCATTCCGTTGGGATGGAATGGCAGGAACTTCTTATTGAAGACGATATCGTTTACGAGGTCAAAGTCGATACTGCGTTCGCCGTTCAGATTAAGACGGTTAAATGTCTTAATGTTATTGATCTCAGGATCAATATTTTCTACGGGTACAGTGACAGGATCATAGCCTAAAAGTCCGAGCACCGAAGCCAGGTCTGTGGCGTGACCTTTTCCGGTAAGGGAAAGGGAACCATAGAGGTTGATGGTCACTTTTTCCACCTGATCAAACCTTCCGGCTTCCTTTAATTCTGCGATCCATCTTTCGGCAGCCCTCCATGGACCAAGGGTGTGGGAGCTGGACGGTCCAACTCCTATTTTAAGCATGTCAAAAACGCTGATACTCTCCATTCTCAATCTTTAGCGGGCAAAGGTAATAATCCCTTCAGCAATTTCAGAATAAAAATCCTTGCCAAAAATTGTAGCAAATGACGGCCTTCAGGTGTCAAAAATGACATCCTGTCATATAATTTCCGGTGGCATAATGATTGACTTTAAGAGGTTGTTCAAAAAATTAAGAAATAATAAATAACAACCTATAGAATTATGAGTAAAATAATTGGAATCGACTTAGGTACTACCAACTCCTGTGTTGCCGTAATGGAAGGTAACGAGCCAACGGTGATACCTAATGCCGAAGGAAAAAGAACTACTCCTTCTGTGATTGCTTTTGTAGAAGGAGGCGAAATAAAAGTAGGGGATCCTGCAAAGCGTCAGGCTGTAACCAACCCGCAAAAAACCATTTCCTCTATCAAGAGGTTCATGGGAAATAAATATTCCGAAGTTTCTAAAGAAGCCGGAAGGGTTCCTTATAAAGTAGTAAAAGGTGATAACGACACGCCGCGTGTGGAGATCGACGGACGTAAGTATACTCCGCAGGAACTTTCTGCGATGGTACTTCAAAAAATGAAGAAAACTGCCGAGGATTATCTTGGACAGGATGTGACTGAAGCCGTAATTACCGTACCTGCATACTTTAATGACTCTCAGCGCCAGGCTACAAAAGAAGCCGGAGAAATCGCCGGTCTTAAAGTGAGAAGGATCATTAACGAGCCAACTGCAGCTGCACTGGCTTACGGACTTGACAAAAAATCCCAGGATCAGAAGATCGCTGTTTATGACCTTGGTGGTGGTACATTCGATATCTCTATTCTTGAATTAGGAGACGGAGTATTTGAGGTACTTTCTACAAATGGTGATACGCACCTTGGAGGTGACGATTTTGATGAGGTGATCATCGACTGGCTTGCAGATACTTTCCAGAAAGCTGAAGATATCGACCTTAGAAAAGACCCAATGGCACTTCAGCGTTTGAAGGAAGCTGCGGAAAAAGCTAAGATTGAGCTTTCCTCTTCTTCTCAGACTGAAATCAACCTGCCATATGTTACTGCTACCGCTTCAGGACCAAAGCACCTTGTAGAGACACTTACAAGATCAAAATTCGAGCAACTTGCCGATACTTTGGTGAAGCGTTCTATGGATCCTGTGCAAAAAGCGCTTAGCGATGCCGGACTTTCAAAAAGTGATATTGACGAAGTAATTCTTGTTGGTGGATCAACCCGTATCCCTAAGATCCAGGAAGAAGTTGAAAAGTTCTTCGGAAAGAAACCATCAAAAGGAGTGAATCCTGATGAGGTTGTAGCGATTGGTGCTGCGATCCAGGGTGGTGTACTTACAGGAGATGTAAAAGATGTATTGCTTCTTGATGTAACTCCGCTATCTCTTGGTATTGAAACTATGGGTGGTGTGATGACTAAATTGATCGAGTCTAACACGACTATTCCAACCAAGAAATCACAGGTATTCTCTACCGCGGCCGATAATCAGCCATCTGTTGAGATTCACGTGTTACAGGGAGAGCGTCCAATGGCGACCGATAACAAGACAATTGGTAGATTCCACCTTGACGGAATTCCACCGGCGCCAAGAGGAACACCTCAAATTGAAGTAACTTTTGACATAGATGCCAACGGTATCATCAAAGTAAGCGCTACAGATAAAGCTACCGGTAAATCTCAGGATATCCGAATCGAGGCCTCTTCAGGTCTTACTGAAGAAGAGATCCAAAAGATGAAGCAGGAAGCTGAAGCGAATGCTGAAACAGATAAAAAAGCCAAAGAAAAAGTAGATAAACTGAACGAAGCTGATGCTATGATCTTCCAGACTGAAAAGCAGCTGAAAGAATTTGGTGATAAACTTTCTGATGACAAGAAGAAGCCGATCGAAGACGCTTTGGAAGAGCTGAAGAAAGCTTATGAAACAAAAGAAGTTGATACTATTCAGCCTGCATTGGACAAGATCAATGAGGCATGGAAAGTAGCTTCTGAAGAAATGTACAAAGCACAAGCCGAGCAAGGCGGACAACCGGGTGGCCCACAAGGTGGACCGGGAGCCGGAGCCGAGGGAGGAGCAACCGGAGGACAAGCCGGAGGTGACTCCAAGCAAGGTGACGATGTAGAAGACGTTGACTTTGAAGAAGTAAAGTAAGCAGAGAACAGGTTTTGTGAAGCAAAACCTTGTGAATCGCTTATCCCGACGCATGTCGGGATCCACTTAGAGTCTTTAAAAGCGCTGCCAATTGGCAGCGCTTTTTTTGTTCCTCAAGTTTTCCCTCCGTCAAGCTGAACTCGTTTCAGCTTCCCTTTGATCCTGAAACAAGTTCAGGATGACGCTTCCTCTTGTTATGAGAAATTTTCTTTTGAACAGTCCCCTCCGGCGGAGGGGTGGCCGTAGGTCGGGGTGGGGAAGGAAGTCCTCGGCACGGATTGCTAATCCGCGCCAACTTATATTTCCAGACTAACTATTTAGTTTCCTAAGACCTCTCGACTCCGCTCGAGGTGACATGGCCGTATTCTATATTGAGTCGTCTAGCTGAATTTATTTCAGCTTCTCAAGGATCCTGAAACAAGTTCAGGATGACGGGCATTTTAAAAGTCTTGACTCTAGCATCTAGCAGCGCAGCGGTCTAAATTCTTTTTATAAAACTATTCTCCCGCGAGTTTAATGATGACTTGCTGGTTAACCTCATGCCCTCCATCAAAAGGAATGAACTTCAAATTCTTCGGAAACAATTCCCTGATCCTCTTTTCTTCGGCTTCAAGAAATTCTTTGTTCACAAAAGGATCTTCCGTGCCGTAGACGAAAGAGATCTCTGTACCCTCTAAAAAGGAAAAATCTTCAGGCCTTAATTCTTTGGGTAGTCGGCCGGAGTTGAGAATGAGTTTGGAGCAATGGATCTTTCTTCTTGCAACCCAGCGGGTGACGATGGAGACGCCCTGGGAGTAGCCGAAAAGGATCAGGTTTTTTGCATTTTTGAGGGCTTCATTTTTGTATAGTTCATCCAGATATGACATCGCATTTTGGATCTCCTGTTCTGTATTTTCACGGGTGGCCCAGGAGGCGCCGACGTGCTCATATTTTCCGTTGAGGTAGTACTTCGAAGGTGCCTGTGGCGCAATGATGTAATTCTTCTCCTGGTTTAGGTGGCGGAAGTATTTCAGGAAATACCGGCTCAGGTAATCAATGCCGTGGAAAACCACCCAGACATTTTCAGTTTTCTCAGTGAGTTCGTTTAATGTGCTATAGGTATTGGTGGAGCGATAAGAAACCTGCTTTTCATTCATATTATCTGGTGGTTTTGTACTTTTACAAAGAAACTAATCTATTTGCTATGACCAAAGAGGAAACTCACGCGCTGTTGAAAAAGATATGCAAGAACACCCTCATGGAAACTCTTGATATTGAAGTTTCTGAAGTAGGGGATGATTATTTGATTGCGAAAATGCCCGTGACGCCGAAAGTCCATCAACCCGACGGAGTGCTACATGGAGGCGCGACTGTTGCCCTGGCGGAGACTGTAGGGAGCATGGCCAGCTTCGTTTTTTTAAATACCGATGATTATTACGTCCGCGGAATCGAAATTTCTGCCAATCATATAAAAAGCATTTCTGAAGGTTTTGTTTACGCCAAAGCCACCTACCTTCATAAAGGCCGCACTACTCAACTCTGGAGCATCAGGATCACAGATGAAGCTGAAAATCTTATCTCTGTAGTGAAACTGACCACTATTACACTTCCGAAAAAGAAAGACAATGCCTGAAGCTGAATTTTTTGAAAAGCTGGAGGCGCAATTTGCAGGTAAGCTTCCCTTTGCAGCTTACCGGAAGCCCATCTTAACCGGAAATTCAGGAGAAGTAAAAGCATTGTTACAGCAGGATAAGCAGCTACGTTACAATGTAGATTACACTGAAAGCGGCTTTGTTTTTGCCCCTTTTGACACCTCAGGGAAAGCTGTTCTCTTTCCGGAAAAGGCTTCAGAAAAACTCATTTTTGAGCAGGTAGTTTCTGAAGAAGTTCCGGCTGTGAGTACCTCTCAAAAAGGGGAAATTCCGGAAGAAAAAATGTCGGCTCATATTGAGCTGGTGAGAAAAGCAGTTTCAGCTTTGCAGGCAGGGGAAATGGAAAAGGTGGTCCTCTCCCGAAGGGAAGAGGTGCAGCTGAATGATCCAAATCCGCTTAAGCTGTTCAAAGAACTACTGAATGCCTATCCCACAGCTTTTGTCTACTGCTGGTTCCATCCTGAAGTCGGATGCTGGTTGGGCGCTACACCTGAGACACTACTAAAGATCGAGGGCAACAGCTTTAAAACCATGGCCCTCGCCGGCACTCAGAAATATAATGGGACCATAGATGTGGAATGGGGCGAAAAGGAGAAGCAGGAGCAGCAATTTGTTACTGACTCCATTGTGGAAAACCTAGAAAGCTGCGGAGTAGAAAACCTGGAAATATCACATCCGTATACTGCCAGGGCAGGGAATCTTTTGCATATTAGATCGGATATTAATGGGGTGTTGGATAGTAAAGACACCCCATGGGGTGTCTCTACCAGATGCCAAAATGTAATCTCTGCCCTGCATCCCACCCCCGCTGTATGTGGCCTGCCAAAGGAAAAGGCTAAAGCCTTTATCCTTTCAGAAGAAAATTACAACCGGGAATTTTACACCGGATTCCTGGGAGAGCTGAACCTTCAGAAAAATGTGCAACGAAGCAGGACCAGGAGGAATGTTGAAAATCTTGCTTACAGAGCTGTCAAAAAAGAAACCGATCTGTATGTAAACCTTCGCTGTATGAAAATTGAAGATGGAAATGCTGTTCTTTATATTGGTGGTGGGATCACGAAAGATTCCGTGCCCGAAGATGAATGGCAGGAAACGGTGAATAAGGCGGTGACGATGAAGAAAGTGCTGTTGAAATAAATTAAGAACCTCCCTACGAAGCAGACCTCACAGCCCCGAAGCTTCGGGACTGTGAGGTCTAAAATGGGTCGGGGAGAAAAACAAGATAAATGAAACACCCAAAAATACCGGTTGCAAGATCTATAGTCGCGCTTTGCGAAGCCAAGGGAATTCAGCATGTGGTGATCTCTCCCGGCTCCCGGAATGCGCCGCTAACGAACGGCTTTGTGCACCATCCTAATATTGAAACCTATAGCGTCGTAGATGAACGCTGCGCCGCCTTTGTCGCCATAGGAATGGCACAACAATTACAGAAGCCTGTGGCCGTGGTTTGTACCTCGGGATCTGCATTGCTGAATTATTATCCGGCGGTGGCTGAGGCTTTCTATAGTGATATTCCGCTGGTGGTGATCTCTGCCGACAGGCCTATTGAACGAATCGACATCGGCGACGGACAAACTATCCGGCAAAAGAACGTTTTTGAGAACCATATTTTGTATTCGGCTAATTTGCATTCAGAATTGGTACTGGAAAATGAAGCGACAGAGAAAAAACTTCAGCAGAAACAATTTGAATCTCAGAAGCACAATGAGCGGGAGATCAATCTGGCGCTGAACAAGGCCATTGAAGAAAAAGGTCCGGTGCATATCAATGTTCCGTTTTATGAGCCGCTGTATGGTACGGTAGAGGATGTGGAGGTGAATCCGATTCAGATTTTGCCCGAGATTATCGAGAGAACCTATTCAAGGAATCAGCTGCAGGCTTATGCCGAACTCTGGAACAAGGCGGCGAGGAAGATGGTGATCATTGGAGTATCCCCGCCAAACTCTGTGGAGCAGGAATTCCTTGACAGGCTGGCGAATGATCCTTCGGTCATTGTCTTTACTGAGACCACTTCCAACGTGCAGCAGGAGAAATTCTTCACGCGCATAGATACCATTGTGGGGCCGATTGAAAAGGATGAAAACCGGGAGCAGCTTTTCGACAACCTGCAGCCGGAAATTCTGCTCACTTTCGGCGGAATGATCGTCTCCAAAAAGATCAAGGCTTTCCTGCGAAATTACCAGCCGAAACAGCACTGGCATGTAGATCCAAAAAAGGCATATAACACCTTCTTTTGCCTCAACAAACATTTCGAAACTTCTGTGAATTCGTTCTTTAGTCAGTTCTTTCCGCTTATCAATAATTCTGAAGGTAACTATGCTCAATACTGGCAGGAGGTGAGGAGCAGGAGGAAAGTGAAACATGAGGATTACATGGGAAGGATTCCATATTCAGATCTTAAGGCAATGCAGTTGGTTTGTCCGGCTGTGCCCGAAAATACCATTGTACAGTTGGCAAACAGTTCGACAATTCGGTATGCGCAGCTTTTTAATTGGAAAGAGAGCCTGAAGATCTATTGCAACCGCGGAACCAGCGGAATTGATGGCAGTATTTCGACTGCGGTAGGAGCTGCGATGATCTCAGAAGAGCCTGTGCTTATGATCACCGGGGATCTCAGCTTTTTCTATGACAGCAATGGGCTCTGGAATAATTACATTCCGAAGAATTTCAGGATCATCATCCTGAACAATCATGGAGGAGGGATCTTCAGAATTCTTCCGGGGGAAAAGAATACAGAAACCTTTGATAAGTACTTTGAAACCGTACATGATCTCAATGCTAAACCTGTTTGTGATCTCTACGGATTTGAATATGCTTCAGCAAAAACTTCCGAAGAAATAGAAGCAGCTTTAAATCACTTTTTTGACACCTCAGAAAAGCCAAAGGTTTTGGAGATCTTCACACCGCGGAAGATTAATGATGAAGTGTTGCTGGAATATTTCAGCTTCGTGAAATAGCCGTATATTATAATTAACTTTGCCAAAAATTTGATTTATGCTTGCCATTGGAGAATATCATACCCTTAAAATAGATCGCGATACAGACCCCGGACTTTTCCTGACAGATGATGACGGAAACGAGGTGCTTTTGCCGAACAAATACAAACCTGAAACTTTTGAAATAGGAGATGAACTTAATGTTTTTGTTTACCTGGATCACGAGGAGCGACCGGTGGCAACGACTCTGAAGCCATTTGTCAAGCTGGATGAGTTCGGTTTTCTAAAATGTGTGGAAGTGAGTGAAATCGGCGCCTTTATGGACTGGGGACTGGAAAAACACCTTTTTGTGCCTTTTAAAGAACAGGCAATGAAAATGAGAGAAGGGGAGCGCTATCTCATCTTCTGCTATCTGGATGAATTGACGGACAGACTTGTAGGATCAAATAAAGTGGATGCATTCCTGGATAATTCTCAGCTTACGGTAGAAGCATTTGAAGAGGTGGATCTTATAGTAGCAAATCCCACGGAATTGGGCTGGAATGTGATCGTGAATGAGATCCATAAAGGACTTTTATATAAAGATGATGTTTTTCAGAAACTGCACGTGGGCGACAGGTTGAAAGGCTGGGTGAAGAAGACCCGCCCAGACGGGAAAATTGATATTACACTGCAACGCCCCGGTTACAGGAGTATTGAGCCTAATGCTCAGGAACTTTTGACGCTACTCGAACTAAAGGGAGGCTTTTTAGCGCTTACAGATAAATCTTCCCCTAAAGAGATCGAAAGGGAAGTGCAAATGAGCAAGAAGAGCTTTAAACGTGCCCTGGGGAATCTTTATAAACAACGCAAGGTTGATATAAAAGACAACGGCATTTACCTTAAGAAAGACTAATAGTAGTAGGGGGAAATGTAACCTCTTGCCCTGGATCGGGAATAATACGGGCTGCTGAATAAAGGCACCCGCATCTCCTGGTATGCCGGGATCTTCTTTTCTCCGGTGTAGATGTCAAAATTAGAACTGCGATCGTGGAATCTAATATCATTGGTCACTTCGATCAGGGTTTTTTCCCCTTTGCTAAGATTAGGCATGGGAGATTCTAATTCAATATAGGAGCTCTCTCTTTCGTAACGCTCTTTTTCCATCATAGCTACAATATTTACCTCCCGCTTCTTTTCTTTATTGAAATTGACTTCGGTGAGGGTGAATTTGCTTTCGGGAAATTCCGGAGCGAGAAGAGAAAGACTTGGTTTAATATCCAGGCTACCAATGTAAAATCCTTCGGAAACTGAAAATTCCTGCGCCCGGCTGTTGAGGCCGATGAATAAAAAAATTACAAATATCAGAAAAGGCTTCATTTTACCTGTTTGAGAGGTGGAATCAAATATCGTACTAAAAATCATATTTTAGAAACTTCGCTGGTAAAACTTGAGAAATGCCCTCAAGAAGCTCAATAATTAATCAGCTGAAATATTTAAAAGCCTTATTTTTGGGTTAAAATATTGACTTATGACCAAACCAGATTATAAAACTGCTAAAGAATACGAGGATATCACCTATAAAAAGAGCAACGGAGTAGCCCGGATTGCTTTCAACCGACCTGAAGTTCGGAATGCTTTCCGGCCGAAAACCACCAGTGAATTATATGATGCTTTTTACGATGCACAGGAGGATACTTCAATAGGAGTTGTTTTGCTAACTGCTGAAGGACCTTCCCCTAAAGATGGCGTGTACAGCTTTTGCAGTGGCGGAGACCAAAAGGCCAGGGGATACCAGGGCTATGTGGGAGAAGACGGAATGCATCGCCTCAACATTCTGGAAGTGCAAAGGCTTATAAGGTTTATGCCCAAAGCTGTAATTGCAGTTGTGCCGGGATGGGCAGTAGGAGGAGGGCATAGCCTTCATGTAGTTTGCGATCTTACTTTAGCCAGCAAAGAACATGCGATCTTTAAACAAACTGATGCCGATGTTACCAGCTTTGATGGCGGATATGGTTCTGCTTACCTCGCAAAAATGGTGGGTCAAAAGAAGGCCCGGGAAATCTTCTTTTTAGGAAGGAATTATTCGGCACAGGAAGCATATGAAATGGGAATGGTGAATGCAGTTATTCCCCATGATGAACTTGAGGATACCGCCTATGAATGGGCACAGGAGATCCTTGCGAAATCTCCAACTTCCATTAAAATGCTGAAGTTTGCTATGAATCTAACCGATGATGGAATGGTTGGACAACAGGTTTTTGCCGGAGAAGCTACCAGACTGGCTTATATGACCGATGAAGCCAAAGAAGGCCGCAATGCTTTTCTCGAGAAAAGAAAACCAAATTTTGAAAAGAAATGGATTCCGTAGCAGCAGAGAATTTTTCGAATTTCCAGCTTGATGTAGCCTCCCTTCCGAAGTTTGAGGAGGTGAAGTTGCAGCCTATTTCCAAAAAATATTTAGTGAAGTCACAGGTGGGCACCACAATCTCCCTGCTTTTTTTCGGAATAGGTTTAATAGTGGCTTATAGCTTTGTACCTGCGGAATTTCAAAATTATATAATCGGAGGAGGTATCTTCTTAGCTCTCATTTTTGGCTGGTCTTTTTTCAACAACATCATGTATGTAAGGAGGAGCGGATATGCAATGAGAGAACAGGATATCATTTTCCACAGGGGCTTTTTATTTGAAAGAACTACGGTAGTTCCTTTTAACCGCATTCAACATGTCTCGGTTGAAAGATCATTTTTGGACAAGATCCTGAATATTTCCACGCTAAAGGTATTCACTGCCGGAGGTTCGGGAAGTGATATTAATATTCCCGGAATATACCCACAAACAGCAACCTCTGTGAAGGAAGAAATATCGACCAGAATTTACAATCATGCCTGAGCATAACTTTTATGACCCCCAGCGCCAATCTGTTGTGGGACTGGTTTTGATTTTCGCTACCTCTCTGTACCATATTGCCCGTAATTTATGGGTAGTGGTTTTTTATTTCGTTATCGGCGAATTTAGCCCACGAACGATCTTCTTTGCAGGAGCTGCATTAATAGTGGTTTTGTTGCTAAGTCTCGGCTACAGTATCCTTTACTACCTGAATTTTAAATTTCATATTGATAAGAAGAATGAGGAGTTTGTTCTCCAAAAAGGTGTTTTTTCGACAGATGTTATCAATATTCCTTTTCAAAAGATCCAGCAGGTAAATTTTCGCAGGAATATTTTACAAAGAGTTATAGGTGTCTATAGCGTGGTGGTGGAAACAGCCGGAAGTCAGGATAAGGAAGTGGAGATCAAAGCCCTGGATTATGAAAAGGCAAATGCCCTTGCCGATAAGCTCATGGCATATGCCGAAGAAGAAAAGGTCGAAGCTCAGACGGAGGATTTGTCACCAGAAGAGGCAGAGGAGAGAAGAGCGGCAAAAGCTTCTCCGGAATGGGAGTACAAAGTGAACCTGTGGACGCTAATCAAACTCGGTCTAACTTCCAATTATCTTCGGGGCGTTGGTATTATAATAGCCTTTTATTTTACCCTGAGAGAACAGTTCATGTTCAATGAAGATCTGTCTGCCCGGCTTGAAGAACCACAGATCTATTTTGCCCAGGGGAAATTAATGCTCATCATTTTTCTTTTACTGGTTGGAATGCTGCTTACAGTAGGGGAGACAGTTGTAAAATATTACGGATTGCACCTACAAAAATTTAAAGATAATCTGCAGGTGGAGATGGGTCTGCGAAATAATACCCGGGTCAACCTGAGAGCAAGTCGTATCCAGTTGTTACAGGTATTAACTAACCCAATTCAGAAGAAAATGAACCTGTACCAGGTGAAGATCTCTCTGGCCAGCAGCGAGGACGATCTTGAAAAGAACCAGATCAAAGTAGTTGGTCTGCCTCCGGATGTGGTTGGGCAGGTAAAGGAATATTTTTATAAAAAGCAGATTCAGGAAAACTTCAGGATTCTGCCCAGTAAATATCTGCTTCTCCGAAAGATCTCCCGCGCAATGATCCCTCTGGTCATAGTTTCCGGATTTCTGTTCTTCTACGCTCAATTTATAACCCTTAGCTGGTTTCTTGCTATTGCCGTGGCTTATGTGGTATTGGTAACCGGGTATAATTATTTGTATTTCCGGAATTTGAAACTGGGAGTTTCCGAAGATTTTTTGATCAGATTTTCCGGAGTTTGGATCAAAAAAGAACAATACCTGGAGATGTTTCGCCTGCAGGCTGTTTCTGTTACTCAACCCATCTGGTATAAAAGAAGAGGTTTGGTCAATCTTACTTTTCACTCAGCAGGAGGTGATATTTCCTTTAAAATGGTAAAAAAGTCTGAAGTTGAGCCTCTGCTCAATTATCTGGTCTTCCGGATTGAAAGTACTGAAAAACCCTGGATGTAAAATTTTCTGAAAAACTTTCCATTATCTCTAAAATACAGCACCCAAAACGGAATTTAAATATCATCTCAATAAGATTTTACGTAACGCAAATAACTGAAAGTTAATTAGTTAAAGTTTATTATTTTTTCCTGTTTTGAATTAAATTTAATACAAAACCTATTGCTTATGGAAAAGATCTACCCACTTATGTCGTTACCCCTAATTCTTTTATTGTTATTTTCCTGCAGTATTGATGCGCTGGAAGAAAACTTGAATATTGAGGGAGAGCATGGCTACAACTTCAGGGAAAGTAAAGCCGCATGGGACCAATTAAAGAAGAAGAATGGTAATTCTTATGAATACACCATTCTGGAACAGTCCTGGACAGGACATGGCAGTGAAACGACCCTTTTAGTAGAGAAAGGTAAAGTGAAAGGCAGATATTACATTGCCTTTCTAATATCGGATGAAGATGGAAGCAAAACGATCACTGATAGTTATGAAGAGATTTTAAAAAAAGATATCGGAAAGCATGAGCCGGGGGCGCCTCCCTTTACCATGGATGATCTTTATAAAAGTTGTATATCTGAATTTCTTATAGCCGATCCAGATACCAATGAAGTCTACTTTGAAACTGATGAAGTCGGGATCATGATTCTCTGTGGCTTTGTTCCGATAGGTTGCCAGGACGACTGTTACAGGGGTATTAGGATTTCTAATTTTTCCTGGAGATAAAAAAAGCCACGCTTGTTTTACAGGCGTGGCTTTATATAATACTGTGTCTGTTTTCTATTTCAGATCTGGATAATTACCGGGATCAGCTTCATTCATGATATCGTAAACCTTCTCAAAAATATCTTCTACAGAAGGTTTAGAGAAATAATCTCCGTCGGTACCGTAAGCAGGTCTGTGATCTTTAGCAGTAAGGGTTTGTGGTTTGCTGTCAAGATATCTCCACGCATCCTGCTCTTCCATGATCTTCTGCATAATATAGGCCGAAGCACCTCCGGGGACATCTTCGTCAATGACAAGCAGACGATTCGTCTTTTCCACACTTTTTACGATATCCTGATTTAGGTCGAAGGGTAGAAGGGACTGTACATCTATTACTTCTGCACTTATTCCAACCTCCATAAGTTCCCGGGCAGCTTGTTCCACCAGGCGTAAAGTAGAGCCGTAAGAAACAAGCGTTATATCATTACCTTCTCTCATGGTTTCAACCACTCCTAAAGCTGTTTTAAACTCTCCAAGGTTATTCGGCATTTTTTCCTTTAGTCGGTAACCGTTCAGAGACTCTACAATTAATGCAGGTTCGTCACTTTCAAGCAGCGTATTGTAAAATCCGGCTGCTTTGGTCATATTACGAGGTACCAGAACGTGAATTCCGCGTATTAAATGCAGGATTCCGCCCATTGGGGAACCAGAGTGCCAGATTCCTTCCAAACGGTGGCCACGGGTTCTTATAATTAGCGGAGCTTTTTGTTTTCCTCGGGTTCTGTATTGCAGAGTGGCAAGATCGTCGCTCATGATCTGTAAAGAATAGAGTAGGTAGTCGAGGTACTGGATCTCTGCAATTGGCCGCAGGCCTCTCATTGCCATTCCAATTCCCTGTCCAAGGATGGTGGCTTCTCTAATTCCTGTGTCTGCTATTCGCAGCTCCCCGTATTTTTCCTGGAGACCTTCCAGTCCCTGGTTTACATCACCTATCTCACCAGTATCCTCTCCAAAAATGAGACTTTCAGGATATTTTTCAAAGATCCTGTCGAAGTTATCCCGCAGGATCAATCGTGCGTCTACATCTTCGGCATCGTCATCATATGCAGGAGCAATGGGTTCAATTTTAAGAGCATTATATTCTGAGGAGCTATAAAGGTGGCTGCTGTACTGCGGACGAACTTCTTCAGTATATTTATCAATAAAATGAATTAGCTCCTGTCTTGAGGAAGAGTCTTCTCCCCGCATGTACCTTAAGGCTTTTCTCGCTGCTACAAGAATATCGCGTTTTAGTGGTTCTTTATTTCCCTCAAGTTCATTCTTTAACTGAAGAATAAAGTTTTTCTTCTGGCTGCTATCTGCTGCTCTCTGAAGAACAGGAAGGGCATCATGCATTTTATTTTTGACCGGAGCCATGTGAGCTTCCCATGCAGCTTTTTTTCCGTCCCTTACCTGCTTCTTTATATCTTTTTCGATCTCCTGAAGTTCCTCGTCGGTGGCAATATTGGTTTCGATCATCCACTCCCGCATCTTCACATTGCAATCATGCTCTCTTTCCCACTGCAGTCTTTCTTCACTTTTATAACGCTCATGAGAACCTGAAGTGGAATGCCCCTGCGGCTGAGTTAACTGCTGTACATGGATCAAAACCGGCACATGCTCTTCCCGGGCTAGTTTGCTGGCGCTTTCATAAGTTTCTATAAGGGAAGGATAATCCCAACCATTTACAGTAAAGATCTCATATCCATTATTCTCTCCTTTATCTCTTTGAAAACCTTTTAGGACTTCCGAAATATTTTCTTTGGTTGTCTGATGCCTGGCATGTACAGAGATCCCGTATTCGTCATCCCAGACATTCATTACCATTGGTACCTGAAGTACTCCTGCAGCATTAATGGTTTCCCAAAATAAGCCTTCACTGGTACTTGCATTTCCTATAGTTCCCCAGGCAATCTCTTTTCCGTTCTGAGAGAACTTTTCGGAATCAATGCCCTCCACATTTCTGTAGATCTTGGAAGCTTGTGCAAGACCCAGTAAGCGTGGCATTTGTCCTGCTGTAGGGGAAATGTCTGCACTTGAATTTTTTTGTTGGGTAAGATTTTTCCAGGTGCCATCTTCATTTAAACTGTGGGTAGCAAAGTGGCCGCCCATTTGTCTACCAGCAGAACTTGGCTCCTGATCAATATCTGTAGTGGCATATAATCCTGCAAAGAACTGCTGAATATTAAGAGCTCCTATGGCCATCATAAAGGTCTGATCACGATAATATCCCGATCTGAAATCCCCGTCTTCAAATACCTTCGCCCAGGCCAATTGGGGAACTTCCTTACCATCACCAAAGATTCCGAATTTGGCTTTACCTGTAAGGACCTCTCTTCTACCTAAAAGACTGCATTCCCGGCTGGTCACCGCGAGCTTATAGTCGCTTAAGACCTGTGCCCTGAAATCTTCAAAGGAAATTGCACTTTTTGAGGAAGTTTCACTCTGCATAATACGTTTTTATAATTAGCACAAATGTAAAGAAAACAATGATTAATTACAATTCTAAAAAAGACTCCAAAACTCACTATTTAACAAAATAAGTGGCTTCTAATTGTGATATTTTTAAGCAAATACCTTTTATTAAAGAATCGGTAAAAGAATCCTTATCGTTAAAACCATTTTCTGGTAAAGAGTCCGGCCAGAGTTTGAAGATCAAGAGTGGCGATAAACCGGATTTTTTGATCATAATCGCCATCTTTAAATTCCCAACCTTCACTGGAATATACAGGGAAGAATATTTCGAAATAATGTTGAACTAGACTCAATCGAATTCCCGAATCATAAAGGAATTTCGCCGATTCATATTTATTCTTTACAAGTCCCACGTCGCTGTAAGCATATATCCACTTCCAGAGAGTTACACTTCCGTTTACTGTGGTGATCCATTGGTTGGCGAATTTCGGTTCCAGCATCGATTTAAATCCGCCTTCAGCAAGAATGATCTGCTGGCTAAAAACGCCGCTTGTCTCACTTCTTCCGTAGTAATTATAATCAAAAAGATAATCTGTTGGACGATCAAGCGCGAAGCTGAAGTAATCTGAACCGGGCATATCATTATAAAGAAAAGCACCTCCAAAAAAGCGGAAATTCAGCTGCCTGTCATTCTTCAGCAGTCTTCTGTATTCAAATGTAAGAGAGGATTTGCTAAATTGTTCGGCCACCTGAAAATCTATGCCTCCTGAGAAATGGGTGACCAATCCCGGATTACTGTAACCATAATTAATATTGAAGACACTGTAATCAGGCACTTCAAGAGGTGTTTCAGGATGTTGATCCCTAAAGACATTTACATTGCGAATGAGGATCCTTTCTTTACGGCCATTCCTCATATAGGAATTCCTGAAGTGCATTGTGAGATAGGGGGTGAGTCTCTGGTACATGAGATCGTAACCATAAGAAAATCTACTTCCGCTAATGCCGTAATTTAGAGCGTACAGGTTATCATCATCAAAGAATATCTGGTGTGAAACGCCAGCACTTCCAACAAGAGTTTTACTTCCGGAAGCATAGTACGGTGACAGGTTGTACTGGAAACTTCGGTCAAGAATAGTCTTATTATAGAGCTTTAAACCTAATGCCAATCCGTCGTAAAGATTGTACTGGAATTCTGGCATAAAGAAAACCTGATGATATCTTGGATCTTCCACATCCTTAAATAACCTGAACTGCAAGGGCTTATTCATTATGCCACCTACAGTCCTGTAGTTGTTTCGACGGTTGATCTCTGGCACCAGGCCTTCATGATTAACTGCCACTTTATTAACCCGAGTCGCCGGAAGATAAACCGTGCGAACATCCTCTGAATGTTCCACCCAGGTCTTATACACAATGTCATTGTTATGAAGGCCGTAAACCTGTACAGGAACAGAAGAGCCGGTTCTGTTCTTAAGAGTTACCCGTAAGGAATCGCCCTCCCTGGAGAGGCTTCTTATTTTAAAGTCAATTTTGTCATTGGTTTCGACAAACTCCCGAAAGAACCATCTAATGTCCTTTCCTGCGTTGGTTGTGAGAAGATTTTTAAAATCTTCTTCGGTAACTCTTTTTAACTGATATTTCTGGTAAAATTCCTTTATTGTATAAGGTACTGTGTTATCTTCCAGAAAATGGTCAAGATACTTTAAACCCACTCCTGCTTTTGAAGGATTAGCAATGTTCTTATTAAATTTAACGAGAGAATCCTGTGGTGTGGATAGTGGCTGATCAAGGTTTTTTCTGGCCATCATCATGTACATAAGAGAATACTGATCATTGAATTTAAGAGTGGAAGCATGAAACCACCGCACCCCAAATACCTCGCTAAGGCTACCCAGAAGTTTAAGATCGGCATAGAATTCATCGATATATTCCATCATGAGATAATTCTGAATAGCATCAAAAATCCATTTGTCCTCTCTTGGGTTTAAAAGTAAAGTGTTTTCGAGATAATTTTCTGAAATGGTTTTTAACTGTTTAAGATCATAAGAAAAACCTTCAGGGAAAGGTCGCAGGAATTTAGGTAACTGATTAAGTCCATAGACGGGATTGGCAGCATAATCCTGCTGCGAGGAAAGCAAATATCTATGCGGGTAATCTCCGAGATTTGACTTTAGAAATTCCACGATCCTGGTCACCAGAAAAGATTTCATTACGGGATTTATACCGTCTTCAGATATATTCGTGAGTATATGAAGGCTATCCACCTGTATATCATTAAAAATGACCTCTTTTGTAAGATGAATTTCTGTGTCCAATTTTTCACTGCCACTTAAAAAGACGGTCTTTTTGCCGCCTTCGGGGATGATCTTCTCCATTTCAAAAGAAGAAATGGCTGCAAGGTTTGATGGAATTGTAAGTTCTATCTTCATCTCCAGTTTAGGAAGATAAAGGTCATTCATATTTTTATGGCTGTAAACCTCCCAGCCCTCATTATACATTCCGGGAGCTATGAACCAGTAGCGTAATTGATAATTTCCCTTATTTTGGTAGCCATAGCGGGTAAATTCATTACTGGGTATTTTTACGCTGTAATTAAGGTTGATAACAAATTTTTCACCGGGGAGAACCGGTGTATCGGGAGTGATTTTAATGAGGTCCGGTTGTCCCATAGGTCGCTCCCAGGATATTTCTTCAAATGATTCCCCCAGAATTGAGTTTATGGTTGTACCTCCTCTTTTTTCTTCCCTTGCAAAATGAAAACTTCGATCATAATCTTCAAAGAATCGGCGGGCTAGAGGAGTGCGGGTGTCTGAAAAAGCATTCATCCAGTCACTCAGGTAAATCTCCTGCAACGTATCTTTACTAAGGTTTCTGTATTCAAGGTTTTGCTGGATGTAAAGTGACTTTATAGAATCATTAAGTTCAGCCTTAATGAATACATTATGCTGTCCTGTAACGGGGGTACAAAGGAGTCCCAAAAATGATAAAAACAGAAGCTTTATATTCAACTTAAAGATGGGAGATGGGGTTTAACTTATTATCTGTCCTGCCTGCAAGATATTACTTCAATACTTAATATGATGATTCTTAATAATATTTTAGTATAGATGTATTTTTAGTAGGTTCTTTCGATTTACAAAAATAATGAAAAACAGCTCTCCGGGGAGAGCTGTTGGTGAATTGTAAATTGAAATATATTTAAAAATTTGGACTCAGATTATATTCTTCATAGAATTTATCCAGGATCTCAATAACCTCATCGGCAGTATCCACCACCTGAAGAATGTCGATATCCCCTGCACTAATATTCTGGAAGCTGTCCAGTAGCGTTGTACGCACCCAGTCAATTAATCCGCTCCAAAAATCCCTTCCTACGAGGATAATTGGGAATTTATCGATTTTGTTGGTCTGTATTAAAGTAATGGCTTCAAAAAGTTCATCCAGGGTACCAAAACCTCCCGGCATGACCACAAATCCCTGGGAGTATTTTACAAACATTACTTTCCTAACGAAAAAATAATCAAAGTTTATGTTCTTATCACTATCGATATATGGATTGTCGTGCTGCTCAAAAGGAAGGTGAATATTTAAACCAACAGAGGTCCCCCCGGCCAAGTGTGCTCCTTTATTCCCGGCTTCCATTACTCCGGGGCCGCCGCCGGTTATAATTCCGTAACCGTGATCAACAATTTTCTTGGCGACCTCTTCGGTAAGTTTATAGAATTTATGATCGGGTTTGGTACGTGCCGATCCAAAGATCGAAACGCAGGGACCAATTTGACTTAGTTTTTCATATCCATTGACAAATTCTCCCATGATCTTGAAGATCGCCCAGGAGTCATTTGTTTTTATTTCATTCCAGCTTTTATTCCTTGTTTCTGTTCTCATACAATATATTATTAGGCTAAATTAGTTCTTTTTGAAGAAAATGGGCGGTATAGCTCTTTTTGTCTTTTGCAACTTCTTCGGGGGTACCTGTAGCCACAACTTTCCCTCCGTTCTTTCCACCTTCATAGCCTATATCAATGATGTAGTCTGCCATTTTAATAACGTCAAGATTATGTTCTATGATCACCACAGTATTTCCTTTATCAGCAAGTTTATTCAGTACTTCCATAAGGACCCGTATATCTTCAAAATGGAGACCTGTTGTAGGTTCGTCCAGGATATAAAAGGTGTTTCCGGTATCTCTTTTTGAAAGCTCTGTGGCCAGTTTGATCCTCTGTGCTTCTCCTCCCGAAAGGGTGGTGCTTTGTTGACCTAAAGTGATGTAACCCAGACCCACGTCCTGAATGGTTTTTAACTTCCTGTAGATCTTGGGAATGTTCTCAAAGAAAATTACAGATTCATTGATGGTCATTTCAAGAACATCTGAAATGGATTTACCTTTGTACCGGATTTCCAGGGTTTCTCTGTTAAAGCGTTTTCCCTGGCAGGTTTCACATTCGACGTATACATCGGGCAAAAAACTCATCTCAATTACCCGCAGGCCTCCTCCTTTGCAGGTTTCACATCTTCCTCCCTTAACGTTAAAACTAAAACGTCCGGGTTTATATCCGCGAATCATCGCTTCGGGTGTTTTCGCGAAGAGATTTCTTACTTCAGAAAAAACCCCGGTATAAGTTGCAGGATTTGATCGGGGCGTCCTGCCTATAGGAGTTTGATTGATGTCAATTACCTTGTCAATATGCTCCAATCCCTTGATGCTCTTGTAAGGTTCGGGTTTTTTCACTCCGTTGAAGTAATGGGCATTCATAATAGGGTAGAGGGTCTCATTAATAAGAGTGGACTTTCCACTACCCGATACACCAGTTACAGCGATCATTTTTCCCAGAGGAAAAGTTACTGAAACATTTTTCAGATTATTTCCAGTAGCTCCTTTAAGATCAATTTTTTTACCGTTGCCTTTACGCCGCTTTTTGGGTACTTCGATCTTCATGCTGCCGTTGAGATAATTGGCAGTAATGGTGTTATGTTGTTTAATTTGCTGGGGTGTTCCTTCACTAATGATCTCACCTCCGTGTCTACCTGCTTCGGGACCTATATCAATCACATGGTCTGCCCGTTCGATCATGTCCTTATCATGTTCCACTACTATCACTGAGTTTCCCAAATCACGCAGGGCAATCAGGGAATTAATAAGCTTTTCATTATCCCGCTGGTGGAGCCCAATACTTGGTTCATCAAGAATATAAAGGACACCAACAAGTTGTGAGCCTATTTGGGTAGCAAGTCTTATTCGCTGAGCCTCTCCTCCTGATAGGGTTTTGGATCCCCTGTTAAGGGCAAGGTAATTTAGACCAACATCAACGAGAAACTGAAGGCGGACCTTTATTTCTTTAATTACTTCGGAAGCTATTTTTTGTTGTTTTTCTGAAAGTTGAGATTCAAGTTTATCAAACCATTTGGCAAGGTCTATTATATCTTTTTCAGCAAGCTCGGCAATATTTTTGCCGTTGACCTTAAAATAGAGCGACTCTTTTTTTAAGCGGCTACCTTCACACTCGGGACAAACAATTTTGTCCATATAATCTTTTGCCCAGCGTTTTAGTGCTGCAGATTCATTCTTGTTATAGGTTTCTTCAATAAAAGCAGCTACTCCTTCGAAATCTATTTTATACTCTCTTGTGATTCCAAGGGTTTTGGATTCTTTGCTGAACTTTTCCTTACCTCCCCAAAGTATCATTTTCAAAGCCTCTTCCGGAATTTTTTTTACAGGATCTGCCAGGCTGAATTCGAAACGTTCGGCTATTAATTCGAGCTGATTGAATATCCAGTTCTTTTTCTGCGGTCCATGTGGGGCAAGAGCTCCGTTTTTTATGCTTTTTGAAGGGTCTGGAATGATCTTGTTCTCGTTCACTTTGTGAAGACTTCCAATACCGTTACAGACGGCACAGGCACCTTTTGGGGAATTAAATGAAAAATTGTTGGGTTCGGGATTTGGATAGGAAATTCCTGTGGAAGGACACATAAGATTACGGCTGAAGTATTTTAATTCCCCGCTATCCTGATCCAGGATCATAAGAACATCATCCCCATGATACATGGCTGTTTTAATACTTTCGGCCAGGCGTTTTGCTGTTGTCTCTTCTCTTGTAATTTTTATTCTGTCCACCACAATCTCGATGTCGTGTACTTTATAGCGATCCAGCTTCATACCCTTCACTATATCCCGTACCTCTCCGTCTACGCGTACCTTTACAAAACCTTGTTTTGCTATTTGTTCAAAAAGTTCCCGATAATGTCCTTTTCGGGAGCTTATAACAGGAGCCAGTATATTTACTCTTTTCTCCGAAAATTTTTCAATGATAAGCTCCTGTATCTGCTCGTCACCATAGCTTACCATCTTTTCACCGGTGTTATAGCTATAGGCATCACTTGCTCTGGCGAACAGAAGCCTTAGAAAATCGTAGATCTCCGTAATGGTTCCTACTGTACTACGGGGGTTTTTACTCGTAGTTTTTTGTTCAATTGCAATAACAGGGGAAAGACCATCAATTTTATCCACATCGGGTCTTTCCAAACCTCCAAGGAACTGGCGGGCATAAGCTGAAAAAGTTTCTATGTATCTTCTTTGTCCTTCAGCATAAATAGTATCAAAGGCCAGAGAAGATTTACCTGAACCCGATAAACCTGTAATTACAACAAGCTTTTCCCGGGGGATCTTTACATCTATGTTCTTTAAATTATGGACTCTCGCCCCTAATATATCAATATACTCTTCTGTAACTGCCATAAATTTTTTTGCAAGGGGGCAAAGGTACTGAAAGTGCCTTAATTACGAAAGCCGGAGCAGTTAACTCAGTTTGTAGAAAATACCCTTACAAGTGCTAAAATTTTTCTGTCAAAAGTTATCCTAAAAAAACCATTAGAGGATTAAATTTTGGTTAATTATGGAAAATCCTGTAGGAATTTCGTCTTTTTAACTATTTAAAAGTCAGAAGAGTAGCACAAAAGATTAGCAATACTTTTAAAGTAGGTTGTCTATCTTTACTCGTGAAAATAAGGGATAACCCCGGTTTCCCTGATTTTAAGATGAAGTATCAAGTGAGAGTGTAATTGTAAGAATATGGAAAAGAAACTACTACTATTAATTTCCAAAAATGATGACTTTGCTACAGGAATTGAAACTGCCGGAAGAAGGGAGTTTCAAACTACTACAGTAAACAATATGCATGCGGGTTATGCTTTAGCTTTAAACATTCTTCCCGATGTTATCTTAATCGACTATTCCTCTCTTGGCCTGGAAAGTTTAAAGAACCTTCACAGTTATAAATCTACACATTTTTTGAATAAAAGTTTTCTCTTTCTCTTTGGAGATCTTGAAAACAAAAAGACTCTGGATAAGATTTTTGCAGATCAGGTGGATGGGATCATTTATGACAAAGGATCTTTTGGATATATCATTAATAAAATAGAGGAAACCGTTAAAGTCAATAGTTGCCTTACCAACTATTGGAAAGATTCCTTTATGGGACTCTTTAATATTTTAAATCATCCCGTTATTCTTTTACAGGATGAGAAGATCGTGGCGATGAATGATGCTTTTAAAAATGATTTTTTCATTACAGGAAAGCAGAAGATCAAGCTTACCGACCTGGTGGTGGATAAAAATAAGCTTAAGGTTAAAGAGGCGCTTCGCAAATTTGCCAAAGGCAAACATATGAAAGCAACAACCAAGACCACTTTGGTGATGAAGGAGAAAATAAGGGAAGCGCGTATTACATTCTCTAAGCTTGATAAATCTTTATGTGGACAATTGGTCATGATGATCAATTTTACCGGAAACGATTTTCCTCTTAACCAGGAGATAGGAAGTACGTCCAGGGAAACTGAAAAATATTTCTCCAGTAATCACACGTCCGAGGAAGTTGCTTTTACCAAAAGAGAAAAGGAGATTATTTCGCTCCTGTGTAAAGGATATAAAACAAAAGAAATTTCTGAAGCTCTGTGTATCTCTTCAAAAACCATTGAGAAACACAGAGCTAATATTATAAGAAGGACCCATTCCGGAACCATTCTGGAAAGTATTGTCTACGCGTTGAACCATAATATGATAGATATTTGAGAAAACTAAAAGCAGGGATTTCCCCCATTGTTAAAGGTTAAGATAAATCCTACATTGAGGAGGAATTCCCCCCAACCATTTTTCATCCCCCCTCGACATAAAACCCAAGTCTAGTATGAGCTGAATTATTTATTTAAGGCATGTATTTATTAACCATTCTAAATTTTATTAATCAAAAACCTTTAATTATGAAAAACTTCAAAAATTATTTGGCGTGCCTTACCGTATTCGCGCTAATGTTTACATCCTGTAGTAAGGATGAGTCTGGGGTGAGTGACACCACAGAAAAAGCAAGCCTGTCCTTTGGGGCTATCGTGGCCGATCTAGCCAGTAATGCGACCAATAAGCAATCTGACCTTGGGGATCTGCCTGAATGTTCTGACGCTGCTCCTTCATATGTGGAGATCGTATTGATGCAGGGAGATGATTACATCGTTGGTGGGGATGCTCCTTACCGAGTTGATTTAGTGGCAGGACAGGTCTTCACTGAAGAAGATGCTGCTCTGGAACTTGATCCGGGTCAATATACCCTGGAACATTTCGCAGTTTATGACGCTATGGGTAATCTTACCTGGATAGCACCAAAAGGAGGAATTCTGGCGCAATATGTTGATGCTCCCCTTCCTTTAAATATTAACCTGGGGGCAGGAGTTAAGAAGTATGTTGATGTTTCTGTAGTTTGTTATGATGACAGAGATGTAAATGAATACGGATATCTCTTCTTCGAGTTTGATACGACCAGAGCTTTTGAATTCTGCTTCTTTGTTAATTATTGTGCTCCAGACGGAAGACACTATCCTGGAAGATTCTCTGTAGAATTCTCTATTGACGGAACCGTGATTTATGAAGCAGAAGAAAACATCAACAATGTAGGAGTAAATCAATTTGGAGACAATTTTGCAGATCCAATTTGTTTTGCCTTACCAGATCTTCCAGGCTATGGAGACGATGTTGAATATTTGGATTACCGCGTTACTCTGTTAGACTGGGATGGCGTTTATGATGCTCCAGACAACTGGGTGATCACCGGAAGCCTTAGTCGTAATGAAGTTAGAGCCAACTTTGATGGTGCCAACAACGTTAATTACGAACATTTAAGATTTGGATGTGATGGTCAAACTCCTCCAGATGACGATAATGACGGAGTGCCTAATGATGACGATAATTGTCCTAACGATTATAACCCAGACCAGTCAGATGTTGATGGGGACGGATATGGAGATGTATGTGATAACTGTCCTGATGTATACAACCCTTATCAACTTGATTCAGATAACGACGGTTTAGGAAACGCTTGTGATCCAACTCCAGGAGGAGATGATACAGGAGACGTTCTGGAAGGTTGTGAGACCGCTATTATGTTCGGAGATACTGAATGGACAGAACTTGGCCTTACAGCGACTCGTTGGGGATGGACTGAGCATTTTGAGAATGAATTTGACGGAGCAGATGGTGAGAAAGTTTATCAGATTTGGGCAGGTGCCGGACAGAATAACCTTGATAAAGGATATTATGTTGGTCAGGTAATTCTAACCATAACTGGAGGCCAAGTGTCTCTGAACATTGTTCCTTTCACTGGAAACCAGTTTGATGACATCCATGTTTACGTTGGAGCTTCTGCTCAAACTGAAATAGCACCTGGTGTCTTTGACAATACTGACGGCGATGGATTAACTTATGTTGAGGGAGATGACTTTGCCGAAGTGGGTAATGACTTCTGGTTTACCGTTCATATTGGAGATGCATGTCCAGCAGAAGATTAGAAATATAAAGAACTGTACCGGGAAGAAATAATTCTTCCCGGGCAGTTTATATAAAACCACAAGAATTTCTGTGGGAAAAATCAAAAACAATTAACCATTCTAAATTTTATTAATTAAAAACCAAACCACTATGAAACGAATTTCGTACTACTTATGCTACGTTGCTGTATTAGCAATGGTCTTTACTTCATGTAGTAAAGAAGATGAAAATGTAACCTCCAATGACACAGATAAGGCAACCTTATCCTTTGGAGCAATATTAAATGACATTGCCAACCAATCTACTAAACAGTCAGACACAGATGATCTGCCTGAATGTTCAGATGCTACTGCTGCCTATGTAGAAATAGCATTATATGAAAATGGGCAACCTGTTGTAGGTAATACAACCACTCCTTTTAGAGTTGATCTCGTGGGAGGTCAGGTCTTTACCGAAGAAGTGCCTGAGCTGGAATTAGAACCGGGGACTTATACTCTTGAACACTTCATGGTTTATGATGCTGGTGGAAATCTTTTATGGGTAGCTCCACGAGATGGAGTATTAGCTCAATTTGTAGAAAATCCACTACCATTACAAATCAATCTGGGGGCAGGAGTTAAAAAATATGTTGATGTTTCTGTGATCTGTTATGATGACAGAGATGTTAGAGAATATGGATACCTCTTCTTTGACCTGGATACCAATCAGGCAATAGAATTCTGTATTTTCGGAAACTATTGTCCTCCTTCAGGAAAACACTACCCTGCAGAATATAGTGTAAGTGTATGGTCTGGAACAAGTGCAGCCGGAACTCCTCTATACACAGATGTTCCTAATGTTACCGGAACTTATGAAAATGGAGATTTCTATGCAGAACCTTTGTGTTTTGCACTGCCAGACAGAGATGGGCTTGATGAGTATTATTTCGAAATCACACTAAGGTCTTCAGACGAATACGGTTCAGTAACTGAGCGTGTAATAAGAAGAGGAGTGATCAATGATGATATTGTAAGAGCTTTCTTTGACGGAGATAACAACCTTGACTACTATCACTTCAGAGAAGGTGAAGGATGTGGTGACGATTCCACTCCAATCTTTGATGATCCACAATCAGAATCAGAGTTTTATAAGACTTGTGCATATCCAATGAATGGAAGTAAGTCTGTAGCACTTACCTATTTAGAAGTAAATGGGGATGTACTAAAAGCTACTGTTCTTGCAGCAGGTGTAACTCCAAACAAGGCACACCCACAGCACCTTCATGGATTTGACGACAATTCAAATTCTGTATGTCCACCTATGAGTGCAGACACCAACAATGATGGAAGGATTAGTCTTGAAGAGGGAGCTCCGTTCTATGGAGGAGTTCAACTTGCATTAAATTATGAGGATGATTCATTCCCTGTTGCAGATGCTCACGGTATATATACTTACCAGAGAACATTTGACTTGAGCACTATGGATCTGCCAGATTGGGAAAACCTTTCGGTAGTAGTTCATGGTCTCATGGTAAATGGAGAGTACCAGGCTACTCTTCCGGCAGCTTGTGGTCAGATCGCAAATCTGCACTAGAAATAAATAGCCGGGAGAAAATCCCTCCCGGCTTTCTTTAAAAACGTATTTATTAACCATTCTAAATATTTATTAACCAAAAACCAATCTAACATGAAAAAATTTAAATTTTACCTGAGCTTTTTAGCAGCTTTTGCCCTGCTTTTTACATCCTGTAGTAAAGACGAAGATTCGTCAACAACAGGTTCTGAAATGGCCTCCTTATCATTTGGAGCTATTGTGGAAGACCTTGCCGCTAATGCTACTACAAAGCAATCTGATGTAGGAGATATGCCTGCATGTTCAGATGATGTGGCAGCATATGTTGAGATCGTTCTTATGCAGGGAACTACTGAAGTGGTGGGAACTACTGCAGATCCTTACCGTGTTGATCTTGTTTCAGGACAGGTTTTCACCAAAGAAGATGCAGCCCTGGAACTAACTCCTGGTACTTACTCCCTGGACCATTTTTCAGTGTATAATGCCGCCGGAGACCTTCTATGGTTAGCGCCTAAAGGAGGAGTATTGGCACAATTTGTTGACAATCCACTTCCGCTTACAATTAATCTTGGGGCAGGAGTTAAGAAGTATGTTGACGTATCTGTGATCTGTTATGATGACAGAGATGTTAATCAATATGGATACCAATTCTTTGAACTGGATCTAAACTATGCATTTGAATTCTGCTTCTTTGCAAACTATTGTACTCCAGAAGGAAGACACTATCCTGCAAGATATTCTGTTGATATTTCAATAGACGGTACTTCTCTATACACCGGAGTTGTGAATAATGTTGGAAGAGATAACAATGGTGATCTTTTTGCAGATCCGGTATGTTTTGCTCTTCCAGATCTTGCACAATATGGTGACAACGAGGAGTATATTGATTATACCCTTACACTTCTAGACTGGACAGAACAAGAAGATGCTTATGGTGATGTAGATCCAATAGTAATCTCAGGAAGCCTTAGCAGAGCTGAAATCATGGCGAACTTTGACGGAGCTGATAACGTTGAGTATGAGCACGTAAGGTTTGGATGTGAATAAACCAACAGGAGGAAGCTGTGAGAACAGCTTCCTCCTTCTATTTAATTAACCATTCTAATTACTAATCAAAACAATTAACTATGAGAAAATTTAAAATTTACCTGAGCTTTTTAGCAGTTTTTGCACTGCTCTTTACTTCATGTAGTAAAGAAGAAAATTCAGGAATGAATGATGATTCCGGCAAAGCAACATTGTCTTTTGGGGCGATAGTGCAAGACCTTGCTGCGAATTCGAACAATAAGCAGTCAGACGTGGGAGATTTCCCAGAGTGTTCAGCTGATGCACCTGCCTATGTTGAAATAGTATTAATGCAGGAAGGAAATGCTGTAGTTGGATCTTTAGCAGATCCATATCGCGTGGATCTTGTAGCAGGTCAAATCTTCACTGAAGAAGATGCTGCTTTAGAACTTGAGCCGGGGAACTATTCGCTGGATCACTTTTCTGTATATAATGCAGAAGGAGATTTGATCTGGTTGGCTCCAAAAGGAGGAATATTTGCCGACTTTGTAGATAATCCACTTCCACTAAATATTGATCTTGGTGCCGGAGTGAAAAAATATGTCGACGTTTCAGTAGTATGTTATGATGACCGTGATGTAAATCAGTATGGTTACCTGTTCTTCGAACTTGATGCCAATGAAGCTTTCGAATTCTGCTTCTTTGCTAACTACTGTACTCCTGAAGGAAGACATTATCCTGCAAGATATGCTGTTGATATTTCTATTGATGGAACATCTCTTTACAGTGGTGTTGTAAACAATACCGGAAGAGATGACAATGGTGATCTGTTTGCAGATCCATTATGTTTCGCACTTCCTAACCTTGATGCATATGCAGATGATGAAGAATATATCGACTATACGTTGACGCTACTTGACTGGACAGAAAATGAAGATGCTTATGGTGATGTAGATCAAATGGTGATCACAGGAAGCCTTAGCAGAGCAGAGATCATGGCTAACTTTGATGGAGCTGATAACGTTGAATATGAGCACGTAAGATTCGGATGTGATGATGACGGCGGAAACGGCGGAGTTGTAGATTCTGATGAGGACGGAGTTCCGGATAGTGTAGATGAATGTCCTACAGTACCAGGTTCTGCCGAGAACAACGGTTGTCCTGAAACAGGAGAAACTGATGCAGATGGTGACGGAGTTGTTGATACTATTGACGAATGTCCAAACACTCCAGACGGAGTTGCTGTAGATGCAGTAGGATGTCCAATAGATACTGATGAAGATGGTGTGCCGGACTATGTAGATAACTGTCCAACTGAGGCCGGACCAGTAGATAACAATGGATGTCCTACTTCAACCGAATGTCCTGAAGTTTGTTCAATTCCACAGACAATTGATGACCTGGAAGAAAATTGTTACTTCGTTTATCCTGATACAACAGATCCGGATGGATTCTTTGCAATCTCAGAAGCGGAGAGTACAATTATTCTTGAGAATACACTCCAGGAAGAATTTGGAACGGTCACTTTACAAGGAACGCTTGAAGGACAATATATCTTAAGCCTGGATGGAATTATAAATACCGATAGAGTAATAGCTTATGAAATAGAGGTTAAAGACGATCTTGGTGATGAATGTTCTCAATCATTTTGCGATGCTGATGTAACTGTGCAGTTAGTAGATGATGATCAAAGTCCAATTTTAATTAATTTGGATAACAGTCTTATAGATGATTCTACTATTTATATTAGGGTGAAAGCAATCATTTGTGAAACACCTGTAGGTACTCCTGAATAAAGAGGAGAATTAGATGAATAATAGAGGTCGCTTAAAAGCAATTTTAAGCGACCTTTTTTTTGCTACACTTTTAAAATAATTTTCTGTTCTACCTCAAAGTTTATACAGCTACTTTTTGTTTGGCGAGTACTTTTAGTATTGAGGTTACTTTGTTATTCCTATTCGAAATGATTACTATATTTCAAGCCAAAGCTTCCTGCGAGCTAGTCCTTCTCTTTAGCAGCAGGGTTTTTCTTTATTTCCAAGAGTAGAGAAAGGCGATTGCTTTGGATGATCCAATTTCTTTCTCTATTAAAATGACTGCCCGGCAAAGCATGTAAGTACATTATGCAGCTCTTTTCTCATCTCTCTTCAGATAAATCGTGGTGAAGAAGATTTATTAATTCACACATCACGCTCTTTTGAGCAACTTTATTATTTCGGAATTGATTTGCAATTTGATATCAATAGAACCAAATCTCTTTTTTTGCTCCTGGAACGTTAGAGGAAATTTTACCCTTGAACTACACTTGAAAAATTTGGACTTGCAGGAGGTATTCCCTCTCTTTTGGTTCACAGTCTATACGTGCCAGAACTTAAAAGAGGTTGATTACAGTATTTTCCTACAATGTAGGAGCGTAATTTATCGACCAACGACACCTTTCTAAGTCAAAAGAACTTCCTTGATAGAAATTTATAAAGAATTTTTGCAATCCGGAAATTTTCGAACTGTTCATTGTTATCCGCCTGATTCAGGAGCTTTACCTTCTTCGAAGTAAGAATTTTCCTCCATAAATATTTAATTACCAGACTGTTAAAGTTTTCAAAAAGACTATTAAAATAATATTAATTTATATTTTTACCCTACAAATTTAATAATGGTTGATCCCGTTAAGTTTTTTAGTAAATGAGAAATTGTTTAACTCCTAATGCATCTAACAAGAAACAGACAGTTATTCCCACTCCGCCCCACATTTACAGAACCCCAAAGTTAAATTATTATTAAAACTATTTTTGGCATAATTATTACAAGAGTAAGAGCAGATAAGAGAAATTAAGATTTTCTTTTGTTTTTAAAAGCTTTTATTTAACGAAAAAAATTGATCGTCATCGAAACTTTAAAAAAAACATATAACACTGTAACTCCCAAACTTACATTGTTAGAAAAAACAGAAAACCTACTTATGAAAAAATTTAGATTCACCTATGTACTACCAGCTCTTGCCCTATTGGCTTCTTGTAGTAAAGATAATCCCAATGAGCTTGAAGAGCTTAACAATATTGATCCTGCTGTTGAGATGGTCGCAGGAGATGAAATGGTTGAAGTTGCAAGACCGGAGACTGGTAGTGTGACTACTGTATTTTATGCAGGTCAAGAGCTTGATGTTGAAGACTTTAATGGAGACTATTTATACCAGGGAGACATATTAATTCCTAAGGACATGGCCTCTACATCTGAGGTTCAGGTTATTTTTGAAAAAGATGAAGTAATTCCTCAAAATAAAAGCGTTGGAAGAACTTCAGGACGCTGGCCGGAAAATACTGTTTATTATGCTATAGAAAGTGGTTTGGATAATAAGACCCGGGTATATGATGCTATTAAACATTGGGAAAGCAATACCAACGTTAAATTTGTTGAAAGAACTACCCAGTCTAATTATGTTTACTTTGTAACAGGATCCGGTTGTTCATCTTATGTCGGGATGATTGGTGGTAAACAAAATATTACCCTATCAAGTAGCTGTTCTACCGGTAACACTATTCATGAAATAGGGCATGCCATAGGTCTGTGGCACGAGCAAAGCCGTGTTGATAGAGATACTTATATTACTATTAACTATGAGAATGTTCAGAGTGGTAGAGAGCATAACTTTCACACCTATTCTCAGCAGGGGTTGGATGGTGCCGAGTATACCAGTTCTCTTGATCTTGGTTCTATTATGATGTATGGTTCATATTCTTTTTCCAGTAATGGAAAACCCACTATAGTAAAAAAGGATGGAAACACCTTTAGCGTACAGAGAAGTGGCCTTTCATCTGGTGATAAGACAGGAATTAACAATATGTATCCTTATTCCTCAGGCTCAACGAGCACAGAACCGGTATATGTTAATGGTCAGACATACGTTATTGAAGGAGTAACTGTATACAGACATAATGATTTATGGTGGTATTATTCCAGAAAATACGGATGGAAAGAAGTTGTATTAAAGAATGGTTACTGGTATTATGCCAGATAATCTGAAATAAAATTATAAACCCGGCTTTGCCGGGTTTTTTTATACCTAAAAACCAACGGCAGTATTGTCTCCACGCCGGTCGGCACCGCCTTCCAAAATGCCATTTGGGAGCTTTAGGACAGCGTCTACTTTGCCCAATATCCGGGAATTCCTCTCATTTACCTCATAACCTTTTTGTCTTAGTTCCTCCAGCAAGACAGGATCAAAAGCCCCGGGTTCAAACACAATTACATCAGGAAGCCATTGATGATGAAAACGCGCTGCGTTAACGGCCTCCTGCATGGTCATATCGTGTTCTACCACATTCAGAATGGTTTGCAAAACAGAAGTAATTATAGTTGATCCTCCCGGAGAGCCCAGGGACATGAGGAATTGCCCGTCTCTTTCCACAATCGTGGGGGTCATGGAACTCAGCATTCTCTTTTCCGGTGCTACTGCATTGGCTTCACCTCCAATGAGCCCAAACATATTGGGGGCTCCCGGTTTCGCGCTAAAATCGTCCATTTCATTATTTAAAAAGAATCCCAGCTCTTCCACATAGAGTTTAGAACCATAGGCGCCATTTAAAGTAGTTGTGACTGCGACTGCATTTCCTTCTGTATCTACTATGGAATAATGAGTGGTTTCATCTGCCTCAAAACCCGGAACAACTCCCGGAGAAATTTTTGCAGATGGGGTGGCAGCATCAAAACTAAAGTTTTCCATGCGCCTGTGTAGATATTCCACACTTGTGAGGATAAAAGTGGGGATTTCCACAAAATCGGGATCTCCGAGAAATTTGCTTCTATCGGCATAGGCTCTTTTTTCTGCTTCAGTAATTACCTGGATATATTTTAAACTGTTATGTCCATATCCTGAGATGGGATATGTCTCGATCATTTTAAAAATTTGTGCCATTACGATTCCCCCACTGGACGGCGGTCCCATGGAAATGATCCTAATATCCTTATAGTTAAATATGATAGGATCTCTCCAATGTGCTTTGTAGGCAGCAAGATCATTCTTATTAATTAATCCTTTATTTTTTAGCAAAAAATCAGATAATATATCGGCGGTTTCTCCTAAATAAAATTCATTTTTGCCATTTTTGGCAAGCCTGCTTAGAGTTCTGGCAAGTGCGGGATTTTTAATGGTATCTCCTGCTTTAAAATTTTTAGTGAAGAGAATACTGTCTGCGTTAACCTCCAGCATAACCTCACGGTGATAATTAAGAGTACGTGCCTGATTTTCAGTTACCTCAAAGCCTTGTTCTGCCAGGGCAATTACCGGCTCAAGAATTTCACTCACCGGTAGTTTACCGAATTTTTCATGTGCAGCGAAAACACCTGCAACTGTTCCGGGAACACCCACTGCAAGTCCGCCTTTTTGGCTCCTTTCCGGTACTGCTTTTCCTGTTTCGTCAAGGAACATTTCTTTCGTTGCTGCCATTGGAGCTTTTTCACGAAAGTCCAGAGTTCCTGTTTCACCCGAATTAAGCCTGTAGACCAGGAATCCACCCCCGCCGAGATTTCCGGCAAATGGATAGCAAACGGCCAAAGCCATTTCTGTAGCCATCATGGCATCGAAGGCATTTCCTCCTTTTTTGATGATTTCCAATCCAATTTGAGAGGCTTCTTTTCGTGCGGAGACTACCATTGCATTCTCTGCAATTACACCTCTTGACTCTGCCTTGGGAACTTCGGTAGCTGTTTTACAGGAAACCACTAAAAATAGGATGCCAAGCAATGAGAATATTTTCATAGAAGATTTAGAGGGTTTTGATTTTTTCACTGGAATACTCTTGCAACTGCGGGAAGAATGCAGCAAACTCCAGTTTAAATTCATCGTAATGCTCCCTGAGGTCAATATGCGCCCTGTCCATTTGAACTATATTCCTGGTTCGAATGTTCATTTGGTAAAGGATCCTGCTTATCCCTTCAATAGAAGCGTAACTCAGAAGCCAGTTCTCTGCGACCATATAGGGTAGGAAATTTTGTATAGGAGCGGGTAAGAGTTCAAAATTCCTTTGAAGAAGTTTATAGAAGTCGGCAACGAAATTTTCCAATGGAATTTCAGAAAACTGATGCCATTGAGAGGCCAGAAAATGGTCATAAAAGATGTCCACAATGACCCCGCTGTAATGACTGTAGTTTTTGTGGAGTTTCGAAGCACTCTTCTTCACAATAGGATGGGTATCTGTAAAATGATCAATCCTTCGATGCAACAGAATGCCCTTTTGTACCCCCGGGGAATATTTCAGGTATTTTTTTCCTTTGATAGAATCGGCTATAAAATTTCCAAGGATGAGCTCCTCATTTTTTCCGGAGAGATATATATGCGCAAGAAAATTCATGCAGGCTAAGTTAACATATTGAGTGTTTAATTTTTGTTAAGGTTTGGGACTGCTTCAGAAGGACTGTATCTTTGTCGCATCTCATTTTACTGGGGAAGAATTCCGTCAGGAAAAAGAGGTCCCAAAAATGACATCTTTGACAAACCTTTAGAAAATACTTTATGACCCTTATTAAATCAATATCCGGAATACGCGGAACTATAGGAGGACAGCCTTCAGAAAATCTCACCCCTATTGATGCAGTAAAATTTGCGGCCTCCTATGGCAGCTGGTTGAAAAACAGCCGTGATAAAAAACAATTGAAGGTGGTGGTTGGCCGTGATGCACGTATCTCGGGACCAATGATCCAACAATTGGTCATGAACACTTTGGTAGGATTGGGAATTGATGTTATTGATCTCGACCTTTCCACAACTCCTACTGTTGAGGTTGCAGTTCCTATGGAAAAGGCAGACGGGGGGATCATCCTCACTGCAAGCCATAACCCGAAACAATGGAATGCCCTTAAGCTGCTAAATGAAAAAGGAGAATTCCTGAATAGTGCCGAAGGTGCAGAGATCCTGGAAATGGCAGAAAAAGCAGATTTTGACTTTGCTGAAGTTGATGATCTTGGAAGTATAGTAAAGGTAGATCATTATATAGATACCCATATCGAAGAGGTGGTGATGCTTCCGCTGGTGGATGCTAAAAAAATTGCTGAAGCAGGATTTACTGTTGCCGTTGACGGTGTAAATTCTACAGGTGGTATCGCGATCCCAAAGTTGCTGAAAAGACTTGGTGTGAAGGTCATCGAATTATATTGTGAACCTACAGGCCACTTTCCGCATAACCCCGAACCTTTAAAAGAGCATCTTCATGAAATAAGTGATCTTGTTCAAAGAGAGAAAGCAGACTTCGGAATTGTAGTGGATCCTGACGTTGACCGACTTGCTTTTATTAGTGAGGACGGGGAAATGTTTGGAGAAGAGTATACGCTGGTGGCCTGTGCCGATTATGTGCTGAGTAAAACTCCGGGAAATACAGTTAGTAATTTGTCTTCATCCCGCGCTTTAAGGGACATCACAGAAAAACATGGCGGCAAGTATGAAGCCAGTGCAGTAGGAGAAGTAAATGTGGTGGAATTGATGAAAAAGAATGATGCTGTAATAGGTGGTGAAGGAAACGGCGGGATCATTTATCCGGAGCTTCACTACGGGAGAGACAGCCTGGTAGGAGTTGCTTTATTTTTGAGCTTTTTGGCAGAAAAACAAATGAAGGTTTCTGAACTTCGGAAATCCTATCCTTCCTATTTTATGAGTAAAAATAAAATAGAACTGACTCCTGAACTGGATGTGGATGAGATCCTGCGACAGGTTGAGCAGAAATATTCAGGGGAGGAAGTTTCCACAATTGACGGGGTGAAAATTGATTTTCCTAATCATTGGGTACATTTAAGAAAGTCAAATACAGAACCTATCATAAGGATCTATACCGAAGCCGGAAGCCAGGAAAAGGCAGATGAAGTAGCGCAGAAGATGATTGGTGAAATAAAGGAGATCGCTAGTCTCTCTTAATCACTACTGCATCTTTTGGAATGGGAACATTCCTGTGTTTCCATCTTTTATGGGTCCACAGGTAATATTGAGGTGCTTTTTTAATTTGTGACTCCAGTTCCTCGAAATATCTGCGGGTGATGTAGAAATCTTCTTCTTGTGCAGGATGATAGGTAAGGGTTTTAAAAGAGGCTTTGTAATGGCCTCTTTTTACTTTTTCGACATGCAGGTAAACTACTGCCATATTGAGGGATCGGGAAAGATTTTCTGTACCAGTAAAAACCGGAACTGTTATTCCCATAAATTCTGTCCAGGCCTTTGCACGATCTAGTTTTGGAGATTGATCTGCTACCATGGCATAAACTCCGCGGATTCCGGCGTGTTCATTGGCGGCGATAGTTTTGGTGGCCTTGGTAGTCGGGATAAGTACGCCATCATATCTACCTCTTATATCTTTAGCTAACTTGTCAAAAAAGCGATTTTTCACCTTCTTATAAATTCCGAAGCCTCTGTAGTCGAGTCCATAAAGCTGAAGCGCATTCATCCACTCATAGCTTGCATAATGTCCGCAGGCCAGGAGAATGCTTTTGTCCATCTCTCTTATTTTTTGAATTTCTTCCACATTCGAAAAGGTGAATCTCCTTTTAAGTTCTTCGTTGGAAATGGATATACTTTTCACCATTTCCAGGAACATGTCCACCATGTGTTTGTAGAAGTCTTTTCTTATTCTATTTATTTCAGCTTCACTCTTGTCGGGAAAAACTAATTTCAAATTATCCTTTACAGTCTTTTTTCTGTAGCCGGCGATGTAGAATACAATGAAATAAACCAGATCCGAAAACAGGTAAAAAAGCCTGAAAGGAAGTATAGAGATCAGCCATAAAAAAGGGTAAGTCAGCAAAAAGACTAAACGCTGCATTGAAAAGTAATTTCGGCAAATATATGGTATATTTGGGCCAAAATTAAGCGTGTATGGGAGATTTAAACCTGGTGACCATTCTTATAATTGCTGCCAATGTGATCATTTCGATGAAAGGCTTTAAAGACCGCAGCTTCTTTGAAAAATATAAATTCAATACTGCCGCCGTCAAAAGAGGAGAGAAGCTCAGAATTTTATCCTCCGGTTTTTTACATGTCGATACGGGGCATCTTTTTTTAAATATGTTAACCCTTTATTTCTTTGCAGATGTAGTAATTGCCTCGCTTGGCAGCATTGCGTTCTTATTAATTTATATAGCCAGTCTTTTGCTGGGGAATCTTCTGTCCTATTACTTTCATAAAGATGAACCTCATTATAATGCCGTGGGGGCCAGTGGTGCAGTTTCAGGAATTATTTATGCAGCCATTCTTCTGTATCCTGATATGAGTCTGTATTTATTTTTCATTCCTATTCCCATACCGGCTTACATTTTTGGTATAGGCTATATGTTGTATTCTATATACGGAATGAAAAACAGGATTGGAAATATAGGACATGATGCTCATTTTGGTGGGGCTGTAGGAGGTTATATTTTGACTTTAATTCTTGTGCCGGAAATTTTCACTACCAGTCTAGTTATGGTAATTCTTCTTGCTATTCCCATCGTTCTCCTTTTTTTCCTACAAAAAGCGGGGAAAATCTGACATTGGCACTGAAATTGAATTTTGCTTTTTAAAATCCAAAACATGAAAAAATATCTTTTATTGCTGGCTATGTTCATGGGGGCCTTATCTTATTCCCAGGAAACTCAGGAGCCCAGGGTAACTGTCGTAGGTACAGGTACTGTAAATATAGAACCGGACAGGGTAGTGATCAATTCCAGAATTGAACATACGGGGAAACCCGCTGCAGAGGTAAAGAAGCAGAACGATGAGGTTGTAAACCGGGTGATAAAATATTTAAAGGCTCAAGGTATTGCAGCAAAGGATATTCAGACGGAATACATAAGATTAAACAAGGAGTATCATTACAATTCAAAGGATACCTCTTATTCCGCTAATCAGGCTATTTCCATTCAGCTCAGGGATCTTAAAAAGTATGAAATGATCATGAGCGGACTCCTGAATGCGGGGCTCAATAGAATTGACGGGATTGAGTTTCAGACTTCCAAAAAGGAACAGCTACAGGCGGAAGCAAGAAGAAAAGCTATGCAGGATGCGCAGTTAAAGGCGAAAGAATATGCAGAAGCTCTTGGGCAACAAATAGGGAAAGCTGTGAGTATAAACGAAATACAAACAGATGGCTACCAGCCTGTATACCGCGTCATGGAGATGAAACAAGACAGTTCTGAACAGGAAACAATAGCTCCCGGAGAAATGGAGATCAGGGTAAAAGTAGATGTGTCTTTTCTGCTGTTATAATTTTATTTACAGGAGAAATCGAATAAAAAAAAGGGCTGAAAAGCCCTTTTTACAATTGAATATTTTCGAAATTATTTATCCAGAATTTCTCCTACTTTTTCTCCCAGTGCTGGGCCTCTAAGATCTTTAGCAATTATTTTTCCCTGTTCATCTAAAAGAAAAGCTGCAGGGATAGCACGTACTCCATATTCTGCAGCCACGGGATCCTGCCAGAACATAAGGTGAGAAACGTGATGCCATTCGTCGAGATTGTCGTCTTCAATAGCCTGGATCCATTTATCTTTCTGGCCCGGCCGGTCAAGAGAAACCTGCACAATATTAAAACCTTTATCATGGTATTTTTTGTAGACTTCCACGATGTTTGGATTTTCAACCCTGCACGGGCGGCACCAGGCGGCCCAGAAATCAACAAGTGTTACTTTTCCTAATACATCTTTAAGAGTTAGCTGCTCTCCCGAAGGAGTAGGTGCAGTAAAATTCGGTGCCATGCTTCCAATGGCCGATTTACTCATTCTATCCAGGCTGGTCTTTATATTTTTACCTAAAGCAGAGTTCTTAAGTTCGGGGGCTAAATTGTCGAACAGAGAATTTAATTCCGATGCAGAGAAAGCCTGCGTATTGATCATGTCCTGCAGGATCATTAGAGCAACTATAGAATTCGGATTGTTCTGAACCAGCTCCCTCTTATTCTCTTTGTCGATATCAACAATTCCCTGTTGAGCAGTATCCAGACTGTCAAGAGTAGCTGTATCCTGTGCATTATATGCATCTCTCATTGCGTCTCTCGCTGTGATGAGCTTTTTATTCGTTTTTCTTAATTCGTTGAGATAACCGTACAGAACTTCATTGTCCCTGCCACCAGTCACATTTGAGGCGAACATACTATCGGGATAGATCTCAAAAGCCATAGGAGTATTATCAGCAATATAAACGACATTTCCTCTTGCTCCTTCTATGCTTAGAAAAGCAATAGCGGGAGCTTCTTTTTCAGGAAGATCCAGTTCAAAAGTTCCATTGGTAATGGTGGCTGTATCAACCGGCACCGTCTGAGTATTACTCTCGTTCAATTCAGAAATAAATACTTTTTGACCGTCACGGCCATTTTTTACTGTTCCGCTTATAGAGTAACCCTGGTCTTTGTCAGCTTCACAGGAAGCAAACAGAGCAATTAAACCAATTATTAAAAATTTACGCATAATATATTTACATTTTCGACAAAAATAAACAACCTCGTTCATCTATGCCTGAATAATAGATAAAATAATGTTAATATGAAGCAGAGGCGAAAGCCCGGCATTAAAATAAATTAATTTTAGAATATGAAGCAGCAAAAAGAATTCCCCCTCGATATCAGGATAAGCTTTCATAAGATCATCGAGCAATACCAAAAGCAATTAGAGACCGAAAGCAGCAATATTTCCAGGGAGTACATTGAAAAAATGCTTGAATATATTTCTACTTTCCCTGCCTTAATACAAGGGATTGAAAATACCGAGGAATTGATCAGGCTAAAAGATCCAATCCGGATTTTAATGAAAGACCTTTTTCCGGAAATACTTTCAGAAACTCAAATAAAGGCAATCTCGGTTCCTTTTCACAGCCTGATCTTCAATTCTACCAGTAAGTTCCGGGAAATCCTTAACTGTGCAGGGGAGGAGTTTTCTTTATCGATGAGAAATCTTAATGAAGACCTGGATTATATTTATGGGTGTATTCTTATTCTGAATACCTATTACGGCTATGACATCGATTTTTCCAGACCATTATATTATGATATTCCCGATACGAATGGAATTCAGAGACATTACCGGATCGACCTGAATTCAGATTTTGTAGAAGTAGAACCCGGGGATGGCTATCATGAGATAACAGGTAAAGATGTTGATGAGTTAATTCAGAACATTGAAGACATTGCTCTCTGGAAAGAAAAATTTCCTCCCAGATCCTGGATCTTCAGAGGTTTCACTATCATCTCTCTTACAGATGTTACTGTTGATGATGCAATATCAAATTTGAAAACAACACTACTTCAACGAAATGCATCAGGAAAGGAAGAAATTGAAAAATTCGAAGAAATCTTTCGATCTATTTATAAGATCCCGGAGGTCAAAATAGGCTTTACCATGTATAATGAACAGGAATCAACCTTTGAGCGGATGATGAGCAACAGGGCGCCGAGTTACCTGCTGGGTAGTAAGAAAGATCTCGATTGCAGGGCCGCTCTTGATGAAGATGCTTACCAGAAGCTTGTGAACGAATACCATTATTTCAGCATACCCGATGTTGAAAAATTCGTCAGGGACTCATCTGAAAATCACCTTGCGGCTTCTTTGGAGAAAGCAGGGGCTAAAAGTGCCATTATTGCTCCTATTGCTAAAAACGGTAATCTGCTTGGGCTTCTGGAGTTAGTGTCCTTCAGCAAAAATGAACTGAATAGTGTCAATGCCACAAAACTGGAAGACATTCTGCCGTACATAGTTACAGCAGTAGAAAGAAGTAAATCTGAGTTTGAGAACAGGGTAAAAGCAGTGATCCAGAGTGAATGTACTTCGATACACCCGAGTGTGCTGTGGATCTTTGAAAAAGAAGCCCGTAAGTTCATCAGGGATCTTGATGAAGATGGTCTGGCCTCTTTTAAGGACATTACCTTTGAAGATATTTTCCCTCTTTATGGGGAAATTGATATTGTAGCCTCTTCTGAAGCAAGAAATGAAGCTATTCAAAAAGATCTGCTCGACCAGCTGGAGGCTATCAAGACGATTGTTTGTGAAGCAGAAGAAATTGAGAATCTGGATATCTACGAACAGGTAAAATTCAGAATTAAAGAATTTGAAGAAGAATTTTCAGATAGTTTAAATGCTTCAAGTGAACAGAAAATATTTAATCTCCTGCAGCGGGAAATTGCCCCTGTCATGGCTCATATTGAGAAGCAAACTCCACATCTTAAGGAAAAGGTAGAAGAATATCAGAAGAAGATAAATTCTGAAACCGGTATCATCTACAATCATCGTAAGAATTATGATGAGGCTGTCCAACAGATCAACCGCACCATGGCTCGCTATATCGACCGCAAACAAGTAGATGCCCAGAAGATCTATCCTCATTATTTTGAGAGATACAAGACAGATGGGGTTGAACACAATATTTATATAGGAGCATCTTTAACCAATAATAAAATAAAACCTTTTGATAAGGTTTACCTTTTTAACCTTCGGCTTTGGCAACTGAGTACCATGTGCGAAATGGAGAATCGTTTTTACCAGATACAGGAGAATATGCCACTGAAACTGGAAGCAGCCTCCCTGATTTTGGTTTATAACACTACTTTATCCATCCGATACAGAATGGATGAAAAGAAGTTTGATGTCGACGGCACCTATAATGCCCGTTACGAGATCATCAAAAAGAGAATAGATAAGGCTAGTGTCAAAGGTTCTGAAGAGAGGATCACTCAAAAAGGGAAAATAGCCATTGTATATTCTAACAGGAGTGATGAACGTGAATATTTGCGTTATATCAAATACCTGCAGTCAAAGAAATATCTGGGTGGAAATGTGGAAATGTTAGAACTTGAAGATGTGCAGGGAGTAATAGGTTTAAAGGCCATAAGGGTGGAAGTGCTGTACCACCTAGAAGGACAAGATCATGAGGAAGAGATCTTCACATACGATGATCTTGAAAAAGTCCTAGACCATATAATAAGTGACAATAAAACTAAGAACGGTTAAAATTATCCCTATCATAAAAATGGTGTAGGTAATTCTTAGGAGATAATATTTTCTGTTAAGTACTACCCCAAGCATATACAGATCTTTCATCAGAGATTCGTAAACATCGGTCTGGTTATTCAGGATCTCATGCATAGCCCATTCGAATTGTTCATAGGGCATACGGTGAAAATTACCAAAGAAAAGCACATTGACCTCTCCGTTCTTCACTTGTTCCCTGGTAAATTCTCCAGAGGTCACATTGGGTCGTGTTGACATAATAGCTCCTATGATTGAGGCTACACTAAAGATCATTAATATAAAGGTTGGGATCATCACAGTGGTTCCTGCGTCTGAAGGAGCAGTGAGATCGGGAATCAGGTTTGCAATTGCCAAAGAAATCACTATGGCATTTACTGATAGCAGGATGTTTGCTTTGGTGTCGGCGATATCACTAAGCTTAAGGTGATTCCGCATGGTCACCCTGAACAGCGTCTGTATTCCCCTGTCGGGACTTTTATCTTTGTACTTTACTTTAAGTCTGGCTTTGGCTTCTTCTTTAGCTAACTTCTTTTTGGCCTTTCTTTCCTTTTCCAATAATTCAAAAAGATTTTTATCTTTTTGTTCCTTCCAGTTCTCTATAGCGAAAGGAGTGTAATACTGATGGCGTTCTGTAAAAAGTTCGATATTCTGATCAATCCATTCCTGGTGATTAAAATTTTTGATCTTTTCAAGCTTTAACTCCTGACGGAGAAATTCGCTGGTTTCCTCGAAATAATCTTTTGCGAGATGCGAGGTGTCGGCATCTTTAATGATCTCCTCAAGCTCGTCTTCGGGATTCGCCTGCATCCTGGTGGCCATTATGAGGCGGGATACTGTTTCAATAAGTTCTTTATCTGCGTCATTTTCCTTTAACCAGGCTTCAGCTATTTCCACACTTTCTTCCTCATGACCCATATACTTTTCGGTGTATCCTGTGTCATGAAGCCAGGCAGCGAGTAGTAGTGCCTCCTCCTGTTTAACAGGAATTTCAGACTTTTCAATTAATTCTTTAGTACTTTTAACTACCCTTTGAGTGTGCTTTAAATTATGATAAATGAAGGTGTTTGGTAGTTTTCTGCTGAATAGTTCCTGTACAAAACTTTCTGCTTTCTCTATAAGGGGTGTCATTCAATTGAAGTTAGGTTCGAACCAAATTACAAAAAAATCCCCCCAATAATTTTGTATGAAAAAAAATAACATATTTCTAACACTGGTAATAATCATAGGATTTTCGGGCTGTTCTCCGCATTTAAATCAACTCTACTACGCCAAAGATGAACCCAAAGACAATTTTGGATATCCTCAGGAAAAACCCATTGAGAAATCTTTTTATTTTCTGGGAGACGGAGGTTATTCTCCTCCGGGTGGTTCCTCAGAGGCTCTTTTGGCTTTTAAGACCTATATAGATTCGGTTAAGCAGGTAGGAAACTATACCGTATTCCTTGGAGATAATATCTATCCGGTGGGTCTGGTGCCCGAGGGTCATCCCGAAAGGGAAATTGGGGAATATCGTTTGGATGCACAAATAGATGCCGTGGAGAATTATGACGGAAATCTCTTTTTTATCCCCGGGAATCATGATTGGTATGGAGAAGGTTTGGTTGGGCTGCAGAGACAGGCAGATTATTTAAAGAAAAAACTTGAAAGAGATGACGTTTTTTATCCCGAACCCGGTTGTGGGCTGGCTTCCTTTGAAGTAACCGAGAACATCCAGGTAATAGTGGCAGAATCCCAATGGTTTTTAGAAGACTGGGATGAGCACCCTAAAATTAACAGTGATTGTCCTGACATTAAAACCCGGGAAGCTTTTTTCCAGGAAATAGATAATGAACTTAAGAAGAATCAAACGAAAACGGTAGTTTTCGTTATTCATCATCCACTTTACACTAATGGATTACATGGAGGGAAATTCAGTTTAAATGATCATATTTTTCCTACACAAAGGAAGCTTCCACTTCCATTACTGGGTACATTGGCTAATTTCATCCGTACAACGGGAGGTGTAACCAGTACAGATACCCAGAACGAACGCTATAAGGGAATGCGTAAACGCATTGAGACCATTGCCAGCAGGTGGGGGAATATCATTTTCGTATCTGGTCATGATCACTCGCTTCAATATATCGAACACGATCACATTAAACAGGTAGTATCAGGTTCTGCTTCAAAGGCCTCTTACGTTGGCCTGCGTAACGATGGATTATTTGCATACTCCGGGCAGGGATTTGCTGCTCTTGATGTTTTTGAAGATGGTTCATCCTGGGTAAGCTTCTATGGTAGTGAAAATAGCCGACCTAAACTTTTATATCAAAAAGAAGCAATAAAGGCGCCGGAACCTGTGAACCTGGATACCTTAGCCACCTCTTTCCCCCGGACTGTTTACGCATCTGTTTATGAGCCGCGCGACACCACAGTCTCTACTGTATATGAAAGTATTTGGGGAGACAGATACAGAGACCTCTATGGGACAAAAGTAGAAGCTCCCGTAGCGGTGCTGGATACCTTGTATGGAGGCCTGGAGGTAGTGAGAGCAGGAGGAGGGCACCAAACCAGGTCTATCAGATTGAAAGACCGTGAAGGCCGGGATTACAATATGCGGGCTCTCGAAAAAAGTGCAGTACAGTTTTTACAAACTGTGGCCTATAAAGATACGCCTGTAGAGACAAAATTCGAAAGTACCCTTGCGGAGGATATTGTCAGGGACTTTTACACTTCAGCTCACCCATATGCTTTTTTGGCAATACCTGCTCTTTCCAAAGCAGCGGGGATTAATCATACAAATCCGCAGCTATTTTATGTTCCCAAACAGAAGGCTCTGGGGCAGTATAACAGGGAGTATGGTGACGAACTCTATATGATCGTGGAAAGGCCCGAGGGAGACTGGGTAGGTTACGAATCTTTCGGAAGTCCCAATCACGATATTGAAAGTACTTCGGGAGTTTTTGAAAGATTGCGGAGGGATGAAAAATATAAACTTGATGAATCGGCGTATATGAGAGCCCGGTTATTTGATATGCTGGTGGGAGACTGGGACAGGCACGAGGATCAATGGAGATGGGCCGAATTTGAAGATGAAGAAGGTAATCATACTTTCCGGCCAATACCTCGGGACCGGGACCAGGTCTTCTCTAATTTTGACGGAGCTTTTTTTAATACCCTCCGCGGATTAACCGGCTTTGCAAATCAATTTGCAGTGTATGACGAGAATATTAAAGATATTAAATGGTTCAATTCGGCAGCTGTAGGCCTGGACCGCAGTCTTATTCAGAATGAAGGCAGAGAAGAGTGGCTGGAGCAGGCAAAATTCCTTCAGAAGCAAATAACAGATGAGGTGATCGAGGAAGCTTTTCAGAATCTTCCTGAAGAAACTATTGGAGAATCTACTGAGAAAATAAAAAGGAACCTGAAAGCAAGAAGGAATAATCTTGTGGATCTTGCGGAAAGATACTACAATTATTTTGCTAAGATAGGTGTTATCTCCGGTACAGATAAGGATGACCATATAGAGATAGAAAGATTGCCTGAAGGAAAAACCCGGGTTACGATCTTCAGGATCAAAGGTGGCGAAAAGGCAGACCTGGTGAGCAACAGGATATATGAACCTGAATTCACAAAAGAATTATGGATCTACGGCCTGGACGATGATGATATCTTTGAAGTGTTTGGAGAGGCTTCATCTTCTATTCTGGTGAGAATAATAGGGGGGCAGAACAACGATATCTACAGGATCAAAAATGGTAAAAAAGTGAAGGTATATGATCATAAAAGCCTGCCGAATACCATAGAACAAAATGACGGCGGAGATATTAATTTTACAGATAACTATGAAGTAAATGTATTTGATAAAGACAGAAAGATATATTCCAATAGTGCTATTTTACCGGCTGTAGGTTATAATCCTGACGATGGCTTTCAGGTAGGATTAAGTACTTCATTCACTAAATACGGTTTCCGCAGAAATCCTTTTACGGCGCAGCACAGATTTAGAGCCGGATATTATTTTGCCACCCAGAGTTTCGATCTGCGCTACCAGGGCGAATTTGCCAATGTGGTAGGCAATTATAATTTGCTTTTGGGAGGACATTTTACCAATCCAAGTTACACCCGTAACTTCTTTGGAATGGGTAATGAAACTGTCAATCCTGAAGAAGAACTTGGAAAAGATTTTAATCGGGTGCGTATTAGCAGGATTGGCGGAGAGGCTGGAGTGGTAAAAAAATCACCTTTTGGTCGCTATTATAAACTTGCTGCGTCCTTTGAAGGAGTACAGATCGAAGAAAACGAGGACCGTTTCCTTTCGGCCGAATTTATGGAGGACACCAACTTCTTTGAAAGACAATATTTTGCAGGTCTGGAGGGAATTTTCCGTTATGAGAGCTATGACGATGTGCTTAACCCAACCAACGGGATGAAGTTTGAGCTCATTGGAGGAGGTAAAGTGAACACAGGAGAACCTGAGAATCTTTACGCATACCTGTCACCTTATTTAGGATTTTACAGGGCCATAATCAGAAGTAGAAAACTGGTGGTGAATTCGCGGATCAATGCAGAAATTCTATTTGGTGACGACTTTGAATTTTATCAGGCCGCAACACTGGGTGGAGCCGAACACCTGCGGGGATACAGGGAAGAAAGATTTTCCGGGGAGAGTGCCTTTGTCTGGGGCAATGATCTGCGCTACAGTTTTGATCAATTTAAAACTGCCTTTGTTCCTATACAAATTGGAATTTTTGCGGGATATGATGTAGGTCGGGTTTGGCTGGATGGAGAAGACAGTAATCTTTGGCATGACAGCTACGGTGGAGGCTTCTGGATCACCGGGGCAGATGCGATCTCGGGAAAGTTCAATCTATTTACCGGCGGAACCAAAACAAGATTCAGTTTTAGTATTGGAGTGAATTTTTAATCCGTTAATTCGGAATTCGAAGGGGTGACGATTTCTCCCTTTCGTAATTCCAAACTTATATCAGCTTTCACTTGAAGAGAGTGGAGTATAGGAGACCCTGAAATAAATTCAGGGTGACGGTTATGGACCTCCGTCATTCCAAACTTATATCAAGCATTCATTTGAAGACAGTGGAGTATAGAAGACCCTGAAATGAATTCAGGGTGATGAATTTTTTGCTTCCGTCATGCTGAACTTGTTTCAGCATCTATGTCTCGGCATCATTTGAAGACTGCAGTTGAACGAGACCCTGAAATAAATTCAGGGTGACGGTTCGCAATTTCAGGGTGACTAGTTTTTGGTTCCGTCATGCTGAACTTGTTTCAGCATCTATTTTTCAACATCTATTTGAGAAGAGTAAAGGAGACCCTGAAATAAATTCAGGGTGACGGTTCGAAATTCAGGGTGACTAGTTTTTGGTTCCGTCATGCTGAACCTGCCTACCGGCAGGCAGGCTTGTTTCACCATCTGTTATAGGTGAGTAGGGTGAAGGAGACCCTGAAACGAATTTAGGGTAACAGGTTTTCTCAAAGGGGACCCTGAAATGGATTCAGGGTGACGGCCTTCATTTTTCGTTATGCTGAAATAGTTTCAGCCTTAATTTGAAGAGAGTAGAGTGAAATAGACCCTGAAATAAATTCAGGGTGACGGTGTCCTCCAAATCAGTAGTGGGTTTTCTGGTTCCGTCATGCTGAACCTGCCTACCGCAGGCAGCCTTGTTTCAGCATCCATAAGTAGAAGAGAATAAAAGAGACCCTGAAATGAATTCAGGGTGACGGTTCGCAAATTAAGTGTGACCGATTTTCAACTTCCGTCATGCTGAACTTGTTTCAGCATCTATTTTTCAACATCTATTTGAGAAGAGTAAAGGAGACCCCTGAAATAAATTCAGGGTGACGGTTCGCAATTTCAGGGTGACTATTTTTTGGTTCCATCATGCTGAACCTGCCTAGCGGCAGGCAGGCTTGTTTCAGCATCTATGTTTCCACCTCCATTTGAAGAGAGAAGAGTAAAGTAGACCCTGAAAATAAATTTTAAGGCCGCAACTTGTCGAACAGGTCTTCCAATTCGGGGTTCAACTCCTTAATGAGATTCCACTTCCATTGCTTATGCCAGTTCTTTAATTGTTTTTCTCTTGCTATTGCCTGGTCTATTGAAGTAAATTCTTCAAAATAAAGGAGCATAGTGAGATGATACTTTGCTGTAAAAACCGATCCTTTTCCCGATTTATGCTCAACTACCCTGTTGTACAGATTTGATGTCACACCAATATAGGTTAGTGATCTCTTCTTATTTGATAGTATGTAGACATAACTCAATTTCATTGTAAAATAAAAATAAGAAATAGACCCTGAAATAAATTCAGGGTGACGGTTTTTCTCAAAGGAGACCCTGAAATGAATTCAGGGTGACGGGTTTTCTGGTTCCGTCATGCTGAACCTGTTTCAGCATCTATGTCTCGGCATCATTTGAAGACAGCAGTTGAACGAGACCCTGAAATGAATTCAGGGTGACGGTTCGCAAATTAAGTGTGACGGGTTTTTTGTTCCGTCTTGCTGAACGTGTTTCATGAGTTTGGGGTGATGCACTTATTCCCTACGTCATGCTGAACCTGCCTGCCGATAGGCAGGCTTGTTTCAGGATCTATTTCAGAAGAGAATAAAAGAGACCCTGAAATAAATTCAGTGTGACGGATATTTACCTACCGTCATGCTGAACCTGCCTGCCGATAGGCAGGCTTGGTTCAGCATCCATTTGAAGAGAGAAAAGTAAAAGAGAACCTGAAATAAATTCAAGATGCGATTTTTCAACTCCCGTCATGCTGAACCTGCCTATCGGCAGGCAGGCTTGTTTCAGCATCTAACCTTATCACTCCTTTTCCTCATCCTGTTCTGCAGAGGGTTTTTCAATATTGAGTTTATTATTGAATTCCAGTGTACGAATTGGGAATGGGATATTGATATTGTTTTGGTCGTAGATTTTCTTGATGGCAATAATAGCCGCGCTTTGCGCTATTAAAATATCCCGGTTGGAAGTAACCTGTGTCCAGAATCTCACTACAAAATTAATTGAGCTGTCACCAAATTCGGTATACATGAATTCCACCTCCTCATTCCCTCGTTGAGGATAAACTTTAGAAATAGTTTTTAAAGTCAGCTCTTTTACAAATTCCAGATCGGAATTATAAGATACCCCGCAGTTCACCATTACCCTGGACCTTGAGGTGCGGGAAAAGTTTTTAAATGGTGCGTCAATGACCTGGGAATTCGGAATAACCACATAGTTATTATCTGCTTCTCTTATCACTATGCTTCGTAGGTTGATTTCTACCACCCGGCCTGCATACCCGTTATTTTCTATCCAGTCGCCAATCTGGATTTCGGGAAGGAAACTCAGCAGGATACCCGAAAAGGTATTATTCAGAGTGCCTTGCAGGGCGAGACCAATGGCCAGACCAACAACCCCGGCACCTGCAAGAACAGAAGTGAGAACTTTATCAAGATTGAGAAGACCAAGAGCTACAAAGAAGCCAATGGCCACAATAACTACCTTTACGATCTTGATGGTGATCTCTCTTATCGAATCCTGCTTTACCTTGAACCTCAGGACCTTTCTCAGGATCTTACCAATATATTTGGCGCCCAGCAGGAAAAGAATAAATACAATAAAGGCCAAAAGAAAGTTAGGCAAACCCAGGATCAATGAATCCAGCCATTCGCCTAACTTTTCCCAGACCCCTTCTATGGAATCATTTATATTAAATTCATCGGACATTTACTTTAGACCGGCTTGTGTTGTTCAGAAGTTTTCATCTTCCATGCATCCAGCATCCAACTTGTTTTTTCAAGCTCTCTAATGTAAGCCCCGATGAGGTCAATAGTTCCTTCATCGCCTCCTTTTTCGGCAACTTCAACGACCTTTCGCATTTGTTTAAGGATAGTACCATGATCTGAAAGCAGGTTTTCGATCATCTTTGAATCTGAAAGATCAGATTTGGATTCCTTAAGATTGGATTTTTCCAGATATTCACTCAAATTGCTGGTAGGCTGGTAACGCAGGGTTAAGATCCTTTCAGCTATTTCATCAACTTTGATCTTTGCATCATCATAGAGCTCTTCAAATTTTTCGTGAAGATCAAAGAAGTTCTTGCCTATAACATTCCAGTGGTAGTTCCTTAATTTCTGGTAGTACAGATGATAATCGGCAAGTAGTATATTCAATTCCTGTACAGTATTTGACGTCTTTTTGGCGTCTAAACCTAAGTAGCTCATAACTTTTATTTATTGGTTTTAAAATTACTATTCAAATATACAATAGCTTAAAGAAAAAGCAAAATGTTCTCACTTATTCTGAAGTGGGGCGGTTGCGCTTTAGGTTCAGCTTCTTCATCATCTCATCAGAAATTTGTCCGCTGGAATATCCGTAACCATCTACAAGTACACCTCTTCTCCCGTTAGAAGTTGTTATGGCATAGAGAATTGCATTATCTGAAGGATTGGAGGGACCTTCAAATCTATAGACTTCATCAACTGTAAACTCATTGATATCGAATTTTTCCTTCTTTGATTTAAGTTCAAGCTGCTCATCCAGCAGGTTGAAATCTTCTTCATAACCTTCCTCGAGTCTCAACATGTTAATGGTCTCAGATAAAGTGCCTTTTGGTTTCATTTAGTAGTAGTTTAAACATTTCCGTTTAAATTACGGCTGCAGGCCCGTCTTTGCAAATGGCTTCAGGGATTTAGTAATTATTTAACTCACTTACCTGTCACGGTCTTTCTTTCCAAAGGAAAACACGCCAAGAGGAAGGACCAGGAGAAAGAAAAAATACCAGCCGGTCACCAAACCAATTATAGTAATTAAAGCCGCCAGAATATAGAACCAGTAAGTCTTTAAAAATTTCATTTCTTCAGGTTTCTTCAAAATTTACACAAATTTAAACAAGAAACAGGATAAAATCTCTCCAATTCCCCCGTCTTTCTTACATTTGTATTTCACCCTTCACCCTATGTAAATGAAAAGCAGAATTACTCTTAAGGAGCTGGCCAAATTACTTAATGTATCCGTCTCAACTGTCTCAAAAGCCCTTAATGACAGTCCCGAAATTAGTCCTAAGACTATTGAACGGGTGAAGGAACTCGCTGCGCTGCACAAATACCGTCCCAATCCTACCGCGGTTAATCTCAAAAGCAGTAAGAGTGGCACTGTAGGAGTCATTATTCCTAATATTGCCAATTCATTTTTCGCCAAGGTATTATCGGGCATGGAGGCAAAAGCACAAAAGGAAGGCCTGCAGGTAATTACCTATATTTCCAATGAGTATCTTGAAAAGGAGCAACATATTACTGAATTACTCACTTCGGGTTATGTTGACGGCGTTCTTATTGCCATTGCAGAAGAAACTCAGCGGAAAGGGGATTTTGAGCACATAAGAAATATCATTGATTTTGATATTCCGGTAGTACTGTACGATCGTATAGGTTTTGATATGCCCGTAGATAAGGTGGGGATCGATGATCATAAAATATTTTTTGAAGCAACCAAAGACCTTCTTGAAAAAGGAGTGAACAAAGTTGGTATCGCAACTTCTATTCACCACATGGGTGTGGGAAGAGCGCGGATCAATGGATACAGGGAAGCTTTAGGGGATTCCCAGACTTTTTACATAGCTAATTCAGCCAATATGGAAAGTCTTACTGAGAAGACCTTAAAAATGCTCCTGGAAGATAAAGTGGAGGCTGTTCTGTGCAGCGACTTTGACAGCACAATGCTTACTTACCGACTCGCTTATGAAAATGGTTTGCGTATTCCCGAAGATGTCAAAATTATCGGATTTATCCGCGGCGGACTTGCAAAATACCTTACTCCATCAGTGAGTTATGTAGATCAATCCCCGCATAAAATAGGAGAGAAGGCTATGGAGGTCCTTATAAATAGGATAAATAAAAAAGATTCGGGCTCGCGGGAGAAACATATTATTGAAACCAAAGTAGTGCATCTGGAGTCCACACAGTTTAACAAAAGCGAAGTTCTTTAAGAGTAAATTAGGAATATCCAGCAGCGGACTTCTTATATTTGTCCGGTAATAAATGAATCAGATTAAAATTATATAAATCAGAAAGCTTGAGGTTCTTACCTTGAGCTTTTTATTATTAAGAATGGAACATAATTTCAGAAAATTTCAGGAAGACCTAAAGAATAAAAAGATATTAGTGACCGGAGGGGCAGGTTTTAACCCGTGAAATGATGACAAATATGGAAGGTTTCTATTTTGTATATGTTCTAAAAAGTCTGATTGACGGTAAAAAATACACTGGCTATACGGCAGATTTGTCATCACGATTTGAGGCGCATCAGAATGGTCATGTTCCTTCTACAAAATTCAGACGACCATTGAAACTTGTATATTTTGAAGGATGTCTGGATCAACAGGACGCATTAAAAAGAGAAAAATATTTAAAAACACATTATGGAAAAATGTATTTGGGGAATCGCCTCAAATCGTATTTCACAGGTCAGGATGAAAGATAATTATAGAGAATTCAAAGAAAAGTTAAGTAACAAAAGAGTATTAGTAACTGGAGGGGCCGGGTTTATTGGTTCAAATCTTTGTGAAACCTTACTTGAAATAGATGCTAAAGTTGTTTGCCTGGACAACTTTGCCACAGGTAAGAGAGAAAACCTTTCCGCAATTGAAGAAAATCCCAATTTTACTTTAATAGAAGGAGACATCCGGAATCTGGAGGATTGTAAAAAGGCTATAAAAGGAGTGGATTACGTGTTGCATCAGGCAGCGCTGGGTTCTGTTCCCCGATCTATCAATGATCCTATCACAAGTAACGAGGTGAATATTTCAGGTTTTGTGAACATGCTGTTTGCTGCAAAAGAGGAAGGCGTAAAACGTTTTGTCTATGCTGCCAGTTCTTCGACCTACGGAGATTCTGAGGCACTGCCAAAGGTAGAAGATAAGATAGGAAAGCCGCTCTCACCTTATGCCATTACTAAATATGTAAACGAACTTTATGCTGATATTTTTCATAAGACTTATGGTATAGATACTATCGGTTTACGGTATTTTAATGTCTTCGGAAGAAAGCAGGATCCGCATGGCGCTTATGCTGCCGTGATCCCGAAGTTTGTCATTCAGTTCATGAAACATGAGAGTCCGGTGATCAACGGAGATGGGACCTATTCCAGGGACTTCACCTATATAGATAACGTGATCCAGATGAATCTGCTGGCGTTGACCACAGATAATAAGGAAGCACTAAATCAGGTATATAATACAGCAGTCGGGGACAGAACAAATCTCAAGGAACTAACTCAACTCCTTAAAAAATACCTTTCTGAATATGATCCTGAGATAGCTAATATCGAAGTGAAGCATGGACCGAATAGAGCTGGAGATATTCCGCACTCTTTGGCTTCAGTAGATAAAGCAAAAGAATTATTGGGATATGATCCGCAATACAAGATTGAAGAAGGCTTGAAAGAGGCTGTGGAGTGGTATTGGGAGAACTTGGGACGAGGAGACTAGGGGAAGAGGAGGCTTGGAGAAGAGGAGACTAGGGGAAGAGGAGATGGGGAGACTTGGGAAAGAGGAGACTTCGGGACTGGGAGAGAATGAAAATTTTCCACAACTTTTTTCGGCTCCCTTCAGGGCGGGGCAAAACGAAAAAAGAAACTTTGGAGAAGAGGAGACTGGGGGAAGAGGAGACTTAGGAAAAAAGGGGACTTGGAGAAAAGGAGAAAGAGAGGGGAGGGAGATTAAAGCAGTTTAATAAATATGGAAAAGATAAAGACACATAAGGATCTTAGGGTTTACCAGCTTTCTTTTGAAGCCGGAATGAATGTTTATGAGTTGTCGAAAAAATTTCCAAAAGAAGAAACATACTCCCTCACAGATCAGATAAGAAGATCCTCGAGATCAGTCTCTGGAAATTTGGCTGAAGCCTGGCGAAAGCGCAGATATGAAAAAGCTTTTGTAGCCAAACTATCAGATTCAGAAGGTGAAGCAGCAGAAACTCAGGTATGGCTGGACTATGCTTTGGCCTGTAATTATATAAATGAAGAAGAACATGCTGCTATATTTGCAAAATATAATAGCATCATCGGTATGATAGTCACAATGATTATCAATCCGGATAAATGGACACTTTAAAAATGAGACGAGGAGACTAGGGGAAGAGGAGCCTAGGGGAAGAGGAGACCGGGAGACTAGGAGAAGAGGAGATTTTTCCATGCCAAATCCCTAAGTCCCCGAGTCCCCAAGCCCCTGAGTCCCCAAGTCCCCAAGTCCCCAAGTCCCCGAGTCCCGGAGTCCCGGAGTCCTCCAGTAGGACAAGCAATAATAGCAGCACAAAAAATATAAAACTTATAAAAATGAATATTTCGAATACCAATAAAAATTCCCCAGGTCCCCAAGCCCCCAAGTCCCCCACTCCCAAAATAGCGGTAGTAGGTTTGGGTTATGTGGGCTTACCACTGGCAAGATTATTCGCGACAAAATATCCAACTGTAGGATTTGATATTAATAAAAGAAGAGTTGGAGAACTTAGGCAAGGAAAAGATACTACTCTGGAAGTTGAGAATGATGTTTTGCAGCAAGTGCTGGTGGAATCACCTTCTAATGAGAATGGTCTTTTCTGTACTGCAGAACTTGATGATATCCGGGACTGTAATTATTACGTAATCACCGTACCTACTCCGGTGGATAAAAATAACCGGCCAGACCTTACTCCGCTGTACAAGAGTAGCGAATCTGTAGGGAAGGTGCTCAAGAAAGGAGATATAGTGATCTATGAGTCCACTGTATTTCCTGGGGCAACGGAAGATGAATGTGTTCCGGTGCTGGAAAGGGTCAGCGGAATGAAATTTAATGAAGATTTCTTTGTAGGCTATTCTCCTGAGAGAATTAATCCGGGAGACAAGGAGCACACGGTAGAAAAGATCCTGAAGGTCACTGCGGGTTCTACTCCGGAAATAGGTAGAAAAGTGGATGACTTGTATGCATCTGTAATTACAGCCGGAACGCATTTGGCACCCACAATTAAAGTTGCAGAAGCCGCTAAAGTTATAGAAAACTCTCAACGTGATATTAATATAGCTTTTGTGAATGAGCTGGCAAAGATCTTCAATATGATGGAGATCGATACTCAGGCGGTATTAGAAGCAGCCGGAACAAAGTGGAATTTCCTTCCCTTCAGACCAGGATTGGTTGGCGGACACTGTATAGGTGTAGATCCGTATTACCTGGCACAAAAAGCCCAGGAGATCGGTTACCATCCTGAAATTATTCTTGCGGGAAGAAGAATGAATGATTCCATGGGGCAATATGTAGCTTCAGAAGTTGTGAAGCTAATGCTTCAGAATGATCAGAAGGTAAAAGGAGCAAATATCCTGGTACTGGGAATAACTTTTAAGGAGAATTGCCCTGATGTAAGGAACACTAAAGTGGTAGATGTTATAAAAAATTTGAAGGAATACGGCACAAATGTGACCATCTATGATCCATTAGCCGATCCGGACGAAGTTCAGCATGAATATGGCCTCACCACCACAAAAGAATTGCCTAACGAAAAATTTGAAGCAGTTGTTTTGACTGTTGCTCACAAAGAATTCCTTGACCTCGACCTCGATCAGTTCAAAAACGGACAGACTGTTATATATGATGTAAAAGGAGTGTTGGGGGATAGGTGTGATAAGAAGCTTTAGCTGGTGATTAGTTAATTAGGGATTGGTTAATTGGTGATTAGTGATTAGTTAATTAGTGATCAGTTAATCGGAAGCTGATTTATTTAAATTTTTGTTTAAATATTTTAGAGACTTGAAATGAGTTTAAATTATATTCCAATTAACCAATTAACCAATTAACCAATTAACAGACTAAACAATTAACCCAACCAATGGCTGACAATTTCGAGAAACTGGAGTGCTGGAAAAAGTGTTTTGAGTTGAAGCTTTTAATAAAAGAAAAAGTTCTTATAGCTTTACCGGATTCTGAAAAGTTCGATTTGCGGTCTCAACTATTAAGAGCCTCCCGCTCAGCAACTGCAAATATTGCAGAAGGATGGGGAAGGTACCACTTTAAAGATAATATAAAATATCTCCTGAATGCAAGAGGTTCAGTTTCGGAGGTGCTTGATCATGCTATTGAAGCTAATTCCTGGAATTATATAAATGATGAGATTTTAAATGAAATAAGAACTACTACCGACTCCTGTATCAGGTTGTTGAATGGTTATATTAAATATTTGAGAAAACAGAATGAAAGTAATGGTTAAATCTAAAAATTAGTTGTGAGACAATCCAATTAACCAATTAACCAATTAACCATTTCACCAATTAACTTATAAAAAATGAAAATTAAAAACATATGCTGCATCGGCGCCGGTTACGTAGGAGGCCCAACAATGGCAGTAATCGCTCAGAAATGTTCAAATGTTAAAGTTACTGTTGTAGACATTAATGAAAAGAGGATAAAGCAATGGAATGATCCTGATGTGCAGAAAATTCCAATTTATGAACCTGGGCTTTCAGAAATTGTAGAGGAAACGAGAGGTCGAAATCTCTTCTTTTCAACTGATGTTGATAAAGCTATAGATGAGGCAGATATGATCTTCATTTCAGTCAATACTCCGACTAAAACATACGGAATAGGGAAAGGTATGGCTGCCGATTTGAAATACATTGAGCTTTGCGCCCGACAAATAGCGGCAGTAGCTAAAAATGATAAAATTGTTATTGAGAAATCCACTCTTCCGGTAAGAACAGCAGCTGCTTTGAAGAATATTTTGGATAATACCGGAAATGGAGTAAAGTACCAGATCCTTTCCAACCCGGAATTCCTTGCGGAAGGTACCGCGGTTGAGGATCTCCGAAATCCGGACAGGGTATTAATTGGTGGTGATGTGGATACCAAAGAAGGTCAAGAAGCGATGGATGCTCTGGTGAATATTTATGCTTCCTGGGTGCCAAAAGAGAAGATCCTGACTACCAATGTCTGGTCTTCAGAATTATCTAAACTTACTGCAAACGCATTTCTGGCTCAGAGAGTGTCTTCAATTAATGCAATTTCGGAACTCTGTGAAAAGACAGGTGCCGATGTAAATGAAGTAGCTAAAGCTGTCGGAATGGATAGTAGGGTAGGCCCAAAATTTTTGAAAGCTTCTGTTGGTTTTGGAGGTTCCTGTTTTCAAAAGGATATCCTAAACCTGGTGTACATCGCCAGAACCTACAACCTTCAGGAGGTGGCAGATTATTGGGAGCAGGTGATCATCATGAATGATCATCAGAAAAGGCGTTTTGCGGCCAATATGGTGCAGACGATGTACAATACGGTGGCCGGTAAAAAAATTGCCTTACTCGGTTGGGCCTTTAAAAAGGACACCAACGATACCCGGGAGTCGGCAGCGATATATGTAGCTGATTACCTGCTGAACGAACAGGCAGAGATCGTGGTGTATGATCCAAAAGTTACAGAAGAACAAATTTATTCTGATTTGGATTACCTGGGAAGCCGAAGCGGGGATGCTAATCGGCAGGCTGTTACTGTGGTAAATTCTCCGTATGAAGCTTGTGAAGATGCACACGCCATTGCCGTGCTTACAGAATGGGATGAATTTAAAAAACTGAATTGGCAAAAGCTATATGATCAGATGTTGAAGCCGGCATTCCTTTTTGATGGGAGAAGGCTACTGGAGCCGAAAACTAAAAAAGAAATAGGTTTCGAATTCTATGCTATAGGGAATTAAATTTTGGATTTCACGGATTTACTTCGGATTCCACGGATTTTTATTGAAAACGAATTACGCGGATTATAGAGATTCCACGGATTTATTGAGACGTTTATCAGCCTTACATAAAAGGAGGTAAGCGTCTTTTTTTTGTCTTTCAGATTTTCTCCCTTTTAAATCTCTGTGTATATTTGATTCCTGATGAAAGAACATTTAAGAACAGCAATAGAGGCTGCTATTGCAGCCGGGAAAGAGATAATGAAGGTTTATCTGGAAGAAGATTTTCAGGTGGAAATGAAGTCAGATGCATCTCCTTTGACGGTAGCTGATAAAAGAGCTAATGACATCATCAACTCTTATTTAAAGCCTACTGATATTCCAATAATAAGTGAAGAAAATGAAGAACTTTCCTATGAGGAAAGAAAGCAGTGGAAGGAATGCTGGATCGTTGATCCTCTTGATGGCACAAAGGAGTTTATAAAACGCAATGGAGAATTTACGGTAAATATTGCTTTAGTTTCGAAAGGAAGACCGGAATTGGGGGTGATTTTCGCTCCGGCCCTGGAATTGATTTACTATACCCTGGTTTCAGAAAGAAAGGCTTATAAAGCAACTGTCCCTTCTGAAGCATTAGATGCCGATTATATTTTAAAATCAGCAAAAGAAATTCAGCCGCAAACTGATTCAAAGTGCATCAATATTGTGGGTAGCCGTTCTCACATGAATCAGGAAACGTTGGATTTCATAGAGGAACTCAGAAAGAAAAAACAGGAAGTTCAGGTGGTTTCGAAAGGAAGCTCTTTAAAATTCTGTTTGCTGGCAGAAGGAGAGGCTCATTTTTATCCAAGGTTTGGTCCCACCATGGAATGGGATACTGCAGCGGGACAGGCTATTTGTGAGGCGGTAGGTTTCTCCTGCAAATTCAACGGTAGCGGTAAGAGCATTACTTATAACCGGGAAAATCTAAGAAACGATAACTTTGTAGTTTCTTATGAAAGATAAATCACATAAGCGACATATTGCCAAGACCATTACCTGGAGGATCGTAGGAACTCTGGACACTATCCTGTTGGCCTGGTTGATCTCCGGAAATGCCTTTACCGGATTAAAGATCGGTTTCGCTGAAGTGATCACTAAAATGATCCTGTATTATTTTCACGAAAGGTTCTGGTTTAAAGGAGAATTTTCTATATCCTCCGGAAAGTGGAGCAGTAGGAGGAGACATATTGCCAAAACAATATCATGGCGGATTGTAGGCACCATGGACACCATGCTTCTAGCCTGGATCATCACCGGAAATCCTATTACAGGATTTAAGATTGGATTAGCAGAGGTCATCACAAAAATGATCCTTTACTATCTTCATGAACGCACCTGGTATAGAGTTGATTACGGACTGCCGGGAAGGAGAGATAAAGCTGAAGAAGTAGTGGAAGTGAAGGAGCAGGTTAAAGGGTGACATAGAGACTGGGAGACTGAGAGACTTGGGGACTTGGGGACTTAGAGAAGAGGGGACTTGGAGACTGGGGACTTGGGGACGAGGGGACTTGGAGACGAGGGGAGATAAGTGATCAGTGATCAGGAACAGGAATCATTGATTTTTAGGTGGAATGCTTGTCATTTCGACAGAGTCTTTACTTTTGAGAAAATGAAGAGGCGACGAGAAAGCGCAGCTTCGACGTAGTCAAATCTCATCCGGTAGTGTAGAAGTTAGAAGTTTCAGTCTGAATAGGCTGAACTGAAATTTAAATTAAACCTGGAAATTTTGTTTAAAAAACTCAATTCTGAATTAACGCATTAACCAATTAACCAATCCCCAATTAACCAATTTACCAATAAACAATGCCCAACATAGTAAAACATAAATACCACATCACCCAAAAAGACCGGAACCGGAAAAACGGACACAATTCCTTTGTTTTATGGTTCACCGGACTATCAGGCTCAGGGAAATCTACCATCGCAAATGCCCTTGAAAAACGCCTTTTTGAGGCCGGAGTAAAGACTTATTCTTTGGATGGAGACAACATTCGCAGCGGACTTACGAAAGGCTTGAAATTTACCCGGGAGGATCGCAATGAAAATAACCGGCGTATAGCAGAAGTGGCAAAACTTTTTGTAGATGCAGGGATGGTAGCAATAACTGCCTTCATCTCACCATTAAAAGAGGATAGGGATCAGGCGAAACAGGTCATTGGAGAGGAGAACTTTCTTGAAGTTTTTGTAAATACTCCTCTAGGTGTTTGTGAAGAAAGGGATGTCAAGGGATTTTATAAAAAAGCCAGGGCAGGGGAGATCGAGAATTTTACCGGGATCAGTGCCCCTTACGAAGCGCCGGAAGATCCAGACTTTGAAATTAGAACAGAAGATGAATCTCTTGAAGATGCCGTAGAAAGACTTTTTTCCTTTTTACAACAAAAATTGAATTACAATGAGTAAATATTACCTCAACTACCTAGATGAATTAGAGTCGGAAGCGATCTATATCCTGCGGGAGGTATGGGCTCAGTTTGAAAACCCGGTGATCCTCTTTTCAGGGGGGAAAGATTCAATTCTTGTAACCCACCTGGCAAAAAAGGCATTTTTCCCGGCGAAAATTCCGTTTGCTCTACTGCACGTTGATACAGGACATAATTTTCCCGAAACCATTTATTTCAGGGACGATCTGGTAAAAGAGTTAGGGGTGAATCTTATTGTCGGTTCCGTTCAGGAGTCGATCAATAACGGAAGAGTAGCTGAAGAAAGGGGAAAGAACGCCACCCGTAATGCCCTTCAAATAACCACCCTTCTGGATACCATTGAAGAACACAGGATCGACTGTGCTATTGGTGGGGGCAGAAGAGATGAGGAAAAAGCAAGAGCAAAGGAACGTTTCTTTTCTCACCGCAACGATTTTGGGGAATGGGATCCAAAGAACCAGCGGCCGGAGTTATGGAATCTGCTGAATGGAAAACATTTTGAAGGAGAGCATTTCAGAGCATTTCCTATAAGTAACTGGACAGAAATGGACGTCTGGAATTATATCAAAAGAGAAAATATAAAGATACCTTCCCTGTATGTTGCACATGAGAGAGAGGTAGTATGGAGGAGTAACTCCTGGATCCCAAATTCAGAATATTTAAAACTCGAAGCCGGGGAGAAGATCTATACAAAGAAAATTCGTTTCAGAACTTTAGGTGACATCACCATCACCGGAGGAATAGAATCTGAAGCAGATACTCTTGAAAAGATTGTGCAGGAAGTTTCTGCTATGAGAAAGACAGAGAGAGGGGATAGGAGTGATGATAAGCGGAGTGAAACGGCAATGGAAGACAGGAAGAAACAAGGATATTTCTGATTTCACGGATTTTAAAAAGGATTACGCGGATTGATGAGAGACAAAAATGCTTTATTATACGAGGAAAAGACCTATAAAATCATAGGAGCTTGTATGAAGGTTCATAGAAATCTTGGACCCGGATTCCTGGAGTCGGTGTATCAGGAGGCATTGGAAAAGGAATTTAAATCTCAAAAAATAGACTTTCAGAGACAATTAAAAATAAGACTGATGTATGAAGGCCAACCTATGAAGAAATATTTTGTAGCTGACTTCTTATGTTATGATAAGATACTTCTTGAGATCAAAGCAGCTTCCTTTCTGGTCAAAGATGTAGAAGCCCAGTTGATCAATTATTTAAAATCCACCGAACTACCCTTAGGTTTACTTGTCAATTTCGGTCAAAAAAGTTTAGTTTGAAAACGTTTTATCAACACAACAAATCCGCGTAATCCGCTATAATCCGTGGAATCGCGTCAAATTAAATGGCAAATGCATATAGATAACAACCAATTATTACGATTCACGACCGCCGGCTCCGTAGACGACGGGAAATCCACCCTCATCGGTCGGCTCTTATACGACTCAAAATCCATCTTTGAAGATCAACTCGAATCGGTTAGTGCTACAAGTGCTAAGAAAGGTCACAAAGGAGTGGATCTGGCGCTGTTTACTGATGGTTTAAGGGATGAAAGAGAGCAGGGGATTACTATAGATGTAGCTTACAGGTACTTTACGACTCCGAAGAGGAAATTTATCATTGCCGATACGCCTGGCCATATTCAGTATACCCGGAATATGGTTACCGGCGCATCCACGGCTAATGCTGCAGTGATCTTGATTGATGCCCGACACGGAGTGATCGAGCAGACGAAAAGACATTCTTTTATAGCTTCTTTATTGAACATTCCACATCTTATAGTATGTATCAATAAAATGGACCTGGTGGATTATTCTGAAGAAAGGTTCAATGAGATCATTGGTCAATTCGAGGAATTTTCTTCCAAACTGCTAATGAAGGATGTACGCTTTATCCCTATCAGCGCTTTGGATGGAGATAACGTAGTGAATAGATCAGAGAATATGTTCTGGTACCAGGGAGGAACTTTACTGAATATCCTTGAAACCCTGCACATTAGCAGTGATATTAATAAAATAGACGCCCGCTTTCCGGTACAGACCGTTCTCAGGCCGCAAAGTGAAGAGCATCGGGATTATAGAGGATATGCCGGTCGAGTAGCCAGCGGAATTTATAGAGTGGGAGATGAAGTAGCTGTTTTACCTTCTGGTTTTACTTCAAAAATAAGATCCATAAATTCAGGTGAAACAGAAGTTGAAGAAGCCTACGCTCCTATGTCCATTGCCATGAGCCTGGAAGATGATATTGACGTGAGCAGGGGAGATATGATCGTAAGAGTAAATAATCAGCCGGAACCCACACAGGAATTCGATGTGATGCTTTGTTGGTTAAACAATGATGCAGCTAAGCCAAGGGCAAAGTATACTGTTATGCATACTTCCAGCGAGCAGCGGGCAATGATCAAAGAGGTGGTCTATAAGGTGGATATAAATTCATATGAGCGCTTAAGTGAGGACAAAGATTTATATATGAATGACATCGCAAGAGTGAAAATAAGATGTACAAGACCTTTAATGCTCGATTCTTACAGAGAGAACCGAAATACCGGCAGCATTATTCTTATAGACGAAAATACAAACGAAACAGTGGCAGCAGGAATGGTGGTGTAGCGAACGTAATCCGTGAAATCTAATTAAATCCGTGCAATCAGAAAAAAATAAGACTGTCGCGGCTGGAATGGTAGTCTAACAAACGTAATCCGCGCAATCAGATAAAATCCGCGTAATCCTTTCCAAATCCGTGCAATCTTTTTTATTAGAGGTTCAGAAACTTCCTTATTGAACTAAGAGTACCGGACCTCCCCGAATGAAAGTTTTTAAATAAATCCTCTTCATAAATTGCAATTCTCCCAAATCTGGGCCTTCGGTAAGCTTTTTCCTGATCCTGATCAAAAATGGATCTGAGAAATTCTTCGAGGGTTTCCTGCTTCAGGTTTTCAGGTACTTCATTCCCCTGAAATGGAGGTTCATTTAAAATTTCGGCCGTAAGCTCATCATTTTGATCAATTTCCTTCACCCTCTCTACCACCTCTTCAAAGTTGCTGAATTCATGACAGTTAATCAGGGAATTAGAATTAAAATCTTTGACTACCTCAGGATTACCCCAGTAGATGGGAATCGTATTGGTAATATAGGCATGCATGAGCTTTTCGGTGGTATAACCGGGTGAAGAAGAATTTTCAAAGGCTATGGTAAATTTGCATTTTGACTGGAATTTTAATTTGGTGTACATCCAGTCTTTGGTAAATCTGCCCCCAATATCCATTGAAGTATTATTGAGATGCCTTCCGGGAGACATGACTTTTTTATAATTACTTAAAAGATGAAAGAAATTATCTCTTGCAGGATCTGCCTGTGAATTGGAATAAATGAAGTTGCAGAAATATTCTTTTTTTTGAACATCTTCTTTTATAAAAGATCTCTGCTTAAGGAGCTTTTCAAATTGGTCCGGGATCAGTGCAAAATTAGGATATCTGAAATACCGGTCTCCGAATTCCAGATAATTGAATCCTATTCCGTAGTCACAGAGATTAAAATCCGGAACAAGGTTCTCTCCGGTGTAAAAGATCTTAACCGGGTTTTTATACTTTAAAAAATCTTTGCCATAGCAGGAATAAATGAGATAGTCGGGATTTTCCTTATCAAGTATAAGCTCATAGTGGAGGCTAAGAAGATCATGTAAATAATTACTGGAAGGATCAAAACCTTCATAGAAGTCAGAGTACCATAATTTTATTTTCTTCACGAGCCGTTGAGTTTTCAATATCAAAGCTAATCAAATATGTCTTTTTAGATAACTAAGGCAATTAATTTTTCTGTTCCAGGAAGTCCTGGTTCTTTGGGCTTGGTGTGAAGCGGTCCCGATTCCTTTTCCTCCATGGGAATGATTAAAAATTGATACATTCGTAGTACAATAAAGGAATTCAGAAAAACCAGTGAACTTTACATGTCTTTAAAAAGAAAAGCCGCCCTTAGTCTGGTTTGGACCTTCACTCAACAGTTCGGAAATCAACTCATTGGATTTGTGGTTTCTCTTGTCCTGGCAAGGATCTTACTTCCCGCAGAATTTGGTTTAATAGGAATGATCGCTGTAGTGGTAGCTGTGGGTAATACACTTTTGGATGGCGGACTTACCAAATCTCTTATAAGAGATACCGATTGTGATGAGGTAGATTACTCCACGGTATTTTTTTTTAATGTTGGTGCCGGGTTACTAGTGTATGCTTTAGTATTTCTTTCAGCCCCTTTTATTGCTGCCTTCTATGAACAACCTGTCCTTACTGATATCATTCGGGTATATTGCTTAACAATTGTGATCACCTCATTTTCTGCTGTTCAATTGGCCAGACTTACCAAACGAATGGATTTTAAGACCCAGGCTGTGATAGCTATTCCTGCGGCAGTGATGGGTGGAGTTGTCGGAATCTGGATGGCTTATAGTGGATACGGCGTTTGGAGCCTGGTGTGGAGTGGTATAACTACCGCGGTTGTAAGTACCATTCAGATGTGGTGGTATTCAAACTGGAAGCCTCGTTTAGTTTTCAGCCGGTCCAGGTTCAGCAAACATTTCAATTATGGATATAAATTGACCTTATCTGATCTGCTCAACAGGATCTTCAATAACATTTTTCTTATTGTCATAGGTAAGTATTTTTCCGCAGCACAGGTGGGATTCTACACCCGGGCAGAAACTATGAAGCAATTGCCGGTAACTAACATATCAAGGGCACTGGACAAGGTGACTTTCCCATTATTTGTCTCAATCCAGGATGATGAATTAAGACTAAAGAGGGTTTATAAAAAGCTGATGTTAATGGTTGTTTTTGTAATTAGTCCGGTGCTGATATTTCTTGCAGTACTGGCAGAACCGGTTTTTATTTTCCTGTTTACTGATAAATGGTTACCTGCAGTACCTTATTTTCAGATCCTTTGTATCACCGGCATTCTTTTCCCCCTTCATTCCTATAACCTCACGATTTTAAATGTAAAGGGTAGAAGTGATCTTTTCTTACAACTGGAGGTGATCAAGAAAATTATTATTGTTCTCACTATAATAATTGCTATTCCATTTGGGATTATGGCACTGCTGTATGGGCAGGTATTGATCTCTCTGCTGGCTTTTTTTATAAATGCCCGTTACACGAGCAGATTTATTTCATATACCGGTTGGGAACAGATAAAAGATGTGTTTCCCATACTTCTGCTTTCTCTATTAGGTGGTACTGCTATTTTTCTGGTAGATCAATTTATTTTGCTGGACCAGATGTACCTGTTACGTATACTAATTGGAGGATTTATTGGTTCTCTTGTGTATCTGGTTACAGCGTATATTCTTAAGTTTACTAGCCTGTTTGAACTTTCTAATTTGATTCTGAAGCGATGATCAACGTAACTAAGACTTTTCTCCCTCCATTGAAGAAGTATCAAAAATACCTGAAACAGATTTGGGAGTCAAATCAAATTGCTAATGGTGGCAAACTCTGGTATGAGTTACAGGCAACACTTAAGGAATATCTGGATTCTCCAAACCTCATTCTTACTTCAAATGGAACTCTTCCTATTCAAATTGCCTTGAAAACACTTGCAAAAAATGGGGAGGTTATAACAACTCCTTTCAGTTATGTGGCCACAACCGCGGCAATCGTATGGGAGAATTGCACACCAGTTTTTGTTGATATACATCCTAAATATTTGACCATTGATGAAACTAAAATTGAAGCTGCGATTACAGACAAAACCACAGCAATTCTGGCAACCCATGTTTTCGGTAATCCCTGTAACGTGGAGGAGATAGAAAGAATAGCAAAAAAGCATAGGCTGAAGGTGATCTATGATGCGGCGCATTGTTTTGCAGTAAAATACAAAGACCAGTCGATCTTTAATTATGGAGATGTAAGCACCTGTAGTTTTCATGCTACAAAAATATTCCATACAGGAGAGGGAGGAGCTATGTTTTGTAAAGATCCCCAACTATACGAGGAGCTTTTTTACAGGCACAATTTTGGACACAAAAGCGCAACAGAGTTTTCAGGATTGGGAATCAATGCAAAAATGAGTGAGTTACAGGCTGCAATGGGATTAGCAGTTTTACCCTATGTAGATTCAGATATAGAACAAAGAAAAAGGGTCTATGACTTTTACAGAGAAGCTCTTATAGATACTCAGCTTAATATGATCAAACTTCGTGATGGTGTAGAATGGAATTACAGCTATTTTCCGGTAATATTTTCTGATGAAAAGGAACTTTTAAAAGCACAGAAGGCTCTGAATGAAAAAGGAATATTCTCAAGACGGTATTTTTATCCTTCCTTAAATTCTCTGCCCTATACGAAATTGCCTGGTTTGGAAATTTCAGAATCGGTTTCTAGTAGAATTCTGTGTCTTCCATTTTATGCAGGTCTTAAGCCTCAACAGTTAAAAGTAATCACCAATAAGTTAATTGCTTCCGAATAATTACAATTACGAATGAAAATTTTTGAAATCTTAGATAGACGCCAGGAGAGGCTTATTGCTTATTTATCTCTATTCCTGTCGATTTCCTTTTTTTTCGTAGGTATCTTTTTCGGGCTCGATTTTACTGATAGTTTCTATCACCTGAATCAGGCGCTTCATCCTGCCGGAGATCAACATCTTTATCCCTTTCTTGGTAGTTCTCTGATCATAAAGGAGATTGTCGAATTATTGGGTCCTAAAATCATTTTTTTACGGCTGGCCAATTCTCTTTTGCTCTTACTTTCTTTCCTCTTTCCATTCCTCATTCTCAAGCCACAGCTTTCCAGAAACAAAATTATGCTCTATCTGGCCTGCGGTTTAATTCTCTTTCTACCTTTTAATGTCAACATTCTGGGCTACGACACCCTCAGCATTTTTTTTCTGTCATTGATCTTTACCCTCTGTATTTATCACATAAAAAAACCGAAGCTTTCTAAACTCCTTTTTCTGTCCATTCTCTGTTCAGCCGCTGTATTAGTAAGACTACCTAATATTCTGGTCTTACCCATTATTTTTTTCTGGTTTCTTTTTTTTAGAAGTGCTTTTCCAAAGACCTTGTTGTACCGCTGGCAGGCGGTGATTCTTCTATTGCTATCACTTCTGGGATTAGCCTTGGGTTATGCTTTGTACTACGGAAGCTGGAATTCATTTATAAATGCTTCAGCAAATGCAGATTCCCATTTTATTAAAGAACTCCTTCAAAATTATTTCCGGGATGGAATTCAATTATTCTTTTTTCTCAGTTTCATTCTCATTAGCTATTTCCTGTTCCTAAGAATACGGAGAAGGATTTCAAAAGTCTTCACTTATCTCTTGCTTATACTGATCCTTCTGATCTTTATGAGTTATTATCTTCTTCCCACGAAGTACATTTTTAATTATTCCCTTTTTATTTTTGCAGTTGTTTTATCGTATACAGGTATCCAAATATTCCATTGGAAAAAGCGATCTGGAATGCAACTTCAGATATTTGTCCTGTACTTTCTTTTTCTATTTATTAATTTGTTTGGTTCAAACACCGGACTTCTGAAAGGCTATTCATTGTTTGTCTTATTCCCATTCGTTTTTAGTATCGGAAATTCAGCAGGTAAAAATTACTGGTCAACACTGCTCCTCGTCCTGATCCCATTTTCCTTTGTAAATAAACTTTACGGGATATATGAGGATAAGAATCTGCTCTCACTGAACGTAGTGCCCAGGCACGAGCTGCTTTCTCCTATTCGTACTAATGAATTCAGGGCCCAATTTTTAGACGCAATAGATGCCGAAGTTAAAGAGCTAGGAAGCAGGGATATCAAAGTTTATTTTTATGGGGATAAGAGTCATATTTTTCATTACCTGTATCCCCGGTCTGTAGTGATAAGCGGCTTTTTTCATCAATCCATTGATGATCTGACCAGTAGGGCAAAAATTAAAGAGATGCTGCAGGGAAAAGACAATTTTGCAATATTTATTATACATTCCTACCCCGAAAGTTCCAATTTTCTTACCAGTGCATTGGAGGGTGATTTTCAAAGAATGGGAGTGGGCAGGATAGAAAAAGGCTTACTTACATATTATCTAAAAAGTATAGATTCTCAAAAGCAAACTGATTAAAGTGGAATAGATGAGACACCATTTTTAGCTGAAACACATTAAACTATACCTATGGCACATTTGTCAATTGTTAGCCCCGTATACAATGCGGAAAAAATTATACCTCAGTTGATTAGCAGAATCGAAATAAGCGTGCAGAAGATTACTGCCGATTATGAGATTATCCTGGTAGAAGATAAGGGACAGGATAACTCCTGGGAGCTGATTGAAAAGGAGGCCAGCGCGAATAGCAAAGTGGTTGGGATTAAATTGAGCCGGAATTTTGGTCAACATTACGCAATAACAGCAGGACTTGATGAGGCTGATGGAGACTGGGTAGTTGTAATGGATTGCGACCTGCAGGATCAACCAGAAGAGATTGAAAAATTGTATCATAAAGCACAGGAAGGCTTTGAGATTGTGATAGCCAGAAGATCTAATAGAAAAGATAGTTTTGTAAAGAAGTTATTCTCGAAGATGTTTTACAGAACTCTCGGCTACTTGACAGGATCCAAACAGGACGAAACAGTTGCTAATTTTGGGATCTATAGCAGGAAGGCAGTGAATGCCATTGTATCGATGCGGGAATCGATCCGGTATTTCCCCACCATGGTGAAGTGGGTTGGATTTAAGTCGGTTGTAGTGCCGGTGGAACATGCCGCGAGAAGTGAAGGAAACACCAGTTATAATTTAAAGAGGTTGCTCAATTTGGCCCTGGACATTATTCTGGCCTATTCAGATAAACCCATCCGCCTAGTGGTAAAAACAGGACTGTTCATTTCCTTTTTATCAGTAGTGATTGCACTGATCTATTTTATAAAATGGGTAAAAGGCGATGTGGTGGTCTTGGGTTATACCAGTTTGATTATCTCCATTTGGTTGTTGTCGGGGGTTATTTTATCTACATTAGGAATTATTGGATTGTATGTGGGTAAAATTTTCGAAGGAGTAAAAAAGCGACCTATCTATATAATTGAGAAAATAATTAAGGAACAATAATGTCACTAACATTATACTTACTAAACAAAAAAGGATTTGAAGTTCTCAAGGCTCTGGTGACAAAAGAGGAGTACATAGTACATATTGATGTTGTAGTGGGCGGGGAGGACATGGGAAATCAGGAGGATTACTACGACGAAATCAAAGAATTATGTGAGCATCACAGCATCAGGCATATAGAAAGAGGTGGGAAGTTGCCGGTTCAAAGTGAATATTCAATTGCAATAGGTTGGAGATGGCTCATTAAAGAACCGCTAAATTTAATAGTTATCCATGATTCTTATCTTCCAAAATACAGAGGGTTTTCGCCAATAGTAAACATGCTTATTAAGGGGGAGGATCATTTAGGAGTTACGGCACTTTGGGCTTCCGAAAGGATGGATGAAGGTGATATTATCAGTCAGAAAAAAATTGATATAAATTACCCATTAAAGATCCGGACGGCAATTGATTTAATTGCCGGGTTATATGTTGACATCGTTCTTAATATTGTGGAGCTGCTTATAAATAAAAAGGAATTAAATAGTACGCCTCAGGATCCTGAGCAGGCAACTTATAGTATTTGGAGGAATGAAGAGGATTACTTTATAAACTGGACAGATGAGGCTGCAGATATCGTGCGATTTGTTGATGCTGTTGGCTATCCTTTTGATGGTGCAAAAACAAGAACAGAAGATGATCAGGTAATTCGCATCCTGGAATGTGAAGTAGTTGACAAGGTCGTTTCAGAAATTGAAGCACCGGGGAAAATGCTGATGTTTGAAAGGAATAATCCTGTAATACTCTGTGGTAAAAATGCGGTGAGGCTTATTGAGATGGAGGACCTGAATGGTAATCCGTGCCACTTCAAAAAATTCAGAACCCGGCTCAGATAGGATGAAAAAGATACCATTTAACAAACCATATTTAACAGGCAAAGAAACTTTCTACATTGAAGATGCCGTAAATACAGGTAAAATATCCGGAAACGGCAAATACACCCGATTGTGTCAGGATTTTCTAAAAGAGCGTTATGGTTTTGGAAAGGTTTTGCTAACCACATCATGTACAGATGCCCTGGAAATGGCTGCTCTACTCATCGATATTCAACCAGGGGATGAAGTGATAATACCGTCCTACACCTTTGTTTCGACGGCCAATGCCTTTGTTTTAAGAGGTGCCAAAATAGTATTTGCAGATAGCAGGGAAGACCATCCGGGAATAGACGAAAATGCCATTGAAGCTTTGATTACTGCCCGAACAAAAGCCGTCGTTCCGGTTCATTATGCGGGAGTCGCCTGTGACATGGATAAAATAATGTCCCTGGCGAATAAATATGGACTTTATGTTGTAGAAGATGCTGCACAGGCAATTGATGGTTTTTATACAGGGAAAGATGGAGAAAAAAAAGCACTCGGCTCAATAGGTCATTTAGCCGCCTTTTCGTTTCATGAAACTAAGAATATCATTAGTGGAGAAGGAGGAATGCTGGCTATCAATGATCCAAGCTTAATGGACAAAGCAGAAATTATCTGGGAGAAGGGAACGAATCGTTCTGCTTTTTTTAGGGGAGAAGTGGGAAAGTATAACTGGATATCAATGGGAAGTTCTTTTCTACCTTCAGAGATTATTTCGGCATTTCTTTGGGCTCAGTTAGAGAACCTGGAGGATATTCAGATCAGGAGACATGACCTCTGGGATAATTATTATAGCGATTTAAAACAGTGGGCGAAAGCGAACAATATACAGCTCCCATCAATACCGGACTTTGCAACCAATAATGCCCATATGTTTTATCTGATTTGTAAGGATCTGGAACAAAGAAATAGAATATTAGACGGATTAAGATCGAATAAAATAATGGCAGTATTCCACTATTTAAGCCTGCATAAAAGTCCTTTTTACAAAATGAAACATGACGGTAGACACCTGAAGAACTCAGATAGATATACGAACTGTGTTGTAAGGCTTCCTTTTTTTTATGAGTTGGAAAATAAGACTGTTAGTCTTATTACAAGAAGGTTGTTTGAACTTATTTCGTAATTGTGAATAATATATTTTTTAAAAGGTACTAAGAACAATTTCAGCAGCACAGTATACGGGTTGATCATTTGGATACGGATTTTAAAATGTTTAAAAGGGAAAAAAGCTTCCACAAGTATCTCCTGACTATTGGTCATAACTATTATTGTGGTTTTCACAGTTCTTTAAGACTAAATAAGGGTCGTCTTCAGCCTAATCCTTTATCTTTGCCGATGAAATTTTAAGAAAAGAAATGTCAGAGATTAAAGATCGGCGGAAGATTCTTGTCACAGGTTCGGCAGGTTTTATCGGTTTTCATTTATCCAAAATTTTAGTTGAAGAAGGTTATCAGGTTGTAGGATTAGATAACCTGAATAATTACTATGATCCTCAGCTCAAAATAGATCGGCTTCTGGAGTTAGGCATTCCTTCCAAAAAGGTATCGGAATACAATAAATTGATCCGGAGTGGGAAATTTGAGAACTTTGGGTTTATCAAATTAGACCTTGAGGATCGTATCCGTCTCCCTGCCTTGTTCTCTCAGGAGAAGTTCTACAAAGTAGTTAATCTGGCTGCTCAGGCCGGAGTAAGGTACAGCATAGAGAATCCAACAGCCTATGTGGATAGTAATCTCGTTGGATTTGCTAATTTATTGGAATGTTGTAGAAATTTCCAGGTGAAACATCTTATTTATGCCAGTAGTTCCAGCGTTTATGGTCAAAATGAAAAGATTCCATTCTCTACAGAAGATAATGTGGACCATCCAATAAGTCTGTATGCAGCTACAAAGAAGAGTAATGAATTGATGGCCTTTACGTACAGCCATCTGTATGGCTTTAAAACAACCGGTTTACGATTCTTTACTGTATATGGTCCCTGGGGGCGTCCGGATATGGCCATGTTTTTATTTACAGATGCCATATTAAATGATCGTCCAATTAAAGTTTTTAATAATGGGAATCTGGAACGGGATTTCACTTATATAGATGATATCGTTCAGGGTATATATCAAATTATTCAAAAGGCTGATAATTCCCAAGGACATAGTTTATACAACATAGGAAATAGTAAGCCAGTCAAGTTAATGGAATTTATCGAAGAAATAGAACATCAATTAGGTATTACCGCCAAAAAAAATATGCTGCCTATGCAAAAAGGGGACGTAAATAGAACCTGGGCTGATGTGGGTAAATTAAAGAAGGATTATGAATATTCTCCATCCACTCCAATTTCAAAAGGTGTTCAGAAATTTGTTGAATGGTATAAATCTTATTACGCACTTTAACTCTCATATTGAAAAAATGTTAAACTTTAAAGGGTCTTTAGCTTAAAGGCATGGAAATATGATTTTGGCACACACTTTTTTGAAAGCTTAATTGGACTTTTTTTGCATCAGAGAAGTTTTGAAAAGCTGTTTTTACCAAAGAAGTTGGAGAGATGAATTGTTCTTCTGTAAAAAAGTATTACCCAATAACCACAATAGATAGGTAAAACCCTAGAAAAATTTAAGAATCCATAATGAAAGGAATAATATTGGCAGGGGGTTCAGGCACCAGACTTTATCCGATAACCATAGCAGTTTGTAAACAGTTGTTACCGGTTTACGACAAACCTATGATCTACTATCCATTGTCTGTACTGATGCTGGCTGGAATTAGAGAAATTCTTTTTATAACTACACCCGAGGATCAGGAGCTATTCCAAAAACTATTAGGAGACGGGTCTCAACTCGGCTGTACATTTGAATATAAGGTCCAGCAAACTCCTAATGGCTTGGCAGAGGCTTTTATCATAGGAAAGGAGTTTATTGGAGAAGATAAAGTCGCTCTCATTCTGGGAGATAATATTTTTTACGGGAATGGCTTAGGCTCCCTTCTTAGAAGTAAAACAGAGGTAGATGGAGCTGCAATTTTTGCTTATCCTGTTAAGGATCCCGAAAGATATGGGGTGGTAGAATTTGATGGAAATAATAAAGCGATCAGTATAGAAGAAAAACCACTAAAGCCAAAATCGAAGTATGCTGTTCCCGGTTTATATTTTTTTGATAATAGTGTGGTGAAATATGCTGAAAAAGTTGAGCCTTCGGCAAGAGGGGAAAAAGAAATCTCTACGATAAATCAAATGTACCTGGATGCAGGAAAAATGGAAGTGGGGGTAATGACTCGAGGAATGAGTTGGTTTGATACGGGTACGGTGGAGTCCCTTGATGATGCTACCGAATTCATAAGAGTAATTCAAAACAGACAGAGCAGAATGATTGGTTGTATTGAAGAGGTTGCCCTAGAAAGAAAATTTATAGGAATTGAAGAATTGAATACCGCAATGGAACAGTATGCTAAATCCAAATATGGTGAATATTTAAAGGAGGTAATTAGAGAAAGAACAGAATGTCGTTAAGAAAACAAGCCACTTCAGGTCTGGTGTGGACTTTTGCCCAGCAATTTGGGAATCAAATCATTGGCTTTATTGTTTCCCTTATTTTAGCCAGGATTCTTTTGCCCGAAGAATTTGGTTTGGTAGGTATGATTGCTATATTTATGGCTATAGGAAAAACTTTAATGGATGCAGGACTTGGCCAGTCGCTCGTTAGAGGGGAGGATATGGATCAGGAAGATTTCTCGACCGTATTTTTCTTTAATGTTATCGCAAGTTGTTTTATCTACCTATTAATATATTTTGCCGCACCATTTATAGCAAAATTTTATGAAAGAGAAATTTTAACCGGAATGATAAGGGTACTGTGTCTCACATTCATTTTTTCAGCTTTTTCTGCAGTTCAAAATGCGAGGTTGACTAAAGAAATGAATTTTAAAATACAGGCATTAATTTCTCTACCTGCCACTATTATAGGAGGTTTGGTTGGCATTACCATGGCTTATATGGATTACGGTGTATGGAGTCTGGTATGGAGCACTGTAGTGGGAGTAATAGTTAGTACCATTCAGTTGTGGATTTTTTCCGGTTGGACTCCCGATTTTATTTTTAATATTAATAAATTCAAAAGGCATTTCAATTACGGGTATAAATTAACCTTTTCAGAATTATTAAATACAACATTTAATAATATTTATATTGTTGTAATTGGAAAATATTTCTCTGCGGGACAAGTTGGATTTTATACCCGCGCACAAACAATGAAACAGCTACCTGTTGTTAACATTTCTAACGCTTTAAATAAAGTTACCTTTCCCTTATTTGCAAAAATGCAGAATGATAATATTAGACTAAAGAGAGTCTACAAACAATTAATGCAAATGGTTGTGTTCATAATTACTCCCACCTTGGTATTTCTTGGAGTTCTGGCAGAACCTTTGTTTCGCTTCCTTTTTACAGCAAAGTGGTTACCTGCGGTTCCTTATTTTCAAATTTTATGTATTACAGGAATATTATATCCAATTCACGCTTATAATCTAAACATTTTAAAGGTTAAGGGTAGAAGTGATCTTTTTTTGAAATTAGAAGTGATGAAAAAATTAATAATTGTAGTTGCTATAATTATTGCCATACAATATGGAATTATAGCACTTTTATGGGCACAGGTCTGTACATCCTTAATTTCACTTGTTATAAACACACATTACACCGGTAAATTTTTGGATTACTCAGCACTGGAACAACTTAAGGATATATTACCTGCAATTCTATTAGCGTCTTTGGCGGGTGCTACGGTACTTCTATTTGACATATTCCAATTTTTCCTCTTTTCTGATCTTTTCAGACTACTCCTGGGAGGGGTTATAGGTTTAAGCGTTTATTTATCCAGTGCAATGATTTTTAAACTGAGCAGTCTAACAGATTTAAAAAATTTAATTACTAGCAGATGATCCCTGTAACAAAAACATTTTTTCCTCCTATAGAGGATTATCAGGCCCAACTAAAACGAATATGGGAGAATGAATGGTTGACAAACCGGGGGGAGCTGGTCAAAGAACTTGAACTGAAACTTAAGAAGCATCTTGAGGTTACCAATATCACCTTGATGACCAATGGTACGTTACCGTTACAGATTGCACTTAAAGTATTAGGAGGTAAGGGCGAGATCATTACTACACCATTTAGCTACGTTGCCACCACCTCTGCCATAGTCTGGGAAAATTGCAAACCAATCTTTGTAGATATCCATCCGGAATATCTTACTATAGATGAAACAAAGATAGAGGCCGCTATTACCCCAAGGACAACAGCAATCCTGGCCACACATGTTTTTGGAAATCCCTGTAATGTTGAAGAAATAGAGAACATAGCGAGACGGCATGATTTGAAGGTTATTTACGATGCTGCACATTGCTTTGGAGTAAAATACAAGGGAAAATCCATTTTTGAATATGGGGATATAAGCACCTGTAGTTTTCATGCAACAAAATTATTCCATACCGGGGAAGGGGGGGCGATCTTCTGTAAAAATGAAGAACTCAATCATAAGCTAAATTATAGTCATAATTTTGGCCATAATGGTCCTGAAAAGTTTTATGGAGTTGGTATTAATGCAAAAATGAGCGAATTACAGGCTGCAATGGGACTTACAGTTTTATCTTATATAAAAAGGATTACACAGGACCGCAAGGCAGTTTGCAGTTATTATGATGCTCATCTGGACTCAAGTAAGGTGCAAAAATTAAAGCTCAGAAAGAACTCAAAGTGGAATTACAGTTATTATCCAGTTATCTTTGAGAGTGAAAAAAGTCTTTTGGAAATTCAAGAAGTATTAAATAAAAATGGAATTTTTCCAAGAAGATACTTTTATCCATCTTTAAATACCTTAGAATACCTCAATAACTCTCGCATGCCTTTATCTGAAAACATTGCCGGAAAAATAATGTGTCTACCCATTTATCAAGGTCTTGATGTAGAAGATATGAAAACTATAACCGAAATTATTAATTCCTATGGAGAGTGAAATGACAGCGGTGTGTGAAATCTCAATGACTAATTCTTCAAAATTGAAAGTTATTGAAATTCTCGAGGAAATGGATACAGCTTTTGATCCCAGCCTAAGAAGAAGAATACTGGAGAAAAGCAACCTCAATACCTTTGAGGAATATTTAAATAAGGTAATGAAGTATGGTGTTGTTTTGGTGGCTCACCAAGGAAGCGAAATTCTTGGTTTTCTAATGTTTTATGCAAATGATATACAAAATTATATTTCGTACATCCCTCTGGTTGGTATTAAGAAAGATTATCAGGGACAAGGTGTAGGAAAATATTTACTTTCCGAAGCATTGGGGGTTATTAAAAAAAAAGGAATGAAAAAAGTTCAAATTAAAACCTGGGAAAATAATGAAAGGGCTATTCTACTTTACAAAAAAATGGGCTTTATGGAAATAAGCAGACAGGAAAAAGATATATTATTGGAAATCAGCTTATAGCTTTAATTAAGATTATGAATATACTATTAACCTCGGCAGGAAGAAGAACCTACATGGTAGACTATTTTAAAAAAGCCTTAAATGGTAATGGAAAAGTATTTGCCGCTAATTCCCATTTTTCACCTGCTCTGAATGTGGCCGATGATTATGTAATTACTCCACTAATATATGACGAAAATTATATATCTTTTTTACTAGAATATGTCAAAAAAAAAGACATCCATGCCATAATTCCACTTTTTGATATAGACCTGCCGATACTTGCTAAGTCAAAGGATCTGTTTAAAAAAAACGGAGTAATTGTCATAGTTTCCGATTATGAGGTTACTCAGATTTGTAATGATAAATGGAAGTCCTATAATTTCCTGGTGCAAAATGGATTTAATACCCCCTCAACTTATGTAGATTTAAAGAAAGCTAAAAATGCAGTAGAAAAAGGGTTTTTAGATTTTCCCGTGGTTGTAAAGCCGAGATGGGGAATGGGATCAATCGGAATATATAAAGCAGATAATCTTCTGGAGTTAGAAGTTTTTTACCAAAAAGTAAAAAAAGAAATTGAAGATTCATACTTACAATTTGAGTCCCGTGCCGAATTAGAACAGGCAGTACTTGTTCAAGAATGGGTGAATGGGCAGGAATACGGTCTGGATATATTTAATGATTTGGAAGGCAGGCATTTAAAAACCTTTGTGAAGATAAAAACGGCCATGAGATCTGGTGAAACTGATAGTGCCATAACAGAGAACCACACTGAACTTCAGAATTTAGGAAAAAAATTATCCGAAAAGATGAAACATATTGGGAATATGGATTCTGATTGGTTTTTAACAGAAGATAAAATTTACATCTTGGAAATGAATTGTCGCTTTGGCGGGGGATATCCTTTCACTCACTTAGCTGGAGCCAATTTACCAAAAGTACTTGTTGACCTATTAAATTTCAACAGCTATGAGCAAGAAGACCTCAATTTTGAGGATGGTTTAAAAATGATGAAGACTATAAGGCCTCTGAAAATTGTAGAAAAATAAAATCGTGTAACCGGATAATTTATAATTCTTGAAAGGGTGAACCTGATAATTTATTTTCGAAAATATTCCAAAATAGAATTTCATTATAATAAAAAATTAAAATGTTAAATATTCATCTCTGCAATGATGAAAAATTTATAAATATTGCTAGGGAAAGGTTTGAAAACCATTACCCAAACTGCAATATTTTTATAGTTAACAATCCACACAAAAAAAGTTTGAAGTATGTGCATCCCGCCCATAATATTTTCACCTTTGACTTTAACAATAAGGAGGTTGAAAAATTTATTATATCAGAAACAAAAGGTGAAAAAGCGGTAAACCTTCTTGTACATTTTTTAGATAATTACAAGCTTAATCTCATTATCGAATTAAAGAAGAAGATTAAATTTAGAGTCTTTTGGATCTTTTATGGAGCTGATATATATAACTTTTTACACAGAACAGGAAGATATCAACTTTATGATAAAGAGGTCAATATTTTTCAGGCAAAAATTAAGCGCTTACTGCGGGGTTTTTATTTTAATATACTAGAATTTAAAAAAAACAGAAAATTAAAAACATTTATCAAGAATTTGGATTTTTTCTGTTTTTGGAATTATTATGATTACCTGTTGCTTAAAAATAATTTCGATACAAAAGCGGAATATAGGAAGTTTGGTTACGGATCTACCCACGATTTTACGTCTAATTTTGATGGTTTCAAGACTAGAAGTAAAGTAATTATGGTAAATAATTCCGGTTCTACTTCAGGTAATCATCTAACAATATTGCGTAAATTAAATGATGAACAGATTAAAAACTCATTTTCCGATTTAATTGTTCCCCTAAGTTATGGATCACCACAAACAATACAGGAAGTAAATAATTTCTGCTTAAAAAATTTTAAAGACAAATATGAGCCTTTAAAACTTTTTATGGATCAAACATTATACTTTCAAAAAATGAAAACCGTAGATGTCGTTTTTTTTGGTCATTTACGACAGGAAGGAGCGGGCAATATAACATATCTACTAGCTTTGGGGTCAAAAATCTTTTTAAGAGAACAAAATAATCTGCTTAGATATTATCGTGATTTAGGTCTCATTTTATTTAGTTGGGAAACAGATTTTAATAATGAGAAAGATCTTGAGCCTCTGACACTTTCTGAACAAAAGAATAATAGAGACATCATTATGAAAGAATTCTCTCCAGAATCTTTTAATAAAATTTATAAAAATTTATTTAAATAAAATTCTTGTAGTGTGCTGTTAAGAACTCTTCAGTTAAGAAAAAAGTTAATTTAGAATATTAAGTTACTGTGAATAAAAGTAAAGACTCTTCCTTAGTAAGTATTGTAATTCCCAGTTATAATAGAGGCTGTTTAATAGCAGAAACCTTACAATCTGTAATTCACCAAACTTTTACCAACTGGGAGTTAATTATTGTTGACGATGGTTCAACGGATAATACCCGAGAAGTTGTAGCTCCTTTTTTAGAAGATGAACGAATAAAATATTATAAAAGACCTCATGACATGCTTAAAGGTGGAAATGATGCACGAAATTACGGTTTTGAAATGTCTAATGGTAAATTCATTAAATGGCTGGATTCTGATGACATATTAGAACCAGAATGTTTGGAGATCCAACTTAATGAAATAGTTAGTGACAAATATGACGTGGTTTTTTGCCGGTCCAGATTCTTTAAAGAAGACGAAAGAACCGGTAGAAAAATTCTTGGAGATTACTGGCATCACACTTTTCCCGGTCAGCCAAATTTTCTTGAGAATTTTGTTGTAGGTAAGATAAGGTTTTGCAACAATGATGGATTGTGGCGGCGGGATATTTTAGACGCACAGCCTTATCTTGATAAATTAAGAAATTCTCAAGAATTTCTTATGATCATCAAACACTTATCTAAAAACGTCAAAGTGGGTCTTGTAAACAGGGTTTTAGTACTTGTGAGAAAACACGATGATCAAATGTTTTTCAAGAGGAATTATGCAACCTTTAGTAAACACCAGTGTTTAGCAAGATATATGGCAATTAAGGAATTAAAGCTAAACAAAACCGGCAGCCAGGTCACTTATACTTACCTATTAAAATCCATAACTTACTACTTTTTTTATCCTATTAAAAAGAAGGAATTTCCGGCATTTTTTTTCAATATAAAAATTTGGCTTAAGTCATTATACCTGGTATATCTTAAATAGTCCTAAGATCACATGATTAATAAAAAAAATGTCTCTGTAAATTAAATTGTTTGATGACTCAATTTTCAATCATAATTCCTACTTACAATTCTGGAGAAAAGATTCAGAGATCTATTGAAAGTGTTGTAAACCAAAGCGCCGGGTGTTGGGAATTAATTGTAATTAACGATGGCTCTACAGATGATACAGAGAGTTTCATTCTTCCATTTCTAAGTGATGACAGAATAAGATATTATTACCAGAATAATTCCGGAGTTGGTCATGCGCGCAATACAGGTATTTTAAAATCCAGGGCTGAATTTATTATCTTTTTGGATGGAGATGATATACTACATGCTAACTTATTGAAAAAACTAATTAGCAATGCTTTTAGCGAATATGACATATTAACCTGGTCGATGAAAACAGTTGTTGATGGTAATGAACATATTTCTAAACCAATAAGGCAAAATTCATTATACAAACATCGCACTTCGAATTTTTTAGCCGGAAGTATTTGTTATAAGAAGAGCTTAGTAGAACAGGTAGGAATGTATGATACGAATATTACTTTTGGAGAAAATTATGAACTGGGGTTGAGAATTTGTCAAATAGAGGATCTGAAAATAAAAATAATACCTGAAGTTCTATCAACTTACCTCCAAGGCACAAAGAAAAGAAAAAGCAATACCTTAGAAAATCAATTTAAGTCACTTGTCTATTCCTATAGGAAACATAATGAACTTTATAAAGATAACCCTAAAGAATTATCAAAGGTTTTTTATTTTTTTGGTTACTTGCTAGAGAAAATGTCGAGGTATAAAATATCTTCCAGGTTCTATTTGAAATCCTGGATATCCAGACCTCTAAATGTAAAGGCACTTATTAAAATGATTTATTTAACAACAATTAAATGACAAAAACAGGTTTAATTTCTGTAGTAGTACCGGTTTATAATAGGGAAAGCTCTATATATAATGCAGTTCAAAGTGTGATGTCTCAAACTTTTACCTCGTTTGAACTCCTCTTGATAGATGATTGTTCTACAGATAATTCCTGGGACGTAATTCAAAATTTTAATGATCCCAGGATTAAATGTTTTAAATTATCAAAAAATTCTGGTCCTGCCGTTGCAAGAAACTACGGAATTAAAAAAAGTGAAGGTGAATACATTTCTTTACTGGATAGTGATGATTTTTATGAACCTGAATTTTTAGAAAACAGTTATAATTTATTGAGGAACAGTTCTAAAGAAGTTGGTTTTATGTGGACAGGAGTTCGATATATTGACGAAAACTCCAACAAAGAATTTTCCTGGGTGCCCCAAAGGCTTGAGACTCCCTATCTTACCTTTTTAAATTCACTTCATATAGGAACGAATTCTGGAATATCATTTAAGAGAGAAGTATTTGATACCTGCGGCTATTTTAATGAAAAATTACCTGCTGCAGAGGATACTGAATTTTTTCTGAGGACTGTTCAGGAATTTGATTACACTTATTCCAAAGAAATTTTAATAAATATTCGAAAGGCCGGAAGTGATCGACTATCTAAAAATTATAAGAAGATTGGGGAGGCGTATAATATTTTTCTGAAACAGCACTTTTCAGTAATTGACAATAACATGCAATTGAAACAACGTTATTACTACAAAATGATGTGGTTAAATTATCATCTTTCAGATATAACAGCAGCGAGATTTTATTATAATAAGATTCCCAAATCAATGAGGAATGCTAAAATCAAAATTGTTAGATTAGCATATGAATTCTTGCCGTTAAAAACTGCTTCTTATATGCATCAAAAATTATCTTCCTGAAATAAAAAATACAAGACTTAGTTCATGGACATTGTTCATACCAGTTTTGCCTCAAACTTCTAAAATAAGACCGTTGACCAACATATTCCGAAATAAAAATCTTAGAGTTTTAGCTTATCATAAGGTCAATGATCAGAAGAGATTTGAAAGGCAATTGGATTTTCTCAAAAGGCGATATCAACTCATAAACTTAAAAGCTTTGAGGGGATACCTGTTGGATAAACAGGATTTACCAAAAAATGCCTTGTTGATCACTTTCGACGATGGTGATGTGACTGTTTATGAGAATGCTTTTCCCATTTTAAAAAAATATAATATACCTGCAGTTATTTTTATTATCACCGATTTAATAGATACAGCAATTCCATTCTGGTGGGATGAAATAGAATACTATATCGGAACGGAGAAAGGAAATCAAAAGGTATGGGAAGTAAAAAATTGGACAAATAGAAGGAGACTTGACTTTTTGAAGTCACTTCGCGAAAAATCAAAAAAATCTTCTCCTGTCTATCCACAATTAACTTCTGTCCAATTAACAGAATTGCAATTTGGAGGGGTGGACATTGCAAATCATTCTCACACTCATCCTATGTTTGATCAATGCACGGTTGAAGAGTTAGAGAATGAAATGGTAGAATCAAAAAAAAATTTAACCCACCTAGGTTTAGCTGCTGACACTTTTGCCTATCCCAATGGAAATTATTCAGAAATTTCTGAAGAAATTTTAAAGAAAAATGGAGTGAAGCTTGCTTTCTTATTTGATCATAAAGTAAATAAAGTAAATGTCAGTCCTTTAAGAATTTCCCGCTTAATAGTTAATGACAGTACTTCTATGTGGAAGCTGCGATTTATACTGAGTGGTTGGCATGGGAAGTTTTTACCTGTAATAAAAAGAGTATCGGGTTTCTTTAGAAAAGTAAAAAAATGAAAATTTTAATTCTTATAAATTCCTTTGGAAGAGGAGGAGCAGAAAATTCAACTGCCAAATTTATATTAGGGGTTAATCAGAAATATAAGGATATTAATTTCAAATGTGTTTATCTGGAAAAGTATATGCCGGGATGTTATGAAGAATTAGCTGAGAACGGCATTGAAGTCACCAAATTACCTGGGCAAAATTTTCTATCCCGGGTAAAGAACTTTAGTAAATTAATATCTATTTATAAACCCAATATAGTTCATACCATTTTATTTGAATCTAATATGATCGGCCGGTTCGCATCTGTTGGAAAAAAAACACTGCTTGTAGAGAGTCTGGTAAACAAAACTTATTCCGAAGATCGGGACTTTAAAAGTCGGTCTTTGAGGCTTAAGAGCTATGGCATTAAGTATTTGGATAAAATTACCTCAAGGATGGTGGATCATTTCCATACTGTAGGTCATGCAGTTGCCAAACATTATATTAATGTGTATGGTAGAGAAATTGCCTATACCGTGGTAGAAAGGGGAAGACCATATCCTCCCAGTAATGACCAGAGGGATTTGAAAAATAATGAAAAGCTGTATTTGGTTACATTGGCTAGACAAGAATATCAAAAAGGACTTATTTATCTCCTGAAAGCAATTGTTCCTCATAAAAAACAATTAAAGTTACAAATCATTGGACGGGAAGGAGCTGCCACAGAAGCAATAAAAAATTTTATTCATGAGCATGATTTGAAGAACACAGTGGAATTTTGCGGATATTTAAGTGATGTTTTTACCATTTTACGGAAGGCTGATGTCTATGTCTCTGCTTCATTATATGAAGGCTTGCCGGGGAGTGTAATTGAGGCTATGTCTGTGAAATTACCCTTGTTATTAAGTGATATTGAAGAACACAAAGAGGTAGCACAAGGAAATAAGAATGCTTTATTTTTTGAAACCAAAAAATCTGAGGATCTTTCAGAAAAAATACAGGTTTTTCAAAATGATCCCTCGTTAAGGAAAAAATTTGGAAGTTATTCCTTCGAGATATTTCAAAAAAAGTTCACTGAGGAAGCTATGGTTGATGGGATGGCGAATTTTTATAAGAAGATATGTACCGGTTATAGAAAGGAGAATGAAAATTAGGAAAATTGATTATAAGTAAGATACTACAGGAGTTGTTGAGTTACATAAGAGAATTCAGACCTGGTTGTTTAAAATTTTACTAAATTAAATGTAAAGACTTATGAATGAAATAATATATGAAGCCTACAATAAAGAGCATAAAACGGAAGTAATATCTGTTTTAAATGAATGTATGGAGGAAGGTATTGATCAAACGATTTTTGATTGGAAACATGAGGACAATGTGTTTGGTAAATCTTTAGGATTTATAGCCAGGGATGATGAGGGAATTGTTGGATGTAATTTTTTCATGATCTACACATTGATGATAAACGGAGGGCCCGTTAAAGCCTTGAGGTCATGTGAATCAGCAGTAATGCCAAGGGGAAGGAGAAAGGGGATATTTTCTAAGCTAATTTCCATGGCTCATGAAAAAGTTGATAATAATGAATATTCTCTGATTTTTGGTACTCCTAATGAAAATAGTGTAAATGGGTTTTTAAAAAAGGGATGGAAAGAAATCCAACCAATAAATTATAATATCAAGCCTGTTCTATTTAGCAAAAAAATTGATTTAAAATTTGGTTTTGATAATTTCGATTCATCAATTAATGAAAGTCCTCAATCCGGTTATGACAATGTTTCTGTATTAAAGAGTCAGGAATATTTTAAATGGCGTTTTAGTGTAAAAACAAAAAGAGATTATAAAATAGCCTTTCTTAAAAACTCAACAGAAAATAATCATTGTATTTACAAGGTGAAAACTATTAAAGGTCTTCGGTCCTTGGTGGTACTAGAGAAAAGCGGGAGGGTAGAAGAAAGGAATACTTTGATAAAGGGTATTTTAGCCCATGAAAAAGTGTTTTTTGTGGTGGACCTAGAACATTCGAATAAATTAGGAAAAACATTGTCTATTTCATTAAAGACAAATAACTATCGTTTTGTATATTATCAGCCAAAACTAGCTCTGGATAAATGGGATCTTTCGTTGGGTGATCTTGAAGATATACTTTGACAATGAAAATCCTTCAACTGATCCAAAAGTCCCAATTACGGGGTGCAGAGATGTTTTCTTCGCAATCAAAAAAACATTTGCAGAAGCAAGGTAACCAACTGGTATTGGTAAGCTCATTTTTAGCTGAAAAGCTCCTATTCTGTTCCATAATGCCAGTGAAAGGTGGAGGCTATAATAAGTCGACTTTTCAAAAAAGGTATTCTCCTTTTTTATAAAAAATAAACTCAGTGGCTTCAGTTTCTGGAGCTTCAGAAAAAGATATCTTTCCGGAATTTCAGTTTTTTAATAGGAAAGACAGGAAAATTTTATTTTAAAATTTTGAACGACTTTCTACGAAAGCTTTAACTAGGTTTTTGCCAATTCTAAGCAGAAATTTTAAATAGAAAATCATGAGGGTTAAGACGAAAGTAAGAGAATGGATTATCCGAACAACAGGATACTGGATATATAAAAAAGACCACCTTCCGGTTGGTTGTGATCGTTTTAACGATTTGAAGTACAAGATTTGTCTGCCATTGAAAACAGTATTTGATGTTGGAGCAAATACGGGACAAACTGCGGTAATTTATAATGAAAAATTTCCGGAAGCAACGATCTATTCATTTGAACCTGTGAGAAAGACTTTTCTAGAATTGGTAAAGAATACCAAGAATAATAAGAGGATTGTTTGTAATAACCTAGCTTTTGGAGATAGGAAAGAATCCATTGAAATCAATCTTTATGAAGGTGGAAGTTCTAACCTTAATTCCCTTAAAAAGGAAGTTATGAGTACAAATGATCATTTAAAAGAAACTATTAAGGTAACTACTGGAGATATTTTTTGTGAGGAGAATAATATTTCTGAAATAGATTTATTGAAAATTGATACAGAGGGCTATGAAATAAAAGTTCTAGAGGGATTTTCAAGAATGATAAGTGAATCAAAAATAAAGGCAATCTATTGCGAAGTAGGTTTTTCTCCATTAAATAAAAGGAATACATACATTAATGAGCTATTTGACTTCGCACGTCAGAATGATTTTCAATTTTATGGTTTATACGAGGTTTATAACAAACGTATAACTGAAGGAAACAATTTCGGGAATATCTTGTTTATTAATACACGTACTGTAAACTCATTGTAATTTCTTTTAGAGATAGTTTAAAACAATTGTGGATAATTGCTCGAATTGGCCAGCTTTAATAAAGAACTGTGAATTGATTTTGGAAGGTTTATAAAGTGGGAACCAAAAATTAAAAAATAGAAAAATTAAAAGTCCTATAGAATTGTTTATGATAATCCACCTTTTATAATAGACTTGGATTTAAACTTTAATACCAAATGAAAATTCTCCATCTCATTCAAAAGCCCCAAAACCGCGGGGCCGAGATTTTTACTTGTCAGCTTTCAACTCACTTGATTTCATCTTGTCACGAGGTAAAAATTGTAACTCTTTTTGAGGGAGAAGCTATTTTGCCATTTGATGGAGAGATTATTTCTTTAAAAGCATCTTCAAAAAATCGATTTTTTGATATTCCTGCATGGAAAAAATTAGCCTGTATTGTAAAAGACTTCAATCCTGATATCATTCAAGCTAATGCCGGAGACACACTGAAATACGCAGTATTCTCAAAAAAAATCTTCGGGTGGAAAACACCTCTTATTTCAAGAAATGCCAGTGAGGTTGGGAGATATTTAACATCGCCACTTCAAAAAAGATTAAATTCTCTTTTTTATAAAAATGTAGATTTTGTTATTTCGGTTTCCAGGGCTTCCAAAATAGATATTTTAAATCATTTTCCATTTTTACATGGAAAAACGAAGGTAATTCCGATCGGATTAGAAGCTGTATCAGCAATTAAAGAAATTAATTATAAGCCTGAAAAAAGCCTGCACATAGTTCACGTGGGAGGCTTTACTTTTGAAAAAAATCATCCTGGGCTTCTAAGAATATTTAGAAAAATTTTAAATCTAAACACTAATATTCACCTGCACCTGGTAGGAGATGGACCTTTAAGACGAAAAATTGAAATCGGTGAGGAGGAAAAAAACTTGGATAACATTACTTTTCATGGTTTTGTAAATAATCCTCTTTCATATATTAAGTCTGCAGATGTCCTTATCCTCCCCAGTATAATCGAAGGACTTCCCGGGGTACTTCTGGAGGCCATGTATTGCAAAACTCCGGTGGTAGCCTACAACGTCGGAGGAATTTCGGAAATAATTACAGAGCAAACAGGTATTTTAGTTCCGGCAGGCGATGAAGAGGCTTTTGCTACCGCAATTATGAAAATCCTGGAAGGTAACAACGACGAGAAGATCGAGCAGGCTTATAATATGGTTAGAAAAAGCTTCATGAATGAAACGATAGCCAAGAAATTTATTGAAGCCTACGAAAAGGTTTTGGAAGATCGAGCCCCTATGGGGTCTAAAAAAGCTGTCTGTAAAGATTAAAATATTCCTAATTCCTTGCGACCTTCTGACTTTGAGCTAAATTTGTCGGAGCAATAAGAAGCAATGTCCAAAATTAAGATTCTTCACATTATAAAATCCCTTGGTAGGGGAGGTGCCGAAATGCTCCTACCCGAAACTTTATCTCTCCACAACAACAGCCAATTTGAATTTCATTATATTTATTTCTTGCCCTGGAAGGATCAGATGGTGCAGACAATTAAAAGGCATGGCGGCAAAGTTACCTGTTTTCCTGTTAAGAACAATTTGAGCCTACTGTTGCAAACTTCTAAAGTTTCTCACTATTGCAGGAAGGAAAAGATCGATGTAATCCATTGCCATTTGCCCTGGTCAGGTTTTTTAGGACGGTTAGTACATTTAAAGACCCAGATTCCTCTGTTATATACGGAACATAATATCCAGGAGCGATATCACTTTGCAACCAGATCTCTCAACAAAATGAGTTTCAACTCCCAAAACATGGTTTTAGGAGTCTCTGAGGATGTATCGACTTCTATTAGAAATAATATTGAACCGACCATTCCGGTTAGAACGCTTCTGAACGGGGTGAATACTGCGAAATTTAAAAGGAATGATAAGCGAAGGGTAGAAATTCGGGATCAATTCGCTATTCCTCAGGACGCAATTGTAGTAGGAAATATTGCAGTATTCCGGGAACAAAAGAATATTCCATTGTGGTTGAAGGCTTTTAGCGAAATAGCTCAAAATTCAGAAAATGTTTTTGGAATATTAGTGGGAGCGGGTCCGGAGGAGGAGAAAATAAAAAGTATGATCAGGGAATTGGGTCTCGAAAAACATGTAGTCTTACCGGGGCTTCAGACAGATACTGTGGCATATTTTTCAGCCATGGACATCTTTATGATGAGCTCAGACTTTGAAGGCTTGCCTGTAGCCCTCCTGGAAGCCATGAGTATGCAATGTGCAGTAGTTTCCACCAAAGCCGGTGGTGTAGTGGAGGTTGTACGGGATGGTATAGATGGAATGCTTTGTGAAGTGGGAGATAAAAGGTGTCTTGCGGACCAGGTATTAGTTCTGGTACAAGATTATGCTCAAAGAGAGAAGATGCAAAGTGCAGCGAGAGAACGCGTTGTCGAAGGTTTTAGCTTGAGAGGAATGGTAGATGAGCTGGAGGAGATTTACTGTGAGGTTCTGAAGAAGTAAAGTAGGACTGGGGGACATGGAGACTTGGGGAAGAGGAGACGAGGGGACCTGGGGACTTGGAGACTTGAAGACGGAAGTAAAAAGTGATCAGTACTCAATGGTCGGTGTTGAGGAAGTTGGAAGAGGTTGATGAATTAGGAATTATATTTTTGGTGTAGCTTCACAAAATCCGTGAAATCCAAAATCCGTGAAATTCGTATAAATAATGATTATAAGAGAAGCAACAGAAAAAGATATTCCAGAAATTGTGGAGGTGCTAAAAGCCAGCCTTGGAGAGGATCAATTAGAGCTTTCCGAAGAGGTCTGGAGATATAAGCATATAAATAATCCTTTTGGAAAATCTATAGTATTATTAGCGGAAGAAAATAAAAAGATTATTGGAGTAAGAGCTCTTATGAGGTGGCAGTGGCAAAAAGAGGAAAAAGTTTTTTCGGCCCTCAGGGCTGTTGACACTGCAACTCATCCGGAGCATCAGGGAAAGGGAATTTTTAAAAAGCTAACTTTACAGGCTGTGGAAATAGCTAAAAAAGAAGGAGTTCACTTTATTTTTAATACTCCCAATGATAAGAGCAGACCGGGCTATCTGAAAATGGGTTGGTCTGAGGTAAATAAGATCAAAATAGGCCTTAAAGTACCCCTGAATTCTTTTTGGAAGATTACCCAAAAAAGAGTCAGTTACAGTATCTCCTTAAGGTCAACAGATAATAAAATTCAGTCGTTGTGTACTTTTTGGAATAGAAGTCAAAAAGACAGAGAAAAAATTTTCACTCCCAAATCCCGGGAGTTTTTAAGGTGGAGATATGAAATTAATCCCTTGCAACAATATGAAGTGTTTGCTTCTGATGATTTTTATATTGCGTTTTACGTAAAAAATAGAAAAGGAATAAAAGAATTGAGAATTGCAGACTGTATTCATGGTAAAGGGAAAGAGGGAGAAAAAAATGTCAGGAAAGAACTCAACAGGTTTAGCCAAATTTTTAATGCTCAATTTATAAGTTTTTCTCCATCTTTAATGTCTCCAGGTGTTCCATCCATCTCCGGCAATTTTGGCCCGATACTAACTATTAATTCCCTCAATCTGGAAAAAGAAGTGAACCATGTAATTTTTAAAATGGAGAGCTGGAACAATAGTATTGGCGACCTTGAACTGTTCTAACGATGATAGGAATCTTATTTTTGATTATAATTTTCTTTTTGCTCAATCAGGCAATCATAAATGTTTTCCAAAAGAAGCATACCTGGTTCTCTAGGAAGAAAATGAATTTTTTATATTTCTACCATCTAATTTTTTATGGAGTTTATTCCTGGTATGCTTATAACAATCCTTCAGATTCTATAAGATATTGGAATGATCTAAATTTTTTTTCCGGTTCCTGGTTTGAGCTTTTTGGAACAGATACTACTTTTATTAATTTTTTGTCCTACCCCTTTTATAAGCTGGGTTTCAACTATGACATGTTGATGCTAACATTTGCGTGGTCTGGCTATTTAGGATTTCTCTATGCCTATCTTTTTTTTAGGGAAAAAATTCCCCTCAAAATTAAAGTCTTCAAAAAAATAGATTTACTGACTTTGATTCTCTTTTTCCCTAACATGCATTTTTGGACAGCCTCATTGGGCAAGGGAGCACCCATTTTTTTGGGTTTGATGATGTTTACCTATGCCATTGGGAATCCGAAAGGAAGGATATACCTTCTAATTTTAGGCTCTATTATAATATTTCATATACGTCCCCATGTTTTCATGTTTGTCGCCGTTGGCGCAGTAACTGGCTACATGAGTGGAAAAGAAAAAATTGCTTTCTGGAAAAAGGCATTAATTTCCGTGACGATGATTGGTAGTCTCTTTCTTCTCCAGGATCAGATCCTGGGTGTGATGGGACTTCAGGGATCTGATAATCTTATTGAGGAATTTGAAGCTACTTCCGAAAAGCGCTCGGAAGATTTGGGAAGGGCCGGTTCAGGGGTGGATATGTCATCATATCCCTTGACTTTAAAGCTTTTTACATTTTGGTTTAGGCCACTTTTTATTGATGCCCCGAATATTTTGGGGATAATTACCTCTTTCGAAAATTTGATCTATCTAATCCTGTTCGTGAAGATTCTGAAGAAAGACTTTATTAATTTTATCAGAAAGTCACCTTCTATGGTTAAAATGAGCATCACGATTTTCCTTTTGTCATCCTTTGCTATGACTTTTGTAATGTCAAATTTGGGAATAATCATGCGACAAAAATCTATGGTAATGTATTTCCTGTTCTTTGTGATCTATTATTACCTGGCCCAAAAGAAGTACAATAAAATAATAAGGCGTCGAAAGTTGAGACAACAAAAGATTAAACGAATGGAAGTGGTTGTTTAGGACTGTGGGAGGGGGAGATATGGATACCTGGAGACTTGGGGAACAGGAGACCAGGTCATTTGGAGGCAAGGCTAAGGAGAGACTGGAAAAAAGAACTTAGGGAGTAAGATAAAAACATTTGTGTATTAGTGGAAGCTCCCCCCGGCTTTCGAATTCATGAATCCCGAATTAACGAATTAACGAATCTCGAATAAACGATTACTATGAAGAATACCGGAGCCTTAGTAATATCTCTAGATTTTGAACTCCTCTGGGGCGTGTTTGATATGGTGGACTATAGGGAGCGTATAAATTATTTTCAAAATACCCGAAGGGTTATTCCGGAGATCCTTAAGCTTTTTGCAGCTAATGGAATTCATTGTACCTGGGCGACGGTTGGGATGTTATTTAATAAAGACTGGAAAGAATGGAAAGAGAATGATCCGACATGCGAACCGCATTATAAAAATGGAAAGTTGTCTTCCTATAAATTCGGAAATTCAATTAAAGATTTGGAGACTGAAGAGTTTTGCTTTGCTCCGGAACTGATCCGGGAAATTGCAGAGGTGACGGGACAGGAAATTGCAAGTCATACCTACTCTCATTATTACTGTACGGAAGCAGGGCAGACTTTGAATGAATTCAGAGCTGACTTGGAGAGTGCAGTGAATGTAGCTGAGAAAGTCGGAATCTCTCTTAGGTCCCTCGTTTTTCCTAGAAACCAGATTAGAAAGGATTATTTGAAGGTGTGCACTGATCTTGGAATCACCTCTGTTCGCTCAAATCCCTATAACTGGTACTGGAAAGATCCTGCTGCAAATGATCTAAAAACAAAAATTTTTAGAACCGGAGATGCTTATAATCCTTTTTCTGCTTCTAAAAGTTACACTATTGCAAATCTTAAAAAAGAAAATGATCTGCCCTTAGAGCAACCGTCCAGCCGTTTTCTCCGCCCTTATGAATCTAACTCTATTCTTCATGGTCTGAAGATGAAAAAGATACATCAGGAGATGACTTGTGCAGCAAAAAACGGGGAGATCTATCACTTATGGTGGCATCCGCACAATTTCGGAGATTTCCCCCTGGAAAGCCTGAATGATCTGCGTACAATTATTAATCACTTTAAAAAGCTTCAAAGGACCTATGGCTTTCAATCAGCAAATATGCATGGAATAAACAACTCGTTTCTAAATAATGTTTAAAACCATAAGCTCTCTCTAATCCTTTTTTAACTTTGCCTCGAAAATTCAAATAAGTATGTGTGGAATAAATGGATTGATCTCCACTTCAGATTCAGATGATATAACTCAGATTCTAAATAAGATGAACGGGGAGATATTCCACCGGGGGCCCGACCAGGATGGAAATTTTGTAAAGAAAAAAGATGAATATAGTGTCGGAATGGGAATGCGCCGACTGTCGATTATCGATCTTTCTACCGGGAAACAACCTATTTATTCTAATGATCAAAAGATATCTATTGTCTTTAATGGAGAGATTTACAACTACCTGGAACTAAAACAGGATCTTAAATCTAAAGGAGTTGTTTTTAAAACTACTTCAGACACAGAGGTGATACTAAAGCTTTATGAAGTGCATGGAACAGCTGCCTTCTCTATGTTAGATGGGATGTTTGCTTTTAGTATCTATGACGACCACCTTAAAAAGCTTTTTATTGCCAGAGATTTTTTTGGGGAAAAGCCGCTTTACTATACCGGAGACGAAAAAAGCTTCTTTTGGGCATCAGAATTAAAATCCATTATTGCCCAAAAAAAGGTAAAACCCCCAATTTCCAGGAAGGGATTAAATTTGTATTTTCAGCTGACTTATATTCCAGCTCCCTTTACTATTTATGAAAATATTTTCAAGCTTAAAGCCAATCATTACCTGGAGTATGATTGTACAACCCATAAATATCTGGAAAAAGAAATCAGGCAAAACATTAGCAAGGAGAAGACCGATCTTTCTTTTGAGCAGGCAAAGGAAAGAACACATAACCTGGTTCAGGAAAGCGTTCAATCGAGATCTATTGCCGATGTGCCGTTAGGTACTTTTCTTTCCGGAGGAGTTGATTCTTCCATTGTTTCTTTGTGCCTGGCACAGCAGTCGGACACCAGGATTGACACTTTTTCTATAGGTTTCGAAAAGAAATCCTTTGATGAAACAGGTAAATCAAGAGCTGTTGCAAAGTTGATCAATAGTAATCACCATGAGTTTATTGTGTCTGAAGGAGATCTTAAGGATAACTTGGATGACATTTTGCTGAACTTTGATGAACCCTTTGCAGATTCTTCTTCCCTGGCAACTTATCTCGTGGCGAATAAAACCCGACAGCACGTAAAGGTAGCACTTACAGGAGATGGGGGAGATGAAGTTTTTGGAGGCTACAACAAATATTATATGGGCAAGTTGAACCGGAAGTATACAGCTGTTATGCCTAATGCTGTACATAACACAGTGGAAAAACTGGCTTCCTCCATTCTTTCTACAGGGGATGACAACAGGGGCTTCAGGTTCAGGATGAAACGGCTGCTAAAGGCAGTGAATTATGATGGAGATTTCTATTATAATATAATATCTCTCGGTTTTCAGGAAGAGGAGTTATGGAAAGTTCTGAAACAAAATCATTTTGAAGAAGATTCCCTTAAGTATTATAAAGAACAGGTTGGAGACAAAAACAAGTCCCTGACAGATTTTCGGAATATCGACAAATTATTAAGTCTTGAAGGTGATATGTTGGTAAAGGTTGACCGGACCAGCATGCTCACTTCCCTTGAAAGCAGGGCTCCCTTCCTCAATAAGAAAATATGGAATTTCACATCGGGGCTTCCTGAAAATTATTTAATGAAAGGCTGGAATAAAAAGTATGTGCTAAAAGAATCCTTTAAACAGTATTTTTCGAAAGATTTTTTGAATAAATCCAAGCAGGGCTTTGGAGTGCCTGTAGGGGACTGGCTTAGAGGATATTTAAAGCCTGAGCTTTTGTCTTATATTGAGAAGGACTTTTTGTTAAGACAGGAAATTTTCAATAATGAGGAGATAAGCCATCTTGTTAACAGACATATTGAAGGCAAGGAAGACAATACATTCAGAGTCTGGACATTTTTCTGTTTTCAAAAGTGGTATAGGAGCATTTATCTTAACCTCTAGCTTTTTTTTTGGAGTTGACAGATGAAAAAAAGTAGAAAAAAAACTCGGGGAGGTGGAATATTAATTTCAATTGTGATTCCAACATACAACCGTGCGAATATCCTTCCTGTTGCCATCGAAAGTGTGATCAATCAGACCCAGGATAACTGGGAGTTACTTGTAATTGATGATGGATCCACTGATAACAGCAGAGAGGTGGTTGAGCCTTACCTTAAAAATAAAAAATTAACTTACTACTTCCAGGACAATAAGGGAGTTTCTGCAGCCAGAAATAAAGGGATACAAATGGCAATTGGTGAATTTATTATTTTTCTTGATTCAGACGATTATTTCGATAAGGAGGTTTTGAAAAATGTCAATCAGGCCCTTTCAAACAAACCTGATCTCGTTTGTTGGGAGGTTACTAGATTTATCGAAGGCAGGAAAAAGATCCAGAAACCTAAAGAATTGAGTGGAATTTATAATCACATAACTGCCATCTTTCTTGCCGGAAGTATTTGTTACAGACGCAGCCTCTTTAATGAGGTTGGGAGATATGATACTGCCCTGAATTTTGGAGAAAATTATGAACTGGGACAGAGAATAAGTGCCAAAAAGGATCTCAAAATTACAATTATAAATAAGCCTTTGCTTTATTATGTTCTTAATATATCTACGAGAAAAAGCAACAGTATAGAAAATAGATTAAGTTCTTATATTTACCTGTATAAAAAGCATCGAACTGAATATGATAAAAATCCTAAAGACAGTGCAGAAATGAATTATCTTTTAGGTTTTGTTCTGGAAAAAACAAAGCGCAAGAAAGCTGCAATTGAAAGATTTAAAAAATCCTGGTTCGACAACCCCCGAAATCCAAAACCGCTTTTGAAAATCCTTTATTTAAAATTTTTATCATGAAGGTGATCTTCGTTATTGACTCCCTGGAAGGATATGGGGCAGAAAAAAGTATCGTTGAAATAGCTTTACGGATGCAGCATGTAATTCCGGTGTTTATTAATCTTTATGGGGCAGGGAATTTAACCTCAAAACTAGAAAATAAGGGGGTCTCGGTTTATTCACTCAACATTGCAAAAACCTACGGATTTAACGAGGCAGTCAGTCAGATTGTACCTATTATTGAGAAGGAAAAACCGGAGATCATCCATTCCACTTTGTATCGCGCAGACTTAATAGCCAGAAAGCTAAAAAGTATATTTCCCGATATTATTCTGGTGGGAAGTTTCGTTAGTAACTCCTACGGTCTAAATCGCTATAGACACCTTTCAACATTGTCTAAATTAAAACTTTTTTCAACACAGCTAAAAGATCGGTTGACAGCAGGAAAAGTTGATTTTTTTCTATGCAACTCCAATGCTATAAAGAAAACAAATGTTAAAGCTTTAAATGTTGACGGGAATAAGGTGCAAGTCATCTATCGCGGTAGGTGTCTCGAAGACTTTAATACCTCAATAGAAGCTCAACCCTCTCTTCTCAGAGAATTGGATTGGATAGGTCAAAAGATATTTCTTAATGTGGGAAGGCTGAATAAAGGCAAAGGACAAATTGATTTGTTGAAGGCTTTTTCAGTTATCAATAAGGAAAATCCTAATACTCTTCTGGTCATTGCCGGAGAAGGTAGCTTAAGGAGGGAGTTAGAAAAGTTAATACGTGAATTACAGCTTCAAAAAAAGGTGTTTTTAATGGGATATAGGGAAGATATTCCCTCTCTTCTTGCGCTAGCTGATTTTTTTGTTTTTCCTACCTATTTCGAGGGGCTACCGGGATCACTGGTCGAGGCTATAATTTCAAAAACGCCGGCAATTGTTTCTGATATACCTGAAAACCGGGAGTGCTTTCCCGGTGATGAGGCACTTTTCTTTCCTCCGGGCGATATAAATAAACTAAGCCGTCAAATGAAGCAGGCGTTGGAAATGGACGATTGGGAATCAAGGACAGACAAGGCGGCCACTAATGCAAGTGAGAAATTTAATATTCAACGGATTTCTAAAGATTACGAAAATTTTTATCAAAAAATTTTTCGCCAAAAGAATATTTAGAAACATCAATGGCTAGAAATGAAAACGGTTACGGAGAGAAGATCTCACTGAAGTAGCACAACTTGAACTTTTACAATAATTTCCGTAGATGTTCTGCTGCTTTTATAGGATCTCCGCTTCTTAAACAGTAAAGGACTTGCATCTTATGTGTACTTATAATTCTCCGGTGAAAAAAAGTACCAAGATCTTTTTTCCCCAACCCCAAATAAAAATCTTTTAATTTCTGATAAGTCAGGAGTTTTGAATCCAATTGAGCTTTTTTTCTCTTTCTTCTCCAGATCCCGCCTTCGTGCCTTCTGTAAAAAGAAGATTTAATGCCTTCCAAAAATCCGGCTTCTCCGAAATTTCCCAATAAGCTAATCAGGAAACTATCTACATTAATAACTCCAACCATTTCCTCAGGTAAATTATCTTTAATAGAGTTTTTGAAACAGATGGTTGAAAGAAGCGGATGAAAATTCAATCTCTGAAGATCTTCCTTACAAATGATTTGTTTCGGCTGCTCCAGGCACTTTTCTTCTGGCAAGGATTCCAGTTTTTCATTCACTTCGAGATATGAGTGATAAGTAATGGCGAGGGAGGATTGACCCTGTAAGTGCTCTACCTGTTTTTGAAGTTTTAAGGGATCGGTCCAAAGATCATCCCCCTCACAAAAAGCAACAAATTCTCCCCTGGTAGAATAAAAATTATACAGCGCATTAAAGTTCCCTGTTGGAATTCCCAAAACTTCTATTTTGTTATCAGGATGATGAAGAAATAATCGGATCTTTTCGGGGTATATTTCTGCGTATTCAATACAAATTTCCCTGGTACCATCTGTAGATCCATCTTCTCCCAGCAGGATCTCAAAGTCAAAATCCGTTTTCTGATTTAGAATTCCCTCTATGCACTCGCGTATATAGTTCTTGTGCTGATAGGTCTGCACCATAATACTTACCACCGGGGATGCAGTAACCTGGTTAGAGTACTCTTCAACCTCCTGCTTCTGATATCTATTTTTAAAATCTGAAAAATTCATAAAGGTCAGCTAAGGAACCTCTGAGAAACCTCAGTATAGGAAACTTTTCTTTTGGAAGTGCCTTTAGCGGAGTAAACTGAATTAGGTTCTGTATCCCTGCTTATTGTACAACCCATTCCTATGATGGTATTTTCGCCCAGTTTTACGTTCTGGGCTACCGTGGAATTCATACCCAGAAAACAATTATCGCCAACTTCTACGTTTCCCCCAAGCGTCATGGCACTTACAAGAACATTTTTACCAATTTTGGTGTGATGTCCAATATTGGCAGCAAATAGGATACAATTATCGGCTATTTCCACAAAGGGTTGGAGGGTGGATCCCTCTCCAATAAAGCAATTCTTTCCCAGGCTGAGATTCTTCCATGTATTAGCTTTAGAAGAAATATAATTGACCAGGCCAAAACCCGTTTTTTGAGCATCCTGGAATATTCTTTTTCGAATCTCATTTTGTCCAACTGCAATAAACAGAGAGCAGCAATCCGGTGAAAAATGGCTTTTTAAATCTTCAAAGGCATAAAGAGGAAGCTTGTCAAATTCATTTTCTTTTAAAAGAGTTTTTTCTATGCAATAAGCAATGACTGTAAAAGAACTGTCATTGTCGAAAACATACCGTACATACTCTGCGTACCTGCCTACTCCGTAAATAATAAGTTTCTTTTTCTCCATTTCTAAAATTCTTATTGACCAAATATACCTAAAGAATGGCTGCTTAACACTACAATTTTTGGATAGTAAGCAGCAGCTGGAGGTTGTCGGATTTTCCTTAACAATACTTTCCATAAAATTATCAGAATTGCTTAAAATTTTAGACATCTTTTTCGTGTAAAAGACTTGTGAATTCCTGCTAAAATATATTAAAAAACCAGAACCTGTCGGTTAAATGATCCTTTAATCGAAATTAGATTTTCCTTTAAATTACCAGTAAAACTAAGCTGTAAATTTATCATAATAGAAACCAAATCAAATTGTTATGAAAAAAATTTACTTATTGTTGTTGGCCCTTGTTGTAATATCCTGTTCAGTTGAAGACGATTCTTATCTTGAAGATTACAACATGAAATCGCTCAATGTTACTGCGCAACAAGATGATGCCTGTGCAGGAGTCAGTGCTGGCGCAGATGCTTCCAAAACAATTACTCAGTCTGAAGCTGATGCAATACCAAGCTGGGATGAAGTTAGAAAGCTTTATCTCAGTCTTTTAGAAGATGGCGTGCCAAGAGACGGCGAATTTGATCCATCTATTTGGGATATTATCAACTCCTATACAGGTCCCGGCGCTTATACCACCACCTATACCATTACAGAAGGTGATTGTTCGGATTCTGTTATACTTACTGTTAATGTGGTCGAAAGTTTGCCTTCAGACCCCACATGTGATTTAAGTGCCGGTGCAGATGCTTCTAAAACAATAACACAATCTGAAGCTGACGCCATTCCAAGCTGGGATGAAGTGAGAAAGCTATATTTAAGCCTTCTGGAATCAGGAGTGGCAAGAGATGGCGAATTTGATCCTTCCATTTGGGATATTATCAATTCTTACACAGGACCTGGAGCTTATACCACAACCTATACCATTACCGAAGGTGATTGCTCAGACTCAGTAGTGTTAACTATTAATGTAATTTCCGATCAATCTCAGGACCCGACCTGTGAATTAAGTGCAGGTTCCGATGCTTCAAAAACCATTACTCAGTCTGAAGCCAATGCTATTCCAAGTTGGGATGAGGTGAGAAAATTATATCTGAGTCTTTTAGAGCAGGGAGTTTCCCGCAACGGGGAATTTGATCCTTCCATTTGGGATATTATCAATTCCTACACCGGGCCGGGGGCGTATACAACAACCTATACTATCACAGAAGGCGATTGTTCAGACTCGGTCGAATTAACTATTAATGTTGTTGCCGATGCTTCGCAAGATCCAACCTGTGATCTGGATGCAGGACCGGATAATTCAAAAACCATTACCTATTCAGAAGCTGCTGCAATTCCAAGTTGGGATGAAGTAAGAAAGCTTTACCTGAGCCTGCTGCCACAGGGAGTAAGCAGAAACGGCTCTTTTGATCCTTCTATCTGGGATATTATAAATGACTTTAACCAGAGAGGTGCCGGAACATACACTACCACATATACAATTACCGAGGGAGATTGTTCCGATTCAGTTGAACTGAGTATAATTGTGGTTCCCGATAATTCCTAAGGAAGATTCACATGAATTAAAGGCTGTTTAAGTTACTTCTTAGACAGCCTTTCTTATGGTTATGAAAATCCTTTCTGTTGGTTATGCAGAGTTATAGAATAAACGAGAAAATTCTATTCCGGAAGGAAAATTCCCAATCTCAAAAGATCTTAACACAATCTTTACACAGATTTTAGAAAAGTCAGGAATATTTTGGAATCCTTTTCTCTCAAGTCAGGTGAAATATCCACTGCTTCCTTGAATAACATGTAGTTAAACCAATAAAATCATATACTCATCGAAAAATAGCCGGGGCATCTTGTTCTACACGCAGGAAAAATTAAATTTAGGTTAGTACTAACCAAATCAAACAGTTATGAAAAGAATATATTTGTTGATCGTAATTTTTGCACTGGCATCCTGTTCAGTGGATAATGAAGAAATTATTTCTGAAGCCGGGACCCTGGAGACTTTAAATGCAGTAGTGGAAATTGACGGATGTGAGTCTGAATCCTACTCCTTTGCGAATGCAGGTGCTATTGAAGTAATAAATGATTCCGACTTTTTATATGTAAGTATAGTTGCAAATGATATGTATGCGCTGAACCATACGAAGCTGCACGTTGCTGATTCTGAAGCGGATTTTCCTACTGTAGGAAAGGGAAACCTGCCTCCCGGAAAAATGGAATACAAAGAAAGCTTTGAGCCGGCTGTAGAGTCTTACACTTTCAAATTTCCGCTTTCAGATTATGAGGGCTGCATTTTTATAGCTTCCCAATCTGTATTTTCAAACGGTGCAGGTTCGGGAACTTATTGGGCGGGTGATATTGCCGGGGCAAGCGGAAACTGGGCTTATTTCGAGTATTGTATTCAGGTATGCGAACCTCAGGATCCACCCTGCGATTTAGATGCCGGTCCGGATAACTCGAAAACAATAACTTATTCCGAAGCAGCAGCACTTCCCAGTTGGGATGAAGTCAGGAAACTTTATCTAAGTCTGCTGGAGCCAGGTGTTAGTCGCAATGGTAGCTTCGATCCTTCCATCTGGGACATTATTAATGATTTTAATGAGAGAGGTGTTGGCACATACACAACAACCTACACCATTACTGATGGAGAATGTTCAGATTCTGTTGAACTCAGTATCATTGTCGTACCGGATTAGAAGAAATTATTAAGATTAAACTTTTTTAAATCAGGCTGTCCTCGGACAGCCTGATTTAATATTTGGTGAGGTTAAAAACCTCATTAATTGAGGAAGTAATGTTGTAAGGCTAAAGATCGTCTTTTGAATTACCTCTGCACCTACTTCGGTGAAATATTAAATTTTTATCCTCAGACATATTAAACATTTAAGAGTCTAGGATCTAGATTCTAGACTCTAGGATCCCACTTTTTTAAATGGATACGTATATTTGCCAAAAATTCCATGCCTCCCAAACTCATACGTATCACCACCGTTCCCCTTTCTTTAGAGAAACTTCTCGAAGGTCAGCTAACCTTCATGAATGGCTATTTTGAGGTGACTGCAATTGCTGCAGAACAAGAACGTCTTGAACAGTACGGTCGCGATAATGGCGTTAAAACCTTTCATCTGGAAATGACAAGGGAGATTACTCCAGGGCAGGATCTAAAGGCTTTATTTAAACTCTACCGATATTTTAAGAGAACCAAACCTGAAATTGTCCATACCCATACTCCCAAGGCTGGAATTGTTGGAATGATGGCGGCTAAAATGGCCGGAGTGCCTGTCCGTTTACACACGGTCGCAGGTATGCCCTTAATGGAAACCACCGGAACTAAAAGAAAAATTCTGGAGCAGGTAGAGCGGCTGACGTATACTCTGGCTACCAAAGTATATCCGAATTCCGAAGGCCTTAAAAAGATCATTTTGGATAACAATTTCACAAAACCCGAAAAACTGAAAGTGTTAGGAGAGGGGAGCTCCAATGGTATAGATACCCACTATTTCAACCCGGCACATTTCACCGCAGAACAGAAGAAGGAAATCCGGCAATCTATGAACATTCCCTCAGATGATCTGGTTTTTATTTTTGTCGGCAGACTGGTCAAAGATAAAGGGATCAACGAACTGGTGCAGGCCTTTAAAAAACTAGCTGCAGAAACTCCAAATATCAGCCTACTCCTGGTCGGACCTTTTGAACAGGAACTGGATCCGATTACAGAAGAGAATTTTCAAGAAGTAAAGACGCATCCAAAGATCTTTACTACCGGCTACCAGATCGATGTCCGTCCTTATTTTGCCGTTGCAGATGTGCTTGTGTTTCCAAGTTACAGGGAAGGCTTTCCTAATGTGGTGATGCAGGCGGGAGCAATGGGATTGCCGTCTATTGTGACAGACATTAATGGCTGTAATGAGATTGTGCGGGATGAAGAGAACGGACTAATTATCCCGGTCAAAGATCAGGAGGCTCTTCTACTTGCTATGAAGAAACTGGCAAGCAATACCGAATTACGCCAAAAACTCGCCGCAAATTCCCGTTCTGTAATAACTGCTAAGTATGAACGAAGAGTTTTCTGGGATTTGCTTTTGAAGGAATATAGATTACAGATGAAGGAAGCGGGGCTTTAGGACTTGGAGACAAGGTGACTTGGGGAGTGGGGGACGGGTGAACAGGAGACTAGGGGAAGAGGAGAACAGGAGACTTAAAAAAGTGTTCAGTGCTCAGTGATCAGTGATCAGAAAAGCTGGGAATAGGCAAACTGAAGTTGGCAGCTCAATTTAATGTAATTCAAGATAGGCTCCCTCTCTTTCGGAGAGGGCGGGGGGAGAGGATGATCCGGACCCGATGGCGCGGATTTGTTATCCGTGACGATACCGTCTTAAATTCCAAGCACCAATTTTTACCCACCGAAGCTTTTTAGCGGAGGAGGGCCAAGCACCAAATTTCAAATATATACTGGGGACAAGGTGACTTGGGGAGTGGGGGACGGGTGAACAGGAGACTAGGGGAAGAGGAGAACAGGAGACTTAAAAAAGTGTTCAGTGCTCAGTGGTCAGTGATCAGAAAAGCTGGGAGTAGGAAAACCTGAAGTTGGCAGATCTATTTTTAATGGAATTTCACGATAGGCTCCCTCTCCTTAGGAGAGCCTGTCCGCCGTGGCGGGGGCGGGGGAGAGAATGATTCAGTAATCAGGAGACTGTTTCTCCAATTAACTAATCCCCGATTAACCAATTAACCAATCCCCAATTAACCAATCCCCAATTAACCAATCCCGAATTAACGATTCCCGAATTAACGATTCCCGAATTAACCAATTTAACATACCTTTGTAACTAATTAAAGCTATAAATCCTTTAGTTTGCTCCTGAAAAATCAGCTTTGTGTACAGAAGATATTTGAAACCTCTTATTGATTTTTTGATAGCGCTGCTGGCTTATTTTTTTCTTTTGCCGGTATTCCTGTTAATAGCTCTTTTATTATTTATAGCAAATAGAGATAATCCTTTTTTTCTCCAGTTGCGGCCGGGTAAAAACGGAAAGTTATTCAGGATCATTAAGTTTAAAACTATGAATGACAGGAGGGACAGCAGCGGAGAATTACTTCCGGACGCCGAACGTCTTACTGCCATAGGCAGGATCGTTAGAAAGACCTCTCTTGATGAAATCCCGCAATTGATCAATGTTTTAAAGGGTGATATGAGTCTTATTGGTCCGAGACCTCTTCTTCCGGAATATTTAAAACTCTATACTCCTCATCAGCAAAAGCGGCACAATGTAAGACCGGGTATAACCGGATGGGCGCAGGTGAATGGCAGAAATGCGATTTCCTGGAGCAAAAAGTTGGAGCTGGATGTCTGGTATGTCGAGCATATTTCATTTTGGCTGGATGTGAAAATTGTCTGGCTGACCTTTTTAAAAGTTTTAAGATCTGAAGGTATAAATACTGCTAATATGGCTACTACAGAGCCTTTCAACGGAAGTAATTAATATGAATATATACGGCGCCAGCGGACATGGAAAAGTGATCATTGATCTGTTGCATTCCCGTATGCTGGAGATTCATCAGGTCCTGGATGACAACCCGGTCATAACGGGAATTTATGATTATCCTGTAGTACACGAATATACTCCCGAGGTATTACGACGGAAAACCATTGTTGCTATTGGCGATAATAAAACCAGGAAAAAAGTGGTAGACAATTTTCCCGGTACATTCTACCGCGGAGTAAGTCATGCAACTGCTGTTGTAGACCGGACGGTAGAAATAGGGGAGGGTACGGTGATCATGGCCAATGCTGCCGTCAATGCAGATACCATCATCGGTTCACATTGTATTCTGAATACCGGATGTATTGTGGAACACGATTGTGTACTAGGAAATTTTGCCCATATTTCTCCCGGTGCTGTACTCGCAGGGGGAGTAAAAGTGGGAGAAGGATCACATATTGGGATTGGCGCTTTAGTAATTCCGGGTAAAAAAATAGGTAAATGGTGCACCATTGGCGCAGGGGCAGTGATCATTGAAGATGTGCCCGACCATTCTACCGTTGTGGGTAATCCTGGGAAGATCATCAAAATCTTAGATAAAGAGAATGAATAAAGAAAAAATATGGCTTTCTTCCCCACATATGGGAGGAAATGAGCTTAAATATATTCATGAGGCCTTCGAGCAAAACTGGATTGCGCCTTTAGGACCTAATGTCAATGGGTTCGAGCAGGATCTTAAGGACTATTTATTTTCCGACTCTCCTTCCTTTGGGAAGGAGGATAAGCACTCTGGAACCCCCTCCTTTAGGAGGGGGCAGGGGGAGGTGAAAACGGAGGCAGGGGAGGTCGCTGTTCTCAGTTCAGGAACTGCAGCCCTGCATCTTGCACTTATTCTTGCAGGTGTGGAAAGAGGTGATGAGGTGCTTTGTCAGAGCCTCACCTTTGCTGCATCGGCAAACCCTATTGTTTATTTGGGTGCGACCCCGGTGTTTGTGGATAGCGAGGAGGATACCCTTAATATTTCCCCTTTCTACCTTGAAGAGGCCATTAAAGACCGTATTCAAAAAGGTAAAAAGCCGAAAGCCATAATAGCCGTACATTTGTACGGTATGCCTTATAAAGTTGAAGAAGTACAGGAAATAGCTTCCAGATATGACGTTACGGTAATAGAAGACAGCGCAGAAGCTTTGGGAAGTTCTTATAAGGGACAAAAATGTGGAACTTTTGGCGATTTCGCTATACTTTCTTTCAACGGAAATAAGATCATCACTACTTCCGGTGGCGGGGCATTAATAACCCGCAGCATTGGACTTAAGGAGAAAGCTGTTTTTCTTGCTACTCAGGCCAGAGATCAGGCTCCGCATTACCAGCACAGTGAAATAGGCTATAATTATAGGCTCAGCAATATAGCTGCAGGTATTGGCAGAGGTCAAATGCAGGTGCTCGATACGCATGTGGCGAAAAGAAGGGAGATGAACATGTTTTACCGGGAGCTGTTTGGCAGAGTTAAAGAAGTAAAAGTATTAAATGAACCTGAAAATACATACTTTTGTAACCACTGGCTCACGGTGATAAAAGCAGAAGACAATAGAGCCTTTGATACAGATGCTCTGCGGATGCATCTTGAAAAAGAGAATATTGAAAGCAGACCTCTGTGGAAGCCGATGCATATGCAGCCGGTTTTCAAAGATGCGCCTTTTTATGGAAACGGTGTAGCAGAGAAGGCTTTTGAAAATGGATTATGTCTTCCTTCAGGTTCCAACCTGGGAGAAGAAGAAAAAAACAGGATAAGTACTGCAATTAAAAATTTTCTGCAGTAAAAAAATCCTAAATGCAACACTATGGGTAAGAAGCTAAATTATGCCCTTCAGCAAATATTGTCCTCCGAGAACCGCCTGGATATAAGGAATATTAAATACCTGCCACGCTGGGCTATCTTAGGTATTGATACTGCTATTATTATTGTTGCCGATCTTCTGACTGTATTGGCTTTAAGGGACCTTACCTCTCATTTCTATGATTTTCTTACGATTTATGAGCGTATGTTCCTGGTACTGGGAGTAAATATTTTTTACTTTTTTATTTTCAGGACCTATGCGGGTCTTATAAGGCATTCTTCCTATGTTGATGCGCTAAAGATCATGTTAGCCTGCTTCAGTACTTTCGTTACCCTGCTATTTATTAATTATGCCACTTATATTCTCATTGGTGAGAAAATATATCTGGTTGCGGGGCTGATCTTTTATTTCCTGGTTTCTTTCTCTCTTCTTTTCCTGTTCCGGCTTTCGGTGAAGCAGGTCTACGAATACTTTAAAAGAACACAGCGCAATCAAAATTTGCAGAAGGCAATCATTTTTGGTGCAGATGAAAATGCAATTTCTATTGCAGGAGCCCTGGAAATAGAACATCCCAAGCGTTTTGATATCCGTGGCTTCATTACTCATGACAACACCCGCAGGAATATCAGGATACTTGGTAAGCCTGTGGTATACAATGGGTTGAAAGTTAGTGAGGAGGCCAAAGCTCTTGGAGCAACAGCGCTTATCCTTTCTGAAAATACACTGACAGCCGAGGAGAAATTTGCAGTTGTTGAGGACTGCCTGGAAAATGATATTAAAGTCTTTAATGCCCCTATTGTCTCTAATTATGAAGATGAACAATCGGTTTCTCATAAGGTAAAATCCCTGCAGATTGAAGATTTGCTGGACAGAGAACCTATTCTGCTCAATAAGGAGAACAAAAAGCAGCAGCTAACCGGAAAAACAATTTTGGTTACCGGGGGTGCCGGATCGATTGGAAGTGAGATCGTGCGACAGGTAGCGGAATATAATCCAAAGCTTCTTTTAGTGCTGGATCAGGCAGAAACTCCGCTGCATAATATGCAGCTGGAACTGGAGACAAAATTCCCCGATCTCAAATACCGGTGCATTATTTGCGATGTTGCGAACAGGAACAGGTTAGAATTACTTCTTCAGAAATCACCTGTGGACGTGATATACCATGCCGCGGCCTACAAGCATGTGCCCTTAATGGAGGCAAATCCTCATGAGGCTGTATTTGTGAACATTCAGGGAACCAAAAACCTGGCCGATCTTGCTGTCGAGAATAACGTAGGGCATTTTGTTATGGTTTCTACAGACAAGGCTGTGAACCCAACCAATGTCATGGGTGCCTCTAAAAGGGCTGCTGAGATGTATGTGCAGTCGCTTTATCATTCCGCCTGTGCCGGAGAATCTCCAAGGACCAAATTTATTACCACGCGTTTTGGAAATGTTTTAGGTTCTAATGGTTCAGTGGTACCGTTGTTCAGGAAACAAATTGAAAAAGGAGGGCCAGTGACCATTACACATCCCGATATTATAAGGTACTTCATGACCATCCCGGAAGCCTGTCAGTTGGTATTGGAGGCAGGAGCCATGGGGAAAGGCGGGGAGATCTTTATATTTGATATGGGAGAGCCCGTGAAGATCATGGATCTCGCGATCAAGATGATCAAACTTGCCGGATTTATTCCGAATAAACAGATCGCTATAAAAATAACAGGCCTTCGCCCGGGTGAAAAACTGTACGAGGAATTGCTGAGTGAGAAGAGCAAAACTTTGCCCACACATCATAAGAAGATCATGATCGCTGTTGACCAGCCCGGAAATTATGAAGAAATAAATACTGCTATTGAAAAGATCATTAAAACAGCCAGTAAATTAAAAAGCCATAAAGTTGTGGCAAGGTTGAAACTCCTGGTACCTGAATTTAAAAGCAATAATTCCACTTTTGAAAAGTTAGATAAAGATCCGGTAATTCATCCTACCCAGAAGAAAATTAGTTAAATGAGAACATTTGATCCCCCGAATTTTTTTTCCGTCCGCAAATTTTTTCTGAAATCAGTTCTTTTTCTTTTCGGAATAATTCTTATTTCCTCCTGTTCTACAAGAAAGGAGATTGTTTATTTCCAGGATTATGAGAGATTGCCAAACATGGCAGCACCAAAAGATTTTGAAGCTAAGATCGAGATTAACGATGTGATCCGAATAGATGTTTCTTCTATGGATGAAGAATTGGCAGCTCCATTTCAGCTTAACCTGAATACCCAGGGTGCGGGAGGAGGTGGAGGTAATCAGAATGCCGCAATGACCGGCTATCTGGTAAATTCTAAAGGGAATGTAAACTTTCCGGTACTCGGGGAAATATATGTTGAAGGAAAGAGCCGGGAGGAGCTGGAGGAAGAACTCACTTCCGTTCTTCGGGAGAAGTATTTAAGAGACGCAGTGGTAAGAGTCCGTATTGTGAATTTTAAGGTAACAGTAATGGGAGAAACAGGAAGTAGTGTTATCGATGTTGTAGATGAAAGAATATCGGTTCCACAGGCGATCGCTATGTCCGGAGATATTACTTATGATGGGAAGAGGGATAAGATCCTGGTGATAAGACAGGTGGACGAACAACTGAAGTATGAGATCCTTGATCTTACCAGTGTGGATATTTTTCAAAATCCGTTCTACTACCTAAAGCAGAATGATATAGTTTATGTGGAACCAACTTATAGAAAGGTGAAGTCCGCGGGATTCATTACCAGCTGGCAGGGACTTGTTTCTATTGTGACCACCGCCTTTAGTTTATTCATACTTTTTAGCAGATAATAAATGGAAGAACTCGAAGAGTTTTCAGAAAAGGAAGAATCGAATTTTGATCTCAAGGCAGAGATCTTTAAATACCTCAAATATTGGAAATGGCTGCTGTTTGGCTGTCTTCTGGGTCTGTTTATTGCCTACCTTTATAACCGATACACTCTTCCAGCCTACGCAACCCAGGCAACAATGATGATCCTGAATGAGGATAAAAATATGGTGGGAGCTTTGCCTTCCGGAGGATCTTCGGTGTTAGCCATAAATGATAATTCTCTTGACAATCAAATTGTTACTCTTAAATCTAAACAGCTGGTTGAAGGTGTTATTGATGAATTGAACCTAAACATTGCTTATTTCCTGGAAGGAAAAGTAATCGCTGTTGAAGCATATAGGAACAGTCCCATTATTGTCGAATTCTTAACTGATAAAGATATTGTCCATACATCCAGCTTAAATATTTGGGTTACTCCCAAGTCTGCCAGTCATTTCTTATTAGAACAGGAAGATGGTTCTTCCAAAAGCTATGAGTTTGGAGAACCTATAATAATTGATAATCTTCAGTTCGCAGTGGCTCCCAATAAATCATCTTTTGATTCCAGGACTACTGTAAATGTTACGCTTAGACCTCTGCGCACTGTAGCTAATGAATATATCACTAATATGACTGTGGCTCCGCAGGGAAAGGCTAAGGACATTCTCTCTTTGTCTATAATAGGAGAAGTACCTGAAAAATCCCGGGATTTTTTAAACACTCTGATGGTTCACTTTAATGCTGATGGGGTTGCTGATAAGAGGCAGGTTGCTGAAAATACAGCTAAATTTATTCAGGAAAGACTGGAATTAATCACCCAGGAACTGGATTCGGTAGAGGGGGGAATTGCTGATTTTAAGAGTGAGAACCGGTTCATGAGTGTGGAAAGTAGTGCCGGACAGTACATGGCAAAATCCACACGTGCGGAGCAGGAGATCTTCACTCTGGAAACTCAGCTCATGATCCTGGAGGGAATAGAAAATACGTTATCTTCTGCCAAACCTTATCAACTTCTTCCTGAGGGCATGGGTCTAGAGAAGGGTGGATTAGGTAGTTCTGTAGGAAAATATAATGAGCTCGTATTACAGAGAAATATTTATTTAAAAACAGGAACAACAGAAAACCCGGTGGTTGAAACGTTGACAGAACAACTGGATGCCCTGCGGGAAAATATTCTTAAAAATATTCAACAAACAAGAAGGTCTATAGACATTGAGCTACGGGAACTTTACCAGTTGGAGCAGACAGCAGAAGGGCAATTCAGTACCTTCCCTGGACTTGAGAAAGGGATTCGCAGTATAGAGCGCCAACAGGAAATTAAAGAACAACTTTATTTATTTCTGTTGCAAAGGAGGGAAGAATCTGCTATTTCTTTTGCCGCTACTTCCCCAGTAGCAAAAGTGATCGACCCCGCCTTCACTTTCAGTAGACCTGTAGATCCTAAGCCCTGGCTAATTCTTACCGGAGGAGGACTAATAGGTTTATTGATTCCGTTGATCGTAATATTTGTTATAAACTTTCTTGATACAAAGGTGCATCATAAAGGAGACCTTCAGCCTCTTACAAGACATCTCCCCTTTTTAGGTGAGATCCCAGGTGTAAGTAAGGAAGAGTCTGAAATGATCCAGTTAAACGATCGTTCACCTTTAGCTGAATCCTTCAGGATCTTAAGAACTAATCTGGCTTACCTCGTTCAATCGAGGAACAAAGATAGAGCTGAAGTTATTTATGTGACTTCTACTATAAAGGGAGAAGGAAAAACCTTTGTTTCCTTTAACCTGGCACGAACCCTTTCCAGTACAGGAAAAAAGATCCTACTGATTGGTGCAGATGTGCGCAACCCAAAACTGCACAAATTTGCAGGCAACACTTTGGAAACAAAAGGTTTGTCAGATTATCTTTATGACCGGGATATTCTGCCACAGTACGTTATTCAGCCAATGAACCAGGATAACATTCCTGTAGATGTTGTTTTCTCAGGAGCTATTCCACCTAACCCGGCAGAACTCCTCATGAATGACAGGATGGAGGAGCTTATTAATAGTCAGAAGACCAGTTATGACTTTATCATCGTGGATACCGCGCCTACCATGATCGTTACTGATACCCTCTTGATCAGCCAACTCGCAGATACTACCCTTTACGTAGTTAGAGCAGGCTACACTGAGAAAAAGTTGCTGGAGTTTCCTAAAGAATTGAAACAACAGGGGAAACTAAAAGGCCTGGCCATTGTACTTAATGATGTGGATTATTCCAAATTTTCCTATGGAGCCAAATATGGTTATTCCTATGGTTATGGCTACGGGTACGCAGCAGACGAAGACAAAAAGGGATTCTGGAATTTTATTAAAAAGCCTTTTAGTAGAAGTTAATATTTTATACCAAAATTAACGCTGTCAGCGGCTTGACGCCCTGACAGGGTTGCAGACCAGTTCAACATTTTCGATGAACAACCATTGTTCTTATCAGACCTCAATATCCCGGATACCTGGTAGATTAAGAAAGAAGCGTCCCTGCCTCGAGCCTGAAGGGCTCAGACAAATCAGCCCGGGGCAACGTCCCGGGATAAATAATGGAGATTATCCATTACCAGCCTGAAGGGCTGGAACAGGATCGGAATAGAAGATAAATTTAGTAGGTTAATTTTGAACGAGCTTTCCTATGCCGCTCCGCCGGAGCTCTTATCATAATACCTCCGAACTTGCCATAAATATTCCACTCCGGAGCTGATTTGTAAAGAATTAAGCTCCGGGGGAGCGACATGTTTATAGAAATGTTTCACATGATTCTAATGAGCGCCAGAGGTGCGGCATATCAAATAGGTTAAAAATGAAATGTCCCTGCCTCGAGCCTGAAGGGCTCAGACAAATCAGCCCGGGGCAACGCTCCGGGATAAATAATGGAGATTATCCATTACCAGCCTGAAGGGCTGGTACAGGATCTGGATAGAGGATAAATTTTGCAGGTTAATTTGGAATAAGCCTTATATGCCGCTCCGGAGCGACATGTTTAGAGAAATATTTTACCTGATTCTAATGAGCGCCAGAGGTGCGGCATATCATCAAAAAATAAAAACCTCAAGTCCCGGAGACCACCTGTGAGATCTATTTTTAGTAATGAAGTAATTTATAATTCTTGATTTCCGATTTTTGCTCTTTCCAAAAACAATTAAAAAGAAAATGTTTCTCTGGTTCGCTGAATAACCGGTAGAACAAGCTCCAGTTGTTTTTTGGACAATTGTGCCCCGGAAAGTTTTTCCAGATGCCGCATTTGGTGAGTATCTGTACCTAAAAAATCGATCATATCTTCTTCCAGAAGGCGATAAGCAATTTCCTGCATGTTCTTACCATAATGTCCAACCAAACTCAATGCGTTAAGCTGAAACAGGCAGCCTCTGCCTTTTAGGTCTGAATACCTGTTCAAAGATTTGGAATGAAAAAAGGCGTAGCGCTCGGGATGTGCGAGTACAGGTCTGTACTGCCGTGTTTGAAGCTGAAAGAGGATCTCATTTAGGTTAATTGGTGGCTGGAAATAAGACATTTCCACCAGGACCATTTTTTCTTTTAAGCATAGCAGATCTTCTTTTTCCATCAGCTCTAGAAAAGCCTGGTCCATCATATATTCTGCAGCGGCCTTGATTTTTACTTTGGTTTTATCCGCAGAATTCAATTCTGCCTTTAAAAGGTTTAGAGCATTTCCTATACTTTCAGGAGTATTGGCATAATAATCATTCATGACGTGAGGAGTCGCGATAAAGCTGCTGATCCCTATTTTTTTAAATGATTCAATAAGTTCCATGGATGCTTTTACATCTGCTGCTCCGTCATCTATTCCCGGTAAGATATGGTTGTGAATGTCTGTAAAATCCTCGAGCTGGTCTCTGAGAAAGTATTTCTTCTGAAAAAAATTGAACATGATGCAAAAATATAGATAAAATTACTGTTTTTATTCCAGAGTATATTGAGCTTTAGCGGAAGTATGCTACTTTTACGACACAAAATCATCACGTTATTAAAAAGCTCCCCCTCATATTGTTGCTGGTAATTTCGGCAGCCTTTTCGCAGGAAATAGAATATTCAGTTTCAGCCAATGCTCAGGGTCTGGTTTATTCCGGAGAAGAGAGTCCGTTCTGGATGCATTCCAATCAGCGGGGTCGTATTGATGAGGCTACAAATTACAGTTCCTGGATTACGGGCACCGGAATTTACGATTTCTGGTACGGTGGCAAGATAACAGCAGGCATGGGTGTGCTCTACCACGATGGATATACAAATGAGGCCAAACTTGATGAATTTTACGTTGGCTATGAAGATGACCGGATCGAGGTTTATGCGGGAAGCAAACAAAGAGAGGAATACTTCAGCGGGATCAGTGCTACTAATGAAAATATGCTGTGGTCGCTCAATTCCAGACCTGTACCTGGATTAAGCCTTAAAGTTAAACCCCTTACACTTTCTGAACGCGCCGGAATACGAGTAAAGGCTTCCTGGGAGGAATTCTTTTCTGATGAACATGAGAGATATATTCAGAATATCAGGATCCATCATAAAAGTCTACACTTTATTTATAGTGGTCTAAGAAATGTCGAATTAGTGGCCGGAGTGCATCACTACGTTCAATGGGGTGGAAAATCTCCGGAGTATGGGGAATTGCCTGCCGGGTTTGAAGATTATCTAAGAGTGATCACCGGAGGTAGTATTATTGGTGGTGACGGACTTGTGGGAGAGCAGGAGGTCAATGGTCTTGGAAATCATCTTGGAGGCTATGAGGTGCAGTTAAACACCAGTCTTTCTCACTACGATATTTCCCTCGTTTATAACACCCTTTTCGAGGATTTCTCCGGAATAAAACTTCGTAACACCCCCGATGGTCGCTATGGAATATACATAAAGGATCAACAGATTGAAAAGTGGGTGCAGGCTTTTATGTACGAATTCTATTTTACCCGTAATCAAAGTAAAAACTATCCCACAACCGACGGAAAGGACAATTACTTCAACAATCATCTTTACCGTTCAGGATGGACCTATGAGAACCGAATAATCGGACTACCTTTTATGATGCTTGATGAGGACAGATTTCGTGTAGCTCACAATAACATTGTTGCACATCATATCGGCATCAGCGGAACCGCCTTTTATCAGTATCCCTATAAATTTCTTGCCAGTTACAGAGGGAATTATGGAGCCAAAGCAGGAACCTCAAAACCTTTGGAAAGGATCATTTCAACCTACCTGGATATGAATCTATGGCAGGAATTCATCAATGTGAATCTGCAAATAGGTGCCGATCTTCATTCAACTTCAACAGAATCTTCAAACGTCGGCATCGGATTAAGGCTTGAAAAAAGCTTTTTTTAAGAGGGGTATTTTTTAGCCACGAATTCACGAATTGTTGAGCTTGACTGTAGGATTTAAAGTTTGGGCTAAAGCCCTCTCTCTTTAAATTCAAAAACCACCACCTAAAGGTGGTGGCAATTCATACAGTAATTCTATCATCCAAGCTTGTATCGTAAAATGACTATATTGTGTTCCTTTGAATTTTAAGGGCTTAGTGGGAAACAGAATTTTCGTAAGGCATGAATTGCCTCTGGCTTTAGCCGGAGAATGAAAATTAAATATAATTTAGGCTTTAGTCCATCTTCTATAAACTGAGCACTGACCACTGAACACTGAACACTAATATTTACTCATCCTTAAACAAAATCGTATAACTCAGATAGATGGCTGCCACCGCTGCCAGCAGGAAAAATAATATTGCCAGTCCGGGGTATCCAAAGATCATAAAAGGGGAGGGGACGCTCATCAACATCGCAGCACCTATTATCATGGCAGCGATAATAAGTCCCAGGGTTATACGGTTGGCCACTTTCTGAAATCCGTCGGTAAATCTTTTTTCGTCAATGGCATCTATCTTAAAGCGGAATTCATTCCGGGCAAGATTTTCAGTGATCTTATCAATACGATCGGGAAGATTTTCCACCAGCTTCTTGGAATCCAATAGAACTGAAAAGATCTCTTCCGGCTTCAGTTCATTCAGCATTTTATTCTGAAGCAGTTTATTCATATACCGTCTTACAGCTTCCCGCAGGTCATATTCAGGTGCCAAAAATGCAATGATCTGGTCCATGTTCAGGAGGATCTTTCCGAGGATATTTACATCCACCGGAAGATGTATTCCGTTTAGTGCTGCACTCCTGTTCATCTGGATCAGTAATTTACCCGTCTGCATTTCCTGCGCGGTACTGTTGCTACTCTCCTGTACCATGATGCTGATCTGCCTCCGGAATTCTTTTTCTGTAGCCTCTTCTGTCATCTCGCTCATCCGTAGCAGAATGTCGGCAATCTCTTCACCGTCGTTTTTGCTGAGCCCCAGGAGGAGTCTGAGCAGGTAATCCTTCATCTTTTTAGAAAACTGTGCGACCATTCCCAGGTCTATCAATGCGATCTTTTCATTTTCGAGAAGGTGGATGTTTCCCGGATGTGGATCGGCATGAACAAAGCCATCAGAAACTATTTGCTTTAAATAAGCCTCAATAAATTCATCAACCAGAGGAGTGTAATCGTTTTCGGTTTTTTTCAGCGGAGAAACACTGGTGATCTTTTTACCTTTTACATATTCCATGGTCAGGACCCGGGAGGTCGTGTAATCCGGAATGGGTTGGGGAACGATCAGCCGGCGGTAGTCCTTAAGGTTAGTACCTAAAGTTACCAGGTTGGTAGCTTCTCGCAGGTAATCCAGTTCATGTAACATGATCCTTCTTAATTCTCCCAGTACATCGCTGAACCCATATTTCTTACCAGTTTCAGTGTGTTTCACCGCCAGCGCTGCCATTTCCTCCAGGGTGTCCAGGTCTTCCAGAAATTTCTTCCTTATTCCCGGTCTTTGCACTTTCACAGCTACGGTTTTACCTGAGCGCAGTTCGGCCTTATGGACCTGACCAATAGAGGCACTCGCAAGAGGTTCTTCTTCAAAGTAATTAAAAGCTTTGGAAATTTTTGAACCTAATTCGTGTTCCACGATCTCTCTCACTTCCTCATAAGGAATCGGAGGCAGATCATCCTGCAGGGAAGCAAGGGCTTCAAGATATCGGTCAGGAAGCAGGTCGGGACGCGTAGAGAGCAACTGACCGAGTTTCACGTATGTCGGCCCCATTTCCTTAAGGTCTTCCACGAGTTCTTCAGGGGATTGCTCATAATCCTCAAAGCCTCGTGCTGTTTCTTCTTCCATGGCATTGGAAGCGGTTTGGTTGAGGAGATCACTATTCCAGTATTTGAGCATAAAAGTTAGAAACTTTTGATAGCGTGCAAGATTCTCGGGCAGAATAGACATAGGTTGATTTAGTTGGCAGGGGGAGATAGTTAAACTCGACTATCTCATGTTGTAATAATTACTCCTGCTTTATTTTGTAATTAAAAATATAATTTTATCAGCCGCTCGCAGCCGGTTTTTCAATATTTTAACTGTGAGAGGAGAGGGGAATGCCTAAAGCCGAAGGTTTTTAAGGCATCATGAAAACATTTTAAAGCCTTGAGAGAAAATGTCTTATAAATTTCTCATTTTTGAGAGGCTAAAAAAGCTAAAAAAGGTTTGCACAAATGTATCTGAAGACATACATTTGCAACCGCAAAATATTTGCAAGTTCATTTAAATAAAGGAGAGTTGCCAGAGTGGTTAATGGAGCAGTTTGCTAAACTGTCGACGAGCAATTGTCGCGTGAGTTCGAATCTCACACTCTCCGCTAGAAAGGTTCAAGGTTCATGGTTTAAAGTTCAAGGTTTGTATTATCAATCTTTAGATTAAACAACCTGGAACTTTAAACTTTAAACATTGAATTAAGAGCGTAGCTCTTACTCGGGGTGTAGCCCTTCGTCAAATTTCTCATGAAATTTGCTCAGGATAAACTCCGCCCGGTTATCGCGCCTGCTTTGGGTAGATGATTGGAATTTGAAATTTGTTTATTGAAATTTATCAGCGTCGGCTGATTTCGGGGTGTAGCGTAGCCCGGTTATCGCGCCTGCTTTGGGAGCAGGAGGCCGCAGGTTCGAATCCTGCCACCCCGACAAAACAAAGCCTTGCACGAAAGTGCAGGGCTTTTTTGTTTTGACCGAAAGCCAAGCTTGCTTGAGCTTGAAGGAAAAAACAAAAAAGCCCGCGCAGGCGATAGCCTGCAGGCTTTGTTTTAGTTCCACCCCTTCAGGAGCACCGACCGCAGGGAGGTAATCCTGAAGGTAGAAGTACGAAGGTAGATTTACGAAGTGGGTAGTGGAAAGTCCGAAAGGCCAACAAAAAAGCCCGCGCAGGCGCTAGCCTGCAGGCTTTGTTTTAATTCCACCCCTACAGGATCACCGACCGCAGGGAGGTAATCCTATAGGTAGAAGGACGAAGGTAGATTTACGAAATGGGAAGTGGAAAGTCCGAAAGGCCAACAAAAAAGCCCGCGCAGGCGCTAGCCTGCAGGCTTTGTTTTAATTCCACCCCTACAGGATCACCGACCGCAGGGAGGTAATCCTATAGGTAGAAGGACGAAGGTAGATTTACGAAATGGGAAGTGGAAAGTCCGAAAGGCCAACAAAAAAGCCCGCGCAGGCGCCAGCCTGCAGGCTGGGGGCAAGATCAAAAACCAACCCCAAAAATTTTAAGCCCCATTTAACCCTTTTCTTCCTATTTTTAACCCCGCTCAGGGAGGCATTTCCTGCAGATTTTCATAATTTTAAGGCAAACAGTATTTTTGGATCAGGAACCTTTATATCAGTCGAGATTTGACGCGCTTCAGTGTTGTGTCCTCATACCTACATATAACAATCACGCTACATTAAAAAGAGTTATAGATGATGTGCTCAGCTTTACCACAAATATCATCGTGGTAAACGATGGCTCGACAGATGCTACAGCGACCATTTTATCTACTTTTGAAGAACTTCATATCATCGATATCCCGGTGAATAAGGGAAAGGGCAATGCTTTAAGGACAGGCTTTGCAGTCGCTCAGGAAAACGGCTATGAATATGCTATTGCCATGGATTCAGACGGGCAGCACTTCCCGGACGACCTTGACGTTTTTCTTAGTGCTCTTGAAACTCATACGGCAGAAGAACCTCTGCTTGTCATTGGTTCCCGAAAAATGGATGATCCCAGTGTGCCCGATAAAAGCAGTATAGGAAACCGTTTTTCTACGCTGACTTACTGGCTGGAGACAGGGATAAAACTTCAGGATACTCAGTGCGGGTATAGATTATATCCTTTACGTGCTGTAAATGAATTGAATCTTTATACTTCCCGCTTTGAGCTTGAGATCGAAGTCATCGTAAAAGCTGCCTGGGAAGGAGTAAAGGTGATCAATTTGCCGGTAAAGGTGCTCTATGATCCCGAGGAGCGGGTAACACACTTCAGACCGTGGCAGGATGTGGCCCGAATTACCATTCTAAACATTTTCTTCGTATTTATTGGGGCTTTTTACATTGCGCCGCGGAATTTACTTCGGAAGCTGAAAGTTCAAAGAGATGAACCTGTAACCGAAACCGGCTTTACCGAAGAAAAACTGCCCCTGGAATAGCAGCCGATTTTAGCATTTTTGACACATCAGCACCACCTTTTCTTCAGAAAGAAGAGTAGTGAAAAAGAGATAATCAGCTCCGCCATCTTTGATTTTAAAGATCTTTCGCAGGTTTTCTACACTTTCAGGAAAATTTCTGACCGTTATATTTGCTTTGCCCGATCCAAAGGCTTTTTTCAAATCCTTTTTCCGGTAAGGCAGGATCTTTTCAATCCTGAAACTCCTGCCGGGAAAATCTTCCACAAATCCTCCGGTAAACAGCTGTGTGTTTGGATGCAATTTTTCAAGCCCGTACTGCTCACCAAGGGCGGCGAATGATCCGCTTTTCATTATAGCGGCATTAGGTTCATACAGATATTCCTGTGGTTCCCCATATTCTTCTTCAACCTGCTGAGAAAAAGAACTTTCGAATACCTGCTTTTTCTGCTTCTGAAAATTGATCGTTTTGATCTTAATTTCTGCTGAAGTTTCACAGTCCAGGATCCACAACAGCTCTTTTACATCATTATCAACCGCCACTATATGGATCTCCCGAACATTTTCAAGTTCCCTCAGTCCGGCCTGAATGTCGAGAAGGGGAGAGGTTTTGATCATAAGGTTTCCGGCTTTCTCCTGAAGTAGATCCAATGTTTCAGGTACGTTCGGAAGGCAATCTGAAAGCAAGAACACCCTGCCTCCTGCGTCATCGCGACGGGAAGGATCCACATAGATCCAGTCAAAAGTTTCAGATGTGTTTTTCAGAAAAGCCATTCCGTCTCCTGCTTCAGAAATGACATTTTTGGCACCTAAAATTCCGAAGTTGTGGGCGGCAATCTCCTGCAGATCCACATTCAGCTCTAAATGATAAACTTTCTCCACCTGCTTTGAAAAGAAGTAGGAATCAATTCCGAAGCCGCCGGTAAGATCCACCAGGGTTTTTCCTGAAACCAGCGAAGCTTTATATTCCGCAGTAATTTCTGAAGAGGTTTGCTCGAGATTTATATTGGGCGGATAGATTATGCCGCGGTGTTTGAACCAGGTGGGAAGTTTCTTTTCGGCTTTTTTCTTACCCGAAAGTTGTTCCAGAAGTTCGCGGGTAGAAACCTCTATAAAAGGACTGCCCTGAAATGCCATTTTTGAAGTCTCTTCTTTAAAATGGCTCTCAAGGAAATCCTGAACTTCTTTATTTAGAAGGTCTTTATTCAATTAAAGGTCGCGGGTTAGCCGTTTTACAATTTTATATTCGCTTAAAGATTCTTTGGCGATCACTTTCATTGCAGTATAAAAAGGAACTGCGACCACCATTCCCATAATTCCCATGGTCAAGCCTGCTACCAGGATCACCAAAAAAATTTCAAGTGGATGTGAACGAACACTTGCTCCAAAAATAAGCGGCTGATTAATAAAATTGTCGATCAACTGACAAAATAAATATCCTGCCATTACGTAAATAAGTTGTGGCAGAATAATGGTCTGGAAATCGGCTCCCAGGTTACTCGAAATCACAAAGAGAGAGATTAAAATTCCTGCAATGATCGGTCCCAGATAGGGAACTATGTTTAAAAAAGCACAGATAAAAGCAATTGCTATAGGGTTGTTGATCTCAAAGATCGACAGGAGAATGCTATATAAGATGAATAAAACTGTGATCTGCATGGTAAGACCCACGAAATATCGGGATAGCAGCACCTTAATTTTATTAAAGACCCTCTGGAATTTATCTTCATGACCTTTATTTGCAAAAACTAAAATACTGTTGAGCATTAATTTGCTGTCCTTTAAAAAGAAAAAGGAAATGAATATCACCGAAAAAACAGCAATAATGCCTGCACCAAGAATTCCGAAGAAATTATTGAGGTACTGCGGAATGGTAGCCAGATCAAAATTCCTTATAAATTCTGTTTGCTTAATTCCTTCAATAATATCGATCTCCTCTACGCCGAGATAATTATTGATCTGCATATTAAGTTCATTCAGGTCGCGGGTAAATGCATCCATATCTATCTGCCCGAGGTTCTTACTTTGTTCCACCACGATTGGAATGAAAATAGTGATGAGACCAATGAAACTGCTTAATACCAGCAGTAGAACCATCACCACGGCAATCTTGTTCGGGATCCTCAGGTGGTTGCGAAGAAAGATCACTACAGGTCTTCCTACCAGCGAAATTACTCCTGCTATAGCTATATAAACCAGTACTGACTGTATTTGGTAAAGGAAGTAAAGCAGAATAGCTATTCCCAACACGATGGCAATAGCCCGTAAAATTCCGTAGGAAAGCTCTTTCTCGTTCACGAAGTAAATATATTATTTCTCATCGAACTGGCTGCAGGCTTTTTGTAATTTCAAAAAGAGCAATCCCTGCGGCATGAGTAACATTCATGCTGCTATTCCTGCCAAACATATTGATGTGAAGTAGTTTATCGGACATTTTTAAAATTCCGGAATTTATTCCTGAATTTTCATTCCCCAGTATCAGTGCAATTTTATTAAACTGCTTATAATCCAGACTTTCCACCGGCACACTTTCTTCTGCAATCTCCAGTGCCACTAGTGAATAATCCTCATCTTTCAGGCTCCTGCACACTACTTCGGAATTTTCATGCTCCTCAAAAATGACATTTTTGACAGTCGCTCTGGCAGTTCTTCTTAGCCGGTTGCTTTGGAGATTGACTTCAGTTCCACAAAAAATGATCTTTTCAATGTTGAAAGCGTCTGCCAGCCGAAACAGGCTGCCCATATTTGCCAATCCCGATACCCCATCGAGTACCAATATCAATGGAAATTTTTTCACCTCAAAATCTGTGGTTTCGTGGGTTTTCTGCATTAGTTGCTGAAGGCGTATTTAATGATATTTGCACCCATTCGTAAAGCCTTAAGCCGCACTTCTTCGGGATCATTATGCACCTGAGGATCTTCCCAGCCATCGCCAAGATCACTTTCATATGTGAAAAGGCAGAGCAGTCGGTCATTTTCAAAAATTCCAAAGGCCTGGGGCCGTAGACCATCGTGTTCATGGATCTTTGGAAGCCCATCGGGAAAATTGTAAGCTGCAGAAAAAATGGGATGGGAGGAAGATAGCTCTTCCAGTTCTTTCTCCGGAAAGAGTTTTTTCAGCTCCCGGCGAATGTATTCATTCATGCCGTAGTTGTCATCCATGTGCAGGAATCCGCCGCCTAAAAGGTAAGTCCTAAGGTTCTGGACTTCTTCATCACTGAAAAATACATTTCCGTGGCCGGTCATGTGAATAAAGGGATATTGAAAGATATCTGCACTTCCGGGCTCGACGGTTTGGGGCTTAGCCTCAATAGAAGTATTGATGTTTTGGTTGCAGAACTCAATAAGATTAGGCAGGGCAGTAGGATTACCGTACCAGTCGCCTCCACCTTTATATTTTAAAACAGCGATTTGCTGGCCAAAAAGGTTAAGCGTAAAGAATAGTAAGAAGATAAAAGAAAGAAGTTTTCTCATGTTCCTAAAATAGCAAAAAACCAGCTCATTCTTGTTCGTTGATTAAAGCCACAGTATGACAGGCAACCACTCCGGCAGTCTCTGTGCGAAGTCTGCTGTTTCCAAGGCTCACAGCTTCCCAGCCATTTCTTGTTGCAATTTCAATTTCTTCAGATGAGAAATCACCTTCGGGACCAATTAAAATGGTAGTAGAAACGCCTTTTTTGATACCCCCCGAGAGTAGCTTTCTAGGCTGATCTTCCTCACAATGCGCAATAAATTTTGTTCCGTTCATCTCCTTCTTCATAAACTCTGAAAAACTTATAGGCTCATTGAGAATCGGCATTCTTGCATGCAAAGATTGTTTGAGTGCACTCTGGATCACTCTTTTAAATCTTTCCGTTTTCACTACTTTTCGTTCACTATGGTCGCAAATCACCGGAGTGATCTCCTGTACGCCAATCTCTGTGGCCTTTTCTAGAAACCATTCATAACGGTCATTCATTTTTGTAGGGGCCACAGCGAGGTGCAGATAGTATGGTGGTGCGGGTTCCTTTTCAGCCTTCAAAATTCGGGCGCTACAGTTATTAGCATCCGCCATTGTGATCTCCGTTTCAAAGATCCAGCCTTTGCCATTAGTGAGCTGCAGGGAATCCCCCTCTTTTTTCCGAAGCACTTTTACAATATGCCGGCTTTCCTCCCTGGAAAAGCGGACTTCCTTATCATTTGCTGAAACTTCGGGATGGTAAAATAACTGCATGCCTTAAAATTTGATCCGTGCTTTTGCAGTGATTCCCATATCGGCAAAATCTTCAGAAATAAATTTATAATGTCCTGCTATCGCTATCATCGCAGCATTATCTGTAGTGTATTCGAATTTGGGAATATAGGTTTTCCAGCGGTATTTTGCTTCGGCTTCTTTTAGTGTTTGTCTAATTCCGCTATTGGCTGAAACTCCACCGGCAATTGCGATCTGCCTGATGCCGGTCTGCTTTACAGCCTTCTTCAGTTTATCCATTAAAATTCCTATGATCGTATGCTGAATGGAAGCACAGATGTCTTCTATATTCTCCTCAATAAATTTCGGATCTTCCTTAATCTGTTTCTGAATAAAATACAGGATCGAAGTTTTCAATCCGCTAAAGCTAAAATTGAGCCCGTCGACTTTCGGTTTTGGGAAAGGAAATGCTTCCGGATTTCCTTTTTGAGCATATTTATCGACCAGTGGGCCACCGGGGTACGGCAGACCAAGGATCTTTGCGCTTTTGTCAAAAGCTTCTCCGACTGCGTCATCCAAAGTTTCCCCGATCACTTCCATTTTGAAGTAATCACTCACCTTCACGATCTGGGTATGACCTCCACTAATGGTAAGAGCTAAAAATGGAAATTCCGGCTTCTGAAACTCTTTTTCCTCAATAAAGTGCGCCAGGATGTGTGCCTGCATGTGATTCACATCTAGCAGCGGAATATTTAATCCCATGGAAAGGGACTTGGCAAAGGAAGTTCCTACCAGCAGAGAACCCATTAATCCGGGGCCACGGGTAAAAGCAACTGCCGAAAGATCATTCTTTGTAATTCCGGCGCGGGAAAGCGCCTCATGTATCACCGGAACGATGTTCTGCTGGTGGGCTCTTGAAGCCAATTCGGGCACTACGCCGCCGTACTTTTGATGGATTTCCTGGGTGGCAACTACATTGGAAAGTATCTTTCCGTTATGAAGTACCGCTGCGGCCGTATCATCACAGGAAGATTCGATGCCGAGTATATAAATATTTTGTGAAGCCATCTTTAGCATTTAGGCCTGAAAATTGTTAATATTGTTCGCAAAGTTATAACATAAAAATCTATCAGAAAATTCTGGAAAATACTGGGTAAAACGCTGCTCGCCCTGCTGCTGCTTTTCATCATTTTGTTGATCGTATTTTCTATTCCCTCTGTTCAGACTTTTGTTGCCGGAAAGATCACAGATTCCCTCAAAGAATCTAAAGATGTTGACATTAACATAGGACGTGTAGGGATCACTTACAGCGGGAAGTTGAACCTGGAGGAGGTGTTAATCCGGGATCACCATCAGGATACGCTGATCTATTCGCAGAACGTTCGTACTTCGGTTAGCAGTCTCAGGAGTTTATATAATAACAATCCTACCCTTGGAAGTACCACCGCAAGGCAGCTTTTCTTCTACATTAAGGTATATGAAGGGGAAGAAAGGGATAATCTCAATATTTTTCTGAACAAGCTGAAGTCCCAGAAACAGAAGGAACCTACGCCTTTTTTGATGGAGATCGACCGGCTGGAGGTGCTCGACGGTAAATTCAGATACATCAATTATAATCTCAATTATCCGGAAGTTGTAGTCATCGATGATCTTAATATTAACGCTGTCGACTTTTTACTTGAAGATTCAGACGTTTATGTTGATATCAGGAAATTTTCGGGATACGAGCGCCGGGGGATAGATTTGAGAAATTTAAATACCCGTTTTACCTATACTTCCGAAGAGATGAGTCTGCAGGACCTGCAGATCGAGACTCCCGGCTCTTCTATAGATTCAGATATCAGGTTTGATATCACCAACGGTTTCGCCGGATTCATCAATAAAGTGCCTGTAAGGGCAGAATTCAGACCATCCACAATTTCAACTAATGATCTGATTGTTTTTTACGACAAATTTGGTCCCGATCAGAAAATAAATTTTTCGACTACCCTGGAAGGAATTCTGAATGATTTTGTGCTGTCCGATCTGCGAATGAATGGCCTTGACCGCACCCGGCTGGAAGGAGAGTTGAGGATTCAAAATTCCCTGTCTACAGAAGAAGAGGAATTCTCACTGGACGGGAGGGTTTCCCATCTTTCCACAAATTATTACGACCTTATAAACCTTCTACCCGGCCTGTTAAAAGATCAGCTGCCGGTGGAATTACGGGAATTTGGTAATGTGCAAATGGATGGAAAGATCTTTGTTTCCGAAAACTCATTACGGACTAATTCCAGGCTTTTGTCCCAATTGGGCACTGCAGATGTTGACCTTAAAATGAATGGTTTATCGGGGGATGTGATTCCTTCTTATGAAGGCCAGCTTCGTGCCAGGAATTTTAATATTGGCCGACTTGCCAATGTGAAAGATCTGGGTACGACGTCTTTTAATGTCACTTTTGATGGTCGCGGATTCACAGCAGAAACCTTGAATTCTCAGATCAGGGGAGCGGTATCAAGTCTTGTTTACCGAGGTTATAACTATAATAATTTAAAGATTCGCGGAACTTTAAGAGCGCCGCTCTTCAACGGAAATTTTATTTCTCTTGATCCAAACCTGCAGATGGAATTCAATGGCCTCGCCGATTTTTCTGAAAAAACCAACGTTTACGACTTTGAGGCTGCCGTTGCTCATGCCGATCTCGCTGCAATGAACCTGGTACAAAGAGATAGCGTTTCTGTTTTCCAGGGAGATGTCATTATGAATATGCGCGGAACCAATCTGAATAATTTCGAAGGACAGATCTATCTTCTTAATACTTCCTATAAAAACGAGAACGATATTTACTCTTTTAGAGACCTTGATATTACATCAAGCTTCGATGGGGAAGTGCGTACCATTGAAGTACATTCTCCCGATGTGATCAACGGGAAGGTGGAAGGAGTTTTCGACATATCCGAAGTACCTGCTCTTGTGGAAAACGCGATAGGAAGCCTGTATGCGAACTATAGGCCTAACAAGATCACCACCAATCAATATCTCACTTTCGATTTTGATATTTACAATAAAATCGTAGAAGTATTTTTCCCGGAGATCACTCTGGCTCCAAATACTTTTATCCGCGGAAGTGTGGAGTCTGACGAATCTGAGTTCCGGCTTGCTTTTCGCTCACCCCAAATTAATGCGTACAACAACCTGTTTGAAAAGGTGAATATTCAGGTGGATAATTCGAATCCGCTCTTTAATACTTTTATAGAGATTGACAGCGTTGCGACGGGAATTTACAATATCAAGGATTTTAATCTTATCAATGTTACCCTTAACGATACGCTCTTTATAAGATCAGAATTCCGGGGCGGCCCAAGGAGTGATGATATTTTCAACCTGAATATGTACCACACCATAAATGAAAACAATAACTCTGTGGTGGGTATGCAGCGCTCAGATATTGTTTTTAAGGAAAGTACCTGGCAATTAAATGCTGAAGGAAACCGGTCAAACAGGGTCATCTTTTCTGAAGGTTTTTCCAATCTAAGAGTAGATTCTTTAGTATTGAGTCATCAGGACGAGGAAATAAGGCTCACAGGCCAAATGCGCGACAGTACCTACAAGGATTTTCAAATGGAGTTCGATAATGTTGACCTTTACAAGATCACTCCGGAGATTAACAGCCTCGATATGGGAGGGATCGTCAACGGTACGCTTAATCTGTTGCAAAAGGAAGGCGCTTATTTTCCAAATACTTCTCTTACTGTAAGGGACCTTACCATCAATAATCAAATGCTTGGAAACCTTAACCTCGATGTGATGGGAAACAGGGATCTGAGCTTTTACAACGTAAATACTACTTTAAGGAATTCCGGGCTGGAGTCCCTTTCGGCTATTGGTGAAATAGTGATCGACGGAGATAACCCCGAAATTGATCTGGAAGTTTCCCTGCGCAATTTCAATATGGCAGCCTTTAGTCCCCTGGGGCGGGATGTGATAAGTAATATCCGGGGCTTTGTCTCGGGAGAAGCAGATGTGACCGGAGATTACCGGAATCCTGATATTAATGGCCGACTTTTTCTCAACCGGGCAGGTCTTAAAATTCCATACCTCAATGTGGATCTAAAATTTGAAGAAGGGGCAGTGGTCAATCTCACTCAGCAGCAATTTAACTTTGATGAGATCAATATAACCGATACCCGGTATAACACTACCGGAGTACTCGATGGTACGATCTCTCACAGAAACTTCAGCGACTGGGTGCTGGGACTGAACGTCTCTACAGACAGATTACTTGTTCTTGATACACAATATGACGATGAAGCTCTTTACTACGGTACCGCGTTTATTGGGGGAAGTGCTTCTATTTACGGACCAACTTCAGAACTTGTGATTGACGTAAATGCCATTACCAGAAGGGGTACGGTATTTAAAATTCCTATCAGGGATTCAGAAAGTATAGGTGACAATTCCTTCATACATTTTTTAAGTCCCGAGGAAAAAGCGGCCCGACTGGCAGGAGAGGAAATTGAATTCCAGGAGGTCAAGGGGCTGGAACTTAATTTTGATCTGGATGTCACCAATGATGCCCTTGTGGAACTGGACATTGATGGTAGTATTCTCCGCGGAAGGGGAGCGGGTACTTTATTGATCGAGATCAATACCCTTGGGAAATTCAATATGTGGGGAGATTTTATTGCCAACACCGGAGAATATATATTTAATTATGGTGCACTGCAGAAACGCTTTGAAGTGAGGCCGGGGGGAAGCATCAACTGGAATGGAAACCCGGCGCTTGCAGATTTAAACATTAGTGCTGTTTATGAAGCACAGGCCAATCCTGCCATCATACTGGATAATCCGGGAATAAGCCGAAGGATCCCTGTGGATGTGGTGATCAATCTTGAGGGCGGATTATTGCAGCCCGATATATCCTTCGACCTGGAATATCCTAATGTGGCTTCAGCTGTGAGATCTGAGCTCGAGTACAAGATCGAAACGGGAACCAATACCGAGATCCAGGCTTTCTCTCTTATCACACTGGGACAATTTTACACTGAAAATGTGTTGGTAGGCAGCCCCGGAAGCCTTTGGGCCGGAAACCTTTTTGAAAGTGCCTCCGGCTTCTTCAACAACCTGCTTTCTGATGATTCCGGAACTTTCCAGGTAGGACTTAACTATGAACAGGGATTGCGTACGCCAGAACAATCTATGGCAGATAGGTTTGGAGTTACTCTTTCTACACAGATAAGTGAAAGGGTGCTTATTAACGGGCAGGTGGGAGTACCTGTAGGCGGAGTTACAGAAACTGTTATCGTTGGAAATCTGGAGATCGAATTTCTACTGAATGAGGAAGGGAATCTACGCGCTAAGATCTTTAACAGAGAAAATAATATTCAGTACCTCGGGGAGGAGTTAGGCTTCACTCAGGGCATTGGGTTGTCTTACCAGGTGGATTTCGACACCTTTAAGGAGCTTCTTAGAAAAATTGTGGACAGGGAGATATCAACTCCTGTAGTAGGACGGGAGCAGCAGGGCGAGGAACCACAGGAAAGGAAAAGTCTGGCCCCGGCTTATATTCGTTTTCCCGGTTCAGAAGACAACTAAGAGGTTCAAGGTTCAAAATTCAAGGTTCAAAGTTTAAGGTTCCGGGTTCCGGATTGTCGTTTGAAATCCTGTCATTCTGAACGGAGCGCAGCAAAGTGAAGAATCTCTGGTTTGTACTGATATTTTGCTTTTCCACTTTCCTTTCAAAAATGAGATTTGACTATTTCGAAGCTGCGCTTTCTCGTCGCCTCTTCTTTTTCTCAAAAAAAAAAGACTCTGTTGAAATGACAAATTATCTGATCCTTGGTCACTATCAACTGCCGACTTGAAGGTTCAAAGTTTAAGGTTCCGGGTTCCAGGTTCCGGATTGTCGTTTGAAATCCTGTCATTCTGAACGGAGCGCAGCAAAGTGAAGAATCTCTCGTTTGTACTGATATTTTGCTTTTCCACTTTCCCTTCAAAAATGAGATTTGACTATTTCGAAGCTGCGCTTTCTCGTCGCCTCTTCTTTTTCCCAAAAGAAAAGGCTCTGTCGAAATGACAAATCCACCTGATCACTGATCACTGACCACTGATCACTAAAATTTCACAGCAATCATACTTATCTCCACGTTCACAAATTTTGGAAGATTGGCAACTTCTACGGTCTCCCTGGCAGGAGCGGTAGCCTCGTCAAAATATTTGGAGTAGACGGAGTTAATTCTCGTGAAATTGTTCATGTCGCTTATGAAGATGGAACTTTTAACCACATTTTCAAAGTTCATATCTGCAGCCTGAAGTATAGCCTTCAGGTTTCTCATTACCTGTTCTGTTTCCTCTTCAATGTTCTCCTGCTGTAATTCTCCGCTTACCGGGTTAAGGGCTATCTGGCCCGAAATGTAAAGTGTATCGCCGCTTAATACAGCCTGATTATAGGCACCTATAGGCGCGGGAGCATCTTTGGTTTGAATGATCTTTTTCATATTTCTCGTTTTATAGTCGTCTGTCTCTTTCTCTTCGCTTCTCGTATTTAATATCACTTAAGATAGAAGATTTTATTCCTATAAAGAAATTCCATTGCTTATATAGTCCGAAAGGTGTCCAGCTAAAGGTCATTCGCCAACTTTCCAGATCCCGTGCAAAACGTAGTTGTGTATGTGTAAATCCATTATTTACAAAGTCATAACCCGAAGAAGCTCCAATGTTCCAACGCGGAGAAATTTCTATATCTCCCGAAAACATAAGTGAGTGAGAAGAAATATCACTTTGTCGGGCATTATTAGAATAATTCAGTGTATAAGCCAGCCTTAGATCCCATGGAATATCGAAATTATACCAGCTGTTATCTTCCGGTTCATCCTCGGTCATGTCTTCCTCCTGTTCTTCATAAAAGGTGCCGTCCATGTCCATATCCTTACCAAAGAGATCGTCGGGCCGCCCACCACTCCTGAAAGTCTCATTTTCGTATCGGTCTGTGTTCTCCTTTCCTCCGGAAAAATCCCTGCTGGAGAAGGAGTAACCAAAACTTACATTGGCATTTGTAAGCCTGAATAAACTTCCTCCATTCTGAATATTTAGTCGGTCGATGCGGCGGTTATTGTTGTTCAGCGCATAGATATCCAGGTTGGTTCCAAAGTTGATATCCAGTTTATTCTGAACTATAGGTATACTTCCTCTCACACTGATTGGAGAAAGTTTTAAAGAATCTCCTGCCAGATTATAGGAGGTACTAATATTGAGGTTGTTGAGCAACTTAACTTTACGCGGAGTCGCATCTACTGAATCCTTGACTTTAGCTTCGAAGGTGTTACTAAGTGACAAACCAATGGAACTTGAGAAAAGCTTCCCCGGAGGGCCATATAATGTTCCCTGAAATCTCGAATACTCTACAACTCTTGCTTCCCTGCCATCTTCAGTTTCAGGAATGAGGTAAGAGTCGTAATAATGATCGAAACCGGGATTGATATTATAACTCACAGAAGGCCGCATTACGTGCCTGATCGCCTGCCATTTCCCATTCCCGCTGAAATTTTTTGTTCCGTAGATCGTGGTCCCTATACTCGTGTTGAAATTATAGGTGCGATAAGAATCAAATCCGCTCACGGTATCGATCACCTCTACACGGGCGTCTTCATCATAGGATCTTTCAAAGGTCTTAAAAACCCAGGCTTCGGTATAATTTGTACCCGCACTTACGCTTAAATAATTGAACAGCTTAAAGTTTGTTGTTAAGGGCACCTGGTGTTGTGCTCCTAAAATGGCATTTTCGAACATCTCGGGCTTGAAAAAGAGAGAATCTGTAGTTTGAAAACGATTCTCCCCCCTAAAATTATACTGGAAGTTGATATTTTCAATAATACCTTTTTTTGCACCTATCTTAGGTTCAAAAGGATAAACACGGGCCATACTTGCCTGCACGGTTGGCAGGGTCATATTAATTTGCTGTGTGTTGGTGTTCTGACTGTGAGTAGCAGCGACACTTAAATTGACCTGCGGCTGAATGTTGAAAGTCTTTGAATAGGAAACAGAGGAGCTTAAGGTGTTGGTAAGCCTGTTTCCGGCGTTCATCTGGTTGGTAGAAGCCTGGTAGTAATCACTACTTCCCAGGTTTACTGAAGCCGAAAATCTGGAACTGGGATTTGCCTTTGAATCCTGGGTATGATTCCAGCGAAGGTTGTAGATCGATGCTTCCGAAAAATCTGGAAATCCGCGTTCGCTGTTAATGATCTTTTCATACCGGAAGCTCAGGTTCCCCCGAAATTTGTACCTCACAGCGTAAGAAGATTCCGTTCGCAGTCCATAGCTCCCATTAGTATAGTAGTCTCCCAGGACCGTGAGATCCATATAATCACTTATCGCGAAATAGTATCCTCCGTTCATCAAATAATACCCTCTGCGGTTATCATCTCCAAAAGAGGGAATGATAAATCCGGAGGTTTGTTCATCGGTCATGGGAAAGTACCCAAAGGGCAGGCCTAATGGTGTGGGGACATCGGCGATATACATATTTACAAGTCCCGAAACGATCTTTTTATCAGGCACAAATTTGATGCGTCGGGCATAAAAATAATAATCGGGATTTTCTTCGTTGGGAGAGGTGGTGAATTTCACATTTTTCATGTAATACACACTGTCATTCTCTCTTTTGGTGATCTCCCCTAAAACTTTAAATTCCCCCTGTTCTGTTCGCGAATTGAATACAAGCGCCCGTTCCGTGTCAAAATTGAACCTGATGGAGTCCGGTCTTACCACATTCTGTCCCTGAGTAAAAACCGGTTTCTGGGTGTAGACTCCTGCAGAATCGGGAATGCCATATGCATAAACTTCATTCCTTTCATTGTCGAGTACGATCCTGCCTGCAGTGATATTAATATCGCCATAAGTAACTTCGGCCATGTTATACAGGTAAAGACGGTTTTCGCGCGGGCTCAGCCTCATATAATCCTGCGCGGTGTAAACTACCTGGTCTGTTAAGACCTGGTTTTGTGGACGAACTGTATCCTGAGCTGAAGGAATGGTGATGGATGGAACAGGTGCCTGGATCACAAGGGAATCCTGTATGGGAGGTGCTGTTTCGCGTTCAGCAGGAATGCGGATACCTTCTTTTGTTTTGATTTCCTGAGCCGAAATTTGAGATGCCGAAAAAAGCAAAAAAATACAGCAGGAAAGTATGTAAAGTATCTTTGTTCGCAATGCTACTTATACTATTTTTGTAAGGTGTGGCTTGTTTTTTGAAGTCTCAAAATTACATATATTTTTTAAGGTACCTTTTGAGTTAAACAAAAAATAATATCTGCCCCTATGAACCGTTATTTGCATATGAAAACGAAACTTCTTGCTTTAATTATATTTTTCACCTGTTTTAATTTTGTCCACTCTACAACTATCCTAACAGATCCTCCCAGGGAGAAGTTTGTTGTAGTACTTGATGCAGGTCATGGAGGGCAGGATCCCGGCAACCGCGGCAATGGTTACTATGAGAAGGATATCGCTCTTAACATCGTGCTAAGCATAGGTGCTGAACTTGAAAAGCTTCCTGATGTCAAGGTGATCTATACCCGTAAAAGTGACGTATTTGTTACCCTGGCAGGCCGGGCAGAAATTGCAAATAAAGCCGAGGCAGACCTCTTTATATCTGTTCACTGTAATGCCCATAAATCTCAGGCGCAGGGTACGGAAACCTTTGTGCTGGGGCTACACCGTAACCAGGATAACCTTGAGGTTGCCATGCGGGAGAACCAGGTGATCTTCCTGGAGGAGGATTATGAAGTCACTTATGACGGTTTTAATCCTAATTCTCCCGAATCTTATATAGGTCTTACGCTTATGCAGGAGGAATTTTTAGATCAAAGTGTCTTGCTGGCAGATCTTATCCAGAAGAACTTTACCCATGATCTAAAGCGGGTGAACAGGGGAGTTAAACAGGCAGGATTCCTGGTTTTACGTCAAACATATATGCCGAGTGTACTTGTGGAAACCGGCTTTTTGACAAACACGGGGGAAGGGTCATACCTGAACAGCCGCTCCGGACAGTCGGGTATGCCTCAAGCCATAACAAAGGCTGTTTTAGATTATAAGAAATCTATTAATCTTGAAATACTTGAAGGCCTGGACAGGAATCCGCCAGTGGCCCTAACAGCCGAGCCACAGGAGCAACCTCTTGATATTTATGATGGGATCACCTTTAGAGTTCAGCTTGCTGCCACAGGAAAAAAAATTGAACCAAATCCTAAAAATTTCAGGGGGCTAAGAGAGGTTTCCAGAAATAAAGAAGGAAAATTATTTAAATATTATTACGGAGCAACTTCAAGTTATTCCCAGATAAAAGAGCTGCATGAAATTGCAAGGAGAAGCGGATATCCTGACAGTTATATTGTTGCATTCCGCGGAAATGAGAAGATCAGCGTTAATGACGCGTTAAAAACAAAAATGAAATAGACCTTCTTTTCTATATTAATTTTATATTTGTCACTCATCAAATAGAACGTCTTTGTGAAATATACTAAAGAGGTAAAAACTGCTCTTTTGGCCATTGTTGCCATTCTTCTGTTTATTTTTGGATATAGTTTTTTAAAAGGAAAGAACTGGTTTGATTCCAGCAGGACTCTTTATGCCGTATATGATGATGTAGAAGGTCTTTCTGCTTCTTCGCCCGTTACCATTAATGGTTTTAAAGTTGGAAATGTTACTAACATTCAATTTCTCGATAATTCGGGAAGATTGTTAGTGAAATTTACTGTAGATAATGAATTCCCTTTCTCAAAGGAAAGTGTGGCACAAATATATGGAGGTGGATTAATTGGCGGAAAATCCATTGCGATCCTTCCCAAATACGAGCAGGGAAACATGGCAAAATCAGGGGATACGTTGCCAAGTGAAATAGAGGAAGGTTTACTTGAAGTTGTAAATACCCGTCTTGCTCCGCTTCAGGAGAAAATAGAAAGGGTTATAGTAAGTGCAGATTCCCTGGTGAATTCCTTTAATGAAGTGATGAATGCTGAGACAAGAAATAATTTGCGCAATAGTATTGCAAATCTCGATGCTGCAGTTGGTTCCCTTCGCAATTCGGCTACATCTGTAGAAGGGATTATCTCAGATAATACTCCAAAGCTTAACCGTACCTTCTCCAACCTGGATGAGATGTCCACGAAATTCAACAATTTTTCAGATACACTATCCGAGTTTGATCTAAGGAAGGTAACTGAAGATCTTGAGAATTCGGTAGCTAATTTTGAGCGGGTTACAGAAAAACTAAATTCAGGAGAAGGAACAGCCGCAAAACTTCTTAATGATCCTTCTGTGTTCAACAATCTGGAAAGGGCGACTAAGCAACTTGATGCTTTGATTCAGGATGTCAAGCTTAATCCAAAACGTTACGTACATTTTTCTATATTTGGGAAAAATCCGGGTCCGTATTCGCCTCCGAAAGATTCATTAAAATAACCAACCAATCATGCAAATCCTTGCGCAAATCGCTTTTATCCTTGCTTTCGCACTTGGGATAGGTATTTTTATTCGCAATATCCGGAGGATGATCCGGAATATTAAACTGGGTCGGGAAACAGACCTTACAGACAATCCATCAGAACGATGGGGAAAGATGGCCAAAATTGCGTTGGGTCAGTATAAGATGGTGCGCCGCCCCGTTTCGGGAATTGTACATGTCATAGTTTACCTGGGATTTATCATTATTAATATTGAAGTTCTTGAGATCATTATCGACGGAATATTTGGTACTCACAGGATCTTTGCTTTTGCCGGGGAGCCTTACCGTTATCTTATCGGTGCTTTTGAGATTTTAGCGCTATTGGTGCTAGTGGGAGTGATCATCTTTTGGGTGAGGAGGAACATTTTAAACATCCGCAGGTTCAGGGCGAGAGAAATTACGGAGTGGCCTAAAAATGATGCGAATTACATTCTTTATTTTGAAATGGTCTTAATGGCGCTGTTTCTTGTCATGAATGCGGCAGATTATCAGCTTCAATTAAATCTTGCACCACATTATGCCATGGCATCAGGCGAGATTGCAGGAGCATTTCCTGTAAGTAGTGCCCTGTTGCCCCTTTTAGACGGGTTCAGCAATTCGACCCTTATAATTATTGAAAGAACAGCATGGTGGTTACATATTTTAGGGATCCTGTTTTTCCTCAATTATCTTTATTATTCCAAGCACCTCCATATACTTCTGGCTTTTCCGAATGTATATTATTCTAAGATCAGGCCTAAAGCCGAATTAGATAATATCGATGCAGTAACAAAAGAAGTGCAGTTAATGATGGATCCCAATGCCGATCCTTTTGCCGCTCCTGCCGAAACTGAAGGGGAGGAAGAAGGGGAACCGGAGAAATTCGGGGCGTCAGATGTCTTTGATCTCAACCGGGTGCAGTTATTGAATGCCTATACCTGTACAGAATGTGGACGTTGTACAGACCAATGTCCTGCAAATAATACCGGAAAGCTTCTTTCTCCGAGAAAGATCATGATGGATACCCGTGACCGCCTGGAAGAGGTGGGGGAGAACATCAATAAGAATGGAAAATTTGTTGACGATGGCAAACAGCTGCTGGATGATTACATCCTGAGAGAGGAGCTTTGGGCCTGTACTACATGTCAAATGTGTATAGAAGCCTGTCCTGTTGGTATTGACCCTATGTCTATAATTGTGGAGATGAGAAGATACCTGATGATGGAACAAAGCGCCGGCCCGGCAGATCTTAACAATGCGATGGGGAATATCGAAAATAACGGTGCTCCATGGCCGTATAACCAAATGGACCGCCTTAACTGGGCAAACGAAAATTAATACCAATTTTGGCCTTTTTTTGAGGCTTCAATATAAATTACAATGGCAGAAAATATAAAAGTGCCTACTATGGCAGAATATATGGCTGAAGGAAAACAACCCGAAGTATTGTTCTGGGTAGGTTGCTCTGGAAGTTTTGATGACCGGGCAAAAAAGATCACCAAAGCATTTGTAAGACTGCTAAATAAAGCGAATGTGGATTTTGCTGTTTTAGGGACTGAAGAAAGTTGTACAGGAGATCCTGCCAAGCGCGCCGGAAATGAATTCCTTTACCAAATGCAGGCTGCCGGAAATATCGAGGTGCTTAATGGTTATGAGATCAAGAAGATCGTTACTACCTGTCCGCACTGTTTTAATATCATAAAAAACGAATATCCGGGATTGGGCGGCAACTATGAAGTAATGCATCATACAACCTTTCTTAAATCCCTGCTGGATGAAGGTAGACTTACAGTTGAAGGAGGAAAGTTCAAGGGGAAAAGGATCACCTTTCACGATCCCTGTTATCTTGGCCGGGGGAATGACATTTATGAAGCCCCACGTGATTTGCTGAGAAAACTGGAAGTTGAACTCGTGGAGATGAAAAGATGTAAAAAAGATGCTATGTGCTGTGGTGCGGGTGGTGCCCAGATGTTCAAGGAACCGGAACCGGGAAAGGAAGAAGTGAATGTCGCAAGAACAGAACAGGCTATCGAAGTAAAACCCGAAGTCATCGCTGCAGGATGTCCTTTTTGTAATACCATGATGACCGATGGGGTCAAGGCAAAAAACCGGGAGGACAATATAGCGGTAATGGACATTGCTGAAATGATCGCAAATGCAGAAGATCTTTAAGTAAAGCATCCATAAATCAAAAGGGGCTGAAAAATGTAATTTTTCAGCCCCTTTTAAATTAAAAAAACTATTGGCTATTCAAGCCGGAGTTTTTCTGCCTCCGGTAATTCATTTCTCACCAGGATAACAATGTCATCCTCTGTGAGACCTTCTTCAATATAATCCCCCTGCTTACCTAAAAAGTAAGCATATCTTTCAATATTAGTCTGATAGATATTCTTTGCTGAAGAGCGGTTTTTATCTCCGTAGCCTTTCAGGTAAGCAATGACGATCATGTCATCACTAACTTTAATATTTTTTTGTTTTGTGTAATTCTTTAAAAGCAGGAGTGCTTCTTCTAATCCCTGCAGCAGCATTTCATCATAAGATTTGCCGCCCGTACAGTAGATAGGTTGAATATAATAGCGATTAACAGGAGCAGTCACAGTAAAAAAATAGGATTCCACTTGGTTATTCAGCTCATCCCACATACTACCGACTTCCACATGAATATTCTTTTCTTCGCGTAGCCATTCCACCAGTTTCCAGGACTCCTTTTTAGCTGACCTGTAACCGAGCTCCCGTGCAAATTTGAAAATATCTGTTTTTTCTTTCGCCATAGCGCAAATTTACTATGAGTGCCCCTAAAAAATCTATGATCTCCATCAGCTTATGGCAATGCTTTTGATAACCTTAAAATACGTGTATAGCAGATCAACTTTAACCAAAGGAAATTGGATGCAATGCTTCAATTCAGTTACTTTGTAAAACCTAAAAAATATCCAAGAAATGTACGTTCCCTTTGATACACTTCCTGAAAGTTCCAGAGTATGGATTTTTCAGGCAAACCGCTCTTTTACAGAAGATGAGCAGGAAGAAATTAAACAAAAGCTTGAAGCTTTTATTGAGCAATGGACGGCTCATGGAGCTAATTTAAAAGCTTCTTATGAGATGCGGTATAAGCGGTTTATAATTCTTGCCCTTGATCAAAAAATGAATTCGGCTACAGGTTGTTCCATAGATGAGTCGGTTAGGTTCATACAACAGCTTGAACAGGATTACGATGTGGATCTTCTGGACAAGATGAATGTATCTTATAAGCAAGGGGAGTTTGTAGCGTATAAAACCCTTACCGATTTCCGTAAGATGGCGAAGGATAAAGCTGTTTCTCCTAAAACCATTGTCTTCAACAATCTTGTCAATAACAAAGCCGAATATCTTTCAGATTGGGAAGTGCCTGCATCTGAAAGCTGGCATAACAGGTTTCTCAATTAATGATCTTTAAATTCAGATACTTAAAAGGCCTGTTATGGGCCCTGTTCTTCTTTACCCAAATTTCTTTTTCTCAAAACCGGCCGTTGATATCTGACGATCCGGAACAACAGCGAAAATGGGTCGATAGCATCTATGATGCAATGACTTTAAAAGAAAAGGTGGGGCAACTTTTCATGATAGATGTTTTCTCGTCAGACCCTGCTGCGAAAATTGAAAAAGCCAAACTTCTCGTTGAGCAGCATCATGTAGGAGGAGTTATCTTTTCGAAAGGCGGACCACAACGGCAGGCGAAGCTGAACAACGAGTTGCAGGAGATTTCAAAAGTGCCACTGTTAATTGGTATGGATGCCGAGTGGGGTTTGGCCATGCGGCTGGATTCTACTTATGCATTTCCGTGGAATATGACTTTAGGGGCTATTCAGGATGAGAAATTGATAGAAGAGGTTGGAGCCGGGATAGCCAAACATTCCAGGAGACTTGGAGTGCATATTAACTTCGCGCCGGTAGTAGACATCAATACAAATCCAGAAAATCCCATCATTGGAAACCGTTCCTTTGGAGAAAATAAAAATAATGTGGCCGACAAGGCGGCTGCTTTAATGAGAGGACTGCACCGGGAAAATGTGCTTAGTAGTGCCAAACATTTTCCGGGACATGGGGATACAGAGAAAGATTCCCATAAAACACTTCCCACGATTGATTTTTCCAGGAACAGGATCTTTAGAGAAGAATTATTTCCATACCGCAAATTGATTGATGAAGGTCTTCCAAGTGTGATGGTGGCGCATCTCAATGTTCCGAGTCTGGAGAAGAGAACCGATTTTCCATCTTCTCTCTCTCATAGTATTGTGACAGGAATTTTAAAAGAGGAACTTGATTTCTACGGTCTTATTATTACCGATGCCCTCAACATGAAAGGAGTTGCCGACTTTGATGAACCGGGGGAGATCGATCTTGCGGCTTTTCTGGCCGGTAATGATATCCTTCTCTTTTCTGAAGATGTTCCTAAAGCTTCAGAAAAAATTATTGAGGCATACAACCAGGGTTTGATCACCGAAACTCGTCTGGAACATTCGGTCAGGAAGATCCTGTACGCCAAGTATAAAGTTGGTTTAAATGATTATGAACCCGTAAGCACAGATTATTTAGTTGAAGATCTTAATAGTATAAGAAATGAGGTTTTGGCGCATCGGCTTTATGAAGATGCCATGACCGTGATCAAAAATAACAGATCCACAATTCCGGTAAGAGACCTGGAGACCAGTAAGATTGCATATGTACACTTTGGCAAGGATTCCGGAGATCCGTTTTTTGAGCAGCTATCCCGCTATACACAGATTGATTCTGTTTCTGCCGAAAATCTTAACGAACTTCTTGATACGCTCGAATCATATAATCTTGTGATCATTGGATATCATCAATCCAATGATTCCCCCTGGAGTGGATTTAGGATGAATGAAATTGAACAAACCTGGCTCTATGAGATCGCCAGGAAGAATAAGGTGATCCTTAACATTTTTACCCGCCCATACGCCTTACTCGATTTAAAGACTACAGCAAATTTTGAGGCAATACAGGTTGCTTATCAGAATAGCGTGCTGGCACAGCAAAAAGCGGCAGAGGTCATTTTTGGTGCTATTGAAGCAAGAGGAAAACTGCCTGTAACGGCCGGGGAGGAATATCCTGCAGGTACCGGATTTAAAACCCGCAATCTCGGCAGACTCTCGTATGGGCTTCCTGAGCACGTGGGAATGAACAGCTACAAATTAAACAGGATAGATGCTCTTATTGACAAAGCTATTAACGAAAAGATGACCCCGGGAGTGCAGGTGCTGGTTACCCGCCGGGGAAAAGTTATCTATGAAAGAAATGCCGGCTATCATACTTATGACAAAAAAAATCCGGTGAAGTCTTCAGATGTATACGATCTTGCCTCTCTCACCAAGATCCTTGCTACTCTTCCTCTTTTGATGGAGCTGGTTGATAAGGATGAGATTGATCTTGATACTACATTAGGGGAGATGTTTCCTTCTTTCCGAGGAAGCAATAAAGAGCAGATTACCCTGCTGCAAATGCTTTCTCATTATGCCGGTTTGAAAAGCTGGATCCCGTTTCATCGAAAAACCTATGATTCAAAAACAAACCGGCCAAATGTTAGATACATTCGAAAACAGGAAGATCCAGGGTATAATGTAAAGATTGCAGAGGATCTATTTGTTCGGAATGATATAAGAGATACTGTGTTTTATACCATTAGAGATAGCGAATTAGAAAAAAGAAGAATGTACAGATATAGTGATCTTCCTTTTTACCTTCTCAAGTTCTATCTGGAAGATATTTATGGCACTTCACTTGAATATTTGGCCCAGGATCATTTCTATAAATCTCTTGGTGCCAGTAACACTACTTATTTACCCTTAAAAACGATTCCGAAGGAGAGGATCGTTCCTACCGAAGAAGATAAATTATGGAGAAACCAGTTACTGCAAGGTTTCGTACATGATGAAGGTGCTGCTTTACTGGGCGGAATAGGGGGGCAGGCCGGACTTTTTGCCAATGCTAACGATGTGGCCAAGATCATGCAAATGTATCTCAATGGAGGAGAATATGGCGGTAGGAAATATCTGGACAGATCCACGGTTGATAAATTCAATACCTGTTATTACTGCGAACAGGATGTGCGAAGAGGAGTGGGGTTCGACAAGCCTCAGCTTTCAAACGTGGGGCCTACTTGCGGCTGTGTTTCCATGACAAGCTTTGGTCACAGCGGATTTACAGGAACTTTTACGTGGGCTGACCCCGAGGAAGAAATAGTTTACGTATTTTTATCGAACCGGATCCATCCTTCTGCGACCAACAATAAAATAACGCGGGAAAGTATCCGGTCAGATATTCAGGAAATTATTTACGAAGCTATAGACCGCTAATTGATGAAAATTGCGATTGTGTGTTACCCCACTTTTGGTGGAAGTGGTGTTGTCGCCACAGAATTGGGAATGGCCTTATCTAAAAGAGGTCACGAAATCCACTTTATTACTTATAAACAACCGGTAAGGCTTGAACAATTATCGGCCAATATTCATTTCCACGAGGTGAATGTACCCGAATACCCGCTTTTTCATTATCAGCCATATGAACTTGCTCTTAGCAGCAAACTGGTAGACATGGTGAAGCTGCATAAGATTGAAATGCTTCATGTGCATTACGCTATTCCCCATGCCTATGCAGGTTATATGGCGAAAAAGATCCTGGAGGAAGAAGGAATATTGCTCCCAATGGTAACCACTCTGCACGGTACAGATATCACCCTGGTAGGAAACCATCCATTTTATAAACCTGCAGTAACTTTTAGTATCAATAGCAGTGATGTGGTGACTTCGGTTTCACAAAGTTTAAAGGCAGATACTTTGCGATTGTTCAACGTAAAGCGGGAGATTGATGTGGTTCCTAACTTTATTGATACTACCAAATACACTCAGTCTTTAAGTAATTGCCAGCGCAGCATGCTCGCAGCAAATGATGAAAAGATCATTACGCACGTTAGTAATCTCCGAAAGGTTAAACGGATCAAGGATGTTATCACTATATTTTATCTGCTTCAAAGAAAGGTGAAATCAAAGCTTATTATGGTAGGCCAGGGGCCCGAAAGAGAAATGGCCGAAGACCTTGTAATGGAGTTGGGAATCGAAGAAAAAGTCCTCTTTTTGGGTGAATCCCATGAGATTGATAAAGTCTTGAGCTATTCAGACCTATTCCTGTTGCCTTCGGAAAAAGAGAGTTTTGGACTGGCAGCTTTGGAAGCTATGGTAAATGGAGTTCCCGTGATCTCTACGAATACCGGCGGACTTCCTGAAGTTAATAAACAAGGTTTTTCCGGTTACTTGAGTAATGTTGGTGATGTGGAGGAAATGGCTGCAAATGCAGTGAATATTTTAAGTGATGAGAATACGCTGAAGCAATTCAAAGAAAATGCCCGCAAACAATCCTTTATCTTTGATATATATTCTGTAGTGCCTCTGTATGAAGATTTATATAAAAAAGCTCAGAGAATGATAAAGGCTGTCAAAAATTAGATTTTTGACAGCCTTTGGTCTTTGTTATTCTTGTCTGGGTCTAGAACTGATATCTGATACCTAAGGCAATATCAAAATCCACGTCATCTCCATAAGCATTGATCACGCCAAATTCCGGACGAAAATCCAGAGACAGGAGTAGTGGGAAATCAAAATTGTATTCGATACCAACGTTTCCGGCTGCGGTAATGAAAAGTCCGTCATCATCATTCCAGTCCCTATGATCTTCATTTCCATCAACGGAACCAATTCCTGCACCAAAACCGGCATACCAGTTAAAACCTCCTTCAATATTCCATACCCATTGATAGATGCCTGTAAGTTTGAAAGCATCATAATATCTGCCGTTTCTCCAGCCCAGGTCAAGTTCAAGACGATTATTCTCTGATAGACCTCTTTGATAAGAAATTTCGGTACCTACCCCGTCGCTGCCACCAAGTCTTAATCCCAAAGCATTGTCAGCTATGGTTTGAGCTTGTGAAGAAAGAGTAAATCCAAACATACATAAAGCCAGTAAAACTAATTTTTTCATATCTTTTCTTTTAAATTTGTTCCTACAAAATTAGACTATCTCTAAGACCAAAAACTCCCGCTTTCGCCAATAAATTGTTAATGTTGCTTAATTTTTGTTAACCGGTTCGTTAAAAGTCTGGTTCTAATATCATTATGAGAAATTCTTTAAAAGATCTGGAGGCAAACCTTGAGGGAGAGCTTTATTATGACAAGCTTTGGCGCAGCATTTATGCTACAGATGCTTCTGTTTATCGGGAAATCCCCCTGGCTATTGCCTATCCTAAAACGACTGAAGATATACAAAGACTTATCAGGTATGCCTCTAACAAGAAAACATCTCTTATTCCCCGTACCGCAGGAACTTCCCTGGCAGGGCAGTGCGTAGGGGATGGAATTGTGGTGGATGTATCCAAACATTTTACTGCCGTACTTGATTTCGATGCCACAGACAGAAAAATAAAAGTGCAGCCGGGAGTGATTAGAGATGATCTTAATCGTTTCCTGAGACCTCACAAACTTTTCTTCGGTCCCAATACTTCCACCTCAAACCGTTGTATGATCGGCGGGATGGTGGGAAATAATTCCAGTGGAACAACTTCTATTAAATACGGGGTGGCCAGCGACAGGGTGCCGGAAATGAAGGTGCTGCTTTCTGATGGTTCCGAAGCTGTTTTTTCTGAAATTTCTTCTGAAGAATTCCGCAGCAAAATGCAGCTGGAATCTATGGAAGGAGAGATCTACCGGAAACTTTATGAAGAGCTGAAACCTGAAGATGTTCAGGAGGAGATTAAAAGAGGCTTTCCAAAGCCTGAAATTCATCGAAGGAACACAGGCTATGCGGTTGATGAGCTCCTGACTTCCGAAATTTTTGGAGGAACCAATGAAAAGATCAATATCTGTAGGTTACTGTGTGGTAGCGAAGGTACTCTCGCCTTTACTACAGAGATCACCTTACAACTTGATGTTCTACCTCCTGAAAATGCGGTAATGATCGCGGCGCATTTTGAATCGGTAGAAAAGTGCCTGCAGGCAGTGGTTCCTGCCATGCAACATTCTTTGTTCACCTGTGAAATGATGGACAAGGTGATCCTGGATTGTACAAAGAACAGTCTGAAGTACAGGGAAAACAGATTTTTTATTGAAGGAGATCCGGCGGCAATTTTAATGCTGGAACTCAGAGCCGATAAGGAAGAAGAGCTTACTGCCAAAACTGCCGAGCTTCTTAAAACCCTCGAAATATCAAATTTGGCTTATGCCCTTCCGGTCCTTAGAAATGACACTATAGAACTTGCTCTTGAACTTAGAAAGGCAGGGTTAGGATTACTTGGAAATATTGTTGGGGATCGAAAAGCCGTAGCCTGTATAGAAGATACAGCTGTAGCCGTAGAAGATCTCGCAGCGTATATTTCTGAGTTTTCAGATCTAATGAAAGATTTTGGACAGGAAGCAGTGTATTATGCCCATGCAGGAGCAGGGGAATTGCACCTGAGACCCATTCTGAACCTTAAAAAGGATGAGGATGTTGTTCTTTTCAGGAAAATTACAGAAGCCGTAGCCAGTCTTGTTAAGAAATATGGGGGTTCCATGAGCGGGGAACATGGTGACGGTCGGGTTCGTGCCGAATTTATTGAATTCATGATTGGCTCTGAAAATTTCAGATTGCTACAAAGAGTTAAGAACATTTTTGATCCGCAGCATATTTTCAATCCGGGGAAGATCACAGATGCACCACCTATGGATACCAGTCTGCGATATACTCCGGGAAGAAAAGAGCCGGAGATCCAGACTTTAATGGATTTTTCTGATTCTCTGGGAATCCTTCGTGGTGCCGAAAATTGCAATGGGAGTGGGGATTGCCGCAAACCTGCCGAAGCCGGGGGAACTATGTGCCCCAGCTATCGGGCTACCCGGAATGAAAAGGACACTACCCGGGCTCGTGCCAATGCTTTGCGTGAATTTCTTACACATTCAGATAAACCAAATCGCTTTGATCATAATGAATTAAAAGAAGTACTGGATCTATGTATCAGTTGCAAAGGCTGTAAAAGTGAATGTCCGTCTAATGTAGATATGGCTGCTTATAAAGCAGAATTTCAATACCAGTATAACAAAACCAACGGCAGTTCTTTAAGAGATAGATCCTTTGCTTTCAATACCAGGCTCAATTCAAAGGTCACTAAAATTTCCCCTTTTTCGAACTTCCTGTTTTCAAATAATTTTACATCAGGAATTATTAAAAAAGCAATGGGAATTGCACCGCAGCGAAGTATGCCTCAGCTTTCAAAACAAACATTGACCTCTTATTTCAGGCAGAACAGGCAGGAAATAAAAGTGCCTATAAAAACTGTTTATCTTTTTAATGATGAATTCACCAATTTTCTTGAATCCGAAATCGGAGTTGCAGCAATAGAACTGCTGCAGGGGCTCAATTACAAAGTTAAAATTGTTGATCATCCCGAAAGTGGCCGCGGCTTTATTTCAAAAGGTTTTCTCGAAGAGGCAAAAGAGGCAGCAAATCAAAACATCAGGATTTTTAAAGAAATTATTTCTGAAGATAGTCCGTTGCTGGGTATAGAACCTTCCGCAATTTTGAGCTTCAGGGATGAATACCTACGGCTGGCAGATGATAAAGCTTCCGCAGAGAAGCTATCCAAAAATGCCTTTTTAATAGAAGAATTTTTTAAGAAAGAAGTCATTGCCGGGAACATTACTGCCGATTCCTTTACCTCAGAGAAAAAGAAGATCAAGCTACACGGGCACTGTCATCAAAAGGCACTTTCTGGTGTGGAGAATACCTTTGTAATGCTTAACCTGCCCAAAAATTTTGAGGTTACGGTAATTCCTTCAGGTTGCTGCGGAATGGCCGGCTCCTTTGGATACGAAAAAGAACATTATGAAGTAAGTATGCAAATTGGGGAACAAACATTGTTCCCTGCAGTGCGAAAAGCTTCCGCGGAGACTACTATTGCTGCTCCCGGAACCAGTTGCAGACATCAGATATTTGACGGTACAGGAAAGAAAGCCTTGCATCCGGTTGTGATCATGGCCAATGCACTGAAATAACATTTTTAAATCTTGGCTTAAAAAATTACATTTGCTCAAAATCACCTTCAATGGCCGGAAATTCCTTCGGAAAACTTTTTAAACTTACCACTTTTGGCGAGTCTCACGGCGAGGCGATTGGCGGGATCATAGATGGCTGCCCTTCAGGGCTTCAAATAGATGTGGACAAAGTGCAGGCAGAGATGGAAAGGCGGAAGCCAGGTCAATCTGCTATTGTGACGCAACGTAAAGAGCCCGACACCGTAAAATTTTTATCGGGCATTTTTGAGGGTAAAACTACGGGAACCCCTATTGGTTTTATTATTGAAAACGCTAATCAGAAGTCAAAGGACTACTCCCATATCAAGGATGTTTACAGGCCGTCCCATGCCGATTACACCTATGATCAAAAATATGGGAACCGGGACTATAGAGGTGGAGGACGTTCCTCTGCAAGGGAAACTGCATGTCGCGTGGCGGCAGGAGCTATAGCCAAACAATTGCTTGGGAACGTACAGATCACAGCCTATACTTCGGCAGTTGGTCAAATTCAGCTTGAAAAGAAATTTGAGGAGCTCGATCTTGCTGAGATAGAGAAAAACCCTGTACGATGTCCCGATCCTGAAACGGCGGCTAAAATGGAAACCTATATAAAGGAGATCAGGTCCCAGGGAGACACCGTTGGTGGGGTAGTGGAGTGTGTGATCTCCGGAGTTCCCGCAGGCCTGGGAGAACCGGTTTTTGACAAACTACATGCTGCATTGGGTGCTGCAATGCTTTCTATCAATGCCGTAAAAGGTTTTGAATATGGGAGCGGTTTCGCAGGTTCGGCTCTTAAAGGGAGTGAACATAATGACCTTTTTAATCCCGACGGTACGACTCAAACCAACTTTAGCGGCGGTATACAGGGAGGAATTTCCAACGGTATGGATATCGTATTCAGGATAGCATTTAAGCCCGTAGCAACTATAATGCAAAAACAACAGACCATAAATTCCGAAGGAGAAAGCGTTGAAATGCAGGGAAAGGGCAGACATGATCCTTGTGTGGTTCCCCGTGCAATTCCCATTGTGGAAGCCATGGCAGCTCTTGTCCTGGCCGATTATTACTTACTGAATAAAACATCAAAATTCTAATTATACAGATAGCTCAAAAATGAAAAAATTAGCACTGCATTGGCAGATCCTTCTGGGAATGGCGGCCGGGGTCATTTTTGCCCTCATCATGACCAATTTCTCATGGGGTTCAGAATTTATAAGTGACTGGATAAAACCTTTTGGAAACATCTTTATAAATGCCCTGAAGCTAATTGCGGTTCCGCTAATTCTCGCGTCTCTTATAAAGGGGATATCCGATCTTAAGGATATCTCAAAACTCTCTAAGATGGGTACCCGTACCATATTGATCTACATAGGCACCACGCTTATTGCAGTAACTATAGGTCTTGCAATGGTAAATTTAATTCAACCGGGTAGCGCTATTGCCGAGGAAACCAGGAATGATCTTATCACGAGTTATGAGGGCGATGCCAATGTGCGGATTGCTGATGCACAACGACAAAAGGAGGCGGGGCCACTACAGGCTCTCGAAGACATAGTTCCCGGGAACATCTTTGCCGCAGCCAGTGATAACGGCAATATGCTACAAGTTATTTTCTTTGCCATCTTTTTTGGACTTGGTCTAATTCTTATACCTGAAGAAACTGCCAGACCGGTAAAGGCTTTTTTCGATGGATTTAATGAGGTCATTTTAAAGCTGATCGATCTCATCATGCTTGCCGCACCATATGGTGTGTTTGCCCTTTTAGCGGCACTGGTGGTGGAATCGCCAAGTGCAGATCTCTTTGCTGCACTCGCTATGTATGGGGTGACCGTCTTGCTGGGACTTGCTCTTATGATAGGAGTTTATATGCTCATTGTTTGGGTAACAACAGGAAGGAATCCGGCCTTTTTTGAAAACGGAATAGCTCCGGCTCAGTTACTTGCATTTTCCACCAGCTCAAGTGCTGCAACCCTGCCGGTAACCATGGAACGTACCGAAGAACATCTGGGGGTTCATGAAGAAGTAACAAGTTTTGTTTTACCTATTGGAGCCACGATTAATATGGATGGTACCAGCCTTTATCAGGCTGTTGCAGCTGTATTTATTGCCCAGGCATTTGGAATGGACCTTTCTTTGGGAGCTCAACTTGGAATTATAGCTACTGCAACTTTAGCCTCCATAGGATCTGCAGCTGTTCCCGGTGCGGGAATGGTAATGCTGGTAATAGTACTTTCCCAGGCAGGAATTCCGGAAGCAGGACTTGCCCTCATTTTTGCAGTTGACAGGCCTCTTGATATGTGCCGAACTATGGTGAATGTCACAGGAGATGCCGCAGTTTCCATGATGGTTGCCAAATCTGTAGATAAACTTGGAGACCCCCACGTCAGAAACTGGGATGACAACCTTCCAAAAAAGGAAAAAGTACATTAGAATCTTTTGTCCCAGCCCTTCAGGCTGATAAAAACCACGCTAATCATTATAACCCGGAGCGTTGCTCCGGGCTAGAATATCTGAGGCTTTCAGCCTCAATATATTTTTTACCAGATAGTAAAGCCTGAAGGGCTTTAATAGAATAGCTCGGGGCACCGCCTCGAGATAGATGAACCACCCCCTAATTCGAGCCTGAAGGAATTGCCAATTGTCGCTGGTAATATTGTGACTTGACATTTGACCCGGAGCATTGCTCCGGGCTGATTTCTTTGAGGCCTTCAGCCTCAATATCTGTTCTGGAAATTATTCCAGATCGTAAAATCCTGAAGGGCTTTAATAAAATAGCCCGGGGCACCGCCCCGGGACAATAGGTCTACCTCAATAATTGGAGCCTGAAGGGCTCAAACCAATTGTCGTGCAATTTTACCCGGTGTGAGTCCCAGCCCTTCAGGCTGGTAAAAACTACGCTAACCGTTATAACCCGGAGCGTTGCTCCGGGCTGAAATATCTGAGGCCTTCAGCCTCAATATCTATTCTGGAAAATTTTCCAGATCGTAAAGCCTGAAGAGCTTTAATAAAATAGCCCGGGGCACCGCCCCGGGACAAATAGGTCTACCTCAATAATTGGAGCCTGAAGGGCTCAAACCCCGAGCAATCCGTAAACATCTTTATCTCTGAAATTCAATAGATATTTATAATATATTGTGGTACAGTTAATTGTTTATTATATGGGACAATCCTTATCTAAATTGTATGTACACCTTATATTTTCCACTAAAAACAGGCATCCATTTATAACATCATTGTATGAAGATTCTCTTTACAAAAACATATCTGGAATTTTCAAGAATCTCAATTCTCCGGTTTTAGCCATAAACTCAATGCCAGACCATCTTCATGTTCTATTTATTCTTTCAAAAAATAGTTCTTTAGCAGGTACGGTGGAAGAAGTAAAGAAGAGTTCCTCCAAATGGATGAAATCTCAGGGATGCGAATCTTTTTCCTGGCAAATAGGATATGGAGCGTTTTCCATCAGTCAATCAAATGTTGAGATGGTGACGAAATATATTGTGAATCAGAAAGATCATCATAAAAAATTTTCCTTCGAAGAAGAGGTTAAAGATTTTATGAAAAAATATGAAATGGGAGATTTTCATGAAGATTATTTTTGGCGGTAATTCGGAATTTTGTCCCAGCCCTTCAGGCTGGTAAAAACTACGCTAACCGTTATAACCCGGAGCGTTGCTCCGGGCTGGAATATTTGAGGCCTTCAGCCTCAACGTCTACTTGAAAAATAGTCTGGATTATAAAGCCTGAAGGGCTTTAATAAAATAGCCCGGGGCATCGCCCCGGGATAAAAATTCCACCACTATTATTCGAGCCTGAAGGGCTCAAACCAATTGTCGCGCAATTTTACCCGGTGTGAGTTCCATCCCTTCAGGCTTGTATAAAAGACATTATCCATTATCACCCGGAGCCTTGCTCCGGGCTGGAATATTTAAGGCCTTCAGCCTCAACGTCTACTTGAAAAATAGTCTGGATTATAAAGCCTGAAGGGCTTTAATAAAATAGCCCGGGGCATCGCCCGGGATAAAAATTCCACCACTATTATTCGAGCCTGAAGGGCTCAAACCAATTGTCGCGCAATTTTACTCGGTGTGAGTTCCATCCCTTCAGGCTTGTATAAAAGACATTATCCATTATCACCCGGAGCCTTGCTCCGGGCTGGAATATTTGAGGCCTTCAGCCTCAACGTCTATTTGAAAAATAGTCTGGATTATAAAGCCTGAAGGGCTTTAATAAAATAGCCCGGGGCATCGCCCCGGGAGAAATAGGTCTACCTTAATATTGGAGCCTGAAGGGCTCAACCAATTGTCGTGCAGCGTTGCTCCGGGCTGGGATATTGGAGGCCTTCAGCCTCAACGCCTATTTGAAGAATTGTCTGGATCATAAAGCCTGAAGGGCTTTAATAAATTAGCCGGGGGCACCGCCCAGGGACAAATAGGTCTACCTTAATATTGGAGCCTGAAGGGCTCTAACAATTGTCCTATCGAAATTCCAATCAACCTCTCATCGGGAATTATGATTAATTTCTATTCGAAAGTTTGCGAGACTTAGCAGAATTCCTTGTATTTGCGCGGAGTAAATTTTTAAAAGAAGAAGCCTTTTAGCAATGACCGAGAAAGTCCGCAGTTATTACGATAGTTTACTGGAAATCGATCAGAACCTCGACCGACTCGTGCGGGAGATCGATGTGTTGAATTATTTAAATCCATTGAACATTGAGCAGGAGAAAAAGCGGTTCTTTGCCTCAAAATTTTGTGAAGAACCAAACTTCAAGTACCGCAAACTGAAGTTTGACCCCTATACCTTACAGCGCCAATTTTTTAGTCAGAAGCTTGAAGACATTCCCGATGAAGATATCTACAAGCTGTATCACGACACTATTTACGAATATTCCGGATTGGTACAGTGTGTGGCTTCAGTAGGGAAGGGGCCAAAATTTTTCTATAATTCTCTGCGGGTATTCGGAACTCCACAAGAGAAGGATGTCAAAAATGCCAAATTCATCCTGCATTTCCATAAGGAAGAAGATGCAGAGGAAATGGTGCCAAGATATAATGCAGATCAAGCTCAGGCTTACTTTCAGGCTTTTGGGGAGAAATACCCTTTTAAGTTTAAGATCAGGCAGAGCAACAGTATTACCGGAGCTGCAATGGCTTTGAATACAACCCAGACCCTTATCGTTAAAAAGAACAGAAAATTTAGTGACAACGACCTGAAGATCCTCTCTAATCACGAGATTGGAGTGAACATGCTCACAACTTTTAACGGACTGAACCAACCACTACGCATCTTTTCACATGGTTTTGCCAATAATCACCCAACCCAGGCGGGACTAGCGATATTTAGTGAGTACATGAGTGACAGCTTAAGCCTTAAGAGAATGAAAGAGCTTGCTTATAGGGTACTGGCGGCAGATAGTCTCATCAAAGGCTATTCTTTTAGTGACACTTTTGACCTCCTGTATAACCAGTATAAACTAGACAAAGAAACCGCATGGGTGATCACTTTAAGAGCACACCGGGGAGGAGGCTTTACCAAAGACTTCCAGTATTTACCGGGCCTTAAGAAGATATACGATTACTATTCTGCAGGAAAAGACATGGGCTTGCTTTTGACCGGTAAGGTCTCTGTAAATGATGCGGAACTTATTCAGGAACTACAGAACAGAGGCCTGGCAGAAAAAAACGAGTTCTTCACCCATTCCTTCCGTGAAAACAAAAACACGAATGATAAACTCGATTTTCTACTAAGCAACCTGAAATAAGTGTTCAGTGGTCGGTGATCAGTGGTCAGGAAGTTAGAAGTACGAGGTTAGAAGTACGATTTTTTCCTCGAAAATTCTCAACTCGTAATCCGTAACCCGCGATCCACAGGTTGAAATCCTGAACCTTAAGATTCTTCACTCCGCTGCACTCCGATCTGAATGACAAAAATTGAACCTTGAATCTTGAACCTTAAACCTTGAACTACTTGAGAAACAGCGCCTGAAGTTCGGGAGTAGGTACCATACAGGTTTCCTTTTTACCAAACCAATTATACCTGTTATTCGCAATTATACTGTAGATGCCATCTCTCATACCTTCCGGTAGAGGCTTGAAAATTTTTAACCAGGAATATCCTTCAAGATGTTTCGCGATTTCAATGGCCGCGGTTGATTTGTGATAGTATGCCACTCCGGGTTCTATTAAGATTACCGAATCCAGGTTTTCTGTATCAATCCCTCTTTCGTTAATGATCTGTCTCCCCACATCACTTTGAAGGGGTGCAAATCTAAAGATATCTTCAGTGTCATTTTTTATTATCGTCTGTACTGTCTTGTTACAAAGATTACAAACTCCGTCAAAAAGAATGATCTTTTTGTTTTCAGGGAAGTTCACCATAATTTTTCTTTTTCTATTTTTTTCGCTGTACCAGCTCCAACTGATCTACAGAGACAGAGGTGGTGAAAATACCATAATTGACTTTTGCATTTCCTTTCTCAAGGCTGTCTATACTTCCTACAGCCTTACCATCCTGCATTCTCACCCGGTCTCCGACTTTTAATACCGGTTTTGGAGTAGCAACTTCTTCTTTTTTTTCTTTTTCCTGTTTTTCTTTTTTCTTTTGCCTAATCTCTTTTACCTTCTCTTCTGCCTCCTGCATCACCTGCTTTTCTTTGGCTTTTTCAGCCTTTTTCTCTTTGACTGTGATCTTTTTTCTTTTAGAATTTTCGACTTCCACGATTTTCAAAAATTCGGCAATAAGTTCCTTTTTCTTTTTATTCTGAAAGTATTTTTCACTTATATCATTAATCTTGTTTCCAAGATAGATCAGCCTTTGATTAGTGTCATACAGCTCCTGAAAGTTCTCCAGTTTCTGCTGAATGCGTGCATTGGTTTCTTCCAGCTTCTTTTTCTCACTTTCGGTCTTTTGCTCCTTGGTCTTAAGAGCTGTTGTGGTTTTCTGAAGTTTGGAGCGTTCCTTCTGAAGGTCGGCTATACTCTTATCAAACCTTATCTTTCCACGTTCCACTTTTTTCTTGGAGCGGTTGATGAGACTGTATGGGATACCGTTCTTCTGGGCAACTTCAAAGGTGAAAGAACTTCCGGCTTCTCCCATGTGAAGCTTGTATAAAGGCTCAAGGGTTCTGGAATCGAAAAGCATATTGGCATTGACAATATGTGGCAGTTCATTTGCCAGCATTTTCAGATTTGCATAATGGGTCGTCAATATACCGAAGGATTCTTTTTCATAAAAAACTTCCAGGAATGTTTCTGCCAGAGCACCTCCCAGTTCGGGATCACTCCCTGTTCCAAATTCATCAATTAAGAACAAGGTTTTATCATCTACTTTTTTGAGGAAGTAGTTCATGTTCTTAAGGCGGTAACTATAGGTGCTGAGATGATTTTCGATACTTTGATTATCACCTATGTCAGTCAGGATTTTGTTGAAAAGACACATCCGGCTAAATTCATGCACGGGTATCAACAGCCCACTCTGTACCATCACCTGCAGTAAGCCCACAGTTTTGAGAGTGATACTTTTTCCGCCGGCATTGGGACCGGAGATCACGATAATTCGCTTCTCCTTATTTAGCTCAATTGTTTGGGGATAAGTTTTTTGGTTCTGTTTTCGATTGTTTAGCAAAAGCAGGGGGTGATATGCGTCAATAAGTTCCAGTTCCCTGTCTTTGGTGATCCTGGGCATTACCGCATCCATTTCCATACCATATTTCGCCTTGGCAGCAACTACATCAATATCACTAAGCAGTTCCTGGTAATCAATAAGTAGCGGGCGATAAGGTCTAATAAAGTTTGTGAGTTCCTTGAGGATCTTCTTGATCTCCTCCTTTGCCTCGTATTCCAGATTGTTCAGTTCCCGGGTATGATTATAAGTGGCTTCTGGCTGAATATAAACTATGCTTCCGGTCTTTGAATTTCCGAGAATACCTCCTTTAACCTTACGGCGGTGCATCGCAGATACTGCCAGCACCCTTATATTATCTACTACGGTCTCGCGTATGTCATCGAGATATCCAAGATTATTATAATGCGTTAGAGCGCTCCCAAAACTCGAATTTATTTGTCCTTTTACCTGATTGATCTTCCGCCTTAGTTCCTGAAGCAAAGGGGAGGCCTCATCTTTTACTTCCCCAAAGCGATCAATCACCCGGTTGATCTGTTCAATTATTAGCGGAGTATATTCAACTTCGGAAGTGGTTTTGTTCAGGCAGGGATAGAGTTCCTCATATTTTTCAAAGAACCTGATCAGCGTATTTGCAGTTTCTGAAATGGAACCAATCTTCCTTAAACCTGAAGCCTCCAACCTTGTCTCTTCAATTCCGAGGAATTTGATCTCCTGATCTATAGCATCAAATCCGTGATTAGGAATACGGCTCTCTTGTTGATAGGAGGAAACATATTCATTTGTTTGCCTGATGGCAAATAATGTCTTTTCATAGGTTGATAGTGGTGTTATTTCAAGAGCCTTCTCTTTTCCCGGGCCTGTCACAGTGTACCGGCTTAGCTGTTCGCAAACGGTAGGAAATTCGAGGTCCTGAAGGGTCTTGGCGGTAATTCTGATCATATAAAATTTCCCTATTTTTGGGAAGCCGCAATTTAACCATTATTATGACCTTTAACATAGCAGCAGATTGGAAAAAAAAGTTAAATGATGAGCTGGAGAAGGCTTATTTCAAAGAACTTCGGGAATTTATAGTAGCAGAATATCAAAATTCTGAATGTTTTCCCCACCCGGATAATATTTTCAGGGCTTTTGATCTTTCTTCTTTTGACGAAACCAAAGTAGTGATCATAGGGCAGGATCCTTATCATGGTTACGGGCAGGCTCATGGATTATGTTTTTCTGTGCAACCGCAAACTAAGGTACCGCCGTCCCTGGTAAATATTTACCGGGAGATAAGGGAAGATTTGGGGAAACCTGTTCCGTCGCACGGCAACCTTCAGCATTGGGCAGAGCAGGGGGTTTTAATGTTAAATGCAACTTTAACTGTTCGGGCGGGGCAGGCAGGTTCCCACCAGGGAAAAGGTTGGGAGAAATTCACAGATGCCATAATCGAACTACTTTCCGAAGAAAAAGAAAACCTTGTTTTCCTCTTGTGGGGAGGACCGGCACAGAAGAAGGGAAAGAAAATCAACTCAGAAAAACATCTTGTGCTAACCAGCGGACATCCCTCGCCGCTTGCTGCCAATCGTGGATACTGGTTTGGCAACAAACACTTCAGCAAAACAAATGATTATCTTATATCCAGGGGAAAGGAGCCTATTGACTGGTAATTAGAACCGGTATCCTAAATAAACAGAAGGCAGAAGTACAATATCCGGGGAATATTTATCAAATAGATTTCTTCCAATTCCAAAGGAAACATCTATGAGAAAACCCTGTTTTGCAACAAATTTTCCACCCACACCAACTCCAAAAGCTAGATCTGTATATTCCATATCCACTTCTCTTGGTCCAATTTCTCCTGTTTCGGGATCGGTTAAATTGATATCATTTTCATGGGTTCCATTTGAGAACATTCCGAAGAGGGTGGCATAATATCCACGTGCTACAGTTTCATCATCAAGAAAATATTTGAAGTTTCCTGTTATGGAAAAATCTTTAGCGTACACTTTAGACAGGTCTCCATCTTCACCTTCATTTTTATTAAAAACCTTGGAAAATAACTGTACCCCGACGGAACTATGATCTGTAAGTACTCTTTCATAGGCAACATCCAGAGCTCCGAAGATCAGGACATTGAGAATATTTACATGAATTTCATGGTTTGTGGTATCTCTTTTAAAGATTCGGGGCTCCTGTAAGGTGTTTCTTGCCCATAGCTCTTCTTCGGGAGACTCTTCCTCAATCACTTCTTCTTTAGGCTCTGTGACCTGAGAATTAACCGGAATGGCAGCAAAAAATAATATTAACAGGAGTAGTATATTTAATTTTTTCATGTTTTTTTTAATGTGGTAGAAAGTAGTGATTTTCTTTAACTTCCGGGATTAGACCCAGCTCAAAGAGCTGTTCCTGAACCTTACGAATTTCCAGCACAGATATTTGCTTCTGGCTCCATTGCGTGATCTTGAGCCACTGTTCTATGTCTTCTACCTTTTGATCATATTTTCGGGCAAGCGCAACTTCAATTTTCGGAATGCTTTTAAACTTTTTTGTAAGGTGATTTAAAGTTTTCAACATTGTAAGAATGGTAGCGGGTTCCTTTGCCATAAACTCTTTTCTTACTGCAATTACAAAACAGGACCACGGAGTAGGGCAGTCGGCAATTCTCCTAAAAATTCCTTTATCCACCAGGGGTTTTGTAGTGAAATGTTCCCACATGAAGTATCCGGCCCTGCCCGATTCAAGAGCTTTAACTGCATTTTCAATATCCCCTACAACTTCAAATTCCAGATCTTTTGTATCCCATCCAAGGTTTCGGGCATTGACATAAGCCATGAGGTGAGATCCTGACCCATAACGGCTTATCGCTATCTTCTGACCCTTGAGATCCTCAAGGCTCCTGAAATCTGATCCTGCAGCAACGTGAATTCCCCAAATCAATGGAGAAGCAATATATTCCTGTACGATAACTGCCTCATTACCATTGAGAATATCTTTAATTATACCCTCAGTAAGTATAACCGCTGCATCGATCTCTTTGTTGCGCAAGGCTTTGCACATGGCTCCTGTACCATCGGGAAAATCTTTCCAGGACAAATCGAGACCGTTATTTTGAAATGTGCCGTCATCAATGCAAAAATGCCATGGGAGGTTGAAATGTTCGGGCACTCCGCCCACTTTTATTGTTTTCATGAGCCGTGCTTTTGTTTAAGATAATTGTAGATCTCATATTGGGATCTAACTGCTTTATCCCCGGGTTTTCGCTTTATAAATTCGTTTTTTTCAAGAGGCTCCTGTATCCTAGCCTTGACATTATCCTGCAGCTGAATATTGAGAATATCTTTAAACTCGGCTGCTATATCTTCATCATAGATCGGCGAGATTACTTCTATCCTGCGGTCTAAATTTCTGGTCATCCAATCTGCACTGCCAAAGAAAAGCTCTTCGTTTCCGTCATTTTCAAAAAGGTACATGCGTCCGTGTTCCAGGTATCTGTCTACTATGCTGGTCATATAGATATTCTCACTTAAATCCTCCACGCCGGGAATAAGACAGGTAAAACCCCGTACCAGCAGGCGGATTTTCACCCCTGCTTCACTGGCATCGTAAAGAAGTTCAATAATCTCCTTGTCCTCAAGGGAATTCATCTTTGCTGTGATCCCCGCTTTTTTGCCCATTTTGGCATTTGTAATTTCCCGGTTGATCATGTCGGTAAAAACTTTCCGGGTGGAAAAAGGGGAAATGAGCAAATGCTTTGCACGGGGAATGATCAATTCTCCCTCCAGAACCTGAAAAACACGGGAGAGTTCTGAAGTAATTTTTTTATGTGCTGTAAACAGGGCATGATCACAGTAGATCTTTGCTGTTTTACTGTTAAAATTCCCGGTACCTATATAAGCATAAGATTTAAGTTTTTCGTCTTCTTCACGATTGACGAGGAGAATTTTTGAATGTACTTTTATTTTGGGGTAACTGTAAATGACCTGTGCTCCTTCATCTTCCAGTTTACGGCCCCAGTCTATATTGTTCTTTTCATCAAACCTGGCCTTAGCCTCTATAAAAACCGTCACTTTTTTGCCATTTTTGACAGCTGTAGGCAGGGCCGAAGTCACCACAGATTCATCTGCGACCCTGTAAATTGAGATTTTAATATCTCTTACCTGTGGATCAACAGCCGCCTGGTGAAGAAATTCTTCCACGTAATTGAATGACATATAGGGGAAATGTACTGCCTGATCTTTTTTGGATATTATATCAAAGTAATTCTTTGAGCCCTCGAGCACAGAATGTTTTATTGGAGGCATTTCCTTATAATGTAGCTCCGGATTATTACTTGGATCGGGAAAGGAGAAATAATCGCTGAAATTATGATATCTCCCGCCAGGCATCATATCTATCTTCCCAAGTTTCAATCTTTTCCTCAGAATTCTTCGATCTTCAACCGGCATTGCAGAATCATAGAGTAACCTGGTAGGCTGCCCATCTGTTCGCTGTTTCAGAGATTCATAGATCTTTTCTGCCAATATCCCGTCTAAATCGTCATCAATATATAACTCGGCATCCCTTGAAAGCTTGATCTCGAATATGCCTTCAATTTCTTTATCAGGAAAAAGCGATGGAATATTCACTTTAACGATATCATCTAAAAAGGTAATTTTATGCTCCTTTGTTTCAGAAGAAAAAGTAATGAATCTGCCGCATTCATCTGTCGGGATATTTACAATGCCGAATTTGTTTTCATTTGCGAAAGTCACCATGAAATAAAGCTGGTTGTTCTCCAGGAAAAGATCGTCGTTGTGATTGTAACCAACTACAAGAGTATCTATACACTCACTTATTTTTTTGAAGTATTTACGTGCAAACTCCTCCTGAAAATTATGGTATTCTTCACGATGTACCAGAAAAATCCCTTTGGTCTCAAGTTGAGGGATGATTTCCTCACGATAGATCCTGCCAAAAATATCCTGTTGCTTTCTTACCTCCCGTAAAATTTCTTTGACGGTTTTGTTAGGTTTTAATGCCAGTCTTTTTCGGATGCTTTTTTCAACGCGTTTTATTTGCCGTAACTGAGAAACCCGTACACGAAAATACTCGTCCAGGTTCATGGAAAAAATAGCAAGGAATTTTAGCCTTTCATAAAGGGGGGTGGTGGGATCCTTTGCTTCCTGAAGGACCCTTTCATTAAAACTTAACCAATTTAGATCTCGATGCCTTATAATTTTCTCTTCAGGCTTTAGCATACGGCGGGGTTTCCCCAAAAGTACAAATATGTGGGGTGCTGCTTTTTAATATTGTGTTAAACAAATTAAGCCTATACAAGCTTATCCAGAGTATATCTAATGGTCTTGTCAATGGCTTCTGCCCCGTCTTTTGTAAAATTTCCGGTGGCGCGATTTGCTATTATGGCATTTACTGAAAGGGTTCTGTGGCCCAATAACTTGCCCAATCCAAAAATAGCAGAAGTTTCCATTTCAAGATTAGTGATCTTTTTACCTTTAAAACTGAAGTCAGAAAGTTTTTCCTTCATATTATCATCTCTAAGGGGCAGGCGCAAAACTCTTCCCTGGGGTGCATAAAAACCTACGTTAGAACCTGTGAAGCCTTCAAATATTTCAGAAGAAGTGAATTGCTCAACAAGCTGCTCATCGGCTGCCACTACATATGGCTTACTGTTTCGGGGATAAATATCAAGATGTTCTTCTATTGCCCGGTTAAAATCCTGAAGCTGTACCTCGTCACTTTGGTAAAAATGTAAAAGACTGTCGAAACCAACAGCCAAATGGCTTATAACAATCGAATCCACAGGGATATCCTCCTGGATGGAGCCGGAAGTTCCTATTCGAATAATATCCAGTTGTGTATGCTTCTCTTTGATTTCCCTCGTATTGAAATCAATATTTACAAGAGCATCAAGTTCATTGAGAACTATATCAATATTATCTGTACCAATTCCTGTAGAGATCACAGAAATTCTTTTTCCCTTATATGTTCCGGTTTGGGTATGAAATTCCCGTTTTTTCACTACGACTTCGACTTCGTCAAAATAGCGGGTGATTTTTGCAACCCTATTCTGGTCTCCAACAAGGATGATAGTATCTGCTATATGTTCGGGCAGCAGATTCAAATGATAGATACTGCCGTCTTTATTCAGAATTAATTCTGAAGCTGCTAAATGATTCATTTTATAATTTTAGTAGGTCATGGTTTTCGGGGTCGTAGAGAAAGTCATATTTTCTAACCCCGCCATAAGATTCGTCGTCTTTTAAATTCTGGTAGTAATTCTTGGTGCCTTGTAAAGCTTTTAATCCGTCACCGTTGAGCTTTACACCCTCTTCTGAAGCATCGTAAAAAGGACTTAGTTTTTCAATAACCCTTTCCATCTGTACATCTACATAGCCGTAGTACCCCTGGTACTGTAAAGCATATCCCAGTAGATGATTCAAAGACTGGATCTTATGTTCATCTATAAGTTTTAAAACATTCTTTTCAAGGGAGTTTATACCCGTGTTTACACTTGGAAAACGCTCTATATGCGCTCTGATACAACTGGAGAGATATTCAAAATTTGTAGTTTTTTTGATTTCTGAAGCCAGGCGTTTCGGATTTTTACTGCAGTAAAGCTCCCAAATGAGTTGAGCGGTTTGGATATCTTCATCATTTAAAGGAATCCTGTGCTTATAGTGCTCTTTTAATTGTTTGCCGGAAAGCTGGGAGAGGGGAGTCATTTCCTCTTCTCCTTTCAATTTTCGACTGCAGACCAGAGAGAAGGGGCCATTCTTTTTATTCTGAAGAAGAAAGCTGATAAGGGCCAGCATATTCATGTGAGAGAACAGATCGAATTCAAACCAGAGTACAACTTCATCATAGCCGTTAATTGCTGCCAATTTTACGAGTTCCTCTAAAAATTCTTCCTGATATTTCTCTTCGGAAACTTTATACTTTTCAAGAAGAAAAGTTTTGCGGAGCAAAACAAATCCTTCATCCCCAACATCCATTGATGAGGGACCTTCACATAACATTTCCCTCCAGGTGATCACATCTCCCGGAAGTTCCATTTCAACAATCTTTTCAGAAAGATCATCTCCATTGGTGATATGCAGTAATTTCTTCTCCTCCATAAATTAAGATATAGGTTAACCTCCTATGCGTTTTACTTTAAAGCCGAGTTCTTTAAGATAGGTCATTACTTTGTCACGCACATCACCTTGAATAATTATTTCTCCTTCTTTAACAGAGCCACCAACACCACACTTTTTCTTTAGATCTTTCCCGAGGGTATTTAACTCTTCATCGGGCCCAATAAACCCCTTCACCACAGTAACCTTTTTACCTGCACGGCCTTTTGAACTGTAATGGGCCTCAAGTTGTTGTTCTTCGGGTTTGAGAGACCTTACTTCTTCCTCGCCATTTTGACCGGGATCAAAATCATCATCTGTAGAAAAAACGAATCCCCCCAGATCTTCAAGCCCCATCTTTTTCTTTGCCATGACTTATTTTTTTAGGCCTATCTCTACGAGACGCTGGTGCAAAAATTCTCCGGCGGTAATATCCGGATAAGCTTTTGGATGGTCTTCATCAATACATTCTTCAAGGCAATTGAGTGGCATTTCACTTCGGGGATGCATAAAAAACGGAATAGAATATCTTGGGGTACCCCACTGTTCACGTGGAGGATTTACAACCCGGTGAATTGTAGATCGTAATTTGTTGTTGGTATGCCTTTCAAGCATATCTCCCACATTGATCACAAGCTCATCCTCATTAGGGATGGCGTCTATCCATTCACCATCTTTACGAAGTACCTGGAGACCTCCCGTAGAAGCTCCCATTAAGAGGGTGATCAAATTGATGTCCCCGTGAGCACCTGCCCGGACTGCTCCCTTTGGCTCCTCGGTAATTGGAGGATAATGGATTGGTCGTAAAATGCTGTTTCCGTTACTCGCCCAGTGATCGAAATAGAATTCATCGAGGCCAATGTAAAGTGAAAGAGCTCTTAATACATAAATACCTGTTTTTTCAAGCATTCTGTATGCTTCCATTCCCGTGTGGTTGAAATCGGGAAGTTCTTCTACCTGTACATTTTCAGGATATTCTTCAGTAAGATTGGCATCTTCTGTAGGTTCCTGGCCAAAATGCCAGAATTCCTTTAGATCTCCTTCTTTTTTACCTTTAGCATGTTCTTTTCCGAAGGAAATATATCCCCTCTGTCCTGCCAGGCCTTCTATTTCATACTTTTTCTTTGTATCCAATGGAAGTGCGAAAAAGTTTTTGACCTCCTTATAAAGTTCATCAACCAGATTATCGCTTAAAAAGTGGTTCTTCAAAGCAACAAAGCCTATTTCTTCGTATGCTTTACCAATTTCATTCACAAATTTCTGCTTTCTCTGTGGATCATCACTCAGAAAATCGGCCAGGTCAACGCTGGGAATGTTGTTCATTTCCATAAAATCTTGTTTATATATCTTCACAAAGTTAAATAAAATCTCAAGAGTGGCGTGGGCTTTAAATAATTCTTAATAACGGGAAATCTTTATTTATTTACATTTGAAAAAGCATTTTACCCAATTATGAAGATTAAAAACACTCCAATCGATACTCAGCTCGAATTTGACAGGTCTAATTACAGTGATCAAAGATTACTAGACTTGTACAAAGCTCTTTTGAAACCCAGGATGATAGAAGAGAAAATGCTGGTGTTGTTGAGACAGGGGAAAATTTCCAAATGGTTTAGCGGGATTGGACAGGAAGCGATTTCTATTGGTGTCACTCTTTCAATGGAAATCGATGAATATATCTTACCAATGCACCGGAATCTCGGTGTTTTTACAACCAGGGAAATTCCGCTTTACAGGTTGTTCAGCCAGTGGCAGGGAAAGGCTTCAGGTTTTACCAAAGGCAGAGACCGCAGTTTTCATTTTGGAACTCAGGAGTTCAAAATTATCGGAATGATCTCACACCTGGGCCCGCAATTGGGCGTGGCCGATGGGATTGCTCTTGCGCATAAGCTTCAAAAAGAGCAAAAAATAACAGCTGTTTTTACAGGAGAAGGAGGAACAAGCGAAGGAGATTTTCACGAAGCCCTTAATATAGCGTCAGTGTGGCAACTGCCGGTACTTTTTTGCATAGAGAATAATGGCTACGGACTCTCAACACCAACTTCCGAACAATATAACTGCGAGCACCTGGCAGATCGTGCGGTAGGCTATGGAATGGAATCTTATATTATAGATGGAAATAATATTCTGAAAGTCCATGGCAGGATATCAGAACTTGCAGAGAGTATGAGAAAAGATCCGCGGCCGGTTTTGGTGGAGTTCAAGACCTTCAGGATGCGTGGTCATGAAGAGGCGAGTGGAACAAAATACGTGCCCAATGAGCTGATGGAGGAGTGGGCAAAAAAGGATCCGGTTGATAATTTCAGGGAATTTCTCATATCTCAAAATGTACTTTCTGAAGCTCTTGATTCTGAATATAAAGAGGAAATTAAAAAGGAAATTGATGAGGATCTAAAAAGGGCAAATTCTGAAGCTGCCATTGAATTCAATGAAAGTGAAGAGTTAAATGATGTATATCACAGTTTTAATTATCAGGAGTTTAATGCTTCAGAAGAAACTGAAGAGTTAAGGATGATCGATGCCATTTCCCATGGCCTAAAACAATCTATGCAACGTCATGATAACCTGGTATTAATGGGGCAGGACATTGCCGAATATGGGGGAGTTTTCAAAATTACTGAAAATTTCGTGCAGGAATTTGGTAAGGAGAGGGTTCGAAATACTCCCATCTGTGAATCGGGCATTGTGGAAACAGCAATGGGACTTTCTATCAAAGGAATGAAGGCTATGGTAGAGATGCAGTTTGCAGATTTTATAAGCTCAGGATTCAATCCCGTGGTGAATTATCTGGCAAAAGTCCATTACCGCTGGGCACAAAATGCCGATGTGGTGATCAGAATGCCTTGTGGTGCAGGGGTTGGGGCAGGACCTTTCCATAGTCAGACAAATGAAGCCTGGTTCACCAAGACTCCGGGGTTGAAAGTGATCTATCCTGCTTTTCCCTATGACGCCAAGGGATTATTAAATACAGCCTTTAATGATCCTAATCCTGTTTTGTTCTTTGAACATAAAGCTCTTTACAGGAGTATAAGGCAGGAGGTGCCGGTAGATTATTACACATTGCCATTTGGGAAAGCTTCTCTTTTGAGGGAAGGAAATGACGTTAGCGTAGTCACTTTTGGAGCTGCCGTGTACTGGGCTCTGGAAACCTTAGAAAAGCATTCTCATATTAGCGCAGATGTTCTTGATCTTCGAAGTCTTCAGCCTCTAGACAAAGAAGCTATATTTACTTCAGTAAGAAAAACCGGGAAAGTGATCATCCTGCAGGAAGATTCTCTTTTTGGAGGAGTAGGCTCAGACATTTCAGCAATGATAGCCGAAGAATGCTTCGAATTTCTTGATGCTCCCGTAGTTAGAGTTGGGAGTTTGGAAATGCCTGTTCCATTCTCAAAAGCACTGGAAGAAGGCTACCTTCCAAAGCAGCGCTTTGAGGAGAAAATTCTTGAGCTTTTGCAGTATTAAGAAAGAATTGGCTTTCATTAAGTCTTGTTAGGATATCTTTACAAAAAAATTGTTAAATAAGTAATAATCTTTTGTCCGACGGAAGCCCTAAACGTAATTTAGAGTAACTAATCACAAAAACTTTAAATTATGATACGATTGATCGTTATCTTTTTAATCATTGCAATTATTGCTGCCATCTTTGGATTTGGAGGAATTGCTGAAGGTGCTGCCGATATTGCGCAGATCATCTTTTACATATTCCTTGTATTGCTGGTGATAGCTTTGATAAGTCGTCTTTTCAGAAGATAATTGTACGAACACTTAATCCAATGTCATAACCAGTGTTTATTGGCATTGGATTTTTTTATTAATCAAAACCAAATTGAATGAAAAAGTTTGCTGTTTTATTTTTAAGTATAGCTATTCTAGTGTCCTGCGGGACTAGCAAAGTAGCTAATGAAGCTAGAAAAACCATGAAGGGAGACTGGCAATTAACCAGTGTAACTTATCCCGGAAATGACCAGAATGTACAGGTTACTCTGCTGGATGATATACCCGCGAGATGTCTGGAAAACAGTTCATGGACATTTATTTCAAATAATAATACCGGGTCTTACCAACCTTCTGGCATGGCTTGTGATTCTAATACCAGGTTCTTTAGGTGGTCAATTGATGATGCCAATGCAACCATGGGTAATTATGATCTAATGTTCAAACCTACAAATGCAGATCATAAATCTGAAACCGGAAACCGGGGGTACAGAATTAACCTTTCCCATCTTTCCGGAGACCAGATGGTTTGGGAGCAGACTGTGAACTTTGAAGGAAAGCCCTTCACTATTAGAATGAACTTCAACAAAATTTAAAAATTATGAGAATAACACAATTAAGATTATTTGCACTTCTTTTTGCAACTGTCATGTTAGTGGGTTGCGACGCAACCAGGAATGCAAATAACAAACAAAAAGGAACCGTGATTGGTGCCACTGGTGGTGCCGTTGTTGGTGGTGTTATTGGCAATAACACCGGTGATGGAAATACTGCTTTAGGTGCTATAATTGGTGGTGTTGTTGGTGGTGCCGCCGGAGCCTACATTGGTGACCGAATGGATAAGCAGGCACAAAGGATCGAAGAAGAGATTCCCGGTGCAGAAGTTGAAAGAGTAGGAGAAGGTATTAATGTGACTTTTGATGAGACCAGCGGTGTATATTTTGCAACAGACAGATATGCGATCGAAGGCCAGTCAAGAGAAGCTCTTATGTCTCTTGCCAATATCTTTAAGGAATATCCAAATACAAATATCCTTGTAGAAGGACATACAGACAGTACGGGAAGCGATGCCTATAACCTTACCCTTTCAAAGAACAGAGCCCAGGCAGTGACCAACTTTTTGGTGAACCAGGGAATCTCTTCGGGAAGGATTGAAACCAAATGGTATGGTGAGGCACAGCCTAAATATGATAACTCTACTGTAGAAGGTCGTTCCAAAAACAGGAGAGTTGAGCTTGCCATCGTAGCAAACGAAGAGCTTAAGAAAGAAGCAGAACAAAAAGCCGGGAATTAATATTCCGGTAAGAAATTAAAAACCCGGTCTTGCCGGGTTTTTTTTATCTCTTATATGGAGGAAAAGAAGGTGATCATAGTAGGAGGAGGTCTCGCGGGATTAACTGCAGCCATACATTTGGCTCAAAAAAGGCAAAAAGTAACTCTTTTTGAGAAGGATGATTTTCCACGTCATAAAGTCTGCGGCGAATACCTGTCTTTTGAGATAAAGCCTTATTTCGACCGGTTAAAAATTCCTTTAGAAGACCTGCAACCAAAGAAGATCACCAAATTATTGTATAGTTCGGCTTCAGGGAGCTCGCTGGAAGTAAATTTGCCCTTGGGAGCCTATGGTGTGAGTCGCTATGCCCTTGATCATTTACTTTACAAAAAAGCTGCTGAGGAGGGCGTGGAGCTAATTCAGGAAAAGGTTACAGAAATTAACTTTTTGGAAAAGCATTTCAAGGTAACCACTTCTAAAAATGAATATACTGCAGATTATGTGCTGGGTAGCTTCGGAAAAAGATCGGTCCTGGATAAAAATCTGAACAGAGATTTTTTTCAGAAGACAGCCCCTTGGGTGGCTGTCAAAAATCATTACCGGCTAAAGGATTTTCCTGATGATCTTGTGGGCCTGCACAATTTTAAGGGAGGCTATTGTGGACTCTCCAACACGGAATCGGGAAATATAAATATGTGTTACCTGGCCACTTATGAAAGTTTCAAAGACCACAGGGATCCCGAAAAATTCAATGAAAAAGTACTTCGGAAAAACCCATTTTTAGATAATTTTCTTGCTGAAGCTACTCCGGTCTTTGAGCAGCCTCTTACCATAGCACAGATCTGTTTTGACAAGAAGGAAGCAGTAAAAGATCACGTGTTGATGCTGGGAGATGCTGCGGGATTAATTCATCCTCTTTGCGGCAACGGGATGGCAATTGCCATTCACAGCGCAAAAATAGCTTCCGAAGAGCTTCTGAAGCATTTTGAAAATCAAACTTCACGTGAAGAGATGGAATTTGCTTATAAGAAAAGATGGCAAAAGATATTTAGCAGAAGGTTTAATACTGCAAACTGGCTTCAGCAGATCCTGTTGAGAGATAGACTGGCTGAAATTTCGCAGACAGTAATATCAATAGTCCCTTTTTTACTTCCTAAGATCATCAAACAAACCCATGGCAGCCCCATCTTATGATAAACACCAGCAACAGGTCTGATAGAAAAGAGATCATGGATGATCTTGAAATGCAGGGAGAAGAGTTGGAAAAGACGCTTCTGGACCTGGATAAGGTGAACAAATGGCTTGGCGGGAACAAGATCACGCTTGAGGGCGCGGAAAAATTATTGAAAAGCTGCTGTTATACCCGTCCTGTAAGGATCATTGATGTGGGGTGTGGGAACGGTACGATTCTTAAAGAGGTAGCAGAAATGGGCCGCAAAAGGGGAGATCAACTGGAGCTGTTGGGAATAGATGCTAACCGGCATGCCATGGAGATCGCCCGGCGAAATCTGTCAGATTATCCTGAAGTCAGTTTTAAGGCAATGGATGTTTTTTCCGAGGAATTCAAAGCTCTGGAAGCAGATATAATTTTATGTACCTTAACGCTTCATCACTTCACTGATGAGCAGATCGAAGATTTGATGAAGGCTTTTACTTCTATGGTCAAACTTGGAGTGGTGGTGAATGATCTTGAAAGAAGCAGGAGCGCATATTATCTTTTTCAGGCATTTTGTGCAGCTTTTAATATCAGGGAGATCAACAGGAAAGATGGTCTTACTTCTATTTTAAGAAGTTTTAAAAGAAAGGATCTGGAGAGATATTCGAAGAACCTTAATGTAAACCGGCAGGAGATCAACAGGAGATGGGCATTCAGGTATCAGTGGATTCTTTACAAATAGTAAAATAGTATATGAGTGTAAGAATAGCGACAGTAGCGAAACAATTACCCGAATATTCCAGGGAAACCAAAGAGGTGATTCCATTTGTGGAGACCTGGCTTGACGGGCAGGAGGAAAGATTTAAACGCAAGGTGATCAAGATATTTGAAGGGGCCGCGGTAGATAAAAGATATTCTATCATGGATCCTGCCGAGGTTTTTTCAGCAACATCTTTTGAAGATAAAAACAAGATCTATGTGCGGGAAGTTAAAAAACTGGGAACACAGGTTCTGAAAAATGCTCTTGATAATTCTGGCTGGCAAGCCAATTCCATTGACTATATCATCACCGTTAGCTGTACCGGGATAATGATCCCTTCCCTCGATGCATTTATTATTAATGAGATGGGAATGCGCCAGGACGTAGTGCGTTTACCGGTGACAGAAATGGGTTGTGCCGCGGGAATTTCTGGGATGATCTATGCTTCCAATTTTCTAAAGGCCAATCCTGGAAAACGAGCAGCCGTTATTGCGGTGGAAAGTCCCACAGCAACTTTGCAGCTGGATGATTTTTCTATGGCGAATATGGTAAGTGCGGCAATTTTTGGAGATGGAGCAGCCTGCGTTCTAATGACTTCTGAAGAGGATGCAAAAGGCCCCAGAGTAGTGGGGGAGGACATGTACCATTTTTTTGACGCCACTTATTTGATGGGTTTTGATCTTACTAATGACGGACTAAAGATGGTCCTGGATCCTGAAGTTCCTCAAACCATAGCCGATCATTTTCCTGATATCATTCACCCATTTCTTAAAAAACACAATTCTTCCATAGAAAAGGTGGATCACCTGATCTTTCATCCAGGCGGAAAAAAGATCGTACAGACAGTTGAAGATCTTTTTGGTAAATTAGGTAAAAATATAGACGATACTAAAGAAGTATTGCGGCTTTACGGTAATATGAGCAGTGCAACCGTCCTCTATGTTCTCGAAAGATTTCTTGAAAAACAGATCAACGAAGGAGAGCAGGGACTAATGCTGAGTTTTGGTCCAGGTTTCTCGGCTCAAAAAATACTTTTGGAATGGTAAAAGAATTTGAAGGAAAGGATTACTGGGCTCTTATTCTCGGCGGGAGTAGCGGGCTTGGATTCGCCTCGGCAAAAAAACTTGCAGAGCATGGGATGAATATCCTGGTAGTCCACCGGGATCGGAAGGATGACCTGCCCGAAATAAAGTCAGCTTTCCAGGAAATACGCAATATGGGAGTGAAGCTACATTCCTTCAACAGGAATGCCACACGAAAAGAGAGGCGGGAGGAAATTAGAGAAGAGATGAAAGAGATACTGGGATCTTCAGGAAAGGTGCGCACTATGCTTCACAGTATTTCCAAGGGAAATTTGAAATCCATGTTGGGAGAAGAACCTACATTGCGAAATGATGATTTCCTGCAAACTATTGACGCCATGGCTATAAGCCTGTATGACTGGACCCGGCTCGTTTTTGATGCAGGTTTATTTTCAAAGGATGCAAGGATTCTCTCTTTCACAAGTGAAGGGAATATAAAAGCCTGGAAAGATTACGCTGCCGTTTCGGCCGCCAAGGTCGCTCTGGAAGCCATTACAAGGAGTGTTGCCCTGGAATTCGCTCCTAAAGGGATCAGGGCAAACTGCATTCAGGCGGGGGTGACAGTCACCCGCTCCCTGGAACTCATTCCCGGTTATGAAACGCTTAGGCAACATGCGCTCAAAAGAAATCCTTTTAAAAGACTTACCACGCCAGATGATGTTGCCAATGCGGTTTATTTGTTAAGCAAAGATGAAGCCGGCTGGATCAATGGAACTGTGATCCCTGTCAATGGAGGAGAACATCTTAAGTAAGTGAGCAGTGGACAGTGGGCAGTTGGCAGAAGTTAGAAGTACGAAATAAATTTAATATGGAATATTTTATATTGAATATTTGAATCTAACTTAATTAACATCAATTGAATCTTGAATTTTGAATATCCTTGAGATTTTGCCTTATTCTGAACCATTTTTGTTTGTGGATGACCTGGAAAAGGTGTCGGAAAATGGAATTATTGGCACCTATACTTTTCCTGCGGATTCGTTTTTTTACCGGGGGCATTTTAGAGGTAAGCCTGTAACGCCGGGAGTGATCCTTACGGAATGCATGGCGCAAATTGGGGTTGTATGTCTCGGGATCTTTCTGCTGAAGGATGAGGAATCAGAAAATTGTGGAGTTGCCTTAACTAATTCGGCAGTAGATTATTTTTTGCCGGTATACCCCGGTGAAAAAGTGAAGGTGGTTTCAGAAAAGGTGTATTTCAGGTTCAATAAACTGAAATGTAAAGTGCAGATGTTTAATGCTGAAGAAAAACTCGTTTGCCGGGGAGAAATTTCAGGAATGATAAAAGCAGAATGAACAAAAGAATTGTAATTACAGGAATGGGTGTGGCCGCTCCAAATGGAGTGGGCTTAGCTGCTTTTTCTGAAGCCCTTAAAAATGGTAAAAGTGGAATAAAGTTTATTCCGGAACTAGAGCGATTGAAATTTAGATGTCAGATTGCCGGTCAGCCGGAAATTCCGGAGGAAATGCTCAAGGAATATTTTACCGACCTGGAGCTTCGGGGGCTTAACAGCAGCGGAATCGTGTATGGAATAATATCGGGAGTTGATGCCTGGAGAGATGCCGGTTTACCTGTAGGACCCGAAGCAGAAACCGACTGGGACAGCGGAATCATCTTTGGAACAGGAATCCTTGGAGTGGATAAATTTCGCGAAGCCATTCATCTTATTGACGACAAAAACACCCGCAGGCTGGGGAGCACCAGTGTGATCCAAACCATGGCCAGCGGGATTAGCGCTTACCTGAACAGCAAACTTGCATGTGGCAATCAAGTCACCACCAATTCCTCTGCCTGTACAACAGGAACTGAAGCAATTCTAATGGCAGCCGACAGGATAAGAGCCGGAAAGGCCAAAAGGATCCTGGCCGGCAGTTGCAGCGACAGCGGCCCATACATTTGGGGAGGCTTTGATGCTATGCGTATTCTCCCCCACAAATACAATGATGATCCTGAAGCAGGATCCCGCCCCATGAGCGAATCTGCTGCCGGTTTCGTTCCCGGGAGTGGGGCAGGGGCACTGGTAGTGGAAGATCTCGATTCTGCTTTAGCCAGGGGAGCTAAGATCTATGCCGAAATACTCGGCGGCCATATCAACAGCGGCGGACAAAGAAACGGCGGTTCTATGACGGCCCCAAATTCTGAAGGCGTAAAAAGATGTATCGAAAATGCCATTTTTGACGCCGGAGTAAGACCCGAAGAAATTGACTGCATCAACGGACATTTAACCGCGACGGCTATGGATGCTACAGAAGTGAAAAACTGGAGCGAAGCTCTGGAGCTTAAAGGAAAGGATTTTCCATACATCAACAGCCTAAAAAGCCTTACCGGTCACTGTCTCAGTGCAGCCGGCAGTGTGGAAAGCGTGGCAAGTGTATTGCAAATTTCGGAGGATTATATCTTCGGAAATATCAATTCTAATGACCTTCACCCGGAAATAAAAGAACTCGCCTCCAGAGAAAAAGTTCCCCAAAAATCTCTTTTTAGAGAGGTAAATAAAGTAGCCAAAGCAAGTTTTGGTTTTGGAGATGTGAATGCGGTGGTGATTTTTAGTAAATTCCGCTAAAATAGTGGCCAGTGATCGGTGATCAGTGGTCAGAAAAAAACATAGACCTCACAGGTTTTTAAAACCTGTGAGGTCTGAAGCTCAAGATAAAACTTTGAAACTTTGAACTTTAAACCTTAAACTTTGAACCTCAAAAATGGAAACAAAAGAAATTATTTATTGCCTTAAGAAGATCGTGAAACCTTATGTGCAGAATGACATGGCTTTTCAGGATTTTGGGAAGGATACAGATTTTATAAAAGACCTGGAGATCAATTCGGCTAACCTTGTTGATATTGTTCTTGATGTGGAGGATGAATTCAACATAGCCATAGACAATGATTCCATGGACAATATGCTTACTGTGGAGGATGCGGTGAAGATCATTAAAAACAAACAGCAGGAGGCGTGATTGGAAATGATGTGGTGGATCTTTGTCTTGCGGCCCGGGAAAGTAACTGGCGTCGAATAGGCTTTTTAGAAAAAGTTTTTTCTGAAGCCGAACAGGAGATCATTACTTCTTCCGAAAATCAAAGCCTTGCGGTTTGGCTGCTCTGGAGCATGAAGGAAGCGGCCTATAAAGCACATCAGCGGAAATTCCATCTAACGCGCAGACTGAACTGGCTTGTCCAACAGTGTGAAATTCTGCACAAGGAGCAGGGGAAAGCTTCAGGCATTGTAAAGATCAATGACAATATTTATAAAACAACTTCCGTAGTTTCTTTAGAGTACATCTACACTTCCGCCCAAAGCGCAAATATATCAGGTGTCAAAAATGCCATTTTTAAAGCTCCTTCTTCCGAAGCTAAAAATCAGCTGTTTCAGGAGGTTCTTGAATATTTTAAGGTTCCCTGTAATGAACTTAAGCTCAAAAAAGACGAGCAGGGACTACCTTTTTTCAGCAGCAATGATTCTTTTCTCTTCAACCGCTTTTCCCTGAGCGGGCACGGCAGGTTTTCTGCCTATAATCTGTCGTTAATTAACTGTGAAACCTCAGTTAAACACTCCTAAAGACTTTGGAGGCTTTTGGGTGCAATTGTATCTTTAATTGAAACCCAAAAAACAGAATTAAATGAAATCCGTAGATAAAAAAGAAGTTATTAGCAGCCAGTCAGCTGAATTTATTCAACAGGCAGAACCGGGACAGTTCCACAAGATGATCCCCGATACTTTTATCATTAAGATGGAAAATGGCGCACAGGGTTACGCCATAAGGCATTTGAACCGGCAGGATATGTTGCTTATTGACACTACCGGAAAGGGTGCAGAAAAAGGAATTAAACATTTAGTGGAGGAAGGATATAAAATAAAAGGGATCCTTGTTACACATAAAGAGGCACTGCAAAACTCTTATGCTTCTTTAAAACAGATCTCTGAAGATGCCGGTGGAGCACCAATTTACAGTCATCCGGTGAACAATACAGATTCAGATTTCAATGTGAAGAATATTATCGGTAAAAATGACTTGTTTAAGAATTTTTCAATCCAGATAACAGACTTTCCTTCAAAATCGGGCGAAACAGCAGTGATCTATTCTGATATCAACGAGGGGATGATCTTTGCCGGAAATACTGTGGAGGCGACTCCGTATGACGCTGAAGGGGATGAGATCAAACGTGCCGATACCGGAAGCGAGAATAAAAACCGCGGAATGGGCGAGACCTGGAGAACCTATATGAAAGAATTCAGATACTTTTTCCCATATAAGGGGAAGCCTAGATTCAATCTTTCTGAAGGTCAACAAAAAGACCTGATCGTCAAATTAGGTAGTACGGGAGAAGGCGGCAGCAATCCAAATCTCTAAGCTACTGTAGATATAGAAAAAGAATGAAGCTGCCAAACAGAAATATTCTGCTTTTTGGCGGCTTTTTGCTATGAAAAAGAAACGGGACTATTCCCTGAAGTATTTTCACGTGAACCTCGATTTTTAAGTTTCCTCAGGGAAGCGTTTGTAAAGAATCCCGGTTCATGTTTAGGAGGATGCTTTTCGGGTAGTCCTCTTTCTTTTTATTATTTAAAGCAAAATCATTTCTAAATATAAGATTCTGTTAAACCTCCCGTCGTTCCGGCCGAATTTTGATAATTTAAAAGGAATAAAATCTTCAAAAAATGTCACAACTCAACGTCACCCAAAAATTAATCAAAGAACATTTGTTAAAAGGGGAAATGACCCCGGGTAAAGAAATTGGTATAAAGATCGACCAGGCCTTATTGCAGGATGCCACCGGTACTTTGGTGCAGCTGGAACTAGAAGCCATGGGGCTGGAAAGAGCCAAAACCGAAGTTGCTGTTCAATATGTAGATCATAACCTGTTGCAAACAGATTTTAAAAATGCCGATGATCATGCATTTCTACTTTCAGCTTCACAGCGGTTTGGAATTTGGTACAGCCGGCCCGGAAACGGAGTAAGTCACCCGGTACACATGGAACGCTTCGGGAAACCGGGGAAAACCATGGTGGGGTCCGACAGTCATACTCCGGCAGCGGGTTCTCTCGGAATGCTTGCTATTGGTACCGGAGGTCTGGATGTAGCAGCAGCTATTGCAGGACAACCTTACTTTGTGAAAATGCCACAGGTAATGGGAGTGAAGCTCACCGGAAAAATGCCCGACTGGGTGAGTGCCAAAGATGTGATCCTCGAAATGCTAAGGCGTTATGACGTTAAGGGAGGAGTTGGAAAAGTAATCGAATACTACGGGCCCGGTCTGGCGGAATTAAGCGCTATGGATAGACATGTGATCGCTAACATGGGAGCAGAACTGGGGGCCACAACTACAGTTTTCCCGAGTGATGAAATGACAAGAAAATTCCTTAGAAGTCAGGATAGAGAAGAGGACTGGATCGAACTGGTAGCCGATGAAGGTTGTACGTACGATCTTGAGGATGAGATTGTCCTTGATGATCTTATTCCTCTTATTGCCAAGCCCACCAGCCCCGGTAATGTTGTACCGGTGAGAGAGGTAGAGGGCATGGAGATAGGGCAGGTGGTCATAGGATCATCTGCGAATCCCGGGGTAAGGGATTTTTGGATCGCAGGAGCCATAGTAGATGGTAAAGCCACAAGGGAGGAAGTTTCTTTTGATATTAACCCCACTTCACGACAAGTGATCCAAAATTTAATCGCCAATAAAGGTTTTGAAAAGCTGATCGCTGCAGGAGCCCGTTTCCACCAGTCGGGCTGTATGGGCTGTATTGGAATGGGGCAGGCACCGGCTTCGGACACCATTAGTTTAAGAACAATGCCGCGGAATTTCCCAAGCCGTTCGGGTACAGAGGATGACCAGGTTTATCTTTGCAGTCCCGAAACAGCAGCGGCTTCTGCCCTCACCGGAAAAATTACAGATCCGCGGGATCTGGAAAAACTTTACGGCATGAGCTATCCGAAGTATGAGTATCCTGAAAAAGAACTAATCAACACGATGATGCTGGTAGCACCGCCTGAAGACGGTTCCAATGTTGATGTTAAACTTAAAAAAGGACCGAACATAAAATCTCTTCCTTATATCGAACCACTGCGTGAAGCCTGTGATGTTCCTGTTTTACTCAAGATGGGAGACAATGTTTCTACAGATGAGATCCTGAGGGCAGGAGCAGAGGTTTTGCCGTTTAGAAGTAATTTACCCGAGATTAGTAAATTCTCGTACTCGGTCATTGATGATACATTCTATGACAGGGCCCAAAAAGCCAAAGAAAGTCATGGAGGACATATAGTTGTAGCAAAGGATAACTACGCCCAGGGATCGAGCCGGGAACATGCCGCTCTTGCACCGAAATATCTTGGACAGATCGCCGTGATTGCTAATTCTTACGCAAGAATTGCCTGGCAGAACCTCGTGAATTTCGGGATCCTGCCTTTAGAATTCATAGATATTGCAGATTATGACAAAATAGAGCAGGGGGATGAAGTTAGTCTGATGAATTTACGGGAGGACGTGAAAAACCGTAACAATATCCGGGTGGTGATTAGAAAGAGTAATGGTGAAAGGACCGAGATCGAGACGAAGCACAGCATGAGCGACAGGCAAATCCAGGTGCTTCTAAAAGGTGGAATTATCAATGAATTTAAAGAGCAACTAAAGAACCGGGAAGTAGGTGCTGTTAAAGAGAACACGGTGACCGACAATGAAAGGAAGCAGGTGAAATGATCCTTTGAGAATAAAGATTTTATAAACCCCGGATACTGTTTCGGGGTTTTTAATTCTGGGGTTCCACCTTTTTGATTGTCGGCAACAAACCTATGCCTTCAGAGAAATTAGCTACAGCATCCAGAACTTTCTTTTGTGTTTGCGGGAAGCCTATGATCTCGATAATATTTTGATCTTTGTTTCCGGAGAAGTGCAGGCTTAAGAATTTTTCCGGTCTTCCTGAAGCTTTAGCGAGAAGTTCGGGATCAAGGCCTTGAGAAGTGGTGGCAAAAAAGGCATTATCCGGGCCTGTTTTTCTGAGTATATAGTATAATTCTTTCTTGGCCTTTAGATCCTCAGCAATGGCTTCAATAATAAGGTCTGCGTTTCCGGTGGCTTCTTCAATTTCCATTGAGTAGGCAATATTGGCCAGGGCAGCTTCGGTATCTTCCGGGGAGGCATTAAAATGCTTTTGATAATAACCACAAAATTCTCTGAATTTCGTTCGGGCCTCCTCAAGCAATCCGTAATCCTGATCGTATACAGTTACATCTACCTTATTATAGGCAATGTGGAAGGCAATCCTTGCACCAAAACTACCTGTCCCTAAAACGGTTACTTTATTAATGGCCATATATTGATTATCTACCTTAAGGTCCTAAATAATTCTTTTTAAGCTTGTCAAGGGAATGCTAATTGTATTTATTTTCAGACTGCTTTAACTCAAATTGGAAATCGGAAGCAGTCATGGAGTTATGGATAAAGATTTTTGAAATTAGCAGCAGACAAAATTCTAAACTTTTGTAAATTAATAGGTTAAAAAGAAATATTATGAAAAAGCAAATGTATTTATTCCTTTTAATTCTTTCTGTAGTTCTGATCTCCTGCGGAAGTGCTAACAGAGGGAGTGGAAGTTCCGGAGATTATGCTGCGATGTTGGAAAGAGTTCAGGACCTGGAATTTCAGATTGAAAATCAATGGGCAAATCCGGTGAAGTATAATAGAGTAAACCTGATGGGAAACCCAAACTATATTATATTTAAACAGGATAGTGTGGATCTTTTTTTGCCATTTTTCGGAGAAAGACAATTCGGCGGTGGATATGGAAGCCAGGGAGCTATTGAGTACGAAGGCCCGCTGCGAGATCTGAGAATTGAAGAGCGGCAAGATAAGGAGCGGATCAATGTTTATTTCCAGGGAAAAAAAGACAGCGAGATTCTGGACTTTCAAATTACTGTATTTCCTAATGGCAATACCAGTACTACTGTAACATCTTCACAACGGGACCAGATCAGCTATCTTGGAAAGGTCAAAAAATAGATTTAAAATGGCCGAATTGAAAACAAAGGCAACTAATGCAGTGTTGATGACTTTCTGAACTCGTTAGAGAATGAGCAAAAGAAAAAAGATTATTTCACACTCGTTCAATTGATGCAGGATGTCACTGGAAACCCCGCAAGATTGTGAGGAGAAAGCATTGTAGGTTTTGGAAGTTACCATTATAAATATAAAAGCGGCCGTGAGGGGGATTGGTTTTTAACGGGATTTTCTCCCCGAAAACAAAATCTTAGTATTTATATCACGGCCGGCTTTTATAATTGTAAGGACCTTTTGATGGAACTGGGAAAGCACAAAAAATCTTCATCCTGTTTGTATATTAATAAAATGGAGGATATTAATCACAAAGTTCTAAGAGAGGTGATCCAAAGATCATTATATGACACACTAAATAGATATTCAAAAGAGTAGGTAGTTCTCTAAATATTCTATTTTACATAATATAAATTATAGTTCAAACTAAGATAATGTCATCACTGGACCGGTTCGATCTTTTTTGTATGGATTTCCATTTGCCAACAGTACGGCCAACTTCTCTGTGTTCACCTTCGCCAGCCCATGACCAAGAATCGGATCCTTTCATTAAATTCTTCAGCCTAAAAAAAATGAATAACAATTATTCTATTACACCATATAGGAAAAAATGCTCTTGCTAAAATATCTTCCCGGTTCCAGATCCTATTATCTAAAAAACGCTTAATTTATCATCCTAACCAATAAACTAATACTAATGAAACTAAGGTTCATTAAAATGTCTTCTTTACTAGTGTTTTCTGTTATTACAGGAATAAATGGCGTTCATTCGCAGGAATTGGAAGGTTCCTGGGAAGGAAAACTGAATGTTCAGGGGACTGAATTACTCCTGATCTTTGATATTAAAAAAGAGAATGATTCTCTTACAGGAACTCTGGACAGTCCACTGCAGGGTGCATTTGGTTTGCCTCTTGATGAAGTAAAACTGGCAGATGATCAGGTTACGCTCTCCTATTCGAAAATCGGTGCCACTTTTACCGGAACACTCCAGGACGAAACCATCACCGGTACCTTTAAACAATCGGGACAGGAATTTCCATTGGTACTTCAAAAAGTGGAGAAAACTGTTCCGGGAGATCAGTCTCTACCTTCTTCCGACAAAGAACTTAAACAGCTGGCTGCATACGACCAGGGAAATTATAAGTATGAGGTCGAAGATTATTTCGCCAAACCTAAAGCAAGTTCCTTTCAGTTCTCCCCAGATGGGAAATACATGTCCTACAGGGAAAAAGATGAAAATGCGAAGAACCATGTATACGTAAAGAACCTTGAGACCGATCAAATTACACGGGCAATAACAGAGAAGGACGAATTGGTACGGGGCTATGGCTGGGCAAATGAGAACAGGTTAATTTATGTTATGGACAAAGGAGGAAACTAAAATTATCATTTATATGCAGCAGATGTTGATGGTTCCAACACCAGGGATCTTACTCCTTTTGAAGGAGTTCAAACTCAGATCATCAACCTATTAAAGGATGACAAAAACCACGTGATAGTTTCCATGAACAAGGAAAATGCCCAGGTTTTTGAGCCTTACAAGGTGAACATTAAGACCGGTGAAATTGAGAAGCTTTTTAATAATGATGATGTTGCCAATCCTATCATGAGCTACCTTTTTGACAAGGATGGAACCCTGAGAGGTTTTGTACGCTTACGTGAGGGAGTCAATATGGACCTTTACTACAATAAGGATCCAAAGACCCGGAACTTCGAAGTGATCCAACAAAACAACTGGAAAGACACCTTCAATCCTACTCTAAATTATCAAACAGATTATCCACATGATGCTTATGTAGTATCAAATCTGGAAACTGATAAGAACACTGTTTATCTGTACGACCTGAAGGAAAATAAGGTAATCGATAAATTGTTTTCCAATGACAATTATGACATTTCCGGAATTTCCCTGTCGCGTAACCGAAACTACGAACTGGACTATTACACTTTTGAGGGAGAAAAACGGGAAATCGTTCCTGTTAGCGACTACTACAAAAAGCTCCATAACAGGATCACTGCAAAATTTCCGGATAAGCAATACACAATAGCCGATCATACCGATGACGAAAGTAAATATCTGATCTTCCTTCAAAGCGATAAATTGTACGGGGAATATTGGTCCTATGACGTCAAGGCCGATAAATTCGAATTGTTATACAATCTGATGCCCCAGCTTAAAGCAGAAGATATGGCCGAAATGAGGCCTATTACTTTCAAGAGCCGGGATGGAATAACCATACATGGTTACATTACGCTTCCAAAAGCCGCTCTGGAAGGTGAAAAAGTACCCGTTATTGTCAATCCGCATGGTGGTCCGCAGGGAATTAGAGATTCCTGGGGCTTTAATCCCGAGGCTCAACTGTTTGCCAGCCGTGGCTATGCTACTTTACAGGTGAATTTCAGGATTTCCGGAGGTTACGGTCGTGAGTTCCTGGAATCAGGATTCAAGCAAATAGGAAGAAAGGCCATGGACGATGTTGAAGATGGTTTGAAATACGTGATTGACCAGGGTTGGGTTGATCCCGATAAAGCTGCTATTTATGGGGGTAGCCATGGAGGCTATGCTGTGTTGAGAGGGCTTACCAAAACACCCGATCTTTATGCTGCGGGTGTAGATTATGTTGGGGTATCGAATTTATACACATTTATGGAGACCATTCCGCCTTACTGGAAACCTTACGAGAAGATTTTAAGGGAAATCTGGTATGACGAAAACATTCCTGAAGAAAAAGCTATTATGGATGAAGTATCCCCTGTATTTCATATAGATAAAATTAAAAAGCCATTGTTCGTGGTACAGGGTGCCAACGATCCGCGGGTGAATATCGATGAATCTGACCAGATTGTAAGAGCTTTACGGGAAAAAGGTGTGGATGTACCCTATATGGTAAAATATGATGAAGGACATGGCTTCGGAAAGGAAGAAAACCGAATTGAATTATATGAAGCTATGATGGGCTTTTATGCCAAACATCTAAAAGATGAGGAATTGAAACCAGCTTTCAGAGATTAGGAAATATATTTATTGATAATAAAATTCCCTCCCAAAATGCCTTTTTTTTGAGAGGGTATTTTCTTTTATAGCTATCCCCTCCCCTTTCATTCATTTATAGAAAATTAAGCCCTGTTATTAAGTATTTCTCTAACGATCTTGAGATGATGTTCTGTATGGATCACCAGAAATTTTGGAGTTTCATCTCTTCTAATATGACCAAAAAAAGGATGCTCAAAAAAGGCATTTTTGGGAAGCTTTGATATCCCGGTAAGTTTTCGCTTTGCCTTGGTGATTTGTTCCTGTAATTCTTCTGCGGAAATATTATCTTCCGGAATAACCTTTTTTGGAGCCCTGGCTTTTCCTCTTGGAATCCTGCCGGTTAAATAAACCAGCTCCTTCTTCCAGCTGAATTTCTTCCGGTATTGAGCAGGATCTGATATGTCAAGTCCTTTGAGGATTGAAAGGATAACCTTAAGGTTATGAGCCAGATGCCATCCTACGGGGACACTGGATACAGCAGAATTTATTGTAGTTAAATTATCGGTATAACCTTCCATTTCGATTAATTGGTCGTGTAGTTCCCGGGATGTCATTAAATGTGTAATAATTTTTTACAAGATAGTATTAATCCTGATATAGCGAACCCGCAACTATTAGTTGCGGGTTCAGTCAAACAACTTCTTTAAATTATTAAACCATCTCCTTTTTTCTCGTTAGTTCATCCTGAATATTAGCCGGAACAGGTTGATATCCGCTAAAGCTGGTGCTAAATGTGGCTCTTCCTTTTGTAAGGGAACGAAGATCGGTTGAAAACCCGAATAGTTCAGATTCGGGCGCAATACATTTCAGAATCTGATAATTATCTGCGCTTTCGATCCCCTGTATAATTGAGCGCCGGCTTTGGAGTTCGGTCATAACGTTCCCCACCATATCTTCAGGGACTCTAACCGTAAGATCAAGAGCAGGCTCCAGCAGTTTTGGATCTGCATTAAGAAATGCCTTTTTAAACGCGTGTGCACCGGCGATTTTGAAAGAAATATCATTAGAGTCTACAGAATGCATTTTACCGTCATAGATCATCGCTCTTACATCACGTATATACGAACCGGTTAAAGGTCCTTTTTCCATGACCTCAAGAATTCCTTTCATTACTGAGGGCAGATAACGCTGATCTATTACCCCTCCAACAATACAGTTATAAAAAACGAGCTTTCCTCCCCATGGCAGGTTGAGTTCCTCTTTTCCTCTGATGTTAAAGCCTTCAGGTTCTGGTATTCCTTCCTCCCAGGGTTCGATCTTCATATGGACTTCAGCAAATTGACCCGAACCTCCCGATTGTTTTTTATGCCGGTAACTGGAATCTGAAGAGCGTTGAATGGTTTCTCTAAAAGAAATTCTTGGCTTTTCAAAATTTGCTTCAACTCCATAAATATTTCGTAGAAGCCAGTCTATGGTGGCCAGGTGAAGTTCACCCTGGCATGCCAGGATCAACTGCCTTGTTTCATTTGAGAAAGAAATTTCTACTGTAGGATCCTGGCTGTGGATTTTTTTTAAGGCATCAGTGAGTTTTTCTTCATCTTTGGTATTTACAGCCGTTACCGCTCTTCTTATTCTGGGTTGTGGATATTCGATAGGATCGATATTGACTTCTTCTCCCGAAGCCGTGAGTGTGTCATTTGTTTCGGTATGCTTTAATTTCAAAGTAGCTCCTATATCACCCACAACCAACTTTGAAATAGGATTTCTATCTTTTCCATCCATAATGAAGAGCTGGTTGAAGACTTCTGTTTCTCCATTCCTGGAATTTAAAAGCTTATCATTGACCTTCACCTCTCCTCTTTTAACTTTAAAGAAAGTTACCTGCCCTAAATTAGGCTGGTGAATTGTTTTAAAAACGAATAAAACAGGTGGTTCTTCAGGTTTTGGCATTACATCTTTTCCTTCTACACTTTTTTCCGGTTTGAGATCAACAGCTGCGGGAGCCACATTATCTATGAACCCCATTAGTCTTCCGCTTCCCATATCATTAAGAGCTGAAGTGCAGAAAACCGGGAACAGATCATAATTCAGCATCCCTGCCTTAATTCCTTTCCGCATTTCATCTTCATTCAGGCTGCCTTTCTCAAAATAAATCTCCATTAATTCCTCATCATTTTCGGCCGCTTTTTCCACAAGTTCATTATGTAATTTATCTGCTGTTGCTTGGTGTTTTTCAGGAACAGGAAATTTTTGTGGCTTTCCTCCTTCCGGAGAAAATTTGTACATTTTCATTTTAAGCACATCAATAATGCACTGAGCACCATCTACTATAAGTGGGTACTGAATTTTAACCGCATTATTACCCACCAGGCTTTTAATACTATTAAAACTGGTTTCAAAATTAAGCCCGGGATGATCGATCTGATTAATTACAAATACTGTAGGTTTTTGATATTCTCTTATGTAATTCCAGATGATCTCTGTTCCTGCTTCCACTCCATACTGTCCATTGAGAACAGTAACAATGGTATCGGCTACTCTTATTGACGAAATGATCTCACCAATATAATCATCCAGTCCCGGAGTGTCAATAATGTTGATCTTATAATTCCGCCACTCGGTGTGCAGGGGTGTTGCAAAAACTGAATTTCCTTTTTCATGTTCAATTTCATGATAATCTGAAATTGTATTTTTAGCTTCTACAGAACCGCGCCTGTTAATTAATCCGGCTTCAAATAACATGGTTTCTGCCAGGGTAGTCTTTCCGCTGTTGTGAGCGCCAACAAAGACCACATTTTTGATGTGTTTGTCATCGTAAATTTTCATCACGTAAAGGTTTTAAAGGATCAAGATGGAAAGAGAAGATTCCGGAAATATGTACAGAGAAGTAAAAAAAAGTAGCCATGTGTTCCGGAGTTAATATCAAGAATTAACACTTATAAATTTAATATTTTATGGCTTCTGTTTTTCTTAATAAATAGTATTTTTTGCCTTTTACTGATGAATATCATATGAAAGTTTCTTTTCCAATTTTGATTTCTTGTTAGATAAGGCCCAAACAACTTTGCAATAAAACATATTTATAATTCTTTTAATTGGAATTTGTTGTTGTCCGGGAAAAGAACCAGGATCGCTCCGCTTCTAGAATCAAAAGCCAGGACTTGTTTTTAGGTATTTGATTCTTAGAAGCATAGGATTGATCTATTTTATTAAAATGGGGGTAAATCATCAAGATTCACCCCCCCTATAGCTTAAGAAACAACTTCAAATTTATCGTGCTCGAAGCTTTTCCTGATATCCAGTTATTTTTAATCGGACAACAATGAATTGAATTATCAAGTTCCCGTTGGTATTAACAGGAAAGGCAAAAAAAAATCCGGTACTTTCTGCACCGGATTTTTGACACATTAATGTTTTTCATTATTCGGTAACGGTGATAGACACCATAACAGGATTGCCTTCACCATCGAAAACAGGCAGGTCGAGACCATTGTCTCCCCCGTCGAATTCATATTCTCCCGCGACTCCTGTGTCTGAGTGTAGCATGATCCATAACATATCACCTACATTCACTTCGGCGGAATCATTGAAAGTTATAGTAACATCATCGTGATTTCCGGCGGTAAGGACCTCAGAAATTCCCACTACTTCTCCCGGAGCACCATCGTTATTTGCATGTACAACTATCCATCCGGCCTCTGCCAGAACTACATTATCTACAGTAATTGTACCGTCAACTACAGCCTGGTCTCCAACGCTGACAGTATTCATTTCTCCTGAAGAGTCGATATTAAGAGTAAAAGATTCGGCTACGGGAACTGTTCCACTCCTAACGGGGGAATCTGTTCCTGTAATACCATTCCAATCAAATTCTCCATCTTCATCACTGTCTACGTGTAGAGCAGCCCAAAGAACTTCTCCACTGGTTAATGCACTTTCATCCAGTTCTACAGTAACATCTTCATGGCTGCCGGCCTCAACATGGGTATGGCCTAAAACCTCGGTTCCAAGTACCCCGGCGTTATCTTTATAGATAACCAGCCATCCGTCATTACTCATCTCCACATTACTTACAGTGACCATTCCATTCATTAGGGTCTGGTCCTCCACTACAATACTACCCGTAGGCTCAATTACCGGAGGGGCTCCCCCATCATCATCATCACTACAGGCTGTAAATAAGCCGATTGTAGCCAGAAATAATACTACTAAATAATTCTTTTGTTTAATCATAACAACATTTTTATAGGTTTCGAGGTACTAGATATTAATTTTGATTTGAAAAAGCAGTTAAATCATTGCTAATTAGCATGTTAAAGCTTTTTTTTAAGAGCCTCTTCAGTTTAAATTAAGAGACTGTGTGTAATATAATTCTTTGGAACTTTTATTTTTACGGGCTTTTATAGTAACGACTGGTCTGTTTTACAGTCTTATCCTTATCTAAAAACTTGTTATGAAAAAAATATTTTATTTAGTTGTTCTTAGCTTTAGTATTTATTCCTGCAAGGCTCCACAAGGAACAGGTACACAAACACAACCTATCATTGCAACTCTCGATCTTGTGAATGTGCAGGACGATAAAATATTAGTTACTGTGGATCCCGGAGTGATCACTTCAGAAGAAATTATTTTCTACATTCCTAAAACCGTTCCCGGCACCTACTCTACTGCCAATTATGGAAAATTTTCTGAAGGGATCAAAGCTTTTGACTATAAGGGTAAGGAAGTTCCTGTTACTCCGATTGATGATAACAGCTGGCGGATTCCCAATGCTACAAAGCTTGATAAGGTGAGCTATTTAATGAATGATACCTTTGATGTAAAAGGAGAAGGAGGCATTTACTCAATGGCCGGAACAAATATCAAGGCAGGAGAAAACTACATGCTCAACCTTCACGGATTTGTCGGATATTTTCAGAATATGACGGAGGAGCCTTACCGCCTGGAGATCATCAGGTCACCCGGACTATATCCGGGAAGTGCTCTCACCGTAAACGAGTCCATAGAAGAGTCTCCGGAAAGCATACGCGATATCTTCAGCCTTAACAGGTATTTTGAGGTCACAGACAATCCTATTATGTACGCGGCACCCGATACTGCCAGTTTTAAAATAGAAAATATGGATGTGCTGCTTCACGTCTATTCTCCGGGGAATATCTATAGTGCTACCGATTTTAAACCATCTATGGAAAAAATGATAAGCGCCCAAAAGAGATTTTTAGGGAAAATAGATGAAACCGATAAATATGCAATTCTTCTATACCTCTCGGCCACTCCCGGAGAAGGGGACGCAGGAAATTTCGGGGCTTTGGAACATCACACTTCTACTGTGGTTGTAATGCCTGAAAGTATGGGGAAAGAAGCTTTGGAGTCATCTCTCACCGACATAGTTTCTCACGAATTCTTTCATATCCTTACTCCGTTAGGAGTTCATTCAAAAGAAGTTCATTATTTTGATTATAATGATCCAAAAATGTCTCAACACCTATGGCTGTACGAGGGAGTGACCGAGTATTTTGCCAATCTTTTTCAGGTTAATCAGGGCTTGATCACCAAACAACAATTTTATGACAGGATGAATGAAAAGATCACTTCTGCAAAAATGTTTGACGATACTATTTCCTTTACCCAAATGAGTAAAAATATCCTTGAAGAGCAGTATCAGGATAGCTATTACAATGTTTATTTAAAAGGAGCACTTATTGGAATGGCACTGGATATTGAATTAAGAGATGTTAGTAATGGCAAAACAGGTCTCCTGGATCTAATGAAAAAACTAACCGACAGGTATGGTAAGGACAAACCTTTTGAAGATGATGAGTTGTTTGGAATAATCACCGGGCTGACGCACCCCGAAATTGGAGAGTTTCTGGAAACTCATGTAAGCGGGACTACACCTATTCCATACACCGAATACTTTAATAAAGTAGGCCTGGAAATGCGGGAGGGAGAAATACCGGTAGATTATTTTCTCAAGGACCAATCCACTCCTTATATTGCTGTAAACGCTGCGGGGGATATTCTGCTTAGAGATGATATCCCGCTTAGTACGTTCTTTACCTCCATGGATTTAAAAGGTGGGGATATTATAAAAAGTATAAACGGCAAAACCTACAATGTCCAAAATGTCTATGATCTGATTTCCGATTCGGTGGAATGGACTGTCGGTGACGACATCACAATAGTGGTGGAAAGGAATGGAAAGGAAAAGCAGGTTAAATCAAAAGTGATCGAACCAATGGCAAAAGGCCTGCGGCTTGTAGAGATGATGAATGCAGACGGAGAACAGATGGAACTTCGACACAGCTGGCTGAAATCCTGAAACGAAAGCTTATAAAATAAAAAAGCCGGCAAAATTGCCGGCTTTTTTACTGAATTTTCCTGATTACACTAGAGTTTTTTTACTCTTACTGCGTTCATACCTTTCTGACCTCTTTCGAGTTCAAAGGTAACTTTATCATTTTCATCAATTTCGTCTATAAGTCCACTTACGTGAACGAAATATTTTTCCTGGGTTTTACTGTCCAATATAAATCCAAAACCTTTGGAATGATCAAAAAAGGATACTTTTCCTTCTTTGCTAAAGTCTACTTCTTCGTCTGAATCCTCTTTCTTAGGAATTCCTATTTCAATACTTTCGGCGTCAACTTCAATCTTACGGGAAGGATCTGGAGGAGTATCTGTAAGATTTCCATACTCGTCTACATAAGCGAATTCTGAAGCAGTTTCTCCACTTGCTTTTCTTTCCTCCTTTTTCTTCTTCTTTTCCTCACGCTTTTTTAAGCGTTTCTTTTCTTTTTCAGTTTTGTTGTACGTCTGTTGTGATTTGGCCATTCGGTCTCTACTTGTGATTTTAAATGAATATAAAAAAAATAGCTGAAGTTCTAAAAAATAAATTGGAAAAAGATCGGCGAAGAAGATTTACCTAAAATTATTCAGACCTGCAGTAAGACACAAAGTTATGATTTCTTTTTGTCTTTTAAGCATACGTGTATGACCTAAAATTTTGAGATGATAAATGTCAGTTACTACTAAGAAATGCTTTTCGATTTCATTCCTGGATGGCATAGGCATCAAGTGGCTCTTCAAAAGCAATGAAAAGAACACAGGGGCCTGAATCACCGCAGCGTGCAGAATGTGGCTTTTTAGCAGGCCCAAAGACATATGATCCTGTTTTGAGCTGTCGTGGCTCCTCCCCTTCATAGGTTACTTCCATATCTCCTGCAATCAGGATCATCCTTTCAGCAGAAGTATGGCCGTGATTCGCAATTTCTGAATTGGCCGGGACCTTGAATAAAATATCTACATTCTTTTTAGCCGGATCTCCTCTAAGAACTGCTATTTCACATCCATCTGGCATAAATTCGGGACAAGGTCCCCATTGCAGATCTTTGTCATTCATGGTTCGAACGACTGAATTTGCTTCATCCTGAGCAACAATTCCGACAGTGAAGAATAACCACACACCTGTGAGGAGGATCCTTAATAATTTCCTGTTTTTCATATTATTAGAGTATTAATTAAATAAAATTAAAGTCTGAAAAAAGGGGAATTATTTTCTTTTTGAACATCAATTATAACATGATCTTCAATGAGTTACCTTCCTAAAGGTACGTTTAAATCTAATTGGTCAGCCAAATTATTTACTTTTTTACCGGTACGAGATAAACCGGGATCTTTGTCTTTTCAAGAATTTTTTCTGCCACAGTACCAAGTAAGAGTTTTTCCAGGACAGAATGGCTGTGAGTACCCATTACCAGAACATTTGCACCCCACTCTTCACCATAGCTCATAATACTTTTTACCGTATCTCCCTCTGCCAGGTAAGTTTGAACTTTTTCATCTCCGAGATGTTGTTTGGCCTTTTCCATAAATTCTTCAGCTATGTTACGCATCTCCAATGCCACATCCAAATCGGGACCCATTCCGGTATAGCCGTCATATCCCATAAAGGTAGGATATTGGGCTCCATAAAAGCCTACGTCGTCCATTACATGTATAAGACAAATTTCAGCATTTAAACTCTGTGCGAGTTCATATCCGGCATCCGTAACTTTTTCAGAAACCGGATGATAATCTATAGCGATTAGAACTTTTTTCATAATAGGTTTTAAATAAAATTACAAAAAATGGATCAGTATTACCAGATCAATTTCCGGATAAACTATTCCATATTGATCAATTTGAGATCAAGAACTTTCAGGTGAATATTATTTAAGATGTTATAAAACAATAAAATAGCATAATTATTAAGGCTATTTTATCACCTGAAATTTCCTTTATTCGTACCTTTAAAGGACTCAATAAAAATTTGCGCCTTATGAAAACTACAAGAGAAGCTGCCCGGGAAGAAAACCATAAAGATATAACTCACAGCCTGCAGGACTTACTGGAAAAGAATTATGAAACCGAGAAAATTTATAGAACAGCCAGTGATCGTGCAGAAAATACTTCTTTAAAAGATTTTTTTAAAAAGCAGGCTGTGAGTAAAAATCATTTCGCAACAGAAATTGACAAACAACTGCATGCCCTTAATGAACGACCAAAAGAGCCGGACTCTACTATGGGAGGTGTTAAAAAAACATGGATCAACCTCAAAACTTCTATGGGAAAAAACGCAGACGAAGTACTTCTGAAAGAGTGTCTTAGTGGGGAAAAAAATAGTGCAGAGGAATATGAAGATGAATTGAAAAAAGTCAATTTTCCTGCAAATATTGATGAGATGTTGAATAGCCATCTGGCCGAAATCCGTTCAACCATTACCCAAATAAGATCCTTAGAAGACCTGTTGTAAACTGGTATTTAATTATGTGTGGAGCTCGGTTTGGGAAGCCCTAAAAACAATTCAGATAGTTGTGGGGGTTTCCGAACCTTGAAAAAATACCGTGGAGTTCTAATTTTTCTTTGTCTGTTATATACTGTTCTTAAGTATTGTTATGATTTTCTTTTTTTCCTGTTAAACCTTTGTTTTTCCTGCTGTTCAAATTTATATTGAATGGAAAGAAATATTGTAAATGGGAAAAAAAGAACTGAAAAGAAGTCTTGGATTCTGGGACGTGCTGATGTTTGGTGTAGGCGGAATCGTAGGAGCCGGGATATATGCTATTATAGGAAAAGCTGCAGGATTAAGTGGAAATATGCTGTGGCTGAGTTTTGTAATTGCTGCGGCAGTAGCTTTACTCTCCGGCTTATCTTATGCCGAATTCGTGAGCCGTTATCCGGACTCCGGTGGGAGCTTCGAATACATCAAACAGGGCTTAGGAAGAAAAACTGCTTTTTTCATGTCGATATTCATGGCCCTTACAGGAATAGTTGCTGCGGCAGCTATTGCCATAAGTTTTGCAGATTACCTGAGCCGGCTAATTGAAATCCCCTCCCGAATAGTTATCATTGCTGTAATTGCTTTGATGGCCTTCTTCAATATTATTGGGGCAAAATACAGCTCTTATTTTAACGCATTTGCAACTGTTGTAACCATAATAGGGCTGGGAGCCGTTATTGTGGTAAGTTTTCCTGAATTTGGCTCGACAGATCTGTTCAAAACCACAGACAGTGGATGGACAGGCATATTAGCAGGAGGAGCATTGATCTTCTTTAGTTACATAGGATTTGAAGACCTTGTGAAAATGGCCGAAGAAACAAAAAATCCGAAAGAGAATATGCCGAAAGCAGTAATGCTTAGCGGAATCACGGTGCTCGTAATATATCTTCTTATCGCCTTAAGTGCAGTTAATGTTATGGGTTGGGAAGAACTTGCAGATTCGAACGGTCCTCTTGCGGCAGTGATTGAAAAGCAGATAGGAACACTGGGAGCAACTGCTTTGGTTATCATTGCATTATTCGCTACCAGCAAAACCATCTTAAGTAATATTCTGGGCACTTCAAGACTGCTGTATGACGTAGCGAGAGATAGTGAAAAAAAATGGCTGAGAAAATTTACTACTATTTCCGGAATCGGGAACGCCCCTAATTATGCAATTCTGGCAATAAGTATTGTAGCGGTAGGATTTGGTTTAATAGGAGATCTGAAGATCGTGGCAAGCATCAGCAATATTTTCATATTTATTGTCTTCGGAATGGTAAATATCGCTTTACTGAATTTAAGATATAAAAAACGAAGGGAGAAAAATGAAAAACCTCCATTCTATATAAGGCTGAACATCAATAACATTCCTGTACCAACTGTTCTCGCCCTTATTACTATCCTTGTCCTCTTCGGCTTTAATATTTATAACCTATACCAGGGAAATATGTAACTATTGCTTAACAACTACAAGATTGGCTTTAGAGCCTGTCAACAAATTCCATTCTTTTCTGATCACTTCCCGACCCTGGTCGTCATAAACTCTGAGTTCGGCTGTATTGGGACCCGAAGTTCCCTGATTCAATGCCTCAAATTCTATGTTATTGAGGCCGCTGTCCAGGCGTACCATAATTGGAGTATAAGTTCCACCCAGCAACAAATTGGAATTCACTACGATCCCATTCACGATAACCCTTACCCTGTCGCCATCAATATATTCATGATCTCTACAGTAGAGTTCGACAAATACGCCGGTAGTTTTAAAATCTCCTAAATATTGATCTCTGCGGAAATCTTCCCTTACTTCTTTATCTTTTGTAAAAGCTTTAGGAGTAAAATCTTTTCCTTTAAAGGTCATGAGTCCATTTTGATCTGTTCTCATGCTAAAGGATTTTTCTTCCTTCTCTCCTAATTTTACAGGTTCACTTTCTGTACTAAAAATTCCTTTTTTGGAGCTAAGGCTGTGATTACCGCTAGTTTTAAGGTAAGAAGAAGATTCACTTCCGGTCTTAGGAGCCATGAGTTCTCCCGGGGCTTTTACCGGAGCTGTTGGATTATCAACCTGTTGCGCCCTGATTGAAAAGGCGCAAAGGCAAAACAATAAAAGCATTAGGTTCTTCATGGTATATTAATTCTTCAGCATTAAGATATCAAAAATTTAACCAAATTACATTTGAGCAAAAAATATCAGATTTTCCGTAGTAAATTTTAACTGCAATTTAACCGGTATTTATGGGGTAAATATAAGATAATCTGTAATTTAAAATAAAAAGAAAATTATGACAAAGAAAGAAGAACAACCTAAAAATGAAAGGTCTGATATGAAACGAGAGGAAAACCAAAAGTATAATTCCGATATTACTCCCGAAGATAAATCCACATTAAATAATCAAAGCCAGGATCAGGGAAAAGGAGACTATTTTAAAGAAAGAGAGGAACCCATAGATTACGCCGGGGCCGATCTTGATATTCCCGGAGAGGATGATCGAAAATTCAATCCAACTACAAACAAACCTCAGGACGTTGAAAAGCAAAGAAGACCTAAGGAATCGGCAAACTCCAACGATAACATAGAATCACAGACAGAGACAGTTTATAAGGGAGAAAAGGCAGAAAAATATAAAGATCCTTCAGAAAAAACCAGGGAAGACCGGGACAGAGAAAAGGATCAGAATAGAAAAAAAGAATAAGAACATTAGGCTTGTCTAAAAAGCAATTATGGATAGGAAATCCTGATAGAGATCTTTATGAGGACTTTGGACATGACTTTTTAGACAGGCCTTTTTTACAATTTTTCTTTGTATTGCATATGCCTGCTAATGTCAATTACATAGGATTTAATATTACTGATTATCATTTCCGATCCTTTCACAAATTTATAGATGTCACAGAAGCCAAAATGCTTTTTTTGGCCTAACCTGTTTCTACTGGTGACCACTCCTTCTACAATTCCAAAATGATTATTCACAATAATATTTTCCACCTCGATTTCCATTGAAGGCATTTCCTTCATCTGGTCAAGGACTTCCTGAAATTCACTTTTGCCTCCAATATTTTTTTCTCCGACAATTTCCCAGCAAATGTCATCTGTAATATGTTCCATCAAAAATTGATCGTTACCATTGGCATAGGCTTTTATCACTTCTCTTAAAAATTCTTCTTTTTCTTTCATCTCCCCTAGTTTTAAGTATAGGCTTCAGGACCGTATGTTTAATTTTAAAAATAAGAAATTAAAAGCACATTTTAGAGAGGTGCAGATAATTAAAAAAAATCGGAAATGTAATTTATAAGTACTGGAAATGCTTAAGAATGAGAGGCGGATACTTTGTCTTAAAATTTCTAACTTTACCGACTCATAACAGAGACAAAATTTATGCACGTTCATCATCTTCTTGAGAAAAATTCGGTAGCTAATGTTCTTATCTCTCAGCTAAGAAATGTTTCTATTCAAACTGACAGAATGCGGTTTAGAAGGAATATTGAGCGTCTGGGGGAGATCATGGCATATGAACTAAGCCAGAGTTTAAATTATACGTCAAAAGAAATTCGGACTCCTTTGGGAACAGCGGTAGTACCTGAAATTGATGAGGAACTGGTAATTTGTTCCATATTACGGGCAGGTCTTCCTTTGCACACCGGACTCCTGAATATCTTTGATGGGGCCGATAATTCATTTATTTCGGCTTACCGGCATCATCCTAATGACGACGAAGAATTTGAGATCCTTGTAGAATATCTTGCTTCTCCATCCCTTGAAAATAAGACGCTGATCCTGGCAGATCCCATGCTCGCTACCGGAAGGTCTTTTGCCAATGTATTAAAAGCTCTGGAAAATATGGGAACACCTAAGATAATTCATTTAGTCTCTGTCATAGGGGCCCGTGAGGGTATAGAATATCTTCAGGATATATTTCCTAAAAATTCTCACCTTTGGATTGCGGCAATAGATGAAGAGCTGGATGAAAGAGGCTATATAGTTCCCGGGCTCGGAGATGCGGGAGATCTTTGTTTTGGGCCAAAAGAACAGCACTAGAAGGGATAACCTATCGCAAAATTGAATACAGGATCTTTTATCCTGAAGTCCCATCGTTGCCCCTCTTCAAAATAGGGAGTATGGACGGGGACACCAAGATCAAACCTTATCACAAAACTCTGAATATCTATTCTCAATCCTGCTCCCACTCCAATGGCCACCTCATTTAAGAAATCCGATCCAAAAGTTCCGTCTTCTAATAGCCGTCGTTGCTGTTCGACCTGATCTGGTGTAAGATCGGTATTCTCAGTTGGTGCATAATTGCTTTCTGTATTCCAAACATTTCCCGCATCGGCGAAAACAGCTCCCTTTAAAAACTGGTAGATAGGAAATCTGTATTCAACGTTCGCCTCCAGTCTAATGTTCCCCATCCTGTCATAGTAGGGTATTCCTGCTTCTGTGTCAGGAGGTGTGTATGAACCGGGGCCTAATGAGCGAATTTGAAATGCCCTCACACTATAAGGCCCCCCGGAATAGAACTGGCGGCTAAATGGCATTACCTCCGAATTTCCATATGGAATTCCAATGCCCCCGTAGAGCCGGGTAGCAAGGACATGTTCCTGGGTAAACTTGAAATGGTAACGAAAATCTGTATCTACTTTGGCATATTGTGCGTATTCCAAACCAAGAAATTTTTCAGGTCTTTCCCCACTGCTTAACAATCCCAGAATGTTACCGGCCAGATCAAGATTGGCATTAACAAAGAACTGGTGCATATCCATCTCATCTATCATTTCATTGTAAAGGAATGAATACGTAAGACCAGCAATAAACTGTTGGTCAAAACTGCTTCTCAAAAATGGATTTGTATTAAGTATTTCCTCAAATTCGGGAGTAGTATTGCTAAGTTGGGTGTAGGTAACGGCAAATGGATTCAGCTCATGTGTAATAAATCGGTTTGCTTTCCAGATATACCCAAAACTGCCATTTACTGAAAAAAGGCTAAAAAGGTTACTGCGATTGAGATATTCAAAGCCCAGGCTAATTTTTGTTTTAGGAATAGAATATTTGAACCAGTCGCTTTTTATTTCGAAAATAGGGAAAAGCATTCTTGGAAAAATGAGATCTGAGTCTACACCAAGTATGATACTGGTTTGTCCCGTGTCATTTTCACTGGAAAGCTGTGTTTCATATCCTGCTTTAGCAGAGATGCTTAGAATCTCTCCTCCCTCAAAAAGATTCCTGTTTGTGTAGGTAATAGCAAGATGGGGGCCTGCGAAATTATTGGATTTGGTCACCGCCTGCAACTCTGCTCTTATAGCCCTTTTATTCATGGGAGAAAGAAATATATTGGCTTCAAGGTAACCCAGGCTATTAGTGCCAAGAGAATCTATTTCGTCATACCTAATATTTACAAACTTGTAGGTTCCCAAAGAAGTTAACCTGCGGCTGGTCTTTCCTGATTCCTGTGGATTATACAGCTCTCCTTCTTCGAGTAAAATAAAGGGATCAAGTTTTTCTGGTTCAAAAAATACTTCCTCCTGAATATAATTACGGTTATTAAATCTGGTAGTATCCCGGGCTACTGAATCTGTTCCCACCCTGTAATTAGGGTAGATATTGACATGTTTAATACGGTAGGGCTTTATTCCTGCTTCCGGAACTTCATCTTTTAGCCGGAGAAAAAGATCAAATTTCTTCCGGTCGTATTGATTTGTATCAGCTTCAAAAATGAGAAAATTGGGGCTAAAATTATAATAGCCTTTATTTTTAAGATGCCTGTCGATCCGTTCCCTTTCTGCTTTCATTTTAGCGAGATTAAAGGACTCATCCTCAGTCAGAAGAGTTTCGGAAAGACTCTCCTTTATTTCACGGTAGACTTCAAGTGTGTCGGAATCCATTTGATATTCTGCAAGTATGTATGGATCTGCAGGTAGAACTGCTCTATACTTTATACGGGCTGTTTTGTTCCCCTCGTTTTCTTCCACACTATGACTCACCCTGCTGTAGAAATATCCCCTGTTCTCGAGACGATTCTTTAACAGGTCTTCAGTTTGAAAAGGGTTTGCATCAGACAAATAAACCGGCTCCTGCCCGAGTCTTTTACCTAAAAACCGATTGATGAAACCGGGATTCTCCTGCTGCGCCTTGTAATGGAAATATAGTCCGATCCTGGCTCCCAGAATTTTTGTATTGGGATCTGGTTTTATGAGACTTTCCAACTGAGATTTTAGTGATTTCCGGTTCTCTATTTCTTCTTGAGATTCTAGTTCCAGATCGGCACCGGTGTATAGCAATTCATCTTCGGGAATATATTTTTTTACACTACAGGATTGAAGGAAAGTAAATCCGGTAATAAGGAGAAGCCATATGAGTTTTTTCTTCTGCATAAATTATTCTTCAGTTTGTTCCTCTTCTTCTCTTCCGTCTTTGTTAGTTATTTGATTCCAAAGTTCACGGAAGCGGTTAAATTCCTGGGTGTATATCAGCGCGAGCCCACTTATGATCAACTGGCCGTCAATGACATTTTCAAATGTATTTCGTCTGAATCCCTGTATTCTAAAGCGACCATCTTCGGTAATCAGGTATTCCAGGCTAACATTTCCTATCAATGGAGAACTCTCTTCTACTGAACTTTCTCCCTGTACATCTACTTCACTTCCCACACTTACGATTAACCTTTCATCCATAAAAGATCTTTGGGCGGTGATATCAAGTTGAGTCCGGTCCTGCGGACTGTCGCCCTGATAATCTGTATAGGAATTAAGACCGAAATTGAGATCTATTCCTGTTTCGCCCAATAAGCGATCAGAGAATATGTTAAGCTGGTCAGACAGGGCTTCATTGAGGTTATCCCTTGCAAAAGCAAGCGTACCTCCTTCTGTCCCGGGACTACCCGGCGAAGGGAAGAAACGGTTCAGTACCAGTAATGAAAAGACCTGCTTATTGAGTTCATTCTCCTGTTGGTTAATTTGCTGGACCCGGCCATAAACCTGACCGCTTAAAGAGCCCTGCTCATCTTCGGGCATGTCGAGACCAAAAGAAAGTCTTGGTGCAGAGATCTCCCCTCCTATCTTTAAGTAGACCAGGAAGTCCAGTTCCTGCCGGTATTGATTTCTAACATCCATGTCGGCACCGGTGATTTGAGGTGCCATCAATCCTGAAGCTGAAGCTTCAACTTCATAAACTGCAGTGATGTTAAGATCTGCATCCATTGGGTCTCCTGCCCAAACAACGGTACTGCCTTTCATGATATCAAACCTGCGGGTCACCAGGTTGTACAAACTCATCTCGTAATGCCCGTCATTGATCTCCACCCTACCAGTCATGGTCGTACGTCCATTTGGATAAATATCATAGAGTATATCCCCGTCACCTGATGCCTGGAAATGATCCCCTGTATTTTCATCCAGGACAATCCTGAAGGTTGCGCCCTCCTGCAAAGAGATATAGGAATTAAGGGCAAAGCCTGAAAAACCAAAAGATGCTTCCTCATCTGTCCGTCGGGTAAGGATCCTGTCCGGATTCTCCCGGTTTACAAAGATCACTACTCCCTCTCTTTCTTCTATTTCGAGATTAGCTTCAGGAATAACATACGTAAGGTTTGTCTCCTCAAGAACTTCCAGGTCAAGCTCGATTTGAGGCAGTTCCATGGTTCCTGTGACTGAACCGGTCGCGTCAAATACGGCTTTTCCGTAGAAGAGATCGAAATCCTCTTCAGAAGAATTGAGCGCCATAAAATTATTTGCTGTAAAACTGAGATCAAATTCAGGATTTAAAAGACTTTCGGTGAGTACTGAACCATTTATAGTAAAACTGTTGCCATTGACATCTCTTATTTCAAAGTTCTCCATGGAGACGGCGGCATTATCAATTTGAAGGGTTTCATTGGGTAGGGTAAATGGAGTATTTAATATGGCTACCGTAAATACAGCATCATTAAAAGTAAGGGATCCTTCGTAGGTTGGCTTCAGAGGATCTCCTGTTACGGTAAAGTTCCCCGAGTAGCTACCACTGGTGTTAGTTATCTCTCCCATTGAAAAACCTTCAATTAATTCCATATCTACCCGATTAAGAGCAATATCCATATCCAGGTTGCCGCCATCTGCATCAGCGATGTAGGATCCTGTAATATCGATATCTGAACTACCTTCTTTAATGGCGAGCTCGAAATTGTAATTATTAAATCCTGCAGAACGTGCATCAAGAGACAGCACACCCATGGGTACCTCAAGGACCGCGAATTCGTTTATAGTAAGATCTGCAACCAGACCGGTGGTACCAAAAGGCTCTTCAATTACAAAATTTCCATTCATATTGCCCGAGGCCAGGGTATTTTCAGGATTAAAATACGTGAACAAGGCAGCAAGATTGAAATTCTGGAATTCTATGCCAATATGCTCTTTTTGAACCTGTGCCATTTCGTTGCTCACCCTTAATTCCTGATTGTTTCTGGATAACCTGAAATCATTGAAAGTATAAGAGCTGTCTCCTATAAGGATCTCGTTATTTTGATCGATCTGCCATGGATTAGCGTTTAGAACCAGTTCCTCCGGATCAATATGAATCCTCACGATCTCATCATTTTTCGTAATGAGAGAACGAACATTCATTAAAGTATCCTCTTCATAACGCGAAAGAAATTCAAGCGCCAGCTCTTCATCGACCAGCCTTCCCTCCATATGGGTCTTTTTTATGGCAATGGGTCCCACATCCAGACTCTTTAGACCGAAATCGAAATATAATTCCTCGGGATTTGAATCTATATTGAATTTAAGACTGTCTATCTCACTTCCATAATAATTGATATACGGCAAGCTTACACTGCCTACGAGTGTTTTTTCCCTTTCTCTGAAATCCACCTGAACGTTTATAGTGTCAAAAGCTTCTAATTGTGGCAGGAAAACTTCTTCAAGGATTGGGGAAGGACTTACTTCTGCTCTCAGATCAATGTTGACAGGATTTGCCACTGTATCTGTAACATCTACGGTATTGTAATAACTTTCATAGTGCCGGTTTAATGCATTAATAAAGTCAGCAGGCCCCGCATTGGAGTTCAGTCGCAGGTCTAGCATTTGATTTTGTACAGCCAGGGATGTGGTATCTGGTCTTACATGAGCATTTATATCGACGTCCCCAAGCAGGTAAGACTCGTTGGCATAGACAAAAACACCCTCATTAACAGTTGCTGTGGCATCATAACTTTCTGCGTTGCCTTTAAAATTTCCTTTGATCTCCATGGCGGCGTTCACGGGATTAATAGAAAGTCCCAGTGCCTGCAGGTCGGCTCCTATTATGTTCAGGTTTAATGCAATTTCGGGAGCGATAGAATCTAGCTGCACAAAGCTCTCCAGTTCCATGTTCAGGTTCTGATCTTTATAATCAATATTGGCAAAGCCTTCTCCGTCTTCCATTTCGGCGTAAAGCCCAATGTCGTTAAACTTATAATTGTTGTATTCGAAGGTAGTCACTGTCCCCTCCACGATTGCATCCAGGGAATTAATGTCATCTCCACTTCCCGAAGCCTGCACGTCCAGACCTATATTTCCCAGGGCTTCATTTTGCAGCAGGTATCCCAGTTCCAGCTCTGTGACCTTGACATCGGCATTAAAAGCAATTCCCGGGGCACTTACAAAGCTTCCGTTGAGGCTGATCTTCCCTGCGGAAGAATTTAAAACCGCATCTGCCGAGATATCTTCTGGTGTCCCACTGAAGCTTCCGGCGAGATTCACCGTCTGCGGAAGTTTAATTCCCAGGTCTTCTTCTTTGACGAAGGCCCTAAGGTCTCCCCTTGTAGAATTCATTCGCACCTGTGGCAGATCAAATCTCAGGTTATCGGGGTCTGTGGCATTGTATATGGTTCCAGTTGCAGCTAAGGAAGTATTTCCTCCCCAGTTAATATTGGCCCGTTGAATATTGACTGCGGAAAGTTGTCCTCTGGCAGAAAGACTTCCGGAAAGGCCTTTTTTGGCAAGGGCAGCGAAGTACTCATCTTGTCTCAGATCCGGCTGAAATCGGTAAATCTCTGAAAGATCGAGATCAAACCGCGGCAGGTTAAGATCAACAGTGGCATTTTCCGGCTGATCCATGAAAGAATTGAGGGAATCGTAATCCACCAGAAGACTTCCTTCTATACTGTTCCCGTTTAACTGAAGAATAAGATCCTGAAGGCGCATCCTGTCTTCGGTTACAGAAAGCAGGAAATTTGTTCGTCTTAGGTTAAGGCCCGAAGCTTCGTGAAAATTAAGAGCTTCCACTTGAGCTTTCAGGGATTGGTTTGCCATGACGAAACTGGGTAATTGCAGGTTGAGGTCCTGTAATCCAACAGCCTCAGGATTAAAAGTCCCCGGAGTTGGCCTGCTGTCATTAACCCAGTACCTGAATTCATTATTCGACAGGTTAACATCTTTTGCTCTCACCGTCCATTCCGGCCACTGGAAAGGCTGACCTTCTCCGGAAGCAGCAATTGTATCCTGATTGGCTTCGGAAGCAGTTGTCATCTGTAAAAAGATCTTTGAATCATCAAGGTCCAGGCGGTCAACTGTAAGGGAAGTATTTTCAAGATCAGCTTCCGGAAGCTCCAGAAGTAGATCAGAAAGATTAACATCAGCCAGAATTCCGTCGGGAACAGATTCATATGTCCCCGCCACATTCCTGAGCTCTAGATTTTCAACAGAAAAAGCAGGCAGGGGAATTTCCTCTTCCTGTTGTGGCTCGGGAGCGGGTTTTGTTTGTGCATACCTAAAACGAGCATCTTCCAACAGGGCATCTCCGGCAGCAAACTTCATACTGTCCAGATTGAATTCCTGCATCTCCACATTCAGTTTTCCTAAGGTTACTTTTGTGTCTATACCTAAGTATCGATCATCATAAGTAAGCCGGAAATCTTCTATATTGATATCACCTAAGCTTATTTCCATTGAAGAAGCGGAAGTGTCTGCGGGAGTAGTCGTAGCAGTAGTATCTGTTGTAGCAAAGGCCTCTGCTAAAAAACTGAAATTAAATCCCTGAATAGTATCCTGTCTCTTAATGTTTGCGATTCCCCCCTGCCAGTCAAGATTATCGAGATGAAAACCGGTTCCTTTAATGAGGGGCCACAAAGGTATATCGGCTTCGAGCTGGCGGGTATATAATAAGGTATCACCTGCCTTGTCCTCCATATAAAGACCTTCTACACTTAAATTCCCACCAAAGGTGATGAACAGCCTGTCAACTTCTATGGTGGTATTGGTCTTATCGGTTATGTAGCTTACAAGCTTATCGACAATGATTCCCTGGCCCCAGGGACTGCGGATGAATAGTAGTAAAAGAAAAATAAAGATCACGATCCCGAGCAGGATCTTAAAAAACAGTTTCAGGCCGGAGCCTTTCTTCTTTTTTTCTTTCTTTTTATTTTCTTTTTTTTCCAAGAACTATCCTCTATGGTCTCTAATTTATCTTATTTAGGCGTAATCAGGAAATACCGGGAGGTAAATCCTTGTTAAACAACAGCTTCCAAAAATTACATTTTTGGAGGGTATTCTGATAACAGTTTTTTCATTGAAAAAGATAAAAATTTCCTTGCTGCCGACCATTTTATTAGGAATAATTTAGCAACAGGCGCGGGTAACTAATAATCTTACGTTAAAAATGCAGAGCTGAAAAAGCCTTTTCTATAATTTCGGGCGGAGTAACACGTTTTAAAATTTCAAAATAGCTAAAAATTAAAGCTGAACATTAAAACAAAAAACCAAAATCATGAAAAGAATTCTTACCGTTACGGTAGTGGCAGCAACAATGTTGACTTCTTGTGTTTCAAAAAAGAAATATGTTGCCCTTGAGGAAGATTATAATAGAACCAGAAGTAGTCTTCAGCAAACTCAGGTTGAAAAAGAAAGACTTGAGGAGAGATTAGATGCCATTGAACAAAGAGTAGCAGATTACAATGCAAAGATCAACACGCTTACAGAAGAGAATGACCAAAGGCTTGAGATGAATGAGCTTACGGCCATGTCAAACGCTAACAAGCGTAAAATGAGAGAAACCCTTCGGAATGTAGACGCGGAAAAACTTGCCGGTGCCGAAACTCTTGAAGATTCTATTAACCTCGCTGTAGCACATAACCTGGAAAGCCAGATTAGCAGTGGAAGTTCAGAGGATATTGATATCACAGTAGATAAAACTGTTGTGATGATCAATGTTTCCGACAAATTGCTTTTTAGAAGCGGAAGCCACAGAGTAAGTCGTGACGCTTATCCTTTGCTTGAGAAACTGGCGGAGGTGATCAATTCTGAACCTGCCATGGAAGTGATGGTAGAAGGTCATACAGATTCTCAAACTATGGTAGAAAACTCTTACATCCAGGACAACTGGGAGCTTAGCGTGAGAAGATCTACTGCCATTGTTAGATTATTGCAGGACAGATTTAATGTGGATCCTGAAAAGCTTATTGCTGCAGGTCGCAGTAGCTATAAACCTGTTGCAGACAATGACACCAGGGAAAACAGAGCGTTAAACAGAAGAACAAGAATTGTGATCCTTCCAAACCTGGATAAATTCCTTGCCCTTTTGGATTCTGAGCAATCTCCCGCACAAACAATTGATCAGACAAATAATTAATTCATTTCTTATAGGAATGAAAAAGGCTGTCCAAACCGGGCAGCCTTTTTTTATTTGCTATTGGTTTACTTCACGTTTCAACCTGTGGAAAGCAGCTTCCGCCTCCTCCACCAGGGTTTCGGGATCAAAATTGGTTAATTTTCCATCCTTTTTGAGGATCCTGCCATCTACAGCTACAAAGTCCACATTGGCCGGTTGAGCCGCCTCCACGATCAGGCTGTGGGGCTGGTCACTTGTAGAAAAATTAAGATCATCCTTTTTCAACATAATAAGATCGGCTCTTTTTCCCGGTCGCAGACTTCCGGTTATCTCGTCCATTCCTAAAGTTCGGGCTCCATTTATTGTAGCCATTTTAATAGCTTCGGAAGGTTTCAGATAAAACTCATCTTTTGCTTCGGCATTAGCAAGATTCAGAAGCAGCTTCATTACTGAAAACAGATCGGCATTTCCGGAAAGCGGTGTAGTGTCCACTCCCACCGCAAGATTCACACCTGCCGCATGGAAGCTGTTGACAGGTGGCAATCCATAACCAATCCTCATTTCTGAATAAGGGGTCATGGTGAGATGAGTGCCGGTTTCCTTCATGTAGTTTATTTCTGAAGGAGTGGCGGCATTACCGTGTATAATATTGACATCTTTTCCTAGAAGATCTTTATTGTACAACTGCTGAATCTGACCTTTTTGTGCATCTGTAGAACTGGCATGGATAACGATTCTCATCCCCAGCTCCCGGGCTTTTTCCCAATCTGAAGCAAGATGTTCATAGCCTGCACCACGGGATCCCAGGCCCAGCTCCAGAAGTTTATATTTTTCATTAGCCCGTAATTCCTGAAGGATTTCTGTTATTCCGTCGAAATGTGTAGCTTCATTTGAAGGCTGATCCCGGTAACCGCCATACAGCACCTGAGCACGAAGACCGGCATCAGCCAGGGTATTACAGCTGGCCATCACAAAGCCGGGATTTCTGGCATTGTGATTAAAATCGCTGATGCAGGTAATCCCGGAATTAATAGCTTCGGCCGCAGCATAGCGGGCAGCCAGTTCCATGTCTTGTTGTGTATAAACCTTTGAGTAGGCTGCAGTCATTGGAAAATATGCCTGACCCTCATTATAACCTGCCATACTGCGCAATAGTGAAGTCCAGAGATGCCAGTGACAATCAATTAACCCGGGCATTACAATTGCACCGGAACCCTCAATGACCGGAATACCTGCAGGAGGACTGATATCATGACCAATTTCTATAATTTCACCATTCATGATGAGGATAGAAGTATTTTCCATATCCCCCACCTGCTCATCCATACTAATCAGATGAGTGTTCTGAACCAAAAAGGAGGTTTCGGGATCAAAGTCAGCCCCGGAAAAAGAATTTAGAAAAGACAATTCCAGAGGCAGGAATCCGGCGGCAGTAAATAATCCGGTGTTTTTGATGAAATTACGTCTTCCCTGGTCCATTTCAATAAGATAGCAGGAAAAGGAATGTAAGGATCCCAAGAAAATATTAAAAAGTTGGAATCACTCCCCTGGTATAGATTCCGGATGACATCCACTACTTTCTTTTCTTCAGCCAGTGATAGTCCAGGGAATGTTTTCCTCCCCCGGTGATAAGGATCACCGTAAATATTATGAGATACAGTAGCGCCATTTCTTTCCGGCCAAAGGGATCGGCAGCGTGAATGATGAATGCCGCAGTAAACATGGTGATCATAAGAGGAATGGCAGCAAGCCGGGTTCCCAAGCCTATAATGATTAAAATAGAACATATAAATTCGGCAAAAACAGCCAGGGCGAGCGTGATTCCCATGCCCAGACCAAAAGGATCTGCAAATGCAATTTCCTCACCCCCGAAAAGCCTGAGAAGTTTAGGAGTTCCATGAGTTAGCATAAGACCTCCCGCTCCAAGGCGAAGGATGAGTAGTCCAAGATCTATTTGAGAAAGGTTGAGATTGGTGGTGTAGGTATTTTTCATGCTTCTAAATTAAAAATTCTATTTATATCTATGAGATTTAAAATTTTCCTACACTGAGGCTTATACTTTAAATAGTTGTGATAGTGTTTATTATATAATTTAGTTCCTACAATATCTTATTAAGCGCTAAAATAGTTGTGTTATTCATCGAAAAAAATTAGCCTTTTAACGTTTATTTTAAGAAAATTTTATAATTTAGGTAGAACAGAAAAACAAGATGCGGGTAATTCTTACATTTTTATTTATAGTTTTTGTCTTCTGGTCCGGCCGGGCTCAGGCGACTGCTAGTTTTACCGCATCTGCCACTATCATTCAGCCAATAGGCATAAAAACTTTAGCCAATTTAAATTTTGCTGCAATTGATGCACGGGACGGCGGCGAGATTATCTTAAGTCCACAGAATGAAAGAATTGCTGCAGGCGATGCCCGACTGGAGAATGGTGGGGAAGTCACGGCAGCGACTTTTGAGGTAACCGGGCAGCAAGGCTTTGATTTCTCCTTGAGTCTGCCTTCGGGGCCATTTTTTCTTTCTAACGGAAAAGAGCAAATGATCATAAAAGATTTCACCAGCAGCATTAGAAACACAGGAAATTTTGCTGCCGGAAGTTCAGTTTTTAAAATTGGAGCCACCCTTCAGGTGGAAGCTCAACAGGCTCCGGGTGTTTATTTTACTTCCACTCCCCTTACCATCACTGTCAACTACAACTAATCCCCGAAAACGATTGAGTTTACTGGCCTTCCAACACCTTCGTGTTAAGAATAATTTAAATCAGGTATTTGAACGAATAAATGGGTGCTTCAACGAGTAAGTTTTTTCTGTAAGCTATTGGGAAATATATTCGCGTGGTTAAAAAATGAAACCCCAATAACCCTACAAATACCATCACCATGAAAAAAATTACTTTTATTTTATTGGCACTTATTGCCGGAACTGCTTTTGGACAGGATGCTTCTGCAACAGCAACTGTTAATGCTCACATCGTTGAAGTTATAACCATCCAAGAAGGAACTGATCTTAACTTTGGTAATATTGTGGCTTCCACCGGTGGAGCAGTAAGAGTGAATACTGAAGGTACAAGAACTTTTTCCAATCCTGACATGAAAGTGGCAAATACTGGAACTGTTAGTGCTGCCTCTTTTGAAGTTACAGCTGCCGAATTTTTCAGTTATAGTATTTCCATTCCTTCTATAGTTTTAAATGGTCCAGAAACTTCAACAATGGATGTTTCTTTTACAAGTGAAATAGATGGAAATACTGACGGAATAGCCGAAGGGACTGGAGCGCCACAGACATTGAATGTTGGCGGATTGCTTACTGTGGCATCTGGTCAAGTATCAGGAGATTATACTGGTGAAGTTACAGTAACCGTAGCTTACGAATAAATTTTTGTTCTAAAATATTAGAAACGCCGCCCGCTGTGGCGGCGTTTTTTGTTTTTCCTTATCTTGTTAACTAACCACTTTAATTCTAATGGAAAAGTCATTCATTTTAATTCTTTCCCTCCTGTTCTCTACTCAGCTATTTGCACAGGCCTCGGCTTCGGCAACTGTAGAGAGTCGGGCGACGGTGATCGATCCTATTAAAATAGAGAAGACGGTGGATCTGGATTTTGGAAATGTGATCTCTGCCTATACTCCGGGAACCGTAATTCTTTCTCCCGACGGTACAAGATTGGCTTACGGAGTGCAGCTTTCCAGCAATATGCCCGGTAATGTTGCTCCTGCAGAAGCTGTGGTTACCCATGGCAATAATAATTACTCCATTACCCTGCCGGAATCTTTTTCTCTTTTTAATCAGGAGAATCCCAATCAGGTTATGATCATTGAAGATTTTACGGTTACCCCTTTACAGGGAGAGCTGAGCGATATCCTTCGGATTGGGGCTACTTTAAAACTGGAAGCAAATCAAACCGCCGGATATTACACAAATTCTGAAGGTTTCAACGTGACAGTTTCATATAATTAAATTTCACATTTCCTTAACAATCTACTGCTTATTCAGTAATTTTGGAATCCATACTAATCCCCCCAGGATATGAATAAAGAATTACTCCGCGTTTGCCTTTTTACAATTACTGTCCTCTTTACTGCTCCTCTTTTCGCCCAGGGAGATCTTATGATCATGCCTAAGCGCCTTGTTTTCGATGGCTCCCAGCGCTCCCAGGAGATCAACCTTGCCAACACCGGAAGTGATACGGCGGTTTATGCGATCTCCTTCGTCAACTATAAAATGACAGAGAACGGGAATTTTGAGCAGGTCGAAACTCCTGAAGAAGGTCAGCGTTTCGCGACAGATTTTCTAAGGTATTTTCCCCGCAGAGTCACTCTGGCACCCAATGAAGCTCAAACTATAAGGGTTCAACTCACCCGTACCGGAAATCTGGAACAGGGAGAATATCGTTCGCACATGTACTTTAGAGCTGTAGAAGAACAAACTGCTCTCGGAGTCGAAGAAGCAGAAGATGCTGAAGGTATTTCTATCAATATCAAAACCGTTTTTGGTATTAGTATCCCGATAATCATTCGGCATGGAGCTTCTACTACCCAGGTTGAATTACAGGATCTTGTGTTGGATACATCAGGAGAGCAAATCACACTTTCCCTCAGCATTAACCGCAGCGGAAATATGTCCGTTTACGGAAATTTAAAGGCTGAGCATATTTCTACCAATGGGAAGACTACGGAAGTGGGAACAGTTAAGGGAGTTTCTGTTTATACTCCTAATTCCAAAAGGAACTTCAGATTTGAGCTGAGAGATGCAGCAGGAATTGATCTTAATAATGGCAGGCTCAGGATAAGTTATTCTGAGGAAAAAGGAGCTACCCTGGCTTCCACAGAAAAACAGCTGGAATAGATGCACATTATTCCTCTACATCATGAAGACTATTTACGTTTCTTTCTAAGTGGGTTAGTGTTTTTATTTTTTACTCCAATATCACTAGCCCAGGGAAACGGAAACGGAACTGGTCAAATAACAGATCCTGTTATTAATAATGTACAGGTAATAGCTTCAACTCCTATCTGCGCGGGTTCTGAAATTACAATTTCATTTAATGTTACAAATGGAAATGATAAAGATTTAGAATATTTCACTGCTAATACGATCTATACAATACAGTTGCAATATACAGATGAGAACGGGAATATATTTTCTGTAATTTCCAGGCAGTATCAATCCTCAATAGTTCCGGAATCAAAAAATTTCGCATCAGTTACAATTGATGATATTCCATTTATAATTCCTGAAAATTCTCCAGCATTTTCCACTTATAAAATAGCGATAACATCAACCAAACCTGAAGTTCTTAATACCGCCGCCTCCTTATCAACTTCTTTTGTGGTGAAGACAGAAAATATTTGGACAGGGGCTGTCAATACTAACTGGGATGAACAGGGAAATTGGGATTGTAATATTTTGCCAAGTAAATATTCTAATGTATTTATTCCATCCGGACTAAACAATTACCCGGTCGTAAACGCCGGTACGAATGCTCTTGCCAATAATCTCAGCATTGAAACCGGAGCCGAAGTCACAGTAACTAATAACTGGCTCCGTATTGCAGGGGAACTGGTAAACTCCGGGATTCTTGACACAAAAAGCGGGAGTGTCTCCTTTGAGGGAGCTACTGCACAAAACATTCCCGCCGGAGCTTTTACCGGCAATGCCATTTTAAATCTGAGGATAGATAATCCGGAAGGAGTTACTTCCCAGGCCAGGATCGAAGTTTTTAATTCTTTAGAAGTAGCGGCAGGAACCTTTACAACCGGAGATAATCTCAAGTTGGTATCAGATGCTTCGGGTACTGCATTTATAAACGGAAGTGGCGGCGGAGAAGTCACAGGCACTGTAAAAATGCAACGTTATTTAGACAATGGCTTCGGATACAAATATTTCAGCTCCCCTTTCAGAAATTCCACAGTAGGCGATTTTTCCGGATTCATGGAGCTTTCTCAGTCGACCACGGGATTTCCGCATTTCTATGAGTACCTGGAAGGTAGAAAAAGTGGGGACACAACCGACATTTCCGGTTGGCAGGCATACACTGAACCCGGTAGTACTTTAACCATTGCCAAAGGCTATGCACTAAACATCAGTGGTATCACCGATCCCGTTACCATTGAACTTTCAGGAGAGGTAAATAGCGGTGATGTAAATATTCAACTTGAAAATAATGAAGGTTTATATACCAAAGGATTTAACCTGGTAGGAAACCCTTACCCTTCTCCTATAGACTGGAATTTAATGGTGCCGACCCTTACCGGAATTGATGAAGCCATTTACTTCTTCAACGCCGGAAGTGAAGACAGGTATACCGGAACTTACACTTCTTATGTGAATGATGTTTCAACAGGGGTTACTTCCATTATTCCGTCGATGCAGGGGTTTTTTGTGAGAGTCAGCGAGCCGGGAACTGCAAGCCTCAACTTTACCAATGCGGTAAGGACAGGAAACGAGACTACCCAGGGTTTTTATAAGGCTAAAAACCACCGTATTATCCCGCAAATAAAATTAACTGCAGGTTTTTCCGGAGAAACGCAATCAGACGCAGCAGTGATCTATTTCGAATCAGGAGCTTCTGCAGAATTTGAAAGTGAATTCGACGCTCTAAAACTGCTGAATACTGCCGCTGAAGTTCCCAGCCTTTACAGCCTTACTACCAAACAGGAGAAACTCTCCATAAATGCCATCAGTTCTGCCAAACATGAGGAAATTCCGCTGGGAATAAATACAGAAAAATCTGGTGAAATGTTTATTCAGCTGGCCGAAATTAAAAACATCTTTCCATCAGCTTACATATATCTGAAGGATCAGAAAAACAAGCTGGTGCACAACTTTTCACAAGAACCCGTATACTCCTTTACCTCTCAAAAAGGGGAAAATAATGACAGATTTTTCCTGATCCTTTCTTCAGAAGAATTATCTGAAGATCAGCTGAGAGCAAGCACTGCATATTTTTCTGTACATGCAGCCGAAGGAGAGATCCTGGTAAAGCTGAATCTTTCCCAAAATACCTCCGGAAATGTCATTTTAAGCAATGTATCGGGACAGGTGCTTCAAAAGAGATCGGGAAAAGAAAAAGAAGAGATTAAATTTTCAGGAATTACTGCACCCGGCGTTTACCTGGTAAGCCTGGAACTTGAAAATGAAAGACAAACCAAAAAGATCCTGATCAAAAAGTAAAGCAATGAAAAATATTCGGCTCCATTCTTTAGCTTTTTTGACACTTTTATTAATGTCATTTTCGGGTGTATTTGGCCAGGAGAATCCGCCGATACCGGTAAGTGTCGAGGTGCGAAATGCGCAGGGGCTCAACTTCGGAGCTTTTACAGTGGGAAATGCGGGGGGCAGTGTGATCATAAGCCCCAATGGAGATCGTACAGGTGATACAGATGTTTACTTACTTAATTTGGGAGCTTCGCATCATTATGCAATTTTTGATGTCTATGCCAATCCGGGAACTCTTCTGCAGATACAGCCGGTCACAAATATTTCTCTTTCAGGTCCTGCCGGAAGCAATGTTACTTTAAGCATAAATCCTTTTTATGATATTAGCACCGGCCAAACCTTTATTACAACCACTAATCCTCAAGAAGTATTTGTTGGTGGCAAGCTACATATCCCAAATGGTGATGCCGGACCGGCAGGAACTTATAACGGAACCTTTACTTTAACCTTCATTTACGAATAGTAAGCAAAAGTAATGCTCCCCTCCTCCCCAATATTTTATAGGTCTATTCTAAAAGCTAAATTCATTCTTATTCTGCTGTTCAGTTCCGGGTATGCCGCAGCTCAATCGGGATTTCCCGAATATGACGAGCTTAATGTAGAAATGAATATTCAGAGGTTGGGAACTTATGAAATTCCAATTGCCATTAAGGGAGAAGATGCCTATTTACCGGTGGGGGTCATCTTTGATCTACTGAAGATCAAGCATGAGACCGATGGAGATATTATGAGCGGATTCATCATTCACCCCGATTCCACTTACACTATCAACTGGCAACAACCGGAGATCAGGTTTAAAGGTGAAACTTACAGCCTATCCAAAAATGACATTTTAAGCACCCCATCTGGAAATTATTTGAAGTCTGATCTCTTCGGAAGTATTTTTGGTCTGGACATAGATTTTTCTTTCCGAAGCCTTTCCGTAAAACTTGAAACCGATAAGGAACTGCCGGTGATGAAGGAAATGCGACTACAGAAAATGAGGGAAAATCTGGATCGGGTTAATGGTGTGGTTGTTCCTGATACTGTTCTTCCAAAAAGCCATCCTTTGTTTAAAGGAGGTACTCTGGACTGGGGTTTTGTTACCACTCAACAAAGTGAGATGGAAAATGATAACCGGTTGATGTTAGGGCTGGGAACAATGTTCTTGGGGGGAGAAACTAATTTAATGCTTAATTATTCCAGCAGGTTGCCATTTACATCACGTAACCAGTTCTACCAATGGAGATATGTTAACAATGACAATAATTATCTTACACAGGTGACAGCCGGAAGGATCTTTACCCCGGCTACTTCTTCCCTGTTCGCGCCGGTTACCGGAGTACAATTTACTAATAGTCCGCTGCAAAACCGCAGATCATTTGGAAGCTATCTGCTGAACGATTATACCGAACCCCGCTGGACTGTAGAGCTTTATGTGAATAACGTACTGGTTGCTTTCACGGAGGCAGACGCTTCGGGATTTTACAGTTTTGAGGTCCCGCTGATGTATGGAAACACCGCAGTGAGTCTCCGCTTTTACGGGCCCTGGGGAGAAGAACGGATTGAAGAGCGGGTGATCAACATTCCATATAATTTTGTTCCGAAGAATGAACTGGAGTACACACTTAGCGCCGGATTCGTGGAAAATGACAATTGGGACCGCTTTAGCAGATTGAATCTCAATTATGGTCTTGGCAACGCAGTGACTATAGGAGGTGGGGTTGAATACCTTGATGATGTGCAAAGCGGCGAAGTAATGCCGTTTGTCAATACTTCTGCCAGAATCGCTTCGGGTCTGCTATTTTCGGGAGAATATATGTACGGCGTTAAAGGGGAAGCGCTATTGAGTTACCGCACGCCGCAAAACCTGCAGGTAGATCTTAATTATATCAATTACGACCAGGACCAGACAGCAATAAACTTTAACTATCTAGAGGAAAGAAAGATAAGTCTCTCCACTCCTATTCGCACCAGGAATTTTTCGATGTTCGGTCGGTTTACGCTGAACCAGATCATCATGCCGACAACCGAGTTCACTACAGCTCAATTATTACTTTCGGGTGCGGTGATGGGCATCAGTACGAATTTCACCACCTACGGTCTCTATAACGATCGTATGGATGAACCTACGATCTACAGCTCATTATCGCAAACATACAGGCTTCCGAATAAATTTTTATTCTCTCCGCAGGTGCAGTATGATTTCAGCAGGAATAGATTCAATAATCTGATCCTTGAGCTGGAACGACCTGTGTTTAAACAAGGTTTTTTAAACGTCGCCTACGAAAACAATTTTCTGCGGGATGCGCACATTTTTGAGGTGGGGTTAAGATACGCCTTTAATTTTGCGCAAACTTCGGCTACTTCACGAATTGGGAACAGGAATTCCTCTTTTGTGCAGTCGGCAAGAGGAAGTTTGATGCTTGACGATAATACAGGATATATTATGAGTAGTAACCGTACTGCCATGTCCAGAGCGGCACTTACCGTAATTCCCTTCCTGGATCTTAACCGAAACGGGATCAAAGATCCTATGGAACCCGGAGTTGCGGGCCTGGAACTTAAAAACAGAAGTGGCAGGCTGAACTATGACAGCAATGGAGAGATCCTGCGGATTACCGAACTTCAGCCCTATATCGATCTTCTTTTAGAACTTGATCCCGTGAGTCTAGATAACATAGCATGGAAGATCCCTAATCCAAAGATCCTTGTGAAGACGCGGCCTAACCATTTCCAGGAAGTATTCGTACCTGTGGAAGTCATGGGAGAAGTCGGCGGAATGGTATATCTCAGAGATGAATCCGGAATCCGTGGACAGGGAAGGATCATCATCAATATCATAAATCAAGATGGGGATAGAGCCGCAAAAATTCTGAGTGAGGGAGATGGATATTTCACTTACCTGGGATTGGCTCCGGGAAAATATATTGCTGAAGTTGAAGCAGAACAGCTTCAAAATCTGGGATATAAAGCCACACCTGGTCAGGTGGAATTTGAAATTGAGATCGATCAATATGGTGATATTGTAGACACGTTGGAATTCATCCTGTCGGGAGATTAATTTTTTGCCACGAATGCACGATTTCAAAATTCCAAATTACAAGCACCAAATTCCAATGGGAGACAAACCGATATTAGACGCTTGACTTTAGACGGTAGACGGAAGTATGTACCTTCAAAGTTTCAGCGAAGGAGGACCAAATTTCAACTAAATTTTCATTCCCTTTCTTCCGAAGGATAAAGAAAATCAGATGATCACCCACATGAGTAGGGACATGCCTAATCCCACAAAGGCAATAAGAGTGGTCATTACCGTCCAGGATTTAAAAGTTTGTTTTTCAGATAAGCCCAGATACTGCCCCACAAGCCAGAATCCGCTATCATTAACATGAGAAAGAATTGTGGCTCCTGAAGCAACTGCAATTACTATAATAGATATTTGCTGTACAGAATAAAGCCCCTCGGTAAGAACCGGTGCGGTTATTCCGGCAGCGGTTATCATTGCAACCGTAGATGATCCCTGAAGAATTCTGACTAATGCAGCCACTATAAAGCCGAATACCAAAGGATTAAATGCACTGTTATTCAAGGTGTCGGCAATCATCTCTCCTGCTCCGGTATTTATAAGAATTTGTTTAAAGGCTCCCCCGGCCCCTGTTAACAGGATTATTATCCCCGCCGCCTGAAAGGATTTATTTCCTATTTTTAAAAGGTAAACTTTCTGCATTCCCCTTCTCACTCCCAGAAAATACCAGGCGATAAGATTAGCGATGATAAGTGCTGTAAAAGGATGCCCAATAAGTTTGATAATGTATAAAACTGTTGGTGAGATATAAAAATTTGAAAAAAGAGGACTGCTAATTAAGGTGTTAATAACGATCAGGAAAATGGGAATGAAAATGATTGAGATCACCAGTCCAGGAGATGGTGCTAAAGTTTCATCGTAATCTTCCTTATCTTCAAAAACATCGGGATCCACATGTATTTTTTTTGAAATAAATCTGGCGAAAACAGGTCCACTGATGATCGCAGCCGGCAGCCCTGCAAAAAATCCGAAGAGTATTACCCACCCAAGATCTGCTCCCAGGATCTCTGCAACTGCTATGGGACCAGGGGTCGGCGGAATAAATGCATGAGTGATGGCCAGTCCTGCCAGTAGCGGAATAGCGTACAGGAGCAGGGATTTTCCCGTTCTTTTACTAAGGGCGTAGGTAATTGGGACCAGGATGATAAAAGCTACATCAAAAAAAACAGGAATAGCTACTAAAAAACCGGTAGCCATCATAGCCCAGGGAGCTCTTTTTTCCCCGGTCTTCTTGAGCATTGAGGAAGCAAGACGCTGTGCCCCGCCAGATTGTTCAAGTATTCCCCCAAACAAGGCTCCCAAACCAATCACGGTAGCGACAAAACCAAGGGTGCTGCCCATTCCGTCCCTTATTGTCTCTAAAATTTCAGTTGCCGGCATACCGGCCATTATTCCCACGGCAATACAAACTATCAACAATGCCAGGAAAGCCTGAATTTTAAGTCGAAGAATTAAAAAAAGTAAGAAAGCAATTCCTATAAGGACGGCAGATAGTAGTTGTATGTCCATTAGATCTCAGGATTCCATTGGGTGTGGAAAAATTCTCCTCTTGGTTTATCTTTTCTTTGGTACGTGTGTGCGCCAAAATAATCCCGCTGCGCCTGGATCATATTGGCCGATGATTGTTCGGCAGTGAAACTCAGCAGGTAATTTGCCGCAGCACTCATCACCGGTACCGGGAAGCCCGCATTTAAAGCTTCACCTACCATGCCGGTTAGCGACTTTTTGTAACCGCTAATTTTCTGTACAATTTCCGCCTGCATTAATAGGTGCTCCCGGTGATCTTTAAATTTCACCACCAGGTCTTCCATTAATTTGCTTCTTATAATACAGCCATTGGTCCAGATCCTGGCAATTTCAGAAAGATTCAAACGCCAGTTGTATTCTTCTGAAGCTGCTCTGAGAAGGTCAAAGCCAATGGCGTGATTAACAATACCTGAAGCTTTATAGGCTTCAAAAAGGGCATTTTGAAGCTCCTTTAAATTTCCTTTTTCTGAAAATTTATGATCATATTTTTTCGCCGCAGCGGCACGCTGTTCTTTCATTCCTGAAATATTTCTCGTCATAACTGCCGCACTTATCGTATCCAGCGGCACCCCAAGTTCCAGAGCGGCATTGGTAGACCAGCCGCCGGTGCCTTTTTGTTTGGCGGCATCCAGAATCTGGTCCAGAACCAGATCTCCATTCTCTTTCTTCCGGAGAATTTCTATGGAGATTTCAAGCAGGTAACTCTGCATTTCCTTATTCCATTCTTGAAAAAGAGCCCCAATTTCTTCAGGCTCTGCGTCGGAATGGTATCTTAGTAGATGGTAGGTTTCGGCAATAAGCTGCATTTCTCCATATTCGATCCCGTTGTGTACCATCTTCACAAAATGTCCTGATCCATCGGGTCCTACATAGGTGCAACAGGGATTTCCTTTTTTGTCTTTGGCCGCAATTTTTTCCAGTATCGGTCCTACTCTATCGTAAGAACTTTCCGGTCCGCCGGGCATGATGGACGGACCTTTCCTGGCACCTTCTTCCCCACCCGAAATTCCGGCGCCCATGAACAGAATGCCTTTTTCCTTCAGTTCTTTTTCTCTTCTTATGGTGTCCCTATAATGTGAATTTCCGCCATCAATAATGAGATCTCCTTCGTCAAGATGTTTCAGCAGATCTTCTATAACAAAATCCACTACTTTCCCGGCATTTACCATGAGCAGGATATTCCTTGGCCGCTCCAGGCTTTCGACAAAGGCTTTTAGATCATCAAATCCCCGGAAATTAGATTCAGGATTTTCTGCAGTAAAGTTTTTGGCTATATCAACCTCAATTTTATCCACATGCCGGTTGTAAATAGAAACTCTAAAACCTTTGGAAGCCATGTTCAGCGCCAGGCTTTTTCCCATCACTCCCAGACCAAAAAGGCCGATTTCCATCTTCTTTTGTATGTTTTCCATGATCTCATTTATTATTTGTTCAGGAGATTGATCGACATCGATGTGAATTCCGTAGGAAGGCAGCTCCAGAGTTTCGTATTGTGACTGCAGGAGCTCCGGCTTAAAATAATGGCCTTCCCTACCAGAAATTCTACCGTGTATCACCTCATAATCTGAATGTAAGAAAATCCATTTGAGATGCTCCTGCGGCAGACTTTGCAATTGTGTGCGATATTTCTCCTTTAAAGCCGAACATGCCAGCACAGCACCACCGGTTTTCTGCCATTCCCTGATCTTTATTCCGAGATTCTCCAGCCACTCATACCGGTCATCATCCTGCAACGGAATTCCGGCTTTCATTTTCTCTACATTAGCAACGGGGTGATAATCATCGGCGTCAAAAAAGGGAATATTAAGTTCCTCTGCCAGCATTTTTCCTATAGTAGTCTTCCCTACTCCCGACACGCCCATTACAATATAAACCTGCTGCCGACTCATTCGTAGCTGATGTTTAGAATTTCCAACTTCTGCAGGGCTCCTGCCATTTGTACTTTAACTACATCTCCAACTTTGCTGCCGGTTAGTGCCTTGGCAAGAGGTGCCAAAAATGCTATTTTTCGGGCCTTTATATTGGCTTCATCTACTCCCACAATTTCAAAGCTTTGCTCCTGCCCTTTTTGATTTCCGGTAAGGAATTTAAAAGTTACAGTCGCTCCAAATCTCGCTTCATCCTGTGGCTGTTCTTTTGGTTCCAGAATACGCGCCGACGCCAGGCGTTCATTCAGCAGATTTAATTTTCCATTAATCACTGCTGTTGCATGCCGTTTTTCCTTATCACTGCTAATATCAATGTTTTTCCTTTCCTTTTCCAGGATATCCCGCTCCTCGAGTAGTTGTTTGTGCCCCTGCGGTGTGACATAATTTGTCACTCCCGGAGGTAATGCTGCCCGTGGCGGGATAAATGGTGCCTCCTCCTGGTCTTCTTCTTTTACAAATCCGCGGCTCATAGCTCAGTTTTACCTAAAGGTCACAAATTGTCCGCACAATTCAAAAAATGTATTAAATCCTGTTAATTTTGGGGTATGTCAAAAAAGAAACTCCTTGTCATTGGTTACGTATGGCCCGAACCCAAATCATCAGCCGCCGGTGCACGGATGATGCAGCTGCTGGAATTTTTCCTTGCTGAAGCGTATTCCGTCACCTTTGCCACTACTGCTTCAGAAACTGAGTATATGGCCGATCTTTCCGGTCTCGGAATTACTTCGGAAAAGATTGAACTCAACAACGAGAGTTTCGACATTTTCCTGAAAAAGATCTCTCCCGAAATTGTCATTTTTGACAGGTTTATGATGGAAGAACAATTCGGCTGGAGAGTGGCTGAAGTGGTTCCGGAAGCAATCAGGATCCTGGATACAGAAGATCTGCACTTTTTACGGAAGGCCAGACAGGAAGCGCTTAAAACGGGAAAAGAACTTACGGCTTCCCTCCTCTTTTCAGATACTGCAAAGCGGGAAATAGCCAGCATCTACAGGTGTGATCTCAGTCTCATCATTTCCCCGGCTGAAATTAAGCTGCTGACAGAAACTTTTGGAGTACCTCAAAATATTCTTTTCTATCTGCCTTTTATGCTTCAGGAAGTTTCCGAAGAAAAAAAGAGCCGACTACTGAAATTTGATGAGCGGAGAGATTTTATCAGCATAGGGAACTTTTTGCATGAACCGAATAAAGATGCTGTCCTGCAACTAAAAAGAGAGATATGGCCGCTGGTAAGAGCAGAAATAAAGGAGGCGAAAATTCACATTTTTGGAGCCTATGTGCCGCAGCATATCCTGGAACTACATCATGAAAAAGAAGGTTTTCTGGTTCACGGGAGAGCGGTTTCGGCAAAAGAAGAGATTGGCAAAGCGCGGATACTTTTAGCTCCAATACGCTTCGGTGCCGGAATAAAAGGAAAGTTTACAGATGCCATGCAGGTGGGAACGCCTGCAGTTACCACAAATCTTGGTGCAGAAGGCATGGGCGGAGAAAACGAATGGAATGGTGCAATAGCCGATTCTCCCGAAATTTTTGCCGAAGCGGCAGTTGACCTATATAAAAATGAGGAACTTTGGAAAAAGGCACAGGAAAACGGGTATAAAATTTTAGACTCTCATTTTTCAGAAGCTGTGCATAGCGAGAGATTACAAGGGAAACTGCGGGAAATTTCAGAAACTATTGAAGAGCATAGAAATTCCAATTTTACCGGCCTCATGTTGCAACACCAGAACCTGAGCAGCACAAAATACTTGTCAAAATACATAGAGGCTAAAAATAAGAATCGCCCGTAAAAACGGGCGATTCCATCCAAACAAATAAACTAACAACTCGAGTGGAGCAACTAGGTTACCTTCAATATTTTATCTTCAAAAAGTTTTTGATGTAAAAGCTGCAGCGCCTGTACCTTGTTTTGTGTGTCTACCAACAGCGAAATATTATTACTACTCCCGCCATAAGAGATCATCCTTACCGGCAGGTCGTTAAGTAGTTCGAACAGTCTAAAAGTTTCATGATCATTGATCACACCCTCGCCAACAACACAAATGATACTGTGGTCTGAATCTACGGTAATTTCCCCGTACTCGTCAAGTTCGTAAAGGATCTTATCAAGGTTTCGCGTGTCGTCAATAGTAAGGGAAATAGCAATTTCTGAAGTCGTGATCATATCGATCGCTGTCTCATGCTTGTCAAAAACATCAAATATTTTTTTCAAAAATCCGTGCGCCATCAACATACGGTTGGATTTGATCTTGATCGCTGTAATGCCGTCTTTAGCCGAAATAGCTTTAAGTCCGCTGCCGTGGGCTTCTGAAGAAATGCAGGTGCCGGGAGCCGCAGGTGTAAAAGTGTTTTTCAGGTAAATAGGAATATTTCTATCCTTCACCGGGGAAACGGTTTGAGGGTGTAGAATTTTCGCTCCAAAATAAGCGAGCTCGGCTGCTTCTTCAAAACTCAGATGTGTTAGCGCTGTAGTGCTTTCTACAAATCGGGGATCGTTGTTGTGGAATCCGTCAATGTCTGTCCAAATCTGCACTTCCTTTGCGTTCACAGCCGCACCAATAATTGTAGCGGTATAATCGCTTCCCCCGCGTTTCAAGGTGCTTATGTTCTTGTTGCGATCTATTCTGACAAAGCCTTGTGTAACATAAACTTCATTTGTTACTTCTCTTTGTAAAGTGGATTTAAGATGCTTTTGAACAGTTTCTATTTCGGGATTTTCCACGTTGGAAACGTGCATGAAATTCTTTGCATCGAGTAAAGTGTTGGATACTCCTTCCTCTTCCAGGAACTGCGAAAAAATAAGACTCAGGAAACTTTCACCAAAGGTCACTACGGCAGCTTCAGAAACCGCTGTGTTTCCAAGACTTTCCTCCAGCTGTTCGTAAAGCTCAAGGAATTGAGCTTCTGTCATTCTTTTGGTTTCGCTGGATATAATGAGCTCCTCGATAAGCTGCAGGTGTTTCAGTTTTAATTCCAGCAATAAAGCATCAACTACTTCAGAATTACCTTCATTAACAGCAGAAAAGATCTCCACCAGTTTATTGGTAACGCCAGACATAGCCGAAACCACAACGATCTTCCTCCCCTTCTGCGCCCGAATTATATTTTTTACATTCCGGATACTTTCAGAAGAACCTACAGAAGTACCACCAAATTTTAATACTTTCATTCTTTTCAAAATCAGACTGCATAATTAATTCATGCTATCTACCATTGAAAATAAATCCCTCCTTTTTCATATCTTTGTACAAATTGTATATTATTTAACATGAAAACCATAAGTACCTGTGTACATGATATTATAAAGCACCAACCCTTTCTGGATGATGCCCTGGCCCGGAATATTATTAACTTCAGCTCCCTGGCAGCGGACTTGCAGCCACAGGTTGAAAAAGAGATGAGAAAACCCGTAAAACAGGGTTCGATCATTATGGCCCTGAGGCGTTATCACCCCAAGAGAAGTAAGTTTTCTGCAAAGGATTTCCGCGAGCTGGGAGATATGATCGTAAGATCTGGGGTTACTGAGTATACTTATTTGAATTCGAAAGATATAGTTGCCCGAAAGGCAGAACTGCTTAATGCTATAAAGGACCGTACCGGCATTTTTTTAAACTACTCCAGTAATTTTCAGGAGAGTAATTTTCTGGTGTCTACTACCCTGCAACCTGTAATTGAGGAGATCTTCAAAAGTGAACAACTGGTGAGTGTCTCAGAAGAGCTCTCCTCCATAACCATTGCGCTGCCCGAGAAAAACACCAAAACTGTAGGTTTGTATTTTTACATCTTTAAGCTGCTGGCTTATGAAGGTATTCCCGTATATGAGATAATTTCTACTTCCAATTATTTTACGCTCTTCCTTGAAAAGCAATATGTGAATCAGGCTTTCCAATTGATGAACGAAATCAAATCCAATTAATCAACATTGTAGATCCACAATTCGTTTTGATGGTTCATTGGTAGATATAATTTATTTTCCTCCTTGAGAAAAAGAATATCTCCCGAGCTTTTTTCTGAAGTCAGGACTTCTTCAAGGTTTCCATCCATATCTATGGCATATATCTTTCCGGTAGCCCAGTCTGAAACAAAATATTCTCCATTGGCTTTTGGCTGGATTCCGTCCATGTTGCCAATGCCTTCCTTGGATATTCTGCTGATTTGTTTGGTGCTGCGATCAACTTTTAGAATATTTCCATTTTGATCATCACCCCAGGCGGAAACAAGAATAAAATCTGGAGTTACAAATAAACCATTTGGTCTTTCCAGATCAGGACTGCTTAACCATTGTTCAATTTCTCCGGCCTCATTCATTTTATAAATGCTACTTCCTGCAAGATCTGAAAAGTAGATGTCCCCATTTTCATCCAGTGCAGGATCATTAAGAGATTTTGCACCTTCAACAGGAATTCGTCGCAAAACTTCTCCTGACATAAGATCAATTTCAATGAGAACTGTAACATCTGTGACATAGAGTAGGTCACCTTTAACCAGTAAGCCTTTTGGATCATTTAAACCGGTGATCCATTTGTGCTCCTGCTCTTTCCATTTCCTCGAGATTCGGGAGATAAATCCGTCCCCTTCTGTACGGTCAGCCATATTGGACACATAAAAGTATTCACTTCCTTCATCGTAAATCACCGATTCGGGATGGCTAAAGCCGGTTAGCTTCACTTCGGGAGTATTGTTAGGTTCTTGCGCCAGTACTGTCATTCCGCAGAAAAACAGGAGTATAAAAAATGGTTTCATTTTTTTTATTTTGGAGTGAATAAAATATGTTTTAGTAAGCTTTTATGCAATTAAACTAAATTAATCCTAAAATTGTTACTCATAACTATAGTTCCTCTTATTTTTAATAAAAATAAAAATTGCTATGAGAAAGATCATCAGAGCCCTGCTTGCAGGATGGGGTGCTAAGAAATTAGGTGGAAAGACAGGATGTGGTTGTATTGGAACAATCGTCGTCTTTATAATTTTATGGTGGCTTTTATCCAATCTGGGTATCTGATGATCTTTACTTTTACTGAAAAAAATATCCAAAACCTATGGTAAACATGATAAGGCCATAGAAATAATGTTCTAAACTCACATTTAGCAAACTTCGCGTTTTGTAGTAATTATAGATAAAGATCCACCCGGCAAGAAAAGTTGCAATAGGTGCTACCCAATTAGCGTAAATAAAATGGGTAAGTCCAAATATAAAGGCATTACTGAACATCAAAAGGTACTTTTCCGGAATCAGCTGTTTATATCTATGAAAATAATATACCCTGTAGATGATCTCCTGTGGAAGTACAGATGCAATTGGGTAGAGGAAAAAGGTGAGCACATAGCTGTTAAAATTCTCCACCGGATACATAAAGAACAGGTCCGGATAGATCCACCAGGTAAACCAGATGAGCAGGATAGTAATGATGATCATACGGGTTATACTCTGTCCTAAATAACTCCTGTCAAATCTCGTAAGGTTGCGCCTGTTAAATCGAGGATCTTTAAACAACAGGATCAAAAAGAATATTGCGATCAGAAAAAGGGGGACGATCTTCCACCATCCATCCAGAAAATGATTGGCAAAAAAGGGGAAAAAGACGTAAAAAATTATAAACTCCAGAACCAGGTAAGGTGTGGAATTGTAAATTAATTTAGGGCTCATGTCATGATTTACAGAAATATAAAAATTCTGTCTCAGAAGCTGCTTTCTTCTAACAAAAAAATAAGAAATTTATTCTGTTTCCAGATTTTCTTCCTCATCTTCAATGTTGTACCGGGCTCTCTTTTGTCTAAGCAGGTCTATAATATTAAACAACACCACACAGAATGCCACCCATATAAGTCCGCCTATAAAACCACCAACAACATCTGAAGGATAGTGAACCCCCAGGTAGATCCTGCTAAGGCCAATAAAGAAAATAAGCGCCGCGAACAGGATCGCAAGGAAAAGACGCAGCAACTTGTTCATTTTGATGTGAAAGCTAAGATAAATGAGAAATCCATAATAGGACATGGCGCTCATAGCATGGCCACTGGGGTAACTTAATGTCTTTACCACTACCATGTGCTCCAGAGTTGGCCTGGCACGGTCAAAAGCTTCTTTTAAAGCAAGATTCACTAAAAAAGATAAAATGACAACCCCAATTAGCTGCAGAATGAATTTTTTATTATTTAATCTGAAAAAGAAATAAAGGGCCACAATTATCGTGGCTATAAGGTAAGCGTAAAAATCTCCCAGATCTGTAACAAACTGGAAGAAGTTGTTCATTTCGGGAGTTCGGAAAGAGGTAACAAAATCTGTCACCCGCTGGTCGAAGTGGTCCACGGTCTCTCCCTGCACCTCTTCTGTAAGTTCGATGAAAAGGTTGATCCCAATAACGAAAACTAAAAATGATAAAAAGATCAGTAGATAAAATGGAAAATCCGGATGTTCCCTGGTGACATGTTTTTTATAAAATTCTACAAAATCGTTAATGTACTTTTTAGTTACCTGTACCATTTTTTAAAATTTTAATCGGTGGTAATTTTTTCTGCCGGAAAAGCTATCTCGACTTTTCTCCTTCCCCACTTGAGTGCCTTAGTTTTATCTTCCCCCATGTAGATATCTATTTTATTACGCCAACGGGGGTGCATTTTATCATTCACAATGAAAATACCGTCAAAACCTTCAATTTTCACTGGAGTTTTATAAGTCAAACCCTTTCTAATTAAATCCCTGGAAACAGCAATAGACTGAACTTCAGGACTCAAAGTATCTCCCCAGGCCGTAAGCAAAGGGTTTCCTTCCCCCTGCCTTTTCAATGAATTATAGGCTGAAGCAGTTACAGTCATTTTTTCCCATTCGTCAAAATTAAATTCTTCCTCTGTACTTTCGTTGCAACTACCCATTCCAATTACCAATAGAACCGGAAGTAAAAAAGATTTTAAAATAAGCTTGACAGAGACCATAAATACCAACATAGTAAAAAATTAAGCATTTCACAATAATATGCTTTAGTCTTAACCCTCCTTTAAGAGAGAATTAAAAGTATGAAAGTAAACTCATTTTTTTATTGATTATTATCTGCTTCTACTCAATTTCACCTTACTTCTTTCACTAAAACTTCAATTCTTTGGTTGTCCGTTTTAAAATTGGTATTTTTGCAACGCGAAATGCGATTTTTCCCAGCACTTTTAAGGTCCTTCCTTTCTATTTCTGTTTGATTTCCATTTCCCAATTTTTTTTTAATTGAAAACTATATTTATGATGAGTCAGGTTAAACAAAATGACACAGTAAGAGTACATTACACCGGAAAACTTACCGACGGACAAGTTTTCGACAGTTCTTTGGAAAGAGAACCTATCGAATTTACTATGGGACAGGGACAGCTTATACCCGGATTTGAGAAAGGCTTGCTGGATATGAAGGTGAATGAAAAGAAAACAATCGAAATCCCAGCTGATGAAGCTTATGGACAACCTCGTGAAGAGTTGGTCCAGGAAGTGGAAAAGAGTCAGCTACCGGAAGAAATAAAGCCTGAACCAGGAATGGGATTGGTTTCAAAAAGTCCTGATGGCCGCGAGATGAATCTTGTGGTTAAAGAAGTAAAAGATGATACAATAGTTGTTGATGGAAACCATCCATTGGCAGGAAAAGATCTTGTTTTTGATCTAGAGGTTGTGGAGATCAAGTAATTTCTTTCCTTTTATAATAAATAAAGCCTGCAACATTGCAGGCTTTATTTATTTTTTAGAAGTTCTGGATCCAGACTCTTGTTTCCTGATTCTTTTACTCGTTGTGCATGAATTTCTGTTTTCCCATTAATTGCTCCTGAGTTTCCTCATTTGCAGGATCGGGAACACAACAATCCACAGGACATACTGCAGCACATTGAGGTTCATCGTGGAAACCTACACATTCTGTACACTTATCGGGAACTATATAGTAGATCTCATCACTTAAAGGTTCATGGGCTTCATTAGCATTGGCTGCTTTCCCGTTTGGAAGAACAATATCTCCACTCAGGTCTGTGCCGTCTGCGTAGCGCCAGTCATCTGCACCTTCATAAATGGCGGTGTTTGGACATTCCGGTTCACAGGCTCCACAGTTGATGCATTCATCGGTTATTATAATTGCCATAGCTTATTTTTGTTCTAAATTTGCACAAATTTAAAGCCAAATCAGTTCTTAAACAAATAAGGGAATGACAATCGAGCAGCGTATAGAAAAGTTAGATAGCCTTGGTCGCTTTTTAAATCAATTTAGACGATCAGGTATTGAAAAAGATGAAGCTATTCCCCAAAATGAACCATTTTTTTCAAAGTTGAACGAACAGATTGAAGCTGCCGTTCATTATAATGGCTGGTTTACGAAAGAAAACGTCCTGTTTTCACTGGAACAATGGGCAGAGGCTTTAAGTCGCGAAAATCTTCAACAATGGACATCAGGTTATGACCTTGAAGATGTCACTCCTAAAACTGTCGGGATCATTATGGCAGGAAATATTCCGCTGGTGGGATTCCATGATTTTATTTCTGTCCTGATTAGCGGCCATAAGGTGCTGGTAAAACAATCCTCTAATGATAAGCTCCTGCTTCCGGTTTTAGCCGATTATCTGATTGCTATTGCTCCGGAATGGGAGGAGAAAATCGAGATCCTCCCCGACTCCAAAGACGGGGCCTCAAAAATGACAAATTTTGATGCTGTTATTGCCACCGGAAGTAATAACACTGCCCGTTATTTTGAATATTATTTCGCCGGAAAACCTTCGATTATTAGAAAAAACCGGAATTCTGTAGCCGTTTTGACCGGAAAGGAAACTCCCGAAGAGCTTTCTGCCCTGGCTGAAGATATATTCAGATACTATGGCCTGGGATGCCGCAATGTTTCCAAACTCTATGTCCCTCAAGTTTATGATTTTAATGGCTTTTTTGAAGCTATTTACCACTGGAATCCTATAATAAATCAGGCGAAATACGCTAATAATTATGATTATAATAAAGCCGTATACCTGATGAGTTTGTTTAAACTTCTCGAAAATGGTTTTTTGATATTGAAAGAGGATACTTCTTTAAGTTCTCCAATAGCAACTTTGTTTTATGAGAAGTATGAAGATCTGGAAAAGTTGAAAAAGGAATTGGGAAGCCGTAGCGAGGAGATTCAGTGTATAGTAGGAAAAGATTTTATAGAAAATGAGGTTTCCTTCGGAAATACCCAGCATCCAAAACTTTGGGATTATGCAGATAATGTTGACACTCTTGAATTTTTGACCCAAAAAATTTGAATGCTTCAGCTTTTGCAGGAAAAACCTTCTAAATTATCATTTTAATAACAGGATTTCCATTATGATTTCCTCATATTTGTTACTGTTAAAATAAAAATATGAAAAAACATAACTACAGTGCCGGGCCTTGTATACTTCCGCAGGAAGTTTTTCAGGAAGCCTCACAGGCGATATTAGACTTCAACAATTCCGGATTATCCATTTTAGAAATTTCACATCGCAGCAAAGATTTTGTGGATGTAATGGAAGAGGCGCGCAATCTTGCATTAGAATTGCTGGGACTAGAAGGGAAAGGATACAAAGCTTTATTCCTTCAGGGAGGAGCCAGTATGCAGTTTCTCATGGTCCCTTATAATCTACTTCAAACAAAGGCGGCCTATCTCAACACAGGAACCTGGAGCACAAAGGCTATCAAAGAAGGAAAATTTTTTGGTGAGGTAAAAGAAGTCGCTTCATCTGCAGATAAAGGTTTTAAATATATTCCGAAAGGGTATTTCATTCCATCAGACGTTGATTATTTTCACTGTACCAGCAATAACACTATCTACGGAACCCAGATAAAGGAATTCCCAAAAACACCAAAACCAATGGTGTGTGATATGAGCAGTGACATTTTCTCGAGACAAATGGATTTCTCACAGTTTGATGTGATCTATGCGGGAGCTCAAAAAAATATGGGACCTGCAGGTACTACCCTGGTAGTTATCAAAGAAGATATTCTTGGAAAAGTAGAGCGTTCTGTACCATCAATGATGGATTATCGTGTACATCTTAATAAGGCCAGCATGTTCAATACTCCGGCAGTTTATGCAGTTTATGTCTCCATGCTCACCTTACGCTGGCTTAAGAAGAATGGAGGAATAGCTGGAATAGAGGAAAGAAATGAGAAAAAAGCCAATCTTTTATATTCGGAAATAGATATTAATCCGCTCTTCGAAGGTTATGCAGAAAAAGAAGACAGGTCTATGATGAATGCCACATTTAATTTGTTGAATGATGACCTGAAGGAATCTTTTGATGCCATGTGGAAAGAAGCCGGAATAGATGGTCTTAATGGTCACAGAAGTGTAGGCGGATATAGGGCATCCATGTATAATGCACTTTCTCTTGAGAGTGTACAGGTGCTTGTAGATGTAATGAGCGAACTTGAAAGAAAAGCTTAAGCCTTTATATAATTTACTAATATAAAATAATGAAAGTTTTAGCAAATGACGGTATTGCTCCGGGTGGTAAAAAGCAACTCGAAGAAGCCGGTTTTGAAGTGATCACGACAAAAGTTGCTCAGGAACAATTGATCAACTATATCAGGGAAAATAATATTAATGCATTGGTGGTGAGAAGTGCGACCAAGGTGCGAAAAGATCTTATCGATGCATGTCCCTCATTAAAAAGCATTGGCCGTGCCGGGGTGGGAATGGATAATATTGATGTTGATTATGCGCGCAGCAAGGGAATACATGTATTCAACACGCCTGCTGCTTCTTCCTCCTCTGTGGCAGAACTGGTTTTTGCCCATTTATTTAACGGGGTAAGATTTTTACATGATGCCAACAGAAATATGCCCCTGGAAGGAGATTCGAGGTTTAAGGAGCTGAAAAAGAGCTATGCAGGAGGCAGGGAACTGAGAGGTAAAACTCTTGGGATCATTGGTTTTGGGCGTATTGGACGTGAGGTGGCGAAAATAGCACTTGGTATAGGTATGAAAGTTATCGCCAGTGACAGGACTGAAGGAGAGGCGGAAATCGTTCTTGAATTTTACAATCATCAGGAGATAAAGATCCCAATAAAAACAGAACCTGTAGAAGAGCTGATAAAGCATTCAGACTTTATTACACTGCATGTACCATCACAAAAAGAACCTGTATTGGGAAGGGATGAATTCAGAGAAATGAAAGACGGTGTGGGAATAATAAATGCCGCCCGCGGCGGAGTAATTGATGAAGTGGCTCTCATAGAAGCCATTGACAGCGGAAAAGTAGCTTTTGCTGGTCTGGATACCTTTGAGCATGAACCCTCCCCTGCTATCAAGGTGCTTATGAACCCCAATGTTTCGCTTAGTCCGCATATTGGAGCTGCCACAATTGAGGCCCAGGAAAGAATAGGAACAGAGCTGGCAGATCAAATTATTGAACAGCTTAAGTAAGCTCTGATTTTTTTTCGCAATCGCAAAATGCTTCTGTTAAAGGAAGCATTTTTTTTGGTTAAAACCCTGATTCTGCCATGGAAAGGCTTTTAAATTTTTGTATCTTAAAAAGAAAAATATGGCTTCTATATTAGATTTTTTAGACACAGAAAAAGGAAAGGAATTTATTCAGAGTTCCAGTAAGGAAGTTAATGAGTCTCCTGAGAAGGTAAAATCGGCTTTGGGAATGGCATTACCAATGATCATTGGAGCTATGAAGAAGAATACTGATTCCCCTGAAGGTGCCCGGCAGCTAAATTCTGAACTCGATAAAGAAAAACATGACGGTTCTGTACTGGATAAAATCAGTATGGGAAGTCTTTCCGGATTAATGGGAGAAGGATCGGGTATTCTTAGTCATGTGCTTGGCGGCAGTCAGTCAAAGATTGCATCGGCGGTAGGATCTGCCATAGGAATGGATGCTTCCAAAGTGGAAAAGCTTTTGCAAATGGCCGCTCCTGTTGTAATGGGGATTCTCGGTCAACAAAAAAGAAAGGATAATGTTCAAAGTGAAGGAGGAATTTCCGATCTTGTAGGATCAGTTCTAGGCAGTAATTCTTCTCACGATCAATCAATGCTGGAAACATTTATGGATTCAGATAAGGGTGGAAAAATTGCCGGAGATGTTGCAGGAAAGATCTTTGGAGGTAAAGGAAAGTCTAAAGGTTTAGGGGATTTTTTTAAGGGCTAAAAATGAAATACTTAATATACATCTGTTTTCTGGGGCTAATCATTTATAGCTGCTCCTCTACACGTGACCGGGATTTGGGTTCCGGTGGCGATGCGGTACAGAATGATACGGTAAGAATCGCCAATGATAGTCTGGAATATGAAATTATCATTATTGATCCCGGCTTCTCTTATTTTCTCAATACGATGGCACGGCCTGAAGGCTATCACTCGCTTTCTTATCTTGAAAATAAGAACCGTTTCCTGGTTACAGATTACAATCAGCGCGTTAGGGAACCATATCGCTACGATCCAAATATCTATGAAATGGAGATCAATTATGACCCCAATATAGATTATGGTTATGAGGTTAACTACAAGCTATACAACTATTTTGTTTACCTCTCCAGGAAATACAATCAAAGATTTTCTGTACCCACAAGGCTTTAATGTTATTTATAGGATTCGGGAACGACTATAATTTAGTCTTGAATCTTTTTTTATATTTGCAGCATGAATAAATTGAAACAACGCTGGGGAATTTCTTCGAACTGGCAAATTTTAATTATCCTGATAGTCTTTGGTTTAACGGGATCATCCTCTCTTTTTGTAACCCGGCCGGTATTGGAATTTATAGGTTTATCCCGGATGAATTTTAGTCCCGAATTCTTATGGGGCGGAATTAGCTATCATGCAATAAAACTTTTAATGATCTTTCCTGTTTACCAAATTCTTTTGGTTGCCTATGGTTGGATTTTTGGCCAGTTCAGGTTTTTCTGGCAGTTTGAAAAAAACATGCTTTCCCGCCTTGGTTTTGCAAAGATCCTGAAATGATAATAATACTGAGAGCTTTATTCTCTCATGTCATACTACAGCATTTAATATTATACAATAAAAAAAGCCGGTTAATTTCTCATAACCGGCTTTAATTTATCAGTTTGTTTATCTATTACTTTGCTCTTACTTCAATGGTTTGAAGCTGCCCAACCTCTTCTTTCTGCCACACAAAAGTGTAAAGCCACATTAAAGTAAAGGTAGGAATGATATCACTAAATGGCAGGATCTCTTCTAAAAATACAATAACAGAAGCCAGTTTTCCTTTTTTTCCTGGATACATAGCTGTCATTTGTTTAGCAGCATAAGGAGCCCATAGAAGATCAATAAATCCGCCCACTAAAGGAACTGCTCCACTGGCCATACCAACGGCGTCATAAACCAAACCTTTGATCAACAACTTTTTCTTTTCAGTATACATCGTTTTTGCTTTTCTACTTTAATTACAAGAAAAGTGCCATAATTAAACGGTAGATTTCACTTTATTTGAAAACTTATGTCTCAGCTTCTGTACCTTGGGGTCAATGATAACCCGGCAGTAAGGCTGATTCCGGTTTTGATTATAATAATCATGATGCTCCTGCTCGGCCTCATAGAAAGGTCCTGCTTCACTAATTTCTGTAACAATAGGATCTGCAAAAACTTTTTCCTTCTCCAGCTTTCCAATAACTTTCTCTGCAATTTGCTTCTGCTCTTCGGAATGATAAAATATCGCGCTGCGGTAATGAGTTCCTACGTCGTTTTGCTGCCTGTTGAGGGTGGTAGGATCATGGGTGGCAAAAAATATATATAACAGTTCCTCATAGGATATCTTTTCAGGGTCATATTTGATCCTTATCGATTCGGCATGGCCTGTTCTTCCTGATACTACTTCTCTGTACGGCGGATTCTTGATATTACCTCCCGTAAATCCTGAAATCACCTCCACTACTCCTTCTACCCGTTGAAAAACAGCTTCGGTGCACCAAAAGCATCCTCCTGCCAGAGTGGCTGTTTCTGTTCGTTGTTCATCCATATTTTTCTTTTTTTAAAATGTAAGGAAAAACATGGAACCTTACAATTATAAAATTTGAGGATTTCGTACTTTGCAGAGCGAAATTTTCCAGATAATAACAATACCTCCAATGCCCCTTAAAGTACTGCTGCTCTTTTATTTTTTCCTATCGGCAGGAATCCTCTGTGCACAAAAAGCGAAACTTTCAGAAAAAAAGGTTTATACTGCCACAAAAATTCAGACTCCTCCGGAAGTAGATGGAATATTGGAGGATCAAATGTGGCAAAATATCCCTGCAGCAACAAATTTTGTGATGCTGGAACCGGGAGATGGTGATGCGTCCCGTTCTACCCACCCCACTTTAGTCAAAATAGCTTACACAAATGAGGCAGTTTATATCGCAGCTTATCTGTATGATAATGAACCTGAACGAATAAGAAAGGAATTTGCTCAAAGAGACAATATTCCCGTTTCCGATTTTTTCTACATCGATCTTAACACCTATAATGATGGGGAGAATCAAACCAGATTTGCTGTAACTGCAGCAGGAACTATTGCAGATGCAAAAATGAAAGGAGAAAGAGAAGATTTCTCCTATAACGTTGTGTGGGAAGCCAAGGTTTCAATGGATGAAGAAGGCTGGTATACCGAGATAAAGATCCCGTATTCTGCTTTAAGGTTTCCCGACCGCGCTGAACAAGTCTGGAGCCTACAGATGGGAAGACATATTAGCCACCTTAATGAAACTTATGTTTGGAACTATATCAATAAGTCTGTAGGCCTTTCCACTCATTATAATGGCTTGTTGTATGGAATACAAAATATTGAGGCTCCCGTTCGACTTAGTTTCTATCCTTATGTTTCGGGAGAGGTAGATCTTTTTGAAGGTGAAACCGGATCTTCTTTTAATGCCGGAATGGATCTGAAGTATGGTATTAGTGATGCCTTTACCCTTGACGCTACCTTGATCCCTGATTTTGGACAGACTGCATATGACGAAGTAGAACTCAATCTTGGACCTTTTGAACAGACTTTTGGTGAAAACAGAGCCTTCTTTACCGAAGGAACTGAATTGTTTACCAAAGGAAATCTCTTCTATTCCAGAAGGATCGGCGATACGCCAATTGGATTTAATTCGGTGCAGGAAGCCAGGCTTGAGAATGAAGAAATTCTCGAAAACCCAGACAGGACAGATCTTCTCAACGCAATAAAGATATCCGGAAGGACAGATGGCGGACTGGGAATCGGGTTCTTCAATGCTATTACCGAAGTTCAAAAAGCAAGATTGTATAATAAAATTTCGGAAGAGGAAAGGGAAATCGTTACCGAGCCTTTCGCCAATTATAACATTTTCGTTCTGGACCAGCAGTTCAACCAAAAATCCTCGGTCTCCATTATAAATACAAATGTAACCCGTGAAGGACATTTTAGAGATGGGAATGTCACGGGATTTTTGTTTGATGTGTATAACCGGGAAAGTTCTTTCAATTTTTCCGGAGAGGCGAAAATGAGCCGGATTAATTATTTCAACCGCAACAAAACGGGTTTTGCCTCCATCCTGGCCCTGGAGCGTACAAAAGGGAATTTACGGTTTAAATTGTCTCATGATTTCGCAAATGAAACCTATGATATTAATGACCTGGGGCTGAATTTTGTCAATAATTATAATAATTTCTACGCCAATACCTCCTACAGAATATTTGAACCTCAGGGTATTTTTAACCGGTATAATATCAACCTGTACGGGAATCACCAGCGCCGTTATAATCCTGATATCGATCTGGGATCGGGAGTGGGAGCGAGTTTCTTCGGAATGACCCGTGATCGTTTTGCGTTTGGAGGTTCAACAGAATATAATACAGAGTTCAAAGACTTTTTTGAACCAAGGCGGGAGAATCATTTCGTGATCTTTCCTGCTTTTGGAACGGCTGAAGGCTGGATCTCTTCAGATTACAGAAAGAGGTTCGCATTAGACTCCAGACTTGGGTACAGTGAATATCTTGATTCTGAACAGAACCGTATAAACTTCAGCTTCAAGCCACGATTCAGGATAAGCGACAAGTTCACTCTTATCTATTCCTTTGAATTTAAGCAGGAAAAAAACCGGCAAAGTTTCGTTAGCTTACTGCCCAAAAATGTCATTTTTGGCAAGCGTAAAATGCAGAGTATAGAAAATTCGCTTCAAGGGAACTATAACTTCAATACACGGGAAGCGGTAAGTTTGAGTTTCCGGAATTTTTGGTCCAGAGCTGAATTTGCAGACAATGATTTCTCACGTCTTCTTTCCGATGGCAGCCTCACTCCTGTTTCTTATGAGGTGACAGCCGCTAATGACCCCAACGTGGATTTCAATATATGGAACCTGGACCTTAGCTACCAATGGCGTTTTGCACCGGGTAGTGAATTGATCCTTCTATACCGTAATTCCATATTTAACCTCGAAAAACAGAGTGATCTGGTGTACCTGGAAAGCGTGGAAAATCTCTTTCTGCAACCGGTAAGACACAATCTTTCACTAAGAATAGTATATTATCTCGATTATAGTTCCATAAAAAAAGTGATTAAAGGTTAATATTGCAATAGAAAAAATAAAGATGATAGAAGCCCGGAATATTCATAAAAGTTACAATGACCTGCATGTTTTGAAAGGAGTTGATCTCCATATCCCAAAAGGTGAAATAGTCTCCATTGTAGGAGCTTCCGGTGCCGGGAAGACTACCCTGCTGCAAATTTTAGGAACCCTTGAAAAACCCGATACCAAGACTGATAGTGTTCTAAATGTAAATGAGGTTGATGTTTATGCTCTAAATTCCAAAGAGTTGGCAAAATTCAGGAATGATAACATTGGCTTTATTTTTCAGTTCCATCAGCTGTTACCAGAATTTACTGCCCTGGAGAATATATGTATTCCTGCATTTATTGGAAACAGACCTAAACCCGAAACCGAAAAACGAGCAAAAGAACTCCTTGGTTTTCTTGGTCTTTCAGCAAGGGCAAATCATAAACCTGCCGAAATGAGCGGTGGAGAGCAACAGCGTGTGGCTGTAGCCCGTTCTCTTATCAACAATCCCGGAGTGATCTTTGCTGATGAGCCGTCAGGAAACCTGGATAGTGAATCTGCTGGAAACCTTCACAAACTTTTCTTTGACCTTAGGGAAGAATTTGGACAAACTTTCGTCATCGTCACCCACAACGAAGAACTTGCAGATATGGCCGATAAAAAACTTACCATGGTGGATGGGAAGATAGTTTAAAGTTTGAGGTTCCAGGTTCCAAGTTTCACGTCTAAAATCTAAGGTCTAAAAACTCATGTCTAAGATTCAATAGACAATATTCAATATAAAATATCATTGTTGTCCGGTAAAAGAATCTGGACCGCTCCGCTTCTAGAGTCTAGAGCCAAGACTTCTATACAAAACTCTGAAAGACAATACTGTGAAAAATTAAATAGAATTTCATAAAAAGGTAAACCACCCCCTCAAATCGTTGGAGAAGGTTTTTGACCAGCATTGGCACGGTTTTAACGGATTTATCCCTTTTTAATCGGGCAACAATGATAAAATATTCAATATAAAATATTCAATGACACTAAAGGAACTAAAGGAATTTCTTGATTTTAAGGTGGAGCAGTATAATACGCCCGAATTTATTGAAACTGATCCGGTGCAGATCCCGCATCTTTTTAGCAGGAAGGAAGATATCGAAATTGCAGGTTTTCTTACCGCTACGATCTCCTGGGGAAACCGGAAGAGCATTCTTAAAAATTCAAATTTGCTGATGGACCTGCTGGACCATGCTCCCTATGAATTTGTCATGCAACATACAGAGACCGATCTCGAGAGACTGGGGAATTTTGTCCACCGCACCTTCAACGGGAGAGATCTACAGTATTTTATTAAAGCTTTCAGGAACATTTACAAAGAACACAACGGCCCGGAAAGCATCTTTAGTAATTATTCACATAAAGATAGCTTACAGCCTGCTATTCATGAGTTTAAAAAAATATTTTTCGAATTACCCCACGAAAAGAGAACTGAAAAGCATGTGAGTGATCCTTTTAAAAATTCTGCTGCCAAAAGGATCAACATGTACCTGCGATGGATGATTAGAAATGATAAGAATAATGTAGATCTTGGAATTTGGGAAAGCTTGTCCTCAGCTCAACTCAGCTGTCCGTTAGATGTACATTCAGGAAATGTGGCTAGGAAATTAGGTTTACTTAAACGAAAGCAGAATGATGCAAAGGCGCTGCAGGAATTAGATCGGGCTCTCAGAAAGATGGATCCTGTGGATCCGGTCAAGTACGACTTTGCACTATTTGGACTGGGCGTTTTTGAAGATTATTGAAACTGTTGTAGGAACTTTCCTAAATAATTTCAGATAAAATTCAGTTTTATTAGAGACAATTAATATCTTTAACTATCTCTAAGGTGCTAAAAAATATGCCTCAACCGCAGATCCAGAATAGTGAAAGCCGGCAACATCCTGCCCCGGAGGAATTTCATATTCTAAAAACTTCTTCAGAGACTGATTTTTCTGACTTGCTTTTCCTTTGCGCAGAAGCAGTATATGCCCCTGTAGTTGCATTGGTCATTGTGGAAAGCGGGAACAGCTGGATCAAAGCAAGTTATGGGATATCACCTGAAGCAGTACCTGATGATGAAGAATTTTGGAACCAGATCCTGGAACAGGACGGAATTGTAAGTTTTACCAGGCAAGAGCTGGAGGAATTAAACAGAGGATTTGAAGGTTTAATTGGCGTTCCCCTTGAAACGCTTTCAGGAGAAAAACTGGGATTAGTTGCCATATTTAATCCTAAAGAAACTGAATTATCAAATAATCAACAGCGTTCTTTAAAAATTCTGGTGAACCAGATCCTTAGTGTTATCGTGTTTCGCAAGCAGAATAACCAATACCAGCGAATGCAGCAGGATCTTGAACAGCGTTACAAAGAACTTGAGCGATTTGCCAGTGTCGTATCGCACGATATTAAATCTCCTCTTGCCAATATTATTTCCCTGGTAGATCTTTTAAAGGAGGAAAATCAGGACAACTTTGATGAAGAAACTCAGCAATACATAGAATTTCTTTCACAGGCCTCTCACAGTCTTCGTACGTATGTCGACGGTTTGCTTGTTTTTTACCGGAGTGAAAGAATTTTGGAAAAAGAAGAAGAAGATGTGGATCTAAAGACCTTCTTCGGAAACCTTACCAATTTGTTCACTGTAGATCCCGGGGTGACGATAATTTATCCGGAACAGGGAACCCTGAAAAAGGTAAACAAGGCTGCTCTTACTCAGATTTTCATGAATCTTATTAGTAACGCCCTTAAATACAATAATAAGGATGAGCGGCAGGTGAATATTGATTTTCAGGCATCCGAAGATTTTTATGAATTTGAAGTGATAGATAACGGCAACGGAATACCCCGGGAAAATTTTGAAAAGATATTCGACCTCTTCACTACCCTTGATCTCAATGATCGGGATGGGAATCCCGGGAGCGGGATTGGTCTCGCCACAGTGAAGAAATTACTCAATCATATGGGCGGTGACATCCAGATCGAATCTGAGCCGGGTGTTGGCAGTAATTTTAAATTTCAAATCAAAAGGTCTTGCTAAGACCTTTTTTTATATTTGATAAATTAATGCCCACGCATGTATTTTAAATATCCTGAACTTCTCTACGCACTTTTTTTACTGGTGATCCCTGTGCTGGTTCACCTGTTCCAGTTGAGAAAATTCCGGACGACCGAATTTACCAATGTAAAATTTCTGAAAAAGGCTGTTTTACAAACCCGTAAGAGTTCCCGCTTAAAGAAATTTCTTATTCTATGTACCCGGCTGCTGCTTCTGGCCTGCCTTATCATTGCTTTTGCCCAACCCTACTTCCCTCCTGCTTCAGGTGAAGTGAGTGAGGTTAAAAATGTAATCTACCTGGATAATTCCTATAGCATGCAGGCGAAAGGTTCAAAAGGTATCCTGCTAAGGAGAAGCATACAGGACCTGTTGGAGAATGTTCCGGAGGAGGAAACGCTGAGCCTTTTTACTAATGAAGAGGAATTTCGGGATATTTCCAGAGCTTTCCTTCGCGAAAGGCTGCAAAACATAAATTATTCCTCCACCCAGTTGCCCTGGGACATTATCCGGCTTAAAGCTCAAAATCTATTTGGAAGTGGTGACGGTCAAAAGAATTTTATAGCCATTTCAGATTTCCAGCATATAGGGGACTCCGTATCCCCGGTAGCCGGTGATGTGTCCACATTTCTTGTACAGTTGGAGCCGGAGAGAAACTACAATATAACTGTAGACACTGCTTTTGTCTCCTCCCGCAGTGTGGATGAAATTGTTCTTAATGTTGGGATCTCCGTCTCCGGTGAAATTAATGAGGATGTTTCAATTGGACTTTACGATCAAAACCGGTTATTGGCAAGGAAAACTATCGAACTGGAAGAGAATCTAAAAGGCAAGGCCAGCTTTAGTTTTGCTTCAAGAGCCCTTCCTTTTGGAAAGATTAGTGTCGATGACAATTCATTACAATTCGACAACCAGCTTTACTTCAGTATTAATGAAGCCCCGCCTGTAAAGGTCATTGTCATAGGAGATAAGGAAGCAGGTTTCCTCGAGCGTATTTATTCTGCTCCTGAATTTTCCATGCAGATATTTCCCGAAGATAATGTAGACTTTAATCAACTGGCCCAGGCAAACCTCGTTATAATCAATGAACTGAACAGGATTCCTTTTTCTTTAGTGACGAATCTTAAACAGCTTATAGAGGAACAGGTGTTTCTGGTAGTAATACCCGGAGAAGATATTAACCTTTTAGAATATAATACGCTCTTTCAAAACCTGGGATTACCGTCTTTTACCGCCAAAACCGGGGAAGAAAAGCTAATCACAGAAATTGTTTTTGAGCATCCTCTCTACCGGGATGTATTTAACGAACGGGTTACTAATTTTGAATATCCCAGGGTGCAATCTTCCTACGCAGTAAATCAACAGGTTTCGGGAATTCTTCGATATGAAAACGGAGAGCCGTTCCTTTTTGAACAGAAAAATATTTTCGCTTTCACGGCTCCCTTGCAAAGAGCTAATTCTAATTTTAAAGGTGCGCCTTTAATCGTGCCGACTTTTTACAACATAGGTAATCTCGCAATTTCCCCTCCAGACCTCTACTATTCCCTTGGAGTTCCACAGGAGATAAACATCCAGGCAAATCTTCAGAAGGATGAGATCCTTAATTTATCTTCTCCTGAAACAAATTATATTCCGCAGCAACAAAGTTTCCAGAATAAGGTCCGGCTTTTTCTGGAAGGTCTGCCGGAAAAAGAAGGACATTACCGGGTACTGCAGGATTCCACCAGCTTGAGAGCTCTTAGTTTCAATATTGACCGCAAGGAAAGTCAGCCGGTGAGCAGTGATCTTGCTGAACAGGAAAGAGTTAAGATTTTCTCCTCGGTTCCCGAAGTCTTTTCTCAAATTAAATCGGCCAATGAAGTTGACAGCCTTTGGAAATGGTTTGTTATTTTTGCCTTGATCTTCCTTATAACTGAAATGCTTATTCTAAAATTCCTCAAATGAAAATACTGGTAAAGTCTGCCAAGATCATTGATAACGAAAGTCCGTTCAACAACAAAGTAATGGATATCCTGGTAGAAAACGGAACTATAAAAGAAATTGCTCCGGTGATCAGGCTCAAGAAAGTTGATCTCGAGATTTCAAGGGAAAATCTTCATGTTTCGCAGGGTTGGTTTGATAGCAGTGTGAATTTTGGGGAGCCGGGATATGAAGAAAGGGAGACCCTGGAAAATGGATTGAGAACTGCAGGTTGCAGCGGATTTACAACTATTGCTCTAAATCCCGGAAATGATCCTGTAACCGACAATAAAGGAGCAGTGAGCTTTCTGCAGAATAAAGCCGACAAGCAGCCTGTGTCATTACTGCCCATAGGTGCTCTTACCAGAAAAAGCGAGGGTGCAGAGATGGCCGAACTTTACGATATGCAACAGGCAGGTGCAGTCGCATTTGGAGATTATAAGAAAGCTGTAGCTAATCCAAACATGCTTAAAATTGCCTTGCAGTACACCCGGAACTTTGATGGATTGGTAATGTCCTTTCCTCAAGAGAACAAAATAGCAGGAGCCGGGCAGGTGAACGAACACGAACGTAGCACACTTCTGGGCCTTAAAGGTATTCCGGCCCTGGCTGAAGAGCTTCATATTACCCGCGATCTTTTTATTCTTGAATATACAGGAGGAAAACTTCACATACCAACCATTTCCACAGCAAAATCTGTAGAAATCATTAGAGAAGCAAAAGAAAGAGGGCTTGACGTAACATGCAGCGTCGCCATTCACAACCTGTTCTTTACAGATGAACTGTTACATGAATTTGACACCAATGCCAAGGTGCTACCTCCCTTACGGACTAAGGCAGATACTAAAGCCCTGATTGCGGGCTTAAAGGATGGTACTATTGATATGGTTACTTCAGATCATTCTCCCATAGATCAGGAGCATAAAAAAGTAGAGTTTGATAATGCCCTTTTTGGGACCCTTGGATTAGAGTCGGCTTTAGGGGCTTTGCTACAGCTGTTTTCTGTCAAAACCGCTGTGAGACTATTGACTTCGGGAAAGAGCAGATTTAACCTTAGCGATACAGTTATTGATGAAGGATACCCTGCCAACTTCAGCTTTTTCGATCCCGATAAAGAATATACCTTTCAAAAAGAGCATATCCTCAGCACCTCTAAAAACAGCCTTTTTCTTGGGAAGAGTTTAAAAGGACAGGTTTATGGTGTTCTTGTAGGAGAGGAATTTTTAGCATCCTGAATCAGGTGAAAACCACTAAATTTCCGTTAATTTTGTAATTAAATATTTTGAACATGGAAAGCGTAGCTAATCAGGGAAAAACTGCAGCTATTGTTGCATATCTTACCATTATAGGGACTATAATTGCATATTTTATCAATAATGACACAAAAAATCCTTTTGCCTCTTTCCATATAAGGCAGGCATTGGGGATTCACATTACCTTTTACCTGCTCGGGATACTCGTTTCGTGGTTTGATACCTGGTTAATTTCGGCTCCTTTTTATCTGTTTATAATAATTTTATGGGGCTACGGGCTTATTGCTGCTATACAAGGTGAAAGAAACGAAGTTCCAATCTTAGGTAGACAATTTCAAAACTGGTTTAGTACAATTAATTAATGAATACAGAAACATTCTCATTATACCATTTAATAAGAAAACCCAAAAGACCTGTAGAAAAGGCTCCTTTATTGATCATGTTACATGGTTACGGGAGTAATGAAGAGGATCTTTTTTCTTTTGCAGAAGAACTACCCGATGAACTTTTTATCATTTCGGTGAGGGCTCCCTATCCAATGCCGCCTTACGGCAATGCCTGGTATGCCATACATTGGGATGGAAGTGCCAATGGAAAGTTCAGTGATGATAATCAGGCAGTGATCTCAAGGGAAAAAATCCTTCAGTTTCTTGATGAAGTACTGGAAAATTATCCGGTAGATCCTGATAATGTAACCTTGGTAGGATTTAGCCAGGGCTGTATTTTAAGTTTTGCCGTGGCGCTGTCTTATCCGGAGAGAATCAAAAATGTTATTGGCCTCAGCGGTTATATCAATAAAGACATCCTGAAAGAAGGGTATGAAAATGGAGATTTTTCAGAGCTTTCGGTTTATAGTTCGCATGGAACAGTAGACCAGGTGATCCCGGTCGCCTGGGCAAGAATGACAAAGCCATTTCTGGATTCTTTAGGCATAGAAAATACCTTTTCAGAATTCCCCGTGGGCCATGGAGTTGCGCCTCAAAATTTCAGGGAGCTGAAAAAATGGCTGGAAGAGCACCTCTAGTTGTTGGGGTAGAGCAAAGCTTTTTCTGTAAAAACTTCGATTTCCCCTTCATCATCGATCTCGTAACTAATGAAAAGATCCCCCCAGTAGGAGCCATCGGTATAACTGGCTACTGCCCACTTGTGGTTTAAAAGCTTTACTTTATTGATCCTGAAAGGGCCGGCCATACCTTCATAGGGAATGAGTTCATTATCTGCCTCTGCCCTGTTTCGGCTTATGAGGGCATCCTCGACTTTATTGATTATATCTACAGGATCAAATCCTCTGTTTTCAAGATAAGTAAGTGCTTCTTCGTTTGTGACAAGGGAAAAAGTATCTTCAGGAAGGTCAGCTTCAGAAGGGTACACCGGCTTATTCTTTTGCTCCTCCAGTTGCTCTTTCAGAGCACTTATCTCTTTATCTTTTGAGGCCACCAGTCTTGATCCATTCGCATAAAAAACCACAGCAAGTAATACTGTGAAAACGAACAAATACATTAAAAAACTTTTACGCATTTAGATTTCTATTTGAAGATTATCATAAGCCAGAAAAATATTTTCGGGTAATTCTGCCTGCACTTCGTCGTGAAATCCCAAATGGTGGCTTATGTGAGTGATGTACGCCCTGTCCGGACCTATTTTTTGAATGAACTTAATTGCTTCGTCGAGGCTAAGGTGTGAATGATGCTGTTCCTTGCGAAGCGCGTTGATCACCAGCACATCAACTCCCTTCAGTTTTTCGGCTTCTTCCTCTTCAATGGTTTTGGCATCTGTGATATAAGCAAAATCCCTGATCCTGAAACCATAGACCTGAACTCTGTTATGCATGACATTCACAGGAAGTACATTGATTCCCTTCACCGTAAATGTTTTATTCTCGATAGGATGTTCCTGCACACTGGGAGCTCCCGGATATTTATTTTCTGAAGCGAAAATATAACCAAACCGCTTTTGCAGTGATTCCAGTACCCTGGGATGTGCATACAAGGGAATATCACCCTGCCTGAAAAAATAAGGTCTTATATCATCAAGACCTATAGTATGATCATTATGCTCATGAGTGTACAAAATTGCATCTACACGTTGTACTCCATTGGCCAACATCTGTTGCCTGAAGTCGGGACCACAGTCTATAAGAATATTGAGTCCGTCAACCTCAATAAGGGCTGAAACCCGGAGTCTTTTATCTTTAGGATTTTCGCTAAGGCATACCGGGTGATCACTACCAATTACGGGGATACCCTGAGATGTTCCTGTACCTAAAAATGTTACTTTCAAAGCTCTTAATTTTACCACAAAACTAAGTATTATTTTTTTGTTTGGCCCCGCATTTTAGTACCTTTGACTACAAATTACGGCATTCCCAAAGAGGAATCCGTTTTGCACAAAAAAAACAGCTATGCCAATAACTATAATGGGTGACAGGGAGTTTGAAAATGTCCCGTCAATCAAGAGTAAAGCTTTAAGAATAAACCTGAATGAAAATATCTACGGTACATTTTCTGAAATTGGAGCCGGGCAGGAAACTGTAAGGAATTTCTTCAGGGCCGGTGGAGCTTCAGGAACTATAGCGAAAGCCATGAGTGCCTATGATAAGGACTTTAGTGACGCAATCTACGGTATAGAAGACGACAGAAGATATGTCACCGAAGAACGCCTGAAAAAAATGCTGAGTCACGAAACCAGCCTTATTGAGCAAAGGATCTCTCGTGAAAAACATCCCAATAAATTATTCTTCACCTACGCCAATACAGTGGCGACAATCGACTTCGCTAAAAAGTATAAAGGTCATGGTTGGGTAGGTATTAAATATCAGGTACATCCCGAAGAAGAGTATAATGAGATTCTTCTTCATATACGTTTTCATGAAAATGACGCACGCCTGCAACAAAATACTTTAGGAATACTTGGAGTAAACCTTATTTATGGAGCTTACTATAAATATGATAATCCTAAAAAATTACTTCGTTATCTGTATGATCATATCGACAAGGACCAGATCGAGATCGACACGATAAACTTTTCAGGACCCCGGTTTGAAAAAGTGGACAACAGGTTGATGAGTCTGCAGCTGGTGAAAAATGGGATGACAGAAGCTGTAATGTTTGCTCCTGATGGAAATAATGTCTTACCTGCAAAGATCCTTTATAAAAAGAACATCCTGGCCCTTCGCGGAAGTTTTCGACCCGTGACTAAGGTGAACATGGAAATATATAAGCGCTCTCTCGAACTTTTCCTTAACGAGAACCGGGTTTCTGAAGAGAATACAGAAGTCATTTTCGAAATCACCCTTTCCAATCTTCGTGCAGAAGGGGAAATTGATGAGAGAGATTTCATGGATCGGGCAGAACTCCTTTGTTCCTTAGGCCAAACCGTGATGATCTCCAATTTCCAGGAATATTACAAAGTAGTTGAATACTTCTCGCAATATACCAAAGAACGAATGGGACTGGCTATGGGTGTGAACAATCTGGTAGATATTTTCGATGAAAAATACTACAGGCATTTAAGTGGGGGAATCCTTGAAGCATTTGGAAAACTTTTCTTCAAAGACCTCAAGGTATACCTATATCCATTTAAGGATCGTGAAACCGGTGAAATTACAACCAGTGATAACCTAAAGGTACATCCCCGAATGAAGGAGCTGTACAAATTCTTTAAGTACAATGGTAAGGTTGTGGATATCACAGATTACGATCCGATAATTCTGGATATATTCTCCCGGGAAGTACTACAGATGATTGCTGAAGGTAAGGCAGGTTGGGAAGAAATGCTTCCTGAAAAAACCACAGCTATGATCAAGGAGCACGACCTTTTTAGTCATTATAAACAGAAGAGCGCTCAGAAAATATAATTTTCTTACCAAATTGTATCAAACCGTTTAGGTTGCTTCGGAAATCTTTTAATGATTCCAGAAAAAGCGAACTTAAACGGTTTCTTTATTATAACTACCAAAGAGCTGAATGAGTTTTTTTCGCCTGAAGTCAAAGATCTCCTTCAGTTTGGGTTTTACAATTAACGGATGAACGGCCTGGCCAAGAATTCCCATTGGTAACTTGTAATCCACAATATCTTCCATTTCCACACCTCCTTCGATTTTCCTGAAAAAGTGTTTGTGATGCCATAAAACATAGGGACCGAATCTCTGTTCGTCTACAAAATACTCCGGTTCCTTTACATGTCTTATTTCTGTTACCCATTTTGTTTTTATTCCAGCCACGGGAGTTACTATATACTGGATGATTTGCCCGGCATACATGCGTCTGTCTCCCCCTGCAGTTATATCAAAGCTCATATATGAAGGAGTTATGAGTTTAAGATTTGCAGGATCTGAAAAAAACTTCCACGCCTCTTCAAGAGAAACAGGCAATTGCTGAATTGTATGTAACTGGTATAACTTCATGCTTTTCTTTTAGCAAAGATAATATTGTTTAAGTTTTTAGATGTAATTTTAAACAAAAAATTACAAAGAAGACTTTTAAAAAAAATAAAGGTCCGGTTATTTTTCAAAAATTTTTCTGAAAACTGTTGCTATCACTCTTATAATTGAGTTAATCCCCGAGGAATTAAATATCAAATGTTCGAGATTTGGCCAAAACCCCTTTAAGATGAGAAAAACTTTTTTCCCCCTAATACTACTATTTTTCTTTTCATTTACTACATATTCTCAAACCTCTTCTCCTTCCAAAGACAATTTTGAATCCCCGTACAGAGCAAGCTGGGCAGTTGATGGTCCATTAGTAGGTGCGGGTTTAGGACTTAATGTTCTGGGAGTTATGTTGATCCAGGAGAAAGAATCCCTCACTATAGAGGAAATGAACAAACTCTCCAAGGATGACATTATAAAAATTGACAGATTCATTGCCGGTAACTTTAGCAAGAGAGCAGATGAAATAAGCTATTATCCTTTTTACGGATCTTTTGCTGTACCATTCGTTATGATGCTGGCAGATGGTAATATGCGTTCTAATGCGGGACAGCTATCTGTAATGTTCGTAGAAAGTATGGCCACTACAGGTGCTCTCTTCACCATTACTGCGGGACTGGTGAATAAGCCCCGCCCTTTGGTTTACAATACATCTGTACCCGAAGAGGAACGACGGGAAGGTGGTGCGCAAAGGTCATTTTTCGCAGGTCATACTGCAGCTACTGCTTCTGCGACTTTTTTTGCAGCCAAGATCTACAATGACTTTTATCCCGATTCCCCGGCCGGGCCATATGTTTGGACTGCAGCTGCTATTGTTCCGGCATATGTTGCATACCTGCGATCTAAAGCCGGAAAACACTTCCTGACAGATAACATAGTGGGATATGTGATAGGAGCAGCGAGTGGTATCCTTATTCCCGAATTGCACAAAAAGAAAGACCGGAATTTTGGAGTGGCTCCGGGTATGGGTATTGATATAAATGGAAACGATTATCAGGGACTTTCTATTCAGTATTCCTTTTAAAAAAGATATTTTCAGCTGAATTTTTCTATTTTTAGGCCTTTAACTAAAACCCTGAAATGAGAAAAATTATTTTTTTATCCCTTCTTCTGGCTATGATTAACGCCGAAGTAAAGGCACAGAATGTAAAGATCCCGGTGGATACAACTGTGGTAACCACCCATCGTGTCAACATTAACGGACAAAGAATAGACTACACCGCGACTACCGGAATGCAGCCCGTATGGAATAATGATAACGAAGCTGTGGCCAGTCTTTTTTATACCTATTATAAACGTGAAGGTGTACAGGATGTAAAGAACCGACCTCTGGTGATCTCATTTAATGGCGGACCAGGTTCTGCTTCCGTCTGGATGCATATCGCTTATACAGGTCCCCGCGTGCTAGAAATAGATCCCGAAGGTTTTCCTGTTCAGCCTTATGGCACAAAAGAGAATCCACATTCCATCCTGGATATAGCCGACATTGTTTATGTGAACCCCGTAAATACAGGTTATTCCAGGATCATCGAACCTAAAGGAGATAAGAAAAGAGACAGAGACCAGTTTTTCGGTGTTAATGCAGACGTAAGTTACCTGGCAAAATGGATCAACACCTTCGTTTCAAGAAACAATCGCTGGTTATCTCCCAAATATCTTATAGGAGAAAGTTATGGCACCACCAGGGTTTCCGGACTCGCGCTGGAACTTCAGAATTCCCAGTGGATGTATCTTAATGGGGTGATCCTTGTTTCTCCTACAGACATTGGAATAAAAAGAGATGGGCCGGTTGAAATAGCAAACCGTCTTCCCTATTTTACTGCTGCCGCCTGGTATCATGATCTCCTTCCACAGGAACTTCAAAATAGAGATCTCGAAGAATTACTTCCCGAAGTAGAACAATATGCAATTAATGAAGTACTTCCTGCACTTGTTAAAGGAGGTTTTCTTGAGGAGGAAAAAAGAGAAGAGATCGCTTCAGGAATGGCCCGCTATTCGGGAATATCCAAAGAAGAGATCCTTCAGCACAACCTGGAAGTCCCATTCAGGTATTTCTGGAAAGATCTTTTAAGGGATAAAAAAGGATATACAGTGGGGAGACTGGACTCCCGTTACCTGGGGCTGGATCGAAAAGTGGCCGGAGAATCACCCGATTACAATTCTGAACTCACTTCATGGTTGCACTCGTTCACTCCTGCCATCAACCATTATCTTAGTAATGATCTCAAATTTAAAACAGATCTTACCTACTACATGTTTGGACCTGTACATCCATGGGACCGAAGTCGTGACAATACCGGGGAAAACCTGAGACAGGCTATGGCCCAGAACCCTAATCTCGATGTCCTTATTCAAAGTGGGTATTTTGATGGGGCCACTACCTATTTTAATGCAAAATATACTATGTGGCAGCTTGATCCAAGTGGTAAAATGCAGGACAGGTTAAGCTTCAAAGGCTATCGTAGCGGACATATGATGTACCTGCGAAATGAAGATCTAAAGAAAGCGAATGATGACGTACGGGAATTCATTTTAAATTCTCTGCCAAAAGCGGGAGCTCCCGCCATGTATTAAAAATTTAAATACATGATTAGAAAAGGTCTCAAAAATGTCATTTTTGAGACCTTTCTTTTTAGTTATTTTTCTGATGCTACAGTTGCTCTTTCAAGCAATTCTTCCAGGATAATTTCTACCCCAAAATTGTCATTGCTTTTAGTAGTATATGCGGCAACTTCTTTGACTTCGGGATGCGCATTTTCTACGGCATATCCAATCTCAGCATGCTCAAAAAGTTCCAAATCATTGAGATAATCTCCAAAAGCCATAGTTTCCTCCTTTGAAATATCCAGTATTTCCTGAAGTGCCTTAAGCGCATTTCCTTTCTGAGCTTCTTTGTCATTAAAGTCTATCCAGATCTCTCCGGATAGTTTTACCTGCAGGTCATCCTTGAAATGCTCCACATGAGGCAGGGAGTTCTTTTCTGCACCCTCAAGATCACAAATGGTAACTTTGAGGATAACATCATCGCTTACCTCCAGTAAATCATTTACCACTTTATATTTTTCGTAATGATTAAGAAAAGGTTCCATGAACTCGGGGTCATCATTTTCAATATACGCCTGTTCCCTGCCACAAAGAATAAGGTACTTCCCTCCTATTTCCCGGACTTCCTTCACAATTTGGTGCACAAGATCCATTTTCATGGGGACAAGGTGTCGCTCTTCCCCTTTTTCCATGACAATGGCACCATTTTCAGCGATGTAGATCATTTCATCTTTAACCGGCTCCATCCTCTCCATTAGGCTGTAATATTGCCTTCCACTTGCAACTGCAAATTTGATCTCCTGTTTTTTTAATTTTTGAAAGGCTTCAAAAAACCTGTCACTCACCTTATGCTCACTATTGAGTAGCGTACCGTCCATATCACTGACGATCAATCTTATCTTCGAATAATCCATGCTTATTTTAATAAGCTGCAAATTTAGGATTTAAGCCCCGGAAGGTATCAGTTAAACACGTTAAATTGTGGTGAAGACCTAATCAAAATCTCTCTATTTTATTTGATCACGCATTGGAATTTATACTCATTACAGGTGTATCCAGATGATTGAGGACCTTCTCTGTAATACCTCTCCTAAATACCGGATTCAGACCTTTTCTCGAATGGGTAATCAGAACTACCAGGTCAAAATCCCCTTCCTTTACAAAAGCTTCTATCCCCCGTTCTTCATTATATGCATTCACTATAGATTGTTCAATTTGTACTTCGGAATGTGAAGAGGTGAATTTTTCCATTTTATATTTAATCTCCGGAGTTTCAGTAAAAAAGTACGGAGTATTAATGTAGAGGATATGAAGATTTGCTTTAAGGTCTTTGGCCAGATTCATAATCAGGTCAAAATCTGCATTGGAGTCCTCCAGGAAATCTGACACCACCAGCCACTTTTGAGGCAATTTTACACCTGTACCCGCTCTTACTGCCAATACAGGTACAGGCGATTTATGGATAACCTTAAGGGTATTTGTACCGGTGTATCTATTCTTCCCTTTTTTGCCATGGGTTCCCATAATGACCAGAAAGTATTTGTCCGTAGAAATATACTGGTGGATTTCCTCTATCCCTATATTGAACATAAGAGAAGTCTGTGCCTCAACACCCTTCTCATATGCCTTTCTTTCCAGGCGAAGCAATTTGTCCTTTGCATCCCCAATAGCAGCTTTGGTTTCAGGATATAGGTTTTCCTTTTCAAGCGGCAATTTACTCCAATCAACCGGAGTTGAAAGAAGATGAAGAAAAGTTACTCTTGTTTGTAATTTTTGAGCAATTTCCAGTCCCAGATTACAGGCGAAATCTGCACTTTCAGAAAAATCGGTTGGAATGAGAATACTTTTCATGACCATATATTTCCTTAAATGTAATTTCTTCGGGGAAATGGGGAAATGATTTTTGTCAGCTTTCTTATTTAATCACCTGTTATTATCTACTGATTATGAGATTTTTAACGAATAATTAGAAATGATTTAAAAAGGAAAAAAATACCTCTTGGGAATTTTAGTCCTGCTCAATATAGCATTCTGGCAATTTCCCGGCAAACTTGATTAAAATCATGATTTAAAAGGCGGCAACATCTTAACTTTAAACAGTTTAAACAGAGAAATCATGAAAAAAATAATTTATGCTACAGATCTTTCAGAAAATTCTGTTGCAGCTCTCCACTATTCTACTCAAATGGCCCGTATACTTGGTGATGATCTCATAGTGCTTCACGTATATCCTCCTAATGAAGCAGAACGAAAAAATCCTGATTTCTTCAAACGCCATCAAAAGGATCTGGAAGATTTTTATAAATCTCACCTGCAGGAGAACTATGACAAAACGATAATTTCTCCGGCAGTAACCTGGGGGTCTAATGTGGCCGACGAAATACTGAAATTCTCCAAAGATCTGAATGTACGAATGATCGTAATGGGCTCCTGTGGTGCCAGTAAATTTAAAGACCGGTTGATGGGTACAACCACCGGAGAAATGATTGGCAAATCCCAGACGCCCATTCTTGCTGTACCACCCGAATTTAAGTTCAGACAACCTCAATAGATCTTCTTTGCGAGTACCTTAGAAGACCAGGATCTGGTTTACCTGAAAGAAGTGCTTCCTTTAGCAAAAACATTAAATGCTGCCATTGAAATAGTGCACATTACTCATAAAGATGAAGATCAATCCATTGAGAAGCTGAATACCTTCAGGAACAAAGTACAATCAGAAATAGATTATTCAAGTATAAATTTTAAAACTCTTTATTCTTTTGAGATTGTAGATACTCTTCGAAAAGCAATTGAAGAAGATCAACCCGATATCGTGTTGATGCCCGAGAGGAAGAAAACTAACATATTTAAAAGAGGTTTGGTGAGAGACAGGATCAAAAAAATGCAAACCTGTAGCCCTTCACCTCTACTGAGTTACCCTGCTCTTTCCTAGGTTTCAATTATAAAAATAGCTAAAAGCCACGGCCTTATGGACGTGGTTTTTTTGCATTTTCAGTTCATTACAGAAATTACTCTTTCCTCGTAGCCAATTCATAAACACACGGGATCACCACCAGATTCAAAATGGTTGCCGAAAGCAATCCGCCGAGAATAACCACAGCCATAGGACTCTGAATTTCACTTCCCGGCTCCCCACCTTTTAAGGCAAGCGGAATTAGTGCCAGACCTGTGGTAAAGGCCGTCATCAGGATAGGATTTAACCTGTCCAGTGCGCCCGATTTTATCAGTTCAAAACCTCTTAAACCTTCTTTTCTTAAATCTTCATATCTGGAGATCAGCAGGATTCCATTACGGGTTGCAATCCCGAAGAGACTGATAAAACCAATCGTGGAAGCAATACTTACTACTCCGGATGTGAAATACACGATCAGGATTCCGCCTATGAGTGCCAGCGGCAGATTAATAAGAACGATGAAAGCAAGTTTTACATTCTTAAATTCAGAATACAGCAACAGGAAAATTACCACGATCGCCAGAAAGGCTGTGATCAACAGCATTTGTGAGGCCCTGGATTCGCTTTCGAATTGCCCGCCGTATTCCACCCTGTAGCCTTCGGGAATACTAACCGAAGTATTCACCGTTTCCCTGATCTCTTCTACCGCACTTTTCAGATCCCGCCCCTGCACGTTGGCAGCGACAACGATCTTACGCTGTACATCTTCCCTGCTGATGGTATTGGGGCTACTTACCGAGGAAACTGTGGCGAGCTGTTCCAGTGGCACCTGTGATCCATTGGGAAGTCCTATCAAAGCCGTTTTAATATTCTCAATGCTGTTCCTGAAATCCTTCCCATATCTCACCACAAGATCAAAGTACTTCTGACCTTCATAGATCTCCCCTACCTCGTGGCCGGCAAAGGCAATATCCACCTGCTCCATCAACTGGCCCACAGTCATCCCGTAAGCTGACAGGATCTGGCGCTTAGGAGTGATGTTGAGCTGCGGCACTTCGATCTGTTGATCTACCGCTACATCGGCAAGGCCGTCGATTGGAGTGATATTCTCCTCCACGCTTTTACCAATTTCATACAGCTGTTGTAGATCGGGACCAAAGATCTTGATTGCGATATTTGCCCTGGTTCCCGAAAGCATGTGGTCGATACGGTGCGCGATAGGCTGTCCTAACGTGATGTTAACCCCGGGCACAATGTTCAGTTTTTCCCTTACTTCCTCGAAAAATTCTTCTTTCGATTTATTCTCCAGGGTGAAAGGAACGTCGATCTCGGCTGCGTTTACACCCTGTGCGTGTTCATCGAGTTCAGCCCTACCCGTTCTTCGGGTTACAACATCTACTTCGGGCATCTCGAGCAATAGCTGTTCTACCTGCCTACCGGTCTTGTTACTTTCTTCTAGTGACATTGCAGGAGGACCCACCACACTGATCACCAGGGAACCTTCATTGAATTCAGGCAGGAAACTTCTGCCCAGTTGAGTGAAAATTGCAATGCTTAGCAAAAAAACAATAACAGTCACTCCAATTACCGTTTTTGGGATCTTTAGAGCCCTATTCAGTGTTGCAGCGTAGCGATGCTGCAACCATCTTTCCACTTTGGTCCCTTCGGCCTGCTTTTTCAGCATTTTTTCATCCTTCAAAAGATAAGAGCATAACACCGGAGTAACGGTTACCGCAACCACTAATGAAGTTAAAACCGAAGTTATAAAAGCAATCCCCAGAGGTTTCAGCAACCGGCCTTCCATTCCGCCAAGGAAAAAGAGCGGAATAAATGATACGATAATGATAAGGGTAGCAATAATAATGGAACTTCTAATTTCCACCGAAGCATCTCTCACCACGGTGATAACAGATCGCCTTTCAGCTTCCGGTTTACGAATGTTCTCGCGGAGACGTTTATAAACATTTTCCACATCGATAATGGCATCATCTACCAGCGCGCCAATAGCAATGGCCATACCTCCCAGGCTCATTGTGTTGATCGTATAACCCAACCATTTTAAAACAATTATGGATACTAGCAGAGAAATTGGGATCGCCAGTAATGAGATAAAAGTGGTGCGCCAATTCATAAGAAAAATGAAAAGGACGATGACGACAAAAAAAGCACCTTCAAGAAGAGTCATATTCAGGTTGCTTATGGAAGCATCAATAAAATCGGCCTGGCGGAAGATCTGACTTTTGATCTCCACACTTTGCGGCAGACTTGTTTCCAGTTCAGCAATGGCTTCATCCAACCTTTCTGTAAGCTCCAGGGTATTCACATCGGGCTGTTTGGAAATGGTAAGGATTACCGCCGGTTTTGCATTCAGGGAACCATCCCCGATTTTATCGGCCGCACCTATCTGCACTTCAGCAACATCTTTGATCTTGATGCTCTGCCCATTCACATGTTTTACCACAGCTTCCTGCAGGTCTTCCACGGCATATGCCCTTCCACTACCTTTGATGATATATTGATTACCGTACTGGTTTAGAAAACCACCCGGTGCATTAGTATTCGCTTCCTGTACCTTTTCGGCCAGTTCGGTAAGACTCACGTCGTAATACTTCATTTTCCCGGGATCGGCGAAAACCTGGTATTGTTTATAATCGCCGCCAATCACAACTACGTTGGCAATCCCTCCAATAGCTTTGATGCGTGGACGTATCTGCCAATCAGAAAGGGTTCTTAGCTCCATTGGGCTCAGACTGTCTGAAGTGACTCCCAGGAGCATCACCTCTCCCATTATAGAGGAGATAGGTGCCATAGTAGGCGCTCCTACTCCGCCCGGAAGATTTTCCCGAACCATTGGAATACGTTCACTTACTATCTGTCTTGCCTTGTAAATGTCGGTGCCCCAGTCGAATTCCACCCAAACTATGGAGATTCCCGCGGCTGAAGATGAACGGATCCTTCTTACATTGGGGGAACCGTTCATGGCGGTTTCCAGCTGATACGTAACCAGTTTTTCTACCTCCTCCGATTCCATGCCGTGAGCTTCGGTAAGTATGGTCACCGTAGGTGCAGTCAGGTCCGGGAAAACGTCTACGTTCATCGTACGCGCGAAGTAGAATCCGGCAGCACTCAGCACCACCGCTGCCAAAAGCACCAGAAGCCGGTTGTGAAGCGAAATTGATAATATTTTATTTAACACGTCTCATAATTTTTATTTTTAAAAGGGTTTTTGATCAAGGTTGAACAGATATATGATGTCCGAGTTTTACTTTTTCCTGAAAAGGACATTTTGAATGTCTCTATCCAATTATAAAGCAACCTGTACATTCACTAATAACTGATAACTCATAACTGATAACTCATAACTCTTTTAATGTTCGTGTCCGTGGCCGGGTGTTTCACCTGACATTGAAGCCATCTTGACCTGGTAGTTGCCGGTCGTTACAACAACCTCCCCCGGTTGCAGTCCACTTAATACCTGTGCATTCTTTCCGTTTCGTTTTCCGATCCTTACAGGCCTTCTCTCGAAACTTTCACCACCGGTTTGAACAATCACTGAATAGTTACCATAATCCTCCAGCAGGGCAGCTTCAGGAACCGTTACTCCTGTTTCAGCTTCGCCCAGGGCGATCTGCACTTCAGTAAAGCTCCCTTCGGGCCTTTCGACCACGTCATTTACTTTGACATAGATCGGGATCATTGGCTTAAGATCCTCCACCTCTTTGCCCACAGATACAATGGACCCACCGGAATCCAATGCGCTTTTCCATTCCCCCAGGTCATTCTTATACCAAACATTGGCAATAGATCCTTTACCGACATTATAAGAAGCACTTATTTGTGTTTTCAACAGGCGGGATTTATCGGTTCCAATAGCAATAAGATTCTCACCCTGTTCTACATAATTTCCGTTAGAGGTGTTGACGGCTTTAATAAATCCAGCGAAAGGAGCACGAATTTGTTTTCCCCCGGCTCCGTAATTAGATGCAAGGGCCCGGTAATTAGCTTCGGCTACCCTGAAATTGCTTTCCACTCTCTCCATTTCTGCTTTGGGTACGATCCTATCCTCATAAAGTTCTTTTTTCCGCTCGTATTCCGCTTTAGCCTGGTCATACCTGGCTTTTGCCTGGGCGATCTCCGCCTGAATATTATTGGAAGAAAGACCTTCACTGCTAAGGGTCATTAACAGTTGACCTTTTTTCACCTCGGTTCCTTCCGTCAGATTTTCTGAAACAAAATTCACCATTCCGTTGGCCCCGGCTGCAAGTATTTTATAAGTTCCGGGTGCAGCCTGCCACACTCCCGAAGTATTTACAATCTCATAGACTTCTCCCTGAGTAACAGGTGCTGTCTGAAAATCGATCTTCCAGGCTTGTTCTTTCAAAAAGCTAATTCCTGCATCAGATTCTTCCTCTGCGTTTTCTGAAGCTTCAGCAACCGATTCGTAAACCCGTACATCCCGGATCACGATCCTGTCTGAATATTCAGAAGTTTTCAGCTCGAAAACCAGGTCGTACATCCCCGTCTCCTTTGGCTGTAAAGCGGGAGAAAAAATTCCCGGGGAAGAAGGTGCTTCCACTGTATGGCGAATACCGCTGTCACCCTTAATAAGACTCACTGTCACCGATCCTTCACGAATTGGCCGGTGTTTGTCCAACGCGGTGAAATGGGCAGCGAACTTGCTTGTCTCCCCTTCCACCAAAGCCGGAAACTCGACGAAAAGCTCCGTTTGATCTGTCCATATGGTTTTGCTAATCGCCGGAACTCCCGTCGTAATATGGTTACCTTCTGCATCGTGCGCATGATCTTCCTCTGCACTATTTCCACAGGAAAACAGCAATAGAGAAAGACATGCTATATAAATAAATCTCATCTTCATAAGTTTAATGATCGTGATGCTCGTTTCCATCATCATGCGTATGGGTATTTGATTCCTCATGCATGTGCAGCGTATCTTCACCAACCTCAAATTCTTCCTGTTCCATGTGATCTTCACTCATATGGGCTCCATTTTCATCGTGGGCATGTTCGGTTCCATCCTCATGTTCGTGACCGTGATCGTCATTAACTGTTTCTCTACAAGCTGAAAAACTAAGGATCAATATTGCTGCGAAAAATAAATTCTTTAAATTCATAATAATAGATTTTAAATTATAGTTGATGTTTTAAAAGTTCTGCTTTTAGCTGAAAAAGTTCTTTTTGCATTTCCAGCATTTTGTTATGCGCCTGCCGGTAAAATTCAACTTCCCGGTAGTAATCCAGAAATGAAAATTCTCCCAACTCATAGGCTTTAAATAGCAATTCTTCGGAATTTAAGTCCTTAAAAGTCTCCTGATATTCCTCGAATTTTCTCTTTAACAACTTATATTGCCGGTAATTTTCCTGAAACCTGGTATAAAGTTCGGCAGTTTCGGCACCGGTATTTGTCTGAGCAAACTCAAGATTAGCTTGAGCCGCTTTCACCTTATTCCTGCTGTTCCATAGCGGAATTGAAATTCCTCCTAAGAACCCTGAATAATTACTGGAATTTACTCCCTGGTAATTATAACCAATGGTGAGGTCTGGAAGGATCTTATTCTTTTCCAGTTTTACCTGTTGCCCGGCAAGAGATTCCCGGGCGGTCAGTATCTGAAGTTCTGCATCTGCGGAAAGCTTTTCGTTCCAAAGTACCTGCATTTCGGCAACATCAGCATCCTCAAAGAACAGGAGCTGTTCTGCCTGGACTGCGTTTCCCCCATTCAGTTTCTGAAGCTCCATCAGCGTATTACTGATACTGATTTCTATTTGATCTTTTTCAAACTGTTGCTGCAACCAGGCCACTTTTGCCTTATTGAGTTCCAGGATTCCAATCTGTTCCGCATCGAATAATCGTTGGATCTGATTATACACCTGCTGGGCCTGTTCCAGGCGCATTTGCTCCAGCTCTTTTCGCTGCTGCAGAATTTTAAGCTCTAAAAGCTCTTTTTTGGCCTGCAGAAGAACTTCCTGACGCATGGCACCATACTCGAGTTCGAGTAGCTCCTTCTGTTTGTCAATTCGTTTGCTCCGGGAAGCATAGACCGTTGGAAATTCAAAGCGCTGAGAGATCTGATATTCATAATAGTCTTCTGTTACGTGCTCCCCAAATGGCAAATAATATGCTGAAGCCTGCGGATCTGGCAGGTTATTTTCAGTCTTATTTCCAAGGTTTTGACTACGGATAAACGACCGATAGGCCTGTAGCTTCCGGTTGTTCTGGTTTATCTCCTCTAAAATGCCATTTACACAGCTGCTTTGGGCGAAAGAGCCCAGTGCGATAAGGCATCCGCATACAGCGGAGACTATATGTTTGTACATAATTTAATTGTTTGTTTGATCTATAGAAATATAGGTCTGCCGTGAATATTAACAGCGGCATGACAAAGAATCAGACAGTGCGGGGAGGTCCCCGAAGAGAAAGAAAGGCTAAATAAGAATGTAAATAATCAGGAGGGGGTTGATAATTCCGTTGAAGCTCAGCGGCTTTGACTTCGGGAAGTTTATTTTTCAGGAGGAAATCCTGCGGAGAAGAGGACTCGGTTTTTACCTTTTTAAGAAGGATATGCTGAATGCTTTCTTCTACTACAGGTATTTCTGTAGAACTTCCTCCATGGGAGTGCGTCGCCAGCAGGATAGACAAAAGACTTTTGGAATTTTTTGGATTCCTCTCATTCTCATGCTTATGCTCATGCCCATGAGAATTCCCGTGAGAGTGTTTTACAAGCCGATTCTCATTTTTTTCCTGATGTTCGTGATGTATGTGAGGAATCGTTTGGTGCAGAAGTAACAGGGAAAATAATCCCAGAAGAATAGAGGCTTTTATTTGAGGTTTTACCTGCACCTTTCAAAGATAAGAATAATGTTAAAGACCTTAGCACGAGCGGTAAATTAAAATTAGAGGTAATATCATCTCCAGGACATAAAATGGGGAAATAGGAGATCCAGTTTATAAAGTGAAAGATTAAAAACTGCTGCACCTGCCTGGCGGTCTTTCAGAACCAGGAAGCAGGACTTTTTCAGTTTTCCTGAAAGAAATGGATTAGTGAATAGCGATTATGAAAGCTTCCCTTCAGGCACTTCAGAAAACAAAAAAACCACGCCCTTCGGGACGTGGTTTTGTGCGTGTCGTGATCGCGAGAGGATTCGAACCTCTGACCGTCTGCTTAGAAGGCAGATGCTCTATCCAACTGAGCTACGCGACCATTAAAGCGGTGCAAATATAATGAGGTTTTTAAAAAAGACAAGCAAAAAAATAATTTATTCCTGCACTATTTACAAGTTCATCCGCATCAAGCTTTTAAGCCTAAAAAAATCAGGTTAGGGTCTGCTAACCCTTAAATAACCTCCGGGTAGCGCATTTGATTTTTTGTCCATATCCAAAAGTACTATTAAATCTTTCCTAAACTTCAGCTAATTGAACTCACCTGATTCTTTAAAAAGAGTGGAATCGGTTAAATTTACCAAAGAGCATATTTAAAGGGATGAATAAATATTTCCTGCTAAAAATCTTTCCAAAAGAAAATCAAAAACTTTATGGAATTGGATACATCTAAAAAACTTTCACCCCTCGGGGAATCATCCATTTCAGAAATTATTAAAGAACTCCAAGAGGAATGTGAAATTGAAAAGCACCTTCCCGGGGGAGGTTACCTTCATATGAGCGATGAGCTCCCCTATTTAGTGGTTTATAGAAATCTGGATTTAGATAAGGATGAGGTTGAAGATACGGCAACAGTCCGGCTGATCCTTAGCGAAGCTTCCTTTATGGTCATTGGGAATAAAGATTTTGAAGGTTACCAACAGCTCATGTTTAGTCTTAGTGATGCCATGGCTTCAAAATTTAAATCTTTTTTAATATTAGAGGTTTATGCAGGAGATCCTGAGAGCCGCAAATTCAGGATCAAAGGTCCTGCTGATAAACTTTCCACTACCATCAAGGTGTTTCAGGAAGAACTTGATGATGTTAATTCGGGATACAGGGCTCTTAACCTTGAGCAAACAGAGGTCATTGATACTGTAGACAGGCAACCTGAAGGCAAAAAGCCTCTTCTCAATGTTCAACAATTAAAGGATGCCGGTTGTCTCCTGATAGGTCTTGAAGTCCCACCGGTCTATCGCAGCAAGGAAGGAGAGGATTATCCGGTATTTTTCAGAAGCTTTAAGGACGACTTTGTAAAGGCCCTGCACAAAACAATATTTCAGTTCATAAGAATTCAGACCTCCAGCGGAGTCAAAAGTTATCGTGCTCTTGGACAGAAAAACCTTCAGAAAAAAGTAATTGAAATAGACCGCGCCCTGGCAGAAATTGAAACTTCTTACCAGTTCCTGTGGCTCGTCTCTCCTGCTAACATTCGGCAAATAAAGGATACTTTTTTTGAGAGCAATTATGAGAAGGTGCTTAATTACCATTACCGCTTGCTTCCATTTGATCCCGATGTGCTCAAGAGAAAATTATATAATTTAAAGATTGAAGAAGTTGATGATCCTGCCTTCTCCTATATTTTCAGAGAAAAAAGGGAGGAACTTGACCTGCAAATTAGCATGCTTACAGAGAGAGGATCAGACAGTTTCTTTTACAACAGTATGATGCTCTATGGAAAGATCCCCAGAAATCTGCAACGGGAAGCTGAAAATATTCTAAGGGAAATTCCCGAAATGGAGAACCAGGATTTTGAAAGCATAATGAAGGCCGAGGATTTTAAGGTGCTTGCAGAAAAAGAATTTGAATATTTCAAAGATCAGGATGAAAACTTTTCGAGTAAGGTTCATGTAAGGGATGATGTAAATATTCTCATGGTATCTCAGGGAGAACTTTATTTACCCAGTGATTATAAACTAAATGCCAATGAGACATTCGCATTGATCCAACACGAAATAGGGACTCATGTTCTCACCTTTTATAATGGAAAACAACAACCTTTAAAGCTGTTGTCCATTGGACTTACAGACTATGATACGCTGCAGGAAGGTTTAGCCGTATTATCAGAATACCTGGTTGGGGGATTAAGCGGTAATCGAATGCGCACCCTTGCCGGAAGAGTTGTAGCAGCCTCTGCCAGAATGCATGGTGCCGAATTTCAGGAAATCTTCAGGCTGCTCGATGATGATTATGGATTTAGTGAACAACGCGCTTTTAATATAACTTCACGAATCATGCAGGGAGGCGGGTTCACTAAAGATATTTCTTATTTAAAAGGATTGTTTCAGTTAAAAGATTACCTGGCAGAGGGTGGAGAACTTTCTCCCCTGCTTACGGGAAAGTTTGCTCTGGAGCACCTTCCCATTATTACCGAATTAGAAGAAAGAAGAGTCTTAAAACCTAACAATCTGGTTCCGCGATATATGGAATCCGAAGAAACAACAGAAAAAATTTCACAAATCAGAAAAGGAATTTCCCTTTCACAATTAATCAACGCATGAAAATATGTTTTGTAGTTAACAGCGTCGAAACCGAAGGCGCGGGAACAACCGTTTATATTATGCATGAAGCCTGGAAAAGAGGTCACCAGGTTTATCTTATGGGAGTGGGAGATTTTAGCTTTACTCAGAATAAGGAACTGAGTATCATCACCACTCACCTGCCCCGAAACGCAAAACCAGAAACTCCGGAAGAAAACCTGGAAATCCTGCAAAGCGATAAAGCGAAGAGAAAGAAGATCAATGGAAAAGAACTGGACGTATTATTCATAAGAAATAATCCCACAGAAGAAGGAACAGACCGGCAGTGGGCAGAACAATCGGGCGTTGCCTTTGGTCGAATGATCCAGCAGGATGGTGTTTTAGTCCTCAATGACGCTTACGCATTGTCTTATGCCTTTATTGACAAATTATATTTTGAGGAGCTACCGGCTTCGATCAAACCTGCTTCATTAATTACCAGGGATAAAGAAGAAATTCTTCAGTTTTTTGAAGAACATAATAAAAAAATGATCCTAAAACCTCTGGAAGGATCCGGGGGGCGCGGTGTTTACCTCATAGACAAGAACGAAAAGAACCTGAACCAGATCATAGAGAACCTGTCCAAGAAAGGGTACATTATAGCTCAGCAATACTTGCCGGCGGCAAAAGAGGGAGATGTGAGAGTTCTTCTTCTTAACGGAAAAATCCTTGAGAAAAACGGGAAATATGGAATTCTTAAGAGGACGACCGGGGAAGGGGAATTTCGCAGTAATATCTCCCAGGGAGGAACACCAGAAGCCTATGAAATTAATGATGACATTAAAAAAATTGTTGAAATAATCAGTCCAAAACTAATCAGAGACGGTTTATTCTTTGTTGGGCTGGACGTGGTTAAAAACAAACTGATAGAAATTAATGTGCTTAGCCCGGGAGGTCTTGACGGACTTTATAAAATTGGAGTCGATAACTTCTCTGACGTGATCGTGGAAGCCATTGAAAAGAAACTGGAATACAAGAAAAATTATGGAGTCAGAATTTCCAACAGGGAATTGGCTACTATGGTATAATATTAAATAAATCAAAGAAACGGGGTAACCCTTAAACCTGAAACTAAATGAAAATATGCTTTGTTGTTAATGACGTTAATACCGAAACCTGTGGCACCACGGTTTATCTTATGCAGGAAGCCAGGAAGAGAAAACATGATGTCTACGCCATGGGTGTGGGAGATTTTTATTTTTCTCAAAATGAGCCTTTGAGCATAGATTCTACTTATGTGCCTAAGAAGATGGAAATCAAAAATCCGGAGGAATATTTAAAGGCGCTGCAGAGCGATAAAGCCATTAAGGAGCGAATTGTGGCTACAGATCTTGATGTGCTGTTCATAAGAAATAATCCCACCGAGGAGGGCACCTCCCGTCAATGGGCCGAACAGGCCGGTGTTGCCTTTGGGCGAATGATGCAACAGGAAGGTGTCCTGGTGCTCAATGATGCCTATGCTCTTTCCAATGCTTTTATAGACAAATTGTACTTCGAAGAGCTGCCCGCCAGTATAAAACCTAACTCCATTATCACCCGTAAAAAAGAGGATATTATGGAGTTCTTTGAAAAGCATAAGAAGAAAATGGTCCTCAAACCCCTGGAAGGTAGTGGCGGGAGAGATGTATATCTCATTGACAAAAATGAAAAGAACCTGAACCAGATCATTGAAAACCTTTCTTCACAGGGGTATATCATTGCCCAGGAGTACCTTCCGGCTGCAAAAGAAGGTGATGTAAGGGTTTTACTTATGAATGGCCGGGTAATGGAAAAGGATGGAAAATTTGGGATCATAAAAAGGGTCACCGGCGAAGGAGAATTCCGAAGTAACTTTAATCAGGGGGGGACAGGAGATAAAAGTCCTCTAACAGAGGAGATGAAGAAGATCGTGGAGATCACTGCACCAAAGCTTATTAGAGACGGCTTATTCTTTGTAGGACTAGACATCGTAAAGGATAAGCTTATTGAGATCAATGTTTTAAGCCCCGGAGGTCTTGATCATTTTGGAGAGATAGGGCTACCCGACTTTTCTGATGTAGTTATAGATGCCATAGAAAAAAAGGTAGAATACAAGAAAATGTACAAAGGACAGATTTCAAATCAGGTGCTTGCCACTATGGCATAACCCGAAAGCAAAATTTATGAAAAAGAACGATCGAATTATAGGTAATTATTCATCCGGAAAAAATGGTCCCCTACTCTTTGTAACTGCAGGAGTGCATGGGAATGAACCGAGTGGCGTCAAGGCTCTGGAAAAAGTATTTGCAGAACTGGAGAAGACCAAACCCGGGATCGAAGGCAGAATCGTGGGAGTGATGGGGAATAAAGCAGCTCTCGAAAAAGGACAGCGTTATATTGACGAAGATCTCAACAGGACCTGGACCAAAGAAAATGTAAAAAATCTTGATCCCGAAACTCAGGAACAAAGGGAGATGCACGAGATCATCGAGGTTCTCGAAGAATTTCCGAAAGATGATTATACAAAAAGATACTTTCTCGATTGCCACACAACCTCATCAGACAGCTATCCATATATTTCTGTTCAGGATGTAAACGATAATGATAGTTGGGCGCAGAAATTCCCCACTTATATAGTGAGAGGTTTCAGCGATATCATTTATGGAGCAATTGACCATTATATGAGCCGTACGGGGCTTACCGGTTTTGTATTTGAAGCCGGACAACATGAAAATCCTGCTTCTGTTGAGAATCATGAAGGGGTTATATGGTTAGCACTCAAAGAAGCCAACAAACTCTATGTTGAACAACTTTCCTGCTACCCCGAATGTGTAGAACGTTTTACAGAGAAAAATGCTCCTTCTCAAAAAGTCTTTGAGATTGTTTACAGGCACGAGATAAAGAAAGGAGATAATTTCAAAATGGAACCCGGCTTTAAAAATTTCCAAAAGATCAGAAAAGGACAGTTACTCGCTACCAGTAATGGCGAGGAAATTAAAAGTGAATGGGATGCGTATATCTTTATGCCTCTTTATCAATCCCAGGGTAATGATGGATTCTTTATCATAGAAGAGCAATAAGTGATACGGCAAAAGAGGTGGAGTTATCGTCGTACGATACCTACCACCTCGCCTGTAGCACAATTTACTCTCAATAATTCCCTGTCTTCCACCCCGTATTTTCCTTCGGGCACCTCATAATCGGCCACTCCCTCATTGAAAGACGTGATCATAATGATCCTGCTGTCATCCCTGGGATCTATCAGCGGACTATTACAGGTGTTTTCCTTTACAGAGATTCCTTCGGGGGTTTCAAACATCAGTGGTGCATCTACCGCCGGCCTTAAAACGGGAGTCATAGAACGCTGAACATTACTGCTTCCGCAACTCATCAGGATGAAAATAACGAGTAACATGCTGGCTTTAAAAAGGTATTTTTTCATACATCTTTGAAATTGGTTGATACTTAAAATTAGCTAAAAGTTCAATATCAAAATTGAGCTGTGATAAAAAAATCAGGTTTTATTCCTTAATATCCAATAACTACCGGGCCATGAACTCAAGACACACCGGAGTTTCTGCCGGCAGAGGTTCACCTTTTTGTTCTAAAGATCCGTCGGTATTAATGACAAAGGCTGAAATATTTCCTGAATCCTGATTTGCCACGTACAAATAATCTCCTTGTGGAGAAATGGCAAAATTCCGTGGAGTTTTTCCCAGTGTAGAAGTATGCTCCAGGAGATCAAGTTTTCCTGAAGATGGATCAACCCGAAAGGAAACAATGCTGTTGTGCCCCCGGTTGGAAGCATATAGAAATTTACCTGAAGGATGCAGATGAATGTCTGCACCCGAATTATCTTCCGAAAAACCTTCCGGGAGTGAAGAAATCTTCTGGACAGGTTCCAGTCCGCCGTTTTCCATGACCTGGAAACACTTACGCTACTATCCAGTTCATTGATAGAATATGCAAATTTTCCGTTTTTTGACATGGTAAAATGCCTGGGGCCGGCACCATCCGGCAAATTCACAAAAGCCTGCTCTGCCTGAATTAGTTTTCCTTCAGTTTCATCAAAATTATAGATCCAGATTTTATCATTTCCCAGATCTGCTATGTATGCCTTTTTATTGTTAGGGGAAATCGTAACCGAATGAGCATGAGATTCCTCCGGATTTTCAAGATCAATTCGTTGTTGTTTTTCCAGGGAGCCATCATCGTTAAGCTTGTACATCATAACCACTCCGCCTGAATAATTTGCCACAAAAACATAATTGCCCGATTGATCAATTGAAATATGAGCCGGAGCGAAGCCTTCCGAAGAAAGTTTGGAAACTTCTTCTAAAGAATCATTTTCAAAGATTTTGTAGGAATAAACGAAACCGGAATCTCCATCTCCAGGTCCCAGTTCACTCACTGCAAAGACATATTTACTGTCTTTTGAAACCTTGACAAAAGAAGGATTGGTTACTTTTGCCACAGTTTTGCCTTTTTTAAGATTTCCGTTATCATCCTGATAAAGCGTATAGATCCCATCTGCCTGCCCATCTACATGGCCTTCCTTCTTTGTGTAGGTTCCTAGAAATATTGTATTCATTGTTTCAGCTTTGTTAGTGATTTCAGCTGCGCTATTGTATGATTGGCTCTTTTCTTCTTTACAGGAAATAAGACCTCCTGCGATTAAAAGAGCAAAAATTTTGTTTATGGAAATTACCATTAGAACGTTTTCATTAAAAATAAGAACTTTCTTTTAACCACCTGCTGCTTTTCAATTAAGAAATGGCAATAATAAACAGGCCGGCGAGAATAATAAAAATTCCTATCATCCTGTTCCTGAAGTTCTTCTTTTCATTGAGGAAGAAAAAGGCATAGAGGATTATAAACACAGCACTGGACCTTTTTATGGTGATCACATAAGGAACAAGGATAAGCTGAAGGGCGAACATATGCGCCAACACACTGGTGGTTCTAAAAAAACCTACCATAAATAAAGGACCTTTGCGGTTTCTTATTTGCAGCAAGGGTTTTTTAGATTTCCAGAGCAAAATTGGAATAAGATATACCAGGATAGTAAAATCTTTGGTAAAAGCCCAGAAAACAGGAGAGGTCTCCTCCACTCCTATTTTGTCCAGGTTGGCTGTAATACTCCAAATGAATGCTACACCAAACATATATCTTGCTCCCTGGTTCTTGAGAAGGGAAACAAAGGGTGCAAATATCTTTTTAGGATCTTCACTAACATTGGAAATATAGGTGCCTATCACAATTAAAATAATTCCTGTCAAGCCCAGGGCATTGGGAAATTCTCCCACCATAATTGGAGAGGTGACGAGCATGAACAGCGGAGTTAAAGTAATAAGCGGAAGCGTTACCGAAATTTCAGACCTTTTAATAGCTTTAAAATACAGCAGGATCACTGTTAGTTGAAGCAGAGAACTCGCAAGTAAGGTCCAGAGAAATCTTTCTGTCATTACTTCCATTCCTAAATAAAATACTACCGGAATTAAAAGAAGACTCTGTACCAGGTGCATGGAAAAAGCCGCCGTATATTCATCTATATGATGAAGATTATGCTTACTGGTTATATCTTTTAAAGCTTCAGAAACTGCAGTTCCAAAGGCAAGTAAAAATCCTAACATTTTTTCACATTTTTAGTCGGCAGGAAAAGCAAGGGTTCCCATTATGGCATTGTTCTTTTGCCCGGTATTCATTTGGCTAAACTGGATTACAACAGGCACGCTGGATCTAATGTAACATCCATAATTCCTCTCCAGTCTCACAGCAGCCGGATCAATAAGGTCATTTATTCTAATTTTTCGCAGTCTCCGGGGCTTTATTTTTATTTCGTAAGTGCCCACAGGAGCTTCATCCTCATAAAATATAAAGATCTCAATTTCTGCTTCATCTTCGGAAGTATTCAGCACCGAAATTTTGTCGTGACTGTTAAACATGGGTTCTTCGCCGGTAGATTCAAAAGGAATCCTTCCTCCCGTAAAGGCCCAGTCAAGTTTTCCTGTTTTCTTCATTCATCTGAAATAAAAAGTTCATGCATATAGGGTGTCAAAAATGTGTTTTCCGGATCAAATTTTTGACGTGTTTCCTGAAACTCTTTCCATTGCGGATACATCTCCTTTAATTGCCCTGCTTTTAAAGTATGTTTCTTTCCCCAGTGCGGCCTGCCGCCATGTTTTAGAAAAATAGGTTCAATGGCCTGAAAATAATGCCAGAATCGTAGCCCCGCATTATGATGCAGGGAAATAGTGACCGATTCCCTCCCGCTCATGGGACTAATTAAAGCATCATCTTTTTTGATAGTGCGAATAAGAAGTCTCCACGCAACATCTCTCCTGAATTCCTTTTTGACCCGTTGCCTCACTTCAAGAAAACAATCCATAGCTTTCTCTCCAGGCAGCACGTACTCCATTTCATCAAATTTTATATCTCTTTCACGAGGCAGGATCTCATGGCTGGGGCCTTTCCTCTCAAGTTCAAGAGAACCGTAAGAGATGTCGGGCATCTTATCTTTTTCGGTATTCATAATCCTGATCTTACAGAGGTCGGTCCTGGGATACCAGTAGAAATCGAAGTTGCGGTTCTTTTTAAGATCTTCCAGGTTGTCCATACAATCCCTGAGACTTACGCAGTATTCTTTCCGGTATAACTGATAAACCGGCTCCAGCTGGAGACGCATTTTTAAAAAAATTCCGCAGCTGCCCATTGAAACCTGCAGTGCCCGCATTGTTTCGGGATCGGTATCTCTGCTCAATTCCACGATCTCTCCCTTTCCGTTGACCATTCTCACCCCGTGCAGCATAGCAGAAAGGTTTGCCAGTTCCACCCCGGTCCCGTGAGTTCCTGTGCCTATCGCTCCTGCAAGAGTCTGCACATCCACATCTCCGGTATTATGCATGGCAAGGCCATAGCGAAAAAGATCTTTTCCGGCCTCTTTTACGGTCATACCAACCGGTACAGTTGCCCTGTGATTATTGAGGTCGGGATCTTCAACCCCGCGGAAATGCTTCAGGGAAAGCAGGTAATCACTTGTTCTTACCAGCGGTGATGAAGAATGTCCCGCACCGGCTACCCGGATCTTTTTTCCTTCGGAAGTTGCTTTTTTAACCAGTTCACAGACCTGGTCTTCACTTTCGGGAGTACAAACCTCTCCCGGGGTAAAGACCATACTGCCACTCCAGTTCCTGAAGATCTCCATTTATTCTGAATAAGCAATGGTGGTTAAAAGTGCATTTTCGGCCTGTCTTGAATCGAGACGGGTATGCTGTACAACCACAGGAATTGAGGACTCTATCACACATGCGTAATCTGTTCCCAGCGGTACCGGTTCGGGATCTTTTAGATCGTTGAACCTTAAATGTTTAGTGCGCTGTGCTTCTACTGTAACTTTATATGGTCCAACCGGGTCTTTATCTGAGAAGAAGATGGTCAATTCCACCTCGGCATTTTGATTTGATGTATTTAAAATACAGGCTGTTTCATGGCTGGTGAATTCGGGTTCTTTTCCTGTTCCATATTCGGGGATATAACCTTCAGCAATTACCCATGTCTTTTTTCCTAAAGTTCTCATATCATGTCAATTTAATTAATAGCCCCAGGTTCCCTGCTATTTTTATTTCATTACTCAATTCCTTTCCTTCCAATGTGTGATCTGTAGCAACTTTTACTGTACCCGACCAGTCAAAATCGGGCGCAAAATTTAATTTTGATGCCCCTAAATTCAGTATTATCAGGAATTTTTGATCTTCATATTCCCTGATGTAGGACAAAAGATCTTTATCAGTAAAGACTGGAATATACTCTCCAACATGCAGCGCCGGTTCTTTGGCTCTTATCTGCAGAAGTTTTCTGTGCAGCTTCAGCATGGAACCTTCTTCATCCCATTGTATTTTTACATTCTGTTCTTTATAATTTTCGCTAATTGGAAGCCAGGGTTCACCATTGGTAAATCCGGCATTCTCAGAATCATCCCACTGCATGGGAGTTCTTTCGGGGTCGCGGCTGCGGCCCACTCCGGGTTCATTCAGCGCCTGTGGATCCTGAATCTTATCTTCCGGAATATCCACGTCCTCCATTCCCAGTTCATCTCCATAATAAACAGTAGGGGTTCCACGTAAAGTGAGCAACATCATCGCTGCTATCCTTGCCTGCTCCTTTCCTACTCTGGATGCAATACGGGATTTATCATGGTTACCCAGCACCCAGTTTGGCCAGCCATCTTCGGGTAATGCTCCTTCATATTCGTTTATTGCAGCATTAATTTTTTCGGGATCCCAGGGCAGTTCAAGTAACTGAAAGTTAAAAGGCAAATGGGCTCCATTGTTCTCGAGCCCGTAATATTTAACCAGCTTATGAATAGGCAGATAGATCTCCCCTATCAACAAACGCTCATCAAATTCATCAATTACATTCCGCATTTTTTCTACCATGTCATGCACTTCATCCTGATCTGTAGAATATGCCGGAATGACTTTATTAAATGTTGACATCTCTTCAGTGTAGTCGGGGTTTGGCGGATTGTCTCTAAAGTGCTCATCCTTGATCATGTGCCACATCACATCTACTCTAAAACCGTCCACGCCTTTCTTAAGCCAGAAACGCATGGCATCAAACACCGCCTTTTGCACTTCGGGATTTCTCCAGTTGAGATCGGGTTGTTCTTTTAAAAAAGCATGGTAATAATATTGTCCTGTATTTTCATCAAATTCCCATGCAGAGCCACCAAAAACGCTCATCCAGTTGTTTGGCGGTCCACCATCTTCATCGGGATCCTTCCAGATATACCAGTCCCGCTTTGGATTGTCTTTTGATTCTTTCGATTCCAGGAACCAGGGATGTTGATCTGATGAGTGATTGGGTACCAGATCCAAAATACATTTCATTCCTCTTTGATGTATAGAATCCAGTAATTCATCGAAATCTTCCATATTTCCAAACATGGGATGAATACCGGTGTAGTCACTCACATCATAGCCAAAGTCGGCCATTGGGGAAGGAAAGATTGGGGATATCCAGATTCCCTTTACTCCAAGGTCCTGGAGATAATCGAGCTTTTGTTGTATCCCTTTTAAATCTCCTATTCCGTCACCATCGCTGTCCTTAAAGGATCGTGGATAGATTTGATAAATAACTTCTTTTTTCCACCATAAGAATTTCGTGTCTCTCATAAATACATATTTCTTTTGTGAAGCCATCTGTATCCATAAGGAGTAAGAGTGATCTTTCCATCTTTAGGATCAAATGCCTCATATCTTTTGTTTCCGAAGGTATCGATTATGTCCTCCAGATCTTCATCTATACTGAGGTCAAACTCAACTACCTGTTTTTTATTTGAGAAGTTGTGAAAAGCTATGCCTATACCTTTTTCTGATTTAATGTAATGGCCAAGTACTTTGGGATTTCCCGTATCTATTATAGTTGATTTACCCCATCCATACTCCGGAAATTCCTTTCTGTAATCTATTGCCTTTGAGATCCAGTTGAGAAAGGAATCGGGATCCCTGTGCTGGTCACTCACATTTACCTTTTCGTAACCGTATTCTCCACCTGAAATCACATTTCTTATCAGTTTATCTGTAGGAGCATTTGAAAATCCGCCATTTTTTTCATTTGCCCATTGCATGACCGTTCTAACACTGGACCTGCCTTCCATCGAAAGATCTTCCCCCATTCCCAGTTCTTCTCCATACCGCAAAACCGGAGTTCCCGGAAGGGTGAAAAGAAGACTATGCGCGAGTTCCATCTTCTTTCGGTCATTCCCTAAAATTGATGCCAGCCTTCTCCTTATTCCTCTGCCAAAAATTCTCATGTTCTCCTTTGGGGCAAAGGCATCAAAGACCTCTTCCTGTTCAACTTTTGAAAGTTTATCCAGGTTTAGCTCATCATGATTTCGAAGGAATACTGCCAGTTGCTCTTTTTCATCAATGTTTGGCATCCGTTGCATCGCTTTTGCCAAAGCTGTGGCCTCTTCCCTGGCGAAAGCCAGATAAAGGAAATTATTTACATAAAAATTGAAAAGCATATGCATCTGGTCTTCATTCCCTAAATATTTATCATAGAGATTAGGATCCAGATCCACTTCGGCTAAAAGAATGGCATCCGGTTTCTGCGTCTCTACAAATTCCCGAAAACGCCTGAAGATCTCATGAGGATCTCCATCAAAATCCATCCTGCCCTTTTCCTTGAACATGTGTGGAGCCGCATCTATCCTGAAACCTGACACTCCCATCTTAAGCCAGAAATGCATAATCCTGAAGATCTCCTTCTGCACATCGGGATTTGATAGATTTAGATCGGGCTGGTGTGGGTAGAACGAATGAAAATACCAGGCTTTTGCCTTCTGATCGTATTTCCAGCTAATTGCAGGCTCACCTTCCTCGGCCATCATGTTCTTCTCGGGATCATCGGGCTTTTCATCTACCCAGATGTAGAAATTTCTATATTTGGAGTTCTTGTCTTCCCGGGCTTTTTGAAACCATTCATGTTCCACTGACGTATGATTTACCGCAAGATCAATAAGTATCCTTATTCCCACTTCTTCCGCAGCATCTATTAACTGGGCGAAATGCCCCATATCTCCTAATCGGGGATCGATCTTGTAATAATCTCTAACATCATAACCGTTATCTCTGTTAGGAGTATCAAAAATAGGCAAGAGCCATAGACAGGTCACTCCGAGGCTGGAAAGATAAGTTAGTGCTCCTTTTAGCCCTTCAAAATCTCCCGTGCCATCGTTATTGGAATCTTTGAATGTCTCTACATCCAGAGAATAAATGATAGCATTTTTATACCAGTATTTGTTCATAGCGCTTTTATTATTGCTGTTGAAAATAAGGAAGCACCTCTTTGCCAAAGAAGTCGATATAATTTTCCTGTTGTTTATTCACATTGTGAATAATGATCTTTTCAAATCCTATTTTTTCAAATTCCCTAATCTTTTCAATAAAAGTTCCAGCTTCATTGGCAATGATCACATGTTCTTCCAGATCTTCTTTTCTTGTATTCTGTCCCATGGCATCAAACTTTTCGGGACTGTCAATATCAGCGATAAGTTTACTTGGGTATATATTGTTCTTCCATTGCTCCCATGCTCCTTCCCGTGCTTTTTCTATTGATTTATCATAGGATATCTGCACCTTTAAAGCCATAGGTTTACCGGCACCATTTGCTCCTCTAAAGGCTTGAACCATTTTTTCAAGTTCTTCTTTAGGTTTGGAAATGGTGATCATGGCATCGGCCCATGAAGAAAGCCAGGCTGCAGTCTTTTCGGTTATTGCGGCTCCGAATACAGGAGGTATAAATTCCGGTTTTGTAAATAACTTCGCGCGTTCAACAGTAAATGCTCCTTTATGATTCAGGTATTCATCTTCCCTCCATAACTTTCGCATTACTTCTACTGATTCCTGTAATCTTATATTTCTGTCCCTTTTTGCCGGCCATTTTTCACCAGTGATGTTTTCATTAAGGTTTTGTCCACTACCCGCACATAGAAAAAATCTTCCCGGAAACATTTGATCAAGAGTCGCAACTGCCTGTGCTATAATGGCAGGGTGATATCTTTGACCGGGAGCGTTGACAATTCCGTACTCCAGTTTAGTAGCCTGCATGGCTGCCCCAAGCCAGCTCCAGGCAAATCCACTTTCCCCCTGCTTATCACTCCAGGGATGAAAATGATCTGAGGATAAAACTGCCGTGAATCCTGCGTCTTCGGCCTGTTGAACAAGGTTAAGCAGGTGACGCGGAGTAAATTGTTCATGGGAAGCGTGAAAACCAATTTTCATGTAAAAAAGTATTAGAAAGATTAGTATTCCTTCTAAATTATAAAGCTTTACAGGATAAACAGGTTTTTTGCTATTAAAAAAAAGATAAAATGTTGATTTTCATTAACATCATCTAAACATATATGACTAGTGTCATAAGCTTCTCATAAAAATGACCGTACATTTGCCAGGAACTTAAAACCAGATCATGAGTACACCCTTAAAAAGACACGAAGTCCTTAAGCCACTAAGCAGAGACCATCATCACGGTTTACTGCTTTGCTGGAAAATTAAAGAAGGTCTAAAAAAACAGGTTTCCAAAGATCGTATCAAAAGCTACACAGATTATTTTTTTACCTCTCAGTTGAGGCCGCATTTCAAATTTGAGGAACAGGAAATTTTTCCCCTTTTAGGACCCTCTCACCCCATGATCATTCAGGCGCTAAATGAGCATCGTCGTCTGGAAGAGCTTTTTAAGAGCGAGGCCGATAATGAAGTATTTGTAGCAATAGAAAAAGAATTAAACCGACATATAAGATTTGAGGAAAGAGAACTTTTTTCGGAATTACAAAAAACGGTGCCCGAAGAAAAACTTAGAGAAGTAGATAATAAGGAAGAAAAAGTCATTACTCCAAACCCCGACGATTGGGAGGACAAATTCTGGCAGCGTTAAATATTTATAACCAGTGTTTACGTTTAAAATAGAACACCATAGCAGATACCAAAAGTGCCATAGAGAACAATAGGATAGGATAAGCATAGGGTTCATCCAGTTCTGGCATGTATTGAAAATTCATTCCATAGATCCCGGCTATAAAAGTTAAGGGAATAAAGATAGAGGCCATGATGGTAAGTACTTTCATAACCTCGTTCATTTTGTGATTTATCGTGGTCATGTACATGTCCATCAGCCCCCAGGACATGTCCCTGTATATCTCGATGTTTTCTGAAACCTGGATGATGTGGTCGTAAAGGTCCCGAATATAATTAATCGTTCCTTCCTGTATTAATCCCCCATCTACTTTTTCCAACCTGCTCACCACTTCCCGGAGCGGATGGACCGCTCTTCTAATTCTTAACATAGTCTTCTTTAATGCCTGGATCTCCTGGGTAGTGTCATGGCTTGGCTCAGAAGCGAATAATTGTTCTTCCAAAGCTTCAATTCTGTCTCCCATTTCTTCGATGACTATAAAATAATGATCCACTATAGCATCCAGGAGGGCGAACACCAGGTAATCTGCTCCCCTGCTTCTAATACGGCCTTTCCCCTGCTCAAGCCTGTCTCTTATCCCGTTAAAAACATCTCCCCCGGCTTCCTGGAAAGTGAGGACATAATTTTTACCCAAAACAATGCTTATATGTTCATTAATAAGATGCCCGTCATCTTTGAAATACAGCATTTTTGCAACAATGAAAAAATAATCCTGGTACTCATCAATTTTAGGACGCTGATTTGTATTGACGATATCCTCAATGATCAATGGATGCAGTTCATAATACTTCCCCACCTTTTCAATCTCCACTGTATTGCTCAATCCATCAATATTGATCCAGGTGGTGCGATCCTCGGCCTCAAAATTAAAAGCATCCTGGGGAGTTTTGGAGGTGAACCTTTCAAAATGTTGAGTATTATAATCTATCACTTCAAGAAGAGTTTCAGACTCTTCTTTAGAACCTACATAAGTTACAGTACCGGGTGCCTGGTTAAGTGCCTTTGTAGATTTAGGTCTTCTGGATAAATAGCGCATTTTTTTCGCCATAAAAGAATAAAGTTTTTCTTAAAAGTAAGAAACTTGGACCTATTAATGTCGCTGCCCAATAATTCCTTTTTCTGTATCTTATTAATTGCCTATTGATATTGGTTTGATTTTCTTTGCAGAATGGTACAGGAAGCGCAATTATTAGAAACTCTTAAAGAATATTTTGGCTACGACAGCTTCAGGCCTCTGCAAAAATCCATTATTTCCTCTGTTTTTGAGGGAAAGGATAACCTGGTCATCATGCCCACCGGCGGAGGGAAATCTATATGTTTTCAGCTTCCGGCCATTCTGCTGCCGGGAATTACTATTGTCATCTCTCCGCTTATAGCTCTTATGAAAGATCAGGTGGATGGTTTGACCGCCAACGGCATTCCCGCCGCTTTCCTGAACAGCAGTCAGCAGGAAAAAGAACAGCAGGAAATTTTCAGTAAGATTTCCCGCAACGAAATAAAATTACTTTATGTAGCTCCCGAAAGCCTTCAGTATATAGACGCTGTTTTTTCCGCAGGAAACATCAGCCTTATTGCAATTGATGAAGCACATTGTATTTCCGGATGGGGACACGATTTCAGGCCCGCCTACACCCAATTGGGTTATCTAAAGAACCGGCATCCCGAAACTCCCATGATCGCACTTACCGCCACAGCCGATAAAGCTACGCGGAAGGATATTTGTGATCAGCTAAATATTCCGCACGCTACACGTCATATTTCCTCCTTCGACCGCAAGAACCTTAGCCTGGAGGTACGCCCCGGAATTAAAAAATTTGAACAGATCATGGCCTTTTTGAAAGGCAGAAAAGCCGAAAGCGGAATTATTTACTGCCTTAGCCGTAAGAATACCGAGGAGCTGGCCGCTAAATTGAAGGCAAAAGGATATAAAGCCGAAGCATACCACGCCGGACTCTCTCACAAGGAGCGTATACAGATACAGGAGGAATTCATAAATGACAAAAATGAGATCATTTGCGCTACTATTGCTTTTGGGATGGGGATCGACAAATCCAATGTGCGATGGGTGATCCATTATAACATGCCTAAAAACCTGGAAGGTTACTATCAGGAAATCGGTCGGGCCGGTCGGGATGGACTCCCTTCCTCTACCCTTCTCTTCCACAGTTATGCCGATGTGGTGCAGTTGCAGAAATTTGCTGAAGGTTCAGGCAATGCAGAGGTTCAACTGGCAAAGCTGGAGCGCATGAAACAATATTCTGAAGCCCTTAGCTGCCGCCGAAGGATATTACTCAGCTACTTTGGAGAGATCATTTCAAAAGATTGTGGCAATTGTGATGTGTGTAGAAATCCACCAGAATTCTTTGATGGAACTTTACTGGCACAAAAAGCACTTTCTACTGTTTACAGGCTGCGCGAACAGGAACCTGTTTCCATGGTCATTGATGTACTAAGGGGAGCGCAGAACGCCCAGGTTCTCGAAAAAGGATATCAGCAACTGTCCACCTACGGGATTGCTAATGATGTTTCCTGGAGAGATTGGCAGCAGTATATGATACAGTTGATCAATCTCGGATATCTGGAAATAGCTTTCCATGATCAAAATAAAATTAAACTTACAAGCCCTGCAAAAAATGTGCTTTTTGAAGGAGAAAAGGTCTCCCTGGCCGATGTTACACAATCCGAATTAAAGAAGGAAGTTGTTGTTTCAGAAAAAGTCTCTAAAAATACCCTTTTTGAGAGGTTAAGAAAATTGCGCCTTGAGATCTCCCGGGATGAAGGTATTCCCGCTTATCATGTGTTCAATGATGCCACCTTAAAGGAGATGGAAAAGGAAAGACCAGTGACCGATGAAGAATTCATGCAGATTAGTGGAGTGGGAAGACAGAAAATGCAGAACTACGGCTACAAATTTATTAAAGAGATAATTGCTCACAGCAAAGAAAAGCGGGAGAAGAAGGCGAAGAAAAAAGGGAACACCTTTAAAGAAACTTTTAAAATGTATAAGGAAGGAATGAGCATTGAAGAGATAGCGCAAAGCAGGAACCTTGCTCCCACCACCATATTTTCCCATCTCACAAAATTGTATGAGTCCGGCGAGGATATTGACCTGAAGAAATTCATTTCTGATGCAGACCTTGAGGCGGTTCGAGAAGCTAAAACTGAACTTGGTGAGCCTGAAGCTCTAAAACCGTACTTTGAGCACTTCAATGAAAGTGTGGACTATGGAACTATTCGAATGGCTCTAACGATCCTGAACAAGGAAAGTTAGAGATTAAAAGTTAGAGATTAGAAGTACGAAGTGAGTAGTTAGTCGTTAGTCGTTAGTCGTTAGTAGTTTTGGTTAATAGTCATTGGATAATAGTTGATGGATAAAATCTTGAACCTTGAATTTTGAACCTTGAACCTGCCGTTAGGCAAACTCTACCTTGTTTAATATAAGTCCGCTGCCGGGGGCGATATAGGTGATCTGCATTTTAACTTTGGGATCAAGGCTATTTTCAATCTGCTCAAGAGTGAGTTCGCCATTCCCCAGTTGTACAAGAGCTCCCATCATTAACCTAATCTGGTTTCGCAGAAATCCTGATCCGGTTACACGCAATAAATAAGATCTTTCGGGAAAAAAACTGGCAGTGTATTTCGTATTCAGGATGATCTCACAAATATCGATCTCTCTTTCCAGGATAGTATGTGCTGTAGGTTTTACACAATAATTGTGGAAGAAATGTGTCCCCTGGAACAGCTTTGCCCCTTCCATCATCATTTCAATATTGAGATCTTCGGGAAAAGTCGCCATTAAGGGGGCTGCAAAAGGATGGCTTTTTTTTCCGAAGGCAAACAGGTAGAGGTATTCTTTCTTTTTAGGGTGTTGAATAATGTTGAAGGTCGCATCAACTTCTTCAATACTGAGTGCCCGAATATCCGGCGGGAGATTTTGGTTGAACAGCACCAGGAAATCGGCCATATTTTCCAGGGGTTCATGGTCTGTAAATAATTCAAAAGCCGATTCATGGGCAGAAACCATAGCATCTGTGCGGCTGGACCCAAGGATCTTGAACGGCTGTTCTCCAAGAACATATTTTAATGTCTTCTTCACCAGGCCTTCTACCGTTTTGAGTCCCGGTTGCCTTTGCCATCCATGCAGCCGGTAACCCAGGTACTGAATTTTTATAAGGTAATAATAACGCTGCCTTCTCATATCTTGTTTTGTACGAAATTAAATAAAAACTTCAGGTAAAAGCTCTGGAAATGTCTTTTATCTATAGGTCCTTTAACTTTTAGTTAAAATAATATGGCTGCTACTTTTGTATCTTCATTGTTATGGAAAATATGAAAAGCTCCAGAGGAAAGCAGATCTTATTCTACGGAACCCTTACCATACTTGGAATCTATTTTTTGTTTTCAGGTCTGGCAAAGGCAAGTGGATTTTTGATCCCTCTTGTTACAGCCATAATTCTGGCCCTGCTTATGATGCCCCTTTCCAGGAAAATGGAAAAAACATTCATAAATCGCATGGCTTCCTCTTTAATAAATACCTTTATTATTCTCCTGGCTTCTATAGGTTTTTTTGCTATAGTTTCCATGCAGGTCAAAACGGTGGTTGATGACTGGCCGCAGATCAAAGAGACCATGCAACCAAAATTTGAGAGAGTCAAGGATTTTCTTTTTGAACACACTCCTTTAGAGGAGCAGGACCTGGAAAGATCAGATAAGGGAACTAATGTTCCATTTATGGGGGGAGATTCCAATACCGGCCAAAAAGCAGCCTCTTTCCTCAATAAAGCATTTAGCTTTTTTGGAGATTACCTGCTTACCTTTATCTATATATTCTTTCTCCTCAATTACCGACACCGGTTCAAAGAATTTCTGCTTTTGCTTTTCCCCGATTCCAAACGTGACGAGGTAAAAGAAGTTATTGAAAAATCTGCTAATGTGACCCGGAAATACCTGGTGGGAAAATTAATTCTCATTGGTTTTCTTGCTGTCCTCTACGCAATTGGGCTGGGGATATCTGGAGTAAATAATTTCATTTTAATAAGTTTACTTGCAGCTGTATTAAGCCTGCTACCTTATATAGGAAATATAATAGGATTTGGGCTGGCTATGATCTTTGGATATTTGGTTTCGGGGGAAACAGGAGTACTTATAGGAATCATTATTACCTTCACGGTAGCTCAGTTTGTTGAAAGTTACATTCTGGAACCTTATATCGTGGGAGACCAGGTGGATCTTCATCCTTTATTCGTAATCCTATCGGTGATCATTGGAGGCATGGTATGGGGAGTAGCCGGTATGGTCCTTTCTATCCCAGTTCTGGCCATTATAAACGTGGTGTTTAACCATATATCACCTCTTAAACCATTCGGATTCCTGCTGAGTCAGGAGCAAGACAAAGATTAAAATGGAATTCACTCCTAAAGAGCAGTTCATGGGGTTTTTAGGGACTTCAGAAATCTTTGCCGAAAATGACATTTTTGAATACCCGTTATACCATACAGCCAGCCTGGTGCCGGGAGAGAAGTCTTACGAGATCTCTGCGCCCACTGCCAGTGTGCTCGGTAAACGTATGGAGTATTTCTTCTCCGCTTATATTTCCAATTTTACTTCGGAAAAGATCCTGACCCAAAACCGGCAGATCATTCAAAATAAAGAAACTCTTGGAGAAATCGATTTCCTGCTGAAGGATCCAGTTTCAGAAGAGATCTCTCATGTGGAGTTGATCTATAAGTTCTATTTGTACGATCTGGATACAGGAACTTCAGAATTAGATCATCTCATTGGCCCCAACAAACGTGATTCTCTCAACCAAAAGCTGGAAAGGCTTAAAATTAAACAGTTTCCGTTGTTATTCCATCCGGCAACACGGGAATTGCTCAGCACTCTTGGGATAGAACCACAGGATGTTGTACAGAAAATGTGCTTTAAGGCTTCCGTTTTTGTTCCGAAGCAATTTCAGCAAATCTCCTTCAGCAAGATCAATCCTGAGAGCATTGCGGGATTTTGGATAAAAGCTTCAGAATTCACTTTTAAAGATTTTGGTCAAAACCATTTTTTCACCCCTAAGAAGAAATTCTGGCCGGTTCCGCCGAAGGTGAACCAGACCTGGTTTTCTTTTGACCAAATAGTAAAACAGATTGAACCGCTCTTACACAAACATTTTGCTCCCATGCTCTGGATGAAAACTCCGGAAGGAGAACATTTGCGCTGCTTCATAGTATGGTGGTGAGTTCTTAGCAGAATATTAACGGCAAAACCTGAAGTAATTAAGGAAAAATTATGACCGCAGGCCCTGTGGCTTTTTTGTCATCTTAGTATCTTAACTATGAATATAAATCTGGAAGCAGGCCTTGAATTTTTCGAAGAAGGAGCTTCCCAAAAAACTATAGATCATGCCAATTTTGACAAAAGAACAATTTGAGAACTTAGCAAAATTTGACAATAATCCATGCGTTTCAATTTTCATTCCTACTCAAAGAGCAGGAAAAGACGTACTCGAGGAAAAAGATAAGATCAACCTGAAGAGCCAGTGGAAAAAAGCTACAGAAGAGCTGAAAGCTATGGGCTATCCACAGGAAAAAATAGACAAAATAGGAAAGCCAATCGAGGGGCTGCTAGATGATAGAGATTTTTGGAGACATCAAAGTGACGGACTGGCATTATTCCTTGCCGACGGTTTTTCTGAAAAATTCACACTACCTGTGAATTTCGAAACTTTCAATTATGTAGCCGATCATTTTTATCTAAAGCCTTTAGTGCCCATGTTCAACGGTGACGGAAGGTTCTTTTTGTTACACCTGCAAATGGACGATGTGAAATTATATGAGGCTACACGATATTCCATTGGTGAAGTAGAGGTAGCAGACCTTGTGCCAGACCGGCTGGAAGACAGAGTAGGATATGATTTTGAAGATAAGAACCAAAAGCATAAGACCCAGAGAAACAGCATTGGGGTAAATCCCGGCGGTACTTCCACTCAGCACGGATATGAACCCGCAACAAGAGATGATAAAAATGAGATACTCAGATTTTTTAGAGCTGTAGATAAAGGAATTTATGAGATTTTGCACAAGGAAAATGTGCCTCTGGTTGTGGCCTGCCAGGATGCTTATTTCCCTATTTATAAGGAAGCAAGCCGATATAAAAATCTATATCCGCAAGTAGTTCCCGGCAATCCTGAAGCAGATTATGATAATATGTTCGACCTGCACGCGGCCGCTCTTGATACTCTTGAACCACATTTTAGAAAAGAGAAAGAAGAAAAAATGAAGGAATTCAAGGAGTTGAATCCCTCCCGAACCTCCACACGTATTTCGGAGATCATTCCGGCAATTTACGAGGGTAAGGTTGACACTCTCTTCTTACAGAATCGCGAAGACATCTGGGGAGATTACAATGAAAAAATGGCTTCTGTAGATGTGCATGAAGAAAGAAGAAATGGTAGCATTTCATTGATGAACCTCGCTGCAAAAAAAGTGATCGAACAAAACGGTAAGGTATATCTTATCGAAAATGAATTTATGCCAGATAAAAATGCAAAGATGAATGCGGTCTACAGATATTAGGCCCTTTGGATATTTCATAAAAAAAGCTGCCTTTTTGGGGCAGCTTTTTTTATGTGTAGTGGGCGACTTTTCCAATTACCTCAGAATAAAATCGTCTTATCCTATTAAAATCTTCTTCTTTATCTATGGTAGTAAAAAGAGGTTTAGAAATCTGTACTTTTTTCTTTCCAAAATCAAAAGCGATCATAACGATGGGAACCTTTGCAGTTCTTGCTATGTAGTAAAAACCTGTTTTCCAATCCTGAACCTTCTTTCGGGTTCCTTCGGGTGCAATAGCAAGTCTGAACTCTTCTTTATTTCCAAATTTTGCAGCCATCGCTTCCACCTTATTCTGGCCCGGAGTACGATCCAGCGGAGTGCCGCCCATCCATCTAAAGTACCAGCCAAAAGGGGGTTTAAAAAGTTCTTTTTTGGCAACAAATTTTATATCGACATCTAGGATGCGCCTAACGAGCAAGCCCAGATAAAAATCATGCCAGCTGGTATGCGGCACCACAATTACTACGGCTTTTTTTACATCTGCAGGCCAGCGTCCTTCAAACTTCCAGCCCATAATTTTAAAATAAATGAACCTAGCTAACCAGTTCATTCTCTCTATTGCTCTTGGTGATCTCTCCGCCCCTTCTCTTTCGCTCTTCATAGAGGAGCGCTAACTCCCTTCCGGTTTGACCTTTTACAGAAGTGTTCTCCTCGGCGCGTCTAATGAGATAAGGCACCACCTCCCGTACCGGACCAAAAGGTACCAGCTTGGCAACATTGTATCCTGCCTCAGCCAAATTATAACTAATGTGTTCACTCATCCCAAATAGTTGTGAGAACCACACCCGGTCATCATTTTTATCAATGCCTTTGTCTTCCATGATCTGAAGGGCAAGATAGTTACTCATTTCATTATGGGATCCAATAAAAACAGAGATATCATCAATGTGTGCAAGGCAGTATGTCAAAACTCCGTTATAATTCACATCTGTAGCTTCCTTGTTCTCACATATAGGTGATAAATATCCCATTTTGGCAGCTCTTTCATTTTCCTTCTCAAGGTAAGCCCCCCTAACAATTTTTGCACCGACTATAAAGCCCTGTTCTTTTGCACGGCTATGAAGATCTTTTATATACTGCATTCTGTCCCAGCGATAACACTGAAGCGTGTTGAAGATGATCGCTTTTTCGCGGTTGTACTTGAACATCATCTCTTCAATAAGTATATCTGCAGCATCCTGCATCCAGCTTTCTTCGGCATCTGCCAGCAGTCTTACCCCCTGCTTGTATGCTTCTTCACAGATCCTATTGACACGATTCTTAACTCTTTGCCATTCCTCTTCCTCTTCCAGGGAAAGACTGGCGTTAGCAGAAACTTTTTGCCAAAGTTCAAATCTTCCTATTCCAGTAGGCTTAAAAACAGCGAAGGGCATTTCCTCTCTTCCGGAAATGAATTTGACAATATTTGTTTTACGTTCAATGGCTTTTTCGAATTCACTCTCTTTCTCCTTGCCTTCAACCGAATAGTCAAGTATACTGTGAAGATTCTTGGAGTACATCTTTTCTATGGTTGGCAAACAATCTTTCTCGGTAACCCCCCCACAAAACTGGTTAAAAACAGTTTTTTTTATCAGGGTTTCTACAGGTAAATGCACCTTTAGAGCCAGGTTAGTCATTGTTGTTCCTGCCTTAACCAGAAGTGGGCGATCAATCATTTCAAAAAGAAAAATTGCCCTGTTGAGTTCTGAGTCAGATTTTAATCTGAAAGCTGTCTCAGTATCATTGAAAATCTTTTTTGTGATCATTAGAGATAATTAGTAATACAAAGATAATTATTGAGTGGAGATTGTTAGGAATTTTCTCCTTATTTTCGAGCCTTTATTGCACATTTTTTAATCCAATTATGAATAGAATTTCACCCGCCGGGACGGTGGTATTTAATCTGGAAGGGTATCAAAAATTTAGCCGGTTTCTTGAAGAAAAACGTTTTTCAAAATTATTCGTTTTAGTTGATACAAATACCCATCAACATTGTCTTCCTTCTTTTTTACAAAAACTGGAAACAGAAATTCCAGTAGAGGTACTGGAAATTGATAACGGGGAAGAATATAAGAATCTTGAGACCTGTGGCGGACTATGGAATGCCTTATCTGAACTGGAAGGAGACAGAAAAAGCCTGTTGATAAATTTGGGAGGCGGAGTGGTGACCGATCTTGGAGGATTTGTTGCTTCCGCTTTTAAAAGAGGTATTTCCTTTGTTCACTTCCCTACTACCCTTCTGTCTATGGTGGATGCTGCAGTAGGTGGAAAAAATGGAGTGAACCTGGGAAATCTTAAGAATCAGGTAGGGATCATTAGAGAACCGGAAATGGTAGTGACAGACACTTCTTTTCTTTCGACTTTACCCGCAGCCGAAATGCGCAGCGGCCTGGCCGAAATGTTTAAGCACGGGCTTATAGCAGATGAAGATTACTGGAGCCGGCTTATTAATTTAAGGGAACTGGATCTTAATGATCTTGACGGTTTAATAAGAGAATCTATTGTTATAAAGGAGAGGGTTGTTCAACAGGATCCTTTGGAAAATAATCTTAGAAAAAGTCTCAACTTTGGTCATACGCTTGGTCATGCTGTTGAATCTTATTTCCTGGAGCAACCCGATAAGGAAAAGTTACTTCATGGAGAAGCTGTTGCTGCGGGAATGGTGATGGCCGGCTTTTTATCCACAGAACTCGAAAATTTTTCGCTGGAAAAAAGAGATGAAATTCGCCGGGTGATCCATGCGATGTATGGAAAAATTAACCTGCGTAAGGAAGACGAAGAAAAAATTATGCACCTCATGAAATTTGATAAAAAAAATGAGGGAGGAAGAATAAATTTTGTTCTTTTGCGCAGGATCGGAGAACCGGTAATAGACCGCGAGGTACCGAATAGTCTTATTTCAGAAGCTTTCAGGTATTATCTTGATTAACAGTGAAAAGGAGATTATTTTAAAATCCTAAGACATTAAATTTTTTATTTATTTTAACGGCAGCGGAAGAATGAATCATTATTTTCGCTTAGATGGAGGACCAAAAAAACATTTATGAAAAGAATTATTGTTGACTACAAGAAACTTACTCCCGAAATTTTAGGATTGTTGGTGGAAAAATATCCCGATGGATATGATGACGATCAGATCATCTCTTTTAGAAATGCCAAAAATGAAACCGTTGAAGCGGTCGAGGTAAGAACAGAAGACAGTATTTATCTTGTTAAAGTGAGTACGCGTCTTGAAAACACCATGGCCAATTATGACGAAGATGATTATGATGACGCAGATTTTAATGAGCCAATTGTTGAGATACCCGAAAAACCTGAAGATGAAGTAGAAGATGAACTTGATCAGGACGAAGAAGACGAAGACCAAGAAGTATAGTTACAAATACATGTAAAAAGAAGCCGCTTGAAAAAGCGGCTTCTTTTTTTCATTTTAGGAAGGTTTGATCAGGCATGTTGTTCCGCATGCTTTCCTTCTTTAATTTCCTCTATCAGTTTGCCGTTAAAGGCAGGAAGATCATCGGGATTTCTACTGGTCACAAATCCCTGGTCTACTACTACTTCTTCATCTACCCAGTTAGCTCCTGCATTCACAAGGTCATCCTTTAAGGTATGATATGAAGTCATAGTCCTACCTTTAACTACACCCGCACTTATAAGAGTCCAGGGAGCATGACAAATTGCTGCGACAGGTTTTTTTTGCTCAAAAAAGTCCCGTACGAAGGTCTGAGCTTTTTTATTTGTTCTAAGGTTATCGGGATTCATTACTCCTCCTGGCAGGACCAGGGCATTGTAATCTTTAGCACTAACCTCACCCAACACCTTATCTACATTGTATTCCTTTGACCAATCGGTCTTGTCCCAGGCTTTGATCTTGCCCGATTCCGGGCTTACTATATGAACCTCAAATCCCTCGTCTTCCATAGCTTCTTTTGGAGAGGTAAGTTCAACTTCTTCAAATCCATTTGTCGCTAAAATTGCTACTTTCTTTTTCATATCTAATTTTTTATAGTTCAACATTATTTCAACAATAAGATAACCACAACAGACCATCTTTTGTGCTAAAAAGCCTATAAAATAAAGGGAATGAAGGTTAAACTTTAAACGAACATGATTGCTGAAATGACTTTTGTACGAAGAATGGATCCGGAGCAGTCGATTTTAGATCCTCAACGAATCAAAAAAGATTCTGATTAGTATGAGCAGGTATTTTCAGAAATTTCATCTTTTTGAACAATCAAGGTTCTGAAATTTACTCTCTGTGTTTCTTATTCTTTTTCTCTATTTCTCTTTGCTTGGCCCGTTTTTCTTCTTCTTCCTCCTTATCAGAATGAGATTGCAGTGTATCAAGTATTCTTTTTTCATCAATAAGTTGTCCTCTCTTTTGTTCCAGGCGTTCTAATTCCTGGTAAATAGCGGGTTCGGCATATTCATTTGGCTCCACCTTTTCTCTTTTGTAAAGAGCATATTGAACTGTGAATTCGGCTCCATAGAATACAATAAGGCAGGTATAATAGACCCATAAGAGGATCAATACCACCGAAGAAGCCCCTCCATATATGGAACCCGGATTACTCTGCCCAAAATAGAATCCTATAAGATATTCGGCTATCAGGAACAGAAAGGTAGTGAGTACTGCTCCCAGGTAAGTTGTTTTCCAGCGGAGTTTCACATCGGGCAACCATTTAAAAATGGCAGCAAAAAGAGACATGATAATGGAAAAGGAAATCACGAAATTGGCAAGATCAAGGAGAAACATAGTTATTGAAGGAGAGATGGATGCCAAATAATCTTTAATAGCATTAAGCACAGCAGAGATCACCAGAGAAACAAGCAATAATAAACCCAGCACCAGCACCATTCCCAGAGAGATGATCCTGTTAATTACCACCCTTTTCACTGTATTCTTTTTTGCAGCGATATTCCATATATTGTTCATTGCGGCCTTCAGTTGAAAGAAAACTCCCGTGGCACCAAAGATCAAAAATGCAAATCCAAAAATGACTGCCCAGGTTGAACTCTGGTCAAGAGCGGCATTTGCAACCATATTTTCAATGGCTTTGGCAGCATCAACACCTATGAATTCTCCTATTTCCTGGGTAATTCTTCCCTGTACTGCTTTTCTTCCGAAGAAATAACCAGCTATGGTAACTACAATGATGAGCAGGGATGGAAGAGAAAAGAGAGCGTAGTAAGCAATGGTCGCGCTACGGGCCCATGGATCATTACGATTCCAGTTAAAGTATGCCTTTTTAAGAAGACTGATGAAAACTTTAAATCTTCGCGTGATTTCTCCCATATCTACAAGGTATAAATACTACGGCAATAAAAAAACCCTCTAAACTATTGCTTAGAGGGTTTTTAATAAGAATTTAGTAAATTAAAGATTCTCAAAAATTGAATGCATTAAACGCTTTTTGTCATTAATACTTTCTTCCAGAGAGATCATTGTTTCGGTTCGGTAAACTCCTTCTATATCATCAAGCTTAAAGATGATCTCTTTAGCATGCTGGGTATCTCTGGCCCTGATCTTACAAAACACATTGAATTTGCCTGTAGTGACGTGAGCCACAGTGACAAAAGGTATTTCGTTTATACGCTCCAGTACAAATTTCGTCTGGGAGGTGTTCTGTAAAAATATGCCTACATACGCAATAAATGCATATCCCAGTTTCTCATAATTAAGCGTTAGGGAAGATCCAAGGATTATTCCTGCTTCTTCCATTTTTTTTACTCTCACATGCACGGTCCCGGCAGAAATATTTAATTTCTTAGCTATATCAGTAAAAGGGGTCCGGGTGTTGTCGATCAACATATTAAGTATTTGGTGATCTGTCGCATCTAATCTAAACTTTGCCATATCTTATCTTTTGTAGATTTTCCAATATTTTAAACGAAGTACAAAATTAGCACAAATTGATTAGATTATAAACAAGATTTCCCTATTTTAAAGGGTTTTTATTGATAACTTCTCGTTATTTAACAAAATAACCTCTACTATATCGTTTTCGGAAAGCTCCTCTTTATCCAAATTCTTCACCACTCCTCCTTTAGCATCAATTTCCTGATGGCCAAAAACACTTAGACGGGGCGCCATGGTTTGCACCTGGGGAAGGAAATCTATTTCCCCCGCACGTATGATCTCCTTGAACTGAAAAGCAATATCCAACTCCTGCCCTTTCACTACTACATTTCTCAGGATCACATCATAAAAGGATTTTGAATTCTCAGGAATGGCGAAATAGTCGTCCACTGCTTCTTTTAAATATTGTTTTGACTGAATTGCCTGTAGAGCCACAACAAGTGAGTAAGTAAACAATTCTCGGGTTTTCTCTCTTTGATAATCTCCGGGAAAATGTCCGCATTCAAACAGGATTGTTGGCACATGCTGTGCCTGAAAATAATCCCCCGTACAATTGATATTAAAAGAATCATCAAACCTCCCTACCTGCCCCGGAATTAGTCCCTGTAAGGCTTTATTCATTGCAACAATCAGTTTCATTGCATTTTCTCTAACCTCTGTTAGCGTACGCTCCTCATCCATGGAAGGTGCAAGAAAGGATAGGCTGGCCGGGTTTCGCTCTTTACCTGCACCAAATATGGTTCTTTGATCATGAAGATTAAAACAAAAATCTGGTTGAAAATTTTTAAAACATGTCCTTAACACCCGGCTCTCCGGCTCATGAAGATCACATGCGTCTCTGTTCAGGTCTGTTTTGTTTACATTTTCCCTGGTATAACGCGCTGCACCATCCGGATTGAGCATAGGAATGATCAACAGTGTAATATCATTTAGCACCTGCTGTACTTCTTTCTCATCTTTAAACTGAGAAAAAAAGTTCAACAGATCAAGGAGACCTTTTGTTGTGGTTGTTTCATTGCCATGCATTTGTGACCAGGCGAGAATTTTTACGGGACCTGAACCAATCTTAACAGACTCAATAGGGACGTTAAGAAACGATCTCCCAATTTCTGTCACCCTAAATTCTGCACCTAATTTTTTAAGCTGAGGAGAAAGCTCTTTATATGATAAAAATCTTCCCGATACGTCCGCTTTAAAGGAATGGTAATTCTGTAGAAAACTATCTGCTATATTCATGTAACAAAAGTAAATAATCTTAAAATTACAATTGTAAACCAGAAATAAGAAGGTGACTGTCTACTATTGTAAACAGTTTCTCTACCCCTGTAAACACCAGTAATGGAATATTTCCCATTAAAATTTATTCGGCATTTAATTAATTGTATTTTAGTTAATTACATAGTGTGGCAGTAAGTAATACTTTACTTAAAATGAAGTGTTTTTAGCTTGTATTGTTTGCTAAAAATATATGTGTTACTTTTGTAAACTCATTTTATTATTAAATTTGTTTACAATGGTGAACACTGAAGAATTTACAATCCGACTCAACAAGATCATGGAATATTACGACCTCTCAGCTGCTTCTTTTGCCGATAAAATTGATGTAGGTCGCTCCTCAATATCCCACCTCCTTTCAGGCCGAAATAAACCCAGCCTGGATTTTGTAATGAAGATCATAAATGCTTTTCCCGAAGTTGAGTTATATTGGCTTCTTAATGGTAAGGGAAGTTTTCCCGGAAAACATTCCGGAGATCCTCAAAAAGAAAAAGCTCCTAATGTTCGTGCAGAGGTGCAGGATCTTTTTACACCCGCTCCCCTTACATCGGTATCCGAAAAGAATAATTCTCCTGCGGGTAAGGAAATAAGAAAGATTATTGTACTCTATGCAGATGGTAGTTTTGAAGCCTATGAGAACTGAAAAGCAAAAAAAGATATTAAATTTGCAGAATGAAACGATATCTTCCCGGCTTACTTGCCCTCGTTAGCCTTTTCTCCTGTGTTGAGCCCCAACGTAATTGTGATGATTTCAGGACCGGTACCTTTGAATTTGAATCTTATCTTGAAGGTGAGCTTGTGAAAAGTCACTTTATTCGGAATGACAGTATTGAAATTGATTTTTTCAGAGGTAAAACCGATACCTCTTCCGTCCGCTGGATCAATAATTGTGAATATATCATCTCAAACCTCAATCCAAAGAACAGAGCTGAGGAAAAGCCAATTCATATTAAGATCCTGGCTACAGAGGGTAATTCTTATACTTTTGAATACGGACTTGTGGGAGAGCCCAAAAAACAAAGAGGAACGGTTGTAAAGGTGGAATAGATAACTTTGGACGGTAAACGCAAATAAAAACCCAAAGAGAGCTTCTCTTATTAGTACACTGCTTATACTAACTGTGCTTTATTGCGGGTTGTTTCTCTTCAGGATCTCGTTTTGTTCCTGCATTAATTCAGTAAGATTAGTAAGAAGTTCTATATTTTTCGGAGTCTCTACGCTCTTGTCCTTCGGGTCCTCAGCCTTCTTTCTGAAACGATTCATCAATTTAATTACCAGGAACACTGTAAATCCTATAATAACAAAATCGATGAAAACTTCTATCAGCAATCCATAACCAATTGCAACTTCTTCTACAGCTTCTGCCCCATCTGTTGCCGGTATTGCTTCCTGTAAGACAAATTTCCTGTCACCATACTTTATTCTTCCCGTTAACATTGATAAGGGGGGCATCACCACCTGTTTTACCAGCACATCGACGACACGATTAAAGGCGGTACCTATTATAATACCCACGGCCATGTCGATCATATTGCCTTTTACGGCAAATTCCTTAAACTCTTTAACTAAACCCAATGCCATTATTCGTCAAATAATTTGATCTGAGCTTCATCTGTCTTACCCGGCTTTTTTTGAAGTTTTGTCTCAGAAAAATTCGGTGAGCCAGCGGAATCTTCGTTTCCTACAGCTTCTTCATCTACCACCTCCATATCTTCGGGAGCTGTCTCTTCAGGCTCTACAAAAGGTTTTGGATCTAATAGATTTATCTGTTTTACTTTTTCTGAAGTTAACTGGTTCCCAAGAGCCTTAATCCCCTTGATCGCAATAAATTCTTCAACCTCTATGACATCATTCGGTTTCTGATCCTTATTCCTGGTCTTACCATATACCACTTCTGCCACAGGTAAATAATCTGTGGAAACTACTTCCAGATAGGATTTGGGATGCTCTCCTATAAAATTCTCTTCCTTATCAGGATTTTCAATTATAAATCGTTTAACGTAGAACTTTTCTTTTTCCCCTTCCCAATAGATCGCCGACACAGGTTTCTTTGGCGACCACTTTTCAAGCACAATGATATCATCGTCGAAGCGGGTAGTTAATTCCGGTTTGATCGTTTTCACCACTCCGTTCTGTGTGATGATCAAGAGGCGGTCTTCTCCTTTAAATTCTCCAAGGAGATCTCCTCTTTCATCTACATTCAATCTTCTCACGGTGTCATCAAACCATATTCTTCTTGGTTTGAGAGTGGAAACCCCTTCCTCCTTAAGCTCGATCTTTTTAACAGGATACTTTGTAACAATATTACCTTTTACAGCCCTTCCTTTAATGGCCATGTCTGCAAAATCTACCTCAAATTTCAGCTTTTTGATACTGCCTACCTGCCGCAGGTAGACCATCACCACTTCGGCCTCTCCGTTAGGGTTGGCTGAAAAATAGGAGATTTCAGATCCTTTCTTTCCCTGGGTAAGGTCGTATTCTCTATCCCTTGTTACAGAGGTTACAGCAAATCGCTTGATATAGGATGCACCGGCTTTTCCATCTTTATAAATAAGATTATAGATCGTCCTGCGGTCTTTTTTCTTAAAGATGGCAACATGAATAATGTCCTTTCCTATAAAAGTCTTTGAATCCACCTTAGTAATCATCATCTTTCCCTCCCTGGTAAAACAGATCACATCATCAATGTCTGAACAATCTGTTACATACTCATCCTTTTTAAGCGCTGTTCCCACAAATCCTTCGACCCGGTTAACATACAGCCTTGTATTTCTTATGACAACTTTCGTAGCTTCAATATCATCAAATAACCTGAGTTCAGTTTTTCGTTCCTTGCCGGCTCCATATTCTTTTTTCAATCGGGTAAAATAGGCTACCGCATAGGTTATGAGATGATCAAGATGATGCTTTATCTGTGCGATCTCTCCTTCGAGAGCCTCAATTTTTTGCTGAGCCTTTTCAAGATCGAATTTCGAAATCCTTTTGATCCTTATTTCCGTAAGCCGCACAATGTCCTCTTCGGTCACTGCACGCTTCAGGTGAGCAATATGAGGCTTTAACCCGTCATCGATCGCTCTTATCACCCCCTCCCAGGTTTCTTCCTCTTCTATATCCCGATAGATCCTTTTTTCAATAAAGATCCTCTCTAGTGAGGCAAAATGCCATTGCTCCTGAAATTCTTCCAGTTTCACTTCAAGATCCCTTTTTAGTAGACTCAACGTGTGATCTGTAGACCTTCTAAGGATTTCTGAAACTCCTAAAAAAGCAGGTTTGTTGTCAATAATAATACATCCTAAAGGAGAAATAGATATCTCGCAATTGGTGAATGCGTAAAGAGCATCAATGGTTTTATCGGGTGAAATATTTCCCGGCAAGTGAATTACGATCTCTACGTCACTTGAGGTGTTGTCTTCAATTTTCTTGATCTTGATCTTACCCTTATCATTTGCTTTAAGAATGGAATCAATCAAAGTGGAAGTGTTGGTGCTAAAAGGTATTTCTCTTATTACCAGCGTATTTTTGTCGAGCTGAGAAATTTTGGCCCGTACCCTTACGCGGCCTCCCCTCATGCCATCATTGTAGTTGGTGATATCTGCAATTCCACCTGTAATAAAATCGGGATAAAGCTTAAATTTCTTACCCTGAAGATGCTTTATACTGGCGTCAATAAGTTCGTTAAAATTGTGAGGCAGTATTTTTGTACTTAATCCCACAGCAATACCTTCGGCACCCTGGGCCAATAAAAGCGGAAACATCACCGGAAGATTTACCGGTTCCTTTTTCCGTCCGTCGTATGACAGTTGCCATTCAGTTATTTTAGGATTGTAAACAACATCGAGAGCGAATTTTGAAAGCCGGGCTTCAATGTATCTGGGTGCAGCAGCACCATCTCCGGTAAGAATATTTCCCCAGTTTCCCTGGGTATCTATAAGCAGGTCTTTCTGCCCCACCTGCACCATGGCATCTCCAATACTCGCATCTCCGTGAGGATGATACTGCATGGTATGCCCAACGATATTGGCGACCTTATTATACCGCCCGTCATCAAGATCCTTCATGGAATGCATGATACGGCGTTGTACAGGTTTAAAACCATCTTCAAGAGCGGGAACTGCCCTTTCCAGAATAACATAGGAAGCGTAGTCAAGGAACCAGTCCTTGTACATGCCGGTCACCCGGGTAAGTACCTCCTGATTTTCTGAATTTATCTCCTCACTCTGCTCAAACTGCTCGTCTTGCGGATCGTTTAAATTCTCGTTCTCCATTTAAGCCCTCGCTTTATTTTTTTCCAATACTTTGGCCAGTGACATCTTTAACGACTTCACTTTCTTGCCTGTCAAAAAGGTGATATTGTATTTATAATGCCTGTATCCTTTACTGTTCCTGGAATGGATGTAAATATGCAGACGTTTGTAAAAAAAGTAATTTTCGACTCTAAAATCTTTAAGTTTTGACTTGGGAACTTCAGTCCTTTGTTCACGATAATGCATGAACTGTGAAACCAGTACCCCGTTACTTTTAAAGTTTATGGTTTCTCCATCGCTGTCAAATTCAAAAGTTTTTCCAACAATAAAAATGTAGATACCCACAAGCAATGCAATTATATTGGGAATTAAGCTACTGTAATTAAAGGGAACATCATCATATTTAAGTTCAACAGAAGCAAACGCATTGGTAATAAATACAGCCACTACAATTATATAAATTGAGGGAATGATTCCGGTTTCCTTCCTGTTATTGAACTTCATACTTTATTCTTCTATAAGATCCAGCTCCACTTTCAGGTTGTCAATTATAAACTCCTGCCTGTCCGGCGTATTTTTACCCATGTAGAAGCTTAGCATCTCTTCTATGCTCATATCCTTATCAAGCATTACAGGATCCAGCCGAATATCTTCTCCAATGAAATGTCTGAATTCATCGGGTGAAATTTCCCCCAGACCCTTAAATCGCGTGATCTCTGGTTTTCCTGAAAGCTTTGCAACAGCATCCCTTCTCTCCTGTTCGCTGTAACAGTAGATGGTCTCTCTTTTATTTCGAACGCGGAAAAGTGGTGTTTGCAGGATATAGAGATGATTTTCTTTTATCAACTCCGGAAAGAACTGTAAAAAGAAAGTAATTAGCAGTAACCTGATGTGCATCCCATCAACATCGGCATCTGTAGCGATCACAATATTGTTATACCGGAGATCTTCCATGGATTCTTCGATATTCAGCGCCGCCTGAAGCAGGTTGAACTCTTCATTCTCATAAACGATCTTCTTACTTAAACCGTAGCTGTTAAGCGGTTTCCCTTTTAAACTAAATACTGCCTGAGTATTCACATCCCGGGATTTGGTGATCGATCCACTCGCAGAATCTCCCTCGGTTATGAATAGTGTACTTTCCAGATAACGCTCCTTCTTACTGTCTCCCAAGTGAATACGGCAGTCTCTTAATTTTTTGTTGTGCAGACTGGCTTTTTTAGCCCTGTCTTTTGCCAGCTTCCTAATACCCGAAAGCTCTTTACGCTCCCGCTCTGCCTGTAAGATCTTCCTTTGCAGCAAATCTGCTGTTTCAGGATTCTTGTGCAGGTAATTGTCCAGCTGTGTCTTTAGAAAATCATTAATGTAGGTTCTCACCGTTGGCAGATCCCCGCCCATATCTGTAGAACCAAGTTTGGTTTTAGTCTGGCTTTCAAATACCGGCTCCATAACCTTGATGCTTATAGCCGAAACTATTGATTTTCTAACGTCACTTGCTTCAAAGTTCTTGTTGTAGAATTCCCTTAGGGTCTTAACCACAGCCTCTCTAAAAGCGGCTAAATGTGTTCCTCCCTGGGAAGTGTGCTGCCCGTTCACGAACGAGTGATATTCTTCGCTGTACTGGGTTTTACTGTGGGTTATAGCAACTTCAATATCATGTCCGCGCAGGTGAATTATAGGATATAACCTGTCATCATCTTTTATACTGTCTGCAAGAAGATCGGCAAGACCATTTTCTGAATAGAATTTCTCCCCGTTAAAAACTATCGTCAGTCCCGGATTGAGATAGACGTAGTTCTTAAGCATTTTCTCGATATACTCAGATCGGAATTTATAGTGCTTAAAAATCACCTCATCCGGAGTAAAGGTTACCTTGGTACCTCTCCTCCTGGAAGTCTCTTCCAGTTCTTCTTCGTTGATAAGATTCCCCTGCTCAAATTCGGCTGACTTTGATCTGCCATCACGCGTTGATTCAACCCTAAAGTTGCTTGACAAAGCATTTACAGCCTTGGTACCAACTCCGTTTAGTCCAACAGATTTCTTGAATGCACGGGTATCATATTTTCCACCCGTATTCATTTTAGAAACCACGTCCACTACCTTTCCTAAAGGAATTCCGCGGCCATAATCTCTTACGATCACTTTTTGATTCTGAACGGAGATCTCAATGGTCTTTCCTGCACCCATGACAAATTCATCGATACAGTTATCAATCACCTCTTTAAGAAGAATATAGATCCCGTCATCTGCACTGGAACCATCTCCAAGTTTTCCAATATACATCCCGGGACGCATCCGAATATGTTCCTTCCAGTCTAAAGATCGTATGTTATCTTCGGTGTATTTTGTTTCTTCAATCATAGCTGCCTCCTGCGGTTTCGTGGCTAATATAAGCTTTCCCCTAAAAAGTTGAAACCTTCCGGTCACAAAATAATTAACAAATGTTTCACAACTACTGAATTCAAGATTTAAGGTTCAAAATTCAAAATAACCTATTGCTGAAAATATTTCTGAATAAGGTAATTATTAAAGGTAAGTAGTGGATTTTCCTAAACAAAATACCAGGATTTCTCAATACTCAAAATTCTCCTCGAAAAATGCCATTTTTGGAAAGCTATGCTTTTATGAAGATCCCGAAAACTAAAAAGTCCTCACAGGTTTTCAAAACCTGTGAGGACTAATCCAAAAAAATCTCAATACTCAATACTTAAAACTCAATACTATACATTGAACCTAAAATGCATCACATCACCGTCCTTCACAACATATTCCTTCCCTTCAACCTTCATTTTTCCGGCTTCTTTGACTTTTGCTTCACTTCCGTATGAGACGTAATCGTCATAGGCGATCACTTCGGCGCGTATAAAACCTTTTTCAAAGTCGGTGTGGATCACTCCGGCGGCCTGAGGTGCAGTGGCACCAATAGGAATAGTCCAGGCTCTCACTTCTTTTACACCTGCAGTAAAATACGTCTGCAGATTCAACAGCTGATATGCTCCTCTTATCAATTTTGCTGAACCGGGTTCATCCAATCCTATATCCTGAAGGAACATTTGACGCTCCTCGTAATCTTCCAGTTCAGTAATATCGGCTTCTGTTCCAACAGCAAGAACAAGTACCTCTGCACCTTCGTCCTTCACAGCTTCCTTTATTCTATCCACATATTCATTTCCCGAGACTGCATCTTCCTCATTCACATTACATACATACATAACAGGCTTGTCTGTAATGAACTGTAAAGGTTTTATGAATTCAGCTCTTTCCTCCTGCGTCAATTCTATAGCTCTTACAGATTTTCCTGCTTCAAGCCCTTTCTTAACCTTCAGTAAAGCGGCTTCTTCTTTCTGAGCTTCTTTATTTCCGGTCTTGGCTGCACGTTTCACCTTCTCCAGCTTTTTTTCTGCTGTTTCCAGATCCTTCAGCTGCAATTCCATATCAATGGTTTCCTTGTCTCTAACGGGATTGATATTTCCATCAACGTGAACGATATTATCATTCTCAAAACACCTTAAAACATGAAGAATGGCATCAGTTTCCCGAATATTTCCGAGGAATTGGTTTCCAAGTCCTTCTCCTTTACTGGCACCTTTTACCAAACCTGCGATGTCCACGATTTCCACAGTGGCCGGCATTACTCTTTCGGGATTCACCAGTGACTCCAGCTTTTCAAGACGCTTGTCCGGCACATTGACCACTCCTATATTAGGTTCAATAGTACAGAAAGGAAAATTGGCGCTCTGGGCTTTTGCATTTGAGAGACAATTGAATAAGGTTGATTTTCCTACGTTGGGTAATCCTACAATTCCGGCTTTCATATAAAATATTTTGATGCTTTTTTAGCGGCTGCAAATATAGGTATAAGGATTGAATTTGGTGCCTGTAAAAATTCCGGAGTATTAACGGAGCAGCAGCAGAATTTTAACGTAGCATTATCAGCCTTTCTTTCTGCGCTACTTTAATTTTATGAATCTAAATTATATGAAGTTTGAAATCAATTGTAATTGCAGCATTTTTCCTGCTTTTTGGGATAAGCAATGCACAGCAGGCGACAGCTGACCCTAAAGCTGAACTTTACGTGCTCACCGGGCCCGAGACTTATGAGTTAAGTGAAGACATCTATACCTTCACTCCAGAACTCAATAATATTAAAATAAAAAAATTAGATAACAAGGAAGAGGTGGATTTCGGTACACTGCGAAAAACCACAGACGATGGTCTTTTTATAATGACCTCAATTGCAAGTGATGAAGTTTCTTTTGGACGATTTGATTCCCTCGGAAACTTTAAAACCTTACGCTACGATCCCACAACAGATAAGGTGCTTGAAGAGCATTTTAAGAGACAAAACAAAAGAAACCGTTTAGGTTTAAAGGAGTAGGTGTTTTTATCAAAAAGGTTTTACCCTACACCACGAAAAGGCGTTTGAGGAACAATCCTGAAAACGCCTTTTCTTTTACATCTGGAAATAGAATTTCAAACATTATTTCTTCCTATACGTCCTATAATTGTAAAGTCGACAGACTCAATATCCCCAAAACTCCTGTATAGTTCATTGCGGATTAACTCCACCGGATTCTCATTGTTTTCCTGCTCATAACTTTTTACTGCAGACCAGGTATTAAGATAACCAATTAACCTCTCAAAACTCCATTGCTGCCTCAGATGGAATTGTGGTATCGGTATTTCTTTAAACCGAAAGGGGATCGTCTGATAATTTTCTTCCAGGTACCGTCTTTCCGGTTGCCAGTAAGGCCCCACAATTTTATTATAAAAATGGTCGATAACTTCATTTGTTTCGGTATTACTTCTGAAAAGTGCATATCCAAAAATGGCAATTACAGCATCCTTTTTTAGAACTCTCTTTACTTCAGAATAAAAAGCATCAAGATCAAACCAATGTGCTGCCTGTCCTATCGTCACTAAATTAAAATGATCATCGGGAAAGCTGGTGCTCTCCGCCCTTTGCCTGGTGTATTTAATGTTGGGCTTTTGAACCGCCTGTGACAGCTGCTTAATACTAATATCGGTCGCACAAACCTGCTCAAAAATACTTGCTAGCTCTCCTGCCACCTGTCCGTTTCCCGTGCCACAATCCCAGGCTCTTTCATGAGATTCACAGAGCCTTTGTAAAAAATTGAAAAGTTCTGCCGGATATGTGGGTCGATAGCGGGAATAATCAACGGAATGTGAAGAGAATAAATCTTTCATATCATTGTTTAACAGTTAGTCAAAAAATAAAAAAAATTACCCTCGGCCTTATCGTGTTTTTATATTTTCATTAAAATAAACGTTTAAATCTTCTAAAGATCCAACACAATTAATATTTTTAAGGATGAAGAAACTAATGATCCTCGTGCTTGGCTTATGCCTTTCCTGTGCAGACAATGGGAAGGGAAAAGGACCTGAAACTGCTTCGCAGGAAATAGAATCTCAAATTGTACAACAAAAGGAATCAACATCTTCTGCTTTTATTCCTACTGTTAATTTTGAGGAATTCAACACAAAGTACCTTCAGCAAAAAAACGACACCACTTATATTATTAACTTTTGGGCTACCTGGTGTAAACCCTGTGTAAAGGAATTACCGGTTTTTGAAAAAGTAAATGAACAATACAAAGACCGGAAAGTAAAGGTTGTTTTGGCCAGTCTGGATTTTCCCGATAAGTTACAAAATCAGGTAATTCCTTTCGTGAAAAAATTTGATCTGCAAAGTAAGGTGGTATTGCTGGATGATCCCGATGCTAACTCCTGGATCCCAAAGGTTTCAGAAGAATGGAGTGGCGCTATTCCTGCCACAATTATATATAACAGTAAGGAACTGAGATTTTTCGAAGGTTCTTTTACTTATGAAGAACTGAATAAAGAACTTACAACTATTCTATAACTATGAAAACAAAGATCTTTTTATCTGTAATGTCTCTTGTTGCTGCCCTTTTTCTAAGCAGTTTTAAAGAAAACGCTGCTAACGGGCAAATAACGGCCCCTCTTGCAGAAGCTAAAATGAATGCTACCACCGGTTACAACATTGGGGATGAAGCCACTAACTTTAAGCTGAAGAATGTTGACGGGAAAATGGTTTCCCTTTCAGACTATCCTGACGCTAAAGGTTTTATTGTAATTTTCACCTGTAACACCTGTCCGTTTGCTGTTGCAAGTGAAGAGCGAATTGTAGCGCTGGACAGGGAATTTAAAAAGAAAGGTTATCCGGTCATTGCAATAAACCCTAATAATCCCAAAGTTCAACCAGATGATACTTTTGAACTGATGCAGCAAAAAGCCGAAAAAGCGGGATTCACTTTTCCCTATCTTTATGATGAAAGCCAAACAATATATGCGAAATACGGCGCCACAAAAACACCTCATGTTTATGTGCTTCAGAAACAAAAGGGTAAAAATGTGGTAAAATATATAGGCGCTATTGACGACAACGTACGGAATGCCGATGCTGTAAAAGTCCGTTTCGCAGCTAACGCCGTAAACGAATTGTTAGCAGGTAAGGAAGTTAGCCTTAAAGAAACCAAAGCTATTGGCTGCAGCGTAAAGCAATAGTTTTTTGACAAAGACTAAGAACGAAGCCTTGTGTTGAATGATACAGGGCTTCCTTGATTTTACAATTCATTTAAGATCAGTATAATCTCCCTTAATCTCTATTTTTTGACTTTTCGTTAATATGCTATAGGAATTGGGGAAAATGAAAGCTTACTGATATTGATCATATCCCGGTAGAGGTAAAATAAATAACTTCATCTGTTGGAGCCGCAAACATCTTTAACAAAACTGCGGAATCTTAGCTTTATGAAAAAATCAAGTCTTGATCTCTACCTGTTATTACCAATAAAGGGCTTTATTGAGAAGCAGACCTCTGTAGGCCTCCTTCTAATTTTTTCTGCCGTACTTGCGATGATCTTTGCTAATTCTCCACTGGCAGAAGCTTATCACAATTTCTGGAAGCAGTATATCCATATTGGTATCAATGATATGGTGATAAGGAAAAATCTCCTGCACTGGATCAATGATGGCCTCATGTCGATGTTCTTTTTCCTGGTAGGGCTCGAACTAAAACGGGAGATCATGCAGGGGGAATTGTCGAGCTTAAGAAAATCCCTGCTCCCAATAGCTGCCGCTGTGGGCGGAATGCTGCTGCCTGCCCTCATTTATTTTTATTTTAATAGCGGACTGGATTCCATATCGGGTTGGGGAATACCCATGGCTACAGATATTGCCTTTGCACTGGGAATCCTGTACTTACTGGGAGATCGGGTTCCTCTTAGTTTAAAAGTTTTTCTTACAGCCATAGCTATCGTTGATGACCTGGGGGCTGTGATCGTGATCGCCCTGTTTTACACTTCAGATCTTTCTTTTATAAGTCTGGCTATTGCTACCGTCTTCTTTCTGATCCTTATAACAGCTAACAGAATTGGCATACGCCATACCGCCTTTTATGCGATAATGGGAATTGGCGGTCTCTGGCTGGCCATTTTACTATCGGGAGTTCATGCCACCATTGCAGCCGTACTTGCTGCCTTTGCCATTCCCACCAGCAAAAAGATCAATACCTCTCTCTTCCTGCGAAAGGTGAGGTTATTATCCTACAGTATAAAATCTTTACAAAAAGAACCTGATATAAAAGAAGAACACCGGGAAGAGTCCATTACAAATACCATTGAAAAATTCACGTCGCTCACCAAGGATGCCACCCCTCCCCTGCAACGCCTGGAACATGCACTTTATCCTTTTGTAAGTTTTGTAGTCTTGCCCTTATTCGCCTTTGCCAATGCAGGTGTAACCATTGATTCGGAATCCTTTGGCTTCTTTTTAAGCCCTGTTACCATTGGTATCGTCATGGGACTGATTTTCGGAAAATTCTTTGGAGTCGTAATTTTTACAAAACTTATGGTAGCTCTCAAGATTTCTTCACTTCCAAAAGGAGTGGAATGGAAACATATTTATGGAGTGGGATTTCTCGCTGCCATAGGATTTACTATGAGTTTGTTTATTACCGAACTCGCTTTCGTTAATGAAGAATTCCTGGTACAGGCAAAAATTGGAATTCTGTCTGCTTCTCTGTTAGCCGGAATCATTGGTTACGCTTATCTCAAATGGATTAGCAATTCTAATGTAAAAAAGAAGAAAAAGAAAAGTGTGGCAAAAGTTGTGACTTCAAAAGAAGGGCCAAAGCAAAGATTTAAGATCTTACAATAACATTTTTTCTAATCAGAACAGTTAGTTATGACTTAGCAATATTCACCTCTCTAAAATCACAAATCTAGAGGGTATTTTTTCTGCACTAAATTTTAAAGACAAAATCGTCCTGCTTCAGCTGATTTTAGTCATTTTTCACAACTTTTTAATCTCCGGTACCGGTTCAGGTTTTGAATAAGCCTTACTTTTGCATCAGAATTTAAAACACTATGAAGAGAGGACTGTATATTGCGACTTTAGAGCCTAACAGCGGGAAATCCCTGATCTCCCTCGGGCTTATGAGAGCGTTGCTGGGAAAAACTGTAAAAGTAGGCTATTTCAGGCCCATTATAAATGAAGAAAAACCGGGGAACAGGGATAATCATATTGATACTGTGCTTAAGTATTTTGAACTTCCCATGTCCTATGAAGATTCCTATGCCTACACAAGAAGCGAAGTAATTCAAAAACGCAACGAAGGAAAATCGGGAGAAATCATAGATACCATCATTCGGAAATACAAGAAACTGGAAGAGGATTTTGACCTGGTTTTGGTGGAAGGCAGTGATTTTTCGGGAGAAGGAAGTGTGTTTGAATTCGATGAAAATGTGAACATTGCAAAAAACCTGGGGCTACCGGTTATAATCATTGCCAGTGGCCGTGGTAAGACCAAGGAAGGTCTAATGGGCAGCCTACAAATGGCCTATCAAACCTTTATTAAAAAGGATGTACGGGTTATAGCTATGGTGAGTAACAAGATCGAGCTTGATAACCTTACCATAGCTACCAATGGGATGAGAGAGTTTCTCCCCGATGATGTTGCAGTTTTTGCACTACCTCTAATTGATACCCTGGCAAATCCAACGCTCAAGGAGATCGTAGAAGAGCTTAATGGTAAAGTCTTGTTTGGAGAAGAATTTCTCGATAATCAATCGGGTAGCTTTAACGTAGGGGCAATGCAATTACGCAATTACCTAAAACACTTGAAGAATGAAAGCCTTGTGATCACTCCCGGGGACAGGGCAGATATCATCCTGGGTGCTCTGCAGGCACACATTTCAAGTAATTATCCCCGCATTTCGGGAATCATTTTAACAGGAGGATTGATCCCTGAAGATTCGATCATCAAACTAATAGAAGGTCTTTCCCAGGTGGTTCCAATAATTTCTGTTGAAGAAGGAACCTTCCAGGTGACCAATAAAGTGGGAGCGATAAACTCAAATATTTATGCCGATAGTACTCAAAAGATCGAAACTTCCATTAGCACCTTTGAGAAATACATCAATATTGATCCTTTAATTGAAAGATTTGCGGGACTTAAGCCTACAGGGCTCACGCCACGTATGTTCCAGTACAGCCTGGTAAAACGTGCTCAGCAGCAACGTAAACATATCGTTTTACCCGAAGGTACAGATGAGCGAATACTCACAGCGGCTTCCCGTCTTATTGCCATGGATATCGTTGATCTTACCATATTGGGAGATGAAGAAGAGATCAGGAAAATGATCATGAATCTTGCACTTCCCATGGATTTTTCCAAACTAAGGATAATCAACCCTACCACCTCAGAACATTTTGATGATTATGTCAAAACTTTCTATGAATTGCGGAAACATAAGAATGTTAATATGGACATCGCGCGGGATCTTATGAGTGATGTATCCTACTACGGTACCATGATGATCCATAAAGGACATGCAGATGGAATGGTATCGGGAGCAGCTCATACTACCCAACATACAATTAGACCTGCTCTGCAATTTATTAAGACCAAACCCGGAGTATCTGTAGTTTCTTCGGTCTTCTTTATGTGTCTTGAAGACAGAGTATCCGTCTTTGGAGATTGTGCAATTAATCCTAACCCTACAGCCGAGGAACTTGCGGAGATCTGTATTTCTTCTGCCGAAAGCAGCAAGGCCTTTGGAATTGAGCCAAAGATTGCCATGCTCTCCTACTCTTCCGGAAGTTCAGGAAAAGGCGAGGATGTTGACAGGGTACGGGAGGCTACAGAAATCGTGAAGACCAAACGTCCCGATCTAAAGATCGAGGGACCAATCCAATACGATGCTGCAGTTGACCTGAATGTCGGAAAAAGCAAATTACCCGGATCTGAAGTTGCCGGACAGGCCAGTGTACTTATTTTCCCCGACCTTAATACCGGGAATAACACCTACAAAGCGGTACAAAGAGAAACAGGAGCCCTGGCCATTGGCCCAATGCTCCAGGGACTTAATAAACCAGTGAACGATCTAAGTCGGGGATGTACCGTGGATGATGTATTCAATACGGTAATTTTAACTGCAATACAGGCACAGGGGCTTTAAGGTTTAAGGTTTAAGGTTTAAGGTTTAAGGTTTAAGAAAAAAGAGAAACAGAATTTGAATATTCTCATTTCTCAATACTAAATACTCACTACTACAAAATGAAAAATATTTTAATAATAAACTCCGGAAGCTCTTCTTTGAAGTTTCAGCTTATCGAAATGCCTTCAGAAAAAGTAATGGCTTCGGGACTGGTGGAACGCATAGGACAGGCTTCAGGAAAAATTCACTATAAATCTGAAGCTTTCAATACTTCCGAAGAGATTGAGATCAAAGATCATTCGGTAGCATTAAAGGAGGTTACAAAACATCTTATGCACAAAGATTACGGGGTAATTAAAGATCCTGCCGAAATTCCTGCAATAGGACACCGTGTGGTGCATGGAGGTGCGAGTTTTTCAAATACCATAGTTATAGACGAAAATGTAAAGGCTAAGATCCGGGAGCTATTCTCGCTCGCGCCCCTGCACAATCCTCCAAACCTGAAAGGAATTGAAGTGGCCGAGGAGATATTTCCCGATGCCCTGCAGGTAGCAGTTTTCGATACTGCCTTTCACCAAAGCATTCCATCACGTGCTAACAGATATGCCATTCCGAATGAATTCTATGAGAAAGAGCATATTCGTGTTTATGGTTTTCATGGTACCAGCCATAAATATGTTTCTGAAAAGGCAAATGAATTCCTCGGAAAACAGGATTCCAGGATTGTCAGCATCCACCTTGGAAACGGCTGTAGCATGACGGCAGTAAAAAATGGCCACAGCATAGATCACACCTTAGGATTCGGTCCCGTAAACGGACTTATCATGGGCACCCGAAGCGGAGATATTGATCAGTCTGTCATATTTTATATGATCGAACAGCTTGGATATACTGCAAAGGAAGTTAGTGATCTTCTTCATCATAAAAGCGGAATGATTGGTCTCACCGGCTACAGTGATCTTCGCGACATTGAGGAGCAGGCCGAAAAAGGCAATTCAGAATGCCAGTTAGCTCTTGAGATGAATGCTTACCGTATCAAAAAATATATTGGAGCGTACGCAGCCGCAATGGATGGGCTTGATGCAGTCGTGTTTACCGCCGGGATTGGGGAAAACTCTGACGTAATTCGCAGAATGGTTTGTAGAGATATGACCTATTTGGGGATTTCTCTTGATGAAGAAAAGAACAGTCTGAGATCTAAGGAGATAAGAGCTATTTCCAAAAAGGACTCAGCCGTAAAAGTTCTTGTGATCCCAACAAATGAAGAATTGGAGATCGCTAAGCAAACACTGGCTTTGATTTAATCGGCTTCAAAAATGACATCTTTGAGCGGGGTTACCTATACAAATAAATAGGTTTCCCCGCTTCTTACTTTCTCAGCAAAGCTTGCAATACTATTCTCCTCGAGCTCCTTTCGAAATTTGTATTTTAAAGGTTGTACAGAAAAATGTACAGGACAGGGTTTTTCTGAGCTACACTCTTTTAACCCCAACACACACTCATCCAGCCTGTCTGTACCATCGATAAGTTTTACTACTGCCAAAAGTGGCATCTTCTGGGCTTCGGGGGTAACATAAAAACCACCGGTGGGCCCTTTAGATGAGGAAATAATGTTTTCCCTTGATAGGGTTTGTAATAGTTTGGCTAAAAATGGTGATGGTAGCTTTATTGCTTCTGCAATTTCCTTTGCCCTTATTTTATTTGTCTTACTGGAATGTACTGCGAGATACAGCACGGCATTCACAGCATATTTACTGGAGCTTGATAACATGAACTGATTTAATTTGTGGTTTCATGATTTATGGATCCTAAAAACGGACCTGAGGGTCCAAATTTAAAAGAATCCTGATTCTTATCATATTTAATATGCTAAAATAGATCTAATTTTCAATATATAATTCGTCTGTCTTTTCATAAAGACCTGAAATTCGGGTATCCACATCGCTTTAAAAATATTTAAAGATCTTTTTATCCTATTTTCGAGTAAATATCTTAAATTTGCAGCATAACATTAATAACCTTATCATGAAATTAACATTTAAATTCTTATCGGTTTTCCTCATACTTCTGGCTTTTAGTTGTGGAGAAAAGGAAGAAAAAGAAAAAATTAAACTTACAGATACCAATAAGGAGGTTCAGAAAAAAACGGTAGAGGAAGCTGTCTCTACCACTGCCGAAGTAGACAACATGGATAACAAGGGTGTTGGTCCAATCACATCTCTTTCCATTGAACCAGGAATTAATCAGGAAATGGCTTCAAGGGGTCAGGAACTTTTCAAGAACCTGTGCTCTGCCTGCCATAAAATGGACAAGAAATTTGTTGGACCTGCCGTCGCAGGAGTAACCGAAAGACGTTCTCCAGAGTGGATTATGAACATGATCCTGAATCCTGAACAAATGATCAAGGAAGATCCTATCGCCAAGAAATTACTGGTGGAGTCGAACATGGCAGTAATGGCCAACCAAAATCTTTCTGAAGAGGAAGCAAGAGCTATTCTGGAATATTTCCGGAAGTATGATCAGGAGAATTAATTTCCTGATATGTCATCCAACTTAAACCGTCTCAACCAAAACCATTATTTATGAAAATTGTCAAATCCACTTTTTTAATTCTAGCTGTCCTACTTGTCATTGCCGGTTGTAAAAATGAAACCGGTAAAGACGAGTCCACTCCTACTCCTTCCCGGGAAATGACAGAATCTGAATCGAATAAAGGTCAGGCCTTTATTGATGATGACAGTGAAACTCCAAATGCCCTGCGTGTAGCAGTGGAGTCTCCAGATCATTCTACTCTTGTAGCTGCTGTTCAGGCGGCCGAGGTACAAAATGCTCTTGTAAACGTTGGACCTCTTACTGTCTTTGCTCCTACTAATGAAGCTTTCGACAAACTTCCTCAGGGTACAGTGGAAGACCTTCTGAAACCTGAGAACAAAGGAAAACTGGCGTACATTCTCAAAAATCATGTGGCTCCAAGTAATTATCCTGTTGACATGCTTATTAAAAATGTTGAAAAAGGAAGAACGCTATATATGGCTTCCGGAGAAAATGTGGAAATAACTCAGGAAGGGGAAGATATCCTCGTAGGAGGTGCCAAAATACTCGGAACAGTAAAAGCAAGTAATGGCTGGGTCCACGTGGTGGATCAGGTTATTTTACCTAAAAACAATTAATCTATCTTTCAATGAAACACTTTAAATTTATTTTATCAATAACATTTCTGAGCCTGCTCATGGTGGGTTGCGGAGATGATGACAGGAAATCCTCGAACAGATCCTCCAGTGGTGCAATGGCTTCCAATGCTGCCGAAAGAGTATATGTGGCTCCGGGGGAACATGATGAATTTTATGCCTTTATTTCGGGTGGATATAGCGGAAACCTCACAGTGTATGGCCTACCATCGGGTCGAATGCTGAAAGAGATCCCGGTCTTTTCTCAATTCCCTACTTCCGGTTATGGATATTCTGAAGAGACCCGTCCCATGTTGAATACATCATTTGGTTTTATACCATGGGGGGATTCTCACCACCCGGATATTTCTCAAACTAACGGAGACACCGATGGACGATGGGTATTTATCAATGAAAACAATACTCCCCGTATTGCCAGAATAAGCCTTGAGACTTTTGAAACCGAAGAGATCATAGAAATTCCCCACAGTGCAGGAAACCACTCTTCATCTTTTGTTACAGAAAACACGGAATACGTGGTGGCGGGAACCCGCTTCTCTGTTCCTTATCCCCAAAAGGATATGCCGATAGAGGAAATGAAAGGCAATTTCAAAGGGCCTCTCACCTTTATCGCGGTAGGAGATGACGGTAGAATGAAAATCGATTTCCAGCTTGATATGCCCGGATTCAACTATGACCTTTCACACCCGGGACGCGGTGACTCTCATGGTTGGTTCTTCTTCACCACTTATAATACAGAAGAAGCCCACACTATGCAGGAGGTAAACGCATCACAGAATGATAAGGATTTCATAGCCGCTGTTAACTGGAAGAAAATTCAGGAATATGTACAAAATGGTGGTGGTGAGGAAATTGATGCCGAATATGCGCACAATGTTTATGACCACAGTACACACACTGCCACTTCCACTATGATGAATAAGGTATTAAGGGTGGATCCACGTGAAGTCGGGGATGCGGTATTCTTTATGCCCACCCCAAAATCACCTCATGGTTGTGACGTAGACCCTTCAGGTGAATATATTGGTGGGAATGGGAAACTTTCTACAGACCTAACTGTGCATTCTTTTTCTAAAATGATACAGGCGATTGAAAATGAAGATTTCACAGGAGAAGCTTATGGTATTCCGGTTCTTAACTTTGATTCTACTCTTGCAGGAACTGTAAAAGAAGGTGGACTCGGACCCCTACATACAGAATTTGATGGCAAGGGGAATGCATATACTACCTTCTTCATTTCTTCTGAAGTGGTAAAATGGAAGTTAGGAACATGGGAAGTTCTTGACAGGCAACCAAGTTATTACTCTGTAGGGCACCTCATGATTCCCGGTGGAAACTCAAGAAATCCTGAAGGAAAGTACCTTATCTCTATGAATAAGATCACAAAAGACAGATACCTACCAACGGGACCTGAACTGGAACATTCTGCTCAGCTCTATGACATCTCGGGAGAGAAAATGGAACTCTTACTTGACTTCCCAACTCACGGGGAGCCACATTATGCAGCAGGTATATCTGCCGATAAGGTTAAGCCAAATTCTAAGAAGATCTACAGGCTGGATGAGAACAAGCATGCCAGAGCTGCTCTTAGTGAAGCTGATACAAGAATGGAACGCGACGGAAACAATGTACATGTTTACATGACTACTGTAAGAAGCCACTTTGCACCAGATAACCTGGAAGGAATTAAAGTGGGAGATAAAGTTTTCTTCCACGTGACCAACCTGGAACAGGACTTTGATGTACCCCACGGCTTTGCTATTATAGGAGCCAATAACTCTGAATTACTGATCATGCCGGGGCAAACCAAGACAACTACCTGGGAACCTAAGAAAGAAGGGGTATGGCCATTCTATTGTACAGACTTCTGCTCTGCCCTACATCAGGAGATGCAGGGATACGTCAGGGTATCTGGAAAAAATTCCAATGTACCATTAAGATGGACGCTGGATGGAGAGTAGCCTTATGTTTAATTAGTTAATAAGTTTCAACTCTTCAATATTTAGAAAGCGGGATAGGGTTTAACTACCCGCTTTCTTTCTAAATAACAACAAATGAAAACCTCAGGAATATTAATGATTATTGGCTCAGCATTATTGTTAGGCCTTTTTATATATCCTTTATGGAATATTAGACTTGAAGCCCCACAGTATCCAGATCCTCTCGGCATGGATATATTCATTGCAGGAATTGAAGGAGAAGAGGAATTCGATATTCAGAATATAGATGGAATTAACCACTATATTGGAATGAAAAAAATTCCTAAACCAGAAGAAATGTGGGAATTCAACACTTTTCCAATAGTGATTGGTACAATGGCCGGATTGGGTATCCTACTTGGTCTCCTTGGTTTTTTTGGAAAAATAAGCCCCCACTGGTTTCTGGGCTGGCTGGTTTTAATGACAATCCTGGGTATTCTGGGAATGTATGATTTCAACAATTGGCTTATCGAATACGGTACAGACCTGGACCCAAAAGCTATTATAAAGCTCACGGACTCCGAGGGAAATCCATTAAGTTATAAACCACCCCTATTGGGTTCTGAAAAAATACTGAACTTCACAGCCCACTCCTACCCGCGAACCGGAGCTTATCTTATGTTCCTTGGAATGTTTCTTACTTTAGTAGCCTGGTTTGTTGGTTATAGAAGTGAGCCGTCAAAAACTAAGAAATAATATGAAAGATCTGTTCTACCTGCTGTTTGTCTTTACAATGCTTTCCTGTAGCACCCAGCCTGAGCCAATAAATTACGGTACAGATGCATGTAGCTACTGCGAAATGACCATAGTTGATAAATCTTTTTCTGCACAGGCAGTTACTGAAAAAGGAAAACAATTCAAATTTGATGCGATTGAATGTCTTATTAATCATCAAATACAAAATAACACAGAAATGGCTACACAGCAGGTAGCAGATTTTACAGAACCGGGCACTATGATTGAAGTCGAGACTGCCTTATTTATAAAGAATGATACTATTAAAAGTCCTATGGGTGAAAATCTTGCGGCATTGAAGAAAGAAGCCGACAAGGTAAACAGTAAGTCTGCCGATGTGTATTCCTGGAATGAAATCGTCAACCTCTTTCGGGGAAGAGACTCTCTTTCTTTAAACAATTAAGTTATGGGAAGGTTATTCTTTCTTCTCTTCACTTTTTTAATATTTTCTCTACAGGCGAGCGAAATTAAAGTTTGTAAAAATTGTGAAATCTCCTCCATCCAACAAGCGGTAGATCTTGCTAAAGATGGTGATGTTATAAGAATTAAAAGTGGCACCTATTACGAGAATGAAATTACTGTAATAGATAAATCCCTTCATATTATCGGAGAAAATGAACCGGTGATCGATGCCCAATTTAATGGAAATGCTTTTTCCATACGTGCAGAAAACTTTACTGTAGAAGGTTTAAAAATTATTAACATTGGAACCAGCCATACCAGTGACTTCGCTGCCATACTGGTATCCCGGTCGAAAAATTTTGAAATCAAAAATAATCGTCTTGATAACATCTTCTTTGGTATCCTCCTGGAACGCTCATCCAATGGTAAGATAACAGGTAATGAGATAACCGGTGACGCACGGGACCAGGCTAACTCGGGAAATGGTATTCATTTATGGAATTCGGAAAATATCCTGGTCCATAATAACAGTATTATTGGCGTACGCGATGGTATTTACCTGGAATTCACAAGTGGCTCAAGGCTCACTCAGAACTTCTGTAAAAATAATTTGCGGTATGGTTTGCACTTTATGTTTTCCAATAACAATGATTATTTAGACAATACTTTTGAAAATAATGGGGCCGGTGTAGCGGTAATGTATTCAAAGTTTATAAAAATGCACAGAAACATTTTCAGGAAGAATTGGGGCAGTGCTTCTTACGGTCTGCTATTAAAGGATATTGATGATTCTGAGCTGAAAAACAATTATTTCCACGATAATACAATTGCTATAAGTGCAGATAACACTAACAGGATCCTTTATGAAGCTAATGAATTTGCAGACAATGGCTATGCAGTCCGCATCCGCGGTGCCTGCTATAAAAACGTATTTATCGATAACAATTTTCTCCATAATTCTTTTGATGTAGCCTATACCGGAAGGATCAATGAAAATGAATTTACAGGAAATTACTGGAGTGAATATACAGGCTATGATTTGGATAAAGATGGGATTGGAGATGTACCATACAGGCCTGTTAAGCTGTTTTCCTACCTTGTAAACAGAACTCCCGAAGCTATCATCCTTTTAAGGAGTACGTTTATTCATCTTATGGATTTTTCGGAAAAAGTCTCACCTATATTTACACCGGCAGAGTTAGTGGATGATAAGCCCCAAATGAGAAAGATCGTATGGTAAATATTAAGAATTTACATAAAAAATTCGGAGCATTAAAGGTACTTGACGGGCTTGAGCTGGAAATCGAAAATAAAGGAATCATTGCTGTCTTAGGCCCAAATGGATCAGGAAAAACTACATTGATAAAGAGCATCCTGGGAATGGTTGTTCCAGATAAGGGAGAAGTCCTGGTAATGAAGGAGAATATCAGGAAAGGCTGGAATTATCGGAAAGAGATCGATTACCTGCCTCAAATTGCTAATTTTCCCGGAAATCTCAGGGTTACAGAGCTCATAAGTATGATCAAGGATCTGAGAAATAAACCGGCCCGCGACAAAGAGCTGATAGCATTCTTTAATCTGGAACCCTTTCTCAATAAAAAATTAAACAAACTTTCCGGAGGAACCCGGCAAAAAGTAAACCTAGTGTTATGTTTTATGTTCGACAGTCCTATTGTTATTCTTGATGAACCTACATCGGGCCTTGATCCTGTTTCTCTTTTACACCTAAGGGATTTACTTCAGCAAGAAAAAGAAAAAGGAAAAACAATAATAATCACCTCTCATATTATGAGTTTCGTCGAAGAGATCTCTGACAGGATCTTATTCCTGCTCGAAGGAAGAATATATTTTGATGGTACTGTTGCAGATCTTAAATCATCTACAGGAAAATCCAGTTTTGACCATGCTATCGCTCACCTGATATCCCCTGAAAATGCTTAAAATATTAAAATATAGTTTTTTTGATCTTACCCGTAGTAGCTGGAGTTATGTCTACTTCCTATTCTATCTGCTATTAGGATTTGTACTTTTATTCTTAAATAATGACCTCTCCAATGCCGTGATCACCCTCATGAATGTTATCATCATGCTTGTGCCTCTTATCGGAACTATATTCGGGGTAATGTATTACTACAATTCAAGAGAATTCACCGACCTCCTGCTCGCTCAGCCTGTAAAACGCAGCTCTATTTTTTTAGGCCAGTATTTCGGAGTCGCCCTGTCCCTCTCCTTAAGTCTTATACTTGGACTGGGAATTCCATTTGCAGCTTATGGATTATTTAAATCGGCAGTAATATGGGACTTTTCGATGTTACTTGTAATAGGAATATTTTTAACTCTTATTTTCTCTGCCCTTGCATTTAACATTGCGATTTCCACAGAGAACAAAATAAAGGGATTTGGATATGCCATTCTGCTTTGGTTATTCCTGGCGGTTATCTATGACGGACTGTTCCTCCTCTCTCTTATATATTTTCAGGAATATCCCCTGGATAAATTTTCCTTAATTGCTTCCATGTTCAATCCTATTGATCTCTCCCGTATTTTAATTCTGCTCAAGCTGGATATATCTGCCTTACTGGGATACACAGGAGCTGTTTTTAAAGACTTTTTTGGAACTTCTAAAGGATTAATTGCTTCACTGATGGTCCTGTTGTTATGGGTGATTATTCCAATTTTAAATATTGCCCGGGTAATCAGGAAAAAGGATTTTTAGAACCTTCTCATAATTTAGAATTTATTATTTATTGTTTAACAGCGTTTTACAGTTATTCCCTGTCCTGTTTCTTAACTTGAAATAAATAAGTTTAACCACTTAAAACATAATCAAAATGAGAAATCAGGAAATATTAAACAAGTTATCCAATTGCATTAATCATTGTAATTATTGTGCTGATGCATGCCTCGATGAGGATAATGTGAAAATGATGGTAAAGTGTATCAGAATTGACCGTATCTGTGCTTCAGTTTGCGCAACAGTAGCCGATGTTCTGGTAACCAAACATAGCAATGTTCAGGGACTTATGGACTACTGTGTCCAAATCTGCGAAGAATGTGCAGAAGAATGCGAGAAACACGAACACCAGCACTGTAAAGATTGTGCAAAAGCCTGCAGGGAATGTGCAGATGCCTGTAGAAAATATGCAGCGTAAGAACAAAAAAAACCCGGATCGAATTTCCGGGTTTTTTATGTCTCTAAAATGCCATTTTCAGGACCTCTCTTCGTGAAGATCCACCCGTCCATATAATTCATTAAGTTTAAAAAGCTTGTGAGAGCGCTCCATGGGTATTTCTGAAGATCTTACTCTCCAGGACCAGTTTCCTTTTGTACTACCGGGGGTATTCATAATGGCCTCCCCTCCTAATCCAATGATGTCCTGTAGCGGAATGATTGCTATCCCTCCTACCGACTGCAGTGCCATCCTGTGAAAAACCTCGGGGATTTCTTCTTCAGAGATTTTCCTGCCCAGATAGTCTCTCACATGTTCCTTTACTTCTTTACCCGCTTCCCTATACCATCCAAGAGTGGTATTATTATCATGAGTTCCTGTATAAATAATGCTGTTGAAGCTGTGATTATAAGGAATATAGGGATTGCCCCTGTTAGGATCTCCAAATGCAAATTGCAGGACCTTCATTCCGGGAAAATTATAGGCGTCCAAAAGCTCATAAACCGGCTCATCCAGTACCCCAAGATCTTCGGCTATAAATGGCATTTTTGGGAAGTGTTGTTTTACCACTCTGAAAAAATCAATTCCAGGAGTCTTTTTCCATTTTCCGTGAATAGCGGTCTTCTCCCCTGCCGGAACTTCCCAATAAGCGGCAAACGCCCTGAAATGGTCTATCCTTACCACATCAAACAACAAAAGGTTTTGCCGCAATCGATCTATCCACCAGGCATACTCCCGTCTCTCTAGTTCCTCCCAGTCATATACAGGAGTTCCCCATAGCTGGCCTGTTTTACTGAACATATCTGGCGGTACGCCCGATACATGAGTAGGATTTTTATCCTCATTCAATTTGAATAATTCGGGATTTGTCCAGCAGTCTGCACTGTCATGATTGATATAAAAAGGTACATCTCCAAAGATCTTTATTCCCCGGTTATGCGCCTCCTTCATTAGCCTTCCCCATTGAGAGAAGAAAAGATACTGTACAAACTTTTCCTTTTCTATCGTATCTCTAAGTTCTTCTTCTGCCTGTTCTAAAGCAGCCGGATTCCTGTCTCGAAGTGCGGCGGGCCATTCTACCCAATTTGCATTCTTATACCTGTGTCTCAAAGCTAAATACAGACAGTAATTATCAAGCCAGGAGGCGTGATTCAAAAGAAACTCCTCATAACCGGGATTTACTCCTTTCCAGGATTTGAAGGTTGAAAAGGCTGCTTCAAACAATAGATGTTTATAAGTTTCTACAGTATCAAAAACGACTTTTCCTTCATGTAATCCCGAAGGTGCCGGAAAATCTTCCAGATCAATATAACCGTCCTCTTCAAGTAAGCTGGGGCTAATCAACATTGGATTACCTGCAAAGGCAGAATGGCTGCTATATGGAGAGTGATGATATATCCCATCTGTAGGATTAAGAGGTAATATCTGCCAGTATTTATGTCCCGATCGTTTCAGGAAATCAAGAAATTTATGAGCTTCAGGGCCTAAATCCCCTATTCCGAATTTTCCGGGAAGGGAGGTTATATGTAAAAGAATGCCACTGCTTCTTTTTAATTTCATGTTAATTGGAGTTTGTTAATAATGCGACGGGAAAATCGGTGAAAAGATCGGAAATCAAAATAGAACCGGAACTATATTTTTTTCCTGAAAATGCATCTGTAAAATCACCTTTCAGTTCCTCTGGAATTTCTATTTTAACATCCTTAAAATCCTCAATCCTGAATTCCATATCTTCAGAAAAAAGGGAGGTTACCTTTAATGGAGCTATCACGAGAGCAATCCTGTCATTAGATCTGCGGGCAAAAACCACAATTTTCTCATCATGTCCATCCGAAACCTTCAAAGGAAGATATGCACCCTCTTCGAAAAGCTGAGGGAGATTTCTCCGCGTCTTAAGAGCCTTGTGGAGACAATACATTTTTATTTTACCATATGTGAAATCCTGCTTTAGCTTATTGAGATCATTTACAGAAATATTCTCCAGTTCATCCAGGTATTCTTTTCTGAGATCATAATCCACAGGCCTTCGGTTATCCGGATCAACATAACTGAGATCCCACAATTCTGTACCCTGATATATATCCGGAATTCCCGGAGCTGTTACCTTCAGTAAGGCCTGGGAGAGGGATTTTATAGCTCCGTAAACTGCTACTTTTTTATGAAATGGATTAAAAGATTTCAGGAAACCCGGGTGGCCGATGAGTTTTTTAAGATAAGTATAAACCTCCTCCTCATAGGCTTCATCCGGTGCAGCCCAGGAAGAGTTTTCCTTTGCTTCTCTCAATACCTTTTGAAGGTAAGCGGTAGAGCGTTTGTAAAATTCTTCTCCGGGATCTCCCTCAAAAGGCCAGGCGCCAATTAACATCTGAAAAATAAAATATTCCTCATTATTATTTGGTCCGGAATTTTCCCGGATCTCCTTTCCTATAGATCTCCAATGCCTCACATTTTCAAACCATTCCCCGACTAACTCACTCAGTACATTGAGCCGCATCCTTGAATCCTCTCCGCGTTTTGTGTCATGAGTGGCAGTAGCGTTGATGGAAAGCGGGAAATCTTGCATTCTAAGCTGCATTCTCCTGTGGAATCCTTCAACAGAAATCCCAAAATTTTCAGGGGAGTCTCCTACTTCATTATGGGAGATCAATTCGTTAAAGATGTAAAATGTTGTGTCCTCCACCCCTTTTGCTGCCAAAGGTCCCGTATATTGCTGACAACGCTGAAGGAACTGCAGCATGGCATCCTTATCTTTTCCGGCCTCTCCAAGAAATATCTGTTTTATTTTTTCCAGTTCTTTTTCAAGGGATGGAGCATAAGAAACAGCATTATGGAAAGCGGCATCGATTATCTTTCTCTGCCTTTTTCTAAGTGGATATTCTTCAGGATAGATCCTGTAAACCGGAAAACCGGCAAGAAAATTCCCCAGTGCTTCCTTTTCTGCGTTTGCTTCCTCTTCAAACAGATTTAGCTTAAGACCCAGGTTCCACAAATTCGCATATTCACCTCCCATTCTTTCATTTAATATGAAAAGTTTCTGATGATATACCAGGTCGTTATAATCAGAATTTTTTGGATCTATGCTTTCATAAGCTTCTGTGAACTCCTGTTCGCTCTTTTGATCGGTTAACAGTTGGTTCACACTTGCTAAAAAACCATATCCGCTGGTTCCTTCCGCAGGCCAGTGTACCGGAAGTTTTTCATCCCACTCCAGGATCTTCTCTATTACGATATAAAAATCTGGCCCCAGTTTTTGTCGTAAACGCTCCAGGTAAGCTTTGGGGTCAAAAAGGCCGTCTACATGGTCAATTCTTAGCCCCTGGATCAGGTTTTCCTCACACAACTGCAGGATAAAGCGGTGATAATTATCAAAAACTTCCTCATCTTCCATTCTGAGGCAGATGAGATCATTAATAGTGAAAAACCGTCTGTAATTGATGTGTCGCTCTGTTTCTTTCCAGTGAGCAGGAATAAAAAACTGTTCGTCAAGAATTTCTTTCAACTTTGCTTCAGAAGCGTTGATATCTTCCAAACGTGCATGTAATCTATCATTGAACCCGGCATCTTTATTCATTTCCCTCACCAGAAATTCCTTAAGTTCCTGCCAGGATTCATTTTTAGCTGAAGCATTCTTCAGTTGTTCATGCCATTTTTCATCAAAATTCTCATCCAGGATTTTCTGGTAGGATTTGGCGGAAGCACAATATTCCTGATCAAAATATTTAAAGAAAAGTCCCTTCTTTGAAACCTTAAGTTGCAACTCCTTTTGAGCGAGTACCTCCTCAAGCGGACTCCCAAGGAAGGGTGCCATTACTCTACCTCCATCCTCCCAATTAATATCAAAGGAGTTATAATGAACAGATTCAGGACCCAGTTCAAAAATATCCTGAAGCCATACGTTACTTCCGTCAAAGGCCATATGGTTGGGTACTATATCCTGTAGCCAGCTCATATTCTTTAACTGAAGCCGTTTACTGATCTTCCTGAAGACGTCCAGCCTTCCAATTTCCTTGTTCAGTCGAAAGGGATTTGTAATGTCATAACCATGGCTGCTGCCCTTGCGGGCCTGAAAAAAAGGTGCAGAGTAGACCGTGGAAATCCCGAAGGAATCGAGGTAATCGATTATTTCCTGTAGATCTGCAAGAGTGAATTCCGGAGATAATTGAACGCGATATGTAGAAACCGGATTTTTCATTCCACAACCAGGTTTACAGACTCTTCCAGTTCATGGAAAGCCTCAATCCAGGCTTCAGCAGTTTCATCTCCATTTTCACTTTTCTTAAGCATTTCCTCATAATGGTCCTCCTTTATGCCAAATGTGATATTCTGAACTTCCCATTTTTCGGGGTTTACGGGAGTTTCATCTATCATTCGTACCATAGAATTGATCTCATGAAGAAGGGATAGATTTGCAGGATCTTTTTCCAGAATAAGTATTTTTTCAGTCAATTTTCTATCTACCAGATAATCGAGGGTCACCAGGTCAAGATTAGCATCAATTGCAACTGCCGATTTAATTTGTTTAACAAGTTTCTTGAAGTTGAACTCCTTCTTCTTCAACTCCTTTACAAGACGGTTATTTACAGCCATTTCTACAGGTAATTTGAGCCTTGAAGGCACTCTCATATTTATTTCCTGGAAGGTTTTAAGCAAAGGGTATGTATTATCATATAACTGTTGCATAGCTCCTTCTGCACCCGTAAGATTGTTTTCCATCACCTGTTTCATGATAAGATGTTGTTCATCACGAAATAAATGCCAGAAAGAGTAGTTATGATTTCCAAAATGTGTATCCATTAGATTAAAAATTTCATAGATATTACCTTTTTCAAAGAAAGTGGACATCCTGGAATGTAGATCTTCCAGGGCTTCACTGCTAATATATTGTCTAACTCCTCCAAAAATATGATGATCTCCCATGTATAGAACGGCATAGGAAATATCGACTTTTTCCCAGGTAATATCACTTCTAAATTCAGTGCGGGCAATTATGAGCCTTTGCTTCCCTGCCTCATAATAATGACTGGCTTTTGAGGTGGCACTAAAGTTATAAAGCGTTACTTCCTCTGGAAACTCCTCGAAAACCGAGGAAATTGCATAATGTGCGCCTACCCTTATCATATCAAGCTCCATGGGTTTCACATGCATTTCGTAAGCTTTATAGGCGTTTCCATACTCCGGAATGTTACTGGGAATATCTTTGAGGGATTCAACGAATTCGGGTTCGTATTTGTCCCCGCTAATTTCTTCCGCAAGCTGTATCGCACGGGTAGCATAGAAAATATCCTGCATGGATTCAATTCCCGTTACTTCATCGAAGAACCAGCCGCAACTGGTGTACATTAACATTGCATGATACTGCATTTCGAGTAACTTGAGTAGATTCACTTCATCTTCTTCAGAAAGCTCATTGCCAAAGTTTTCTGTAAGGAAGTTCTTTACATTAGTTTGTTCCCGGTTGAGGATCACCTGTATATATTTATTTCTCACCCCCCAGGGATTTGAAGTATAGGGTTCCATTTGCTCTTCATAAAGAACAATCAGTTTTTCCCTTACATCATCAAAAGTCTGTCTTAACGGCTCCCGCCATTTTTGGTTCCAGTCGCCGTTACCACCGGTATTACATCCGCAGTCACTGCGCCATCGCTCTACACCGTGATAACAACTCCAGGAGGTGTTCTCCAGTATCTCAGCCTCGTATTCGGGAGGGAATTTTTCCAGAAACTCTCCATAAATGGTCAGATTGATATTATCATCCTGCTCAAGGGAATGGAGACAGTAAGAAAGAGCCATTTCTCCCAACTTATGGTGATGGCCATAGCTTTCCCCGTCTGTTGCAATGTTCACCAGCTCCAGGTCGTCATTATTTTTCAACTGCCCCCGCAGCCTGTCGGCAAAACCCTCTCCATTATTCAAAAGGCCCTCGAAAGCCACAGCCTGGGAAGCGGGCCCATCATAGAAGAACAGGCTTATTTCATTCCCGGAAGGCAATTTACAGGTATAAGCCCTGCGGGTATTGACCTTTGCGTCTGTTGCATCCTGCCATTCGGTAGTGCCGATTTTTCTTACTCTTTTGGCCTGGTATGGTGAGAGAATAGTGAATTTTATTCCGTGTTTGGCCAGCATTTCCAGAACACTGGTATTAACGGCTGTTTCCCCCAACCACATTCCTTCGGGTTCTCTGCCATATCTTGTTCTGAAATCCTCAATTCCCCAAATTACCTGGGTTTCCTGGTCCCGCTCATTCGCCAGCGGCATAATAAGGTGATTAAAGGCCTGGGCTAAAGCAGCGCCATGTCCCGAAAAGGTTTCCATACTTTGTTTGTCGGCTTCGAGTATAGCCTCATAGGTTTCCGGCGTTTCATTCTCCATCCACGCAAGCAACGTGGGACCTATGTTAAAGCTCATCCAGGCGTAATTATTCATGATCGCCTGTATCTTTCCTTCGTCACCTAAAATTCTGGAAGCCGAATTTCTCACATAGCATTCTGCATTGATCCTGTGGTTCCAGTCATGATAAGGATAAGCAGATTCCTGCATCTCTACCTTATTTAACCACGGATTTTCTCTTGGCGGCTGATAAAAATGGCCGTGAACACAAATATATTTTTTACTCATTTTATTTATTATTAGTTAAACCCCGGAAACCTGAGGCTTCAAAAAGGGCATTTTAATCGATAATTTTTTAGGAGGAATAAATTAGTACCGCTTCTGCAGGAACTTTTAATTTTCCTTCCTGCAACAGCTCCTGTTCTGTAATCTTACCTCCCCATTTTTTGTCTGCAGACGAGATCACGACTTCTGGAGTCTTTTCACCGGAATAATCTTCAGTAAAAATGCTATTCCCGAAGTTAAAAATACCGGTTAAGGATCCTGTATGATCTTTCGCAGATACCTTAAGTATCTTGTGGTCTTCTTCTGTAAAAGTTTGCACTCCCTTAATGGAGAATAATTTAAAAACTCCTTCCTTTTTTAATTTCAGAAGAATTTTATAAAATTCAAAAAGATATCTTTTCCCTTCATCATTTTTAAAATTCCAGTTAAGCTTTGAATGGTCGAAGGTTTCTTCTGCCTGTGGATCGGGAAATTCTCCTTCCCGGCTATGGAAGAAGTATTCAAATTCTTTTTTCCTGCCCTCCTGCACGGCCTTCACCAGGTCGGGATCTCCATGGCTTACGAAATACTGAAATCTGTTTTTCTCACCAAATTCTTCGCCCATAAAAAGCATGGGAACGAATGGGGAAGAGAGCATGGTAGCTGCTGCAAGTTTTTGTTTTTCAAAACTTACAAGTTCGGCCAGGCGTTCTCCCAGGAGCCGGTTTCCTACCTGATCGTGATTCTGAATACAGACCACAAAATTATCTGGCGAAATTCCCGCAGGGTTGTTTCCCACCGTACGTTTTCTAAAGACCGAATAGGTTCCATCATATACAAAAGCCTGCTTAAAAGCTTTGGCCAATAATTCCATTTCTCCGAAGTCTGCATAATAGCCTGCTTTTTCACCGGTAAGCACGGTATGCAGGGAATGATGGAAATCATCAACCCACTGTCCTTCCAGCCCATAGCCGCCGAGTTCATAATCCTTAATCAACCTGGTATCATTGAGATCACTTTCGGCAATCAAAACATATCTCCTTCCGGTTTTTTGCTCCAGGGCATCAGTTTTTTCACTGAGTTCCCTGAGAAAATGGTTTGCTCCGCGGTCAATGATCTCGTGAATTGCATCCAGGCGTAACCCATCAAAGTGAAACTCCTCAAGCCACATTAATGCATTTTGAATAAAATGCTTCCTTACCGCATCTGAATATTCATCATCAAAATTAATGGCGCTCCCCCAGGGGGTGTGATATTTATCTGTAAAATAGGGACCATATTGCGAAATATAATTTCCTTCGGGACCAAAGTGATTATAAACCACGTCCAGAAGTATTGAAAAGTTACGGGCGTGACAGGCATCCACCAGCTTTTTTAAACCCGAAACACCTCCATAGCTGTCCTGGGGAGCAAAAGGATAAACGCCGTCATAGCCCCAATTACGTTCCCCCGGAAATTGTGCAACAGGCATCAATTCTATAGTATTGATTCCCAGCTCTTCCAGGTGATCCAATTTATCTATTATGGTTTCAAAAGTACCTTGAGGGGTGAAGGTTCCCACATGCAACTCATAAATACTCATTTCTGCCAGCTCCCTTCCTTTCCAGTTCTTGTCGTGCCAATCATGTGCGTCGACAGGTATTACCTGTGACCATGAATGAACCCCATCGGGTTGAGATCGGGAGGCAGGATCGGGAAATTCATCTTTCTTGTTCAGCCTGTATTTATACAAGGTTCCGGGAGAGACTTCAGAAAATGAACCGCTCCAGTATCCTTTTTCATCTTTGGAAAGGTCCTGTGGTTCAGTCCTGTTCTTAAAAATTAATTCAACAGATTCCGCAAAAGGGGCCCATACACAAAAATCACATTTTCCATCTTTCTTTAATGTAGCGCCAATTTTCTTGTTCATAAATCTTTTTCTGTCATTTAACTCCGTCTCTTTCAAAGCTAAGAAGGATATCATGGAAGATTTTATGTTTAATAGTTTTTTAACTAAGGGTGTGAGTTTACTTGCCTAAATTTAAGTGTTTTAGATATGGGAAATCCTGTAAAAACTGGCACTCCCATAAAATAATCAAAATTTTACCTTTAAAAGATACATATGAAAATTGATGGTCATAAGAGAGTGAGTATAAGAAATGTAAAACCCCAAATTGACTGTGGAAAATATCCTATCAAAAGAGTTATAAATGAAGAAATAAGAGTTGAAGCCGACATCTTTGGCGATGGCCATGACAAGGTGGATGCGGTCCTTCTCTATCGCGAAAAAAAGAAAGGAAAAGGCCGTGAGAAAAAATGGCAGGAACAACCCATGGAATTTGAGGGAAATGACCATTGGAGCGGCGTGTTCAAAATACCTGACACCGGAGATTATGAATATACGCTGGAGTCGTGGGTTGATCATTTTTCCACCTGGCAGGATGGTTTGAAGAAAAAAGCCGCGGCCAATCAAAACCTGAAGACAGAATTGCTTATAGGAGCAGAGTTAATGGAAGAAGCACTTCCAAGAGCCTCTGCGCCAAATAAAAAGAAACTTAAGGATTGGATAAACCTGCTTAAAGATGAGGAGCATGAGGCAAGATCGGTTTCTGAGGCGCTTAGTGATACTGCATCCCGGGTCATGTATGAATCCCGTGACCGCAACATAGCTTATCCTTATGATAAGGTGCTGGAAGTAAGGGTTGAAAGGAAAAAAGCTCTTTTTAGCGCCTGGTATGAATTCTTTCCGCGATCTGCTTCTCCAGAAAAAGACAAACACGGTACTTTCAAAGATTGTGAGAATGTTTTGCAGGAAGTTTCAAAAATGGGATTTGACGTTGTTTATTTCCCTCCAATCCATCCAATTGGCCGAAGTCACAGGAAGGGTCTTAACAATGCTACCGAAGCGGAAGAAGGAGATCCCGGCTCTCCATGGGCTATAGGAGCCAAAGAGGGAGGGCATAAAGCCATTCATCCTGAATTGGGAAGTATGGAAGATTTTAAACGACTTGTACAAAAGGCAAAAGACATGGATATTGAAATCGCCCTGGATTTTGCCATTCAATGTTCTCCTGATCATCCCTATGTGAAGGAACATCCGCAGTGGTTTAAATGGAGACCTGATGGCACCGTACAATATGCCGAAAATCCTCCTAAAAAATACCAGGATGTACTTCCTGTCAATTTTGAGACCGAAGACTGGGAAAACCTTTGGGATGAACTTAAAAGTATTGTAGAATTTTGGATCGATAAAGGCATTACCATCTTTAGAGTAGATAATCCCCACACTAAAACCTTTCCTTTTTGGGAATGGTGTATCAAGGAGATCAATAAAAAGCACGAAGGGATCATTTTCCTGGCTGAAGCCTTTACCCGTCCAAGGGTTATGGAAGAACTTGCAAAGATCGGCTTCAATCAATCCTACACTTATTTTACCTGGAGGAATAGCAAGGAAGAGTTTATAGAATACCTCACACAGCTTACCAAAACGGAAGTCAGAGAGTATTACCGCCCGAATTTCTGGCCTAATACACCTGATATTTTGCCAATTTCTCTGGAAAACAAGAGTGAACCTTCTTTTATTATAAGGCTTATACTTGCAGCTACCATGTCATCCAATTATGGCTTGTATGGTCCTGTATTTGAATTCGGACTCAATGAAGCCTATCCCGGAAAAGAAGAATATATACATTCAGAAAAATACCAGATCTACCACTGGGACTGGCACCGCAATACCCGGATCAAGGAAATGATAAGTATCCTTAACAGGATAAGAAAAGAGAATCCTGCCCTACAGACTACCTGGAATATTGAATTCTGCGACACAGATAACGACCAGTTGATCTGTTACTCAAAAGTAGATCAGGAGGAAACCAATAAACTTTTAATAGTAGTTAATCTGGATCCAAACCATACTCAATCGGGTTGGGTACAGGTGCCCTTAAAAAGGCTTAAGATCGAAAACCATGAGTCTTATTCTGTAAAGGATCTTCTTACCGGTGCCGGCTACATATGGCAGAATGAATGGAATTATGTTGAACTGCATCCAAGAGCTGTCCCGGCCCACATTTTAAAAGTTGAAACCAAAAAACCAATCAGATAAAAAAATAACCATGATCAAACCCATAAATTCAAACGATCAGGCAACCTGGTATAAGGACGCCATTATTTATGAATTACATATTAAAGCATTTTTTGACAGTAACGGAGACGGGATTGGCGACTTCGAAGGTCTGCTTCAAAAACTGGACTATCTGGAGGATCTTGGAGTAACAGCAATATGGCTTCTCCCCTTTTATCCTTCTCCCCTGCGGGATGATGGTTATGACATTGCCGATTATTACAGTATTAATCCATCTTATGGAGATCTCGATACCTTCAAAAAATTAATTGATGAAGCCCACAACAGGGGGTTAAAAATAATTACCGAGCTGGTGATCAACCATACCTCAGATCAACATCCTTGGTTTCAGCGGGCCCGTAATGCTCCTATTGGATCTCCAGAAAGAGATTACTATGTGTGGAGTGATGATCCAGAGAAATATAAGGACACCCGAATCATATTTACAGACACAGAACCTTCCAACTGGACCTGGGACCCTGTAGCCAAACAATACTTCTGGCACCGCTTTTTTAGTCATCAACCTGATCTCAATTTTGATAATCTACAGGTGCAACAGGAAGTTTTTGATGTATTGGATTTTTGGTTCGATCTGGGAGTAGATGGTTTCCGGCTTGATGCAGTTCCCTACTTGTTCGAAAGAGAAGGCACAAACTGCGAAAATCTACCCGAGACTCATAAATTTCTGAAAAAACTCAGAACTCATGTAGACAGTAAATATGAGAATAAGCTCTTACTTGCAGAGGCCAATATGTGGCCCGAAGATTCTGCAGCCTATTTTGGAGAGGGAGACGAGTGTCATATGAATTATCATTTCCCTATCATGCCCCGCATGTTCATGTCTGTCAAAATGGAAGACCGGTATCCAATTATGGATATTATAGATCAGACTCCGGAGATTCCGGAGAATTGCCAGTGGGCGATCTTTTTACGTAATCACGACGAACTGACCCTGGAAATGGTAACCGATGAGGAAAGGGATTATATGTACAAGGTTTACACCAAAGATCCACAGGCAAAGATCAATGTTGGTATAAGGCACAGGTTAGCTCCCCTCCTTGAAAACAACAGGAATAAGATCGAATTGATGAATGTGTTGCTGTTCTCGCTTCCCGGGACTCCTGTTATTTATTATGGAGATGAAATTGGAATGGGGGACAACTTTTACCTGGGTGACCGGGACGGTGTTAGAACACCAATGCAATGGTCTTCCCATAGAAATGCCGGATTCTCTCATGCAAATCCTCATAAGCTTTATTTGCCCGTAATAATTGATCCTTCATATAAATATGAATCGGTAAATGTCGAGACAGAGCAGATGAATTCTTCTTCTCTTTTATGGTGGATGAAAAGGATCATTGGCATGAGGAAAAAATTTAAAGCTTTTGGACGCGGGGATATTAATTTCCTGTCTCCAAGTAATGCTAAGATCATTGCCTATACAAGGACCTATGAAGAGGAGGATATCCTTGTACTCGGTAATCTTTCACGTTTTCCCCAGGCAGCCGAACTGGATCTGGAGGCCTATGAAGGTTATATTCCGGTAGAAGTCTTTAGTCATAATAAGTTTCCGAGGATAACTGAACATCCTTATTTATTCACCATGGCTCCTCATGGCTACTATTGGTTCCAGTTACAGAAAGAAGAGGGACGTATCTCGAAATCTGAAACTCCCCTTCTTCAGATCGATCAATGGGAACAATTGCTTCAAAACAAGACCAGATATAAATTTGAACATTACGTACTTCCGGAATATTTGAATACCTGTAGATGGTTTGGAGGAAAATCCCGGGTCATACAAAATATCAATGTTCTTAATAAGGTAGATATTCCGGTGCCCGACCTACCTTCAACCTTAGTAACAATTGAAGTTAGTTATAACGATGGATTACCTGAAGTTTATCAGCTTCCCCTGGGGTTTGTAAGTCCGCGACATGATGAAGAATATAAAGAGGTTCCTGCAAAGGGAGTCATTGCCAAGCTTCAGATAGGTGATGATGAAGGTTACCTGTTTGATGCCGTTTATAGTGAAAGCTTCAGAAATGTGCTGTTCCGAAATATTAAAAAAGGTAGAGAACTGCCGAGTGGACGCGGTAATCTCGTTTTTTATCACAGTGAAAATGACTTTGAGGCCGAAGCTGAGAAAGTTCACTCAAAGATCCTTAATGCAGAACAAAGTAACACATCGTTAATATTTGATAACAGGTATTTTCTGAAGTTGTACCGAAAACTGGATAACACGATCAATCCTGACCTTGAGATCACAAGATATCTTACAGAAAAAACAGATTACAAGAACTCTCCTCGTTTTGTAGGAGCGATTGAATATAAGCCGGACGCGAGAAATATCATCGTGCTGGGAATGATGCAGGACCTTATCCCAAATCAGGGAGATGCATGGGATTATACAAAAGATGCTTTAAACCGCTTTTTTGAGAGGGTACTTACCACACCTAAAGATATGAAATTTGAGGAGGTGAAACATGACCTCACTCCCCTCTCCTTCCAGGATCTTTCAGAAAACATGAAGGAACTTATGGGCGTGGTCTTCCCGGAGCGAATTTCACTTCTGGGACAACGAACAGCAGAGATGCACAAAGCCCTGGCAGCAAACCCTGCCGAAAAAGATTTTGAACCGGAACCATTTTCGCTTCATTATCAGCGGTCTTTATTCTCCTCGCTGCAATCACTGACACGAAATGCTTTCCAGAACCTTCAAAAGAGCATTAAGACGCTTCCGAAACACATACAACCTGAAGCCCAGGAAGTCCTGGATATGAAGGGAGAAGTCCTTAATACCTTTAAAAAGGTCTATGACCATAAGATCCCTATTATGAAAATAAGGACTCATGGAGATTATCACCTTGGGCAGGTTTTATGGACAGGAAAGGATTTTGTTATTATAGATTTTGAAGGGGAACCTGCCCGCTCCTTTAGTGAAAGAAGATTAAAGAGATCGCCACTAAGAGATGTGGCCGGAATGGTAAGATCTTTCCATTATGCTGCTTACAGTATCATAATTGAATCAGAATTTGACCAGGCCTCAAAAGAGGGCGAACTTGACCTTTGGGCAGAAAATTGGTACTACCTGGTGACCCAGATGTTCCTTAAAGGATATTATGATCATGTAGGAGATAATGACTTTATCCCACCAGATGAAGAAGATACCGAGATCCTAATGCAGGTATTTCTGCTGGAAAAGGCGATCTATGAAATGAATTATGAATTAAACAATCGGCCAGATTGGGTGTTGATCCCGCTAAGGGGTATTAAATCATTTATAAAACGATAAGAAATGGCTAAGAAAGAGGAAAATAAAAAAGATATAAAGAAGAATGTTTCAGAAACAGGGAAAGCACCAAAAGCTAACCCACGCAAAAAGGCAGCTGTGAAACCGGAGGAATCCGGCGAGGTAAAAGGCCCGAAAGGTGTTGGGGACAAAACCCGGAAGAAAACTGATACGGGAAAAACTTCATCGGTTAAATCGACGTCAGGCAAATCCGGATCTTCAGAAAAAGGTGCTACAGCCGGAAAAACTCCGGTGAAAACCGCCGAGGCTTCATCAGCACCACCTAAACTTCCGAAGCCAAAAAAGAAACTTCCGGAGAATGGTACGCCTGATGAAGGTGATAATACTAAAAAAACCACAGGTTCCAAAAAGCCGGCTGTAAAGAAGAAATCCCTGCCTGAAGACAAAAAGACTAAACTTGACACCGGATTGCCCAAAGCAAAAATGCCCGATGCAGACAGTGCTGTCAATCCTAAACCTAAAAGCCAGACAGGAAAGAAAACTACAGGAAAGAAAAAGGAAGGTACTTCTTCCAAACCGGCTAAGTTCATAGATCCGGTCACAGACGATCAGGTACCCGATGTAGCCGCCCCTGCAACTAAAGTGACTACTACACCAGAGGAAAGTCCCGAGAAAAAAACAGGGACGAAGAAAACTGCAGCAAAAAGAGCAGGTTCTACTCCTAAAACTTCCAAAAAGAAAGGGGAGACAGAAGATAAGAAGGAAGCAAAGAAACCGGTTAAAAAGATGTCCCGGCAAAAATCTGTCCCGGGGATAAGTGCCGAGGAGAAGATGAAATTACCCAATACTTCCCCGTCTGATGACCTGAAGGATGCAGCAAAAGAAACTGCAGAAAATTTGAAAGACCGGTTAACTCCCGATGAAAAGACAAAAAGAGATCTGGAGCAAAAGGCAAAAGATCTAATTCCAGATCCTGAAGAAATTAAGGGAGTGGCAGGTTCAATTGCCGAAAAAGTAATTGGAGGTTCTGAAAAAGCGAAAAAATTCGTTGAAGATATCACTCCTAGTAAAGAGGAAGTAGCCGCCGCGGCTCAAAAAGCAAAAGAAACTGTCGAAGATGCTACTACAAATAAAAAGGAGGAGCAAAAATCTTCGGCCGACAAACCTGTGGAAGCCACCTTACTTACAGATTTTGATATTCATTTGTTCAAGGAAGGAAAGCATTATCATCTTTATAATAAATTCGGCTCCCACCTCATGGAATACATGGGAACAGAGGGGGTGTATTTTGCCGTGTGGGCTCCGAACGCCGAAAATATTTCGGTGATTGGCGATTTCAATAACTGGGACCGGGAAGCGAATCCTATGAAGGCACGTTGGGATCACTCCGGTATCTGGGAAGTATTTATTCCCAATGCCAAAAAAGGAAGCCTGTACAAATATTTTATACGATCGAATAACGGCTATGAAGCCGAAAAAGGTGATCCTTTTGCCTTCATGTGGGAAACTCCGCCTAATACAGCCTCTATGGTTTGGGACCTGGAAAACACCTGGAAAGATAAGGTCTGGATGAAAGACCGGCAGGAAAAGGAAAAACAACCCCAACCAATGTCTGTTTATGAAATACATCTTGGGTCGTGGAAAAGGGTTCCCGAAGACAATTTTCGTTCCCTGACCTATCTGGAGCTTGCGCAACAGCTTCCGGAATATTTGAAAGAGATGGGCTTTACTCATGTGGAATTCATGCCGGTAATGGAACATCCTTTCTTTGGTTCCTGGGGTTACCAGATCACCGGTTATTTTGCCCCTTCCAGCCGTTTTGGTACTCCGCAGGAATTTATGCAGCTTATTGAAAGTCTGCATGAAGCAGGAATTGGAGTGATCCTGGATTGGGTTCCCTCCCACTTCCCTTCAGATCTGCATGGTCTGCATTATTTTGATGGCACCTATCTCTATGAACATGCCGATCCACAGAAAGGATTCCATCCAGACTGGCAAAGCTACATCTTCAATTATGGAAGAAGTGAAGTAAGATCATTTCTCATTAGTAATGCTTTATTCTGGTTAGATAAGTTCCATGTTGACGGATTACGGGTCGACGCCGTAGCCTCCATGCTTTACCTGGATTATTCAAGAAAAGAAGGAGAATGGCAGCCAAATGAATTTGGAGGAAGAGAGAATCTTGAGGCTATAAGCTTTTTAAAAGAATTTAATGAAGTAGTGTATAAAGAATTCCCCGATGCGGTGACTATTGCTGAAGAATCTACCGCCTGGCCCATGGTTTCCAAACCCACATATATTGGCGGATTAGGTTTCGGGATGAAATGGATGATGGGATGGATGCATGATACCTTAAAGTATTTTAGTGAAGATCCCATTCACAGAAGGTATCATCAAAACACCATTACTTTCAGCACTAATTATGCATTTACAGAAAATTTCATGTTACCCTTGTCTCACGATGAGGTGGTCTACGGAAAACATTCTATTCTAAATAAAATGCCGGGAGACCAGTGGAACAAATTCGCTAACCTGCGGACATTGTATGCCTACATGTATGCTCACCCGGGTACGAAATTGCTTTTTATGGGAGCCGAATTTGGACAACCGTCTGAGTGGAATCATGATGGTAGTCTTGAATGGCATCTCACTAACGAAAATTCTCACCGGAATATCCAGGAAACCCTGAAAGAACTGAACAACATTTATAAAAAGGAACCTGCACTTTACGAAAAGGCATTTTCCCACGAAGGTTTTGAATGGGTAGATTTTAATGATGAGGAGAATAGCATCATTAGTTTCCTTAGAAAAGGAAACAATCCTGAAGATGATATACTTGTGGTGTGCAATTTCACTCCGGTTCCACGAGAGAACTATAGAATAGGAATTAAAGAAACCGGAACCTGGAAGGAGATTTTTAATAGTGATGAAGAACGTTTTGGCGGAAGTAACTTAAAAAACCTGGAAGAGGTCAAAACCCAGGAAATTCCTGCTCACAGGCAGAGCAATTCCTTATCTTTAACATTACCTCCTATGGGAGTAATATATTTAAAGAAATCATAGATGAAGAACGTTAAAGCATATGCGGCACAGGCTGCAGATAAGGATCTCCAACCCTATACCATTGACCGGCCCGAACCCGGTCCCGGAGATGTGGAGATCGAGATCCTGTACTGCGGAGTATGTCATTCAGACATTCACACCGCCCGCAATGAATGGGGAGGCACCAAATATCCCTGTGTGCCCGGACATGAAATTGTGGGAACAGTGACAAAAGTTGGAAAGGATGTCACCCGCTATAAAGAAGGTGATACAGTGGGTGTGGGTTGTTTTGTGGATTCCTGCGGTCACTGTGAAAACTGTGATGAAGACCTTGAGCAGTATTGCCTCAATGGCCCTACAGCTACTTACAATTCCCCATCACCCTTAGACAGGGACGTTCATACGTATGGTGGTTATTCCACTCACATAGTGGTACGGGAAGAATTTGTACTAAGTATTTCAGATAAGCTTCCCCATAATGCAGTTGCGCCTTTACTTTGTGCCGGCATAACGACCTATTCACCTCTGCGCAACTGGAATGTAAAAAAAGGAGATAAGGTAGGAGTAGTAGGTTTAGGTGGGCTGGGGCATATGGCTGTAAAACTCGCCTCTTCTATGGGAGCCGAGGTGACAATGCTAAGCCGCTCGCCCGAAAAAGAAAAGGACGCTAACGAACTTGGAGCCGCACATTTTGAACTTACAACCAGTGAAGAGAATCTGAAAAAAATGTCCGGAAGTTTCAATTTGATCATCAATACTGTTTCTGCTCAACATGACTACAACCAGTACCTTAACCTGTTGAAAACAGATGGTGTAATGGTGCTTCTGGGTATTCCACCTAACCCTTCTCCGGTCCATGCAGCACCTCTTATTATGAAAAGAAGAAGTCTGGTAGGTTCATTAGTCGGCGGTATCAAGGAGACCCAGGAAATGCTTGACTATTGTGCAGAACACGGGATAGTCTCAGAAGTAGAGATGATCAACATAGACCAGATCAATGAAGCTTATGAACGCACGTTAAATGCAGATGTTCGCTATAGATTTGTAATAGATATGAAATCACTTAAAAACAATAACTAACCAATGAAAAGAAATGCTACAGCCGTATGGAACGGCACCATTAAAGAAGGAAAAGGTCATTTGTCAACCCAAAGTCAGGTGCTTCAGAACACACCATATTCTTTCCACACCAGGTTTGAAAATGAAAAGGGAACAAATCCCGAGGAATTGATTGGGGCAGCTCATGCCGGTTGCTTTACAATGCAATTGTCGGCCAATTTGACCAAAGAAGATTTTAATCCTGTAGAACTCGAAACAAGATGTGATATAACTTTTGAAGATGGAACAGTGAAGAAGTCACATCTTATTTTAAAAGCCAAAGTTCCCGGGATCTCACAGGAAAAATTTGAAGAACTGGTGAAAGATGCCAAGGAAAATTGTCCTATCTCAAGGTTGCTGAATACTGAAATTTCCCTGGAGTCAAGCCTCAATGGCTGATCTATAAATGATTAACAGCTTTAGAAAGCGCCTCAAAAATGTCATTTTTGAGGCGCTTTTCCATTTTATTATCGCTGACAAATTTCTGATTGACTTCCAGTTCTATACCTAAATATCCTTCCGGAAATATTTTTCTTAAAGAAGTGGTGAATCCGTCATCTATGCCCAGGTAAGGATAGTTAAACCGGACTTTCAGATTCCTGTCCTGCTCCAGAAATTTATTCCGGAAGCTTTCGCAAAATTTTGCTTCTAAGTCACGGGAAGGATCAAATAAAAGTCCGATGTCTGCATCTCTCACCTCCCCATTTAGCACAGGGGTAAAAGTATGTACAGATATGTGTAGGATTTCCTTTCCTTCGGATATGTAATTCTCAAGCTTTCCTTCAATGAAATTGCGATACGGCAGGTAAAAATCATTGAGAATATCCTCCTTTTCCGACTCCTCCATAGGTGAAGTGAGTTCTGAAAAGAGTTGAGGGTGATTTAAAGATCTGTTAGGTTCTACCAACAGGCGGCTTATCATGTAAGGCTGACAAAAAATGGCCAGGCCACTAAGCCGGTTAAAAAGATCCAGTGCTCCGGGATCATAGCCGCGATGGCTCTCCAGGACTTCATCTGCTCCTTCGAAATATTCGGAATATTGCTCCGGAATTTCATTGCCGGCGTGTTCGCATGTAAGAAGTAGGTTCAATGCTTAAGGTTGAGTCACCTCTAAAAAGCCTAATTTCGAAAAGCTCTGAGAGGCTACTATTTGACGATTAAATTGTTGTTTCTTATTTGCATTATGATAAACGAGAAAATCAGAGGATTTTTAATGTTTAGAAGGTGAAAAAATCCAGAAAATAAAGAGTTTTGGGATTTCCCGGGACTCCAGGGACACATTTTCTCCATGTTTTTGGCTATCCTCACTAGATTTATCCACATTCCGCGGGCAAATGCCCACATTCGGTTCTTGATGAGCCCCCGATACCTGGTTTTTTTATTTCTAATGTTTACCACAAACTGAAATATAGTGGCTT
>NZ_AUIG01000002.1 GCF_000423585.1 Salinimicrobium xinjiangense DSM 19287
GCTTGTCATATAGGTGTAGCTCCTTTTTCTTTTCATTCGGGAACAAGTCAAAGATCAAAAAATAAAGTGTCTCACAGAGCAAATAAAAAGCTTAAAACACTTTTCCATATGGCTGCCTTGTCAGCAATAAAAATGAAGGGTGAGCTCAGGGATTATTTTGAAAGAAAAATAGCAGAAGGAAAGAACAAAATGACTGTTGTTAATGCTGTAAGAGCAAAATTAATTAACAGGATCTTCGCCTTAATTAGAGAAAACAGGCAATATGAAAAATCCCTTAATTTAACCTTGGTTTATCCATAAGAATATCGGGACTGTGAGGTTTGCTGTGTTATCTCTAAAATTATTTTTAATCGATCATATCGAACCCGGTGTAAGGCACAAGCACGTCGGGGACCTTTATACCGTTCGGCATCTGATAGTTTTCAAGGATCCCTGCCAAAACGCGCGGTAAAGCAAGTGCACTTCCGTTAAGAGTATGGACCAATTCCTTTTTTCCATCTTTGTCTTTATATCTGAGTTTTAATCTGTTCGCCTGGAAGGTTTCAAAATTGGAGCAGGAGCTAATCTCCAGCCAGCGGTCCTGTGCTGTAGAAAAGACCTCAAAGTCATAGGTTAGTGCCGAAGTAAATCCAAGGTCTCCCCCACAAAGGCGCAGGATACGGTATGGAAGTTTTAAATCTCTTAAGATATCCTTGATCTGCTCTACCATTTTATCAAGTGCAGCATAGGAATCTTCGGGCTTTTCGAGCCTTACGATCTCTACCTTGTCGAATTGATGCAGGCGGTTTAATCCCCGCACATGTGCTCCATAAGAACCTGCTTCCCTTCTAAAGCAGGGTGTATAACCTGTACACGCTATCGGAAGATCGGCTTCGCTCAGCATTTCATCCCTGAACATGTTTGTGATTGGCACCTCGGCCGTTGGAATAAGATAGAGATTATCTTCTGTGACATGATACATCTGCCCTTCCTTATCGGGCAGCTGACCAGTCCCATAACCGGAAGCCTCATTAACCATTAGCGGCATCTGAAATTCGGTATATCCTGCTGCAACATTCTTATCTAAAAAGTAAGAAATAAGAGCTCTTTGCAGGCGAGCACCTTTTCCTTTATAAACCGGAAAACCTGCACCTGTGATCTTGTTACCCAACTCAAAATCTATGATATCATATTTTTTCGCCAGTTCCCAGTGCGGCAGGGAATCTGCTGCCAGGACAGGCACTTCTCCTTCTTTAAACACCTCAACGTTATCTGCTTCTGATGAACCTGCAGGTACTATTTCGTTGGGAATATTGGGAATGTTGTACAACTGCCTGTTTAACGCCATTGTGGTGTTTGCAAGCTTCTCTGCAAGTTCTTTTGTTGTTTCCTTCAGGTCAACAGTTTGCTGCTTAAGTTGATTTGCCTTCAGGTGTTCTCCAGTCTTAAATAGCATTCCTATTTCCTTGGAAAGACGATTAGATTCGGCTAATTTTTCATCCAGTTCTGCCTGTGTGGAACGACGTGTTTCGTCAAGCTCCAGCACTTCAGAAAAAATCTCTTCAGCATCAAAATTTCTCTTTTTCAAAGCGGCGATATATGCCTCTTTATTCGCCCTGATATTGGCTACCTGTAACATAGTATTTGTTTTTGAAGATTTGCCGGAGTGGCATTTCCGGGTAAAGGAACAAAAATAACAAAAGCCCTTTAAACATTAGTCTATAGAAGATGGTAAAATCCAGTCATGATGCCGAAAATGATCCCATTCTTCGTCTGCAAGATTTACCTTTGAATCTATAAAATTCTGAAATGGCCTGCCGTTGACACTTACTTTACTGTCCACATAAATCTCTACTTCTTTACCATCCTGCTCAAATTCTTCTTCCAACCGCTGGGCGAATTGCCAGATCATATCGGGTTTGGAAGGAAGCGCCCGCATTTGTTTAGGCGAAAGATATTTGCTGTTCTGAATGAAAATGGTATCCTGCGGCCTTTCCCTGTCTACCACCTTATACTGGATTAGCCCTGATTTTGATCTTAACATCATACGCCAGCTTAGCCTGTGGCCTTCTTCTGTCCACAATACATCATCCTGAATGAACCAGTGTCTTACGGGAAGAGTGATCTGCACCAGGAGCCATATACCAAGAAAACCAATAATTAAATTGCGGTAAGGCGGGACTTTTATCTCACCTGCTGAATAATATGGTTTCTTCCAAAGAAAATATTGGTTGATCTTTTTCGAAGAAAAGAAGAATAAAGTGAAAGCCAGGGCCAGGTAAGGAAATATCCCAATATGGAAAATGGCACTATTAAAAAGGTGAAAAAATACAGCTGCAAAAAAGGCAAAAAGACGGGTCCTTTTCCACAACAGTAAAGGGATGATCAACAGGTCAAAAAGAAAACCAAACCAGGCGATACTAAGGTGCACCCAGTCCTGCTGAAGAAGATCACCCACCAGCCAGTATTGTTCTCGTGCCTTCATTAGAATAGCAGGCAATGTTCCATCCAGCCAGTCTGGGTAAAGCTTGGCTATGGCAGCATAGGTATAGAGGATCCATAACTGAAGTACGATCAACAGCCAGATCCAGCGGGGCATACTTATTTCCTTTATTTGGGGATTTCTCCAGGCGTCTACCGAAGCATATTTGTGCGCGGGAAACAGAACCATGAGAAAACAGAGCAGCATTAACAGGTAATAATGGTTGTTGTAGGATGATTTTTGCATCAGGTAAACCGCTGCCCACATGATCGCATACATGAAAATGCTGAACCTGTATTTGAACCCAAGCATAACAAAGAGTCCGAACACTCCCATTACTCCGTAGTACCAGAGCATTCCGTTTCCGGGCAATGGCTGCAGAAATTCAAAACCAATAAAGCTAAAGGTGAATTGCGGTTCCATGAACGCACGGCGAATCCAACCGGTAAAAATAGCTCCGAAAGCTTCCGCAGCCAGAAGAATTCCGAAAATGATCCGGAAAACTATGAGTGCGGAATTATCAATCCTTCGAAAAAGCCATTTATTCAGCATGATTGTCCCTAATGTATTGCATACTAAAAGCTTTATCCTGTTTCATAGCAGTTTTTAGTTGGTCAATACTATCGAATTTTTTCTCATCCCGTATGCGTGTGAGCAGTTCTATAGAAAGATACTTACCATAAAGATCTTTATTCAGATCGAAGAAGTTCGTTTCTATGGTCTTTTCTGTACCGCCTACAGTCGGATTAGTTCCAATACTCATCATTCCAAAGACTTCTTCGCCGTCAATAACAGATCTCACCACGTAAACCCCGTTTTTCGGAATAAGCTTATATGTCTCCTCAATCTTTAAGTTTGCAGTAGGAAATTCAAATTCTTTACCCAGGCCTTTGCCTTTTACAACAGTTCCTGCCAGAGAGAAAGGGTAACTGAGATAGCGATTCGCTTTTTCAACTCTACCTTCAAGCAGGGCATTTCTAATCTTGGTAGAGCTAACCGCCACATCCTCCACGTCCTGTTTGGAGATCTCCTCTACTTCAAAATCGTATTCTTTTCCGAAATTCCTGAGGTCGTTGATGTCTGCAGTTCTATTACGGCCAAACCGGTGATCGTACCCGATAATGATCTTTTTAGCCTTTAATTTATTGACGAGTATATCTCTCACGAATTCCCTGGAAGAAAGTCGGGAAAATTGCTGTGTGAAGGGATGGATTATAAGGTGATCAATCCCACTTTTTTCAAGAATATTTTTTCTTTCTTCTATGGTATTGATCAGTTTAATATCCGTATCCTTTTGAAGCACCATCCGGGGATGTGGAAAAAAGGTCAATATAGCCGATTCAAGATTTCCCGCCCTGGCGGTACTTACCAGCCTCTCAATAATCTTTTGATGGCCTATATGAACTCCGTCAAAAGTTCCAATGGTAACTACTGTATGATGACTGCTGCTAAATGCATGCGCTCCTTTATGTTCTTTCAAGGCTAATGCTATTTCCCGTTAAAGGTATTCATTGTGTTATTTATTCCTGCCGTTCCAAACGACCGGATCACCTCTGCCGACTTCTCCAATCTCTCTGGCAGTTTCTTCTCTTCCTCTTCTCCCCATTCTCCCAGCACGTAATCTACCTGCCGGCCTTTACTGAACTCATCACTTATTCCGAATCTAAACCGGTTATAATTTGTAGTTCCCAGCTGAGTTTGAATATCTTTTAAGCCATTGTGCCCCCCGTCACTTCCTTTAGTTTTTACCCGAAGGGTTCCGAAAGGTAAATTTAGGTCATCTGTGATGACAAGCAGATGTTCAAGAGGCACTTTTTCTTTTTGAAGCCAGTAATTCACCGCTTTCCCGCTGAGGTTCATGTATGTTGAAGGCTTTAGAAGGATAAAGGTACGGCCCTTGAACTTGTAAGTAGCAATATCTCCCAACTTTTGAGATTCGAATTGCAGACCCTCCTTTTCCGCCAGAAAATCAAGAATCTTAAATCCAATATTATGTCTTGTATGATGATATTTAGGACCGATATTACCCAGCCCGACAATGAGAAACTTTTTCATAGGGGGAATTTCTTCTTCTTTTTCAATTTCTTTTTTTCCGAGAATTCTTCCGAAGAAGCGAAGCATATTTTAGGTTTTGGTAATCGTAAAAATAATAAAAAGCTTTCTTCTAATCTTCAGGGCCCCTACAGGGAATTAGATGCTCCCGGGAATTGTATAAAAAAACATCCCAGACCTTTCGGAATGGGATGTTTATAATATTGATAAAAAGAATTGTTACTCTTTTCCTTCAGTTGCTCCTTCCTGAGTATTCCCTTCGGCTGAAGCTTCTGTTGCCGGTACTTCATCTGCAGGTACTTCTTCTTCCTCATCTTCGGTATCAGCGATAACATTACGGGAAGTTCTAACCTGGCAAACCACAGTATTATCGGGGTGCATGATCTTAAACTTATCACTTTTAAGAGCAGTAACATAAAGTTTATTACCAATCTTAAGCGGAGTGATGTCTGCTTCAATAAAATCTGGAAGATCTCCAGGAAGACCTTTCACTCTCATACGGCGAAGGTTGAATCTCAACACCCCACCATTTTTAACTCCACGTGCAACACCGGTAGTGTGAACAGGAATTTCCATTGAGATCTCTTTATCTTCAAAGATCTGATAGAAATCAATGTGCAAAATAGCATCGGTTACAGGGTGGAACTGGATGTCCTGAAGAACAGCACTAAAGCTTTCTCCGTCTTTTAATTTAATGTCCACTGTATGCACATCTGGTGTGTATACAAGGTCTTTAAAGGCAATCTCATCTGCTGCAAAGTGTAATGGCTCGTCTCCCCCGTATAATACGCAAGGAACCTGTCCAGCATCACGTAAGGCTTTTGTAGCTTTCTTGCCTACGCTTTCTCTTTTAGATCCGTTGATCGTAATTGATTTCATTGTTAAAAATTTTAGGCTGCAAAAGTAAATCTTTTTTTTCAGCTATTAAAAGCCTGAAGCCTAATTATTTCAAACAATCTGAAAAAGGCATTTTAGAAGACAAAAATTCCGCCCGACCCAATTCACTTCGTACTTCTAACCTCTAACTTCGATCTACATGATGAATTTCGAGCTGATGGACCTGTTATTATGCACACGGTTCATCACATCTGCAAAAAGATCGGCGCATGTGACCACTCTTATCTTTCTACTCTCTTTTTTCAGCGGAATTGAATCGGTGACGATTAGTTCCAGTAATTTTGAATTTTCAATGCGCTCATAGGCTTCGCCTGAAAGTACAGGGTGAGTACAAATAGCTCTTACACTCAAAGCCCCCCGCTCCATCATTACGTCGGCAGCTTTGGTTAAGGTTCCCGCAGTATCAACCATATCATCTACAAGTACTACATTACGCCCCTCAACATTTCCAATAAGCTCCATGTGAGTGATCGTATTGGCTTTTGCCCTTTGTTTATAACAAATTACCACATCACTTTCCATAGTTTTGGAATAGGCATAGGCTCTTTTAGATCCTCCCATATCGGGGGATGCAATGGTGAGATTTTGCAGATTAAGACTGCGCAGGTACGGAAGAAAGACAGTTGAAGCAAAAAGATGATCTACAGGTTTCTCAAAAAAGCCCTGGATCTGGTCAGCATGAAGATCCATGGTTATTATTCGGGTGGCTCCCGCAGTTTCAAGCATTTTTGCCACTAGTTTAGCGGCAATAGGTACCCGTGGCTTATCTTTCCGATCCTGCCTGGCCCATCCATAATAGGGAATAACTGCAGTAATATGCCTGGCAGATGCTCTTTTGGCAGCGTCAAGCATGAGCAATAGCTCCATTAGGTGATCTGATCCCGGGTGAGTGGATCCAATAATAAAGACTCTTGAACCTCTTACAGATTCTTCAAAGGAAGGTTGAAACTCTCCGTCACTGTAGGTAGAGGTGATAACATTGCCCAATTTAGAACCATAGGATTCAGCTATTTTCTGGGCAAGATCGCGGCTTTGATTGCAGGAAAAGATCTTAACTGCGGTGGAAACTTCAGACATTGGTTGTGGTGTTGTTTGTTGTTGCCCTGCAAATTTAGAAATTAATTCTTAGCCTGAAGGTTTAGCAGTTACAGATTAGCTGTAAGATGAAAAACTTTTTAAGCGAGGTTTTCAAAAAGAAAAGAGCCTCAAAAATCAAATTTCTGAGGCTCTTGTACCTTGGGCGGGAATCGAACCCGCACGTCCGAAGACACTGGATTTTGAATCCAGCGCGTCTACCAGTTCCGCCACCAAGGCATAATCATTTCAATTTGTTCCGAACTTCTTTTAATTTTTCTTTACCTATCCCCATTTCCAATATTTTTCTCTTCCTCTTGCTTCCAATCGAGAAGTGTAAATCTCGGAATAAATTAACTGAAAAGGTCTGTAATTTCTGGTGGTTTTCTCCTTTCCAGAATTGTGCTGTTGCATCCTCCTTTCCAGATCTGAGGTCAAACCTACATAAATGTAGTTCTTTTCAATGCCAGATAAAGCATAAACGTAAAACATACAAAGAACTTTGCTCCAGCGCGCCTGCCTGCCGGCAGGCAGGTCTACCAATTCCGCCCTGCCTGCCGGCAGGCAGGCACCAAGGCGAGTGGAGGGCAAAAGTAATAATTTTTTCTTTTCACCTATAAAATTTCAAGGAATTAATTCTATGTCGGCAGGAACCACTTCATTTTCTTATCCCTTTGCGCATCTTCGCAAGAAATTGTAAATTTCGCGGCATATCACACGCTCCCTATGTCACAATTCTGGTTGTATTTTCGCTTAGGCCTGGAACATGTCCTGGACTGGAACGCCTATGATCATATTTTGTTTTTAATAGTTCTGGTGGCCTCTTATTCATTTTTTTCATGGATCCGGGTTTTCTGGCTGGTCACCATTTTCACTCTGGGCCATACAATTTCTTTAATACTTTCAACCTATGATATCGTAAGGGTTGATAGCTCCTGGGTGGAATTTTTGATTCCGGTTACAATTTTGGTTACTGCAATATTTAACATGGTCAATGCAAAGAAGAGAGAGAATAAAAACAACATCAGTGTTCTTTATCTCACGACCGCATTCTTCGGAATCATTCACGGCCTTGGTTTTTCCACCTATTTCAAAATGATCGCCGCAGGAACCAAAAGTAAATTTCTACCCCTGCTCGAATTTGCTTTGGGTATAGAAATTGCACAGATCATTGTGGTTTTGGCTGTGCTCATCCTCGCCTTTCTGCTACAAAATGTACTGGGAGTCAAACGCAGGGATTGGATTTTAGTAGTATCGGCCATTGTTATTGGTATTGTGCTGCCAATTTTAAAAGAAAATTATCTTGCGCTATAGAAAATTTAACTTTCCTTTATTGGTTTAAATTCAGGCTTGCAATACATTAGTAAAGTTCAAATTTTCAGCAACTTAAGAGCTTCCTGTACTTGCAGCCATTATTAAAAATTATGCAGAGAACGAAGCAATTAAAATTTGACAAAGCCTACCTTAGAATTGCAAGGGAATGGGGCAAACTTTCCCACTGTAATAGAAAACAGGTTGGCGCGCTTATTGTGAAAGACAGAATGATAATTTCTGACGGATATAACGGAACCCCAACAGGTTTTGAAAATCCGTGTGAGGACGAAGAGGGTTATACTAAATGGTATGTTCTGCATGCAGAGGCCAATGCCATATTAAAAGTTGCCGGCTCTACACAATCCTGTAAGGGAGCTACTTTGTATATCACCATGTCACCCTGCAAGGAATGCAGTAAATTAATTCACCAGTCCGGAATTACCCGCCTGGTGTATAATATTGATTATAAAGACAACTCGGGATTAGATTTTTTAGAAAAAGCCGGGGTTGAAATAGAACAAATAAGTCAGCTGGATAGTTGAAAAACAGGAATAACAAATATTTACCCTTACTACTGGGATTCGCCTGCGCCATTGGGGTGCTATTAGGTGCTGCACTTGATTTTTCCAGTTACACCTCCAGTTCGTTTTTAAAACCAAACAAAAAGAAGGAAAAGCTGGCAAGGCTCATTGACTATATTGAATACGAGTACGTTGACGAGGTGGATATGGACAGTATCGTAGATGTAACCGTAAACGGGATTCTTACAGATCTTGACCCACATTCGGTTTATATTCCGCAGCAGGAATATGTCAATCTCAGCGCCAGTATGAAAGGAGATTTTGTGGGTATTGGGGTAAGCTTCCGCAACATTAATGATACAATTGCGGTCATTCAAACTATTGAAGGCGGTCCCAGTGAAAGAGTCGGGATCAAAGGTGGAGATCGCATCCTCTATGCTAACGGAGAACCTCTTTTCGATTCAAATATTAGTGAAGATTCGATTACAAGTAAATTAAAAGGTGAAGAAAATACGAGGGTTGTTTTAAAAGTCTATCGTAAAGGGAACCCCGAACTATTGGAATTTGATGTAAAAAGGGGCCGCGTAGCTCTTAAAAGTGTCGATGCCGCTTATATGCTTTCTGAAGAGCTGGGCTATATTAAGATCAACCGCTTTGCTGAATCTACCTATAAAGAATTCAAAGAAAGTTTGCTACAGCTAAAAAAACAGGGAGCAACAAAAATCGCACTGGATCTTCGAAACAATCCGGGCGGTTATCTTGCTGAAGCTACCAAAATTGTAGATGAATTTCTTCCGGACAAGAAACTTGTTCTTATTACCAAGAATAAAAAAGGTGCTATAGAAAAAACTTACTCCACAAAAGAGGGAGATTTTGAGACCGGGGAACTTTACGTACTTATTAATGAGAATTCGGCATCGGCCAGCGAGATCATTGCCGGGGCATTACAGGATAATGACAAGGGAGTGATCATTGGAAGAAGGTCCTTTGGCAAAGGTCTTGTACAAAGGGAAATGGCTTTAGGTGACGGCAGCGCAGTACGTTTAACCATCGCTCGTTATTACACCCCCACAGGCCGGTCCATTCAGCGCCCGTACAATAATGGTAGTGAAGAATATTTTAATGACTACCTCAATCGCTATAAGAACGGTGAATTACAGAGCGCAGACAATATCCAGGTAGACGACTCCCTCAAATATGTTACTCCCGAAGGTAAAGTAGTCTACGGCGGTGGCGGGATAATTCCTGATATCTTTATACCTAAGGACACCAATTTTGAGAAGCAGAGTCTTAACCTGATGCTTAGAAATGGTTACATGGACGGTTTTATATTTGAAGTTCTCGAAAAAAACAGGGACTACTATAATGCTCTGAGCTATGAAGAATTTATGCAGAGAGAAATGATCTCTGACCAGATTATAAATGATTTCAGAGCTTTTATGCAGCGGGAAAATTTTGATGTGAAATTCTCTAATTACAGGCCGGTACTAAAAAGGTATTTAAAAGCTGCAATGGCTCAGCAATTGTTTGGAAGTACTGCTTTTGAACAGATCCTGAATGAAGAAGATCCTGCAATTGATAAAGTAAAAGAACTGGCCGCCGGTAATACCTCCTTCAGGAAGTAACTTTTAAATTTTACCGGAAACTTCTATTCCCTCTTCCATTTCCGAGCCGGGAAATATCTATTTACGGCTACTCCACTTCCTTCAGAAGTTATTTGCTCCGGGTTTCCGCCTAAATTATTATATGATTATAAGCAGCTGGGGAATACCTCTCAAAAATGCCCTTTTCGGGACCTATACTTTTTAAAAAAAAATGCGGTTTTTTTAGCTTAAAGGAAAAACATCTTTATCTGGAGTTCCGCAAATAAAAAATCGTAATCCTTTCTAGCTCCTGAAAGATCTTCAAAAAGACCTAAACCCGGCAGACATTACTCCTGAGATTTTTCAGAAATAGAGCGTGACATTAAAAGGATAACCATAAGAACCACCACGATGCTGGAAGCAAGGATTCCAATTAGAGCTGTTTTACTATCTCCCGCAAAGGCATTTTGAAAATCAAGAAAAGTAAAATTATAAATGATCAGCCCGGTGGCAAGAACGATTAATAAATAAATAAAGGCTTTCATATAAACAGACTCTTAATATTGGTAGCAAATAATTTTACGGCAATTGCCAGAAGAATGACCCCAAAAATCTTTCGGATCACGTTGATTCCCTGTCTTCCTAGAAACCTTTCAATTTTTCCCGAAGACTTAAGGACTATATAGACAAAAATAATATTTATAATAATGGCTGCAATAATATTAACAGTCGCATATTCCGCTCTTAGGGAAAGTATGGAGGTCATAGTTCCCGCACCTGCTATTAAAGGGAAAGCCAGTGGAACAACAGCAGCAGTTTCGGGCGCTTCATCTTTATAGAGCGTTATCCCAAGAATCATTTCAAGAGCCAGAAAAAATAAGATCAAGGCACCTGCAACCGCAAAGGAATTTACATCGATCCCAATAAGGTTAAGTATTTCTTTCCCTACAAACAAAAAGGCTATCATGAGCAAACCTGCCACCACTGTAGCCTTTTCACTTTGAATATGTCCTGCTTTTTTCCTTAAATCAATGATTATGGGAATACTGCCAATGATATCAATTACTGCAAAAAGGATCATAGTTGCAGTCGCAATTTCCCTAAAATTAAATTCCATCACAAAAAAACTAGCCTGCAAAAGTACTTTGAATTAAAAGATTTCAAATTATTCTTAGATAATTTTAACAGAATAAGACTTTTGGTTTAGCTTCGGAAAGCTGCCCGAAAAATTTATCTTTGCCGCATGTTTCAGCTTGGAAAAACGATTATTTCTGAAGAGATCCTTAAAAAGGATTTTGTTTGTAACCTTTCGGCCTGTAAAGGAGCATGTTGTATTGCAGGCGATGCAGGCGCTCCTCTTGAAGAGTCAGAAACCGGAATTCTTGATGACATTTACCCCAAAGTAAAGCCTTACCTGCGGAAGGAAGGCATTGAGGCAATTGAAAAACAGGGCACTTCGGTCATTGGAGAAGACGGCGAGTACGAAACTCCGCTTATAGACGGGGCAGATTGTGCCTATGTCACCTTTGACAACAAAGGAACAGCCCTTTGCGGAATTGAGGAAGCTTATAACCAGGGAGATATTGACTGGAAGAAACCTGTTTCCTGCCACCTTTATCCTGTACGCACCCAGGATTACTCAGAATTTTCTGCAGTGAATTATCACCACTGGTATATCTGCGACGACGCCTGCACCCTTGGAAAAGAACTACAGGTCCCCGTATATAAATTTGTTAAAGATGCTCTTATCAGAAAGTTTGGTGAAGACTGGTATGCCGAGCTTGAAAAAATCGCTGAGAAACAAAAAGAGCAGGAGACTTAATATCATATTTAATTTTTTTAGCCCACCACATCAAACAAATGATCTTTTGATCAATGTAGCGTTAAATGCTGCTAAAAAGTTTCATTACCTCTCAAAAAGTCTATTTTTCATTATCTTTATTTTAAACTAAAAAATCATGGAAAACAGGCGAAATTTTATCAAAAAATCCGGATTAGTTCTTGCTGCCACAGCTCTGCCTTTTCCTGGTTTTTTATTTGGAGCAGAAAAGAAAAAATTGGGTGTAGCCCTTGTGGGTCTGGGTGGTTACAGTACAAATCAACTGGCTCCTGCCCTACAGGAAACAGAGCACTGTGAACTCCGTGGGATTGTAACCGGAAGTCCGCACAAAATCCCACAATGGCAGGAAAAATATGGAATTCCAGATTCCAATGTTTACAACTATGAGAACATGCACGAGATCGCCAATAATGATGACATTGATGTGATCTATATAGTCCTGCCGAACTCCATGCATGCTAAGTATACCATTATTGCAGCTAATGCAGGAAAACATGTGTGGTGTGAAAAACCTATGGCAATGAATGCTGAAGAATGTCGGCAAATGATCGAAGCCTGTGAAAAGAATAAAGTAAAACTCGCCATAGGATACCGCCTCCAGCATGAAAAAAATAACCGCCTTATGATGAAGTGGGCCGAAACCACTCCTTATGGACCAATACAGAAATTAACAGGCGAGGCAGGTTTCTTCAGCAGAAATCCCGGCTGGCGTGCGGTGGAAGAAATGGGAGGCGGTGCTATGTATGACATGGGAGTTTATCCACTCAATACCTCCCGCTACACCACCGGCCGTGAACCCATAGCTGTTTCGGCCAGATCATCCACCAGCAGACCACAGGTTTTTAGTGAAGTGGATGAAACAATGGAATTTACACTGGAATTCCCCGACGGAATTAAAGCTCACTGCCGCACCAGCTTTGGAGAAAGCATGAACAAACTTGAGGTTAGCTGCCGTGACGGGTCCTATTACCTTCAACCTTTTCAGTCTTACAGTGGTGTAAAAGGAGGAACGAGCGACGGCAAAGTTCTGGAGCCAATGAGAAAAAATCAGCAGGCTTTACAAATGGATGATGATGCTCTGGCTATTCTAAATAACAAGCCTTTAATTGTACCCGGAGAAGAAGGTTTAAAAGACATTATTGTGCTGGAAAAGATATACGAATCGGCTGCGAAAAATGGGCAAAGAGTAAAAATATAAACCTTCCAAAAATGCCATTTTTGGCACCTCTTTATTTCCGGATTTCAGGAAGAAATAATTCCGTTTCTTAATTGCTTTAACAATTCTTAAAACATTTATATACAGAGAGATATATTGAAAGGTTAACAATCCTTCAGTAACAATTTCTATTTATCGTGTTGAAAACTTTGTTGAAAAGCTTTCTGCGCCTGTAGGAGAAAATCTTACATAAATTCCAATATTTGTTACTGTCATTATTACCAAGACCAACCAAACTTAATATATCATGGCCCAGTTAGAACCCATTTTGCAGGAGAACAAGGATAGATTTGTGATCTTCCCCATTAAACATCACGACATCTGGGATTGGTACAAAAAAATGGAAGCAAGTTTCTGGACTGCAGAAGAAATAGATCTGCACCAGGACCTTACTGACTGGAACCACAAATTAACGTCTGATGAAAGATATTTCATCAAACACATTCTTGCCTTTTTTGCCGCATCTGATGGGATCGTCAATGAGAATTTAGCCGAGAACTTCGTAAATGAAGTTCAGTATTCTGAAGCTAAATTCTTCTACGGATTCCAGATCATGATGGAGAACATCCATTCTGAAACCTACTCCCTGCTCATCGACACCTACGTTAAGGATGAGAAGGAAAAAAATCAGCTTTTTAAAGCTATAGAAGTATTCCCCGCTATTCAGAAGAAGGCCCAATGGGCCCTTAAGTGGATAGAATCGGATTCTTTTGCTGAAAGGCTTATCGCTTTTGCAGCTGTGGAGGGAATATTCTTTTCGGGCGCCTTCTGCTCTATCTTCTGGCTGAAGAAACGCGGATTAATGCCCGGCCTTACCTTCTCTAACGAATTGATCTCAAGAGACGAAGGCGTGCATTGCGATTTCGCCGTTCACCTGCACAATAACCACCTGGTGAACAAGGTGCCAAAAGAACGAATTAGAGCGATCATTGTTGACGCTTTGAATATCGAAAGGGAATTTATTACTGAATCCCTTCCGGTGAGTCTCATTGGCATGAACTCAAAACTCATGACCCAGTACCTGGAATTTGTTGCCGACCGACTATTGGTAGAACTCGAATGTGAGAAGGAATACGGCACTGCAAATCCATTTGACTTTATGGATATGATCAACCTGCAGGGAAAAACCAACTTCTTTGAAAAAAGAGTCGGGGAATATCAGAAAGCAGGCGTGATGAATAAAGACAAAGACGCCGACAAAATCAGCTTCGACGCAGATTTTTAGACCAGCCCCCTAACCCCCGAAGGGGGAATATTTTAGCTTCACATAGTGAAGCACCTTTCAATAAATCGCTCATGCCTCCTCCCATTGGGGAGGGCGGGAGGGGCCTTAAACCTTCAGTTATGTTTGTAGAAAAAAGAGACGGCCGCAGAGAACCTATTATGTTTGACAAGATCACAGCCCGTATTAAGAAGCTGTGTTATGGATTGAACGTACTCGTTGACCCTGTAAAGGTGGCGATGCGGGTAATAGAAGGCCTCTACGATGGCGTCACTACCAGCGAACTTGACAATCTGGCAGCTGAGATCGCAGCTACCATGACTACCTCTCATCCCGATTATGCTAAGCTGGCGGCAAGGATCTCTGTCTCTAACCTGCACAAGAACACAAAAAAGAGCTTTTCTGAAGTCATGACCGATCTCTATGAATATGTGAACCCGCGGACAAATCAAAAGGCGCCACTAATTGCCGATGATGTTTACGAGGTTATTCAGAACAATAAGGACCTGCTGGATTCCACGATAATCTACAATAGAGACTTCCAATACGATTACTTCGGATTCAAAACTCTGGAACGTTCCTATCTGCTGAAGATCAACGGCAAGATCGCTGAGAGACCTCAGCATATGCTTATGCGGGTTTCTGTGGGAATTCATCCCGATAACATGGAAGCCGCCATTGAGACTTACGAGCTCATGTCGAAGAAATTCTTCACACATGCCACTCCTACTCTCTTCAATGCGGGAACTCCGAAGCCGCAAATGTCTTCCTGTTTTCTGCTCACTATGAAAGATGACAGCATCGACGGCATTTATGACACGCTGAAGCAAACGGCGAAGATATCGCAATCTGCCGGCGGAATTGGCTTATCGATCCACAACGTAAGAGCTACGGGTTCATATATTTCAGGAACTAACGGAACTTCAAACGGCATTGTTCCCATGCTTCGGGTGTTTAATGACACTGCGAGATATGTAGATCAGGGCGGCGGAAAGCGGAAAGGTTCCTTTGCGATTTACGTAGAGCCATGGCATGCCGATATCTTTGATTTCCTGGACCTGAAAAAGAATCACGGAAAAGAAGAAATGCGTGCACGCGACCTTTTTTATGCGATGTGGGTGCCCGATCTTTTCATGAAGCGTGTGGAAGCCAATGAGCACTGGACACTCATGTGTCCGCACGAATGCCCCGGACTTTATGATATCCACGGAGATGAATTCGAAGAACTTTATTTAAAATATGAAGCCGAGGGTAAAGGCCGCAAAAGCATAAAAGCCCGGGAGCTGTGGGAAAAGATCCTTGAATCACAGATCGAAACCGGAACGCCTTATATGCTTTACAAGGATTCCGCAAACAGGAAATCTAATCAGCAGAATTTGGGTACCATCCGTTCTTCAAACCTTTGTACAGAAATCCTTGAATATACGAGCGAAGATGAAGTTGCAGTTTGTAACCTGGCATCCATTGCGCTGCCAATGTTCATCAAAGGCAATGAATTTGATCATAAAGAGCTATTCAGGATCACCAAAAGAGTGACCAGAAACCTGAACAAGGTGATCGACCGGAACTATTATCCGGTGAAGGAGGCCGAAAATTCCAATTTCAGGCATCGTCCTGTAGGGCTTGGAGTCCAGGGATTGGCAGATACCTTTATTAAACTAAGGCTTCCATTCACAAGTGATGCAGCAAAAAAACTGAATCAGGAGATCTTTGAGACGCTTTATTTTGCTGCCGTTACCGCATCCATGGAAATGGCCAAAGAAGAGGGCGCTTATTCTACCTATAAAGGTTCACCTATGAGTAAAGGTCAGTTTCAGTTCAACCTGTGGGGGATCAATGATGAAGACCTCAGCGGAAGATGGGACTGGGCAAAACTGAGAAAACAAGTACTTAAAAATGGCGTTCGTAACTCTCTTTTAGTAGCGCCAATGCCTACTGCTTCGACCTCGCAGATCCTTGGGAACAACGAAGCTTTTGAACCATACACTTCAAATATTTACACCCGCCGCGTACTTTCGGGAGAATTTATTGTGGTAAACAAGCACCTGTTGGAAGACCTTGTGGAAAGAAATCTGTGGACAGAGGATGTCAAAAATGCCATTTTACGATCCAATGGTTCTGTACAGAATATCGATGTAATTCCTGAAGATCTTAAAGAGCTCTATAAAACAGTTTGGGAATTGAGCATGAAAGACATTATCGACATGTCCCGTCACAGAGGATATTTTATCGATCAGTCGCAATCGCTCAACCTGTTCATGGAGAATGCGAATTATTCTAAACTCACTTCCATGCATTTTTACGCCTGGAAAAGCGGACTCAAAACCGGAATGTATTACCTGCGGACTAAAAGTGCTGTGGATGCCATCAAATTCACTCTGGCGAAGGAGGAAAAGAAAGAAGAAATTCCTGCGGAAACATCTAAACCTGTAGCTGTGCCCGTACCCGAAGGAACTTCTTTGAGTCCGGAGGAATTACGTGCCCTCATCGCCAGCTCCAGGGAAGCTGAAGGGGATGATTGTTTAATGTGCGGATCTTAGGAGTATTGAGTAGTTAGTATTGAGTATTGAGAAGCGATTTTGAAGTCATTGGAAAGGAAATGTCAAGCTGAGCCCGACCGTAGAGAGGAAAAGTCGAAGCCTTGAAAACCCTGATGTTAAATGAATCTATGGAAATGTTTAAGACCTTTTCCCGCTGATCTCGCAGATATGCGCAGAAAAAAAATCTCACTAAATTTTCTCGCCAAGTCCGCAAATATTTTGTGAAGGACGCCAAGAATTAATTCTTTTCTGCACTATTAATTTTTTTCTTCCCGAGCTCTGCGTGAAATAAAACGCAATTTCAGCTCTTCCATTTAATCTCCAAAATTGGAATTTGGTGCTTGGTGCTCGGTGCTTGGTGCTTGGAATTTTGTGTTTACATTTATTATTCCTGTTAATTGATAATTGTTAATTGCTCATTGTTTATTTTTGAGCCTTAGTGAAAAAATTAAGCAAATGATGAATTGGGAGCAGCTGCTTTCGCTTAGAAAAGCTGGAGATACAAATAAGAGGTTAAGAAAAGAACAAAATGCTACCCGGTTAGGTTTTGAAGTAGATTATGACAGGATCATTTTTTCTTCAGCTTTTCGAAGTCTGCAGGATAAAACGCAGGTGATTCCGCTTTCCAAGACAGATTTTGTCCACACGCGGCTCACTCACAGTTTGGAAGTCTCTGTAGTTGGCAGGTCTCTTGGCCGACTGGCGGGACAGAAGATCCTGGAGAAGCATCCGCAGTTGGAGAAAACCCATGGCTATCAAATGAACGACTTCGGTGCCATTGTAGCAGCTGCAGCATTAGCACATGATATTGGGAATCCGCCGTTTGGACATTCGGGGGAGAAAGCCATTGGAGAATATTTCAGCAATGGGAATGGAAAGAGATTTAAAGATCTTCTGACTCCTGAGCAGTACCAGGATCTTACAAAATTTGAAGGTAATGCCAATGGTTTTAAGATCCTTACAGAAGACAGGCCCGGTATTCCCGGAGGCATCAGGCTTTCTTACGCTACTTTGGGAGCTTTTATAAAATATCCGAAGGAATCGCTTCCGCATAAACCCACATCCCGTATAGCCGATAAAAAATTCGGAATATTTCAGTCTGAAAAAGCCTTTTTTGAGGAGGTAGCAAATGAGCTTGGCCTTATCTCCACGGGCAGCGGAAAAAATCTCAGCTACTGCAGGCATCCGCTGGCATTTCTAGTAGAAGCGGCCGATGATATTTGCTATACGATCATAGATTTTGAAGACGGCATCAACCTGGGGCTTATTCAGGAGGAATATGCTTTAGAATACCTCATCAACCTGGTAAAGGATTCCATCATCACCAAAAAATATCACAATCTGCAAACCCGTGCAGACAGGTTAAGCTACCTGCGTGCATTGGCCATTAATACTTTACTCACCGAGGCAGTGGAGATCTTTATGGCCAATGAAGAGGCTATCCTAAAAGGGGATTTTCATGAGGCTCTTTTTGACAGGAGTAAGTATGAAGCCCAGATCACCGACATCATCAAGATAAGCATAGATAAGATTTACCAGAGCGAAGAAGTGGTAAGCAAGGAAATTGCCGGTTACCAAATGCTTTCTCACCTTCTCGACACTTATACAGGAGCGCTGCTACCCCGGGATGGTGTGCAAACGAACTACGACAGGCTTGTTCTTAAACTGATTCCTGAAGCGGAACATTTTGGGGATATGCCAGTTTACGATAAGCTGATAAAAGTATGTAGTTACATCTCCTCCCTCACAGACAGTAACATAGTTTCATCTTTCAAAAAATTCAAAGGTCTTAAAATTTAATTTTTCGTATTTTGCCATACAGGTTTCGGCTGAGGCCTTTTATTACCGTATATGTATAAAAAATTATATTTTATTCTTCCGGTGCTGGTAATCGTGGTTGTTTTAGGCCTTTACATCAATTCGGAAATTAAATCCCATAATATTTCAGAACTTCGGAAAACTCATTCCGCATTCCTGGAACAAAATGCTCCTGAAAAGGACAAGGGTTTTTCCCGCCTGGAAAAAATTCAGAAGGGATTACCTCCCAATAAGTATTACGAACTCATGGAATATCTTACCATGAATCCGGCTCTGGGATACCCCGAACCGCATAAGGTCAAGGAAATTCATGACAGACTGCAACGCCAAAGAAAGAATAAAAGCACCCAAAAAGCTCCGGGAGATAGTGAAAAACATATATGGAATTCAAGGGGACCCAGCAATGTGGGAGGTCGCACCAGGGTGCTGCTTTTCGATCCAAATGACGCTAATGGACGGCGGGTTTTTGCGGGAGCAATAAGTGGCGGCCTATGGGTAAATGCAAACATTACCAGTGAAAGCTCCCCCTGGAAAAAAGTGGAAGGACTGCCTGCCAATCTTAATATCTCCTGTATCACTGTAGATCCAAGGGATTCTAATATCTGGTATGTAGGTACCGGTGAGCAGTATACAGGTGGAGATGTCGTGGGAACAGGAGTTTATAAGACTACAGATGGAGGCACAAGTTGGGAGAAGGTCCTGGACGTGGAGGATTTTGCCAATTCCTCCACAGGAGGGAATATAAGAGCTGTGGGAGGTGTGTTTTATATTAATGATATTGAAGCCTGGGACAATGGCAGCAGTACCGAAGTATTTATTGGCGTATCCACTCATTTATATGCCAACGCTCAAAATCCTTTGAATTTACTCGGTTTTTACGAGAAAGGATTATACGGCACCAAAGATGGAGGAAGCACCTGGACAAAGCTTATAGGTGATGATTCCTTTAACGACTTTGAAACCGATGCCGATGGCCATCTTTGGGTTGCCACCACATATTCACCGGGGGCTGAAGGTTCCAGGGGAGGAAAGATCTTTAAGAGAGAAAAAGGCGCAAACACAAATTTCACCCAAATTACGACAATTCCAAATGTGTACAGGACCGAAATCGAGGCTTCATCTACCAATTCCCAGAAATTCTACATTCTGGCAGAAGGTGTGTCTGAAGAAGCTGAAATGTTTATCACCACTGATGCTTTTGCCACAGTTTCAAAGATGAATGAACCTAGTGATGCAGATCTCGATATTCCTGCCAGTGATTTTGCCCGGGGCCAGGCTTTTTACAACCTCATGATCGAATCAGACCCTACAAATGATGATATCGTTTATGCCGGTGGAATTGATCTTTTCCGGTCAACAAACAGTGGACAAAGCTGGGAACAGATCACCAAATGGTCAAACAATGAAAATCTTAATTCGCTCTCTGTTTCTTTAGTGCATGCAGACCATCATGTAATGAAATTCAGGCCGGGGAATACCAATCAGGCTATATTTGGACATGACGGGGGCGTATCTTATGCGAGCGATCTCGCTGCGGCAAGTTCCTCTGATGTATTCATAACCCCTGAGACGGATTATATTACCACCCAGTTTTACTCCATCGCAGTAGCTCCAACTACTTTCGCGAGTGGAGATTACTTCCTGGGCGGAACGCAGGATAATGGCACCCAATTGATACAGAATGGAAATCCTGTAGGCATAGGTATTCTTGGTGGCGACGGGGCACATGCTTTTTTTGACCAGGTAGATCCAAAATATTTTATTGCCAATCTTGTTTACAACGATCTTATTGTGCTTTACAACTACGACAAGAGTGAGTACGGTTTAATAGCCAATAATGAGGACAGAGACGGCTTCTTTATCAATCCGCAGGCTCTGGACTCCAATCTTGATAAACTTTTTTCAAATGGTCCTAAAGGAACTCTTTATCGTTATGATAATCTCACAGATCTAACCTCCATAGGAGACGATGGTATTACCAATAATGATCCTGTTGCCCCCAGGAAATCCTTTAAAAATTCTCTGCTCAATACTTCTATAAGTGCAATTACGGTTTCACCATATACTACAACCAGCAGCACGGTAATGCTGGGACTAATCAACGGAAAGTTACTCAGAATTGAAAATGCAGATGGGGATCCGGCTAATGCTAACTGGAAAGACATTACCGGCTCACAATTTGTCGGAAGTATTTCTGATGTGGAATTTGGCAGCAGTGAAGACGAACTTTATGTCACCTTCTATAACTACGGTGTAAGAAGTATCTGGTATACTGCCAATGCTACCTCTTCAAATCCTACATGGGTCAACAAAGAAGGAGATCTGCCGGACCTCCCGGTATTGACTATCCTACCAAATCCATTGAACAAGAATGAAGTGATCATTGGAACTGAGCTGGGAGTTTGGGCCACAGATAATTTTAATAGCAGCTCTCCTTCCTGGGTCCAGTCCTATAATGGAATGAGTGATGTAAAAGTTACTGATCTCGACCTGAAAAAAGGAAACAACGTAGTCTATGCAGCATCTTATGGCCGCGGAATGTTCTCCGGCTTATTTAAAACTGCCCAGGAAGAAGCTGAAGAAAGAGGTGAAGTCATTGTGGAAGACAATCTTCTAATGGTTTACCCAAGCGTTTCGGGTGGAAGTTACAATCTTATTTCAGGCCAGGACTCTCCTAATATAGAGATCTATGTTTACAATATTCAGGGAAGACTTCTTAAGGTGATAAAACTGCCACTGGAAGCGAATGATCCAAAGGAATTTGATTTAGCTACAGAAGCTTCAGGAATGTACATCTTGAGAATTGAGGGCCCGAACGGAGTAACAGTTCAAAAAGTGGTGAAAAAGTAAAAACGAATTAAAAGGAATAAACCACTCCCACTCCGAGTAGTTGTTTAAATTGTACTCTTGGACCACCGGTTTCCAGTTTTCCGTCGCCGTCAAGGTCCTGCTTAAATTTCACATCATCATCATATCTTAGATGAGAGCCTACGTTGGCCTTAACATATTCATTCACTTTAAGATCCAGATTCAGTTCCCAGTCAATATCAATATTTCCGAAGTTGTTAAGATAATCTGAATACAATCTCAGCTGATTGTTCAATCCGACGTTATCAAAAACCTGCTTACTAAAAGCGCTGCTAAAAAGGAACCCGAATTCTGTCCTGATCCGCTCACCCTCCTTGAGAATGTTACCCTCTTCATCTCTAATAGCTCTTTGAACTCCAAACATCCCTTCATTGGCGAGGGTCTGGTCAAGAACAAATGTTGATTTTTGCGTCACGGGAGAGACGTAGACGGTCAGATCCTCAGTGGGAGAGGAATATTCTGTTCCCACACCCAGGAAAGCATAACCGGGTGCCATAAATTTTGAGATGGGAGCATCTGTATTAGGATACCTGTACCCGTAGGTTAGCTGCGTATTAAAATTAAATTTGGCAGAATAATAGAAATTAGAAACTGAATCCCTCCTGTAACCAAAGTTTGAATTGATCTCAAGATTGTCTTCGGTCTTTCTCAATTCTCTTCCTTCCTGCGCATTAAAGCCGTATTTAATTGAAAGGGTATTGTTCCAGTTCAATAGATCCTTTTTGTACCTCCTGCCGAACAAACCGTGAAAAAGAGCCGAAAATGAATTGTTCCCTCCAGAACTCCAATTGACGAAAGCTACTTCGCTTAAATTAAGACCAACCTTGTTAGTTTCTTTCCAGTAAGTGATCTTTTCATTAATAACCTTGGTGGTATCTGTAACAGCAGTATCAACTTCAACGGTATTTACTGCGACAGTATCAACTTTAGCCGTATCAGCTTTTAAAGTATCGGCCTTAATTGTGTCAATTATGTAAAGCTTAAATTCCCCGCCATGAGAATACGTACTGACTGCGAGAAAAAGGAGGCAAAGAAAAATTTTATGCATTAGGGTAATGAGTAATTTTTGATAAGGTCCTGTAAGTACCTTCTAATATTGTCAACGTCTATTTTCGCTATTTCTTGTAATTCTTCCACTTTTCCGTGGTCGATAAAAGAATCCGGCATTCCCAGAGATTTTACCGGGAGGTGGTAGTGATGTTCCTGTGCAAATTCCATTACTGCAGAACCGAATCCACCTTTGATCACTCCATCCTCGATCGTAACTACAGCCTGATAATTGGAAAATACTTCATGTAGTAGTTCTTCATCAAGAGGTTTGACAAATCTCATATCATAATGCCCTATTTTGTTTCTATCCTGGAAAGACATCAGAGCCTTCTGAACGTTCCTACCAATTGTTCCAACACTTAAAACCGCAATAATTGTTCCTTGCTGAAGTCTTCTTCCTTTTCCTATCAACAACTTATCAAAAGCTTGCTGCCATTCCAGTAAGGAGCCTCTCCCCCGGGGATATCTTATTGCCAGAGGTCCTCTAAGTGTTTCAGCCTGTGCTGTGTACAGCATATTCCGCAGTTCGACCTCATCCAGGGGTGCAAAGATCATCATATTGGGTATACAACGCAGGTAAGCAATATCAAAAGCACCATGATGAGTGGCACCGTCTTCGCCCACGAGTCCCGCCCGGTCAAGGCAGAAAATAACCGGTAAATTTTGAATAGCGACATCATGGATCACCTGGTCATACGCCCTTTGCAGGAAAGTGGAGTAAATTGCACAGTAAACTGTGAGTCCGCGGGTGGCCATTCCTGCTGCCAGGGTGACGGCATGTTGTTCGGCAATTCCAACATCAAAAGCACGTTCTGGAAAAGCCTCCATCATATATTTCAGGGAACTTCCGGTTGGCATAGCCGGAGTAATTCCAATAATGTTTTTATTATTTTGGGCCAATTCAACCAGGGTGAGTCCAAATACATCCTGGAACTTTAAAGGTAATTCTACAGAATCCCCGGGGATAAGTTCACCTGTTTCAGGTTCAAATTTCCCCGGAGCATGATATCTTACCTGGTCCTCCTCCGCCTTTTTAAGACCCTTTCCTTTCCTTGTAATGACATGAAGGAACTTCGGCCCTTTGATTTGCTTTAGTTCTTCCAGAGTGTTAGTAAGACTTTCAAGATCGTGCCCGTCTACAGGTCCGAAATACTTGAAATTAAGGGCTTCAATAATATTTGCCTGTTTTGGTTTGTATCCAACCCTCGCTTTGGTGAGGTAATTCTTAAGGGCCCCAACGCTGGGATCAATTCCAATAGCATTGTCATTGAGGATGATCAACAGATTTGCTTTGGTTACCCCGGCATGGTTAAGACCTTCAAAGGCCATCCCGCTGGCAATTGAAGCGTCCCCAATTACTGCTATATGCTGTTTCTCAATTTCCCCCTTAAGATTTGAAGCTATAGCCATTCCCAGGGCAGCCGAAATTGAGGTGGAGGAATGCCCTACTCCAAAAGTATCATATTTGCTTTCGCTCCTTTTTGGAAATCCGCTAATCCCGTGAAGTTGCCGGTTAGTATCGAAATTATCTCTTCTTCCGGTAATGATCTTATGGCCATAGGCCTGGTGCCCCACATCCCATACCAGGAGATCTTCGGGAGTATTAAAGACATAATGCAGCGCTAAAGTAAGTTCAACTACCCCAAGGCTGGCACCTAAATGTCCTTCTTTTGTGGCTACTATTTCAATGATGAATTTCCGAAGTTCTGCCGCCAGCTGCGGAAGCTTTTCAGGTGCAATTTTTCGCAGATCTGCAGGAGAATTTACCGTATCAAGTATAGATTTTGCCATAAAGGCCAAAGGTACATTTTGAAATTGTATTTTTGAATATGCAAATGCTTTTTGACGACAGCTATTTTATGAAAAAAGCGCTCGAAGAGGCGCAGCAGGCGTACGGGAAAGGAGAAATTCCCGTGGGCGTAGTGATTGTGGCAAAACAACAGATCATAGCCCGCGGCCATAACCTTACCGAACTCCTCAACGACGTGACAGCGCATGCAGAAATGCAGGCCATTACCGCGGCTGCTAATTTCCTTGGGGGGAAATATCTTATCGATTGTACGATGTACGTGACTCTCGAGCCCTGCCAAATGTGTGCCGGAGCACTCTACTGGAGCCAGATCTCCAATCTGGTCTTTGCAGCTTCAGATCCTGAAAGAGGCTACAGAAAGATGGGTGCTAAACTTCATCCAAAAACCAAGGTCAAAAATGGCATTTTAGAAGAGGAAGCGTCAGAGCTGCTGAAGCGGTTCTTTATCGAGAAGAGAAATTTGAATTAGACCGCTGCGCTACAAGAAGCAAGAATCAAAAAGAGAACCAAGAACCAAGAACCAAGAACCTAGACTTTTGTTGAGAGTAACCCTGTCAGCGGCTTTGAGCACTGACAGCGGTTGATGAAAAAAGACCTGCAAGATTTTGAAAACCTTGTAGGTCAGGTGGGAAATAACCCTTTCAGGGTTTAGAACCCTGAAAGGGTTAATGACGCATAATTTATTGAGTTATTAATACCCAATCTACCAGCACTTCTGCTTTTCCTTGTTTTATGAGATCCACAGTTGATTGTGGGAGCCCGTTATAGGGTTCTTCCACTCCGTTGGTTTTGTAAGGATAAGCTCCACCCAAAGCAAGATTAAGGATCAGGTATTTGGGATTGTCAAAAGCCCATTTACCATAGTGTTCTACCATAGGCTTGGTTGTGCGGTAGATCAACCTGCCGTCCACTCTAAAGTCAAAACCTTCGGGTGTCCAGTCAACCGAATACACATGCCAGCCTGTTGCATCCTCGCCTTCGGGGAAAAAATACTTATTGACCAGCGGAGTCTCTCCGGAATAATCAGGGCCGTGTAGAGCGACCCCTATCCAATCTGTTTCTCCCACATATTCCATAATATCGATCTCTCCGGTTTCGGGCCAGTCACCGCCTCCAAGAGCCCAGAAAGCCGGCCAAAATCCCGAACCTTCAGGCAACTTCATTCTTGCAGCCGCAGTACCATAGGTGAACATTACCTTGTCACGGGTGTTGATCCTTCCGGAAATAAAATCAAAATCATAATCCCGGTAATTGATAAAGTCGGGACTGTAGTGCGCCTTAAGCACCAATGCATTTTCAGCTTCCTTAGCGTCGTCACCTTTTACCGTAAATACAGTTGCGGCAGAGTCTATATAGATCTGCTGCTCATTATTCACCCAAAAGTCGGGACCCTGAACATTCCACTTCTCGCGGTCGAGAGAACTTCGGGAGAAATCATCAAAGAAAAGGGTATCTGCAGTTGGAGGCTGGAATTCCTGGGAATACATATTCTCTGAAACCAATAGCACGAGAGCCAAAAAAGGCATTCTTAAAAGGTTTTTCATAGTTTGGTTACTCTAATATAATCCACATAAAATTTCTTCGGAAAAATGGAATCATCCACATCGGGTCCGCCAAAGTTTCCGCCTACTGCCATGTTGATAAGGAAGTAAAAAGGTTTCCGGAAAGGATAATGCGCCTCATCATACTTTTCTGGAACAAATTTATATATGGACTTCCCATCGATGAAGAATTCAATATAATCTTCTGTCCAAACTGCCTTATAGAGGTGGAAGCCTTCTTCTATGTCCTCTATAAATACCTTTTTAGTGTTGATGGTATTCCCATGGCTGGCAGGAGTGTGCAGAGAAGTAAAAACCCTTTGCGGTTCCCTCCCAACATATTCCATGATGTCGACCTCTCCAGAAGCGGGCCAGCCAACTTCAGCAATATCATGACCCAGCATCCAAACTGCAGGCCAAAGGCCTTTACCTTCAGCTACTTTAGCTCTCACCTCGATCTCTCCATACTTAAATTCAACTTTATCTTTTGAATTGATCTTCCCGGAGAAATATTTATCCCCTTCCTTAACTGCGGTTAGTACTAAATTGCCATCCTTCACCTCAACATAATTGCGATCGTAAATTTGCAATTCATTATTCCCCCAGCCGCAAAGGTTGGGACAGCCGTCACCTTCTTCATAACTCCAGTGCTCCATATTGAGCTCTTCCCCATCAAAATGCTCTTCAAAGATGACCTGTGAAGTAGCCGAAAAAGAAAGACTTAAGCATAAGGTGCCAAAAAAGGTATTTTTGAGGCTGTTTCTTTTTATCATTTTAATCTGAATTTTGCTGTTTTAAGATCTTTGGAATTTCCTCCAACCATCACTTCAAACTGCCCCGGTTCTGCCGCCCATTCCTTATTGGCATTATAGAACTCAAGCAATTCTGTCCCTATATTAAAGGTAACAGTTTTTGAGGCGCCCGGCTCCAGTTCAACTAATTCAAAACCTTTAAGTTCTATAATTGGTCTTGTGGTGCTGGCAACCAAATCCCGAAGATAAAGCTGCACAACTTCCTTACCCTTTTTAGATCCGGTGTTAGTAAGTTTCACTGAAACTTCAATATTTCTGCCAGACTCCATTTCTTCGGCAGAAAGCTGCAGGTCACTGTATTCAAAAGTGGTATAGCTAAGCCCAAAGCCGAAAGGATAAAGAGCATCATTTCTCTCATCTGTATAAGCCGAATAAGTCACATCTGTAGGATTACTTGGACGACCGGTCATCTTTTGGTTATAATATAATGGCTCCTGCCCTACTGCTCTTGGGAAGGATACAGGTAATTTTCCGGAAGGATTGTATTTTCCAAAGAGAACATCAGCAATAGCATTTCCACTTTCGGTTCCAAGTTGCCACGCAACAACAATTGCAGGAATGTTCTCTGCAGCCCATGTGATCTCAAGTGGTCTACCGTTTTGAAGCACCAATACAATATTTTTGTTAACTGCGTATATTTCCTGCATAAGTTCCTGTTGAACGCCTGCAAGACCAATATTTACCTGACTTCTTCCTTCCCCACTCTGGAAAGCATCCTCCCCAAGTGCAAGTATCACCACATCTGCCTTTTTAGCAGCATCAACAGCTGCTTTAAAACCTGACTTATCTGTAGTATTTATTTTTAGCGGCTTAAGAAAACTACGTTCGCCCATCCCAAGATCTGCTCCTTTGGCATAAGTTACTTTCGCGTTCTTTCCAACAGCATTTCGTACTCCTTCAAGGATAGAGACTGCCGAATTTGCTTCGCCCTGTGCTCTCCAGTTCCCGATTGGGGTGTCCTTATCATCTGCAAGTGGACCAATAACTACAATATTCTTTGCAGAAGCGACTAGTGGCAGAAGGTTTTTCTCATTTTTTAGAAGTACAATTGACTTTTTAGCAACATCTCTGGCAACTTGTCTGTGCTCGTCAAAATTGATCTTTTTGATAGCTTCAGGATCTGAATAGCGGTAAGGATCTTCAAACAATCCTAATTTAAATTTAACTCTTAGTACTCTTTTTACAGCATCATCAATTAAGGCTTCATCAACTTTTCCTTCCTTTACCAGGTTAACAAGTCCGGTTTCGTATGCTCCTCCTTCCATGTCCATGTCGCTTCCTGCTTTGACAGCGATTTCAGCGGCATGAGTTAGATCTTCGGCGAAACCATGGTCTCTCATTTCGGCAATTGATCCCCAGTCTGATACTATAAATCCATCCCAATTCCAGTCACCTTTGAGGATATCACGTTGCAGGTATTTGCTTCCGGTTGCGGGAGTTCCGTCGAGATCGTTAAAAGCATTCATAAAAGTTGCCACTCCGGCTTTGGCAGCGGCTTTAAATGGAGGCAGTATCGTATTGTGTAGTTCGTTATCTCCCACATGTACTGTATTGTAATCACGTCCCGCTTCAGCAAAACCATACCCGGCAAAGTGCTTGGCAGTTGCCGCTATGCTGGCAGGATTAGAAAGATCATCTCCCTGGTAACCTCTAATTTTAGCTTCGGCAACGCGAGAGGTAAGGAAAGGGTCTTCACCTGCTCCTTCCATAATACGCCCCCAGCGGGCATCACGGGAAATATCGATCATGGGAGCAAAAGTCCAGTTCACTCCATCTGCCGCAGCTTCAAGAGCAGAAATGCGGGCGGTTTCTTCCATGGCTTCAAGATCCCAGCTCGCGGTTTCTCCCAGAGGAACCGGAAACATAGTTCTGTGTCCATGGATCACATCATACCCAAACATAAGAGGGATCTTGATCCTGGAGTTTTCCATGATCAATTTTTGGGCTTCCAGGGTCGCATCAACAGATAATACATTAAGCATAGAACCAACAAGTCCCTGCTTAAGCCTTTCCTCCCGGTATTGATTTTGATCTCCTGTGGCAGGCCCTGTAAGATCCCAGGTGCCGCTGTACTGCATCATTTGTCCTACTTTCTCTTCAAGAGTCATTATTGACAGGAGTGAGTCGACTTTTGCCTCCACATCCTGTACAGAGCTTTTTATATTGCTTTCCTGCGCTGAAGTCGTTAAGACCGGAAACAGACAGACCAGGAGTAATAAACCTTTTTTCATTTTGTTATTTATTATAGGTGTTAATGATCGAATATTGAATCTTATTTTATGACGTTAAGGGTGGTTTTTAAATCTTTTATAATTATTTCAAATTCCCCGGGTTCTACCAGAGATTCTCCTTTGGGAGTAAAATAAGCCAGATCTTTTGCGCCGATCTCGAAACTCACGGTTTTCGATTCTCCGGGTTCCAGGTAGATCTTTTCAAATCTTCGCAACCTCTTCACATCCGGCGTGCTTTGACTGGCATACAGATCTGAAGTGAACAATTCCACCACTTCTTTTCCTGCTATCTTACCGGTGTTGGTGACAGTAACTTCTACCATAAAACTGCCGGTAGTATTTATGGCAGCTTTATCCAATTTAAGATCTGAATATTCAAAAGTGGTATAGCTTAATCCATCTCCAAAAAAGAACTGCGGATTATAATCTGCCTCATAATTGTAAACTCCCTCGGCTTTTGCCTGCTCTTCAGAAGGTTTATGGATGTAAGGAATCAAGGCATTTGGATAGCGCGGATAGGTATACGGGAGTTTTCCGGAAGGATTTACGTCTCCGAATAAAATATCGGCCAGTGCATCTCCCCCAAAATTTCCGGGAAGATAGGTTTGAACAATGGCCTTCATATCTCTCTCAAACTTACTGATAATCCGGGGGCGCCCTTCGTTGAGGACAAGAATCACGGGGGTACCGGTCTTTGCAAGTGCTCTGGCTAATTCCGTTTGATGGTCAGACAGGTAGAGATCATTGAGATCCCCCGGCTTTTCAGTATAAGTATTTTCACCAACAGCAAGGATCACGTAATCCACATTCTTAGCTGCGGTTATGGCTTGCTCAAAATCAACTTTTTCATCCTCGTAATACTTCCCGTCTTCAACATAGGAAACTCCCGGCACGAATGTGACATTTTCATTGCCTATCTCATTCTGAACAGCCTCGAGGATAGTATTGTAGGATTCAGCAAACTCGGGCGTTTTCTCTCCCTGCCATGAGTAAGTCCAGGCTCCGTTAAGGGTGCGCATTGAATTCACATTTGGCCCGGTGACGAGCACCTTCACACTCTTGTTTAGCGGAAGAATATTCCCCTCATTTTTCAGCAGCGTAATGGACTCCGCTGCCATGTCATAAGCGGCTCTCTCAAATTCCTTACTGCCGAATTTTGGATAGTTCTTGTAATGAGTTACAGGAGTTTCGAAAAGATTAAGTGCCAGTTTCACTTTTAATATCCTTCTTACGGCATCATCTATTCTCGATTCTTTTACTTCGCCAGATTTTACAAGGTCAACAAGATTATCAAAGAATATCTCATATTGATAAGGAACCATTGACATATCTATGCCCGCATTAATAGCCATTTTGATAGCCTCCCTGTCATTTTCGGCAACGCGATCGCGGCGGTGCAGGTTTTCAATATCTGCCCAGTCGGTCACCACCAAACCTTCGAATCCTAACTCCTCCTTAAGTAAGGATGTAAGCAATTCATAATTCGCATGCACCGGAATGCCGTTTATAATCCCGGAGTTTATCATTATGGTGTGAGCGCCGGCATCTACTGCGGCTTTAAAGGGTGGCAGGTGATATTCTCTTAAAGCATCGATTGGAATATAAGCAGGAGTCCTGTCCTTTCCGGAAATAACTGCGTGATATCCCAAAAAGTGCTTTAGAGTAGAGGCTACATGTTCTGGATGACCTATATTATTATTTTCTCCTTCGTAACCATCTGTCATTGCAACTCCAAGCACAGACGCCAGGTAAGGATCTTCTCCAAAGGTTTCCCACATACGGGAGAACCTTGGATCCATCCCAAGATCGAGTACTGGCGAAAAATTCCAGGGAATACCACTGGCACGGGTTTCATAAGCGGTGATCTGTGCCCCACGCTTTACCAGTTCAGGATTTCTGCTGGCACCCTGACCTATTTGCTGCGGAAACATTGTAGCACCCGCAGTATATGTGGCACCATGGATCATATCCACTCCATAAATAATCGGAATTCCCAACCTGGTTTCAGCCTTATTGACATCCTGAATTTCTTTTATGATCTCATACCATTGTTCTGGTGGAAGGGCTCTGTTACCAGCAGTATTCAGAAAGGAACCTACGTGATATTCGGAAACAGCCTTTTTCATCAATTCTTTATCCAATGAAAATGGTTCATAACTGGAGAAGCGATTTTCGCCTTTACCAATGACATCCAAAGTGGCTTGTGTCATCTGACCCACTTTTTCCTCCAGGGTCATTTTCGACAGCAATTCATCTGCTCTTGTTGAGATTTCTGTCTTAGAGGACAAATTTCTGGTATCCTGAGCTTTTACTCCACAACCTGTGGTGAAAATGATGCCTAAACCTATTATAAATCGTGTAATTTTCATATTATCAAAATATTTGCAGGGATTCTGTTATTTTTGGCGGGTCAGCATAATCTGCTCCAGTTTAAACTCGCCATCCTTAGTTAAAAATCTTAGCTGATTTTCCCCTTTTTGAAGAGGGATTTCGCTAATGCTGGTTTCCGTCCATTTATTATCACTACCGGGCACGACGAAAGCCGGATATTCTTTTCCATTCACCTGGACGGCAGCTTTTCCTGGTGTGCCAGCTGCGGTTCTAAAGGCAAGTTGAAATTTGCCATTTTTAGATACTGTAAAAGTGTATTGCATCCACTCCCCTTCCTCGAGGTCACCAACGTATACATCATCATAACTCTTCCTGGTTCCCATGGGAAAGATATCCACTCCGTCATTTCGGTATGTCCTGCCGTTATTCCAACTCTGTCTGTCTCCACCTGTAGAGATGTAATAATTGCCGGCCACATTGTCGTGGTAGGCTACTCCTATTTTTCCCATATCATAATTCGCAGCCTTAAGAATTCCGGAATCCTCTATGAATACTTTCGAAAACGGAATTGCTTTATCTGAATGCGGCTGCCTTATCATCGCGTCAACAACACCTTTATGATAATAATTGTTTTCAAGTTTGGTATTTTCAGCAAGTTGCATGAAGGCGGAATAAGCTTCTTCTTCGGAAGGTTTTTCAGCTTCTCCCCGCCAGTACTGAAGTATTTGCTCATATCCCGCATTCACCGGCACCTCAAGCGGATTATTAAAGCCCAGTTTTTTAAGAGGCCACCAGCACCAGCCAATATTATTCTCCTCCATCAATTTTATAGCATCGGTGAACCAGACATTTGAATTTTCTCCTGTTTCTCCCAGCCATACAGGAGTATTATATTTTTCCCTGAAGTCAAGAAACTTTTGAATGGAAGCTGTGTCGTTATAATTCCAGTATTTGTGAAAGCTAATGACCATATTATCATCCCAGGGCGGCAGAATACCATTGTAATTATTCCCCCAGCCATTTCCCTCTATGATAATGATATGATTCTTATCTACCTCCCGAATGGCTTCGGTGATCTCCACCATTAACTTTTTAAGCGGTGCATTATGAGTGTCCTCCAGTCCGTTTTTATTCTTACCTTCCTCAAAGGTCCAATTGGGCTCGTTAATGAGGTCGTAACCACCTATCCATGGCTCGTCCTTATATCTTTCAGCAAGTTTTTTCCATAGAGCCACCAGTTTTTGCTGGTTTTCTCCACTTTCCCACAGAGAAGGCTTAGAGGGATCACGATCTGAAATATTGACATCATGCCCCTGCCCTCCCGGTGCAGCATGCATATCTAAAATTAGATACATCTGGTTTGCCTCAGCCCAACTCAAAAGAGAATCGGTCATTTGAAAGCCTTTTTCGAGCCAGGTATTTTTTCCCTGTACAGGTTCATCTTCTACGGGAAGGGTGTACAGGTTGAAATGCATAGGAAGCCTTACTGAATTAAAGCCCCAGCTCTTTAATGAATCAACATCAATTTTCCGGGTATGATTGGCTAACCAGGCCCCATAGAATTCAGCTGTTTTTTGCTCGCCGATTAATTCTTCAATTTGTTTCCTGATCACATACTGCTGCCCCGAAAAAGGTACTTTTAGCATGTAACCTTCCTGCAGCATATGGCCTCCCAGGCCTATTCCTCTTAACAGGACATTTTCCCCATTCCTATCGACGATCTTTTGATCCTGAGTATGTAAAAACTCAGAACTCGGGATTTGCTGGGAAAAACAACCAGGAGAAATGGCTAAAAAAAATGTTATGAGGATATTTTTCATTTTAATTGTTTTTCCGGGTGAACTTTTAAGCCTCCCCACAGCGGTTTTAAAAAGGTAAAATTTGTGTATGTCTTCTTTTCAATTGGTACCCCGTTCTCTACGAGTAGTAAAGTCCGCTGTTAATTCAAGCCCGTTTTACTTCTTTTACTATTGATATATTCTAACATAATCAACTTCCATAGTTGATGATGTAAAGTCAGGATCTATTGTGAACCAACTTCCTCCCATTGCTACGTTCAAAATCAGGAACTGGCTGGCATCAAACGGCCAGGTTTCACTATTCTTGTTTGCCGGTTTGTAGGTATAGTGAACAACACCATCAACTGAAAAAACAATTTCATAGTCGTCCCATTCAACCGCATAAACATGAAATGCTGCTGAAACATCATCGATATTTTGGGCTCCATGATTAACCGTGTTTCCGAAACTGGAAGAGGTATGCAAAGCACTTTGAACTACCCCCTGGTTGTGCCCCCAATGTTCCATAATGTCAATCTCCCCGCATGCCGGCCAACCTACTGTTCGTATATTTGATCCTAACATCCAGATGGCTGGCCAGGTGCCTTCACCATAAGGAAGTTTTGCTCTAACTTCAACTCTCCCATAGGTAAAGTCGAATTTCCCTTCGGTTAGTATACGGGCTGAGGTATATGAGGAGCTTCCATAATTTTCTTTTTTGGCAGTGATCTTCAATAAACCTTCTTCGACTTTCACGTTTTCTGGCCTATCCGTGTAATATTGCTTTTCTCCGTTCCCCCAACCGTTACTTCCAGTACCAATATCATAGCCCCACTTTGAATTGTCAGGACTTCCATCTATATCAAATTCATCTGAAAAGACCAGGTTGTCAAAGGGCGGTCTTTCCACAAGAATTTGTATTTGTTTAAAGGTATTTATGAAATCATTGGTTTTGGAATAGGCAGACACAGATACTGAATAATTATTTAGCTCCCTTCTGGTATAAGTGTACTCAACTGTTCCTGTTGTGTCTGTCACAACTGTACCATCTCCAAACCTGAATTCATATTTAATTGCATTCGTTGCCTTCGCAACCACCTGGATCATACCACTACCATCTCCAAATGGATTGTTCTCATCGGCGCCAACTACCGAAATATCTAAGGTGAGATTGGTAGGAAGAACTTGTTCCGGCTCAGGTGTTGGTGGATAAATCTCGTCATCGGCACCTCCTGAACAGGATAATAGTAGTCCTAACCCTATAATTATTATAGGATTGAGGTATCTAAAACATATTATCATAATAAGCTGGAAATAAATCCTTTTGATAAAAAAGAGGGCATAATTGCCCTCTTTTTTATCTTAACCTTTTAAAAGGAAAAGGACACTGTTTAAAACAGGCTGCAGTTTTAATTTAGAAGATCTTATTTAGACTGCTAACTTTCATTTCTCACTCCTCAGATTCCTCTGCTTCCCCGGAGTCCTCAGGTACGAATACCCACGTCCAACCAGTACCAAATCCATTACCTGGAACATACAACACTAATTGGTCTTCTGTTAATGAAACTATATCATATACTCCAGCAGGATTACCTACAACAGCACCATATTCATTTCCTGATCCTAAAATATTACCATCACTAATTATTAGTTTTTGGTTTTTAACATCAAGAACAAAACTACTTAATTGGCCTTCAGCATCTGCATCGGCATAATAGGTGTAATTGGCTGCACCATCTAAATCAAATGTCATTTTGCCCGAGGCATCTGACGGAGGACAACAGTCCCCGGCAGCGTTCCACCATGCAGTCCAGGCACTAGCTTTATCCCCGGGAGGAGACATAAACCACCACAACCGCCCATCAGACCCAGGACCTCCATCAAAAACCCAGGTTTTACCTTCGGCTGTATTTTCGCTGACAAGATCGTACCAGTCCTGATCCAGTGCATGAGTAAGCTCCTCTACCTCAACTTCGATTGTTTTTGTAAAAAACTCACTACCTAAAGTTCCTACATAAGTAAAAGTCGCTGTTCCAGGAATGGGGTAAACAAAAGTCGTTTCGTTCGTGAGTGCCTTCCCAAGGTTATAATCCCAATAACCGGTTATACCCGGTGTGGTCATTTCAAGGGTAATTTCATTACCTCCTGGTGTACTTTGGGTAGCTATTAACTCTACACCCTCCACATTAGTCGTATTTCGCAATTCTTGCTCATCTACCTCCGGTTCACAACCTGAGAACAACAGAACAACAGAAGCAAGAAACAGACTGCTTATTTTATTAATTTTCATATCTCTGTATTTTTATATTATAAATCTTTCTACCAGCCCGGGTTTTGCTCATAAGCTCCATTAGATAATCTTATTTCAGATTCCGGTATTGGAACCAGACCTTTAGTTTCAGGTCTGTAGTTTACCTGATAAGTAGCAGGTGTTCCGGAGTTATTTACGTTGAGTGTATAATTGAATGCTGACTCAACATCCCCCCAGCGCACTAGATCAAACCAACGTAGACCTTCAAAAGCAAATTCATGTAAACGCTCTTGTTTTAAAGCTTCTAAAGAATAGCCTACCGCATCCAAGCCAGCTCTGGCCCGCACAGCGTTCATCCCGTCTGCAGTACCTGTGATTTCAGAATGCATTAATAATACATCAGCATAACGCATGAAGATAAAATCCTGCGCATGCATTAGTTGCATGTCTGCGTTACCCCAGCCATATAATTGTACAAACATTCCTTGCACAGCGCCTGCCTCATTTGGATACTGCAAAGCTGTATATTTCTTATTGTATAATCCGGTGAAGTGATCCTGATTTCCAGGATCAGACCAACCATCTGTTCCCATAGCAGGATTACCCACTTCAAGAATAGAACCTTGTTTTCGTGGGTCGCTATCGTCCCAGTTACTCCATAACCTTGGATTTACAGTCATCCAACCCCAACCTTCTCCAAAAGGAACAAGGGAGTTACCACGTATGGATCCGAATAAAGACAATCTATTGGTATAAATATTACCGTTACTCCAACCCCAGTCGCCAAATGAAAATCTCTGTACAAACATGGACTCATAGTTTCCGGTACCAAAAGTTGGATTAGCTCCATCCTGACCTACCCATGATAATCCTTCCTCTGCAGCCCACGGTAAAACCGGTGCCCCTGCAGCAATATTTACATATGAATATGGCCAAAGGTTTCTAAAATCTGAAGCCAAAGCATAGCCACTGTTATTAATGACATCCTCTAAATAAGCTGTTACATCTGCAGCACTTACAGACCCGCCATCAACTAAAGGTAATGTGTTAGTTGGGGTTTGATTTATATTGGTCATGTACCCCGTATAAAACAAGTACACGCGTCCCATATAAGCTTCGGCTACCCACTTATTCGCATGTCCATATGTGGCAGTGGGAATAGTTGGAAAAGGAGTTGAGGGTAATGTTTCAATAGCCAGCTTCAAGTCAGAACCAATTTGTGCAAAAGTTTCTGTATAACTCGCTCTCGGTACATCCTTAGGGTCATCAATGGCAGTAATTAAAGGTACGCCACCAAAGAACTTAGCCAGTCTGAAATAGAAGAATGCCCTCATAAAAAGCGCTTCTCCAATTGCCTGATCTTTAAATTCTTGAGCTTCTTCGGGACTGCCAAAGAATGAAGAAAAATCGGCATCTGCTGTTTTTTCTATAATAGCATTAGTCCTTGCAATACCATTGTAGGACTGAACCCACATACTTCGGTAAGTGTCTTCTGCGGGATCTATAAAATTATCCACCCTTTTAGCCGATGCATCATCTGGTCCACCACCACCTAACATCATATCTGACATCAGGTTTGCGGCAATTGGTTCACTTCCCTCTGGTGTAACAACATATATTGCATTGTAAACACCCGCCATAGCCTCCTCAATATCAGTAGGAGTACTATAATAAGTTTCCAAACTTTTTCCGTAAATATTGTCTGTATCCAATTGGTCCTCACAACCAACCGCCACAAGCAATATTGAAAGAGCTATAAAATATTTTATTTTTTTCATAATTCTGATTTATTAAAATTAAAAGTCAACACCCAATCCAAACATTACTGTTCTTGCCTGTGGATACAGTCCAAGATCAATCCCTGAAGCCCAGGAGGCATCGTGTCCAAAACGCACCTCAGGATCCATTCCATCATAACCTGTGAATGTATACAGGTTATTTACAGAAACATATGCATTAAGATTTTTAATAGCCGCAGATTCAAACATATTTCCAAAATCGTAACCTACGGTTAAATTATTAATTCTCACATAATCTGCATCATGCATGAAAATATCGGAAATAAACTGCGTATTTCTGTTTGATGTGTAACTAAGCCTTGGAAGAGTATTTGAAGTACCTTCTCCATGCCATCTTTCGAAAATTGACGTTGTATAATTCTGAGTAAACTGGTCGGAAAAAGAACGATAGGATTGCATTACCTGCATTCCAAATTTTCCTGACAGAGTAGTATTTAAATAAATGCCTTTGTACTCGAAATTCAACTGAAGACCTGCTTCAAAGTCAGGATTCGGATTCCCAAGGAATGTTCTATCGCCCTCATCAATCACACCATCTTGATTTAGATCTACAAAACGAACATCTCCCGGACGTTGATCATTAAAGTAAGGGTTACCATCAGGACCTACATAAGCATCAACTTCTTCCTGGTTTTGTAAAATTCCGTCGGTTTTGTATCCATAGAAGACACCAATGGGTTGCCCCACCTGAACTCTTGAAATTGGAGAAGTTCCCTGGGATAATACATGACTTGGCCCCCGAATTATTCCTTCTGAATTGGCGATCCTTGTGACCTCATTCTTGTTATGTGTTCCGGTAACTGTGACACCATAATTAAAATCACCAAAACTATCATTCCAGTTTAACACCATTTCAAAACCGGTATTTTCAATATCACCTCCATTAATAAAAGGAGCAGCTGCACCGGATGTTCCTAAAATAGGTGCTTCCAACAACCAATCTTTGGTGGTCTTTTTATACCAGTCTAATGTTAATCCAAGTCTTGAATTAAACATTCGGGCATCAAGACCAAAATTTAGCTGTTCTGAAGTTTCCCAGGTAACATCAGGATTTGTAACTCTTTCAGGATAAGCAGTCACCCCTGATACCGGCTTCGTGTCTCCGAAGAAATATCCCGGAAATACGTATGCAATTTGAGAGGAGTAAATAAAATTAGGAATTGATTGATTACCGTTTTGTCCCCAACTTGCTCTAAGCTTAGCTGTATTTATAATATCTGAAGTATTAGACATAAAGTCTTCTTCTGAGAACACCCAACCTGCAGATACAGAAGGGAAAGTTCCCCATCTGTTACCTTCCGCGAAATTTGAAGATCCATCGGCACGTACTGTTGCGTTTAAAAGATACTTCTCTCTGTAGTTGTATTGTGCTCTTGCCATGTACGACATTAAACCTCCACCACCGGCAGCCCAATCAGCACCCCAGGTATTAATGTCATTGATACTTTCGGGGCTCTGAGTATTGTTCACGTAAGCATATCGTGGATCTCCCGGAAATAAAAGATTATTTCGGGAACCACCTACTTCATTATTGATTTGATTTTGAAGTAGTTCAGTACCCACTAAAGCATTCAATTCATGATCACCTAATTCGAAATCATACGAAAGCGTGTTAGTCCATGTCCAGTCATTCCCAAAGTACTGACTCTGTTGAGCACCATCTACATCATCCTGGTAAAGCACACCTAAGTGATAAGTAGGATTCATTGATCTACTATGTCCAAACCATGCATTAGTACCATAAGAAGATCTGAATTTTAAATCTCTTATTGGTTCAATTTCCAAAAACACATTCCCGACAATATTGTTATTCTTCCCATAATTATAGTTATGGCGGTAATACATTATCGCTAATGGGTTGTTTTGGTTAGTACTTATACCACCTAAAGTAGGTGAAAAACCAAATTCATTGATATTGTTGTCAATAGACGGTTGCCAGTAAGCCGGCATTAAAGGGTTTTGGATCAAAGCATTATGCAGGTCGTTATAATATATATTTCCGGTTGCAACACTTCTGTTTTCGATATTTGTATAGGTGAAGTTTTCCCCAATCGTTATAATGGCGTGTTCACTGTTCTTTTTTAACACCATTTCGGTATTTAATCTCGCTGTGAATCTTTTAAATCCGGCATCTGTAATATCACCACCTATCATACCTTCCTGGTTCAAATAAGAAGCACCCACAGAATAAATAATATCTTCGCTACCTCCGGTAATGTTTATGGCATGACTTGTAACAAGGGCATCTTCTTTTGTCATTTCATCAATCCAATTGGTTCCTTGCCAACCGTTTTGAAGATCTGCCCAAATTTCCTCACCATATTGGGTACCCAATCCAGGGTAATTATTCTCTAGCCAGGTATTGCTGCTAAGCATAGCCTGCCAGTCATTTGGCGCCAGCCCATCATTAACACGACCTTCATCCATAATGTACATATACTCTTGTGCATTCAGAGGATCTAAATTCTTGTAGATATTCTGAAGTCCATAGTAGGTATCGTAACTAATTTGAGCAGGTCTATTGCTGCGACCTTTTACTGTAGTTACCAGAACAACCCCATTTGCTGCCCGTGAACCATAAATGGCTGCAGATGCTGCATCTTTTAAAACGTTGATGGATTCAATGTCTGACGGATTCAAATAATCTATGTTGCCCACGGCTACACCATCAACAATGTACAAGGGATTGGAATTTCCTATAGTCCCCAAACCACGAATAGTGATCCTTGTACCCGCCCCTGGCGCTCCACTATTCCTGGTAACACTAACACCTGCAACGACACCCTGAAGGGCTTCCATAGCTGTTCCGGGATTGAGAGAGGAAATATCTTCACCAGAAACATTACTGGTTGCACCGGTTACCAATGCACTTCTTTGGGTTCCATAACCTACTACAACAACTTCATCCAAAGCAGCAGCATCTTGCATTAAGGTGATTTGAATTCGATTAGCATCTGTTACAACCACTTCCTGTGGTGAATAACCAAGATATGAGAAAACAAGAACATCTCCACGAGCAGCCTCTATGGAAAAATTTCCGTCAAAATCTGTAAGGGTGCCAGTTGAGGTTCCCTGAATGATCACATTAGCCCCAGGTAAGGGAATTCCAGATTCATCAACCACAGTACCCGTTATTACCTCCGTTTGAGCCCATAAAGAGCCTGCCACAAAAAGGAATAACATCATTAAGTAATTTTTAATTTTCATTGACTGTTAATTTTAGTTGTTAGTGCATTTAAAAGGTTTTGGGAGCAAAAAACGAATTCGGAATCGAAATCGATTTCGAATTAACAGAATCTTATTCCCAATAGCTGTCGATTATGTAACTAGCAGCTCCGACAGATTAAACATGTTAATATTATGTTACTAATATATTAAGTAAAAAAGGAGAGATGGCAAAAAACGCCTTTACAAAAAACATACATTCAAAAAACTTATATGTAAAGATTATAAAAACCCGCCAATCCACTGGCTTTAAGTTTCAGAATCCTTTAAACTGACGCATTATAAAAAAGATATGAATGTATTAAATAAGTAAAATGTAGAGGTATTGTAAAGGTATAATATGAGCATGTAAAGGCTATAAATTCATTATATAGTCCGTTAAATTCACCTCCCGTGGCAGATTCATCTTTTTTCTTAAACGATATCGTTTTATTTCAACACTCTTAACAGATATATTCACGAGGGGTGCAATTTCTTTGGAAGAAAGATTTAATCTTAAATAGGCACAGAGGCGAAGGTCATTAGAAGTAAGTTCAGGATGTTTAGCTTTAATTTTATCAAAGAATTCCTTGTCTGCATTCTTAAATGCCTCCTTAAACATTTTCCAGTTATCTTCTTCCCTTAATTCCCTGTCTATTGTTTTAATTACTTTTTTGACATCAGGATCACCGGCTCCTTTTAATTCATCTTTAAGGTTTGAAAGAAATTCATTTTTCTTAATTATTGACATTGTAGAAGCTGCGAGCTGACCATTCTTTTCTGCCATATCTCTTTCAAGATGCTCCTTTTGAAGCCTTATAATCTCCTGTTCTGCCTCCAGATTTTTCATTCTTAAGTTTTTTTCTCTCGCTTTAATAATATTCTTATGACGTCTCCTGTAAGAATAATGAATACCTGCAAGCCCAAGAAGAAAAAGAATGAAATAACTTAAGAATGCCAGGTTGTTGTAGTACCAGGGCCTGGCTATGGAAAAACTATATGTAAGAATTTCTGTTTCTTTGTCATTTATTCTTCCCTTTAACTCGAAAGTATAATTCCCTGCCGGTAAATTTTCGAATCTAGTAGTTCCGGAATTACTCCATCCAGACCAGGAAGATGAATAATTTTTCAGGCGGTAAATATATTCTGTTTTCGACAAAGCCTGGTAATTGGGGATGCCATATAAAAAAATTATATTATTAATATTACTCCCCAGTTCAAGCTCCGAATTTAGAAGTGGCTTAAATTCAAAATTCTCTCTTTGAGATGCGGTGCCAACTGCAGAAAGAAGAATCTCCCCGGCAGGAATCTTGTTAAGAGGTACAGAGAATTCAATATATCCGCCATTTGATCCTACAAGATATTTGTCCTTCCCAACCAGCGAAATATTTTCAAATCCTTTGCTTATATTTCTGTATTCTAACGGCAGCGGTACCTGCCGACTAATAAATTTTTGCTCAAATGGATCACGAGTAACATAATAGAGATTGTCCCTCCCAAAGGTCCACCAACTCCCATCTGCTAAAACTCTTGAAGCACCACTAATTCTTGAATTTCCTTCACTTAGTTCGTTAAGCTCATTACTTGAAGTAAATTTGTTACTATTACGGTCAAATTTGTAAATAATATCTTCTGTTGAATAATAGATCTCATCCTCAATTTGAAAGATTTGCGGCCCTAATTCCGATTTACCATTAAGTCCGTAGTTTTCCATAGTCCGGACACCGGAATAATCTTTTTCCAGGGTTAATCGAAATATTCCACGATGATAATGACTAATCCACAAGGTGGAATCATTCTCCACGACCATATTTTGAACCGACAGATCAAAATTCTGAAGATATTGAGCTTTAGCGGTAATCAAAGTGTCCGGCAAATAACTTAAGCCATTGTAATGTCCCTGAATGATTCCATCCCCTATAGGCCTTACAGTCCAGGTCCCAAGGCCATCCCAAATCAAAGAAGCATTCCTTCCCTGAACCATAAAAGTTCCTTTGTCATGACCGGCATATAATACACCATTAATATAATTCAGGCTCCATACTTGTCCCGTGGTACCGGCTATAAGGTTATAAGTTCCTTCAGATCCTGCATCTTTATAATAAAGACCCTGATTAGTCCCTAGATACGTGATACCATCCACAACCTCACTGCCATAGACGGTACCTATCTTCCCAAAGGTGTCCACGAAGATACGGAAGGGGCTTTCCTTATTGATCACCACAATTCCATTGTCCAATCCTCCCCAAATGTTACCTTCTTCATCTTCCATAACAGAAAGAAGGGTGTTATTTAATAAAGTAGGCTGGCTCAGATGGTAACGTACGGAGCCATTGAGATCAAATATGAAAAGTCCCTCTCCAATACTCCCCAGTGCCAGGGTCCCGTCATTCAAATAATGTGCAGAAAAGAGACTGACTTCTTCAGGATAATTCTCTACCTTGAGTGGTTCCCATTTATTTCCGGAAATTAAAAAGAGACCATCATCCCGGGTAACGGCTAACATTGTATCATTTGAATAAGGAAAAAGTCCCACCAGTTCCCTATTTTCAATAATTTCATTAGAAATAAAATTAAGCCCCACTCCATCTTCAATGACATAGAGATCTTCTTCAGCTACCTGATAATAAATTTTTCCCCTTACTCTGAAAAGATTAGTAATATTTCTTGCTGTGATCAGGGTTGTAACCTTTCCGCTATTCTTGTTAAAGCTGTAAAGTCTTTGATGGCTTTGAAAGATCACATAATCCTCAACTTCTTTTATATCCCAAAACTGTTCCCCGTCAATTAATCCGGAAGAAATGGAGTCCTTAAGTGAGAAATACTGAAGTCTTCCGTTTTTATTTGGCCGCCAGTAGCCGAATTCCATGTAAGCACCTGTATAAATGTTTTCTCCTGAAGCCCGAACAGAGCGTACAGCCGTTTCCCCGGGAACCTTATACAAAGTCCAATGTTCCCCGTCAAACTGCAATAAACCAGAATTGTTAGCCACAAAGATCTTTTTATCCGGTCCCTGCGAGATCATCCAGTTTTGATTTCCGGCACCGTATTCACTGGGAGTAAAATTGGTAACCGGTGGAAACTCCTGACCGGTAACTGCCAGGCAGACAAAAGTTAAAATGAGACCTAAGTATTTCAAATTGTAAAGAATTAAGTCTTTAAAGACTGTTAACAAAGATAACTTCATTTTAGTTTTAGGAAAATTTTTAGAAGAGGGTTTTAGTATTGTAACAGTAAGTTAAAAATGAATCCCATGAAGGATATTTTTTGGAAATTGAATTCTTGAGCTTGTGCAGATATACAACACAATCAAATCTGATTTATTTTATGGGTCAAAACGACAGATGCCTAAGGCTTCAGAGCCGATTTCTTATCCTATCTTTAATCCTAATTTTATTTCCTTTTATAAACTCGTTTTCGCAGGACCTCAAGCGCGACAGCCTGGAGGTGTCTCGTGTATTCTATATTTTTTCAAATACAGGACAGGGTACAGATATAGCTACAGCACCAATTATTAAAGCTGTTGTTGAAAATTCCCGGAAACATGAGCACCCAGGTATTTTACTACCCGGAAACATCACACCTGAAAACGGTTATTCTGAACCTGTGGCAGAAAGACAAAAGATTCAGGAATTTCTCACCCAAAATCTTCTAAAACCCCTGCAGGATTTTAACGGCACGATCTATTACACCCCGGGAACCAATGAATGGGCAACCGATTCTCCACAGAACCTGGATGATCTGGAGAGTTTTTTACAGGACAACAGCGATGGAAAATTTTTACCAAACGACGGCTGTCCCGTCGAAGATATTGAAATAAATGACGAAATAGCTTTGATCACCGTTGATTCGCAGTGGTATCTACAGGACTGGGACCGCAGCAGTGACTTTAACACAGAATGTGATATAAGGACCAGGGAAAGGTTCTTTATTGAAATCAAAGATGCTTTAAAAGATAACTTTGGAAAGGTGAAAATAATCGTCGTACATCATCCGGTACTTAGCTCTTCTTCACCTGGAATTTCAAATAAAGTTCTTCCCTTTTCAAGGTATAATTTTGAAAATCCAAAATACCGGGAATTTCGGAAAACACTTGAAACTCTTGCCAGCCAGTTCGATGATGTGATCTTCGTGTCAGGCAATCATAAAAATCTTCAGTACCTGCACAACGGGAGAAATCCGCAGATCATTAGTGCTACAGCTGCCGAAACTGAAGCCGCAAAAGCTAAAGAAGAAGAACATTTTGCTTCGGAAGCACCCGGATTTGCTAAACTTATAGTATTCAAAAATGGCAATTCCAGAGTAGAATTTTTCACAGTAGAAGCTACAGTTGAACAGCCCGTTTTTAGCCGGGAAATTCCGCGGGAAAGAACAACAAAGGTCGATCTTGAAGGCGAGACCTGGAAAAATTTCGGAGAGACTTATTCAGCTTCTATTTATACTCCTGAAGAAACGGCTAAAAGTGCAATCTATCGTTTCCTTTGGGGAAAACACTACCGCGAAGTCTTCAGCACAAAGATTGAAGTACCGGTACTACTGCTGGATACTCTCCACGGCGGGCTCACTCCTATTAAAGAAGGTGGGGGCCAGCAATCACGTTCCATCAGGTTCATTAATGAGGATGAAAACGAATACACTCTTCGCACATTGAGGAAGAGTCCTGCACAGTATTTACAAGCCGATCTTCTTCCAACATCATACGTAGGCGACCGGGTTGCAAATACTTTTCCTGAACGACTTATACTTGATTATTTCACTACTTCCCATCCTTATGCCAAATTTGCTTTGGACAATTTTGCCGAAGCCCTGGATCTTCCACACATTAAGCCTGAGATCTTTTATGTTCCCCGGCAGCCGGCTCTTGATATTCACAACGATGAATATGGAAATGAACTTTATGAATTACAGGCTCACGCAGGGAGTGAAAACAAGTCCTTTGCGCAATTTGAAAAACCACAGGAGATCATAAGCACATTTGATCTTTTAGAAGAGCTACGGGAAGAGCCGAAAGCCCGGGTGGATGAGACTGAATATATACGTGCAAGGCTATACGACATGTTGATAGGCGATTGGGACCGTCACCAGGACAACTGGAGATGGGCAGAATATGAAGATGATGATGGAAAGATTTATGTACCCATACCCCGGGATCGCGATCAGGCATTTTCCAAGTATGACGGAATACTCATCCGTTTAATTAAACTTGCCGAACCCCGACTGAGAAAGATGCAAACTTTCGACGAGGACATAGACAGTGTGAAATGGTTCAACTGGTCCGGTTATCCACTGGATCTTCAGATCCTTTTTAAAAGCAATTGGGAACAATGGGAAGAGCAGGTGAGAATTATTCAGAATGAAATAACCAATGAACAGATCGAGGCAGCCTTTGCGGAGCTGCCCCGGGCAGCACAAGACCGGAGTATCGAAGATATAAAACAAAAGCTGAAAGGTCGTCGTGAAAATCTAGCCGCCATTGCACGAAAATATTTCGAACATGTGAAAGAATTTACGGTGATCACCGGAACAGATGAAGATGAAGAATTCAATATAATAAGAAAAGATAATGGAGAGACTGAGGTCATACAGATCAGTGAAGGGAACGAGATCTTCAGGCACACGTATAATTCCGAAGCGACTAAAGACATCTGGATCTACGGGATGGCGGGAGAAGACACTTTCAGGGTTAGCGGCTCGGGAGACAATTTTTTAAGGCTAAGAATACTGGGAGGGCCGGGTAAAGATATTTATGATTTCCGCAATAAAAAACGGGTGAAGCTTTATGACTTCAGGAGTGAAGATAATGAGATTTTAAAGTCCGGCTCCCGCAAGTTACTTATTGATTCTTACGAGATCAACAATTTTCATTATAAAAAATTCAAATACAGCACCTTTAAAGCGCTGCCTTACGCAAATTTCGAAACAGATGCGGGATTTACTTTAGGGGCCGAAACCATTTGGACAAAATATGGCCTGGTAAACAATCCTTTCCAGGCACGGCATGAGTTTTTAGCTAATTATTATTTCGCCACAAATGGATTTTCTGTAAGATATCAGAATGAGTTCGCCCATCTTTTCTACACCTGGAATTTTGGAATTACCGCACGATATACGAGTCCTAATTACACTTTTAATTACTTTGGAAGTGGAAATGAAACAGAGTATGACCATCAGGAAATTGACAATGATTATAACCGGGTGCGGATCCAAAAATGGCATTTTTCGCCTGCACTTATATGGCGTAACGATGCGGGAAGTGTATTTACCATAGGAGCTTCTTTGGAATCCAATAAAGTTGAATATGAACCTTCCACTTATGTCGGAGAAATATTAGCTCCTGAAAATGACATTTTTGACGCCCAATTATATGCCGGTGCCGAGGCTAATTACAGATTCTACAGCAAAAACAGCGAGGCTTTCCCCAGCCTTGGATCTGATATACAGTTCACCACAGGATATAAAAAAAGCGTAGATGGTGCAGGTAACGAATTTTCTTACCTCGAACCCTCTGTTTCCTTTAATTATCCTTTGATCTCCAGCGGCTTTGCTGTTATCGCGACAAAAATTGGAGGAGAAGTTATTTTAGGGGAAAACTATGAGATCTACCATGCCGCTGCTATTGGCGGAAATCGCAGTCTTCGGGGATATCGAAATCACCGTTTTAACGGAAAACAGGCATTTTATCACAGTACTGATCTTAGAACTGCTCTGGGTTTATGGGAAAATCGTTTTATACCAATTGTGTATGGCGTCACAGCAGGTTTTGATTATGGCAGAGTGTGGATTCCCGGCGAGGATTCCAGCCAGTGGCATAATAATTACGGAGGCTCCATTTGGATTAGCGCCGGTCTTGCCCTTACCGGTAACATAGGGCTGTATCACGGGGAGGACGGAAATCGGATTAGTGCTATGCTGAATTTTAAATATTGATTTTAATGACCAGGTAGCCGACTGTATAAACAGCCGGCTCCTTTACTACCCTTATTTCTTAAAGTTAATCTGCAAACAGATTTTAGGCTCTTTATATAAACACTATTTGACAGCCATCCTGATCTGCCCGGTTATAAAAATCTCCAATAGTTAAGATACCATCAAGATCATCAATGAGATCTTCTTCTTTTAAATGGAACATGTCATAAGCCAGTTTGCAGGCCCACAACTTTACTCCGGAAGCTGATAATATTTCTAGAAATTCATCTACAGGCGGCATGTCCAGTTTTTCCATTTCTTTTTTCATCATCTTGGTGGCCAGTGCTTCCATTCCCGGCAGTCCACCCACCATAGTTGGTATATGCATTGCAGGATTTCCAACAGTGGCAACGTGTAAATTATTCAGTTTTTTCTTTTGTATCGCCTCAAGTCCGAAGAAAGTAAAGAAAACTTCGGACTCAATACCTTCCATTCTTGCCCCATTTGCCATTATAAAAGCTGCATAAACATTTTCTATTGTAGCTTTTGACAGAATGAAAAGCATCTTTTTGACCTTTGTTTTGTTCATCTCAGTAAAGTTTAATTAGATACAACTCTTTGGCTTAGGTACTCCCGCAATTTTGGTAGAGATTTTAAGGGGGCCTCCCGGGAATAAGGCATAGAATTCCTTAATATCCAGTACCCCACTCTTTTTTATACCCCTTATTGAAAGAGCTTTATCGGCTTTCACCTGTTCCTGAAGCCACTCGATCACCTCCCAATGACGAGGTGTCATCACTATTCCTTCAGCCTGTGCTATTTGTTCACCTATTGTCCTGTTCCATTGAGAAAAATCGAGTAGATAACCTTCCTGGTTTACTTTTACATTTGATCCTGCAATTAGAGTTTCCATATCATTATTTTTAAATTATACCTTGTCTTAAATCTTTTTACCCTTTGTACTCATATTCCTGCTAACGAGAGGAATTGGCCGCCCTTTCAGGAGCATATTCCAGTAGATCCATCGAAAGGCGAGCTTACCCCAATGATTCAGAACACTTTCTTTAAGTAATTTTAATGGGCCTAATCCCGGAATAGGAAAAGTTCCCGCTACCGGTTCCTGTTTATAATTGAAATCTATTAACAGGGCCTTATTATTTCCGGTTTCAATGAAGCAATTGGCGTGTCCGTCAAATTCAGGTTTGAGAGGCTTATTCTGAATGTACAGCAGAATATTATCTGTTAAGGTTTCAGCCTCGAAATGAGCTACAGATCCGGCTTTTGATGCAGGAACATCTGTCGCGTCCCCTATCACAAAAATGTTTTCATGGTGTTTAGACTGAAGGGTATGAGGATCTGTAGGTACAAAATTTAGATCATCCCCTAACCCTGAACGGGCTATCACTTCATCTCCCATATTAGTAGGCACCGTAACCAGAAGGTCAAAAGGAATCTTTCTGCCTCCATAATCGATAATGAGATTATTTTCATTATCCACGCTTTCTATAGCGAAGTCTATCTCCAACCCAATATTCTTTTCCTTTAAGAGATATCCAAGTGCAGTGGAACAGGTTTCTTTTGTAAATGCTCCAGAAAGCGGGGTCACATACGTTATCTGAACCTTGTCACGTATTCCTTTTTCTTTAAAATAAGAATCTGCCAAAAATGCAAATTCAAGGGGAGCTACAGGACATTTTATAGGCATCTCGGTGAGGTGAACCAACATTCTCCCTCCTTCCCATTCTCTTAGTTTATTCCGCAGGGCCAAAGCGCCCTCAAAAGTGTAAAAATCAAATATATTTTTTAGCCAGTTCTCAGCTTTCATGCCTTCAACTTCTTCAGGAGCGATCTTGGAACCTGTGGCAATTATCAAAAGATCATAATCAAGAGTTTCATCCTCGAGCTGCACTCTGTTTTCTTCCGGAAAGATCTGTTCAATTTTCTTCTGAACATATTTTACTCCTTTAGGAATGAATTTCCTTCCAATTTTCTTTACCTGCTCTTCAGAATAAATATCAAAAGGGAGAAAAAGAAATCCCGGTTGATAATAGTGAGTTTTATACTGGTCTACTACCGTAATTCCCCACTCTGATTTTTTTAATTTAGGTCGTAGGTGATTTGCCATCATAGTACCTGCGGTACCGGCTCCGAGAATTATTAAATTCTTCATGATTCAGCATTTAAGGAACAATATAAATTTAAGACCTGAAACTCTTTTTATATGTAACATATGTTACATATAAATTAATTTTAGGGAATTAAATGAAGATTTTTTCGGGTTAAATTATCTTTTCCTTAACGTGAGCTTTGAAATATACTTGTTAGCTTATAAATTACTGAAAATCAACAATAAATTAATCAGCTATGGGAAAACTAGAAGGAAAAGTTGCTCTTATTACAGGATCAGACTCCGGCATTGGAAGAGCTTCAGCCATTGAGTTTGCAAGAGAAGGAGCCGATGTCGTAGTCACTTATCATACAGATGAAGAGGGAGCACAGGAAACACTGAAAAAGGTAGAAGAGACCGGAAGAAAAGGACTTGTCTCACAAGTAGATATTTCTGAAGAAAAAGAGGTGGAAAAATTGTTCAACAAGATATTTGAGGAATTTGGAAAACTTGATATCCTTATGAATAATGCAGCAATTGACGGGCAGGGAATAAAGGTGGCAGACATGTCTACAGAAATTTTCGATAGGGCCATAAAAACCAACCTCTACGGCACCTTTTTCTGTACCCGAAAATTCATTCAGGAGCTCCGGAAAAAGAAGAATAAGGGAAAGATCATAAATGTAAGTTCTGTACATGAAGAAATTCCCGCACCAGGTACGGCTGAATATTGTGCATCTAAAGGGGGTGTAAGAAATTTTACCCGCGTACTGGCACTGGAGCTAGCCGAAGAAGGCATTAATGTAAACAACATAGCCCCCGGAATGATCCTTACTCCTATGAACCAGGAAGCAATAGATGACAAGAAAACACGGGAAGAGCAGGTGCAACACATACCAATGAAACGCGCCGGAAAACCTGAGGAAATAGCCAAAATGGCTGTTTTTCTTGCTTCTTCTGATTCTGATTATGTAACCGGCTCCACCTTTGTAGTGGATGGAGGACTAATGCAAAATATGGGACAGGGAGCGTGAAGTTAGTATTCAGTGGGCAGTGGGCAGTAGGCAGTGTGTTTCAGAAATAAGAAAGCCCCAGAGGGGACAAAATATTGGTAGCCCGGGGTTTTAACCCCGCGTTTTAAAAGAACCATTACCAGAGCCCGGAGGGATGACATACATATTTTAAATCCAGTCACATGATAATTACAGGATCCGGATAGTGGCAGCGGGCAATGTGGAGTAAGCAGTACGCAGTGCTTTCCGGTAAAGACAAAAAGGCCCAGCGGATTGAAAAGTTTTAATCCGGAGATTTTACTTCGAACATAAAATGAAAAATCAGAGCAGACAAGTTTGTAAAAAATTTTACTGGACTTCACCATAGTTAAATTTTTGTCCACCTACAGATATTCCTGCCATGGCTCCGGCTTTCGGCATCAATGCCACACCAACACCATCCTGGAACTGAATGGCTTCACCTCTACCTTTATCCCAGATAACAGCAGAAGCACTTCCCTCAAACTCAAAATTTCCTTCTTTGAATTCTTTCAGGGCTTCAGGAGTCCTAAAGATGATCAGCTCGCTAAAAGCCTGTCCTCCCAGTTGGAAACCAATATCTATTTGTCTGAGTTCGGTGTAACCTACAACATTTCTATTTTCGTAAACTATTCCGTTACCGGCAGCACCACCTAATATATAGGCACCTTTACCTACATTCGGAAAAATTGCATAACCCGCTGCGCCGTCTAGATGGCTTTGAAGCTGCGGATCTTTTTCTTTGAATTTTTTCAATGCTTTTTCAGCATCATTCTTTAATGCCTGTCTTTCATCCTTATCGACGATCTCGTCTGCAGGCTTGGTCTTCTTATCTCTATCATTTTGTGCGGTAAGATCTCCGCCAATAAAGATAAACAGTACTAGAAGTACACTTGAATAAAAACTTCTCAATTTCATAATCTTCTTCTTTTTTGGTTTAAATCTGAAATTATGAAATTCTTACTTCAAAACTGTTAAGTACAGGTTATTTCACTGTTTTTTAAGGGGTTGAAAAGAAGAATTTAACTTTCTTAGATTAACGTTGCTCAACAGATGAAATAATCCTTCCGTAGTTTTACAGAGCTTCTTGTAAGGGAAAAACCATTACGAATGAACAATCCCTCTCCAAAAGTTTTTAAGTGATTTAAAACCTTAATAAGTCAAAAAGTTCAAGATATTTACGGTTTTAGATTCCAGGATGTCTAGCTTTATAACCAGCCTCTAATAATTTCACTAACTCATTTTCTAAGACGTATCATTAGGACATCATGAGAGCCTATTGTAGCCTTCAAACTTTCGCCGGTATCACCCATTTCTTTGTGATTATAAAGGTCCCGAATCTTGAAAATATTGTTTTTGACATCCAGTCTTCTGTTGTTGAGATCGTCTCCAATTTCATGCTTCTGCCAGTCAAAATTGAGGTTTCTGGGTGCATCAGCCATATTCACAATAGCCATTGCCCACTCCCCGTTAGATAAAGGTTTTACCCAGATCTCAAAGTCACCTTCGTTGGTAAACCTCAAACCCGGAATCCCAAGTTTATCCTGATTTACAGCAATGACTTCCTTATTCGAAAGGGTTTTAACTGTTTCTTTTGAGGCTGTTCTCAGGTCATTACCCATGATAAGCGGAGAGGCAAGCATGCTCCACATAGCGAAGTGAGACCGGTTTTCGGCGTCACTAAAGCCATTTCCAACTTCCATCATGTCATAATCATTCCAGCGCCCGGGGCCAGCTGCTTTACGAATATTGCCACGCATATTAATGATTGGCCAGATACCCCAGGAGGACCATGAACCGTGACCAACTTCACAATCCCAACAGTTAATGATATCTCCGGTAACGCGCCACATATGACCAATATCCTGTGCCCAGGTCCAGGGCTGGTTATCTCCCCATTCGCAAATGCTAAGCACTACAGGCCTGCCGGCTTTGTAAAGGGCATCCCGCATTGTGGTGTAGGAGGCTTCGGCATTTTGTTTCCCTGTGCTGCACCAATCATACTTTAAAAAGTCTACACCCCATTCTGCATATTTTTTTGCGTCCTGATATTCATACCCACGATTTCCCGGATAACCTGCACAGGTCTTTGTGCCGGCATCACCATATAAACCAAATTTAAGTCCTTTGGAGTGAACATAGTCTACTACGGCTTTCATTCCGTTGGGGAATTTTTCAGGATGAGGTACCAGATCTCCGTTCTCATCCCGCTCCATGGCCATCCAGCCATCATCGAGGACGATGTATTCATAGCCGGCATCTTTAAGGCCTAATTCCACAAATTTATCGGCGATGTCTTTTACCAGTTGTTCACTGATATCTGTAGCAAATGTGTTCCAGCTGTTCCATCCCATGGGAGGTGTTTCTGCAATGCCGTCAAACTTCTGGGAGAAGCCATTTAAACTAAGGAGTGTAAAGAGTAACAGGAGGCTTATTTTTTTCATTTTAATTCAGTTTTAAAAAATAATCCCCGCCAAAACTACACGAGGGAATATTTCAATATTAAATCCATTCTATATTATCTTTTAAACCAAAGCTGCTCAATAGCTGATTGAAGAGGATAACCGCCCTCTTCAAAGATATCCAGGATGCATTATGATATATAAGATCAATGCCAGAAGGAACTACGTTATCAAATTTAAAGCACCCGTTAAGCTGTTGCTAATATTATTTTATCAATTAATGATGATATTTTTTCCGGATCTCTTAAAAGGAAATCTCTTAATTGAGAATATACAAATACGCATTAAACAATTTCCTCACTACTAAAGATGCATTCCAAAAAAGGCATTTGGAAGCACCTTTTTGAAAGGTATTAATCCACAGGCATCAAATATGATCTCACGACTTTTCCTGAAGTTGAAATGTTTTCTTTCCGGTTGATTTCTGAAGGAGTCGTCCCTGGAAAAAATGCTGCCGAAGATTCATCTTTATCAGCAACAGACCAGTTGGCCCAGGAGAGCTTATGTAGGTCCATGAATTCCATCCAGTCTGCAGTTTCCTGTTCGTAAACAGGGCCATCCCCATTGGCATCTGTAGTACCAAATTCTGTGACAAAAAGTGCCAGGCCTTTTTTCATTGCTATTTCGGCCAGATCTCTCAATTCCTGCCCGTGGGTTCCTGCATAAAAGTGAAGGGTGTAGGCAAGGTTGTCCCCGTCTACAGGATCTTCAGCAGCAAGATCTACCCTTTGTGACCAGGTAGGAGTGCCGAGGACTATGATGTTATTGGGATCATGTTGGCGAATAGCCGCTATAACCTCTTCGTGATAAGGCTTCAACACCTGTGACCAGGAGACATTAAGTGGCTCATTATATACTTCGTAGATGAGGTTTGGATGTTTGCCATATTCTTGGGCAATTTCAGAAAAGAATTTTTTAGCCTGTGGCAAATGATCCTCTGCATGGTGATCATGCCAGTCTACAATTACGTAGATCCCAAGATCTATAGCGGCCTCTATTACCTTTTCGACCTTCCTTTTTTCTCTTTTCGGATTTTCAAGATATCCTTCGTGTTCTATTGCCATTGCAGCTCTAATAAGCTGAATATTCCAATCCTCTACCAGATTCTCTATAGTTTTCCGATTGTAGAATTGCGGTTGCCACTGACTCCAGAACAAAGACATACCCTTAAGCTGAACTACTTCGCCCGAAGCATTCACAACAGCTCCATTTTTTACAGCAAGTTGTCCATTTATAGCTACCGGAGAAGTCTTCTCCTCCGTTTTCTCCGAAACTTCTTTAGTGGAAGAACAGCTAAGATTAATTATTGAAAAAAGTAGCGGCAGAAAAGGGATCTTAAGAAGCTTCATGGGAAGAAATAGGATTAAAGTACTCTTTTGATTCCACTGAATTCCTCCCGGTATTGGGAAGGAGTGCAATTTTTGCTCTTTTTGAATACCCTGTTGAAATTGGCGATATTATTAAAACCGCATTTGAAGGCAACTTCAGCAATACTCAGATCTTTTTCAATCAACCATCGTGACGCGTAGCCAATCCTGGTGTCGTTTACATATTCTATCAGTGTTTTTCCGGTTCTTTTCTTGATAAACCGGTTAAAGGAAACGGGGCTCATATTTACCATTTCTGAGATCTCATTCAGGGAAATTTTGTATTGATAATTTTCCTGAACAAACTCATATATGATCTTGATCTTGTCGCTGTTCTCGAAATCTTTATTAATGGACGTATAGGAAGAAAGCAACCGCTGATTCCTGGAAGTTGCCAGGTCCTGAAGAATCGAGATGAGCTCGAGGAAATAATCTATGCTGTCAATCTTTGAAAGCTGCAGAATCTTAGGTTTTACTTCTTCTGCAATCTTTTCTGAAAACAGGATTCCATGAGCAGAACGTTCAAACATATCTCTAATAGGTTTCATGATCCTTCGGCTTAAAAGCTTCTCATCAAAAAGGTCATTATGGAACTGTATTGTTATTTCATGGATGTTCTTATTCCTGCAATTGTGAAGTTCCCAGCCGTGTTGCAGGTTCGGCCCTACAAGCACCAACTCAACATTCTCAATATTCTCCATGCTGTCACCTATCACTCTTCTCACACCTTTTCCATTCAGGATGAAGTTGAGTTCAAATTCCGGATGAAAATGCATGGGAAAGTCAAAATCGTCTTTCACCCTGTCAAAAACCAGGAAACTATCTTCTGGGGACAGAGGGGTGATTTCCCGGTGCACTTGAGGGGTCATTTCTTGAAAATTTATGTTCTGGAAAAAATTTCATTATTAAATGACAAAATCATATTAATCAAATCACAATGGGCAAAGTAAATTTGAATGTCATAATTTATAAGTCCAAAGAATCGGAATCTGCAAATTCTTGCAGTTAAATATAAGCTAAGATTTTTGAATGTAACCTATATTGTCAAACAGAAGCATGAAAACTACACCAGACGTAAAATATATTGTTAAAAGGCTGTTTATCCTGTTGCTTGTTTTTCAGTTGATCGCATGTAAATCCGCTTCAGGAGTGGATTTTAATGCCATACAGGTGGCCGATACAGAAGCAACAAACGCTACAAAGTTATTGTATCACAATATTCAGAAAATATCAAAAAAAGGGATCGCTTTTGGACATCAGGACGCTACGGCTTATGGAATTGGCTGGAAACATGAAGACGAGCCAAAGCTGCTGCGGAGCGATATAAAGCAGATTACCGGAGATTTTCCCGCAGTCCATGGCTATGACATCGGCCATATTGAGCTGGGAAGACCGCACAACCTCGATACCGTTTCTTTTGATTTGATGAGAGACCACATTCAGCAGCTGTATGAGAAAGGAGCAATTATAACCATGAGTTGGCATTTGGATAACCCGGTCACTAATGGCAGTTCCTGGGATAAGACTCCGGCGGTTCCTGCCATTTTGGAGGGCGGGGAACAACGTGAAAAATATGTACTCTGGGTGCAAAGACTGGCAGATTTCTTTAACTCTTTAAAAGATAAAAGCGGCAATGTTATTCCTGTTGTTTTCCGGCCGTATCACGAAATGAACGGGTCATGGTTCTGGTGGGGCGGAGACAACCTAACTCCCGAAGATTACAAGCAGCTTTGGAAGGAGACTCAGCAGCTGTTAAAGCAGAACAACGTTCATAGCTTGTTGTATGCATATTCTCCCAATACCATTAGCAGCGAAGAGGAATTTGACAAATACTATCCGGGAGACGAATTCGTCGATATTCTTGGCGTGGATATCTACAACCACAGCGGAAACGAAGCTTTTACCAGGGATGTAAAAAGCAATCTGGAGATAGTTAGGAAGAAAGCCCGGCTAGCCGGTAAACCTTTTGCGCTCACAGAAACAGGAAACAACAACTTTGGCGAAGACCCCAATTGGTGGACAACAACCTTGTATCCCGGAATAAAAGACTCAGGCGCTGCATGGCTGCTCTTATGGAGGAATGCCAGGCCCTCACATTATTTTGCCACCTATCCCGGTGAGATATCCGCACAGGATTTTAAAGAGTTCGCAGAACTGGAAGACATCCTCTTCCTGGATGAGGTGGAAGACATTATAGATTAACCGAAGATAGCCCCAATGTTACAAGGTTTAGATATAGCAATAATTTTAGCCTACTTGATTGGCACTATCCTCATTGGGCTGGCATTACGAAAGAAAGCTCAAAAAAGTAAGGATGATTATCTTTTGGGAGGGAAAGACCTGCCGTGGTATATGCTGGGTCTCTCCAATGCCTCGGGGATGTTCGATATTTCCGGAACGATGTGGCTGGTGACGCTCACTTTTGTATACGGTTTAAAGAGTATCTGGATTCCATGGCTATGGCCGGTTTTTAATCAGGTATTTTTGATGGTCTTTCTTGCGACCTGGCTTAGGAGATCGCAAGTGACCACAGGTGCAGAATGGATACATTTTCGCTTTGGCAAAGGTCAGGGAGGGAATCGCTCTCATAGCATTATCGTCATTTTTGCCATTTTAAGCTGCCTTGGTTTCCTCGCTTACGGTTTCATCGGCCTAGGAAAGTTCGTGGAGATCTTTATTCCCTGGGAGATCGTTTCAGCTTACATTCCATTTAATGTTCCAGCGGAATATATCCCACACTTCTACGGCGTTGTCTTCACCATGTTCGCTGTTTTTTATTCAATCTTAGGTGGGATGTCCGGGATCGTTTGGACAGACCTCCTGCAGTATTCCATTATGACGGTTTCTTCTATCGCTATTGCAGTGATCGCATGGCAGGCGATGGGAGAAAGCACTCTAAATGTACCTGAAGGCTGGATGAATCCTCTTTTTGGCTGGGAACTGGACATTGACTGGAGCGGAATAATTGGCGAGGTGAATGCCAAAATAGCATCAGACCAATATTCTCTTTTTGGGCTGTTCTTTATGCTCATGGTCTTCAAAGGAATCCTGTCCAGTATAGCAGGACCTGCGCCTAATTATGATATGCAGAAAATTCTATCCACCAAAAGTCCTCTGGAAGCCGCTAAAATGAGTGCATTCTCTATTGCTGCTTTGATCCCTACCAGATACTTAATGGTGGGTGGTTTTTCTGTCCTCGCAATTCTCTTTTACGACGACCTGAGGCTGGAAACCGCAGGGATTCTCGACTTCGAGAAGATCCTGCCTGCAGCAATAGGCCAGTTCGTTCCGGTGGGATTATTGGGATTATTGTTAGCCGGACTTTTGGCTGCCTTCATGTCCACTTTTGCGGGAACCTTGAATGCTGCACAGGCATACCTGGTAAATGATATTTACCTAAAATATAAGCCCGATGCTTCCCAAAAGGAAGTGAAGAAAATGAACTACGGAAGCGGGGTCATTGTAGTGAGCATCAGTATTATCCTCGGCTTCTTCGTTCTTGACGTGAATTCTATTTTGCAGTGGATCGTTTCTGCCCTCTACGGAAGCTATGTGATCTCAAATACCCTTAAATGGTACTGGTGGCGCTTCAATGGAGAAGGATATTTCTGGGGAATGGTTTCAGGAATTATTCCCGCTATGATCTTTCCTCTGATCACAGATACTCTGGATTTATATTACTTCCCCGTGATCCTCCTTATTTCCATAGCCGGAAGTATCATTGGAACCTACACTGCTCCTCCAACTGATGATCGTATTCTGAAGGATTTTTATCTGAAGACCCGCCCGTGGGGCTTCTGGAAGCCTATTCTGGAAAAAGTAAAGCGGGAAAATCCGGAAGTGAGCAGAAACAGGAATTTTTCAAGAGATATGTTCAATGTATTGATAGGTGTGATTGCACAAACCTTACTGGTGCTAATTCCGCTTTATCTCATTCTACATGAAAATGTCTCAATGATAGTTTCAATTCTCGTGCTTTTGATATGTCTCTTCATCCTGAAGAAAAACTGGTGGGATCATATCAAAAAAGAAGCAGGAGTAAACATAAAATAAGCCTACAAATAAAATTAAACTAACAACCACAAGTAATGAGCAAAATTCCTCAATACGAACGACTCATACAGGAGCATAAAGAATTCCTTCAAACTCCAAACACACCTGTTGCCAAATCAAACGGAATTGTACAGCGGTATCAAAACCCGGTGATCACAGCAGCTCATGCTCCCCTGCACTGGAGGTATGATTTCAACGCTGCTACCAATCCGCTGGGACTTGAAAGAATTGGCGTAAATGCCACTTTTAACCCTGGAGCTATCAAGTGGAACAGAAAGTACGTGCTCGCAGTGAGAGTTGAAGGAAATGACCGCAAGTCATTCTTTGCAATGGCCGAAAGTCCCAATGGACTTGATAATTTCAAATTCTGGGACAAACCTGTTGAACTGCCGCAAACTGAAGAACCGGACACCAACGTCTACGACATGAGACTTACGCAGCATGACGACGGCTGGATCTACGGAGTCTTCTGTACAGAACGCAAAGATAAGACCAATCCCGATACCAGCGCAGCAGTTGCGAATGCCGGAATCGTGAGAACAAAAGACCTCCTGAATTGGGAAAGGCTGCCCGATCTCATCTCCACTTCAGGACAGCAGCGAAATGTGGTGATGCATCCGGAATTTGTAAATGGAAAATACGCTCTTTACACCCGTCCCCAGGATGGATTCATTGAGGTAGGCAAAGGCGGCGGAATCGGTCTTGGGTACATCACAGACATCACAAATCCTGTTTTGGAAGATGAAAAGATCATCAACCACAAGATCTATCACACCGTTTATGAATTGAAAAATGGTCTCGGACCTGCGCCCATAAAAACTGAAGAAGGCTGGCTGCATCTCGCCCATGGCGTAAGAAATACCGCCGGAGGCCTTCGCTATACGCTATATCTTTTTATGACCGCTCTTGACGATATCTCAAAAGTGATCTACCAGCCGGCCGGATATTTTATGGCTCCCAATTACGAGGAGACTGTTGGAGATGTTCCCAATGTTTTATTCGGAAACGGATGGATAAAAGATGAAGACGGAAAAGTATTTATTTATTACGCATCTTCAGACACCCGTTGCCATGTTGCGGTTTCTACCGTGGAAAAATTATTGGACTATGTGAAGAACACTCCTGCAGATGGTTTGACCTCAAGGGCATCGGTAAATGCGATCTTAGATCTTGTAAACAGGAACAAGGAATTGAAGTAATGGCAGATCACACAGCACAATTTAAGTCCGAGCTTTCCGAAGAACTGGAAAACATCCTGAAATACTGGAAGGATTTCAGCGTGGATGAAAGAAACGGCGGATTTGTCGGGCAAAGGGATCATTATAATAAGGAAGTGCCGGGTGCTTCCAAAGGTATCATTCTCAATACCCGCATCCTCTGGACTTTTTCGGCAGTTGCTTATCATAAAAATGAAAGAGAGGGCGAGCTGCGATCTTTAGCCGATCGTGCATACGGGTATCTAAAAAGGGCCTTTAAGGATGACATTTTCGGAGGGGTATTTTGGGAAGTTGATGCCGAAGGGAATCCCGTAAACAGAAGAAAGCAGATCTATGCTCAGGCTTTTGCCATTTATGCACTTTCAGAATATTATCTTCTTTCTGAAGTTGGAGAGGCCCGAGATTTTGCACTGGAATTATTTAATCTCATAGAAAAACATGCCCGGGAAAGGGAATTTAACGGCTATCTGGAAGCTTTTCAGGACGATTGGTCTCCAATTGAAGACATGCGGCTCAGCGAAAAGGACAGGAATTCAGCTAAAACCATGAACACTCATTTGCATGTGCTGGAGGCCTACACTACACTCTACAAAATCACAAAAGCTGAAGCAGTCAAAGAAGCTCTTGATAACCTGATCGAACTTTTCCTTGAGAAATTTTACGATCCCGAACAGCAGCATTTTCAGCTGTTTTTTGATAATCAGTGGAACCCGGAAGGGAAAGTTGTATCCTTTGGACACGATATAGAAGCAATCTGGCTTATGATCGAGGCTGCAAAGGCTTCAGGAGAAGAATCGTTGATCAGAAAAACAGAAGATATTGCCGTGCCCATTGCAAAGACTTTTCTTCAGGAAGCATATGTTCCCGGCAAAGGCGTGATCAATGATAAAGATCTTGATTCCGGAGCAACAGATACAGACCGGCATTGGTGGCCGCAGGCAGAAGCCATGGTCGGACTCGAATATGCATATCAAATTTCCGGAGAGGAAAAATTCAGAGATGCGCTCTATGATATCTGGAAATTCACCAGGGAAAATATTATCGACCACGAGAATGGCGAATGGTTCTTTAGAATAGACGAAAATTACCGACCTTACAAGCAGGAAGATAAACTGGGCATGTGGAAATGTCCTTACCACAACTCCCGTGCATGTATGGTTTTAACTAATAAAGCATAAAGAAGTGTGCAAAAAGAAGAACCACTTCTACTTTATGAAATATCAAAAATGTTTAACCTTCCAATTAAAGCTTTAATAATATGAAGAGAATATTCTTTTTAGCACTGGCTTCAGCAATTTTTCTCGCGTCCTGTGGCAGTGTGAAAGACGTAGAAAACAGACCTGCTCCAATTACTATAAAAGACGGGATCTTTTACAAAGGCAGTGAACCTTATTACTTTGTAGGTGCAAATTATTGGTACGGGCCACTTATAGGCGCCCGAAACATAGGAGACAGGGAAAGGCTTATTAAGGAGCTTGACCTTATGAAGAGCCATGGGATTGATAACCTAAGGATCCTTGTGGGTGCCGAAGGCGGTACTCAGGATTTTCAGGTAAAGCCTGCTTTGCAGCCAAAACAGGGAGAGTATAACGATGACCTGCTTGATGGTCTTGATTTTCTTTTAGCCGAAATGGCGAAAAGAGATATGTATGCTGTGCTCTACCTCAACAACAATTGGATATGGTCTGGCGGAATGTCGGCTTATCTCGAGTGGAACGGCTATGGCGAAGTGGCAAATCCTTTCCTGGAGAAATATTCCTGGGAAGATTATTTCCAGTACACCCAGCAATTCCACACTTGTACTCCTTGTCGGGAAGCTTTTATGGACCACGTGAAATTTATCATTGGCAGGACCAATGAGTACACCGGACTAAAATATACCGATGACACCACCATTATGTCATGGCAGGTGGCTAATGAGCCCCGTATTTTTACCGAAGAAGACAGGGAGCCATTTAGAGACTGGCTTGCGGAAGTAGTTGATCTTCTCGATCAATTAGATCCAAATACTCTTGTCTCTACAGGAGCTGAAGGAAAAGCCAGTTATCTGCAGGATCTAAATGAGTTTGAAAGTTTGCATTCCAGTCCCAAAATAGACTATTTGACCGCTCACATGTGGCCCAAGAACTGGGGATGGTATGATATTGAAGATGAAAAAGGAAGTCTGCAGGTTTCTATAAACAATGCCTACGACTATATAAATGAGCACGTGGAAGTAGCACAAAAGCTCAATAAGCCTATCGTTCTTTCAGAATTTGGTTTTCCGAGGGAAAAGGAAAGTCTGGCTTTAAGTGCATCCGTAGAGAACAGGGATGAATTCTATCAAGCTCTTTTTCAGAAACTGAAGGAGAGTTACGAGAACAAAGGACAATTGGCAGGAGCAAATTTCTGGGGCTTTGGCGGATTTGCCAGAACCGATCAGAAACGCGGAAAATGGGAAATAGGAGACGACTTCAGCGGAGATCCACCACAAGAACCACAGGGCTTGAACACTGTTTTTGCACAGGATGAATCTACGCTTCAACTGATCAAGAAATACAACGAAATAATAAATCCTGAAGCTGTTCAGAAATAATTTAGAAAAGAAATATCCAAAACAATGAAAAAAACCAGTTTATATTTTCTGCTGTTAGGTTCCGTCGTGTTCCTAAGCGGATTTTCCGGAAAACAAGATCGAAATATGAATCCCACACAATCTTTAAACGACAGTATAGAAGCAAAAATCGATTCGCTGTTGAACATCATGACCCTGGAAGAAAAAGCCGGGCAAATGAACCAATACAATGGTTTCTGGGAAGTGACCGGTCCTGCACCAAAAGACGGGGATGCTGCTTTGAAGTATGAACATCTTAGAAATGGCCGCGTAGGTTCTATGCTCACCGTTCGCGGAGTCGATCAGGTAAGGGCGGTTCAGGAAATTGTAGTTAATGAGTCAAGATTGGGAATTCCGCTTATCATTGGTTTTGATGTGATCCACGGATACAAAACACTTAGCCCGATTCCCCTTGCTGAAGCTGCCAGTTGGGACATTGAGGCCATAAGAAGATCGGCTGAAGTTGGTGCCGCAGAAGCTGCTGCCTCGGGGATCAACTGGACCTTTGCGCCCATGGTCGATATTTCAAGGGATGCCCGTTGGGGCCGTGTGATGGAAGGCGGAGGAGAAGATCCATACCTGGGGAGCAAGATCGCCGCTGCCAGAGTTAAAGGTTTCCAGGGAGAAGATCTTTCAGATCCATTAACAGTGGCTGCGACTGCAAAGCATTTTGCGGGTTATGGTTTTGCTGAAGCCGGCCGTGAATACAATAAGGCAGACATGGGAAATTCCACTTTGTACAACATGGTTTTGCCACCGTTTAAAGCTGCCGAAGAAGCCGGAGTAAGAACCTTTATGACCGGTTTTAATACGCTGGATGAGATCCCTGTAACCGGTAATGAGTTTATCCTCAGAGATATTCTAAAAGGAAAGTGGGGCTTCGACGGATTTGTAATTTCAGATTATGCTTCAATTGAAGAAATGGTTGTTCATGGATTCGTGAAAAATGAGAAAATGGCTGCCAAAAAAGCGGTTGAAGCCGGGGTAGACATGGATATGGAAGCCTATTCTTATGTAAACGAGATCGTGGGTCTTGTGAATGAAGGCAAGCTTGAAGAAGCCCTTGTTGATGATGCCGTGAGAAGAATTCTCCGGGTGAAATATGAGCTGGGTCTAATGGATGATCCCTACAGGTATCTTGACGCGCAAAGAGAAAAAGAGGTGATTGGAAATCCTGCACATCAGGAAGCTGTACTGGACATGGCTAAAAAGTCGATCGTCCTTCTGAAAAATGAAAGAAATCTACTTCCGCTGAAGAAAAGCGGACAAAATATAGCCTTGATTGGAGATCTTGCAGATGATAAGAACAGTCCGCTTGGAAGCTGGAGAATAGCTTCAGACGACAATACAGCCGTATCTGTACTTGAAGGGATGCAAAAGTATTCAGGGAATAAACTTAATTTCGTAAAGGGGGCTCAGCTGGTTGTAGGAAATGAGTCTTTTTTAACTGAAGTTCGATTCAACACTACAGACAAAAGCGGATTCCCTGCAGCCGTTAAGGCAGCGAAAAGTGCAGATGTAGTTGTAATTGTACTTGGAGAGCACGGATTCCAGAGTGGGGAAGGAAGAAGTCGTACAAACCTTGACCTTCCCGGCGTACAGCAGGAACTATTGGAGGAAGTTTATAAAGCCAATAAGAATGTAGTGCTGGTTTTGAATAACGGAAGACCTCTTGCTATTGATTGGGCCGCAGAAAATATTCCCGCCATCGTTGAGGCATGGCAGCTGGGTACACAGACAGGTAACGCTGTTGCGCAGGTACTTTATGGAGACTACAACCCCAGCGGAAAACTACCAATGACCTTTCCACGGAACATAGGTCAGACGCCTATTTACTACAACCATCAAAATACCGGCCGTCCCGAAGATCCCCAACCGGGAGCAGAAATGGTATGGTGGTCACATTATATGGATGTGGAAAATACGCCCCTCTATCCCTTTGGCTACGGGTTGAGCTATACTACTTTCAAGTATGACAATCTAAAGCTGAACAAAGACCAGTTCGAAATAGGAGAGGATGTGCAGGTTACTGTAGATATTACCAACACAGGAAATTACGACGGAAAGGAAGTTGTGCAGCTGTACATTCGTGATCTCTACGGAAGCACTGTAAGACCTGTAAGAGAACTTAAAGGTTTTGAATTGGTAGAGCTGAAGAAGGGTGAAAAAAGAACAGTGAATTTCACGCTGACTGAAGATGAGCTTGGTTTCTATAATAATCAGGGAGAATACCTGGTGGAACCGGGAGAATTTGAAGTTTTCGTCGGTGGTAATTCGGTAGAAACTCTGAAGACTTCTTTTACTTTGGGAGAAGAATAATCAAGGCGAATTCCTTACTTCCGGGAAAAATTCAAAATTTAAATACTCTTCAAAAATGTCATTTTTGAAGAGTATTTTTTTTTATTACACTCAAATTGAAAAGCAGAACTATTTCTGAATTTTTTCAAGAAAACTTGAGGCCGGTAAACCTGCTTCGTTAAAAATATTGGAAGTACCGGCGTTTTTCCAGGAGTAGCGGACTTCTACTGGATTTTCTATATTTTTCACATCCAGCTCCACAACGTTTTTCTTTATTTTCATTTCCACAGATTTGAACTCTCCATCCTCTCCGGCCACTTCAAACTGGGATACCGGGTTCTGTTTATCGAGTCTTAATTCTTCAGAATCTTTGAAATAGATCCGGAGTCTATTTCTCTTTTTTTCAACCCTCTCAAAAAGGGGAAAATAGGCAGCTGTTTTCTTTCCGTAGATTTCGTTTAGGGCGAGATTGGCGAAGCGTAAACCGACATCTTTCTTGTTGCGGGGATGAATATCTTCCAAGTCACCAATATCGCTGGTCATAACCATGCCTGTTTTTGGCATTTTAAGTACCCTTCGCTGGGCATCCCTCACTTTTACCCCGGCAAAGTTATCCCCGTAATCATAAGGAGCTATCTGAGCATAGTAAAAAGGCAATTCAGAATTCCATTTTTGGCGCCAGGAGTCTATCAGCGTTGAAAAGATCTGCTCATAGTGATCCGCATTATCGGTATTCGACTCTCCTTGATACCATAATACTCCGGCTATTTTCAAATTGGTGAGAGGGGCGATCATGGCGTTGTAAAGGGCGCCGGGTTTTCTGGGTCCCCATTCCACATCGGGTAACATTGCGGCTGCTTTACTAAGCTCCTCATTTTCCTCAATAACTTCCGCCGGCATCCACACTTCAGCCGGAGTTCCTCCCCAGCTGGAGTCGATCAATCCTATCGGAACATCGAGTTCGATGTTGAGCTTATTTCCGAAGAAATAGGCAACGGCGCTAAAGTGCTTCATGGTTTCAGGAGTACTTGCTACCCACTCCCCGCCCAGATCCTGCTGCGGAGTAGGAGCTGTTCTGTCGTGTACTGTGAAAAAGCGGATGTTGGGATTTTCTGCGCCGGCTATTGCTTCTTCTGCATTGTCTATTCCGGCAGCGGCAGTCCATTCCATGTTCGATTGCCCGCTTACCAGCCAAACCTCTCCCAAAAGCACATTTTTGAGCACAATGGTATTATAGCCGGTAATGGTCACCTCCTGTGGTTCCCGAAGGTTGGGCGTAGGCAGGAAAATTTCCCAGCTTCCGTTGTTGCCCGCTTTGGTCTGAATTGTGTCGGTACTCCAGCTGGTGGATATTTTCACAACCTCTCCGGGTTTTGCCCAGCCCCAGATCCTGGCTTCAGTATTTCGCTGAAGGACCATATCATTAGAAAAGATTGCAGGAAGGCTGACGTTGGAGAAGGCTTCTACAGTAGACATCAGGATGAGCAGGATTAGGTAGGTGAAAGGTTTCATTTTATTCAGGTTTAATAGGCAGGCTATTCCCGGTAGCTTATTTCGTTTTCAATAGGCTCTTGTAGTAATTTTTTCAAGCAGGTTAGGGTAAAATGTTTGGCCATTATTTTATACTGACCATCACCATCTGGCGGAATTTCCAGCCGGTCTCATCTCCGGTATTTCCCTGGGTTTGTTTCAGTAAAATTCCAATTACATCTTCTTTGGGATCTGCAAAATACTGGGTGTTGAAATAGCCGCCCCAGTCGAAAGTGTCTTCACTTCCCAAACCTCCGGTACGCACTCCTTCTTCGGTAAGAACAGAAAATGCCAACCCGTGATCTTTACTAGGATCCCCAATAAGCTCTTTTGCATGGTTCTTTAGGATGAGATCAACCGTCGTCCTGCTTAATATCATTTTTCCATTCAGTTCACCTCCATTCAGGTACATTTGAAGGAATCGGGCGTAATCTTCCGCGGTACTCGTGAGTCCTGCACCGCCGGAAAAGAACTTCTTTGCTCCTTTTACAGGATAATCTGGATCATAAAAAGTTACCGGAAAATTCTGCCATTCTCCGTTTTCCTTGTGCTGCACGGCAACAAGACGATCCTGCTTTTCATCTGACAGATAAAATTGTGTGTCCTCCATCCCCAGCGGCTCAAAGATCCTTTCCTGTAAAAACCCGTCAAATGGCTGACCTGAAATTACCTCAACAAAATAACCCAGCACATCAAGTCCTTCACTGTAATGCCATTCTTCACCCGGCACTGCGTATAAGGGTAATCCTGCTAACTTTTTTACGTTTTCTTCAATACTCACATTTTCTGTCGTGAACAGATCTACAATTCCCGCTTTAATATATATTTTTCTTATCCTGTCATCCGAATCTATCCTGCCATAGCCCAACCCGGAAGTATGGGTAAGCAACTGCCGAATGGTGATTTCCTTTCCTACCGTTTTTTTGGTATAGGTAGAATCTTTCTCATTGAAGGTTGCGATGAGCTGAGGATCCTTGAACTCAGGAATATATTTGGAGATGGGATCGTCCAGCCGGAATCTTCCTTCTTCCCACAGCATCATCACAGCAGTAGAGGTAATTGCCTTTGTTTGAGAGGCAATTCTAAAGATATCGTCCTTCTTCAACTCCCTGCCTTGGGCATTGGCAGTACCAAAGCTTTTGTGGTAAACGATTTGCCCATCTTTTGCTATCAAAGCTACAGCCCCCGGAATTTCTTTTTGTGCAATAGCCTCTTTGAGCATCTCATCAATCTTCTCCAGGCGCGCCTCACTCATTCCCACTTCCTCTGCGGAAGTTGCGGGAACAAGACCTGAACTGCCAGGATTTTGGGCAGATAACAAACTGGTCACCAGCAGGAGCAATAGAAAGAATTTAGTCTGGAACTTTATTCGTCGTAGCATTTGGTTGTTTTTATAAAATTAAATTACTGAAAAAACCATCTCCTAAACTCAGGAGAATTGGCGTATCAACTAAATAGAAATCTTCACCACAAATGCCTTCTCATTTACTGCTGTCGAAGGTGTAGTCATGTGCAGGCCCTCATCGAGAAGTTTATATTTTATGTCTCCCTGATAACCTAAAACTGAAACCGATCTTACGTTGGGAACATTTCCCCCCAGTACTTCTTTTGAAAAAGAATGCATGGTTACTTCCTTATTATTTCCCGGCCATCCCAGGAAAATTGCATAGATAGCATCACCTTTCTTTGTGTAGCGCACATCTTCTGCTGTGTAGGTCAGCTTGTCGAGGAACATCCCCGATCGTTCCTGTTTAGTAGGACCTTCACCATAAACTTCCCAGGTGCGCGTACCGTAAATTGCTTCGCCGTTGGTCTCCAGCCATTGTCCAATTTCCAGCAGAATATCCTGCTGGTCCTGCGGAATGATACCATTGGCTTTTGGAGAAACGTTCAGCATCAAAGCTCCGTTCTTGCTCACAATATCTGCCAGCAGATCGATGATCTCATCGGAAGTTTTTAAGCCAAGATCATTCGTGTAGCTCCAGCTACCCACAGAAACGGTTTCATCGGTAAGCCAGAATTCTTCAGTCTTGTCTTTCATCCGTCCTTTTTCAAGGTCTTCAAGACTTACAGATTTTGGAAGTTCTCCTTCCTTGTGAGTGATGACTACCTGCTTATTTTTTGCTTCAGCATGATTAAAATAATAAGCCACAAATTGCTTTTTTAAAGAGTCTGGTAATTTGTCCAATTTGCTGTCAAAATAGATGAGATCGGGGCTGTAGTTATCGATGACCTCTTTTAACTCTCCAAGCCAGTTCCTGTAAAACTGTTCCTGCGGAATGTTCCCGTACATGATTGAAAGCAAAGGATCTTCGGAAGCTGTTGGCAGATCAGGATTGTATGGGAAATAGGAGGTGTCATCCAACCATTTTGTAGAATCCTGTTGCGCGATCTGGAGATTCCTCGCCTTATGAAAAGTGGCAACAAACTTCATGTCCCGCTCCTTCAATGCTTTTTCAAGAGCTCCTAAAATGTCCTTTTTGGGACCCATGTCTACAGAGTTCCAGTGATTGATCTCGCTGTCCCAGTTGGACCAGCCGTCGTGATGAATGGCTACAATTCCGCCGAACTTAGCACCGGCTTTTTTCCAAAGTTCAGCCCATGCATCGGCATCAAATTCGTCCGCTTTAAACATCGGCACATAATCGTGATAACCGAATTCGGAATGTGGCCCGTAAGTTTCCACATGATGCCTGTACTCATCTGTACCTTCAATGTGCATGTTCCGCGGATACCAGTCGTTGGCATAAGCCGGAACCGATAGTATTCCCCAATGCGCATAGATCCCGAACTTGGCATCTTTGAACCATTCCGCAGTCTCGTCATATTTTGCCAGCGAATCCCAGTCGGCCACGTATTTCTCCTGCTGCGGCTCCACATTGCTTTCCTGCTGATTATTCTGGCCGCAAGCCAGAACGAGTGACAGGGAGAGGATCATTATGAATCTTAAATATTGCATATGATGTTTTTTCCGAAAGAATTGGTTTAAATCTCCTGAAAGAAGGGGTCTCAAAAATGTCATTTTTTGGACCCCTTGTTGAAACTCTTTTATTTTACCTGTACCGTTACTTCCTGAAGAATATTTCTGGAGGAATTACCTAATTTGAGAGTGTAAGTCCCCGGTTCTACAGTCCAATTATTATTTTCCATATTGTAATAAGCCAGCTCTTTCACAGGAACATCAATGGTCACAGTCTTTGTGGCACCTTTAGCTACGGTTGCTTTTTTAAATCCTTTAAGCTCCTGCGCAGCACGCTCTACTTTGGAATCTAATTTCGAAACATAAAGCTGCACCACTTCTTTTCCGTCGAAGTCTCCTGTATTCTTTACATCTACTGAAACCTGAATCGTTTCATCTCCTGCATAAGCTTCTTTTTTATCAAGCCTTGCATTGGAAAATTCAAAATCTGTATAGGAAAGTCCGTAGCCAAAAGGATACAAAGGTTCTACGTTTTTGGTATCAAACCATCTGTAGCCTACCAATATACCTTCATCGTAGGTTGCTGTTTCTCCTCCCGGGAAGCTATTGGTGGCATGTGCAGGAGAATCCTCCAGCTTTTTAGGCATCGTCCATGGCAGTTTTCCGGAAGGATTTACTGTACCAAGAAGAACATCTGCGAGGGCATTACCGCCTTCAGAACCATTGAACCAGCTCCACACAAGCGTTGAAGATTTCTGGCTGATGTCTTCAATATCAAAAGGAGCACCGGCGATCAGCACCACAATAGTATTAGGATTTGCCTGCATTACTTTCTCGATCAATTCCTGCTGTCCAAACGGCAGATCCAGGCTTGCCCTGTCTGAAGCTTCAGTCTCATAATCGCGGTTAGAGCCGGCAAAAATGATGGCAACATCAGAATTTTTTGCAGCATTAACGGCCTCTTCCAGCAGCTTTGGATCCAACTCATCGATGGTTACAGGTCCATCCAGTGTAATGTCTCCGAATTTAGCTCTTTCTGTTTTAGAGTAGCGCTCCAGGTAACCCTGAGCATGATTGATCTTTACTGATTCCGGTAGCCTGTTTTGAAGTCCTTCTAATGGGGTGACCTCACGTTTGGTTTTTACACCGGCTCCAAATCCTCCCAGTGCATTTTTCTTAGTGGCGTTGTCACCAATTACAGCAATGCTTTTTACCCCTTCCAGATTTAAAGGCAGCACATTTTTGTCGTTTTTGAGCAGCACGACAGATTCTGAAGCAATATTATAGGCTTCCTGAAAATGCTCTTCCGTATTTCTGGCACCTTTAGCGCGACCGGTAGAATCAATACTTTTGATGTTGTACATCAATCTCAACACCCGTCTTACATGCTTGTCCACTTCTTCTTCAGCAAGCTCACCAGATTTTACAGCAGCAATAAGAGGATCGGCAAAGTAGAATTCATTAAAAGGTCCGGGAGTTCCCATCTCCACATCGGCTCCGGCTTTTAAAGCTTTCACGGTGCTGTGAATAGCAGCCCAGTCTGAGATCACGATACCTTTAAAACCCCATTCATCGCGCAGCACGTTCTGCAGCATATATTCATTTTCATTGAGATAATCTCCGCGGAACCTATTGTAGGCGCCCATAACACTGTAAGCATGCGCATCTGTGATTGCCGCTTCAAAGGCAGGTAAGTAGATCTCTCTAAGCGTGCGTTCATCCATTTGCACATCTACGGTACCACGGTTGGTTTCCTGGTTATTTACAGCATAATGCTTGATACATGCCGCCACATCATGTTCCTGAACCCCCACAATGTAAGGCACGGTGATCTGTGTGTTTAGAAATGGATCTTCAGAGAAATATTCATAGGTACGGCCTCCCAGCGGAGTCCTGATGATATTAAAAGCAGGAGCCAGCAACACGTCTTTATTTCGCTCACGGGCCTCGGCACCTATAACACTTCCAAAAGTATGCGCCAGCTCAGGATTCCAGGTAGCTGATAGTCCGGCACCGGCAGGTAAATAAGTCGCAAAGTCGTTATCCCAACCTGCAGGAGCCCAGGAGTCACGCGAAATTTCTTCACGAATTCCCAAGGGTCCATCGGCCATTGTCAACTCAGGAATTCCCAGCCGCGGAACGCCAGATGTCGCAAACATACTGGTGCCATGTAGCATTCCTGCTTTTTCTTCAAGGGTCATTTGAGAGATCAATTTGGTGATCTCCTCCTCGTATTCCATACTCATGGGTTTCCCCACAAAAATGTCCTTTTCCTGCGTTTCTGTTTTTGTACCGGTCGTCGCCGATCCATCCTGACAACCTGTTAAAGCCATAAAGCTAACACCTAATGACAGCGCTAATAATTTGTTTCTCATAATATTTATTATTTCTGAATGCTTATTGTTTTGGTAAGCACGATTTTATCTGAAGCCCCGCCTACCTGAATTTCAATTTGTCCGTTTTCTAATTCGAATTCCTGTTTTTGAATATTCCAGTATTTCAGATCTTCGGCTTTAAGCGGAAGATCAACTGTTACCGATTTCCCGGCTGGTATTGAAATTCGCCGGAATCCCTTTAATTCTTTAATGGGTCTTTCTACTGAAGAATTTAAATGCTTTACATAAAGCTGAACTACTTCCTCGCCATCTATTTTTCCGGTGTTTCTAATTTTTACTTTTACTGTGGCAGTTTCACCATCCTGAAGCCTGTTTTTATTTACATGAAGATTTTCATAGCTGAAGTTCGTAAAGCTCAATCCGTGGCCAAAGGCATATAATGGATCTCCTTCAAAATACATGTAAGTCCTTCCATTCCTGATGTTGTAGTCCATTAACGGCGGCAGATCTGTAATACTTTTCACCCAGGTCTGCGTCAGTCTCCCCGCCGGATTATAGTCTCCAAAAAGCACGTCTGCCAGGCCATTACCTAATTCCTGACTGTTCTGCGTCATGTGCACAATAGCAGGAACATTTTCCTGTGTCCAGTTAATCGCGTAGGGAAAAGTGCTGATGAGCACCGCTATAGTTTTCGGATTCGCCTGGTGCACCACTTTGATGAGATCTTCCTGTTCCAGTTCCATGCTTTGACGATCAACAGATTCCTTTCCTTCGCTGGGCACGGGGCAATTTGCCCAGCCTGCGTCACAAACAGGGTGATTCCCCACAAGAACAATGGCTACGTCTGCTTTTGCTGCTATTTCTGCCGCTTTTCCGTCAGCATTGTTTTTTGCTATTAATATTTCCACATTTTCTCCCACTTTATTTCGGATTCCTTCCAGCGGAGTCACCCTGTACGGCGGGGTACCACTGTACCAGTCCAGCAAAACTTCATCTGCTCTTTTTCCTATAATTGCAATAGATTTTATTTTGTTTTTATTGAGTGGCAAAAGCCCCTCTTCTGTATCATTTTTCAGCAGTACAATAGATTTGCGGGTGGCTTCGAGTGCCAGCGTTTTATGAGCTTCAGTGGTCCAGGGATCTATAGTGTCTTTTCCGGAGCCAATTTTTGTATACGGATTCTCTTCCGAAGGATCCAGCATGCCCAGCTTTAGCATAACACGGTAATTTCCGCGCAGCACTTCATCAATGTCGGCTTCGGTTAGATAGCCATTGGAGATTGCGCCGTAAACGGCTTCGGTGTATTCATCAAGAAACTGATTTATTCCCGCTTTGATCACTGCAGCAGCTCCCAGGTATTTGTCTTCGTAATACTTGTGATCTGAAAGCAACAGCTTGAAAGCTCCTCCGTCGGTGCAAATGATCCCATTCTGTCCCCATTCATTTACTGTGATTTCTTTGAGCATGGGATGTACGGTGGCGGGGATCCCGTTCACTTTATTGTAAGCGGCCATGTACGCCCGGGAACCACCTTCCAAAATGCCCTTTTTGAAGGGTAAGGCGTAATATTCTCTCCACAATCGCTCATCAAAATCTGATGAGGTGTAGGTACGACCGTCTTCGTTGGAATTCGCAAGGAAGTGCTTCATCAAAGAAGCCGTTTGCCAGTAATTAGGATCATCACCCTGCAGGCCTTTGACAAAAGCCACTGTTAACTCACCTGCCAAAAATGCGTCTTCTCCGTAACTTTCTTCGGTGCGGCCCCAGCGTGGATCCCGTGCAAGATCTGCATTTGGCGCCCTTACTACGAGTCCGCCGTGGTTGTATTTCTGAAATGCGTATCGTGTCTCCAGACCTTCAGCTGCGGCTACTTTTTGGATCAATTCTCTGTCCCAGGTTTCCCCGAGTCCGTAGGCCTGCGGAAATGTTGTAGTTACCTGTACCTCTCTGTTCCGGCCTTCCCATCCTGCAGGTCCGCCAAGGGCAAGTCCGTGCAGTCCTTCAACGTGTCCTGTTCCTTTGACACCCAGCCGGGGAACAGAAGGATTCGTACTTAAGGCACTTATCTTTTCATCGAGCGTCATTACAGACAGCAGGTTGTCGATACGTGCTTCAGTGTCCAGAGAAGGATCCTGAAAAGGATATTCAAAAGTTTGCTGTGCCCAAAGCGGCAGTGCCGAAAAGAATGTAACAATGTAAAACAGATATTTTTTCATGTTTTAATATTTTCAGAAGCAGCGATTACAGCTTTTTAAATCTTATCGCTGTGCCTCCACTTTCACCCAAGCTCAGCGTGAGCTTATCGGCCGCAGTTACTTCTTTTTTGCTTATTGCAACTTCCATTGGATTATTCTGATATCCGGTTCCTTTCGCATCGGCATAGATCTGGGCTTCATAAGTTGCCTCTTCATCTAAAAATGAGAGGTCGATCTCCAGATCCCGACTTTCTTCATTCGTAATGCTTCCCAAATACCAGTCATCGCTATCGAGATCTTTTCTCACAGTAGTGATATATTCTCCAATCTCTCCATTCAGGATTTTTGTGTCCTCCCAGTTCACAGGCACATCAAGCAGGAACTGAAAAGCCGGTTTATCAACATAATTTTCGGGCAGGTCGGCAAACATCTGGACAGGAGAAAAGACCGTTACCAAAAGCGCGAGTTGCTTGGCTGTGGTGGAATGTACATTCCTGCCGGGATACCCCTGACTGATCTCCACATCGAAAATTCCGGCGGTAAAATCCATCGGCCCTGCCAAAAAGCGGGTAAATGGAAGAATGGTCACATGGTCCGGAGGATTTCCTTCACTCCAGGCGTTGTATTCAATTCCGCGGGCGCCTTCACGGGCCATCATGTGCGGATATGTTCTGCGCTCACCGGTATCCTTTATAGGTTCATGGAAGAAAACGGTAAGTTTATGTTCGGCCGCTTTTTCGAGGATATACCTGAAGTACCTTACACCAAACTGCCCGTGATGCCACTCTTTCATATTGAGTTTCGAACCTACATGGCCAATTTTTACATCATTAACCCCCATTTCATTATAAAGAGCAAACGCGCTGTCTACCTGTTTCAGGTAGTTGTCTATATTGGAACCGGTTTCGTGGTACCCCACAATTCGCACCCCATTTTCGGCAGCATAGTCGGTTACTTCTTTGAGATCAAAATCATCTGTTGATTGTGTAAAATTAAACTGGTGCATTGCATTTTTGTACCAGTCCGGGGTCCAGCCTTTATTCCAGCCTTCAATCAGCAGATGGTCAACTCCCAGTTGTTTTGCATAATCGATGTGTTCTTTAGCATTTTCGGTAGATGCCCCGTGATTAGGGCCTTCCCAAAAAGTGTATTTTCCAATGTGCATTCCCCACCAGATTCCAATGTATTTATAGGGTTCTATCCAGCTGGTATCTTCAATTTTATTTGGTTCGTTAAGGTTGAGGATGAGGTAGGAAGTTATGAGATCCTTTGGCTCCTCTCCGATCTGCAGAGTTCTCCACGGCGTAGTAAAGGAATCTGTGGTGCGGACTTTCACTCCGTCGGCCCACGGCACAAGATCAATTTTAAGTTCAGTTCCTTCTTGCGGAAATAAGGTATAGCTGGCAAAATCGGTGAGATTTGCCTCATGGAAACTCAGTGCCAGTCCATTTTCACTTTGAATGGTGAGCGGCGTATGTATAGTATCCAGTTCGCTTACCGGAGAAGCTTCATACAAATTTTCATAACGTTGTTCATGATAGGCAGGGATCCACCAGGCTTTCCCATCTTGTTTAAGGTTGAAGGTGGTGAGCTCATCCATTATAAAAATGCTGTCCTTAATTCCCTGCTCCGGAAAAATGTATCTGAAGGCTACGCCATCATCAAAAGCGCGGAACTGCACCTGCAGTTTCCTTTGCTTTCCGGATTTCTCCTGAAGGTTCACCAGCAGCTCATTATAGTGGTTCCTGATCTCTGCCTTTTCTCCCCAAACCTGTTCCCAGGTTTCATCCTTTGAGCTTTCTTCTACTCCGGTTATCTCAAAATTATTTCCAAGGGTGTCGTTGTCTTTAAAAACGAATCCCATTACTGAAGGAGTGATAATTTCTGTCTCCCCCCGGCTAACAGAATATCTCGGACTGTTATTGGCAAGTTCGAATTTTATTTTGTTCTGCCCGTCGGGAGAACTTAGCTCGTGTACCTGCGCAGTTTCCTGGTCACAGGAAAAAATCGAAAGGAACAATGCGGGAAATAATATTAATCTGCTGATCATTTTATATTGCTTAAATTTTTTTAATTGACTGAATAGCTTCTCTTAACTTGTAATTGTTGGCTTAGCTGTCAGTTCTTTATTTTTTTTACATCAAATTTCTGTTTCTATTTTCTGCTATAGTTGTGGCTATTAGTCTTTGGATCGGGTTTATAAAGCTCAGTCATCTCCAATTAACTTATTAACCAATCACTAATAACCATTAACTTTTAACCATTAATTCTTTATTTCTTCCATTCGGTTTTAAAAGAAGTCTTGCCGTTCAGCGGGTTCTCCGAAACTTCAAAGGAATTTCCCTTTTTTGACACCTTTATAATTTCAGCTTTTTCTCCTTCGGGCAGATATACTTTTCCGGTTGCAGAATTGACGTTGTCACTAGCAAAAACCTTCAGCTGAATATTTTTCCAATCCATGTCCTGAGTTGACTGTGCGAGTCTGATATGCGGGATCACTGCTCCGTCTTTTACCAGAGCGACAATGGGTACGTCACCAGCCTTTATTGTATGCCAGCCGCTGTCGTAAACCTTTCCGGATTGATAGTCGATCCATCTTCCGGGAGGAAGATATACATCGCGCTCTGTGGTTGCTTCAAAAAGTGGCGCCACCAGCATGTCCGATCCAAATAAATATTGATCATCAATTAACCAGGAACCGGGATCATTGGGGAACTCAACAAAGAGCGCACGCATCATTGGCAGTCCCTGTTCTGAGCTCTCCTTTGCCTGAGCATAGATGTAAGGCATCAATTCATACCTCATGTTGTCTGCTTTTCTGAAAGCCTCTAAGAAGCTTTCATTGTAAAGCCATGGTTCTGTAGGTGGTTCCCCGTGGCTTCTCACATGAGAAGAAAGCATTCCGAAGGGAGTCCAGCGGCGATAAAGATCTTCGGGGGCGGCAGTTACGAAGCCGCCAACATCATGGCTCCAGAAGGTAAATCCGCTTAGACCTAAAGAAAGTCCGCCGCGCAAAGTTGCCGACATGGCGGTATTGGTCGTAGCAGCATCGCCACCCCAATGTAACGGGTAACGCTGACTACCAGCCCAGGTACTTCTTGCCCAGATTAGGGAGTAGCCTTTTTCTTTTTTAGTCAATTCGGCCACCGCCTTGTTATAACGCAACGGATACAGGTTGTGCTCGTAAAAGCCGGTGCGACCGGAATGATATAATCCGTTTGCGGGGGCTGCTTCTCCAAAATCCACTTTGAAAACCCCAACTCCCTGGTCAAATAAATGTTTCAGTTTTCCCTGATACCAGGTCACTGTTTCGGGATTCGAAAAGTCGAGAACAGCATCTTCAAAAGAAATGTTGCCTTTGCGATCTTTAACCGCAAGACCTTGTTCGACTATCTCGTTAAAAAGGGTGTTTTCCGGAGTAAAATATGGCAGCTGCCATAGCGAAACATGAAAGCCATCTTCTTTCATGTCTTTCATCATATCCACGGGATCTTCAAAACGATCGGCTGCAAATTCGTAGTTATTCCTCCAGTCCACATCAAACCAGCCGGTATCAAAATGTATCACGTCACTCGGGATCTTATACTTCCGCAGATTTGCTGCAATCTCACGACCTTCTTTTTCAGAAAAATAGGTGATACGACTCATCCAGAAACCGAAGGACCATAGTGGCGGCATTTCAGATTTTCCTGTGAGGTCGGTGTATTCATCAAGAATGTCTTTTGGTTCACCGAGGAAGAAGAATAGATCGGCAACATCATTCCCCAGCATCATGTTATTGGCAGCGTTGAAGTATTTTCCGAAGTCAACGGTAATTGGAGAAGAAGTGTGCATGAAAACACCATAACCGCGGCTACTCATATAGAACGGAATGGGCTTATACATAGTTTCATTCTGAACCCCGTTCGCATCATCTACCCAAAGCACCACTTTTTGGCCGCGCTTATTGAACTGGGTAAAAGATTCTCCGAGTCCGAAGATCTTTTCTCCCGGTTCAAGGCTCAAAACGGCAGCCATGCTTCGGGAGTAATCGCTGTTTCTTCGTACATAGGAGAAAGGCAGCACGGGAGTGTAAGTATTTGTGACATCGCTGCTGTGCAGCGTGCTGGTAAGTAATTTCCCTTTCCCGTCATAAAGCTTAACATGCCAGGGTTTAGAAAGAATTTCTACTCTTCCATATTGATTAGAATAGCTATGGCCACCGTCGATCTTTGAATATTTCCAAAGTTCGGGGCGATTTGGCGCAATTCCATCGATAAGCATTAGCGACTCTTCCTGCTTGTGGAACTGTGGGCCCGAAGCCATTTTTATCCGTACAGTCCTGTCAGAAACAAATTGTATCTCAAAAGGTAATTCGGGAGAAACTTCATACTCTGTGGTGGGAAATTCATTGGCTTCAACAGGAACAGGCCGCATAAGCATGTTGTTAAAAGCCTGCCGGGTCTGATAATCGTTCCGTAGATATTTTACAGTTCCTTTTCCGGTTTTGGGATCAAAATTTACCAGTTCATCGGCAAAATAAAAGGTGTTATTGTAATCGACAAAATCTTTACTGATGTCTACCGGAGTGTTAAGGATATCGACTTCCTGAAGCTGCGCATTGGCACCTGTACTTCCTAAAACTGCCAGGGCAAGAGCAAGTCCCAGCTTATGTAACCAGCCGTTTTTCATTTTTGTAGTATTATAATTAGGGGAATCATTTCTATTCTAAATTTATTGTTGTGGTTGCCTGTTGGAGACCATCTGCCGTGGCGGACAATTCCACGGGACCGGCTTCTTTTCCGGCGCGGATGACCACCAGAACTTTCCCATTTAAAGCTGAATGTGAGATTCCTTTAAAGGACTCATGGCTGGTAGGATCGCCGCTCCCAACTGCTTCTATTTTTCCGCCGCCTTTAACTTCAAAATGAACAACATTGTTAGCTCTGGGAGCAAGGGTGCCATTTTCATCTGTAATAGTCACAGTCACGAATGAAAGGTCCTGCCCATCTGCTTTAATTGTAGTCCTGTCTGGTTGCAGGGCCAGTTTTGCAGGTGCTCCGGCGGTTCTGACTTCTTTCTCAAGAACTACCTGTCCGTCCTTTCTGGAAACAGCCCTCAAAATACCCTTTTTGAAGGGGAAGCGCCACATGACGTGCAGGTCATCTCCTTCTTTGCTCTTCACACCCTGTGATTCTCCATTAAGGAAAAGCTCTACTTCATCTGCATTGTTGTAATACGCCCAGACATCCACAATTTGCCCTTCCTCCCAATTCCAGTGTGGCAGGATATGCAGCACATCTTCTGTGGTCCATTCACTTTTGTACATGTAGTAGGAATCCTTCGGAAATCCTGCGAGATCGACAATTCCGAAGTATGAACTTCTGGAGGGCCAGCCGTAGGGCGTGGGTTCTCCGAGGTAATCAAAGCCTGTCCAAATGTAAAATCCTGAAAGGAAATCGTGCTTTTTAATGACTTTCCAGGTCGCTTCATGAGTAGAGCCCCAGGGCGTTCTCACCTGATCAAAAGCTGAAATTGTATTATCCGGATTCCCGCCATCAAAAGGAATATCCCAGCGCACCGGCCAAATCTTGACAGTGTCTGAAGGAAATTCGTAGTAACCTCTCTTGGCCAGAGCCGAAGTAGTTTCAGTGGCTATAAAAGGTGTGTTTGGGAAATTCACCTGATGCTTAGGCCAGGTTTGATGTGCATAATTGTAGCCAATAAGATCCAAAGCTCCGGAACCTGCAAGCGCATTAGGTTGTTGCGGTTCATCAAATTGTAAGGTAACATCATCTTCGCTGGTATGGATCGGCGGATTCATTCCGGCGGTAACAGGGCGTGTGGGATCCACTTCTTTGGTGATTCGGGCCAGTTCCGTGCCAATTTCTGCACCGCGATCACTCCATTGCTCCGGTACCTCATTCCCGATGCTCCAGATAAATATACTGGGATGATTACGGTCGCGCAGGATCATATCCCTCATGTCCCGCTCATGCCATCCCTGCCAGTAATTGCTGTAATCATTTTCAGTTTTGGCTCTTTCCCACATGTCAAAGGACTCAGCCATCACGATGAAGCCCATTTTGTCTGTTAGTTCCAGAAGTTCGGGAGCCGGCGGGTTATGAGCGGTTCTAATTCCGTTGACACCCATTTCCTTCATGATCTCCAGCTGTCGTTCAATGGCTCTTTTGTTTACGGCGGCACCTAAAGGTCCAAGATCATGATGGTTGTTTACACCCTTGATCTTCACCTGTTCGCCATTCAGAAGAAACCCTCTTTCCAGATCAAACCTGAAATCCCTGATCCCAAATTGCGTAATGTATTCGTCGACTATTTCCCCGTCTACCTTTATTCTTGTTACTGCGGAATAGAGCTGCGGATCATCTACCGACCACAATTGAGGCTGATTAACCTGTATCTGCTGAGTAATTCCTGAAGTGTCCTGCGCCTGAATCTCAAATTCTGAAACAGTTGAATTAACCTCCTGATCATTATAAACCAAAGAGGTCTCTAAAATGCCATTTTTGGCACCGCTGTATTTGTTTGCCATTCTCACCTCAACCTGAACCAAAGCACTGTCTTTGCTCACGTTTGGCGTAGTAACAAAAGTTCCCCATAGAGGCACGTGCAATTTATCTGTTTGGGTAAGCCAAACATTTCTGTAAATTCCCGAACCTGAATACCAGCGGGAATTCGGCTGATCTGAATTATCAACCTTTACCAGGATTTCATTCGGTTCATCCCCGTAGTTGAGATAAGGAGTGAGATCATATTGAAAGCCGATGTAGCCGTTAGGCCTGCTGCCGAGGTAATTTCCGTTGATCCAGACTTCACTGTTCTGGTAAACTCCGTCAAAAGTTACGGCAGTTAGTTTTGTACTGTCGCTTTCTTCGACTTTGAAGGTTTTTTTGTACCAGCCTAAACCGCCGGGCAAAGCTCCACCACCAACTCCTGCAGGATGATTGGGACTAAATTCTCCTTCTATGCTCCAGTCATGAGGAAGATTGATGGTTCTCCAATCGGCTTCAGGAGAAGTCATTTTTAAAGAATCTTCCAGAACGAACTGCCAGTTTTCATTGAAGGAAGCTTTTCTTTCAGTTTTAAAACTTTCAGTCTCAATACCTTCAGGAGTAGTAGTTTTACAGGAATACAGAAAATTCAGAAGAAGAAATAAGGCTGGAAAAAGGAATCTCTTTTTATTCATGAGAATTCATATAAGCTAAGGCCTTTTGAAAAATTAGAGGCCAGAAATTTTAATACCCGAAGCGATTAAATCGGATCTTATTTTAGTCACTCAATTAGTACATGAGAATTTCCCTCAAAAGCAGTTACACCCGAAGCTAAACCAATAACATACCTGATAAAAATTAATCCACCCTAAACTGAACTTGAACAAAGAATAGTATCATCTCCATTAATTGATATAACATTACCAACTTTTAAACATCCCGATCGGCATCAGCAAAAAAACTACGCATCGCAGGATACTGTAGCATCTGTCACACTTTAGGAAAAAAATCATTCCACCCTGTAACTGAACTACAAGCTACTTCGGAGCAGATTCAAACCGGATCATTCCTCGTCGGCGCCATCATTGAACAAGTCCAGGAGAAGGTTGCCCAAAAGTTGATTAAATGTAAGGTTTACAATTAATATTAGGAAAAATTTAAGTCAAAAATTTCGTGTTGCTAAAACATTGAATTTTGCACCGCCTGGATTTTCTCGGCTCCTTAAGAAAAACACTAAGCTTTAAAAATTTATATAACTGAAATACAGAAATAGCTTTATTGATTCCAGGATAAAATTTTAAATTGAAGAAATCTGTTTCCCGGATTTTTTATTCCCCAACTTTCTGCCGTTGTTGAACATAAAAAACCCTGCCGATTCTTGATCAACAGGGTTTTCTTGTCTAACATTCAAAAAGTAGCCTCGCCAGGAATCGAACCTGGATCTAAAGTTTAGGAAACTTCTATTCTATCCATTGAACTACGAGGCCGAAGTTGATTTTTTAGAAGTATAATTCCCGTCCTTGTGAAAGGATGACAAAAATAAAAATGTTTAAAGAATTTTTACTCTTAATACTGCAAAACTTTCACTTCACTTTTAAGTGCAACTGTCTTTCTTATAAAATAAACTTAATCCTTGGGAATCATCTGTTCAGGCTTTTATATTTGTAAAAAAAGCAATGAGATTGAAACATTTTCTACCTCTACTATTTACCACATTTTTTATTACCACTACTACAGCACAAATAGATGAAGATCAAACCGGAGCCTGGTATATTTACAACTGGGGGACAGGTTTTGGCGAGAGCCGGTTTGGGGCCCAGGGTGATATTCAATTCCGAAACTGGGATCTTATAGGAGACCTTGAACAATTACTTATTCGCGGGGGAGTTACTTACAGCCCTTCTACCGCCAATGTGAAATTCGTGCTTGGATATGGCCATATCACCACCGGAGCATTTGGGGATAGTGATGCTACTTCTACAGAGAGCAGGATTTATCAGGAAGCCAACCTTCCGCAGAAGCTGGGAACAAGGGTTTATCTCAACCATAGATTCCGCTACGAACAGCGGTGGGTGGTGACACAAGATTTTCGTACCCGCTACAGGTACAATTTGTCACTTACACTTCCGCTTAACCAGACCGACCTCACTCAAAATGCTGTCTACCTGGCACTTTACAATGAACTCTTCATGAATGGTCAACGGGATATAGGAGATAACCGACAGGTGGAGCTTTTCGATAGAAACAGGCTTTATGGAGCATTGGGTTATTCTCTAAAAAACAATCTCCGGCTGCAGGTGGGATATATGGAACAAACTACAGATAATTGGAGCAAAGGACAATTACAGCTGAGTTTACACCATACTTTTTAAGAAGATGTCCTATATTTGAGTAAGAAAAATTTACAGATGAAAAAACTCCTTCTAGCATTCCTCACTGTTCTCCCGCTATCTGAGCTTACTGCGCAAAATCCTGAAATCATGAAAGATGCCTTTGCGCATACTTATTCTATTGTGGCGCGTGATTCCAAAACAGGGGAAATGGCAGTGGGAGTCCAAAGTCACTGGTTTTCTGTGGGTTCGATAGTTTCCTGGGGAAAGGCCGGGGTAGGTGTTGTTGCCACCCAGTCTTTTGTTAATCCCGCTTATGGCCCGAACGGATTAAAATTAATGGAAGAGGGAAAATCTCCTTCTGAAGCTCTTGAACAATTATTGGCTCAGGATGATGGGAAAGCTTACCGGCAGGTGGCTTTTTTAAACGCTAAGGGAGAAACTGCGGCCCATACCGGAGATAAATGTGTGGAAGCTGCAGGTCATTATGCTGCTGAAAATTTCTCTGTTCAGGCTAATATGATGCTGAATAATACGGTAGTTCCCGCTATGGCTAAGGCTTTTCAGGAAAATGAAGGTCTGCCTTTAGCCGAAAGAGTTCTCAAAGCCATGCAGGCTGCAGAAGCTGAAGGAGGTGACATCCGCGGAAAACAATCGGCAGCACTTATTGTAGTAGGCGCCGAAAAAGTTGAAAATCCATGGGAGGAAAAGAAAATTGACCTACGGGTTGATGATCATACTGAACCTCTCGTGGAATTAGAGCGACTGCTTAAAGTTTCCCGGGCCTATGAATTCATGAATCGCGGAGATCTTGCCATGGAAGAAGAGAATGTAGAAAAGGCTCTTGAAGAATATGGAAACGCCATGAAATTATTCCCTGATAATCTGGAAATGCAATACTGGACGGCAGTGGCATTGGCGAACAGTGGAAGAATAGACGAGGCAACACCCATGTTTGAAGCCATTTTTAAAGAAGATGAAAACTGGAAGGAAATGACCCGGAGGTTACCCGCTTCAGGACTGCTAAACATTTCGGAAGAAGAATTAAATAAACTTACTAAATAAATATAGCTATGATACTAAAGAAACTAAACATCATTATTTTGGCCCTCGGACTTGTTTTTATGGTTTCGTGTAAAGACGAAGAAAAACAACCGAAAGCTGCAACTCAACCGGCTACCGAAGCCAGTACCACTACAAATGATACTGCTGTAACTCTTAATCCGGCACATGGGCTTCCAGGTCACAGGTGTGACCTTCCTGTTGGAGCTCCGCTTGACGGATCGAATCCCGGAGAAACTGCAAATCCCACCCCTACCAGTCAGTTGCCTTCGACTTCGGTCTCTCCGGTGAGGGTAAATCAAACGCCGACAGTGAATCCGCCGCATGGAGAGCCGGGTCATGATTGTGCAGTTCCTGTGGGAGCACCGTTAAATAAGTAAGTTCCAAAAATGACATTTTTAAAGCTGCTTTCGGGCAGCTTTTTTTTTGCGCTTTTTTCTACTTCGGAAAAATCCTTATTTTAAAAAGAAAAACAATGGAAGAAGAAGCCCTGGAATTTGCCACCCGGGCTCATGGGGAACAGCAACGAAAATTCACTAGTGAGCCTTACATAGAACATCCAAAACGAGTCGCAGAGATGGTTAGAAGTGTGTCTCATACCACCGAAATGATCTGCGCCGCATATCTACATGATGTGGTGGAAGATACCGCTGTGAAAATTGAAGAAATTGAGCAAAAATTCGGAAAAAAAGTAGCTGATCTGGTGCAGGAACTCACAGATGAATTCATGAAGGAAAATTATCCTCAGCTCAACCGCCGGGCTCGAAAAGATAAGGAAGTGGAGCGGCAGGCGACTATCAGCAAAGAAGCGAAAACCATTAAACTGGCCGATGTAATTGATAACACACCCGATATCGTAAAGAACGATCCGGGTTTTGGCCGGAAATATATAAGGGAAATGGAAAAACTTTCTCGGGTTTTGGTAGGTGGAGATAAAGAACTCTTTGACAGGGCACGGCGTGAAGTTGCAGAAGGCAAAAGAGCTCTGGGTGTAAAGTAAAAGAGCTGCAGAAAATTACAATTTTTAACGACAATGAAACCGTTGAAACGGTTCAGGTCATCCTCAAATTTATAGCACGGGTTTAAACCCGGGGCTGTGGAGTAGAATTTACAGAAAAATGGTTTTTAACCATTTAGTACGACAACAAAAAAACTGCAGAATATACCATTTTTAACACCTTAGGTAAAATGATATTTCTGCAGCTTAATTTACTTATATAAGAGAGTCTGTAATCTTGGCTCTAAGCTCTTGACTCTCTTTTACTCCACACCGCCTTTACGATTAGGTGAACGCGGCTCGGGCCAGGTCATGGGTTCGCCTGTGCGTGGATTATTTGGCAACTTAATTTGTTCCCTTGAGGTTTTCTCATCATCTTCACTGGCCATGTAGGTAAGCACAGCTGTAAGGATCACGTTGTTTCTCACATCATCAAAGACTATTTTGTCATAAGTGTCTCTATTGGTGTGCCAGGTATAATTCCAGTAGGACCAGTTTAGGGCGCTCAGGTTAAAAGCAGGAACTCCCGCAGCAAGGAAAGAAGCATAATCTGAACCGCCACGTCCGGGTCTTCCGGGGAATTCGGTCTCTACATGGTCTGCTACTGTATCAGGAACTTTAGAAAGCCATTCTCCAAGATAGTCATAAGCGTGTAATAAACCGTTTCCGGAAATTCTTACCACTCTTCCTGTTCCATTATCCTGGTTAAAAAGAGCCTGAGTATTTTTGACGATTTCAGAATGATCTTCTACAAAAGCACGGGATCCATTAAGCCCCTGTTCTTCGCTTCCCCAAAGCCCAATTATTATTGTTCTTTTGGGATTTGGATAATGCTTTTTAAGAATCCTTGCAGCCTCCATCATTACAATAGTACCGGTACCATTATCTGTCGCACCGGTTCCTCCATCCCAGGAGTCAAAGTGTGCAGAAAGTATAACGTATTCTTCAGGCAGTTCTGTTCCTTTAATCGTGGCGATAGTATTAAAGGTTGGTACCATCCCCAGTTCTTTTGATTCCGCAGTCACTCTTATTTTTGGCTTACTGCCATTTTTAGCCAGCCTGTAGAGCAATCCATAATCTTCAAGTGCAAGATCGAGGGTAGGAACTTTTTTTGAGTAAGCTCCAAAAACTTTATTCACTCCAAACCCGTTTGACCAGTTGGAAGTGATCACTCCCGCAGCACCGGCTTTTTCAAGGACTGCAGGCAGCGTTCTTGAGTTATAACCCATGTTGCGAAATTTATCCCTCCATGCTTCTGTCTGCTCCCTACGTTCACGTTTCATTTTTTCAAAAGAAGCTTCAGTAGCAAATTCCTCCCAGTTATAATCAGGTCGTCCAGTAGGCTCAGGCATTGAGATCAGCACAAATTTACCTTTTACATTCGGAAGCCATCGCTGGAATGCCGTAGAATCTGAAACCGTTTCAGGCAAGGTAATGACCTCGGCAGTAACGGGCTTCTTTCCGGTAGAGGGACTCCATGCAAGCTGTCTTCCCTCCAGTGTCTGCACTCGTGGTTCAATCATATCAATATGGGTAATTCCACGTTCCCATCCGCGCCATTCACCCCACTGCTGCTTCTCTGCCGGAATACCCCAGTTCTCAAATTTCTTAACCGCCCAATTGTGAGCCGAATTCATTTGTGGTGTTCCCACCAATCTGGGACCAATGCTGTCAAGAAGCTGATGAGCCAGCTGCTCAAGCTTAGAATTTTCTTCAGCTTCTTTTACGATGTTCTGGATTACAGGATGCTCCTGTGCCACAGAGATATTTCCTGCCACAAGGAAACAAAAAAGTAGAATTCCTGAAATTTTTTTCATTTGAAGATAGTTTTAGATCAATTTTTCCAAATATATTAATTTAAGACCATGGTTTGCTACTGAAGGTTTACATGGAACTGACAAATTTTCGGGTTTTTGACTTATTGTCGGGAGAAGGTGAAAATAGATATAATTATATATACCTGAAATTTAGTAACTTAACACGTGTAAAATATTATTTTCTAATAAAAAAATAAAAGAAGGTGTGTAAAGTACAGTCTTTGCACAAACTGATTTAAAATATCATACAATGAAAGTTTTAGTTATCGGAGCAGGTAATATGGGTCTCACCTATGCAGAAGGCATGGCGTCATCAACATTCTTAAACAGGCGAAAGCTCATGGTTTACGATGTATCGCCAGACAAGATCGTCTTGCTGAAGGATATGGGAATTTTTGATGTTCATGAAAAACTTGAAGATGCCCTTCCGGAAGCCGATGTAATTTTTCTGGCTGTAAAACCTTTTCACAGCGAAGAGCTATTTGAAAGAATGAAGCCTATGATGAACGAGGAACAAATAGCTGTTTCTCTTATGGCCGGTGTAACTATTAACAGGATCCAGGAAGGTCTCGGTATTAAAAAGGTTGTAAGGGCAATGCCTAATCTTCCCGCACAGGTTGGAAAAGGAGTTACTTCCTATACAGAAAGCAAGGAAGTTTCAAGGGTTGAGTTGCTTATGGTAAGAAATCTTCTCGACACTACAGGGGAGTCAATTCACGTTAAGAATCAAAACTATATTGATGCCTCTACCGGCATTTCCGGGAGCGGACCTGCATATGTCTTCTACTTCATGAATTCAATGCTGGAAGCAGCCTTAAAAATGGGCTTTTCGGAGCACGATTCCCGGGTATTGGTGAGTCAGACTTTTGAAGGTGCCGTAGAACTGTTTAACCAGAACGACCTCTCTCCAACCTTATGGATGGACCGTGTAGCTTCAAAGGGAGGTACTACACGTGCAGCACTGGATTCCATGGATGACAACAATGTAAAGGAATTGATCAAAGAAGCAGCTTACGCAGCATTTGACAGGGCTGTGGAACTGGGAGAGGAAAGTTAATTCAATAAAAAATATAATTCAGGATTCAGACCTGAAATTACAGATAAGCCTAACAGTTCCTGAGTAGCTGTTAGGCTTTTTTATTCTGTTTTCTAAGGAGAACAGAAATTCAGAAAATATTTGTGGTTCTTCCGGTATCTTTTTATCTTATTTATATAATACTTTTGCACTTCTAAACCGAAACGGGCATGGCATTTCTTCGCCTGATTTTTCGGTAGCAACAGCTTTTATAAAATGAATGCACAGATAAAACATAAAGCAGATCCAAAACGGCTTTTTGACTTCCTTAGCTATCAGCTGGAAAACTTTCCACTTCCCGATATGCTGGCAGCAAAGGAAAATGGTGAATGGAGAAAATACAGCACCCGGGAAGTTGGTGAAAAAGTAGATCAAATAAGTGCTTCCCTTATAAAAATGGGATTTTCGGAAGGCGATGGCAGCATTGAAAGTCGGGACAAAATTGGAATAATTAGCCAGAACTGCCCTGAATGGATGTTGGCTGATATGGCCATTCAGCAGGTGGGAGCAGTCTCTGTGCCTGTATATCCTAATATCACTAACAATGAACTCAAATTCATACTTCAGGATGCCACCGTGAAAATGATCTTTGTTGGTGATACTTCCCTCTTCGGAAAGATCATGGAGATTGAATCTGAACTGCCCCGTTTACAACACATTTATTCCTTCAAAACTGTACCCGGAATACCACAACTGACAGAATTGATGCAGGAGATCACTCCCGAGCAAAAGCTTCAGGTTGAGGAAAGCAGGGAGAAGGTAAAGGAAACCGATCTCGCCACCATTCTGTATACATCGGGCACTACAGGTATTCCAAAAGGAGTTATGCTCTCACACAAGAATATTGTAAGTAATGCTCTTGGCGCTGCAGATGTGATCCAGGAGGTTGGCGTGCAGGGAAAACGTGTCATTAGTTTTCTGCCGCTCAACCATGCCTTTGAACGTATGGCGACTTACTGCCAGTTCTATAGTGGGGCTGCAGTATATTATGCCGAAAGCATGGATACCATAGCAGCAAATCTCAAAGAAGTAAAACCTACACTATTTACCACAGTACCCCGTCTACTCGAGAAGATATATGAAGGCATACTTGCAAAAGGCAACGAATTAACAGGAGTAAAAAGAAAAATATTTTTCTGGGCTCTTGATTTAGCTGAAAAGTTTGAGATCAATAAACCTCAGAGCCTTACCTACAGACTACAGTTGGCGGTGGCCAACAAATTAATCTTTAGCAAGTGGAGAGAAGCATTGGGTGGAGAAGTGAAATCAATTATTACCGGTGCAGCTGCCTGCCAGGTAAGATTACTGCGCATCTTCACCGCAGCAGAGATCGTTATACAGGAAGGCTATGGTCTAACGGAAGCTTCCCCAATCATTAGCGGAAATCGCTATAGTGAAGAAAACAGGATGTTTGGTACTGTGGGTCCACTGCTGAAAGGTGTGGAAGTAAAAATAGCCGAAGACGGAGAGATCCTTTGCAAAGGTCCTAATGTGATGATGGGATATTTTAAACGACCCGATCTGACGGAAGAGGTCATGGAAGGAGATTGGCTGCGAACAGGTGACATTGGAGAGTTCATAGACGGAAAATTCCTTAAGATCACAGACCGAAAAAAGGAGTTGATCAAGACCAGCGGCGGAAAATATGTTGCTCCGCAGCCCATCGAAAATAAAATGGTGGAAAGCCCCTGGATCGAGCAGATCATGGTGGTAGGGGAATTCCAAAAATTCGTAGGGGCTTTGATCGTTCCGGCTTTTCAAAGTTTAAAGACATGGTACCAGGAACAGGAAATCCCCTACCCCGGAAACGACAAGGTGCTGGACACGAAGGAAGTCCGGCAGTTAATTAGTGAATCAATAAAGAAATACAACCTTGATTTTAATCCGGTTGAGCAAATAAAGAAGTTCCGCTTGATCCCGAATGAATGGACGATTGAAGGTGGAGAGTTAACTCCCACCCTTAAGTTGAAAAGAAGAACGATCCTCGAGAAATATGAAGAGTTTATACATTCAATTTATTCTTAAATAATGGTTCCCCTTCTAACGGCTTTCAATTTTTCAAATTCGAATAGGTAGTATAGATCACACTGAGGCAGTACAAAAATTCGTGAAGTAATGTAGCCTATTTTTGCTCCTGTCCTTCATGATAAAAAAGTATAATTTCCACTTTACTTTTTTCAAACATTGTTTAGGGAAATAGAAATTTTAAATTATATTTGCAACCGCAAAAATGGTTGCGACAGTCCTCCTTAGCTCAGTTGGTTAGAGCATCTGACTGTTAATCAGAGGGTCCTTGGTTCGAGCCCAAGAGGAGGAGCTTAATTTTATGTTGAATTTTCTTTTGGGCGAGAAATTTATCCCGAGTACCGACGCTTCGAGATTGAGGGAAGCCTAAGAGGAGGAGCAAAAAGCATCAGTAAGCTTTATAAAAAACTGGACATATTGAAATTCCTCCTTAGCTCAGTTGGTTAGAGCATCTGACTGTTAATCAGAGGGTCCTTGGTTCGAGCCCAAGAGGAGGAGCAAATAAAGCCACCCATTCGGTGGCTTTTTGTTTTCTATGGAGTATTATGTTTATATTCTAAGATCAGCAAGACTGGACAGATTTTATATTGGATCTACTTCTGATTCAGAAACAAGAATAGAGTTTCATGAAACTTCTCCCGGTCATAAGTTTACCGGAAAGACAGCCGATTGGTAGCTATTCTTCAAATCTATTTGTAGAGACAAAAAGCAGCTCACAGTAACGGTTCATCTAAATTATTATCTCTCTTCTATTCATCGGATCAAATTCCGCGGTTGCAGCCATCCAGGTCAATTACCGATTGGTGCTGCATCAGGTAGTCTATGAGGTATTCTGCAGTGGTTTTTTCGAAAGTCGTAACTGGCTGAGTGAAATCCTGTGAATAAACATGGGACAGGTAATCACTCAGGGCAACGGTAACTGTAGTTGAGTTGGAGAGAAGATTACCATTTGCTGTAATGAGCTCAACCCTACCATTCCTACGTTCCATTTTGATTCCGGAGTAAGCTAAAGAAGGCGCATAAGAGACATTCAGAAAATCTTCCACCTCTCCCACTGTCATTGAAAAAGTGTCTAATCCATTTTGAAAAGGATCAATAGTGTAGATGTCAAAAGGGGTTATTTTTCCATAATCCAAAGTAGCACGAATTCCCCCATAGTTTTGAAAAACAATGTCGGCACCAGTGATAGTCTGGAGAGCAGTGGTATAAAAACAGGCAGTTTCTGCCCTGCTATGATCCTGAAGAGAAGTGCCAATCTCCACAAAAAATTCCGGTTGATTATTATAAGCTGCTATGAGTTTCTGTACTTCTGCATCTCTTTGGGGAGCAGCATCAAGATCAATCAACTGACGCGTATAAGAAGTGATCTCTCCTTTCTCTACAGTTAAAGACAATTTTGTAAGGTACTTTAGATCTGCCCCAGATTGCACCATAACGCGCCCAGCTACTTCCTCGCTGTAAACCGCGTGATTGTGTCCGCCTATTACCAGGTCCACAAAATCGTGTTGCTGTAAGATCGCCTGGTCTCCCTGCTTTCCATAATGCGTAAGTGCCACAACTAAATGAGCCTCCTTTACATCGGCGTCATCTTCAAAAATACCTATGGCATCCACTCCTTCAGAAAATTCCAGGCCCTCCAGCTTCTTTGGGTGAGAGAGCGGTTTGTTATCATAAGAGCCGGTCTCCACAACACTTAAAAAGGCGACTTTGAAGCCATCTTTTTCAATGACTACTTTTCCCTGCGGAATTACGAATCCGGAGGTGCTTCTCACCAGATTGGCGCAGAGGAAAGGAAAGCTAGCCTGCAGTATTCTATCCTGAAGAATTTGCTGTCCATAATCAAATTCATGGTTGCCAAGTGCGCTTACATCCATTCCTGCCTTTCCCATGAGATCAACAATAGGAGAACCCTTTTCGGGGTGATAATCCACAATAGGATTTCCGGAAAATATATCCCCGCCAGAGACAAAGAAAACCTGGGATTCGGTTTCCTTTTCTTTGTCGATGATCGCCTTGATCTTGTCAAAGTTATGGATCTTCCCGTGGGGATCATTGATTGAAAAGATCACAATATTCTCGGCCTTAGTCTCAACTTCAGGCGTCACGGGATCTTCGGTAGAGCAGGAAACTAGAAAAACAATACCTGCCAAAAATGTCATTTTCCAAAGGAATTCCGCAGCAGAAATGACTCTTGATATTTTCTTCATACGAGTGAAAAAATAAGGCTGAAAATGAGATTTTTCCAGCCTTAAGATTAGTCTTTAGAATCGACGATTATTCAAACAACCAACGATAAATGTCATTCCCGTTGGCAAACAACACAAGTGCAATCAAAATTACAAATCCTACCAGTTGTGCATATTCCATGAACTTCTCATTGGGTTTGCGCCCCGTCACCATCTCGTACAGCAGGAATACTACATGTCCCCCATCAAGCGCAGGGATTGGCAGAATATTCATAAAGGCCAGAATGATCGATATAAAAGCTGTTGTCATCCAGAAGGCCTGCCAGTTCCAGGCATCGGGGAAAAGACCACCAATGGCTCCAAAACCTCCCACTTGTGTGGCTCCTTTTTTTGTAAATACATATTTAAATTGAGCAACATAATCGTGTAGTGTCCAGTAGGCAAGGTCAAAGCCTTTTGTAATGCTTTCTGAAAACGAATAGTGCTCCCGGCTTACCTTTATGGAAGATTCCGCATCAACATAAACTCCCAGGTTCCCCTCCTCATTCGGAGTAATAGAAACAGATTTTAAATTATTATCAAGTACGGCAGCTTTATCCTGATCCATCTCAACGCTCTCAAATTCACCTTCACGGCTATAAACCAGTCTCAATTCTTTTCCCTTGCTTTCGGCCACTTTCCTGTTTAACTGGTGCCAGTATCCTACTTCGAAATCATTGATAGAAATGATCCTGTCTCCTTTTCTAAGACCTGCACGATCTGCAGGGCTACCCGCAATAACCGAATCAAGAATTGGAATGGTCATAGGCACAAATGGCTGCATCACTCCCTGTTCAAACATTTGAGAACCAATATCTTCAGGAACCTCAAGGGTTTCCCTTTGCCCGTCCTGGTGCTCTACCGTAATACTCTTCACATCTCTCAAAAAGAGATATTTATTGATGTCAATACTGTTTTTAAGTTGCTCTCCATTAACAGCCATCACTTTATCCCCGTCCCGGAATCCATATTCCTTAAAAGTATCGTCAACAGCAAAACCATTTGGCATATCTTCGGGTGCAATATAAGGGCTACCCCAGGTGAAGACTACCATCATATAAATAAAGAATCCTACAATTATATTCACAGTAACTCCTCCAACCATTACAATGAGGCGCTGCCATGCCGGTTTTGTTCTAAATTCCCATGGTTTTGGTGGTTGTGCCATTTGTTCCTTATCCATGCTCTCATCGATCATCCCGGCGATCTTGACATAACCACCTAACGGAAGCCAGCCAATACCATATACCGTATCACCGATCTTCTTCTTGAAAAGGGCAAATTTTACATCAAAAAACAAAAAGAACTTTTCCACCTTTATTCCGAACATCTTCGCAGGAATAAAATGTCCAAGCTCATGAAGTACAATAAGAATAGATAAACTGAGTATTAATTGAAGTGCTTTTATAAAAAAGGGATCCATAGCAATCTTGGGTAAATTAAAATCGCACAAAAGTAAACTTTTAAAGGTTCTCAAAAAAGTCTAAAAGTTCAGCAGGTTAAGAATCAGAGAATTTTAAGTATCAAATGATTTAAAAATGAATTTCGGAATCGTAATTTTGCATCAAATAAAATCCCTATGCTCCGGTTTTTTGCCAAATATAAATTCTTTGGAATTTTTCTTTTTGTGCTTTCTGTGATCATCATCACCATCATATACAATATCCTGACGCCCGAGAAGAGACTTCCTGTATACCAACCAGATATGGTCAATGCCGAACTGGTGGATAGTACTGTGCAGGAGGTAAGAAAATATCACACGATTAAAGACTTTAAGCTCTACAACCAAAATGGAGATACTATTACGCCGGACTTCTACAGAGACCGCATATATGTAGCCGATTTTTTCTTTACCACCTGTCAGACTATCTGCCCTATAATGACAGATCATATGCTGGAGATACAGGAGAAAGTGAAGGATGATGAAGAGGTGTTCTTGCTTTCCCATACCGTCATTCCCAATTATGACAGTGTCCCGGTTTTACGTAAATATGCCGATGAGAAGGGTGTGAAAGATGAGAAGTGGAATCTGGTAACCGGCGACAAAAAAGAAATTTATGATCTCGCAAGGAAATCCTACCTGGCAGCAAAAAGCGATGGGGATGGCGGAGCTTTTGACATGATACATACCGAAAACTTCGTGCTCGTTGACAAGAAAAGAAGAATAAGAGGATTTTATGACGGTACCGACCCCGATGCCATAGCTCAATTAATGGAAGATATTCAGATTCTCAAGAAAGAATATCGTTAAAACTGATCTTTATCAACTATACATCATAAAAGAGGTCTTTTGTGAATTAAGGTTTTCCTAATCGTTGATTTTACCTTATTTTTGCCTTGTTTAAAATCAATCTAAATAACATTGAGCAAGACAATTGCCGATCTTAAAAGGGGCCAGCGCGGTATCATCAAAAGCTTTTCAGCTGAGACTATTCCGCTAAAGCTTCTTGAAATGGGTTGTTTGCCGGGCAATGAAGTGGAGCTCGTACAATCTGCACCATTTCGCGATCCATTGTACGTGAACATTAATGGCAGTCATCTTGCCATTAGAAATGAGACGGCCCGGCAAATAGAAATTGAAATTCTTACCTAATCATGTCTAAACAGTTAAATGTTGCACTAATAGGCAATCCAAATACCGGAAAGACTTCTGTTTTTAACCAGCTAACAGGTTTAAATCAGCAGGTAGGAAATTATCCCGGTATCACTGTTGAGAAAAAGGAAGGAATTTGCAAACTCCCCAAAAATATAAAGGCACATATCCTGGATCTGCCCGGGACCTACAGCTTGAATGCCTCCTCTCTTGATGAGAATGTGGTAATAGAACTGCTGCTGAATAAAAATGATAAGGATTATCCCGATGTCGCGGTAGTTGTGAGCGATGTTGAAAATCTCAAAAGGAATCTACTCCTCTTTACGCAGATAAAAGATCTCGAAATTCCTACTATCCTGGTGGTGAATATGGCCGACCGTATGGAGCGAAAAGGAATTTCCATTGACGTTCCGGCGCTGGAAAAGGAACTGAAAACGAAGGTCGTACTTGTAAGTGCCCGAAAGCGAATAGGAATCGAGGAACTAAAGGAACATATAGTCAATTACAGACATCTTTCCACAGAGCCTTGTCTCAACGCATCCTCTATGGACCCTGAATATTTCAACAGGCTGCGTAATGCTTTCCCCAATCAATCACTCTACAAGCTTTGGCTGGTGATCACCCAGGATGTAAACTTTGGAAATGTAAACCGAAATTCTATAGGCATAAAGGAAGATTTTATCACCAAAGACGACTCTACCCTTAAAAGATTGCAGCAAAAGGAGACCATCCTAAGATATCAGTTTATCAATGGAGCCCTTAAGAAAACAATGAGCGTAGATGTAAATGCAGCTAAAGGGCTCAGGGCAGGATTGGATCGGATACTTACACATAGGATTTGGGGCTATGTGATCTTCTTTTCCATTCTATTACTTATTTTTCAGGCAATTTATGACTGGTCCAGTTATCCTATGGATTTCATAGATGAGTCCTTTGCCAGATTAAGCGAATTAACACGGTCTGTTTTACCGGCGGGACCTTTTACCAATTTGATATCTGAAGGGGTAATCCCCGGACTGGGAGGGGTTGTTATTTTCATACCCCAAATTGCTTTCTTATTTCTCTTTATTTCTATTCTGGAGGAAAGTGGTTATATGAGCAGGGCAGTTTTCCTTATGGACAGAACCATGCGTCGGTTTGGCCTTAGCGGTAAAAGTGTTGTGCCATTGGTATCTGGGACTGCCTGTGCAATTCCGGCTGTGATGGCGGCACGAAATATTGAAGACTGGAAGGAGCGATTAATTACTATTCTGGTGGTTCCTTTTACCACATGTTCTGCGAGGCTTCCGGTTTATCTTATTATCATCGCTCTGGTGATCCCCGAGGAATCTTTCATGGGATTTAATTTGCAAGGTCTTACGCTGATGTTGCTTTATATGCTCGGCTTTGGAATGGCAATATTTTCGGCCTGGGTACTTCACAAGATTTTGAAGATTAAAAGCCGCTCCTACTTTGTGATCGAAATGCCCAATTACAAGCTACCTATGTTCAAAAATGTGGGTATAAATGTGGTGGAGAAAACAAAGGCCTTTGTTCTGGGTGCAGGAAAGATCATTCTTGCGATATCCATTATTCTCTGGGTGCTGGCCAGCTATGGCCCCGGAGAGAATTTTAATAACGCCAGAGAAATTGTGGAAGCCAACTACAGTGAAACCTTTCTTCCGGAAGAAGAGCTGGATGAGTTGGTCGCATCCTATAAACTACAGCATTCTTATATAGGAAATATTGGGAAGGCCATAGAACCCGCCGTTGCACCTTTGGGTTATGACTGGAAAATCGGGATAGCACTTATAAGTTCCTTTGCAGCGAGGGAAGTCTTCGTGGGCACTCTTGCCACCATTTACAGCGTTGGAAGTGACGAAGAAGAAACGATCAAATCCAGGATGGCATCAGAGACTAATCATATTTTAGGAGGACCTCTTTTTACCTTGGCGAGTGGTGTAAGTTTGCTGTTATTTTATGCCTTCGCCATGCAGTGTATGAGTACCCTGGCCATTGTTAAAAAAGAAACCAATACCTGGAAATGGCCGGTGTTACAGTTAATTATTATGACAGCAATTGCGTATTTGGCGGCACTCTTAGCTTTTCAATTTTTAAGATAACTATGGAATTATTTCAGGAAATACTCGTTTTTATCACCTTTGCCTTAGCGGTAGGTTATATGTTTACAAAATTTGTTTATAAACCAAAATTTATCTTCGGAAGTAAGAAGAAAAACGGAAAAGCCTGTAAGACTAGCTGCGGAAGCTGTCATTAAAACATTGAGCCCCCGAATAGTTTACTTTTTCCTGAACTGATATTAATAACTCTATTCGGAAAATCCTCTGCAGAAGATTGTGATATTTTCTTCACACTTATATCATTTCCTTCTCACTACAATCTTTCTTGAGCATGTTCGCCTACTCCTTTCAGGAGAAACCGGAGAGAGGGACATCTTTTAATACACGGTAATTCAGACTAAGATAGTCCAACATCCAGAGTCATCATGACCATAAAACCGCCAATGAAGCCCATGGTGGCAATATCTGTGAACCGGTCCTGCTGAGCTTCGGGAATAACTTCTTCCACAACAACAAAGATCATCGCGCCGGCGGCAAAACAAAGCGCGTAGGGAAGAATGGGTTGAAATGTCAAAACAGCCCAGGCTCCTAAAACTGCAGCAATAGGTTCTACTATTGCAGAAAGTTGCCCGAAATTCCAGCTTTTCCACCTGCTCATCCCCTGACCCCTCAACGGCATAGCTACGGCAAAACCTTCAGGGAAATTCTGTAAACCAATTCCCATGGCAAGGGCAACAGCACCACCGATACTTGCACCTTCCAGCCCCATTGCAGCTCCTCCAAACAGCACTCCAATAGCCAGACCCTCTGGAATATTGTGAAGGGTAATTGCCAGCGTAAGTAAAACAGATTTTTGCCATGGAGTTTTTACCCCTTCCTTGTCAGCCATTTTGAAGTTAACATGCAGGTGTGGAAGGATCTTATCCAGCCCGAATATGAATAGCGCCCCCAAACCAAAACCTACTACGGCCGGAATTACTTTAACGAATCCCTCACCTTCGCTCATTTCTATGCCGGGAGCGAGCAGACTCCAAAAACTGGCCGCCACCATTACCCCTCCGGTAAAGCCGAGCATTCCGTCGAATAAAGCCCTGTTCATCTTCTTAAAAAAGAAGACCAGAGAAGCCCCGAGAGCGGTGAGCCCCCATGTGAAAAGAGTGGCCAGAAAAGCAGCCATCACAGGATCTATTGATTCGAAATAGGCTATAATTTGATTCATTTCTCAAAAATTTTTATAAACAAATTGCTGGAAATGCTTTGAGAGATACTTAATTCCCTTCCTCCTACTTTTATGAACATGGAGTTGTCAAAATTTTCCTTGGTTAATACTTTGATCTCTTTTCCCAAGGCAATTTCATTCTTATCAAGGTATCGCAGAAATTCAGAAGAAGAATCTCTTACCCCTACACAAATACCGGCATCTCCTTTTTCAAGTTCAGAAAGCAGGACCCGGTTAGAGGTCCTGAGATTACCTTCAGAATCGGGAATAGGATCTCCATGAGGATCATGTTTTGGATAACCCAGCAGTCTGTCGAGCTCATCAATGAGCTTTTCTGAACGAATATGCTCCAGCTGTTCGGCTACTTCGTGGACCTCATCCCAGGAAAAATTCAGTTTTTCAACAAGAAAGGCTTCCCAAAGACGATGTTTCCTTATCACCTCTACAGCTGTTTTTCTCCCCGACTGACTAAGCCTTACCCCCTGATATTTCTTATAGTTGACCAGGCCTTTTTCCGAAAGTTTTCGAACCATATCAGTAATTGATGAAGCCTTCGTATCCATTTCTTCGGCCAACGCATTTGTACTAACCCCGCCGGAATATCTTTTTTCCAGATGAAATATTGCCTTAAGATAATTCTCTTCCGAAAAACTGAACATATCTGATTTTGTTATGCGTCAAATTTAAAATTTAAATTTATCAAATCCAATTTTTAGACTTATCTAAATTTTATTTATAGATTTGTAAAAAATTTAGCGTGAGAACTGTCTTATTTTATTTATTAATGCTATTCGGCTTTAATCTCATTGCCCAAACAGCGAGTTTGAAAGGCAAAATAACAGCCGGAGGTAAGGGAGTGCCAGGCGCAAGTATTTATTGTCAGGCTTATGGGATTGGAACCAGTACAGATGATAAAGGCAATTATATTCTGAACAAACTCCCTGCCGGCAAAATTGATCTTACCATTAGCGCTCTGGGATATCAAACCATCACAAAGAAAATTGCTGTTTTTGCCGGTGAGAACAACAGTCTTAATCTCAAATTACAGGAGATTACGAATGAATTGGAGGAAGTCATACTTGTAGATCATCACACCGGTATTACCCGCCAATCCCCGTATAATATTTCCAGTATCAGTTTAAAGGGCATAGAGAAGAAAGGAAGTCCTTTGGGTGTTATGGGTACCCTTAAAGAAGTGCCCGGTGTATATGGGGCAGAGTTTGGCCATGGCATTGTCAAACCTTTTATAAGAGGACTGGGTTTTTCCCGCATTGTCACTATTTATCAGGGTAACAAACTGGAAAACCACCAATGGGGTGCAGACCACGGCCTGGGGATCAATGATCTCGGAATAAAAAGGGCGTAGGTGATCAAAGGACCCGCTTCAGTTTTATATGGATCGGGAGCTTTAGGAGGAGTACTGGTACTAAAGGACGATGACTATTATGTGGATTCAAATCACCTCACAGGAAAATTCGGATCAAGCTATAATCACGTCTCCCGTGGCATACGCACTTTTGCTTCCGCAGGAAAGCAGTTGGAAAATAAGCTATTCCTGGCTGCAGACGCCGCCTACGAAAATCACGCCGATTATGCCGACGGAAATGATCGTGTCATTGGGAATAGCCGGTTCAACACCTCAACCTTGCGCCTTCATACGGGCTTCACTAAAGAGAACTTTCAGAACAAGCTCTCCTTTACCTTTAATACCCAAAACCTAGGAATAATAATCGACGAGGAAATGAAAGATGAACAAAGCCTTGCAACTAAGAGAAATGACCGGGATATGCAGTTGCCATACCAGAAAGTTTCAGATTATCTCCTCTCCTATGACCAGAACAGCTTCCATGGAAAGACGGAAATCTTTCTGCATATTTCCCATCACCTAAATCTAAGAAAGGAAATAGAGGAGCAATACAGACAGACAGACCTTGGGTTAAATCAGAACCATACCTTTTACAATACAGGAATCCGAACCCACTTGGGTACGATAAAGCACAATTTAGGCCTTCAGGGAAGTTTTATAAAAAGCCGAAATATGGAAAATGCGCAGGAATTCCTGATTCCTGATGCTAAGGTTAACGAGCATGCATTATATTATCTGGCAAGCCTCAAAAAGGGGCCTCTGTTTTTTCAGGGGGCACTAAGGTATGATTACAGGAGAGTCACTGCCAATGCAGGTTCAAAGAACCTGCTTGATGCAAATTTCATTTTACCGGGCGATCCCGAAAACAGGAAGTTGTCGCGGGAATTCACCGGTTTTACCGGATCTCTTGGAGTGACCGGAAAAATAAACTCTGAGAGCACTCTAAAAGTGAATATTTCCACCGGGTTCCGGGCTCCTGATATTGCGGAGTTGTTTTCGAACGGCCCTCATCCCGGAACCAGCAGGTTTGAAATGGGAAATGATAATTTTGACCGGGAGCAAAGTTTACAGGCAGATATAAGCTATTCGTATAGAAAAGACCGCTTTACAGGGACGGCTTCTGCTTTTGCCAGCCGGCTTAGAAACTTCATATTCTTTGCTCCCACTGGTGAAAACAGACCAGAAGACAATCTTGAAATATGAAAATTTGACCAGACCAATGCGGGATTTTATGGGGCGGAGTTTGAATTTAGTCATACCTGGTTTGAACCTAACCGGTTAGAAACAAAAATATCCGGAGCAGTAGTCAGAGGAATTGACCTGGAGACAGAGAATCCCCTGAACTTCATTCCACCAGACAATTATTCCGCAGAACTGGGTTATTATGCACTAAAAAATCGGAGTCTCTACCTATATACAGGGACACGTGTGGTCGATTCACAGCAAAGAACCGGCGAAAATGAAGAGCCTACCCCGGGTTATATGCTCTTAAATGCCGGTCTTAGTAAAAAAATTTATTTTACAGATCATACCTTGAGTGCAGGATTGAAAATACAAAACGTCCTTGACAGAACCTATGTAGATCATATGTCCATACTAAGACCTTTTGAAGTTGGTAGTCCGGGAAGAAATGTTAATATAAACCTGCAGTATGATTTTTAAGAGGAATCAGATTCCTCTCTCCTTTTGTATTTGTTCGTAGGCTTCCTGAACCCGGCGAAATTTTTCTTCGGCCCCTTTTCGGTAAGCTTCATCCATGTGGCCTAATTTATCGGGATGATATTTCTTGGCCATTTCGCGGTAGGCTTTTTTAACCTCAGCATCGGTTGCATTTTTGTCAATCTCCAGGATCTTATAGGAATTATCGGTTGTTTTAAAGAACATGGCATGAAGACTCTCGTAATCCTTCACACCAATCCTTAGATGTCCTGCAATGGATCTTATCTTTCTCGCTTCAGCTTCACTTACACGTCCATCTGCATTTGCGATGCTAAACAGGAAGTGCACAATTTGAAGACGGGCAGCGTATTGGGTACGGGCTGCAAGGAATTGTGCGATCCTGGCTTCATCGAGTTCCCTGTCCTTAACTACCTCGTTAAATGTCCGAAAAACAGCATTTGCGCGCTCCTTGCCGTAAGCCTGCACAAAATAATTGCGGACATAGTCCATTTCCTGCTGACTCACTTTACCATCAGCTTTAATAACTATAGCCGAAAGTGTTAACAGGTGAAGCTCAAAATCTCCGGGAGTGACCCGCTCTTCCTCAGAAAAGACCCGAAATCCGCCTCTGCGGGATGAGGTAAGAAAATCTATAAGACTACCTATAATAAATCCGAGGATGGCTCCACGAATTCCATAAAACATAAAACCGACAAAAGCGGCAAACCATTTGATCATTCCGGTACTTTTGGGCTGCAAAGATAGTATTTTACAATGGCTTTTTTTGTAAGAGAGCAACGCGGGGGTTTAACTCTTCAGAATTTATCCTCTTACTTTTATTTGGTATCTTTGCGCTTTTAGTTCTAATAATAAAATTTATAAATATGTATCCACCGGAATTAGTAAAGCCAATGCGCGAAGATCTTACCAGTATTGGGTTTGAAGAATTACATACAGTAGAGCAGGTTGATGAGGCGATTGCCAGAAAAGGAACTACCCTGGTGGTGGTGAATTCGGTATGTGGTTGTGCCGCAGCGAATGCAAGACCGGCCGCAAGAATGAGTCTGCAAAACAGCAAACGTCCAGACCATCTGGTAACAGTTTTTGCAGGTGTTGATAAAGAAGCAACAGAGAAAGCCCGTGATTATATGGTTCCTTTCCCTCCTTCTTCTCCATCTATGGCATTGTTTAGAGATGGCGAACTTGTGCATATGCTGGAAAGACATCACATTGAAGGCCGTCCCGCAGAAATTATAGCCGACAATCTTACAGAAGCTTATAACGAGTTCTGTTAAGAAAGCGAAGCCAGAAAAACCTAAGCTGTCAAAAATGTTATTTTTGACAGCTTTTTTATGAAGTAAAAATTTACGAGCTCTTCAAAAAAATCCGGCTTTTGATTATGTTTTGCACAGCAGGATTAAATTATGGAAATTGCAGCCTTTTACAAGCAAGTAAAAATGAAGACCTTCAAAAAGATCCTTTCCTATCCGCTTTCGGTATTATTTTACATTTTCTTTTTTATAACCCTGCTTATCTTTCATCCAATTCAATGGATATGCCTTAAACTGGGTGGCTATCAGGCCCATAAAAAAAGTGTTGACATATTTAATTTTTTTCTCTTACGCTGTCTAAACATTTTAGGTACCCGCTACTCTTTTGAAAATCCTCACAAGCTCCCGTTGGACAGACCATGTATTTTTGTAGCCAATCACCAGGGGATGTATGACATCCCGCCTATTATTTGGCATATGAGGAAGCACCATCCTAAATTTGTAAGTAAGAAGGAACTGGGAAAAGGTATTCCCAGTATATCATTTAATTTGAGACATGGTGGAAACTTGCTAATCGACCGTAAGAATGGCCGGGAAGCACTTGTTAAAATGAGCAAATTTTCAGAGTACCTTAATAAAAATAGTCGGTCGGCTGTTATTTTTCCAGAAGGCACCCGCAGCCGCACGGGAGCGCCTAAGAAATTTGCTGTCCAGGGTTTGCAGCTGCTTATTAAAAAAATGCCCGGTGCTGTGGTGGTTCCCATAAGCATCAACAACAGCTGGAAGCTTTTTCGCTACGGAAGTTTCCCCATGGGAATTGGAGTTCACCTCAGGTTTAAAGTTCATGAGCCTATCTCTGCAAATGCAGAAGATCCTGAAGCCATGGTTGCAATGATAGAAAGAACCATAATTGCAGATATCTATAACTAACGATCTTTTTGTATGAACAAGAACCACGTCATAGAACAAACCATTTCATTTGTGCAAGGCCGCCTGAAAAATGCTGAAGGAGGCCATGACTGGTTCCATATTGAGCGGGTTCTTAAGAATGCTCGGGAGATTGCTGCCGGAGAGGATGTAGATCTTCTCGTAGTAGAGCTGGGAGCCATGCTGCACGACATCGCAGACTACAAGTTTCATAATGGAGATGAGTCAATTGGCCCGCAACTGGCGAAGAATTTTCTGAAGGAGCAGGAAGTTCCCGATGATATTATTGACCACGTGGTGAATATCATTAACTGGATTTCCTTTAAAGGCGGAAACGAAACTCAGGAATTTAATTCTCCGGAACTGCAGGTTGTTCAGGATGCAGACAGACTTGACGCTCTGGGCGCGATTGGAATTGCCCGTACCTTCAACTACGGAGGCTTTAAAGGCAGACCGATATTTGACCCCGCTATTAAGCCAAACCTCAACATGAGCAAGGAAGAATATAAAAATTCTACAGCTCCAACTATTAATCACTTCTATGAGAAACTTTTCCTTCTGAAAGATCGTATGAATACAGAAACAGGAAAAAAACTGGCAGAAGAGCGGCATGTTTTTATGGAAGAATTCCTGAAGCAATTTTACCGAGAGTGGGGACTACCCTTTCAAAAATGGGATTTTTAGAAGAGTTTCATTTGCCCGTCCTTATACTGCTCGTGAAGATCACAATTAAGCGAAGGCCTTTCTTTATCCTTAAGATATAGCTTTCGAGCGATGGCGAATTGTTGTGCTACCTGATCGGCAATATTTCCCTCTCCTTTCATTCTGGCACCAAAGCGGCTGTCATTCAGACTTCCGTTGTGGCATTCTGCAATCTGATTAAGGACTTTCTCAGCCTTTCCGGGCATTGCCTTTCTTATCCATTGTGAAAAAACTTCTCCAATAGCGCCATTCAGTCTTACTACAGTATAACCTACACCAATGGAACCTCTCTCAGAAATTTCTTTTACCAGGGGAAGGATCTCGTGGCTGTTGATAGAAGGAATAATGGGTGCCATCATTACACTTACCGGAATATTTTTAGAGGATAATAATTCCACTGTTTCAAGACGTTTTTTAATACTTGCAGTTCTTGGTTCCAGGAGCTGTCGCGTGCGTTCATCAAGTGAAGTAATGGAAAGATTTACCCTTACAAGATTGTCTTTAGCCAACTCCTGAAGAATATCAACATCCCGCTGTATAAGAGCATTTTTAGTGATGATGCCCACAGGATGTTTGTATTTAAGGAATACCTGCAGCAATTTCCTGGTGATCTCCAGCTTGCGCTCTACAGGCTGATAACAATCTGTGTTTCCCGAAAGAACTATGGGAACAGCTTTCCAGCTCTTACTCCGCAGCTTTTGCTCCAGCAATTCCACCGCATTACGTTTGACCAGTATCTTTTGCTCAAAATCCAAACCCGCGCCATATCCCCAATACTCATGCGAATTCCGGGCATAGCAGTAAACACATCCATGTTCACAACCCTGATAGGGGTTAAGAGAAAATTCCAGCCCCACGTCGGGGCTGGTTACATTATTCACAATGGTCTTTGGAAAAGTGTCAATAAAGGAAGTCTTTGAAGAGGTAGCTTCCTCTCCTTCTGCCGCACAATAGTTGAGAAAATCATCTCTTAATTCATAGCCCAGGGAATCAAACCTGTTCTTTACCTGATGCTGGGCTCCCCTTCCTCTGATGTAATCGCTCCTCTCCATAAGGAACAAAAATAGGAAAAAATCCTATATATTGGAAAATATCCTATTTATTCTCCAGGAAAGTCTGCTTTACGTTTATTCAAAAAGGCTGAAGTTCCTTCTTTAAAATCGGCGGTGCCAAATGATCTGCCGAATCCTTCAATCTCCACCTTATAACCATTAACTCCGTCTTCATAGTTAGCATTAACTGCTTTTATGGCTGCCGCAATCGCTACAGAGGAATTGTTCATGATCTTACCCGCAATCTTTTCGGCTAAAGGAATAAGTTCTTCGGTGGTGGTAACATGATTTACCAGATGATATTCCAGGGCTTGACGTGCATCTATCATCCCTGCAGTCATGATCATTTCCATAGCCCTGCCTTTCCCTACAAGCTGCGGCAATCTCTGCGTTCCCCCGTAGCCGGGAATAACGCCTAAAGAAACCTCAGGAAGACCCATTCTCGCATTATCACTTGCGATTCTAAAATGAGCAGCCATAGCCAGTTCGAGTCCCCCTCCAAGAGCGAAGCCATTAACTGCGGCAATAACCGGTTTTGACAAATTCGCCACGAGATCAAAAAGTTTCTCCTGACCTTCGGCTGCCAAACGCCTGCCTTCTTCGGCAGAAAAATCTGCGAATTCGCTGATATCAGCACCTGCCACAAAAGCCTTTTCCCCGCTTCCGGTGAGAATAATGACTTTTATATCCCTATCCTCTTCGGCAGAAGCGAAAGCTTCATGCAATTCCTGAATAGTTGCTCTGTTCAAGGCATTCAGTTTTGCTGGCCGGTTAATGGTGATATAAGCGATTTGGTCGTTCTCTTCAAATAAAATATTTTCGAAATTCATATAATGTTATTTTGGAAAATGTACCTTAAAGATAGTGCCTTTATTTAATTTGGAAGTAAAGGTGATGCTACCACCACAACTCTCCACTAAATTTTTCACCATTGCAAGACCAAGACCCATACCACTTGATTTTGTAGTAAACTTGGGCTCAAAAATGAGAGGCTTGTTTTCTTCAGAAATTCCCACTCCGTTGTCGGAAACTGTTAGACAAGCCCGGCCTTGCTCTTCGGTCACAGTGACCAATACCGCCGGATTCTTCTCCAAAGCTACTGCCTGCACCGCATTTTTCACGAGATTGGTAACCACTCTAATTAACTGGGTACGATCAAATTTTGCAATTATCTCCTCTTTTTCAGAAGAAAACAGAATGTAATCTTCATTGAAAATATCGAGTGCCAGTTTTACTATTTTAGGTACATTAAGAGTTTCATTCTGTTGTGCGGGCATCTTTGCAAAGTTCGAAAAAGCCGAGGCAATAGAACTCATGGTATCGATCTGAGTAATTAAAGTATCACTAAATTCATCTACCTTTTGCTGCATTTGAGGATCGTTTGGATCAAATTTCCTCTGAAAGCTCTGAACACTTAACCTCATTGGAGTTAGAGGATTCTTGATCTCATGAGCCACCTGCTTTGCCATTTCACGCCAGGCCTGCTCCCGTTCACTGGTGGCAAGCTTTACAGCACTCTCTTCCAGATCATCGATCATGGAGTTGTAGGCATTTACCAGAGTAAAAATTTCTTCACTTACATTACCGATCTCTATCTTTTGATTTTTCTTGTCTAAACGGGTTTGATGAATCTTTTCGGAAATAGTTTTAAGGCTTCGGGTGATATATTTAGATAAAAAGTAAGCCAGTAAAATTGCCAGTACCAGCATGAACAGGTACACCTCGGTAAGGCGAACAAGAAAATTACGCAGGTCTCTTGTGATGAAAAAATCATCTTCCAGATAAGGAAGATTTAAAATTGCAAGGGGCCGGAATTTGTTATCGGTAATATAAGTATAGGATGACTGAAAACGTTTGTCATTTTTCACTGTTTGTCTCAAAACCCTTTTTTGAGAGGATGAGGCAAGTTGCTCCACTACACTTCGATCCAGCCGAAGATCTGTAGTATCAGGAAAGAAGGATTGATTCGATTTAAGCACCAGGTCTCCCTGCAGGCTGTAAACGTTAATGGGCATATTATGCACCTGTGAGATCTCATGGATCTTGTCCCTTTCTTTAAGGATGAGGTAAACATTATCTTCGTTCACCTCGTATGTAGTGCTTTCCACCACAAATTTGATATGCTCCCTTATTGCTTCCTCCTTTCGCTCAAGCCGCTCCCGGTGATACTCCTGAGCCTCCCGCTTGTACTGTAGGACAGTTATACCCCCAATTAGGACGGAGGCTAACAACACCAGCAGGATCATTGACAGAAAAATTCGTGTTCTTAAGGAGAATTTCAAAGCTTTAATTTAAGTGGCAAATTAGTTACAATTATTAAACCATTCTAAAGTTCGGGATTTTTAGATCTAAGCCTTTTATAAACCCTTATCCCGAGCATGAGCATTCCGGCAAGCAAAAAGATTCCCAGAACCCCATAGATCCAGTTTAAGGCGTCCCGCAGGATCACCAGAAATATAACAGCAAATAAAATAAGAGTTGAACCTTCATTCCACAACCTCATTTGATTTGAGCTCCAGGTTATTTTGTCTCTTTGAAGCTGTCTAAAAATCTGGTGACTCTTGAAATGGTATGCAAAAAGCAGAACGACGAATGCAAGTTTTACGTGCATCCAAGGCATTTGCAGCCATACCGGCGCCAGTAATAATAACCATACCGCAAATAAGGTTGCCAGAATGGCCGAAGGCCACGTAATGATAAACCACAACCTCCTGGTCATGATCTTTAATTGGTCGATTAAAATGCTTTTATCGGGCTCCGGTTTCTCGGCAGCTTCTATGTGGTAAATGAAAAGCCTCGGAATGTAGAACAAACCGGCAAACCATGTGATTACAAAAATGAGGTGAAGGGCTTTTATGTAATTGTAGTATTCCACTAAAGATTTATGGTTTTTTATATGGATTTAGGCTGGAATGGAAGACCGAATGAACTATAATATCATCTCCTGAAAGTGTAAACAGTATGATAAAAGGAAATTTACTGAGTACTGCTTTTCTGAATTTGGTATGAGTTCCGTCGGTTTCTTTAAAAATCAACGGGTTATTAACGATTCGGTTCAATTCATTTTCCAACTCAATTAAAAAATATTCACCTAATCCTTTTTCCCGCCTTTCGTACCAATCAATTGCATCAGAGATCTCATTCTGGGCGCGGGGAAGGAGAACAGGTTTAAAAGCCATGAGTATTCTTAATCTCTTGGCGAAATGTTTTCCACGAAATTCCTTCTATTTCTCCACTTTTATATTTCCTGAATTCCTCCTCTATTTTATGATAGTGACTGGCAGGAACATTTAACTCTTTAATATAATTTTCACCTCTCTCCCTTACTTCAGAAAATTCAGCAAAAATCTCATCCAGCGCTTTAAGAACGGCGGCATCATCACAGTCTCTTATCTTCTGGATAAGCTTCTTTTTTAGGCCTTCATTTTCCATATCCTAACAAAAATAATGAAAAGTACTTTCTGCTAAAGTGCCAAAAAGGGTATTATACGGCAACATTCTGGTGAGCCCATTCATCGATCCAGCGGGCCAGTACCTTCACCCAATCGTCCCGATCATTTAGACAGGGAACTACCGTGAACTTCTCACCTCCTACTTCTTCAAAGATCTCCCTGCCTTCCATGGCGATCTCTTCCAGGGTTTCAAGACAGTCAGATACGAATGCAGGGGTAACTATAGCCAGGTTCTTTACTCCTTCAAGGCCTTTTCTCTCTATGGTCCTGTCAGTATAAGGCTGCAACCATGGATCAAATCCAAGCCTTGACTGGAAAGAGACGGAATATTTTCCTTTTTCGAGCCCCAGGTATTCGGCTACCAGTTTGGTAGTCTCATAACACTGATGCCTGTAACAGAACTGATGTGCCGGAGAGGGGGTCTGGCAACAGCTGCCATCAATCTTACAATGAGATTTAGTGATGTCGCTTTTCCTGATATGCCTTTTAGGAACTCCGTGATAAGAGAAAAGAAGATGGTCAAATTCCACTCCTTTTAAAGATTCTGATATACTCGTTCCAAGCACCCTGATGTAATCTTCGTGATTGTAAAATGCAGGAACTGAAGTGAACTGCATTTTCGGAAAATGCTTTTTCCGAAGCTCTTCAGCCAATACCAGAATAGTTTCCGTAGTTGCCATAGCAAATTGTGGATACATTGGAAAGATCAACACCTCATCCACCCCCTTGTCATGTAATTCCTGTAGCCCGCTTTTGATAGAAGGCTTTCCGTAGCGCATTGCCAGAGTAATAGGCACAGAAGTCAAAGCATCTACTTTTTCCTGAAGCCTTTCTGAAAGGACTATTAAAGGAGATCCTTCTTCCCACCAGATCTTTTCGTAAGCCTCTGCCGATTTCTTTGGACGGGTATTGAGGATGATCCCTCGCACCAGTAAAGTACGGGCCCAGTAAGGGACATCGATCACCCGTTCATCCATTAGAAACTCATCAAGATATTTCTTTACATCTGCAGGATCTGTACTATCCGGCGATCCCAAATTAACGAGTAATACTCCTTTGCTCATCTTAATAATTTGGTTCAAAAATACTATTAAAATAACCGGAAGAAAAATCTCTTACCCGGCTTTAGAAGAATAGCATCATTGAAGGAATTTATGATTGTGCTTCCGAGGACAGCGACATAAGGTATTTCTTGGGTGTGGTCCCAAATTTCTTTTTAAATGCCGCGATAAAGTGACTGGAAGTACTGTACCCCACCTTTAGCCCTGCTTCATTTACATTGTAATCTCCGGAATCCAGTAGCTTTCTGGCATATTCCATCTTGTAATCGAATAAAAAGCTGAAAACAGAATCTCCATAGATCTGCTTAAAACCCTCTTTTAATTTTTTGAGACTCAGACCTATTTCTCTGGACAGCTCCTGTAAAGACGGAGGCTCGGCCATATTGGCTATTACAATATCTTTAGCTTTCCTTATTTTAAGAACATTCTCTTCATCACTTAAAAATGGACATTGTTCGATATCGGGTTCTTCAGACCTGTTAAAATAGAGACTCAGCAGCTCATAAGCCTTTGCTTTGTAATATAGAATCCTGATCGTAGGAACGATGTTATAATTGAAGATCTGGTTAAGAACAATCATCATTCCCGGGGAAAGAGGTGTATCTTTATAATATTGCTTATCCCTGTTTTCCAGATTCAGGAAACTAATGTACCCGGCTTCGTCGGAAAACAGGGCGTGAAACTTCTTGATGGATATAATGATTGACACAACCCAGCTCCCCGGTTGTAATTCAAGGTCTATCGGGAGGTCTCTTTTAGGATTATACAGAAGCAGTACGTTCTCTTCAGGCAATGGTATTTTATAACTGCCATTATTAAAGAAAAATCTGTTCTCTCCCTTACCGGAAAAATGAAATTGTATGAAATCACTATTGATATTCCGCTGAATTTTCACGGGCTGCTGCCGTGTATTCTGAAATTTCAGAAGATAAAATCCTTCTTCGAGTCGGGTCTTTTCAAAGGAACCTTGAGCGATATTTTCTTCCATGGTTTTTCATTAATTATTGACACCTTTATTTAGATTTATTCTAAACTAGAAATCAGGTTTTCCAGATTTGACAGGTAAAATTAGCCCAAATATATGATATTGATCAGTTTTTGAAAGAAAATCACGTGTAGCGACAAAAAATGTACTTTTAGCGTTGTTTTTTAAATTAACCTTATCTTAATTTTGTCCGTTGGAATCCTAATCAGGTACATGGAAGATTATAATATTTCAAGAGGAAAACATTTTTATACAATCGGGCTAAGTTATAAAAAGGCCGACGCAGAGATAAGAGGACATTTTAGTTTAGACGAGACCGGAAAGAAAAATTTGCTTGAGCAGGCAAAAACTGAAGGTATCGACGGAATTATTGTAACCTCCACCTGCAACCGAACTGAGATCTATGGTTTTGCCCAGCATCCTTTTCAGTTGATCAAACTTTTGTGCGAACATACACCCGGAACGGTTGAGGAGTTTGAAAAAGTGGCTTATGTCTATAAGAACAAAGACGCCATTTCTCATATGTTTAGAGTGGGGACCGGTCTTGATAGCCAAATCCTTGGAGACTTTGAAATAATTAGCCAGATAAAATCGGCATTTATTCAGTCAAAGGATATAGGAGTCTCAAATCCCTTTTTGGAGAGGCTGGTAAATTCCGTGATTCAGGCCAGTAAGCGCATCAAAAATGATACAGACATTTCTTCGGGGGCAACTTCAGTAAGTTTTGCCTCGGTACAATATATTTTAAAGAATTACGACAAACCTGCAGATCAGGACATTTTGTTGTTTGGAACAGGAAAAATAGGTCGTAACACCTGTGAGAACCTGGTGAAACACACTAAGAATCATCATATAACTCTTATCAACAGGACTAAAGATAAAGCTGAAAAAATAGCAGGTAAATTTGATCTCACAGTTAAAGATTACGCCGATCTACAGGCAGAGATAAGACAGGCTGATATTTTAATAGTGGCTACAGGCGCTCAAACTCCTACCATTACAAAAGAACTTATCTACAATAAGAAGGATTTGTTGATCCTGGATTTATCGATTCCGAAGAATGTTTCAGACGAGGTAAGGGATCTTCCCGGTGTTACTGTAATTCATCTGGATCATCTTTCTCAAATGACAGATGAAACTTTGGAACGAAGAAAAGCAGCAATTCCCCTGGCACAACAAATAATAGCTGAAGCCGAAGCTGAATTCAACTCCTGGTTGGAAACAAGAAAATTTGCACCAACTATAAAGGCTCTTAAAAAGAAATTGAGAGACATGAAGGATGCCGAAGTGGATTTTCAGCGTAGGAAAATTGAGAATTTTAATGACCGCCAGGCCGAAATTTTAGGAGATCGTATTATTCAGAAGATCATGAACCAATTCGCCAATCACCTTAAGGGAGATTCAAATACTACAGATGAAAGCCTGGAACTTATTCAAAAGGTATTTCAACTGGAAGAGACGGCGAAGCGATGAATAAAATAATCCGCATCGGAACACGAGACAGTGAACTGGCGCTTTGGCAGGCAAACGCTGTTAAGAACGCTCTTGAAAAGCTGGGGCATCAAACTGAATTAATTCCGGTAAAATCTCAGGGAGACCTGGTTCTTGACAAGCCTCTGTATGAATTCGGAATAACGGGAATCTTTACCAAGACTCTTGACGTAGCAATGTTGACCGATGCTATTGATATTGCGGTTCATTCCATGAAAGACGTTCCCACCGCTTTGCCCAAGGGTATAGTAGAGGGAGCGGTATTAAAAAGAGCACATACGCAGGATATTTTGATCCATAAGGGTACAGACTTTTTAAATGAAGAAGGTATAGTGGCCACAGGAAGTCTTCGAAGACAGGCGCAATGGCTACATAAATATCCAAACCACGAAATTGTGGATTTGCGGGGCAATGTGAACACCCGACTTCAGAAACTGGAGGATAGTGACTGGAACGGGGCCATATTCGCGGCTGCCGGGCTGGAGCGCATTAATATAAAACCAGAATCCTATATAGATCTTAAGTGGATGATCCCGGCACCCGCACAGGGAGCAATGCTAGTCGTTGCCAAAGAGGAAGACGATTTTTGCCTTAAAGCTTTAGCGGCTTTGAATCATGAACCTTCCGAAATCTGCGTTCATATGGAAAGAGAATTTTTAAGAGTTCTTGAAGGCGGATGTACCGCTCCCATTGGCGCTTTGGCCACTATTGAAGGCGACAATATTCATTTTAAAGGTGCTTTGTTCAGTCTGGATGGGCAGCAGAGAATAGGAGTAGAAAAGACAATCCCTGTTTCGGAACATAAAGGCTTCGGAAGAACCTGTGCAGAAGAGATCCTGCAGGCCGGTGGCGCCGAACTTATGAAGCAAATAAAGCAGCAGGTCAATAACACCAAAGGATAATCCTCTCTTGCTGAAGCAAAACAATTTTGAAAAATTCAGAAATTGTCAGAAAAAACAGAACCAAACTCTCCTTTTCCACACTCCACAGAGAGCCGGGTCACTGTGCTTTCCACTAAGAAACTGAAGACCAATCAAAGAGAATTGCTGCTCAACCGTGGTATCGGATTAGTGGAGAAAGAATTTATTTCTATAGTCCCTCTTCCATTTAAAATAAATGAAATTCCTGAAAATATTATTTTCACCAGTAAAAATGCTGTAAAAGCTATTTTGGACCACCCTTCAAAAAGGTATTTTCAGCAGAGGAATATTTTTTGCGTTGGCTATAAAACTGCAGAGTTCTTAACTCAAAATGGCTTTCACATTTGTAAAACAGCAAATTATGGAGAAGATCTGGCTTCATTAATAGTTAAAGAACATTCGGGCGAAAGTTTTCTTTTTATCTGCGGAAAAAGTCGACATGACGCTCTTCCGAAAGGTCTAAAGAAAGCAGGAATTCCCCTAAAAGAGGTAGAGGTATACGACACTGAACTGAGTCCAAAAAAAATTGATCGTATCTTTGACGGAGTGCTGTTTTTCAGCCCGAGTGCAGTCAAAAGCTACTGTAGCGAAAATGATCTTAATGAAAGTGTGGTCTTCTGTATAGGTACCACAACTGCCGAAGAAGCCGGGAAATACACAGATAAAATAGTCCTGACTTCGACACCTTCTGTAGAAAATGTGATCGTGCAGGTGGTGAAATATTTTAGTGGGTAAATTGACCTGCAAGGTTTTCAAAACCTTGTAGGTCTTAAACAAATCCGAACAAGACCTACAAGGTCCAAAAAAGACCTTGCAGGTCTGATGAAGTAGAAAAATGAAACTTGAAACGTTAGAGAAGGATTCGGTTTATCACCTTTATAATAGGGGGATAAATAGGTCGAACATTTTTTCTAATGAAGAAAATAAATTTTACTTCCTTAAACAATATAACAAGTACTTATCCGGAAAGGTTTCCACCTTTGCATACTGTCTTCTCCAAAACCATTTTCATCTCGTTGTGAGAATTGAAGGTGAAACTAAAGAAGTCACCCAATGCTTTTCAAATTTCTTTAATTCCTATGCAAAGGCATATAATAAATTGGAAAACAGGAGCGGCAGTTTATTTGAAAAACACTTTAAGAGAATTAAAGTAAATAAGGAATCTTACTTGAAACAACTTATAATCTATGTAAATTTGAATCCCCAAATCCATTTTGGGGAAGATTTTAAAGACTATTCTTTTTCTTCCTATAAAGAAATATTAAAAGAGTCTTCAAAAATTATAAAATCAGACGAAATTTTTGAGCTTTTTGGAGGGAAAAAGAACTTCGAAGAAGTACACGACATTCGCAAAATCTCTTTGTCTGACCAATTAACATTAGAATAGAATTATACTATGATAAAAAACGACCTCTTTCTTAGAGCATTAAAAGGTGAAACCGTAGAACGTCCGCCGGTTTGGATGATGAGGCAGGCAGGAAGATACCTTCCCGATTTTATGAAGCTGAAGGAAAAATATGACTTCTTCACACGTTGCCGCACTCCCGAACTGGCTACAGAAATTACCGTTATGCCAATCCACCAGGTAGGAACAGATGCGGCTATACTTTTTAGTGATATTCTCGTAGTCCCACAAGCCATGAACATCGAAGTGGAAATGAAACCCGGACTGGGACCATGGCTCCCAAATCCCGTTAGAACCTCAGCAGATGTAGAAAAGGTAATTGTCCCCGATGTGCATGAAAGTCTGGGCTATGTAATGGAAGCTGTAAAAATGACCAAAAAGGAACTTAATAATGAAGTGCCTCTTATAGGTTTTGCCGGTTCTCCGTGGACAATACTATGTTATGCTGTACAGGGACAGGGATCCAAGAACTTTGATATTGCAAAGAAATTCTGCTTTACGAATCCGCAGGCAGCTCATACGCTGCTTCAAAAGATCACCGATACGACTATTGCTTATTTAAAGGCAAAAGTTGAAGCGGGAGTCGATGCCGTGCAGGTTTTTGACTCCTGGGGTGGAATGTTGTCACCGCAGGATTACCAGGAATTTTCATGGAAATATATTCAGCAGATCATTGATGCCTTAAAAGGTGAAACTCCGGTAATCGCCTTTGGAAAAGGCTGCTGGTTTGCTCTTGATAAAATGGCAGTTTCTGGTGCTTCGGCACTTGGTGTGGATTGGACCTGCTCTCCTGAAATGGCGAGAAAACTGACAGGAGGAGAAATTACTCTACAGGGTAATTTTGATCCCAGCCGACTTTATTCCCCCCCGGCAAAGATCAAAGAGATGGTGCACAACATGATCAATGAATTTGGTAAGGACAGATACGTGGTAAACCTGGGTCACGGAATTCTTCCCGATATCCCGGTTGAGAACGCTATCGCATTTGTAGAAGCAGTAAAAGAGTATAAAGTAAAATAAAGGTGGCGATAGAGAGAAGAATAGCGTCCCTCAATTTTCGGGAACTCGTTGTTCTTTGTTTAGTCTTTTTAAGACGCCCCCAATACCTTATTCCGACCTATAAAGCTACCAACAGAGCGGTTGAAATTTCTGATCGGCTTTACGGCGATCTACATCATGAAGACAACAGAACAAATGCTTTTCGACATGCGCTTTGGAATTATTTGATCTGTCAGTACTGTTTACCAGTTGCAGGATGTCCGGAAAGAGTCATGAGTTGGAGCAAAAAGATCACTGATCTTCATGAACGGCTCGCCCCAAATGAAGATCTGGCGAAGATGATGGATCTGCATAACAACAAGATAGGGAGAGAATTGTTTCTGAATTTCTCCGGAAAAGAAATGGATATCTTAACTGTGCTGCAACAAATGACCGCGGAAGCAGTCCAGGTGAAAAGTCCAGCAGAAATTGAAGAAGAGCAAAGCATATTAGTCTTTATTGAAAAAATAAAAAGATGAAAGAAAAATTCTACGCTTACATCCAAAACCTGCAGGACAGGATTACGGCCAATCTTGAAGCTATGGATGGAGAAGCTGTTTTCAAAGAAGATCTGTGGCACCGCGAGGAAGGCGGCGGAGGCCGTACCAGGGTGATCGAAAACGGAGCCGTTTTTGAAAAGGGAGGTGTGAATATTTCGAAAGTCTTTGGCCCTCTTGCACCGGCCATGCAGTTACATTTTGGAGTGGGAGATGTAGATTTCTTCGCCTGCGGAATCAGTCTTGTCCTCCATCCTAAGAATCCCATGGTTCCCACAGTACACGCCAACTGGAGGTATTTCGAAATGTACGACAAAGCAGGAAACACTGTGGACAGCTGGTTTGGCGGCGGACAAGATCTTACCCCCTACTACCTTTTTGAAGAGGATGCAGCACATTTCCACAAGATCTGCAAACAAGCCTGTGACAGACATGATCCTGATTTTTACCCGGATTTCAAGAAAAAATGCGACGAATATTTTCACAACTCCCACCGCAATGAAGCCCGGGGAATCGGCGGATTGTTCTTTGATTATCTAAAGCCTTCCGAAGAAAGGGATGAAGAGCAGTGGTATGATTTCGTTACAGATGTAGGCGACAGCTTTTTGGAAGCCTATTTACCCATTGTAGAAAAAAGAAAAGATCTGCCATACAATGAGCAGCAACGCAGTTGGCAGGAAATAAGGCGCGGCCGTTATGTTGAATTTAATCTCGTGCACGACAAAGGCACCTTATTTGGATTAAAGACCAATGGGAGGATCGAAAGCATTCTCATAAGCCTCCCTCCACACGTGCAGTGGGTATACGACCACCACCCCGAACCCGGTAGTGAGGAGGAGAAGTTGGTGAGGGTTTTGGAACAGCCGAGAGAATGGGTGTAAATTAGTGATCAGTGGTCAGTGATCAGTGATCAGTGATCAGAGCATAGTGACATAACCTTGAACGGTGAATTTTAAATCTCGAACCAAAAAAATCTTGAATTTTGAACCTTGAATTTTGAATTATGTTAATACGAAACCGAAGACTTAGAACTACAGAAGCCATAAGAAGCCTGGTGAGGGAAACCAGCATTACTCCCAACGATTTCATTGTACCAATGTTTGTGGTGGAGGGGCAGAATGTAAAGGAGGAAATCACTTCCATGCCCAATTATTACAGGTACAGCCTGGATCTTTTAAAGACGGAGGTAAAAGAACTCTGGGACCTGGGGCTGAGATCTGTCTTACTCTTTGTCAAGGTTCCGGATAATCTAAAAGACAATAAAGGAACTGAAGCTGTCAACTCCGACGGACTCATGCAACGGGCGGTAAAGACAGTAAAAGATGCAGTGCCTGAAATGCTGGTGATGACCGATGTTGCCCTTGACCCCTACTCCTCTTACGGTCACGACGGGATCGTTGAAAACGGGCAGATTGTAAACGACGCTACTAAAGAAGTACTGGCAAGAATGTCGCTTTCTCATGTGCAGGCGGGAGCCGATTTTGTAGCGCCAAGTGATATGATGGACGGCAGGATTAAAGCGATTAGGGAGCTGTTGGAGCAGGAAAGATTTCATAATTCCGGCATCATGAGCTACAGCGCCAAATACGCTTCAGCTTTTTATGGGCCTTTTAGAGACGCTTTAGATTCGGCACCCGGATTTGGAGACAAGAAAACTTATCAGATGGATCCGGCGAACCGGGAGGAAGCGGTCAAAGAGACGCTGCAGGATATCGAAGAAGGGGCAGATATCGTGATGGTCAAACCGGGACTTTGCTATCTTGACATAGTTCGTGACATCAGGAATGTGGTGAATGTTCCGGTGGCGGTTTACCAGGTGAGCGGGGAATATTCCATGCTAAAAGCGGCAGCCGAAAAAGGCTGGTTGAATCATGATGCGGTAATGCTGGAACAGCTTACGGCCATTAAAAGAGCCGGTGCACATATGATCGCGAGTTATTTTGCGAAAGACGCTGTTAAACTGCTATAAGCGGTCCACTTTTTGATTACTTTTATTTGCAGCAGCAGCAGATGAAAAACTTCGGAAAATACCTGATCCTGATTCTTGCCTTTTTCAGTATTGGCAAGGCTTCCGCCTATAGTTTTTCTTCTTCTGAAGTAAAGGAAGAACTGCCTTTATCTTCTGAAGATCTTCGGGCTGCAAACATTTCTCTTTTTGCTTTCAGAGAAAATCCTTTCCAGGAGATCTCAGACTTTTCAAACAAGACATTTTTCCCGATCTCTTCGGTCGTACCTGTAAAATTTGTGTCAGTTGCCACTCCTTCTGAAGCGGCAAATCTCGTTTATACCCGGGATCTTAGGAAAAACATCTCTCAACAGCTATTTCCGAAGCATTTTTTCTTGTGAAGCTTTGAATCTGCAGGTTTCTGCACGTTTAGACAATTAAAATTCACAATTAAAAATCATTAGAAATGGATACAGCATCAACCCTTATGGGTTTGGGATTGCTCATATTATTTGTAGCTCCCGTAGGTTACCTGGTTTACACTCAATCTCTCCAGGAGAAAAAAAGAGCAAAGAAAATGGCATTTTTGGCACATCAGCAAGGCTATAGCCTGGATGAAACCAAAAATATCAATGGCCTTTCCCTGGGACTGGATAAAACAGCTAAAAAGTTCTTCCTATTACGCACCGGAAGTGGGGCAAAACTACAGGTCATCGACCTTGAAGAGGTTTCTAAAATCGATCTCACAAAAACTGATGAAGACGGAATTTCTACTTCCCTCATGGATGAAGTAAGGGAAATCGCCCTTCAGATGAGAAATGCAGATGGAACAGTAAAGAAAAAAATTGTTTTTTACGCCGAGGAAGAAGATCCGGTTACTCAGAAAACAGAACGATTGGATAATGCCATAAAGTGGCAAAAGATCCTTCAGAAGTATTCTTAGTCATAAACTTTTCTTAACGTTATTTTCAACAGACAGGAGCTAAAACTCCTGTTTTGTTTTTTAGGTGCTTCATCATCCCCTATAGCTGCTGAATTTATTAAGAATTATCTCACTCCCGGTCGGCTGCTGATCCTCTTGACAAAGCCAGTCCCCACCAGGGGTTTAAGAATGTTTTAGGCTTGCTTTAATACAATTTCACAGCCTCCTCATGTACCTTTGAAAATGAAGCGGCAGGTTGACTTTGCCGTTTTTTCCGCAGGTTTTTACCCCCCTACGATTATACCTGCCGAACAAATGTCTGGAAAGACCTTAAAAATTTTCAACTGTAATGAATAAAAGCACTTATTCCAAAATCGCAATTGTCACCGGCGGAAGCAGCGGAATAGGGAAAGCAATAGCCGAAAAATTAAACAGCCAAGGAATTAAAGTAATTGTTGCAGATAAAGCAGATGGCGAAAAATTAGCCGGGGACATTGAAATGAGAAAGTGTGATGTGACCAGCGGCGAGGAGATAGACGAACTTTATTCCTGGGTTACAAAGAATTTTGGACATCCGGAATATCTCATCCTCAATGCAGGACAGGGAATTCAGGAGAAACTTACAGAAGGGGATCCGGAAAAATGGAAAAAAGTGCTGGACATAAATATCATGGGTGCATTGAGATGCATCAGGGCCTTTACTCCGCACATGATTGAAAATAAAAGAGGAAACGTAGTTTTCATTTCATCTGTTTCAGCAAACCAGCCACACCCTTATGGCGGAATTTATGCCGCTTCAAAGACGGCGCTTGAAGTCATTGCTGAAACATTAAGACTGGAAACAATTCCGTACATCAATGTAACTGTCGTAAGTCCCGGAATAGTGGATACCGCATTTTATAAGCACCAGATCTCCGGTGACAATTCCGTAGAAAAAATGGGGATGGGCGCTATAACTTCCGAAGAGATTGCAGAAGATGTGTGGTATGCTTTAAACAAGAAAAAAGGAACAAGTATAAATAAAATCATAACAAGACCAACATTACAGGATTTCTAACCAACCAAAATGTAGATCGATGCAGAAAAAAGTCTTAATAACCGGAGGGGCCGGGTTTATAGGGTCCCATCTCGCAGATGAACTTTTAAATAAAGGATATAAAGTCCGTGCTCTTGATAACCTTTCAGAGCAGGTACATGGAGAAAATGCTACCCGTCCCGAATATCTTCATCAGGATGTTGAACTTCAAATAGGAGACGTAAGGGATAAGGCAGCAGTGGAAAAGGCTCTTGAAGGTGTTGACGCTGTGATACATCTTGCCGCCATGGTTGGTGTTGGACAAAGTATGTATCAAATCAAAGACTACACAGATGTAAATAACGTGGGTACTGCAGTGCTCATGGAAGCTTTAATGGATAAGCCTGTTGAAAAACTGGTAACCGCATCGAGTATGAGCATCTATGGAGAAGGTCTTTACCTGGATGAAAAGGGAGAAAAGAGAATGGATTGTGAAAGAAAACTTTCCGATCTCAAAAAGGGTCAATGGGAGATGTATGACAGCAATGGAAAAGAGCTGGAGCCTGTCCCTACACCTGAATCTAAAAATCCGAATCTTTCTTCGGTATATGCACTTTCTAAATATGATCAGGAAAGATTAAGTCTTATCACCGGAAAGGCTTATAATTTTCCGGCAACTGCATTGAGGTTCTTTAATGTTTACGGAACCCGTCAGGCACTCTCCAATCCCTACACCGGAGTGCTTGCCATATTTGCCTCAAGGCTGCTGAATAATAATCCGCCTATGATCTTCGAGGACGGAAAACAGAAACGGGATTTTATTCATGTCAAAGATGTGGCCCGTGCTATTCGCTTAGCCATGGAAAAACCTGAAGCCGATGGGGAAGTATTCAACGTGGGTAGCGGAAACAAATACACCATACTGGAGATAGCCGATAAACTTGCAGGAGTGATGGGCAAGGATAATTTAAAGGCAGAAGTCACCGGAAAATACCGTGTTGGAGATATAAGACATTGTTTTGCCGACACTACAAAAACAGAAAAGCTACTCGGATTTAAACCTGAAGTTAAATTCGAAGATGGCTTGTATGAACTGGCAGAATGGCTTAAGACACAGATTGCTACCGATAATGTGAGTAAAGCCAGCAGTGAACTTTCATCCAGAGGTCTAACCGTATAAAAGAACAGCTATGAACGAAATGAAAAAGATAAACGAATCGTCACCGGCTCTTGGAATTCTTGAATGGTTTAGGCCCGGCGAATACGAACAGGTTAAGCAGGCAATAGAGGATTTTAAAAGGCTTGGGATCAAACACCTTCGTACCGGGATCTCCTGGGCAGACTGGTACGTAGAAGGAACTCCCGAATGGTATGACTGGTTGTTTGCAGAACTGGATCCACATGTGGAAATACTACCCTGTTTCCTTTACACACCACCTTCTATCGGAGAAATGGCCAAAACCTCTGCCCCTCCAAAAGACCTGAAAGCATATGCCGATTTCATTGATGAAATGATCACCCGTTACGGACAATATTTCGACTGGATTGAGCTGTGGAATGAACCCAACAATAAAGTCGAGTACGATTTCACACTGGATTATTCCTGGAATAAATTTTCTACAATGATAGGAATGGCCGCACATTGGGCTCAAAAAAGGGGGAAAAAGACCCTGCTTGGGGGGATGAGTCCCATAGATCCCAACTGGCTGCAAATGATGGCTGAACAAAAAGTGCTGGATTACATAGACGCAGTAGGAATTCACGGTTTTCCTCATGTATTTGACCAACAATGGAAAGGTTGGGAAGTCAATATTAAGAGCGTACGGGAAATCCTGGAGAAAAATGGATATAAGCAGGAAATATGGATATCGGAAGTCGGTTTCTCCACCTGGCAAAATGATGAAGTTAAACAATACCAGGAATTTAAAAATGTACTCAATGCCAATGCTGCCCGTATCTACTGGTATTCCCTTAAAGATCTTGATCCAAAGAATTCCACCGTAGGAGGCTTTCACCTCGATGAGCGGGAATATCATTTCGGACTGAAGAAGACCGATGGCACGAAAAAATTGCTTTATAAGCTGCTGGAAAAAGACGGTGTTGAGAAGATCCACCAGCAGCATTATATCAATAAGCAGTATAAAATCGATGAGAAGGAAAAATACACGCTCATCACCGGCGGCGCCGGATTCATTGGTACTAACCTCGCATCCCGTTTTCTTTCGGAAGGAAAACGCGTGATGATCTACGACAGTCTTTTTCGCGACGGAGTGGAAGAGAATCTTCAGTGGCTGCAAAAAGAGTACGGTGATAAGCTGCTCATACAGATCTCTGATATCAACGAGACCAGAATCCTGCAGCAATGCGTGAACAATGCTTCGGAAGTTTTCCATTTGTGTGCCCAGGTTGCTGTTACTTCTTCGGTAACGAACCCGATTCATGATTTTAACGTGAACCTCAGCGGAACTTTTCATCTTTTGGAGGCTATCCGGAAGAGTAAACATCAGCCGCCTTTGATCTTCACCTCGACCAACAAAGTCTACGGAAATCTTCAGGATGTAAAAATGGAAGAGACTGAAACCAGGTATTATCCCGCAGATGCGAAGATGAAGAAATACGGGATTAATGAAAAGATCCCGCTGGACTTCCACAGTCCCTACGGCTGTTCTAAAGGAGCGGCAGACCAGTACATACTTGATTATTCAAGAACCTACGGACTAAAAACAGTTGTCTTTAGAATGAGCTGTATTTACGGTCCACATCAGTTTGGTACCGAAGATCAGGGTTGGGTTGCCCATTTCCTTATCAGTGCTCTGGAAGACAAGCCGGTAACCATCTACGGAAACGGAAAACAGGTAAGAGACATTCTCTTTGTAGAAGATCTTATAGACGCTTTTATGCTGGCGCACAAAAATATGGATAAGCTTGCCGGTGAAGTATTCAACATAGGTGGAGGAACAGAAAACACCGTGAGTCTGCTGGAAATTCTGAACATCATAAGAGAAAAGGCCGGAAAAGAAATGGACATTAGTTTCGAAGACTGGCGCACCGGGGATCAGTTCTATTATGTCTCCAATACCGACAAATTCAAGGAAGCCACGGGATGGAAGCCAAAATATAATATTGAAGAAGGAGTTGAAAACCTGCTGAGATGGCTTTGCGAAAACCGAAGCATTGAACTTCCCGAAAATCTAACTCCGAAAAAACAGATCGCCATATGAGATCAGCCGAAACGATGCAGGAGAAATCTCCTGTTTCAGAAGAAACTACTGTAAGAAGAGCAGCAGTACTAGAAGCCCCTCAAAAAGTTAGCATAAAAGAGTTCGAACTTCCTGAACCCGGAGAAGGTGAAGTGCGTATAAAATTGGAAGGCAGCGGAGTTTGTGCCTCAAATATTCCGGTGTGGGAAGGACGTGACTGGTTCGATTATCCCGTTACTCCGGGAGAACCGGGGCATGAAGGCTGGGGAACTATAGATGCCGTTGGCGCCGGAGTGAAAGATCTAAAAGAAGGAGATCGCGTTACGGCATTAACTTATAAGGCTTACGCCACTCACGATATTGCAAAAGAAGATACTGTAGTGAAATTACCAGAAAGTCTCTCCGGAAAAGCTTTTCCGGGAGAACCTTTGGGATGTGCGATGAACATTTTCAATCGCAGTGATATCCAAAAAGGCCAAAAAGTAGCCATAGTTGGCAGCGGATTTTTAGGATCCCTGCTGGTACAACTGGTAAAGTCAGCCGGGGCCGAGGTCATCGCTGTTTCCAGAAGACAATTTTCCCTCGACACTGCTAAAGAAGCAGGCGCAGATCACCTGGTTCAAATGGATGATCATTACAAGATCATTGAAGAAGTAAAAGAATTGACAGGCGGGAACTTCTGCGAAAGGGTGATAGAATGTACAGGAAAAGAATGGCCATTGAATTTGTCAATAGAACTAACAGGAACGAGAGGAAAATTGATCGTCGCAGGCTTCCATCAGGACGGCATGCGCAGCCTCAATGTACAGATGTTGAATTGGAGAGGAATTGACATGATAAGTGCCCATGAAAGGGATCCACAGCAGTACATAAAAGGTATAAAAACAGCTATAGATGCAGTGGAGCAGGGAAAAATGGACCCTTTCCCCCTATTTACCCATAAATTTAGCCTTGAAGAAATGGGGCAAGCCTATGAACATCTCACGGAACGACCCGACGGATTCATTAAAGCATTAATTATTAATTAAAATGATCGCAACTCAACCCACAAATAAAGAATTATCCCTGGGCTTCCTGGGCGTAGGCTGGATAGGTCGTAATCGCATGGAGGCCATCCTCGATCATACCAATGCTAAAGTCACGGCAATCGCAGAACCAAATTCCGAAAATTCTGATGCCGCTTTAAAGAGCGCCAAAAATGCCATTTTAAAGACCTCTGCGGAAGAACTTTTTTCTGAAGAAGATCTTGACGGAATTGTCATCGCAACCCCTAGTGCCATGCATGCCGAACAAAGTATGCAGGCCCTGAAAAGCGGAAAAGCAGTGTTCTGCCAGAAACCTTTAGGCCGCACTGCCGAAGAAGTGAAACAGGTTGTGGAAGCTTCCCGGGAAGCAGATAAATTACTCGCTGTCGACCTCTCCTATCGCTACACTAAGGCATTTAAAGCTGTCTACGATACCATCCAAAAAGGGGAAATTGGGGATGTGTTTGCCGTGGACCTTAAATTCCATAACGCCTACGGGCCCGATAAGGAATGGTTCTACGACATCAAACGCTCCGGCGGAGGTTGTGTAATGGATTTGGGAATCCACCTGGTTGATCTGGCGCTATGGAGCCTGGATTTCCCCGAAATTTCAGACGTACGGAGTCAGCTTTACCACAAAGGCCAGAAATTAACCTCTTTTGAGGAACACGTAGAGGATTTTGCGAGTGTTTCTATAACTTCAGAAAAGGAGCAGGTGATCAACTTAGAGTGTTCGTGGCATGTTTCCGCAGGAAAAGACGCTATCATAGAAGCTACTTTCTACGGTACAAAAGGAGGGGCATCTTTTAGGAATATCAACGGCTCTTTCTACGATTTCAATGCAGAAAAATATCAAGGTACCCAGACAGAAACCCTTGTCACTCCTCCGGATGAGTGGAGCGGACGCGCCGGCGTGGTTTGGGTGGAAAATATGATCAAAAACAACCGGTTCGACGAAAAATCGGCCACAGAATTCATAAAAACAGCAAAAGTAATTGACCGCATCTATGGAAGATAAGAAGATGAAAGTTTTGATGACTACCGATACGGTAGGCGGAGTTTGGGTATATTCCCTGGAGCTCTGCAGGGCGCTGGAGCAGTATGACGTACAGGTGCATTTAGTAGCAATGGGAGGCTGGCCTTCCCCTGCCCAACAGGTGGAAGCCGAAAAGATCCCGAATGTTACATTTTACAAGAGCGATTATAAGCTGGAGTGGATGAAAGATCCCTGGGAAGATGTGGAGCAATCCCGTAAATGGATAAACTGCATTTACACTACGGTGCAGCCAGATGTGGTGCACCTCAACAACTACGCGCATGTAGAGGAAGAATGGACCGCTCCGGTGGTCACTGTTTTTCATTCCTGCGTGCAAACCTGGTGGCAGGCCGTGAAAGGAAAAGCCGCCCCAGAGGAGTGGGATCAATATACAAGAATTGTGAAGGAATCGCTGCAGGCCTCAGATATTGTAGTGGGACCCACGCAGGCAATCCTTGACAAAGCTGCAAAAGCCCATCATTTCACTTCGGAAATAAAAGTGATCCACAACGGCAGAAGTATCAAAACTTCGGAAGCAAAGCCGAAAGAAGAATTTATCCTGTGTATGGGCAGGATGTGGGACGAAGCAAAGAACTTTCCTCTGCTGTCTAACATAGCTGAAAGGCTTCCATGGCCTGTTTACGTGGCAGGCGAATCTGTTAATCCGGACACCGGAAAGGAGTGCAGTCTCAAAAATGTGAAATTCCTGGGAAGATTATCTCCGGCAGAAGTACAGGACTGGATGCAGCGGGCGAGCATTTTCGTGAGCCCCACCCGTTATGAGCCTTTCGGACTCGCCATTTTAGAGGCCGCAGCAAACGGCTGTGCCCTGGTGCTGAGTGATCTGGAAACGCTTCAGGAATTATGGCAGGATGTTGCCCTATTCTTCAATCCCGAAGATGAAGCTGAAGCTGAAAAAACAGTGACCAGACTAATTGAAAATCCTGAATTCCTTAAGGAGCTTTCAGAAAAGGCCAGAGAAAGAGCCGGAAAATTTTCCGCAGAAAAAATGGGAGCCGCATATCACCGGCTGTACCATGAAATAATGGAAAAAGAACAAAAATTGATGAGTATATGAAAATAGTGATGTTTTACCATTCCCTTTATTCGGACTGGAACCACGGGAATGCGCATTTTTTACGGGGGATCGTCAAGGAACTTCAAAAACGGGGACATGACGTGGATGTCTATGAACCCGAAGGTGGCTGGAGCCTTCAGAATCTGCTGAAGGATCACGGGGCCGAGCGGCTGGATGAATTCCGGCAGTATTATCCTTCGCTGAATCCGCAGTTCTACAACCCCGAGAAAAAACTGAACTATCAAAGTATACTTGGAAAAGCCGACCTGGTGATCGTTCACGAATGGAACGACCCTAAACTCATGGCTGAAATAGGAAAGCAAAAAGAAAGGTTTGGCTATAAATTAATATTTCACGATACCCATCACCGGGCTGTTTCTGCCGAAGAAGAAATGGCAAAATTCGACCTTTCGAACTTTGATGGCGCCCTTGTATTTGGGGAGGTGATCAAAAAGATCTATCAGGAGAAAAACTGGGTGAAGAATGTGTGGACCTGGCATGAAGCGGCAGATGCCGAATTTTTCAGTCCGAACCGCGATGAAGAAAAGGAAGGTGACCTGGTGTGGATTGGCAACTGGGGTGACGGAGAAAGAAAAGAAGAACTGTTTGAATTTTTGATCAATCCCGTGAAGGAGCTAGGCATAAAGGCGAAGGTTTACGGCGTTCGTTATCCCGAAAAAGCACAAAAAGCACTTGCCGATGCCGGAATTGAATACGGCGGATGGTTACCAAACTATAAAGTGCCTGAAGTATTTGCGAAATATAAAGTTACAGTACATGTGCCGCGACGGCCTTATGTTCAAATGTTGCCGGGGATCCCTACTATCCGGCCCTTTGAAGCCTTATCCTGCGGCATCCCATTGATCTGTTCCCCCTGGAATGATGCAGAAAAATTGTTCTCTCCGGGAGAAGATTATCTCATCGCCAAAGATGGAAATGACATGGGGTATAAAATTGCCGAAGTGCTCAAGAGTGCACAACTTGCGCAAAGCCTTTCCAAAAATGGACGAAAGACCATTCTGGAAAAACATACCTGCGCACACAGAGTAGACGAACTGGAGAGCATTCTTAGGGAACTGGGGCTGGAAGAAGAAAAACTTTTCCCAATCCAACCTAAAACTATGGAAGCATGAAAAAGAACCTGAAAATCGCCTTTTTTGGATCCAGTATAGTTTCGGCTTACTGGAATGGTGCTGCCACCTACTACCGCGGAATTGTAAAGGCGCTCTATAAAATGGGGCACGAAGTAACCTTTTACGAACCTGATATTTACGAACGTCAAAAACACCGGGACATAGAAGATCCCGAATGGTGCACGGTTAAAGTGTATCCTGAAGATCAGGTGACATTGAGAGCACTTCTTAGAGAAGCTTCGGAAGCCGATGTGATCATCAAAGCCAGTGGTGTGGGTGCTTTCGACGAGTTCCTTGAAGATGCCGTGGTACAGCTGAAGAAAGATGACAACCTCATCATTTTCTGGGATGTTGACGCGCCGGCTACTCTTGACAGGATTGAAAATCATCCTTCAGATCCTTTTAATGCCCTTGTTCCAAAGTATGACTTCATACTCACCTATGGCGGCGGTCAACCCGTTATAGATGCCTACGAGCGTAACGGGGCAAAAAGATGTATCCCGATCTATAATGCCTTAGATACAGACACTCATTTTCCTGTTGAACCTCAGGAAAAATTTGAAGGCACTCTGGCCTTTTTGGGAAACCGCCTGCCCGATCGTGAAAAGCGGGTGGAAGAGTTCTTCATCAAGCCTGCAGAAAACCTTCCGGATGAGAAATTCATCCTTGGCGGCAGCGGCTGGGGAGATAAACCGATGCCGGAGAATATTGAATACGTAGGTCACGTCTACACCAAAGACCATAACGCCTTTAACTGCACGCCTAAGGCGGTTTTGAACATAAGTCGTGACAGTATGGCCAAATACGGCTTCTCCCCTGCTACAAGGGTCTTTGAAGCCGCCGGTGCGGGTGCCTGTTTGATCACCGACTACTGGAAAGGCATAGAAACCTTCTTCGAACCGGGTAAAGAGATCCTGGTAGCCAAAGACGGAAAGGAAGTTCAGGAAATTCTAACCGATCTGACTCCTGAAAAAGCTAAAGAAATAGGCGATGCTGCTTATAAAAAGGTACTTGCAGAACACACTTACAACCACAGGGCAGAGCTGCTGGAATCGGTCATTTCCGAAAAACTTGAAACTGAAGATAAACCCATTGAATAAAAACAGTAGCTCATGAAATTTGTGATCATAGGACTTTCGGTAACATCCTCCTGGGGGAACGGCCACGCAACCACCTACAGAGCACTTCTTAAAGAACTCAAGGCGCTTGGTCATGACATCCTGTTCCTGGAGAAAGATGTGCCCTGGTATTCTCCGCACCGTGATATACCTGCACCCGATTTCTGCACACTGGGTCTTTACAAGACCAATGAGGAACTCAAAGCAGATTATGCAAAACAGGTAGCCGAAGCAGATGTGGTAATTGTCGGCTCTTATGTGCAGCAAGGAGTGGAAGTAGGCAATTGGGCAATTGAAACTGCCACAGGCGTCACTGCCTTTTACGACATTGATACTCCGGTCACTTTGGCAAAACTGGAGCGGGAAGATTACGAATATCTTGACCCTGATATCATCTCAAAATATGACCTGTATCTATCATTTTCGGGAGGTCCCATTTTAAAGAATCTCGAGGAACATTATGGTTCTCCTATGGCCAGAGCTCTCTATTGCTCTGTTGATCCCGACCTCTATTTTCCTGAAGACCGGGAAAAGCAATGGAAGCTGGGATATCTGGGAACTTACAGCGATGACCGCCAACCTACGGTAGAAGAATTGCTGAATAAACCCGCAGCTCAATTCCCTTCCGAAAAATTTGTAGTTGCAGGTCCGCAGTATCCCGAAAACTACAACTGGTCAAAGAACGTGGAGCGTATCAATCACCTTCCTCCCGCAGAACACAGAAATTTTTATAACTCCCAGGAGTTCACATTAAATGTTACCCGACAGGACATGATCAAAGCCGGTTATTCTCCAAGTGTTCGGCTTTTTGAGGCCGCCGCCTGCGGCGTGCCGATCATTTCAGATTACTGGGATGGAATCCACAGCATTTTTGAACAGAGAACAGAGATCTTAATTGCCAGAAGCAGTAATGAAGTAGAAGAATATTTCAGAAATATCCCGGAAGAAGAAAGAAGGCAGATCGGGCAAAATGCACGGCAAAAAGTCCTGAAATCTCACACGGCGAAAGCAAGAGCAAAGGAATTAGTGAATTACGTAAAAGAAGTGCGTCAGCCTTCAGAAAAAATATAGATATGTCCACCAAATCAGAAATCAAACAACTCGCTCCCTGGTTTCACAATATCCATCTCCCCGACGGAAGCAGCACAGCACCCGATCATTTTTTGGGCGATTTCCCAAAATTCAAATGGGATAAAATAAAAAATTCAATTCCGGAGGATCTGGAAGGCTGGAAAGTCCTTGACATTGGCTGCAATGCCGGATTCTATTCTATAGAATTAGCGAAGCGAGGAGCAGAGGTACTTGCTATTGATCTTGATGAGCATTATCTGACGCAGGCCCAATGGACAGCTCAACAGTTTGGACTTGACGACAAGATAAGATTCCAGCAAATGCAGGTATATGACCTGGCACACATTGAGGAAGAATTCGATCTCGTTTGGTTCATGGGAGTATTTTATCACCTGCGATATCCTATGCTCGCAATGGACATAGTGTCTCAAAAAGTAAAAAAATTGATGGTCTTTCAAACTCTTTCTCTTCCGGGGCAGGATGAGATGAGCATCCCGGAAGATGTGGAATTCCACAAGCGCGAGATCATGCAGGAAACCGCCTGGCCAAAAATGGCATTTATCGAAAACAAACTGGCGGGAGATCCAACCAACTGGTGGGCACCAAACCACCAGGGAATTCTTTCTATGCTTCGCAGCTGCGGACTCAAAGTAACCGCAATGCCCGAAGATGAAACATACGTCGCCGAAAAAGATCCGGAGCTTTATACCAGCGTCAACACCTGGAATTATTCAGAATATCTCGCCGCAGTAGGAAAAGACTGGAAAGAAGAGGTTGACAAAAAAACCCGCAAAGGTTAGAGACGCGATTTATCGCGTGTCAGGCGCAATTCGATATAATAATAGAGGCGCGATTAATCGCGCCTCTATTATTAACAAAACCTACAAGGTTTTGAAAATCTCGCAGGTCGATTATTCTCTCACAGGTTCAATAGCAAAATTTTCAGGTGGTGTAGCCCTTAACAGGTGTTGAACAAAATAATCCCAGCGGCGACGCATCATATAATAGGAATCTTCTCCAAATCCATGGCGGGCGTTGGGAAAAATGATCAGGTCAAAATCTTTATTAGCTTTAATCAAGGCGTCAACTACTAAGTACGTGTTATAAGGCGGTACATTATCATCTAGTCCGCCGTGGGCGAGCAGGAGCTTTCCTTTCAGATTTTCTGCATACAACTGGTTAGCCTGCTTGTCGTAGTTATCCACTCCTTCCGGTCCCATGGTCATCAAACCTATATATCTTTCTCCCCAGTCATCTTCATAATTGCGGTTGTCATGATTTCCCGATTCTGCAATCCCGACTGAATAGAATTCTCCATGCCTGAACATAGCCGCAGCTGCTGCAAATCCGCCTCCTGAGTGTCCCCAGATCCCCACCTTTTCAGCGTCGATGTAAGGATATTTATCGGCCAGCTGGCGAATGCCTGCTTTTTGATCCTCTAATGTATTACCCGAAATATCTCCGTAACAAGCATCGTGAAATGCTTTTGAGCGGCCGGGATTACAGGAGCCGTCGATAAGAATTACAATGAATCCAAGCTCGGCTAAAGCCTGATGATCTCTTCGTGCCGCCGAGAAATTACGGCTCCCTACACTTCCTCCCTGTGGGCCGGGATAAACATAGTTCACCACCGGGTAATTCTTGTTCTCATCCAAACGTGTCGGCGTAAACATGAGACCTTTAAGATCCCATTGACCATCTGCCGATTTCACTGTAATTGATTCCGGCGCCTTCCAGCCGGTGGCTTTAAGTCTTGAAATATCTGCCTTCTCTAAAATGGCAATTTTTCTCCCATTATTATTTCGAAGAACGGCCACCGGCGGAGTGGTGGGAGTAGAATAACTGTCCACGAAATATTGATGATCTGGCGAAAAATAGATATTGTGGTTAGCATTTTCAGGAGTAAGAACCTTTAAATTCTTTCCACTGAAATCTGCTTTGTATAAATGTGAAAAATAGGGGTCTCTACTTCTTTCCATTCCGTTGGCTTGAAAGTATAAGACTCTGTTCTTTTCATCCACATGAACAAGTTCGGTGACCACAAAATCTCCTTGTGTTATCTGATGCTTCAGTTTACCTGAGTTCAGATCATACAAGTACAAATGGCCCCAGCCATCTCTCTCGGAATACCAAATGATCTCATTACTCTTTGGTAAATACCTCCAGTTGATACTTCCCTGCCCCGATTCATACTGAGTTTCAACAACTTCTTCAAATACTTCTCTCACTTCTCCTGTTTTTGCATCAGCAATTCGAAGCTTTGCCTCCTTATGATCTCTTGAAGTTGAAACAAAAGCGAGCTTTGTGGCATCTTCATTCCAGTAATTATCGTCAAATGCTCCGCTACAGGAAATGTCATCGCATAAAGTTCCGCGACGGGGATCGGCTTCTACCTGCAATTCGATGATTTTTGGCTCATCTACCTCTACGATCACCCGATGGATCTGGATCACTTTTTCATCTTCGGGCAGTGGATATTTCCATTTTTGCAATTTTGGGGCTCCTACTTTCGTTTCCACCAAATACATATCGCTTATATGCCTCTGATCCTGTTTGAAAGTAGCCAATTTTTTGGAATCGGGAGACCAGAGGACGATCGGCCGATCGCTCTTTCTCCAGCCTGCGTTATCTGTGGCGTAGCCAAAATTTTCCTCTCCATCTGTGGTGAGTTGTATTTCTTCCCCTGTTTCCAAATTCCGCAGCCAGAGGTTCCAGTCTTTGATGTACACCACCTTCTTTCTATCGGGAGAAAGTATTTCGTTGCGGGAGACATCCGGAGATTTTTTTTGCTGACTTTTCTTTGGAAGTATTTCAGCCAAAGAAGAGCCTGTCCTTTTCTGACCGGTTCCAGGGTATACTAAAACATATTCTGTCCCGCCGGGAGTATTTATCCGATACCAAAATTGCCCGTCTTCAAGCCATGTGGGGCGAATATTAGCCCTATCTACCAGGCCGTTGGTATTGAAACTTAAGAAATTAGTGGCGCGTTCATAATCTTCAGCAGTGATTTGCTCCTGAGCCTGTGCTGAAGAACAAATGAAGAGAAGTAGCAAAACGGGAAATGTTATTCTTTTCATGAAGTGGGGAATTAAGTTTACTTCAGTTAAAATAATAAAGTTGACAAGATACATCAAAGATCTGTTTCCTAAGAAAATCAAATAATTTTGCTCGAAAAGATCAATTATTAATGCTCTTTTGGGAACTTTCCGTGTCTGCTTTCTTATTTTTGAAAGAATAAACCGATATCATGCTGTGCATCAAACATCATTCGACAGACGCCTATTTCAATATTGCAACAGATGAGTATATCTTCAAACATTTAAAAGAAGATTGTTTTATGCTGTGGCGCAATGACAATGCGATCATTGTAGGAAAACACCAGAATACACTGGCTGAGATCAACCACGAATATGTGAAGGAACGTGGGATTAAAGTGGTGCGCAGGCTTTCGGGTGGCGGGGCGGTTTACCACGACCTGGGCAACCTTAATTTTTCCTTTACCCGCACCGGGGACAGCTACGAGATGATCGACTTTGAACGGTACACCAAACCCATTATTGAAGTTCTGAAACAGCTAGGTGTCAATGCGAAATTCGAGGGCCGGAATGATCTGACCATTGATGGAAAGAAATTTTCTGGTAATGCTGAGCATGTTTTTAAAAACAAAATACTGCATCACGGCACATTACTTTTCTCTTCAGAAATGAAGGATATTAGCGGCGCTTTAAAGATCAATCCGCTTAAGTATAAAGACCGGGGAGTGAAATCTGTTCCCAACAGGGTTACGAACATAAGTGATCATCTTCCGGAGAAAATCACCCTCGATGAATTCACAGATAAGATCATGGATTATATCACCTCTACTTTCCCCGATGCCCGCAAATATGAATTCACAGAGGAAGATCTTGCGGCCATTCAGAAGATCCGGGATGAAAAATACAGCACCTGGGAATGGAATTTCGGATATTCTCCAGATTATGATTTTACACAAGGGGCCCGCACTCCGGGGGGAACTGTCGAGATGAACATGAATGTTTCCAATGGCGTAATTCAGGAGGTAAAGATCACAGGAGACTTTTTCCATATTAGAGACATAGCGCCCATTGAAGAAGCACTGGAAAATACCAAACATGAAGAAAAAGAGATCAGAAAGATTTTAAGCCGGTTCAATTTAAATGAATATTTTAACAAGATCACAGAAGACGACCTGATAGCTATTATGTTCTAAAGCTTATACAACCTAAAAATTATAAATGGAATTACTCATTTTATACGCCGTACTGGCAATTTTTTTCTCCTTCATGTGCTCCATTCTGGAGGCGGCTTTTCTCAGTTTCACCCCATCCTTTTTGAAGATCAAACTAAGGGAAGGAAAAAGCTACGCCCACACTCTTACCAGATTTAAACAGGATGTGGACAAGCCCCTAATAGCAATTCTTACCATCAATACAATTGCTCACACTGTGGGCGCGATCCTTGTAGGTGTACAGGCAGAAAAAGTTTACGGAGACGGTGGAAATGCGGTGGGAATAGTATCGGCAATAATGACTCTGGCCATTTTAATTGTTTCTGAAATCATTCCAAAGACCATTGGCGCCACCTACTGGAAAAATCTGGGAAATTTCACTGCTAAATCCCTTAAAGCCTTTGTTATTCCGCTGAAGTATACCGGAATTCTTTACCTCATGATGCTCACCACTAAACTAATAGGAAAATCGGCTCACGTGAGCTCGATGAGCAGGGAAGAATTCATTGCTATAACCGATGTTGCTGAAGAAGAAGGAGTTTTTGAAGAACAGGAGACGACGGTGATCAAGAACATGCTGATCTTCAAAAGGGTAAAGGCGAAGGACGTAATGACACCATTTTCTGTCGCCGTGACCGAAGATGAAAATACCACCATTGAAAAATTCCACAGTGAACATCGCAATCTTAAGTTTTCCCGCATTCCGGTATATAACAAGCGGCAGAATAATATCACCGGATTTGTTTTAAAAGATGACATCCTCGAGGAAATGCTTGACGAGAAAGGTAAAGAACCATTGAGCGTTTTAAAAAGAGATATTCCCATTACCTCTGAAGATACTCCCATTCCAAAATTATTTGACCGGTTCATACAGGAAAGAACCCACCTCGCTATGGTTGTAGATGATTACGGGAATACCATTGGCCTGGTCACTATGGAAGACATTATTGAAACTCTAATGGGGCTGGAGATCATGGATGAAAGTGACAATGTAGAGGACATGCAGGTGCTGGCGCGTCAAAACTGGGAGAAAAGAGCAAAAAAATTAGGACTTTTAAAGCAGGATCAGGACGGAGAAAAAAATGAAGAGTAAAGCTTTCCTAAAAACACCTCTTGGATATGCCCTTTTAGAAGGGGATGCTGCCGGAATTTCCAGGTTTATTCTTACTGATGAAGATAATTTGCCGAACACTACTCCTGCCCCCGAATTTACAGAAGCCGTAAGTCAGCTAGAGGAATACTTTGTGGGACAGCGAAAGGAATTCGACCTGCAGCTGAATCCGCAGGGAACAGAATTTCAAAAGAGGGTATGGCAGGCGCTACAGGACATCCCATATGGGAAAACCACATCTTACATGGAGCTGTCAAAACAATTAGGTGATCCACTGGCTATTCGTGCCGTAGCCGCGGCAAACGGAAAAAATCCGCTTTGGATCCTTATCCCCTGCCATAGAGTAATTGGCAGCGACGGATCCTTAACCGGATATGCCGGCGGACTCTGGAGGAAAAAATGGTTGCTGGAGCACGAACAGCAGGAAAAACAACAAAGCCTGTTCTAATGAGAGGTCTCAAAAAAGCCATTTTAGGCATGCTTCTTTTTCTGGCTTTCGCGGTGATGCTGATCTATCTGTTCAATTTTGATTATATTTTTAAAGGAATCAGAACCACCTATTTGCAGGGTTACACCACGGCTCACATTGATGATCATGTGAATTTCGCCAACCGCAAAATTGAAGCAGGAAACCATCAAGCCTGGCCAAATCACTCGGAGTTTAACCAGTACGAACTAACACCGGCCCTGCAGGAAAAAAATGAAAAGGCCGGGACTATTGCTTTCCTCATCATCAAAAATGACAGTATCTGGTATGAGTCCTATGATGAAGATTACGGACCCGATTCGCATACAAATTCGTTTTCCATGGCCAAAAGCATTACTGCAGCACTACTGGGAAAAGCCATTTTTGACGGGTATGTAAAAAGTCTGGATCAACCGGTGGCCGATTTCTTTCCGCAGTTTGATAAGCGACTTACCTTGAGGCATCTGGTTTCCATGTCTTCGGGATTGGACTGGAATGAAAATTATTATAATCCCTTCGGCATGACCGCCAGAGCTTATTTGGGTGAAAATATTCGCGACCTCGTGCTGGATCTTAAGGTTGTGGAAACACCGGGAGAGGAATTTGAGTATCTCAGCGGGAATACGCAATTACTGGGAATGGTGCTGGAAAAAGCTACAAGAATGAAACTTTCAGATTACCTGAGCCAAAGCTTCTGGAAACCTTTGGGAATGGAAAATGATGCGTTGTGGCAGCTGGATAGCGAGGAAAGCGGTATGGAGAAAGTCTATTGCTGCATCGCCTCCAATGCCCGCGATTTTGCCCGTTTTGGTAAACTTTACAACAACTATGGAAAATGGACCGGAAAACAGGTGCTGGATTCGGCTTATATAGCAGAATCCATTCGGCCGCAGTTCGAAGATTATCCGCATTACGGCCTCGGAATCTGGCTTCAGGAATTTATGGGGCAGGAAGTATTTTACTTCCGAGGAATTCTGGGGCAGTATGTAATTGTGCTTCCGCAGAAAGATGTAATTATAGTTCGGCTTGGAAAGGAAGGAGGCAAAGTTCCCGATGATAAGGAACACCCGAATGATTTTTATTTCTATCTTGAGGAGGTGTTAAAAATGCTTCCGCAGGATGATAAAAAAGATTGCCTTAAAGAATCTGCTGTTTCTCGATATTGAAACAGTTCCGGAAAATGCTGAATTCAGCGAACTATCAGAAGAGAAACAAAAGCTTTGGGAGGCTAAATCCCAATATCAGCGAAAGGAAGATTTCACCGCCGCAGAATTTTATGATCGCGCGGGAATCTGGGCAGAATTTGGTAAGATCGTCTGCATCTCTGTAGGCCATTTTGCTTATCAGGGTGAAAAAAGAAGCTTTAGAACCACCTCGTTCCATGGGGAGGAAAGTAAGCTGCTGCTGGAATTCAGGAATTTACTTGACACGCATTTTGGAAGACCTCAGCACCTGCTTTGCGCTCATAACGGGAAGGAATTTGATTTTCCATACATCGCCAGGCGCATGCTCATCCACAGCATTGAATTGCCTAATAAACTTAATCTTTTTGGTAAAAAGCCCTGGGAAGTACCTCATCTTGACACCCTGGAGCTTTGGAAATTTGGTGACTACAAACACTATACTTCTTTAAAACTTCTTTGTAACGTCCTGGGAATACCTTCTCCTAAAGAAGATATTGACGGCAGTGAAGTTCGCAATGTTTTCTATAATGAGGATGACCTGGATCGTATTGTCCGGTATTGTGAGAGAGATGTGGTTGCCATTGCACAGGTAATTCTCCGGCTTCGGCAGGAGCCTCTTTTGGAAGAAGATGAGATGCTTTCTGTTTAGTTTTCCTTAAGGAATTGTTATTTATCCTGCTGCTTTTCAAAGTTTTAGTATCTTTAAGAAAGAGTTTCAAAAATGTCATTTTTGAAGCCGCTTATTTATTGTTTAATCTAAACGACCAGGTATGTATTTGTATGTAGAACAGTGGAATGTAACTAAAGCTTGGATGGATCTTTCAAAAGAAGATCGGCGGGCTTATATGAACAAAGTTAATGATGCTATTACACAAATGAGTCGTGACGGACTTGAAAATGTGGGATGGGCAATGAACGATGAACACACTCCATACAGAAGTGATTACAGGTATATGGCGGTTTGGAAATTACCGAATCTTGAAGCGGTTGAAAGCCTGGAAAAAGGAATTGAAGAAGCAGGTTGGCATAAATATTTTTCACAGGTGAATTCCCGCGGAAAGATATTACCACTACATGAAGCCATCGACTTCCTGGTAAATCTTGAGAAGCATTCGACTTCTATTTTGGAATAATTTTACTGAACCGCTGAAAGGGGTAGGTTTTATCCACCCCTTTCGGCGGCTTAGGGCCCCGAAAGCGGGTTCCTGTGGAATCAACCGCTTTCAGGGTTAAGAACCGCTGAAAGGTTAACTCCTGGTTCTTATATCGCCATCTCTGGAATTTCTCCTTCTACGATTAGGGTTCCTTCTGTTGCTTCTTTGATCTCTTCCACGCTTACTCCCGGAGCTCTTTCCAGTAATTTGAAACCTTTATCGGTTACTTCCAGTACCGCAAGGTTGGTTACAATTTTTGTCACGCAACCTACTCCTGTTAAAGGTAGAGAACATTTTTTAAGCAGCTTTGATTCCCCTTCGCGGTTGGTGTGCATCATGGCTACAATAATATTTTCTGCGCTGGCTACAAGGTCCATGGCGCCTCCCATTCCCTTTACCATCTTTCCGGGAATTTTCCAGTTGGCGATGTCGCCGTTCTCGGCTACTTCCATAGCTCCCAAAATGGTCAGATCTACATGCTGCCCCCTTATCATTCCAAAGCTCATAGCCGAATCGAAATAACTGGCTCCCGGTAAAGCTGTGATGGTCTGTTTTCCGGCGTTTATAAGATCGGGGTCTTCCTCTCCTTCAAAAGGAAATGGTCCCATTCCGAGAATTCCGTTTTCACTCTGGAATTCAACTTCTATATCGTCGCGGACAAAATTTGCCACCAGAGTCGGTATCCCTATTCCTAGGTTGACATAGTAGCCATCCTTTACTTCCTGTGCGATTCGTTTTGCGATTCCGTTTTTATCTAACATTTTAATGATTTGAAGATTTAGCCCCCAAAAACCCAAAGGGGGCTTTACAGAGTTTCCTTTTGTCTTACTGTTCGTTGCTCTATTCTTTTCTCGTAGTTCTTCCCTTGAAAAATCCTTTGAACAAAGATGCCGGGAATGTGGATCTGGTTCGGGTCGAGTTCACCCGGTTCTACCAGTTCCTCCACTTCGGCTACCGTAATTGTTGCAGCACCACACATCACCGGATTAAAATTTCTTGCTGTGCCTTTAAAAATGAGATTTCCGGCTTTGTCTCCTTTCCAGGCTTTGACGAAAGCAAAATCGGCTTTGTAGGCTTCTTCAAGCACATACATCTTACCGTTGAACTCGCGGGTTTCTTTTCCCATTGCCACCTCAGTACCGTAACCTGCCGGGGTGTAAATGGCAGGGAAGCCCTGTTGAGCTGCCTGGCATTTAGCTGCAAGTGTACCCTGAGGAGTTAGTTCGACCTCAAGTTCACCACTTAGCATTTGCCGCTCAAATTCGGCATTCTCTCCTACGTAGGAGGAAACCATTTTATCGATCTGTTTCTTTTGTAGAAGTAAGCCTAGTCCGAAATCATCTACTCCGGCGTTATTTGAGATGCAGGTAAGATTTTTAAGATTGAGGCGCACAAGCTCAGAAATAGCATTTTCGGGAATTCCGCTTAATCCGAAGCCGCCGAGCATAAAGGTCATGCCATCATGAGCCCCTTCAAGTGCTTCAGAAACATTCCGTACAGTTTTATTGATCATTGTTGATGGTTTTATTCCGAAAAATACAAAAAAATAAAGGCCTTTTGCAATGCAAAAGGCCTTCTAATATTAATTTCGGAATTAAACCGGAAGATATTAAAAATCCAATTCGTCGGGCAGACTGTCCTCATCGTCTATTCCACTCCTGCCATAGGTGCTGCAATCGGTTTGAATAGTAACGACTTCAGGCTTTGGAAAAGCGCCTTTAGCAACATTCAACTGCGAATCTGCATACACTTTTTTCATGTATATCCCCCAAATAGGTAGTGCCATAGTAGCTCCCTGTCCATAGGTGATACCGGGAAAATGAACCGCACGGTCTTCGGCGCCTACCCATACTCCCGTGGTAAGATTAGGCACCATCCCAATAAACCAGCCGTCACTTTGGTTCTGAGTAGTTCCTGTTTTTCCGGCGATGGGAATTTCATTCCGATCAAAATCATAAGGGTATCCTGTTACGGCACGCTTATAATGATCGGCATTTACTGCCCAGTTTCCGCGCAAGCGTTGTCCGGATCCATACTGCGTTACCCCTTCAAGTAGATTTACCGTCACGTATGCAGCTTCTTTGCTAAGCACATCCCGGGTTTCGGGCACATGCTGATAAAGAATAGTTCCATTCTTGTCTTCTATCCTGGTCACAATTACCGGTTTCACATAAACCCCTTCATTGACAAAAGTACTATAGGCGGAAACCATTTCAAATACACTAAGATCTGCCGTACCCAAAGCAATTGAAGGTACTTCAGGTATGTTCCTAGTGTCTACTCCAAGTTTATCAATAAGATCTATTACGGGTTTAGGTCCTGTACGATCAATAAGGCGCGCAGTAACTGTATTGACAGATTCTGCCAGTCCTCTTTTAAGACTGATCATTCCTGAATATTCCCCGTCACTGTTCTTGGGAGTCCAGTCATTTTGGTTTCCGTGTTTACCCGCTTCAATTGTATGAAGGCTTCTGGGAAGCGTATCACATGGTGAAAGATGCAACTGGTCTATAGCTGTTGCATACACAAATGGTTTAAAAGTAGAACCTACCTGCCTCTTTGCCTGTTTAACATGGTCGTATTTGAAGTGTTTAAAATTTGTCCCTCCTACCCAGGCTTTTACTTCTCCCGTTTGAGGAGTCATAGACATCATTCCTGCCTGTAAAAAGGATTTATAATATACTATCGAGTCCCTTGGGGTCATTATGGTGTCCTTGTTCCCCTGCCAGGTAAAAACCTGCATCCGGGTCTTGGTATTAAAGGATTCTGCAATCTCCTCATTGGAAAGTCCCTTTTCCTTTAAAATTCTCCAGCGATCACTACGGCGCATAGCATCATTTATTAGCTTAGTGCGTTCTTCAAGAGAAATATCCCTGAAAGGAGCCGTTTTATTATTTCTATTTTGCCTGTCGAATTCCTTTTGAATATGAGACAAATGCATTTCTACCGCCTCCTCGGCGTACTTTTGCATACGGCTGTCGATACTGGTGTAGATCTTTAATCCGTCGCGGTAAATGTTGTATTTATCACCGTCTGGTTTAGGATTCTTTTCAATCCAGTCCTTCATGAATCCCTGAAGATAAACTCTGAAATATGTTGCAATTCCCTCATCATGGCCCTGTGGAGTGAAAGTGATTTCCATTGGTATTTGCTGAAGAGAATCTTTTTCTTCTTCAGTTATATAATCATTCTTAGCCATTTGCCCCAGAACAGTATTTCTTCTCTGCTCTACCAACTCCGGTCGCCGCACGGGATTATAATATGCTGAATTCACTAGCATTCCCACCAGCACAGCAGATTCTTCAGGTTTGAGATCTTTAGGTTCTTTATCGAAATAAATTTTTGCGGCAGATCGTATACCTACCGCCTGGTAAATGAAATCATACTTGTTAAAGTACATGGTTATGATCTCCTCCTTAGTGTACTGCCGTTCAAGTCTTGTGGCGATGATCCACTCTTTGAATTTTTGCATTACCCTTCCAACAAAACTCTGTGAAACATCCTGTGTGAAAAGTTGTTTTGCAAGCTGTTGAGAGATGGTACTTGCACCTCCTCTTTCTCCCAGGTACACAGCGGCACGTATGGTGCCCCGGGCGTCAATTCCCGAATGTTCGTAGAAACGTTCATCCTCGGTAGCTACAAGAGCGTCTACAAGATGTTGAGGCAGATCCTCATACTTTACCGGAGTACGGTTTTCATTGTAATATTTTCCTAGGGTCTCACCATCTGAAGAAAAGATCTCTGTCGCCAGGTTGGTTTCAGGATTTTCCAATTCTTCAAAGGTAGGCATGGTTCCAAAAACGCCCCAACTTGCCAATAAAAAAAGGAGAACAATTGCCGATATTCCTATTGCAAATATGGTCCAGAACCAGGACTTATAGCGGCTATATTCTTTTCTTTTAGCCGCTTCTTTATTTGCTTTTCCAGATGTTTTTGCCATCTACTATTCTTGTTGTTTAATGTCTTCTATTCTAAAACCTACTTCGGTGATACCATCAAGGTTTTCAATGCCTTTGATACTGTCCCGCTTTCTCATAGCCTGTTGAATGGTAACAGTATATTCCCCTGCTTCGGTAAATCTGATATTTTCCTTATACCAGAGCTTGCTTTCCTTTACATCACCAAAGCCCGTGCCAAGCCATTCTCCGGAAGGCGCAGCCATCTCATACTGAAGGGTATCGCTAATCACTTTGCCGTGAGGAAAGTTGAGTTCTGTGATCAAATAAAGGTTACTGAAGTTATAATCTGAATTGTTCCTTAAGTTGATAAACAAATTATAATTGTTAACCGTATCTGGTGCTTCAAAATTAAATTTCACCAGTGAATCCCTGTGCCATTCTCCGGGGACTGATTTATAATCATCAAAAACCCGGGTTTCGTCACATGATGCAAAAAATAAAAGTCCCAAAAAGAGGAATAAAACAGCTCCTTTAGTCATTCTTTTGAGGTCTTTTCTTTTTGCGTTTGTTCTTGCGTTTCTTCTTGCCTGTGGTTCCCTGTTTATCAAAACGGGTAAGACTATCCTGTCCAACCACATCCTGGTAATCTTTCTTTGTTTCCTGCTGTAATTCTACGGCATATTCTTCAAGACTGTTAACGGGCTCCTTCTTAGAGTTCGCTGTAATGATCTTGTTAGCCTGCTCCACCGTCAAGGTATGCCAGTTGCTCCAGTCGCCTTCATATGCGTACCACAATAATCCCTTGAAAATGTCGATTTTCTGGCAGACTGCTGTACCTTTTTTAGTATGTAATTTGACTTCTGACTTCGGAAAATCCTTCAGAGCGTCGAGGTAAGTGTCCAGTTCATAATTAAGACAGCATTTTAATTTTCCGCACTGTCCTGCAAGCTTCTGAGGATTCAGGGAAAGCTGCTGATATCTTGCTGCGGAAGTATTCACGCTTCTAAAGTCGGTCAACCAGGTTGAACAGCATAATTCCCTTCCGCAGGAACCAATTCCTCCAAGACGGGAGGCTTCCTGCCTGAAGCCAATTTGCCGCATTTCAATGCGCGTGTTGAATTCTCTGGCGAATTCTTTGATAAGCTGGCGAAAATCAACTCTTTCTTCTGCAGTATAGTAGAAAGTTGCTTTTGAAGCATCACCCTGAAATTCAATATCACTAATCTTCATTTGAAGATTTAGCCTTATTGCAATCTCCCTGGCACGTACTTTCATTTTTTCCTCACGGTCACGAGCTTCCTGCCAGATATCAATATCACGCTGGGTAGCTTTCCGGTAGATCTTGAGTACTTCAGCACTATCCTGGCGCACCTTTTTCTTTTTCATTTGAACGCGCACCAGTTCTCCCGCAAGAGAAATCACCCCAACATCATGGCCGGGAGCAGCTTCTGTGGCTACAACATCTCCTATACTAAGACTAAGATTTTCTGTGTTTTTGAAAAATTGTTTCCGCCCGTTCTTAAAACGAACCTCTACTATATTGAATGGCTCCATTCCCTGAGGAAGCTCCATATTTGATAACCAGTCGAAAACGGTGAGTTTGTTACAACCGTCGGTCCCACAGGTTCCGTTATTCTTACATCCTTTTGGCTGACCGTCCTTGCCGGTAGCACAACTACTACATCCCATATTTTATATATTGAAATTCTGGGAACAGAAAATCCTGCTCCCGAATTGTGTCTTAATTAAAAACTATTGAGGTAAATATACCATTATTTATGGAACGCACTCTTGAGAAACTAATTGTCAGTTTTTGTATTTAAGTACTTCAGATCTTCCTTTTTTAAAGATCTTATTGCTATTGCCTTTACCTTTTCGCAATGCTTTTTGCTCTTCGTATGGCAGCGCTGCAATGTCCTTACATTCGGCTGAACAACATGTATTCATTTTTTCTGAACATTCCTCACACTGAATAAACAACAGGTGACAGGCTTCATTTGCACAGTTCACATGAGTGTCGCAAGGTTTGCCGCACTGGTGGCAGTTCGAGACAATATCCTCACTTATGCGCTCTCCCCTTCTATGGTCAAAAACAAAATTTTTCCCCAGAAATTTATTTTCCAGTTTCAGGTTTTGCACCTGTCGGGCATACTCAATGATCCCTCCTTCCAGTTGATATACTCTCTTAAAGCCTTTGTGTTTGTAATAGGCGCTGGCTTTTTCACAGCGAATTCCCCCGGTGCAGTACATCACAAGATTCTTGTCCTCTTTGTGATCTTTTATGTCTTCTTCAATAATGTCAAGACTGTCTCTAAAGGTGTCTACATCTGGAGTCATCGCTCCCTGGAAATGGCCAATCTCGCTCTCGTAATGATTCCTCATGTCCACCAGGATCGTATTTGGATCATCAATAAGCTCATTAAAGGTCTTTGCATCAACATGTACACCTTTATTGGTCACATCAAAAGTCTCATCGTTAAGACCGTCGGCAAGAATTTTATCCCTAACCTTAATCTTTAGCTTCAGGAAAGATTTAATATCGTGTTCTATGGCGATGTTAAGGCGTACGTTCTCCAGAAAATAGATTCCGTCGAGGAATTCTTTGAACTTTCCGAAGTTTTTGGCAGGAACAGAGAGTTGAGCATTAATACCTTCGTGAGCTACATAGATCCTCCCCAGGACTTCCATTTGGTCCCAGGCAATAAAGAGATGATTTCGGAAAAGTTCCGGATTTCCAATTTTGGCATATTGATAGAAAGAGAGCGTTAACCGGTCTTCCCCGGCCTCCTCAAGTAATGCTTCCCTTTCTTTAGCGCTTAATTTATTGTACAGTTGCATGCTATACTAATCATTTAAGGTTAAAGAATTTTGCGCAAAGATAAGGGATTAAATGAAAAAATGCCCGGATGTGATATCGGGGCATTTTTTTTCGAACGGCTAATTCGTTATTAATACTTTTAATTCTTCAACTAAAAATAAGAATAACCTTAGCCGCCGTCCATTCGGCAGTTGCAGTTTAGGTTAACCACTGCAGAACTGCCGGAAATATTTAAAATAATAGTTCTTTTTAAAAACTTCATAAAAGTTTATAGTTGGTTTACCTAATAGATGCGCAAAAGCATGAAAGGTTGCGTATTAATTTTATGCACAATTAAAAACTTATAGTATTTTAGCAGCACTATCATATAAAAAGAAGCCGAATTAAATGAGCAACGAGAAAGAAAGAGAAGCAAAATTAAAAGCCCTGAAACTCACCCTTGACAAAATGGATAAAACCTACGGAAAGGGGACCGTAATGAAGATGAGTGACCAGAGTGTTCTGGATGTGGATGTGATCCCGAGTGGATCTTTAGGTCTTGATCTGGCACTTGGAGTTGGAGGATATCCACGGGGAAGAGTGATTGAAATATACGGGCCCGAATCTTCAGGAAAAACCACTTTAACACTTCACGCTATAGCCGAAGCTCAAAAAGCAGGAGGAATTGCTGCATTTATTGATGCAGAACATGCGTTTGACCGTTTTTACGCCGAAAAACTTGGTATTGATCTGGAAAACCTAATTATATCCCAGCCGGACAATGGAGAGCAGGCACTGGAAATAACAGACAACCTTATTCGTTCGGGAGCTATTGATATTATCGTAATCGATTCTGTTGCTGCTTTGACTCCAAAATCTGAGATTGAGGGTGAAATGGGGGATTCAAAAATGGGATTACACGCCCGGCTTATGTCTCAGGCACTGCGAAAGTTAACAGCTTCTATAAGCAAAACTCATTGTACCGTCATCTTCATTAATCAGTTGAGAGAGAAGATTGGGGTGATGTTCGGTAATCCTGAAACCACAACCGGTGGTAACGCGCTTAAGTTCTATGCTTCTATTAGACTGGACATTCGTCGTTCTACACAAATTAAGGACAGCAACAGTGAAGTGCAGGGGAATAAGACCAGAGTTAAAGTTGTAAAGAACAAGGTTGCTCCTCCTTTTAAGACTGCCGAATTTGATATCATGTATGGGGAAGGAGTTTCTAAAATAGGTGAGATCATTGATATAGGCGTGGATTACGAGATCATCAAGAAAAGTGGGTCGTGGTTTAGTTATGAAGACACAAAACTAGGACAGGGTCGTGATGCAGTGAAGATGCTGCTCAAGGATAATCCAGATCTTATGGAAGAGCTCGAAACAAAAATTGTGGCCGCAATGAAGGTCGCAAAAGCATAAAATTTTATTAAAATCCCGGAAATCTCCGGGATTTTTTCTTTTTGGGCGCAACCAATCACCACTTTCTGCATCTCTTAATTAAAGACCCCAACTACCAATGCAGTTATGGAAGAACGATGCCTGTTTTTTATATCCACAACCTACTGTGGCAGCAGCATTGGAAAAAGGGAAAATTTAAAGGCTAATTCCCCCGGAAGTTCGCGATCCTCTCATGGATCCCGAACTTCCTTTTTTTTTAAAGCCTTTACATTTCCCACTCAAAAAATGAATAATTTGCTGCAGCAGGAAATGCTTTTTGTTGCAGAACCAACTGAAATTCCTATATTTAGAATTCCGAAATGCCTTATCTGGCATGAGGATAGCAACAAAAAGGTGGTTTTCCTACCTCCATTTTTTAACAGCACTTAAATATTGGATATTGAGCATCAAACAACTCATACAAAAATGTAAAAAGCACGATATTAAAGCTCAGGAAGAGCTTTACAGGATGTTTGCGCACAAGTTATTTCCTGTATGTCTAAAATATTCTTCAACCTATCAACAGGCAGAAGACAACCTGCAGGACGCATTTTTAATGATTTTCAAAAGTATGCCTCAATATAAAAACAAAGGATCCTTTGAAGGCTGGATGAAAAGAATTGTCATTAATACAGCCCTTCAAAAGTACCGGAAACAAACTGTTTTTGAAATCATTAGAGAAGACCATTATAAAGAGCCGGAAATTGAGATTGACGAAGATGACGTATCTGTTGACTATCTACTGGGAATCATACAGCAACTGCCAGATCGCTACCGGCAGGTGTTCAATCTATATGTACTCGACGGGTTTTCTCACAGGGAAATTGCCGAGATCATGAATATTACTACCGGTACTTCCAAATCAAATCTTGCCAGGGCAAGAGTAATTTTAAAAGAAAAAATAGAGTCGGGTCTATATAAAAAAACTGCCAGGTCTGTATAATGAAAGAGAAGAAGTACATAGACAGGCTCTATCAGGAGAAGTTTCGGGAATTTGAAGCGGCTCCGAGAGATGCTGTATGGAAATCTATTGCAGAAAAGCTTCAGCAGGAAGAACAACGAAGACCGGTTATAGCTCCGCTATGGCCAAGACTTGCCGGAGTTGCTGCTATCCTGGCATTTCTGCTACTCATTGGAGAATGGATCCTGCCGGTGCAAAGAGGCACTTCTATAGTAAACCAGGATTCCGAAAGAACCACTACCCCACCTTCTGTTTCTCCTGCTAATACAAGATTGACGATAGTTCCGTCGGAAGTAGGGCAGAAATCAGAAATATCCATTAGTCTCAGTACAAATTCTATTTCGCAAATATCTGAAGAAGAAAGAACACCTGTTAAGATCGCTTCTCTCGAAACAGGTGTCAAAAATGTCATTTTTGATACCCCTTCTCCCATAGCAGGTACAAACCTTCAAAAGGAAGCAACCTCCACGACGCCTGAAGCCGGTAAGAAATCATTACTCGATGTAATAGCAGAAAACGAAGAAGTTGAAATTGCAGCCACTTCTCCCAAAACCAAATTTGAAGTTTCTACTCATGCAGCTCCCATTTACTATGGGAATTTGGGGAGAGGGAACTTTCTCGACCAAAGATTTAACAACAACAGCAGCGAAGGAGAGATCACTTATTCCTACGGAATTAATCTTGCTTATAATTTGAGTGATAAGATCAAGATACGTTCGGGTGTGAACAAGGTCAATATGAGTTATAACACCGGAGGCGTAGCATACCAGGCAGTAGCCGGGGTTTCCGGGGCTGCTCCCCTAAAGAATGTGTCTCTTGAATCTGGGACCACCGTTACAAATGGCGCCGGAGATAAAATGTCAGGAAGGCAACCTACAGGAGGAACCCTTCGGAATCCTGCCGGCTTCCTCACTCGCGGCAACCTGAACCAGAAAATGGGTTTTATAGAGGTGCCTCTGGAGCTGGAATACAACCTGTTTGCTCATAAGTTTGAGCTCAACCTTATTGGAGGTGCCAGTACGCTATTCCTCGATGAGAATCAGGTCTCACTGGAATCTACCGGTATCTCTGCCGAAGGAAGGGCAAACAATATCAACAGCGTAAGCTTTAGTACTAATATAGGTTTTGGACTTGATTATAATCTTTCCAATAAGTTTAAACTGAATCTGGAGCCAATGCTGAAATATCAGCTCAATACCTTCGATTCCTCAACCGAAAATGCGAAGCCGTATTACATTGGTGTTTATTCCGGTTTTAGCTATAAATTTTAGCTGAAGATTTCTCCTGAAGTTCCTGAAGAATTACTTCCCGTGTAGTTTCACGCAGTTCCTTTTTATTCTCCTGTGTCATCCCCGTTGTGGGAATGAACTCTTTGATCTTAACCCTCATCTTTCCGGGACTCCCTTTGGTGAAGATATATGGAAATCGTTTTTTGTTGTCATAAAATACGATAGGAACAATAGGGATCTGGTGATCAATGGCCAGACGAAAAGCTCCGTCTTTAAATGAGTCAAGAATCAGAGAAGTGTCCTCTGGCACGCCACCTTCAGGAAATATGCAGATGCTTGTACCATTGTTCAGTCTCCGCTGGGCACTTTCGAAAACTTCTTTCCGGCTGCGTTGATTTCCGCGGTCAACCAGTATACAGGTGCGTTTATAGAAGTATCCAAAAAGGGGAATTTTCACCAGTTCTTTTTTTCCGACGAAAACAAAGGGATTATTAACCACCGCCAGCATGAGCATGATGTCTGTCATAGAGCTGTGGTTAGCCACCAGCATATAACTTTCACCCTTTACCAGCTTCTGTTCTCTCCTAATCATTGGATAAAACCCCATGCCTGCCAGTATAAACATGGCCCACCAACGGGCAATCATGAAAAACTGCGGATAAAACTTTGTGCGGGAGGTAAACAATAATAAAAACGGGAAAAATACCAGAATGGGAATGGCCATTAAAATATAGAACCATATTCTCCACAAGACAACCAGGAAAGACCTAAGTATGCGCATATCGCCCAAAAGTAGTGAATTGAATTGAAGGTCTTCTGTAAAAAAGATACCTTTGTGCAAAAATACAGCAAGCTAATGTCCAGAATACTTACGGGAGTACAAAGCACCGGCACTCCGCATCTTGGGAATATTTTAGGAGCTATAATTCCGGCTATTGAAATGGCCAATGATCCTGAAAATGATTCCTTTTTATTTATAGCAAATTTACACACCCTAACCCAGATCAAGGATCCAAAAATACTAAGGGAAAACACCTTATCTACTGCAGCCACCTGGCTCGCCTTTGGTCTTGATATCAATAAAACCGTTTTTTACCGGCAAAGTGACATTCCACAAGTCACCGAATTGACCTGGTACCTCAACTGCTTTTTCCCGTACCAGAGACTTACTCTCGCACATTCTTTTAAGGACAAAGCCGACAGGTTAGAGGATGTGAACGCCGGACTTTTTGACTACCCGATCCTTATGGCTGCAGATATTCTGCTCTATGATGCAGAGATCGTACCGGTCGGGAAAGACCAGCTGCAGCATTTGGAAATGACACGTGATGTGGCATCCCGGTTCCATGCGAAGATGGGAGAAACCTTTGTTATGCCCGATGCTAAAGTATCTGAAGAAACCATGTATGTCCCCGGAACAGACGGAGAAAAAATGAGTAAGTCAAAGGGAAATATCGTCAACCTGTTTTTGCCGGACAAGCAGCTTCGGAAGCAGATCATGGCAATTCAAACAGACAGCACTCCTCTGGAAGATCCAAAAGACCCTGATACAGACAATGTTTTCAACATTTATAAACTAGTAGCGACTAAGGAGCAGACAGCAGAGATGCGCCAGAAATATGAAGCAGGAGGTTTTGGTTATGGCCATGCGAAACAGGCGCTTTATGAGCTGTTGATTACCAGGTTTGAAAAAGAAAGGGCACAGTACACTTTTTATATGGAAAACCCGGAAAAAGTTGAAGAAGCTCTTGCTTTTGGCGCAGAAAAAGCAAGAAAAGTGGCAAATAATGTACTTTCCAAAGTTCGTAAAAAATTAGGCTATTAAACAGCCTCAAAAAGTTTCCCAGGTAAAGGCCGCACAACACCCTTAAGCTCCATATTGAGTAAGAGGGTGGCGGCTTTGAATGTGGGTATACTGCAGTTGAGGGCAATAAGATCCAGTTGTTCCTTTCCTTTATCTTTTAGATAAGCGTACAACATTTCCTCTTCCTCTTCCAGTTCAATAAAAAGCTGTTTTTGAACCGGTTTCACTTCATTTGCAGGCTTCCAGTTCAGCATATAAATTAAATCGGCAGCAGAAGTGAGTACATGTGCCTGCTGGGATTTAATTAGCATATTACAGCCCCTGCTTTGAGAATCTGAAGGTCTTCCCGGCACTGCAAACACTTCCCGATTATAGGAATTAGCAATATCTGCAGTAACTAAAGATCCTCCTTTTTCGGCACTTTCTATTACTACCGTTGCTTCACTGAGACCTGCAATGATCCTGTTTCTTTTTAGAAAGTTATTGCGGTCAAAAACATCGGTGCTCCAGAAGTCGGTGAGGAAACCGCCGTTGTTTTCCACATCCTGCACATACTTTTGATGAACCCCGGGATAAATCTGGTTTAAACCGTGAGCGAGACAACCCACTGTTTGCAGACCATTTTTAATGGCGGCTCGCTGTGCTGTAATATCCACTCCGTAAGCGAATCCCGAAACCACGACAACATCCAACAATGCAAGATCCTCTACGAACTTTTCGCAAAAAGCAATTCCGTGCGTAGTGACATTTCGCGTACCTACTATGCTGAGGATCTTCTTGTTAACAAGATCCAGGTTTCCACGTTTGAAAAGCAGGATTGGCCCGTCCGGGCAATGCCTTAACTTTTCAGGATAATCAGCATCTAAATAGTAGAAGGTTTGAATATCATTTTGCCAAATAAATTCCAATTCCTGTTCGGCAGCTTTCAGGTTTTCAGAAGAAAATAGTTCATTGAGCTTATAGTTTCCAATCCCGTCAATCTTAAGAAGTGCAGATTTTTTTTCTTTAAAAACAGCCTCAGCAGAACCTGCATGACGTATTAGTTTTTTCGCCGAAGCATCCCCCAGATTAGGCACATGCTGAAGCGCCAAAACATACTGTAAATCAGATTCTTTCATCCTCAAAATAAAGCGGGAAAATTAGAATAAAAATTTGTTAATAAAATATGCTGATGCTGTTTTTTCCGAAAATAAAATATTTTACATTTGTTCATATGGCAGTAGCAACTTACATCCACGATCTTCTTTACAGGTATGAATGTGTCGTCCTTCCGGGATTTGGAGCTTTCATTACTCAACAACATTCAGCCCGCATTCATGAAACCACAAATGAATTTTATCCACCTAAAAAGTCGGTTTCTTTTAACCGGCAACTGGTGAAAAATGACGGTTTACTCGCGAATTATATCGCAGAGGTTGAAAAGGTAAGTTATGAGTCGGCAGTTGAAAAGATTGAGCAGTTTGTGCAGGATCTGGGGATTGTACTGGAGGAGAACAAGCTGATCAATTTTGAAAATATAGGTTCCTTCACCCTGACTGAAGACGATAAACTGCAATTTGAACCTGCCGCACAGACCAATTATTTAAAAGAAGCTTTCGGTTTAAGCCCATTCGCCTCTACTGTTATCAACAGGGAAGTATACAAAAAGCAAGCAGTGGAGCTTGAAGAAAAAGCTCCTGTTGCCTTTACTCCGGAGAGAAGATCCGGAGGTCGCTGGCTTAAATATGCTGCCGTTGGATTACTGGCCATCGGTTTAAGTGGTGCAGCGGGGATCAACATCTACAGCGTTCAGGTAAATGAACACAACCTGGCAGAACAGCAAAAAGCAGTGTCTAAGCTTGAAAGTCAGATCCAGCAGGCAACATTTGTAATTGACAATCCTCTTCCTGCAGTGACTCTTACAGTCTCAAAACAAACCGGAAATTACCACATTGTGGCCGGAGCCTTCAGAGAAGAAGAGAATGCTGCCAAGGCAGTTGAGGAATTAAAAGCAGAAGGATTTAAAGCCCGCCAGATTGGCGCTAACCGTTTTGGACTACATCAGGTGCTCTACAGCAGTCATGAATCGCGTAGAGACGCAATCAATGAGCTCTATCGTGTGAAAAGAATCAATCCAGGAGCCTGGTTGTTAGTTGAGGAACTGTAGGTTAAGAAATTCCAAGCACCAAATTCCAAATTCCAATCACTTTTCTGATCACTGATCACTGAACACTGATCACTAAACTGCCTACTGTCAACTTTTTTTAATAACCTCTTAAGCTTTTTTACAGCTAAGCAGCTTACCTTTGCCGAAAATTTAAAAGATGCAAGCCAGAACAGCCGAAGAATCCAAAACCGTAATGACAGATCTTGTTCTCCCAAGTGAGACCAATCCTTTAAATAACCTTTTTGGAGGGGAATTATTAGCGCGGATGGATCGTGCGGCCAGTATCGCAGCAAGGCGCCACAGCCGCAGGATCGTGGTTACGGCTTCGGTGAATCACGTGGCTTTTAATAAGGCGGTGCCATTGGGAAGTGTTGTAACTGTTGAAGCTAAGGTTTCAAGAGCTTTCAAATCTTCAATGGAGATCTATATAGATGTGTGGGTAGAAGACCGCGAAAGCGGGCAACGTTCTAAGGCCAATGAAGCTATTTATACTTTTGTGGCAGTAGACGAAACCGGAACTCCTGTGAGCATTCCGCCGCTGCAACCCGAGACTGAACTTGAGAAGCAGCGCTACGACGCGGCGCTTCGTCGTAAGCAATTAAGTCTTGTGCTTGCCGGAAAAATGAAACCGGCTGATGCTACAGAACTAAAGGCTTTGTTTGTGGATTCGTAGTTATTCTATAACTTAAGGTAAGGGAGATAGCTTTACAGGCGGCATGTTAATGCCGCTCCTACGGAGCCTGAAGTTCGAGTCTTCTTAAAATAAAAGTTCCGGGATTACTAAAAAGTCTTGGCTCTAAAATCCTGGCTCTAGAAGCAAAGCGATCTTTATTTTTTTACATCTGGTAGATCCACTGCTCTGGATTGAGCTTGGTGGAGTTTTGATAAAGGAGGAAGTGAAGGGTAGTTTTCCCTGTACTGCTGCTTGTAGCCACTTCTCCCAATTCCTGGCCAATACTTACCTGATCTCCTTTTCTCACATAGATCTTATCCAGGTTATTATAAATGGAAATGTAATCTCCATGTCTTACCATCACAGCCTTATTCGCTCCCTTAACAGCCTGGACCTCACTCACAACCCCACCAAATATGGCTTTGGCTTTACCGTTCGGTTCCGTATCTATTCTAACTCCATTACTGTTAATGGTTATTGACTTAACCACCGGGTGAGGCTGGTTTCCAAAACGCATGGAAACGGTTCCCGACCTAACCGGCCACGGCAATTTCCCCTTGTTGCTGGCAAAATTAGCCGCCAATGCTTTTGCCTCGGGAGTCAGTTTGAATATTTCCCGGGAAGTTGAACCTTCTTCTTTATTATTTGCTGCAATAGCTTCGGCAATTATCCTTTCAATTTCCTTGTCAATGGCATTGATCTCCTGTTGCTTCTGGCGGAGTTGAGAAGCAAACTGCCCCTCTTTTTTTCTTACTTCAGCAATTAAGCCTGCCTGGGCTTTTCTGTTCTTCTCCAGCTCGGCTCTTGTTTTCCTATTTTCAGCAATAAGTTGATCCTTGGCTTTTTTCTGCTCAGCAAGACTGTTATTCAGTTTTTGTAATTCTTCGGTGCGGATTTTAATTTCTTCTCCCTGCTGGTGCCTGTAATTGGCATATTGCTTCATGTACTGCAAGCGCTTGTAGGCTTGCAGAAAGTTTTCGGAAGATAAAAGGAACATTACTCTGCTCTGTTGGGATTTACTTTTATATGACCTGGCGATCATCTTGCTGTAGTCTTCTTTTAACTGCTCCAATTCCTTGCGCAGTTCTCCAATTTTATTCTGATTATTGTTTATTTCGCGCGTAAGAAGATTTGCCTGTTGATTGGTCACCCGAATCAGGTTCTCTGTTGACCTTATTTGTTGTTGCAGGTCTTCTACTTCGGTAAGTATAGATTTCTCCTTTTTGAGGTTTGAGGTGCGCAGAGAATTGATCCTGGAAATTTCCTGTTGTAATTCCAACCTGCGTTGCTCAAGCTCTTCTCTCTTATCTGCTTGAGAAAAAGCCTGCAGGGATATCAACATTATAACTGCAACAAGGCAGTACTTAAACAAAATTCGTGTGCTCATTCAATGATAATTTCTTCGTAGCCCGAAGGTATTGAAAAAGGAAATGAAACCGGAACATTAAATTCCACGTTTCTAAAAGTCATATCTATACGGGTATTTTCAGGCCCGTCATTGGCAACTATCTGTATTTGTCCGGGAAATAATTGTCCGCTGATCTTTTGATATTCGGGATAAGTAACGGTCACGCTTCTGTTATCCCGCGGCTGACCCAATTGTTGCGCCAGAGCTTTGAAATTCCCTGCATCCAGCAGAAACATCTTTTTCAAAAGAGCTTCTTGCTCTGGTTCCAGTTGATATCCGCGGGTGGATTCTGTCAATCTGTATCTTTCATCCCTGAGGTCATAAATGGTTTGTCCCAATAGAAGATTCTGCATCTTTTCATAGTCAAGGGGAGTTCCCAGGAGATCACTTAAGAGTCTGAAATCCCCATCAAAATAGGTACGGGTGATCTTTTCGTAGAATTGAACGGAATTCGGCGTGATCATGACCTTGGCCAGCGGTATTCCCAGTAATTGTCCGCTCATCCAGATAGTCTCATCCTTTTTCATCCGGAAAACCACGGTAACACTTTGGCTGCGATCTTCAGTTTGATAATTAAGATTAAGTCTTCCCTGTAAGGTATTGAAATCCACCTCATTTGCATAGTGACTGGCCACAACGGCTGCTACTGCGGCATCTTCGGGGGCAGTGGTTCCCATTTTAGCTTTTCGGGCGCTACCGCAAGAAGTTAAAAACACAATTGAAAGTATGATCAGGGGGAAAAAATGTTTGTAGGTCATTCAGCAATTTTATTGTTTATTATTTTCTGCTTTCTTCAGTGCTTCCGAAGCCTTTTGAGGTTCGCTTAATCCTTTATAGCTTTCTGCCAGTTGGCGGTAAAATTTTCGTTCCAGTTCAGGATCTTCGATCAAATAATCAAGTCCCATGAGCAAATTATCTTCAGCTTTTTTAAACTCCCCGGATGAATTCTGCGCTGTACCCAGCATTAAAAACAACCAGGATTGCGCCGGAAAAATTTCCAGTGCTCTTTCGCTTAGCACCTTGACCTGCTCATAATTCCCGGCTTCAGCTTCCAGGGTGATCACCTCCCGGAAAAGGCCAAAATCATTTTTCTCATTTTTAAGGGCCGTGTTGAAATAATCAAGTGCTACCTCCGGATTTCCCTTTTCCAAGAAAAAGGTACCAAGTTGTTTGTAGACCTTTTGATTATTCTCCTTTTCAGAGAACACCTTTACCAGTCTTATCAAATCTTCTTCCAAAGAAGGATTTTCTGTCACATAAATTAGAAAATCGTTCAACGCCTGATACTTTGTGACTTCATCGATCTGATCACTTCCTAAAAGCACATCCATGGAATTCACAGCTTCCGCAGAATCATCTTTAGTCATATAGAACTTGTAAAGAGCAAGATGTACCAGTTCTGAATCGGGATTTATTTCCAGTAATTGCTGCGCAGTTTCAAAAGCCTTATCAACCTGTCCGCTTTCGCTGTAGACAAAAATGAGGTTCAGGTAATCTTTCTCATCCTGCGGATTCTCACCAATATTCTCCTTCAAATCGCTTATTTGCGCCTCCACATTATTGGTGCGGGCATAGACCTGCCTGCGCAGACTTTCGCGATATGTACTGGAGCCTTTGGTTTTGTCCAGGGAATCCAGGAGACTAAGTGCTGCCTCAAATTGCTCGTTTTGTATATATAGATTTACGAGATCTTCAGAAAATGCTGTATTTATTTTTGCCAGCTCCTTTACTACCGGCAACGCCCGATCGAATTCTTTATTCTGATAATAGGTAGTGTATAACTCTTCCAGCATTGCGGCATTCCCGGGGGCTGCTTTTCTTCCTCGTTCAAGGTAAGCCGCCGCTTCGGCGTACTTTTGAAGCGCGTTGTAATTCTTTCCCAGTTCCAGGTAAACTACAGGTTCTTCGGAATTAAATGCGAGAGCCTGTACCAAAGCATCTATCGCCCGGTCGTAGTTCTCAATTGCCTTTTGCTTTAGTGCCTCAAAAAACTTCTCTTGAAAAGCATCTGTCACATTTCCCAGGCTGTCGCCCGCCATTTCCACCACAGGTTTCTCGGGCACCTGCGCGCTCGCCGGATTCCCGGCAAACAGTAGTGTCAAAAAAGGGACTATGTAAAGAGTTTTTTTCATTCGTCTTTTGCAACAAAGGTTATTCCAGTACAGAATAGTCTCCTATGCTAATTTCAGTAAATTTCCCGTTAAACCTGGCGAAGTTCCCTATCATGGCATTATTCAATTCTGCATTCCTTACTTCGGCAAAGGTTTGGATAAGGCTGTTCTTTACTGTTGAGTCACTTATTTTAGTTCCGTTTCCTACGGAAACATTGGGACCTATTTTAGCATTTTTCAGCACTACATTTTCCCCGATAAAACAGGGCTCAATAATCTCTGAATTTTCCATTTCCACATTTGAGGCCACCAGATCTTCTCCATCTTCCTGCAGGAAATTCAGCATTCTCGTGTTGGTTTCAACCGTCACCTGTTTGTTTCCGCAATCCATCCATTCATCGACCTTTCCGGGAACAAATCTGGCACCCTTAGACTTCATCGCCTGTATCCCGTCATTGATCTGGTACTCACCTCCGCGGATGATGTTCTTGTCAAGTACTTCCTGTAGTTCATTCTTAAGAACAGCTACATCTCTGAAATAGTAGATCCCAATTACTGCAAGATCTGAAACGAAGTCCTGAGGCTTTTCTACAAGATCAACTATTTCCCGCTTCTCATTTAACTGCACTACGCCATATGCTGAAGGGTTTTCCACCTGTTTTACCCATATTACGGCATCGGCTTCTTTATCTAACGTAAAATCGGCCTTAAAAAGTGTATCTGCATAAGCAATTACCGCAGGACCTTCAAGGGAATCCTTTGCACACATAATGGCATGACCGGTGCCAAGAGGTTTATCCTGGTAATATATGGTTCCTTTTGCACCCAGGGTTTTGGCGATTTCCTTTAGATCGGTTTCCACCTTTTCTCCAAAATCCTCACCAATAATAAAAGCGATCTCATCGATCTTTTCATCGAGCACTTTGGCAATGTCTTCTACCAGCCTGTGCACTATAGGTTTACCTGCTATTGGGATTAAAGGTTTTGGAACTGTTAATGTATGTGGGCGAAGCCGCGAACCGCGACCCGCCATGGGAACTATGATCTTCATTTTGTTAGTATTGAGTATTTAGTAGTGAGTATTGAGATGCTCACCTATTTGTTTTTAGTTTGTGGTTTGTTGTTTATTCTCTCCCCCGGCGCCTCTCCGAAGGAAAGGGAAGATTTTCGCTTGTGAAAAATACTGATCACTGCTCACCGAGCACTGAACACTTAAACACCAGTGCTTCCAAAGCCACCTGCACCACGCGTGGTTTCTTCAAGAGTATCCACTTCTTTCCAGGTGATGTGTTCATGGCGGGAGATCACCATCTGGGCGATCCGTTCCCCATCCTGAATGGTGAATTCTTCATTTGATAAGTTGACCAAAATGACTCCTACTTCACCCCTGTAATCGGCATCAACCGTGCCGGGAGAATTGAGGACCGTAATACCTTTCTTGGCAGCCAGTCCGCTTCGGGGTCTCACCTGTGCCTCGTAGCCTACCGGAAGTTCAATAAAAAGTCCGGTTTTAATAACGGCTCTTTCCAGAGGTTTCAAAGTGACGGGTTCGGAAATATTAGCCCGCAGGTCCATTCCGGCAGAAGCACCGGTCTCATAAGCCGGCAATTCATGCCGGGATTTGTTGATTATTTTTACGTTCATTTTCTTTAAATTTTCTTCAGAAGAAACAAAACTATGATTTCTTCAGAAGTAGTTTTAACTGATCCTTTTCAGCGTAATAAATAAGGGCAAAAAAGATAAGAATTAATATACTCCCGAGGTAATAATTATTTCTAAAAAGGTAGAAATAGACAGTGGAAAAACTAATGGAAATAAGCAGATAGCCTCCTATTCGCTTCAGGTCATACGGAATGGGATAGTATTTCCTTCCGAAGTAAAGGGACAGCAGCATCATACTTCCATAAGCCGCCATAGTTGCAATGGCCGATCCTACATAACTGTAATACGGAATAAGCCAGAAGTTGAGCACCAGGGTTACAATCGCTCCAAAAATAGAGATATAACCGGCAAATCTTGTGCGGTCATTCACCTTATACCAAACGGAAAGATTGTGATAGATCCCCAGGAAAAAATTGGCGATAAGGATCATTGGCACCACTATCATGGCGTCCCAATAGGAGGAATCACGAATAAGCAATAGCTTTAGAAGATCTGCAAAAATGGTTACCGTAACCAGGATAACCGCTCCAAAGACAACAAAATATCTGGTGATCAAGGCATAGGTCTTAGTCGCATCTTTTTCTTTTGCATGGCTAAAAAAGAAAGGTTCTATTCCCATTCTAAAAGCTGTTGCAAAGAGTGTCATAAACAGCGCCAGGCGATAACATGCGGCGTAGGCACCAACTTCAGATTTTGCTATGTCCTGGGGCAATAGCCATCCCAGCAGGATCTTGTCGAACACTTCATTAATTACAAATCCTATTCCCGCAATTAAAATAGGCGCACCGTAATTCAGCATTTTTTTCCAGAGGCTGCTGTTGAATGTGTATGGTAGCTTGAAATAGAATGGCAGCATAACGAGCAGCGTCAATGCACTTGCAATAAGATTCGCAATGAAGATGTACGCGATCTCAAAATTGGGAATATATATGGTCTCAAAAAAGGTGTTTTGAGATGCTATTTTTGGAAGGTATACTATGAAGAAAATATTCAGACCGAGATTGACGGCGACATTCCCGATTTTAATAATTGCAAAAGTCCCGGGGCGCTCTGTTGCCCGCAACCATGCAAACGGAATGGTAGAAAGCGCATCGAGTGCAAGAATCAATAGTACGTAAAGGATATAGTGGGAAGCAATGGCAGTGGCAGCCGAGATCTGCTCCATAAATATGAAGCCGAGCATTAAAAAAATAGCTGTCGAACCCATCAGGGAGATGGCCGAAGTAGCCGTAACCTCTTTAGAATATTTCTCCTGGTGGAAAAACCTGAAAAAAGAGGTTTCCATCCCGTAGGCAAGCAGTACATTAAAAACGGCCATCCAGGAGAAAACTATTGCTACCTCTCCAAATCCTTCGGTGGGAAGATATGCCGAATACAGGGGCAGCAACAGGAAGGACAACATCCTGGGCACCACAGTGGCAACTCCATAAATAAAGGTTTGTTTAAATAGCTTCTGAAAAAGCGCCAATAGTCTTTGGTTGAGATTATCTCACAAATGTACTATTAATGCTGAATGTTTTGAGGGTTTTTTACTTTGACATCCCCCGAATCTTTTTTCTGAATATCGGTGAGCCTGAAGTATTTTGACTTTCCGTTTTTGGTGTAATGCACTACTGCCTCTCCTTCTTTAAGCTCAAAAGGTATACGTTCCCTGATAGCCGGGGGTTTATTCCCGTACTCCATCCTAGGGTCTTCATGCATCACAAAATCCCTGTCATGTTCGGCAGAAGCGGTTTTGAACCTGGCGACATAAAGGTTTTCATTAGAAGGATCTTTTTCGAGCATTCCCTTTTTTCCGCGGAAGTAAACAGTATCCAGAACAATCTCTGAACCCTTTTCTACCGGAATAAATAAGTTAAAGCCGGAACCTGCCGCTTTCACTCCTCCGGTCCAGGTAGAATAATATGGCTGCTGAACAACTTTTGGAGGATTCTCCTGAAGCTGTTTTCCATTTGCGCAGTTGCTGAAACTAAAGATCACTAAAAGCGCCGAGAATGAGAGTAGAAAAGGTTTCATGGCCAAAATTATTTATTGTTCCCTTAATTTACTTCAATTTTGATACCAATTAATTTTTTAAGAATAAAGACCGCTTTGCTTCAAGAACCAAGAGCCAAGACCAGATTTATAAAAAATAATTTTTAGTAGATCGTAACGTCATCGATAAAAGTGTAATACTCCTGGCAAACTGTTATAAATAAAAAACTCCGCATCGGGTGATGCGGAGTTTCTAAAAGCTGAACTTCAGCCTTGTAATTTATTTATTTAATGCCTCAGCTCCACCCACGATCTCAAGGATCTCATTGGTAATGGATGCCTGACGGGCTTTATTGTATGATAATTTTAATGAGTCTCTAAGTTCTGTTGCATTATCTGTGGCCTTATGCATCGCAGTCATCCGTGCGCCGTGTTCAGAAGCGAAAGAGTCACGAAGGGCCTTGTAAACCTGCATTTTCAGAGATTTAGGAATTAGTTCCATTACAATCTCTTCCTTAGATGGTTCAAAAATGTAGTCCAAAGTGACATTCTCATCTCTTTCAACCGGAACAATGGGCAAAAATTGCTCTACCTGTACATTTTGTGTCGCGGCGTTCACAAACTGGTTGTAGACGAGGACGATCTTGTCGAACTGACCTTCTACAAAGAGCTGCATCAATTCCGTAGCAATAGCTTCAGCATTTTCAAAGCTAAGATCATCGTAAATGGCAGTTTCAGTCTTATAGATCTTGTGCGTCTTTTTAAGAATGTCATTTGCCTTTTTACCAATCGTATAGAACTCAACGTTCTTATCGCTGTAATCACGATCTGCCACGTATTTCGAGCCTTTAACTATATTCGAGTTAAAAGCACCTGCCAATCCGCGGTTGGAAGAAACTGCTACCATAAGCACCTTGTTCACCTCACGCTGCTCAGAATACTTGCTCGATTGATCACTGTCAAGAGTTGCACTAAGAGACTGAAGTAATTCAGAAAGCTTTTCTGAATACGGCCGCATAGCGGTAATAGCATCCTGCGCCTTGCTCAACTTTGCAGCCGATACCATTTTCATGGCACTGGTGATCTGCATGGTCGAGGAAACCGAGGTAATCCTGCTTCTTAATTCTTTTAAATTGGCCATTGTTTATAGTTATGAGTTTTGAGTTAGGAGTTAGGAGTTCTTAATAATAGACACCAATATTCTCATCAACTCTTCACACTTAGCAATTAAAACTTTACAATCATTTTCTGATGTTGCTTCGATAAGCTCCAACCAGTATTTGGTTTCATCGGCTTCTTTTAAAGCAATACCAAATTTATTCTTGAAATCTTTTGTGCTTACTCCCCTTTGTGCTTCTCTAACATTCGCTCCAATGCTCGTTCCACTTTTTAACAGCTGGGAAGCCAGCTCATATTCATTTTGTTTTTTCAAAGACCGGGTGAAGAAAACTATGTCACAAGCAAACTGAAAACTTTTAATCCTGATTGGGCTTTCTTCCAGTTTGCTCATAACTCATAACTCTTAACTCAGCACTTGAAAAACTATTTTTTATACTTAGCTGAAATCTCCTTAGCTACGTTTGTCAACGTATCTGTGATCTCGTCGTTGATCTTACCTGTCTTTAGTTGATCAAGTACATCTCTGTGCTTGGCATCAAGATACTCCAGGTAATCGTTTTCAAATTCTCTTACTTTCTCAACCGGAACATTTCTCAACAGGTTCTTGGAACCGGCATAGATGATCGCGATCTGCTTTTCAACAGGATAAGGATTGTTTTCTGCCTGTTTAAGGATCTCCACGTTACGCTTACCTTTTTCAATAATGTTAAGGGTCGCAGGATCAAGATCAGATCCGAATTTTGCGAAAGCTTCAAGTTCACGATATTGAGCCTGGTCAAGCTTCAGGGTACCGGCAACTTTCTTCATGGACTTGATCTGTGCAGCACCACCAACACGTGATACAGAAATACCTACGTTAATTGCAGGACGAACCCCCGAGTTAAATAAATCTGAAGTTAAGAAGATCTGCCCATCTGTAATCGAGATCACGTTTGTTGGAATATAAGCCGATACGTCACCTGCCTGAGTCTCAATAAGTGGAAGTGCAGTAAGCGATCCACCACCTTTTACCTTATCTTTTAAAACATCCGGAAGGTCATTCATACTCGCCGCAATATCATCATCGTTAATGATCTTTGCAGCACGCTCAAGAAGTCTAGAGTGAAGGAAGAAAACGTCTCCAGGATATGCCTCACGTCCCGGGGGACGTCTTAGAAGTAAGGAAACCTCACGGTAAGCAACGGCCTGTTTTGAAAGATCATCATAAACGATCAATGCAGGACGTCCTGTATCCCTGAAATATTCTCCGATCGCAGCACCTGCAAAGGGAGCATAAACCTGCATAGGAGCAGGGTCTGATGCGTTTGCAGCAACAATAGTAGTATAGGCAAGAGCTCCCTTATCTTCAAGAGTCTTGGCAATACCGGCCACTGTAGAGGCTTTTTGCCCAATAGCTACATATATACAATACACAGGTTCCCCTGCATCATAAAATTCTTTTTGATTAAGAATTGTGTCAATAACCACGGCAGTTTTACCTGTCTGGCGGTCACCGATCACAAGTTCTCTCTGTCCACGACCAATTGGCACCATAGCATCGATAGATTTGATCCCTGTTTGAAGAGGTTCGGTTACCGGCTGGCGATAAATAACACCCGGCGCCTTTCTTTCAAGTGGCATTTCGAAAGTCTCACCTTCTATAGGTCCTTTTCCGTCGATTGGAGCTCCTAATGTATCAACAACACGTCCAACAATCCCTTCTCCAACTTTTATAGAAGCAATTCTCTGAGTTCTTTTAACTGTAGCTCCTTCCTTCACCTGCTTATAAGGCCCTAAAAGTACCACCCCAACGTTATCTTCTAACAGGTTAAGAACGATCCCTTCCAGTCCACCTTCAAACTCCACCAACTCACCGTATTGTGCATTTGCCAGTCCGTATACGTTGGCGATACCATCCCCTACGTTAAGCACGGTTCCTACTTCGTCCAGAGAAGCCTTAGCCTCAAAACCGGAAAGCTGTTTTTTTAATATCGCTGATACTTCAGCCGGATTAATTTCTGCCATAATTATTTAGAATAAAATGCTGCGCCCGGGCGCAACTGTTTTAATTAAATTTTTGAAACGTATGTATTGTTTTGTAATTCTCTTTTCAGGTTTGTAAGCTGGGAGCGGACACTTCCATTATACTGAATATCCCCTACTCTCAAAATAAAACCGCCAATGATGCCTTCATCAATGATGTTCTCTATTTTGGCTTCATTCCCTGTTAGCTCCTTCACTTTCTGCTGAATTTTCGCCTCAAGTGCAGGCGTAAGAGGAATTGCTGTAGTCACTTTTGCAACCTGCACGCCGTTCATCTCATCATAAAGCCTCTTATAATTAGAGGCCACCAATGGAAGAATATCAAGTCTATTGTTCTCAATGAGAACCTCAAATACTCCTGAAGTAACGCCATTAACAGATCTAAAGATCTCTAAAAGGGCATTTTTCTTCATGTTGTTCTTGATCACAGGGCTCTTTAAAAAGGCTCTAAGGTCACTGCTCTCCTTAATCGTATTATCGATGAGGCTCATATCTTCATTAACCTCACGGGTAACGTTCTTATCCTTCGCCAGGCTCAAAAGGGCTTTGGCATATCTTGCGGCTGCTCTGCTTCCGTGCATAATATTAGTTTAAGGTAACGTCATCAAGCATGTCCTCAACCAGTCTTTCCTGTTTGGCATTGGTTGAAAGCTCTTCCCTTACCACTTTCTCGGCGATCTGAATAGATAATGTTGCTACCTGATTCTTAATATCAGCAAGAGCTGCATTTTTTTCAGTCTGAATAGTCGCTTTGGCCTGCTGGATCATTTTCTCTCCTTCTCTCTGGGCATCTTCCTTAGCTTCTGCAATCATTTTCTCTTTGATCTGCCTTGCTTCCTTGATCATACTGTCACGCTCCATACGAGCTTCCTGTAACAACTTTTCGTTATCTGCCTGAAGATTCTGCATTTCCTTACGGGCATTCTCTGCAGATTCAAGCGCATCCTGAATCCCCTGCTCTCTTGCATTAAGAGCATCTAAAATGGGTTTCCATGCAAGTTTTTTAAGCAAAATTACCAGAACCACCAAAATGATGATCTGCCAGAAAAACAATCCAAAAGAAAAATCGTTGACTAACTTTTCCATATTCTATCTAATTTCTTCTATTGTTTAATTTTTTAATAATTCAAGCTTTGCAGCCAACCGCTGCAAAGCTTGAAATTCTTTCTGATTACTTATACCGCGAAAAGAGCAGCAAAAGCAACACCTTCCAAAAGTGCAGCGATAATAATCATTGCAGTTTGGATTTTACCGGCAGCTTCTGGCTGACGTGCAATTCCTTCCATTGCAGCGCTACCAATCTTACCAAGACCAAAACCGGCTCCAATAATAATTAAACCAGCTCCAATCAAATCTAAATTTAAGGCTTCCATACTTATTTATTAAAAATTAAACTTACTCTTAAAAACGTTATATATTATTATAATACAGGAATGTCTTCGTTGTCGGCAGGATGGTGGTCATCGTGCTCCTCAACCGCCATCCCAATGTAAAGGGCACTAAGCAGTGTGAAGATATAAGCCTGAAGAAATGCTACAAGTAATTCTATAATTGAAATGAAAATTGTAAATCCAAAGAAAGCAGGACCTGCGATCCAGTTTTGGAAAACCACGATCAATCCTAATAAAGTCATAATGATCACGTGACCGGCAGTCATGTTCGCGAAAAGACGTATCATAAGCGCAAATGGCTTTGTGAACATTCCAAGCACTTCAATAGGAGCCAGAATGATCTTCATAGGCACGGGTACTCCCGGCATCCAGAAGATGTGTTTCCAGTAGTCTTTAGTCCCGCTAAACTGAACAATAAAGAAAGTGATGAGGGCCAGCGCCATAGTCACGGCTATATTTCCGGTTACGTTTACTCCCAGCGGTGTCATACCCAGAAGGTTGAGGATCCAGATAAAGAAGAAAACAGTTAAAAGGAATCCGGTATATTTTCTATAGTTCTTACCAATGTTTGGTTTTGCAATCTCATCCCGCACATATAAAACAAGAGGTTCCAATACTCTTCCTGAACCTTTAGGGATGTTCCGATTTTTATATTGTCTGGCCAACCCGCCAAACACAAGAAGCATTAAAATGCTTACTACAAGCATGTAAAGCACATTCTTGGTTATAGAGAAATCCAGAGGCCGTTCATTGGCAGGGAAACCATTTTCATTATATGTAATGGTTCCTTCGGCATCTGTTTTATAAATCTTACTGTGGTAATATCTGTAATGCTGCCCGTCAATTTCAACCAGGTCTTCTCCATGATGGAACCTTCCGGAAGAAAAAACTTTTAATCCGTCATCCCAGATGATCACCGGAAGCGGAAAGCCATAATGAGCTCCGGTTTCCCCGTCAGAAAAGAAATTTACATAATGGGAATCTGCAAGGTGATGATCAATATATTCCTTAATTTCTTCTTCGGTATTGACCTTTGCGTCGCCTCCTTCCTGAGGCTCTTTTGCAGTAAATGCCTGTGAATTAAAGCTCACAAACATTAAAAGACAAGCTAATAAAAAATTCGCAACGTTTTCCTTTTGCATTTTCAGGTGAATTACAGTCCTTTAATTTGGCTGCAAATGTACATAATTATATAAAAATAATTAGCCTAAGCCTTTGAATTGTTTTTTTAGTGAGAAACCGCTGTAATTAGCTGTCATTGCTGAAGTTAGTGCGGTTCAGAATCTTGATGATATAAAAAATTTCCACTATCATACACACTACATAAGGAGCAAAAAAATGCAGGAACACAGATTTTTCAAGAGAAAAATCTGAAGTTTTAATCAGGTAAATAAAGATAGCCAGTTTTACAAATCCACTAATGAGAAAAATGAAACCCAGCTGCTCCTTGAGATGTTCACTGGCTAAGATGATGGTGCTGGTAAAAAGTAATGTGATGCCAATATTGAATTTGTAGGCAAAGTTGATTAGATCCAGGGTTTCGCCGGGATTTAGATATATAAACACCCCATAGTGAATCCCATAACTGGCACCCGCTGCCAGAAACAGTAGGAAACTGAACTTTACAAGATCATTTAATAGTAGGGGATTCAATTATTATAGCGTTTAAGCTGTTTTAGAACCACATAGACCGAAGCGACAAGTCCAAATAGAACAAAGCCAATTGTGAACCAGTTCTTCTCCATAGGATAACGCTCATCGAGCTTTTTACCAATCCAGGCACACAGAAAAATAGTTGCGCCCATTTGGAATGCAATGCCCGAAAAGATAGCCCAGTTCTTAAGCTGACTTTTCTTGTTGTCGTTTTCCTTCTCCTTTTTCATTGTGGATCGTTTTCACTCCACCCCGCATTTCACAGGTTGCATTGAAGGTGGCGCCTGGTTCAACTGCCAGTTTGGAAACAGTGGCGTCTCCTTCTATTAAAGCAGTGCTTCTCAAACTTAAGGTGCCTGATATCTTTAAGGTCCCTGTAAATTTTCCTTCAATATCTGCGTTCTCACATTCGAGCTCGCCTTTGACAAATCCTTCTTTGCCAATGACTATTTTTCCCGGAGTTTTTACAGAGCCTTCGATACAACCATCTATCCGAAAGCCGCCTTTAGCCTCGATATTTCCTGTGATCTTTGTACCGGGAGCAATTTTGTTTTGTTCTTTGCTTATTTCTGCTGTAGACTTTGCCTTTTTTTCCTGATTAAACATTTGTTAGGGGGTGTTTAATGAATTTAAGTAGGTTTCTATGTTCTTGTGGATCTGGGCGATCCGGTAGTTTGGGGTCGAAATATAAAAATAATTTTTGGTAACAGGCTGTTTTTTATTCTTTACAAGATTTTCTGCGAAACCTTTAGCCCTTTGTGCCGATGTAAATCCATGCACTACAACAAAATCCTGATCCTCATTATAAACATCCACCGAAACCTCCTGTGACTCACCCTGTTCTGTGATTATTTCTGAAATTTGCTTTTTCAGTTCAGTGGCATCCTCACGTGCGGCTTTCTCAAACGGAAAAACCAGTTTGAAAGAGGTTACAATAGAATCTGCAGTAAATTCTGAAGCCGAAAGAGAAGGCAGGGCTTTGGTTAATAATTCCTGGGCTTTTTTACCCTCTGAAGCCTGAGGGTAATTTAAAGCTACATAATTTAAACTTTCCCGGTACTTTTCAAATCCGTATAATCTTCCCTCGGCCATAGCTTTGAGCAGTTCGAGCTTTGGCACGATCTCATCTCCTGTGAATTGATTGATCATTTCACTGCTTTCGGTTATTACCGCCTGGTATTCCTGATTTTCATACTTCCTGTAAAGTTCTTCGTAAAGGGCAGTAGGATTATTTTCATCCCGCATAAAACTCTCCGGATTTTCAAGAATTGCTGCGTACCGCGATTCCGGATATCTTACTAAAATGTCATTTTTGAGAGACAGTGCTTTAGCTGTCATTCCCAGCTCATCATAAATCTTATACAAATTGTACTTCGCCGGAATTAACAGGCGTTCCTCCGGATTGTTGTCTAAAAGAAATTCCAGGCGTTCGGCCGCTAATTCGTTCTCTCCAAATTTTTCACGATAAATAAGCCCTAACTGATAGGTAGCAAAATTAAGGTCGCTTTGCAGACTGTCAATCGCAGCCTTATCTTTTGGAAGAGTCGTTAAGTAAGTTTGAGGATCAAATCTTGGATCATTATCAAGGACCTCCGCGACTCCTATTTTATCCAGAGCTGCGCCCTGCCCTGCTGTTCTGCGGGTTCGCCAGTTATCTGCAAGTTCTCTGTCACCCCACCGCCGGAAGAATTCCTGTTTTCCATAAGCCACGGCCGTAGCGTTATAGAAGTAGAATGAAGAGCCGGGATTGGGAACACCGGGCATAGCAGGACGTTTATTTTCAAAGAAATTCTCGGCAGCTGCCTGTTGTGTGGGTTTTTCAGCCTCACTGCTTGCTTTTTCCCTCAGTTTATCTGTATAATCTGTAAAATATGCCAACTGCTTTTCTTCAGGAAGAGAGGCGAGATACAGGATACTATCTGCTTCCCTGGCCATATTTTCATAATAGATCACGTCTTCCAGGTTATCCCTCTTTCTTTTAATCAGCCTGTACTCCCGGGAATTGGTCGACAGTTTTGTAAGCGTACTATCGTAATAGGCTCCCGCAACTTCATAATTGGCTGCATCAAAATTAATGTTTCCAAGGGTTTCATAATCCAGGGACTGTAGATATGCATTATTGGAAGGTGTGCGCAGGGAACGGTTATAATAATCAACAGCGAGACGTATGGAATCCTGCCGGTAATGAAATTCGGCCAGCTGGAAATATATCTTGTCAAGATAAGGTCGGTTCTCACGATCTCCTGCAAGAGAATTCAACTGTTCCAGTACTTCAGCTTTTTTGTCTGAAGTAGCATCCATAAATTCGATTTGCCTGACCATGGCATTGACTAAATAGATTCGCGGTATCTTTCTATTAAGATCAATTACCTGGTCAAAGGCATAAGAAGCACTATCCGGTTTGCCTAACACATCATAAAGTTGGCCGGTAATATACCAGTAGCGTCCTTTTTTATTATTGACTTCAGTAAGTTCTGCAGCCTTTTTAATATGTGCAAGAGAACTGTCCTGGGCGCCAATGTTGAGATAAGCCTGTGCTAACATGGCCGAAGCCTCTGCCCTGTCGGCCTTGTCAAGCCGCTCTGCTTGCAGGATCTTTTTGAGATTTCTGATAGCTACCTCATCAAATTCCAGGCGCATATTTGTTTTTTCACGCCATATTCTTGCCTCATTGATAGTATTGCTCAGTGGATATTTATGCAGGATATAATTGAAAGCTTCAAGCGCCGGGACAAATCTTTGATCATAATATCTTGCTTTTCCCAGGAGAAGGTACGCCTCGTCGATCTGCGGATTCTTTTCACTTCCTTCTATTAACATGGAGTGCCTCTGGATAGCCTTCACGGCTTTTTCCTCGGCCACCAGAAAATTAGGATTGATGTTCTCCCCGGGAGCCATCACCTGTTCCCTAATTTCCATACGTTCTACCGGTAAGATGTCCCAGTAGTTATCAAGGTAACGATCATTAAGCGCCTCGATTCCCAGTTCAAGAGCCAGATTTCCGTTATACAGGGTATTATATTCGGCGGTCACAGCATGCCAGTTACGATTAAGAAAAGTATTCTTCTTTCTCGAACAGCCTGTTATAGCAATCAACAGGAATAAAATGGCAGTAGTTTTTATAAATACTTTCAAATCAGCTGATTCTTCTTATTAGCAATAACTTATATGCGTCGCAATTATTATTGCAGTAGGTAAAAATAGTTAAATTTTCCGGGCTGTGGAGAGGTGGGAAATGAATCTGTTTCTGAAGGTTCTTATTGCAATCAAATACGACTTATACCTGCTTCTGAGGTACATCCTCCTCAAGGGTATTCTCTTCTTTTCCTGCTGCCCCGGCAAAATACTGCTCGAGTTCTTTTAGAGTTGCTTCAGAAGTCCTGATATCGTTTACAATTCGCCCTTTGTCCAGTACCACTATTCGCTCACAGACTTCGGTCACGTGAATAAGATCATGACTGGAAATGAGAATAGTCATTTCAGAATTCTCTAAAAGCTCACGGATTAAGGCTTTTAGCCGAATTTGGGTGGTGGGATCGAGATTCGCAAAAGGTTCATCAAGAATAACAACTTCGGGCTCACCTATCAAAGCAGCAACGATTCCAACCTTCTTTTGATTTCCCTTGGAAAGATCACGCAAATACTTCTTCCTGCCAAGAATTTCTCCATTGAAGAATTCCTCAAAATTTTGAAGGAATTTGGTCACATCGCCACTATTCCGGTTGCGAAGCTCCCCTACAAATTTGAAATACTCCTCGGGTGTGAGATAACCAATCAGGAAGCTTTCATCAATAAAAGAAGCTGTAAAAGGTTTCCATTCCTCGCTCTGACTAACGGTAATTTCATTGTTAAATACATTCCCCGTGGTTGGTTGAATAAGATCCAGTAAAAGGCTGAAAAAAGTAGTTTTCCCTGCACCATTATTCCCCACTAATCCAAAACTCTGCCCCTTCGGGATTTCAAGATGCTCAATATTGAGAACCTGAGTCCCGCTGTAAACCTTTGAAAGATTGGTAACTGTTATCATCCTATTCTCCTGTTTGTTTAAAGCCATTGATCATGGCATATTTGTTTTTCCTATACGATTCCACAACCATATCCATAATTGCACTTCTCAGAATTATACCTAATAATCCCAAACCTGCCAATACGATCACTCCTACTTCAAAGGATACAAATTTATTCAGGATCCAGAATAGCAGAATAGGGATGATCATTAAAGGCAAACCTACCAGCCATTGTGCTGCGCCTGTACCCTGGTAATTCATAAATGGACTTTTCTCCAGGTCAATTCTTTTACGGTTAAAAGAGCCGGAAAACAGCAACACCGGAACATTAATCCCAATATTATATACAGCACAGGCGATATTAATGATCAGTATCTTCCACCCAAAGAATGCATAAGGAGTAGTAAGTATGGTCAACACTATTACACTAAAACTAAGTAAGGCTGCTTTTGAAGCCAGATACTGTTTTAATGGAATATTTTGCGCCATCATCATGGAATAATAGGAAGAATCCCAGGCCGGAATGAATTGCCCGTAATTGATCATGAAAATTCCTGTCATGAAAATACCAACAAAGACGAAGATGGCAGGCATATTCTGATATGTTTCCTCCGGATAAAAGATCATTCCATAGCCCATTATAAGGAGGGAGATAAAAATGAGCGTTTTTGGTCTTTTATTCCTCCAGATGAGTTTAAGGTCCAGCTGAAGGAAAGGTGCAATGTCTCCAAATTTCCGTAACCATTGAAAATCCTGTGACCTGGCTTCTTTAGTTTTTCCTTTTAAGGATTCATCCAGATAGAACCTGCTTTCGAGTACTTTTTGATTCCACTTGAAAAGAACAAAAACCAATAAAACCGGAAGCAGTGCCAAAAACGGCATTTCCAGTACAGCATTCATACCCCCGGCAAAGCTTTCAGTTATACTCCAAAAACCTAGTCTCTCCAGGCTGTAGAATAGAAGCACCACTAACAAGTATGGTAGCAGAGCCTTAAGATCATCAGCGAATTTCTTCTTCAGCAAAAAGTTGATATAATTCACATTTAGTACAAGCGCATATACTGCAACAGTCCATCCAAGCATGGAAATTATCGAAATCCCTGTTCTATGTTGGGTGAAAACGGCAAATGGAATTATTAAAAGAAGAGGCAAAAAGTTGAAAAAGGAGAAAAGCGATCTTAGAAGAACGTAATTTACCACTTTGCGCTTTGCAATTGGTAAGGAAAGTAAAGGCTTAATACTCATAACCGGCAAGGATTGCAGCATGAACCTCATCACCAGTTCCAGCGCCAGGTATATCAGGATCCACCTGTTAACAATGTTCAAAGGCTCCCCGCCGGGAAAAACTTCTTCCAGGATGGGGTAAAGACCTATTCCCAGAAAAAGAAAAACAATGGAAAAATAAATGGCAATAAAGGCCATAAAGATCTTTAACCCCAGACTTTTCCCAAAACTGGCAGAGCGGGTAAAAGCATTCCACTGCAGAGAAAGGAAATGTTTGAACATAATATTGCTTTATACTACAAGTGTGGAAATTTACAACTTTGTTACAGAATTAAATTTTGATACTTTGTATTTTTGCGCTCAAATACCTAAAAAATGAGCAAATTCTTTCCGCTAAGGATCAAAAATATTATTAGGGAAACAGAGGAGGCAGTAAGTCTCGAATTTGAAATACCACAGGAATTAAAATCCCAATTCAGCTTTAAAGCCGGCCAGTATGTTACTGTCAAGACAGAAATAGACGGCCAGGAAGTACGTCGTGCGTATTCTCTGTGCACCCCTCCTACAGATGAAACCTTTAAGGTGACGGTAAAGGAAGTAAAAGGTGGAACTTTTTCGGTCCTCGCCAATAATAAACTGAAGGTCGGTGATGTGCTCGAAGTGCATCCTCCCGAAGGAAAATTTATTTTCGAGCCCGTGCAGGATGGCCATCCTCATTCCTATGCCGCCTTTGCTGCCGGAAGCGGGATCACTCCGGTACTATCAATCCTGAAAACGGTTCTTCAACAGGAAAAACACAGCCGCTTCGTATTGATCTATGGAAACCGGACACCAGATGAAACCATCTTCTTCAAAGAACTACTCGAACTCCAAATGGAGCACCCGGACAGGTTGTTCATCGAATTTGTTTACAGCCGTACCAAAGAAGAGGATTCTCACTACGGAAGAATTGATGAAAGCACCGTAAATTATGTGCTTAAAAACCGTTTTAAAGACACTGCTTTTACCAAATTCTACCTTTGCGGACCAGAGGAGATGATCAATAAAGTTTCTGAAGTACTTCAAAAGAATGATATCAAAAAGGAGCAGGTACTTTTTGAACTTTTCAATACCGAAGTTGAGGGAGAAGTAAAATCTGATCTTAAAGGAGATACAAACCTTACGATCAAGGTTGATGATGAAGAAGTGGTATTGTCTATGCCAAAGAATAAAACTGTCCTGCAGGTAGCACTTGAACACGGGCTGGATGTTCCCTATTCCTGCCAGGGGGGTATCTGCAGCAGCTGCGTCGCCCGGATTGTAGAAGGAACGGCCGAAATGGAAAAAAATTCCATTCTTGTAGATAGCGAAATTGAAGAAGGTCTTGTTCTCACCTGTCAGGCACACCCAACCTCAGCAACTCTCAAGGTGGATTATGATGATGTCTAAGCCCCCAACCCCCAAAAGGGGGAGTATTGAGAAGTTAGTATTGAGTATTGAGATCTTGGATCTTATAAAAAGGACAGGCTCCAAAAATGCCATTTTTGAAGTCTCTTATTTTAAGGTTTCTTGTTGACCTCCCTGTTAACTATTAACTTATAACTATTAACCAAATTGGAATTTGGCCCTCCTTCGCTCCTCTGCCTCAAAAATCTTATTGATGATCATTAAAGTTACGGAGGGTATATGCTTGGAATTTGGTGCTTGGAATTTATTTCCTAACCCAATACTTCCTTTACTTTCTCTACCACTTTTTGTGGATCTATGCTTCTCATCACCTCTTCATATCCCTGCGGAATATCTTTTCCATAGATCGAAGTTGGAATAGCGGGATACTTCTGAAGATCGGGCAGCAGAAAGTTTGCATCCGGCTGCCTGAAAGGCGCGAAACCGGTATAAGGATGGGTCAAGCCCCAAAGGCTGATCACAGGAAGACCGTAGTTCGCGGCTAAATGTCCGTTACCACTGTCCATGGAAAGCATGGCATCAAGATTGGATATGAGGGCGAGTTCTTCTTCAAAATCCAGTTTCCCCGCCACAGAAATAACATTGGGGAAATCTTTTTCCCAGGCCGCAAGTTTGCCTGTCTCCTCCTTTCCTCCTCCAAACAAAAATATCTTCAGATTTTGCTCTTTTTGGAGCTCCTGTAGCACCTTTTTCATAAGATCTTCAGGATAGGCCTTGGAAGCATGTTGCGCAAAAGGTGCAATTCCCAGCCATTTTTCAGTTCCGCTTCCGGTAACTTGTCTCACTTTTTCCGGAAGCTTTTGCTTCGGAAGCAATTCTACTCTCTCAAGATTTATTGGATAGCCCAGCTTCTCAAACACTTCGGCATACCGTTGATGGGTCGGCTTTAGCTGAACAAATATTTTATTTTCTTTCCGGGTGAGTGCTTTTTTTTCTTTCCGGCCTTTATCCAGTTGCTTTACAGGAAGACCCTTCAGCTTAAAAAATACCCTCAGAACATTTGATCTCAGAACATTGTGAAGATCAGCTACCGCGTCAATTTTGAGGTCAAGCAATTCAGAAGAAAGTTTCTTTAATCCGCTAACTCCCTTGTGCCTTCCGTTTACTTCAGCTTCAAAAACGCTGACATTCCGCAGTTCTTTAAACATTGGTGCAAAGAAGCTACGGGTAAGCAGAGTAATTTTTACATCTGGATATTTTTCGGTAAAAGCTTTAAGGACCGGTACCATCATAGCCACATCTCCCATTGCCGAAAGACGGATGACTAAAATATGTTCCGGTCTCTTCATCCCAAAAAAGCTATTTTTTTGAACCTCTTAAAACAGGATTCAGCTCATCATCGTTATACATCTTCATTTGCCTGTACACCTTCATGTACTTATCTCCGTTTGCAATATCTTCCAGCAACTGGTTTATAGCGGTGGAAAGATCGACACGTTGTTCGAGCAGCACATCAAGTTTCGCCTGACATTTGATCATATGCTCCTGCCCGGCCTCTACACGGTTTGCTTCTTCGTTCATGTGATAGATCTTGAGAGCGAGAATAGAGAGACGGTCAATTGCCCAGGCGGGACTTTCGGAATTTATAGTCGCATCCGGCTTTGGTTCTACATCCTTGAACTTGTCGAGAAAATAACTGTCAATATATTCCACCATGTCTGTACGGTCCTGGTTGGAGGCATCAATTTGCCGCTTAAGCTTAAGCGCAGCAACGGGGTCAATTTTAGGATCACGTATAATGTCTTCATAATGCCATTGAACGGTATCTATCCAGCATTTCCTATATAACAGGTGCTCGATAAGTTGTTCCTTATCATCATATGGATTATGGAACTCCTGTCCCACAGTATTTATCTCGTGGTATTTTTCTATTACTTCCTGGAAGATGTGATTGGCTTTATCTGAAAACATATGCTTTACTTTTATGGGATAAAATGAAACCCCGATTACTTTTTGGCAAAGGTACCGGATTTTTAGCTTTTTAAAGAATTCCGCTTACCTAAAACAGGGACAAAAGCAGCACTGGCAGCAGGACAACGAGTACAAGAAGGGTTTCCTTAAACCATTTGTCTTCCATATTCTGAAAGTAATTGGTCACAATAATTGCCAGGGGAGCAAAGAAAAAAAGCAATTCACTTCCGTTCTTGTTTGGTGCCAAAACTCCGACTGTTATTGCTACTCCTGCACATAACAAGATAAGGAATAATGAAGCTTTGGCATTTGCACTTGCTTTTTGAATGATCAACATATAAAAAAAGGATGACCAGAGCGTGAGTGCAAAAAGAAAAGCAACAGGAATAAGCAGGGCAGACTGCCTGTAATTCTCAAAGTTAAAATTACTCTGCTGATACCAATCTGAGAAAGTATAAAAAGTATCTGTGATGAGCAGGTCGACACTTGTGACTATGGACAAAAGTGAGAGTAGGGAAACCAGGGGGACAAGCCAATTCTTGAACCTGTGACCCACATGCACCAGTACTCCAAAATAGACCACAAACAGGAAAAGTATACTCCAAAAATAGAACAGGGAAGCCACCCCTACCCAAAAAGTAGCATCAAATATTTTCTTTACTATATCTTTTTGGGATTTTAAAGAAAGAATACGACGTAAGGCAAGCAAAATAAACAGATTGGCAAGGATAACATCATTATTTTGAAGCGCTGCAGAAAACATGCAAAGAAAACCCGCAAACAAGATACTCTTATAAGCATTCCTGCCGGTAAGCTCATTCCTGCCCGAAATAAAATTCAAAATAAACACGCTTAAAATAAGCACAAGCAGTATTCCAACTTCCTGTAAGATACCCCAGAAAGAAGAGGATAGGAAGACATTAAAATTAGCAGCAATGTAAAATAAGACGATGAAAACGGCCACAATAATGAAGTTAATAGGCCGGGAATTGCTAAAAAAGCTTGTTAGCATTAGGGTTTTTTATATTTTTGCGAAGTTAAATATAATTACTATGAGGGATTTTTTCGAAGGGATACAGACGATTTTTGAAGATTATCTGTTCGCACCATTCAATGAACTGGCCAATATGGAACTCAACAACTGGTGGCTTGCGAACCTTGTTAACTGGATCTTTATCATCATTGCCTTTGCTGCTTTTATTTACTGGATGAAGCAATTAAAGAAAGTCAACGACCGTAACGAAGAAAAACGCGAAACCTCTGCTCACTCTTTCCTGAACTAGAGGTCAAAGCCGATATCTCTTCTATAATACATCTTATCAAAGTGAAGTTTTTCTGCATTTTGGTAAGATTTTTTTATGGCCTCTCTGAAATCCTTTCCGAAAGAGGTAATAGCCAATACTCTTCCGCCATTTGTGACAACAGTACCATTTTCTTCGGAAGTTCCCGCATGAAAAACGATAGAATCCTGCACCTCTTCCAAACCTGAAATTTCTTTGCCTTTTTCATAAGCTTCGGGATATCCGCCTGAAACCAGCATTAAAGTTGCAGCAGCCTCTGCAGTTACCTCCAGATTCACCTCATCGAGGTTTCCGTCAGAAACTTTCTGAAATACCTCAACCAGATCTGATTTAATTCTTGGCAGCACCACCTCTGTCTCGGGATCACCCATTCTTACATTGTATTCTATGACATAAGGCTCCTCTCCTACTTTGATAAGACCTATAAAAACAAAACCTTTATAATCTATCTCTTCGGCTTCAAGTCCCTGGATGGTAGGCTTTACAATTCTCTCCTCCACTTTTTTCATGAATGCCTCATCTGCAAAAGGAACCGGGGAAATTGCTCCCATTCCGCCGGTATTCAGCCCTGTGTCTCCCTCACCAATACGCTTGTAATCTTTGGCTGTAGGCAGGATCTTATAATTTTTTCCGTCGGTAAGCACAAAAACACTTAGTTCAATGCCGTCAAGAAATTCTTCAATTACTACAGTATTCCCGGCTTCCCCAAATTTATTCTGGGTGAGCATATTCTCCAGCTCTGCCTGCGCTTCTTCCAGGGAGTGGATGATAAGAACTCCTTTGCCGGCAGCCAGCCCGTCAGCTTTAAGCACATAAGGAGGTTGGAGAGTGGTAAGAAATTCTTTTCCGGCTTCCAGGCTTTCGGCTTTAAAGCTTTCATAAGCAGCTGTAGGAATCTTGTATAGCGCCATAAATTCCTTGGCTCTTTCCTTACTCCCTTCCAGCAATGCACCACGTCTTGAAGGTCCTATAATTGCCAGCTTCTTTAACTCCTCATCCTGCCGGAAGAAATCCACTATTCCCTGCACCAGTGGATCTTCAGGTCCCACAACTACCATTTCAATTCTCTCTCTGAGCACAAGCTCCTTAACTGCGTCGAAATTGGTGACACTAAGTGCAACATTTGTTGCTATTTTTGCTGTACCGGCATTACCCGGAGCAACAAATAATTTGTCGCATTGAGCGCTTTGAGAGATCTGATGTGCAAAGGTATGTTCGCGGCCGCCCGCGCCAAGGATAAGAATATTCATAGTTAGTGTTTTCTTTCTTGCCTCAAAAATAATTGTTTGTAAATTGAAGCACCAACTAATTGACATAAAAAACATATTTATTTGACTCTTGAACTGGTTTAGCCTCTCATTACAACTTAACCGTTTCCCCATTAAAAAGGCCAAAAATGTCCTGGAGGAGATAAAAGCTATTCCCGAAAAGGAATATGCAGCCTATGTAGAGAAAAAGAAGCAGGAAATAGTCGAATATCATTTAAAAAACACCCCATTCTACCGCGATTTTTTTGGAAGTGATCAATACACCGGCTGGGACTCGGTACCCGTAATGCAAAAATCTGATCTGCAAATACCTCTGGAACAGCGTTTCAGCAAAGGATATCACTCCAAGAACAGCTATGTCGGGAAAACTTCGGGGTCTAGCGGACATCCCTTTATTTTTGCCAAAGACCGTTTTTGTCATGCTCTTTCATGGGCCGAGTTTAATGATCGTTATCGCTGGTATGGTATTGACCTTGATCGTTCTGTGCAGGCAAGGTTTTACGGAATCCCTCTCGATCGCTTTGGGTATTTTAAGGAACGAATCAAAGACAGGTTTGGCTTTAGGTACAGATTTCCCATTTTTGACCTCAGCGAAAGCAAAATGGAAGAATTTCTTGAGGATTTTGAGAAGAAAGATTTTGATTATATTAATGGATATACGAGCTCTATCGTCCTCTTTGCAAAATTTCTGAAAAAGAAAGGGATAGTTCTTAAGGAAATTTGTCCTCACCTACGCCTTTGTATAGTGACCAGCGAAATGTTCTTTGAAGAAGATAAGTTGTTGCTGGAAGAAACCTTTGGGGTGCCGGTAGTCAATGAATATGGAGCAAGTGAACTGGGGCTTCTGGCTTTTCAAGATCCCAAAGGAGAATGGGTTCTTAACAGTGAGACCATGTTTGTGGAAGTTCTTGATGAGGCGGGGAAGACAGTATCCCCGGGACAGGAAGGAAGAATTGTAGTCACCTCGCTTTACAACCGCGCAAATCCATTCATAAGATATGACATAGGCGATACGGGTTCACTTACAGAAAACTGCAGTCCCAAAAAACCGGTTTTAAAGCGCCTTCTAGGAAGAACTAATGATGTCGCTGTGTTACCCAGTGGAAAAGTGGTGCCAGGACTTACCTTTTATTATGTAACGAAAAGCATAATTGAAAACGACGGACTAATTAAAGAATTCATTGTTCAGCAAACAGAACCCGGAGCTTTCAGGATAGTTTATGTTTCTGAAACAGAACTTAATCCTGACAAAAAACAGAAAATAAAAGATGCTATGGCTGTCTACCTGGAAAAGGGGTTGAAAGTAAAATTTGAGCACAAGAAATTCCTTAACCGAAGCAAACGAGGCAAACTGAAGCAATTCGAATCACTTATTTAAGCTAAGCTTCTGTCGTCGTTTCACTCCAAGTTGCTCCCATAAAAATAAGAGCATCCAAAAAAGGCTTTTTAGAGAGTTATAACCCAACACTTTTCTGTAGACCTGGTAATTATATTTAAGCATTTCCACTTTATTCCCCGAGATGGAATTCCGTCGCTCCCGGTAAATGGCCAGTGGCTCCTGAATCGCCCTTGCACCACCTGCTTTTTCAACTGCCAGCAACCATAAACCCCAGTCCTGTCTTTTTCTTATTAATGGACAATAGATCTTTCCAAGTTTGGAAGCATTATAAATTCCGGTGAGATTCCCTATATAATTCGCTTTTCTCAGCTTAGTAAAAGAAAGTGTTTCAAGAGCCCTTATCTGCTTATTCAAGCTCTTTCCCTCTTCATTCATTAGCTCATAACTACTGTAGCAAACATCCACCTGTTCCCCTTGCATCAATTGGAGCTGTTCCTCAAGCTTATTAGGCTTCCACAAGTCATCTGCATCCAGGAAACTGATGAACTCTCCTGTAGCGGCTTTGATCCCGATGTTTCTCGCGAAACCTGCTCCCTGATTAGCCGGAAGTCCGTGTAGCCTTATCCGTTTATCCTCTGCCATTATCGCCTCTACCACTTTCGAAGTACCATCAATTGAAGCATCATCAATTACCAGCAATTCCCAATGAGGATAGGTTTGCTGCTGTACAGAACTAATGCTTTCAGCAATAAAAGCTGCCGAATTATATGCCGGCATTATTACAGATACCAAAGGTTGTTGCTTCATAGAGGTATTATAAAAAATCCTTTAGAAGGATCAAAACCTTAAGACTAATAATCTGCTTTTCTTATATGTTGTGAGAAATCCTTGTGTTCACTTCTGTAAAGCTCTTCTTCACTAAGACTTTTAAAGTAATCATAGGTCTTCTTCATCCCTTCGCTCCTGGATACGTTTGGTTCCCAGCCTAACAACTCCCTGGCACGGGTAATATCCGGCTGCCGTTGCATGGGGTCATCTGCAGGCAAAGGTTTATAGACGATCTGTTGATCTGTTCCTGTAAGCTTTATGATCTCTTCTGCGAAATCCTTTATAGTGATCTCATGTGGATTACCAATATTAACAGGATAAGCATAATCACTTAATAATAACCTGTATATCCCTTCAACCTGATCATCGACATAACAGAAGGACCTGGTTTGAGATCCGTCTCCAAATACTGTAAGATCCTCACCTCTCAATGCCTGTCCAATAAAAGCCGGAATAACCCGTCCGTCATTAAGCCGCATCCGTGGTCCATAGGTATTAAAGATCCTTACAATTCGAGTTTCGAGACCATGAAAACGATGGTAAGCCATGGTTATGGATTCCTGAAAACGTTTTGCTTCATCATAAACTCCACGGGGGCCAATGGTATTTACGTTGCCGTAATAATCTTCGTTCTGAGGGTGCACTAAAGGATCTCCATAGACTTCAGAGGTGGAAGCGATAAGTATGCGTGCTTTTTTCACCATGGCAAGTCCCAGTAAATTATGGGTTCCCAAAGAACCGACTTTTAAAGTCTGAATAGGGATCTTGAGGTAATCGATAGGACTTGCGGGAGAAGCAAAATGCAGGATATAATCAAGATTTCCCGGTACGTGCACAAAGGTAGTAACATCATGATGATAGAATTCAAAATTTTCGAGCTTAAACAGATGTTCAATATTGCCTTTATCTCCTGTAATGAGGTTGTCCATTCCAATCACGTGATACCCCTCATTAATAAATTTATCGCAGAGATGTGAACCGAGAAAACCGGCAGCTCCTGTAATTAAAATTCTTTTCTTCATTGGTAGGTTTTGTACCCGAAAGTAATAAAATAAAGATTGCCAGCCGTTCCTCATGAAACGTGCTGCTGCTGTTTCCACTGCTTTTAAGAATATTTTAACCCAATTTAAGCAAAACAGAAACTATGCTTTGACTTCAATATGACTAAATTGAACTGGAATACAGAAAATCAGAACTCTATGAGAAATTTGTTACGTCACATATATGTCAACGTGAGTCCTGCAGAAAGAGGAGCATCTTTACTGGCCGGGGCTTATTTTCTTTATGACGCTTTGGCAAAGGAGAAGAAAAGTAGTCTGGAAGCTATACTTGCCGGTTACCTGCTATACCGGGGAGCATCAGGCAATTGTTTTCTTTACAATGCTATTGGAAAAACAAAACCCGACAACCGCAGCCGCAACGTAAATATTCAACTTAAGATGTTGGTAAATAAGCCAAGGGAAGAAGTCTATACTTTTTGGCGTAACCTGGAAAACCTGCCGTTGTTCATGGAGCATCTTGAAAGCGTGGAAAGTCTTAACGACAGCATTTCTGTTTGGGAAGCAAGTCTTCCGGGTCATGTAGGAACGATAAGATGGAAAAGCGAAATAGTAAAAGAGCGGCCCAATGAATTGCTCGGCTGGCAATCATTACCCGGATCTTCGCTGGAAAACGCAGGAAAGGTCGAATTTAAAGATGTACCAGGAGGAACAGAGCTACATGTGGTCATCTCTTATCATGCTCCCGGAGGAATTCCCGGAGAAAGTGCTGCACGGCTCCTCAACCCTATGTTTGAGGATATAGTAGAAGAGGATGTGAGAAATTTTAAATGGTTTATTGAAAGGGGATATAACCTCTAAAAAAGCTGCTTAAGGCTTTCCTTCCAGTGAAGGATAGGAATACCAAATGCAGACTCAGCTTTTTCTTGGCTCAGCACGCTGTAAGCTGGTCTTGTTGCCAGGGTTTGGAAGTCATTATTGATATTTAATTCAGTTTCTGAATTCATTAACCTGAGGATCTCTTTTGCAAAATCATACCAGCTTGCTTCTCCTATGTTGCTGTAGTGGTAAATACCGAATTTAATCTTTTTTGTGCTGATAATCTTCAGGATAAATGCAGCCAGATCATAAGCGTTCGTCGGGGTACCCGTTTGTGTGGTAGTAATGTTAAGAGGTTCTCCCGCTTCAGCTTTTGATTTAATGGTGTTGAAAAAGTTCTTTCCGATATCTGAATACAACCAGGAAGTCCTGAAGATGAGATAGCGTTCTGTAGCCTGCTGTATATATTCCTCTCCCAATAACTTTGAAGCCCCATAAACATTTATTGGGTCTGTAGTATCTTCCTCGGTGTAAGGTGTAATCTTTTCTCCGTTAAACACATAATCTGTTGAGATGTGGACCAGGACACAACCGGTATCTTCACAGTCTTTTGCCAGATTCCTAACGCTTTCGGCATTGGTAAGATAAGCCATTTCCTGCTCCTTCTCTGCCTGTTCCACGTTGGTATAGGCAGCACAATTGATACAGAAATCAAATTTTTCCCGCCGTAGATAGGCTCCTACTACTGCAAATTGTGACAGGTCCAGGTCTTCTGAAGTTGTGAATGTAATATCAAGATCAGGATAATTCCGGGCAACTTTTTTAAAGCATTTACCCAACTGTCCTCCGGCTCCTGTAATTAAGATCTTCATAGATTCAGTGCTTCAAAAGTGGGAAGATTGGCATCTTTTTCTGAAAGAATGAGTTCCTCTTCAGGAAACTCCCAATCTATATTCAGAACCGGATCTTTATAGTAAACTCCGGCATCAGATTCCTTGTGGAAATACTGATCACATTTATATGCAAAAACCGATCTTTCTGAAAGCGTGAGAAAGCCGTGAGCAAATCCCGCGGGCACAAAGAGCTGATGGTGATTTTCATCGCTTAGAACAGCTTTAAATGACTTTTTAAAGGTGGGGGAATCAGGTCTTAAGTCTACCACTACGTCCAGAACCTTTCCCATTACTGTTCTTACCAGCTTTGCCTGGGCAAATTTTCCCTTCTGAAAATGCAGTCCTCTTAGAACTCCTTTGGTTGAAGTTGATTGATTATCCTGAACAAAACTGATTTTAAGCCCCGTCACTTCTTCAAATCTCCGCTGACTGAAACTTTCAATAAAAGTACCACGGTGATCTTTGAAGACCGAAGGCTTTAGTAAAAAACAATCTTTTAAAGGAGTTGATTCTAGTTCCAGCATTTTATTTGAGTTGTAAAAGATATTCCCCATAACCGCTTTTAAGCAGGGGTTGAGCCAGCTCATGCAGCTCCTCTTTTGTTATATAGCCCATGTTAAAGGCAGTTTCTTCTATAGCACCTATTTTAAGTCCCTGACGCTCTTCGATCACCTGCACAAATTGTGAGGCTTTCATAAGGGAATCAAAGGTCCCTGTGTCCAGCCAGGCAGTCCCTTTGTCCAGGATACTAACCTGCAGTTTCCTTTTTTCGAGGTAAACATTATTCACATCGGTGATCTCCAGTTCCTGTCGTGCTGATGGTTTTACATGCTTCGCAATGTGGACCACCTCATTGTCGTAAAAATAAATTCCGGGAACAGCAAAATTTGATTTTGGTGCCATTGGCTTCTCCTCGATGGAAATTACTTTTCCAGAGTTGTCAAAATCAACAACTCCATATCTTTGAGGGTCATGTACGTGATAGGCGAAGATCATTCCCCCGTCGGGGTTATTATTCTTTTGGAGCAAAAGATCTAATCCGGAACCGTAAAAAATATTATCTCCAAGTATAAGTGCTACATTATCCTCACCTATAAAATCGGCTCCAATGATAAAAGCCTCGGCCAGTCCTCTTGGTTCAGCCTGTACTGCAAATTCGAAACGACAACCATAGCGGCTTCCATCACCCAGCAATTCCTTAAACAAAGGCAGGTCTTTAGGTGTGGAAATAATAAGGATCTCTCTTATCCCGGCCATCATAAGAGTGGAGAGGGGATAATAGATCATGGGTTTGTCATACACCGGCATCAACTGCTTGCTCACCGCCAGCGTTAATGGGTGCAGCCTGGTACCCGATCCTCCTGCCAGGATTATTCCTTTCATGCTTTATACTTTTTCAGGTACCATTGTACCGTCTTCTCTATACCCGATTCAAAATTCTCGTCGGCTTTCCAGCCCAGCTCATTTTCCAGCTTGGTAGCGTCAATAGCGTATCTCTGGTCATGCCCCGGACGGTCTTTCACAAAAGTGATAAGCTCGGTATAGCTCTTTCCATCTTTGCGAGGTTCTAATCTATCTAAAATTTGAGAAATTTTTTGAGCAATGTAAATGTTTTCCCGCTCATTGCGTCCGCCAATATTGTAAGTTTCTCCAAATCTTCCATTATTAAGCACCAACTTTATTCCTTTACAATGATCTGAAACAAATAGCCAATCCCGCACGTTTTTGCCATCCCCGTAAATAGGAATGGGTTGTTTTTTCAAGGCAGTGCGGATTATTGTAGGAATAAGCTTTTCGTCGTGCTGATTAGGACCATAGTTGTTAGAGCAGTTAGTGGTTAAGACAGGTAATCCATACGTATGAAAATAGCTTCGCACAAGGAAATCTGAAGCCGCTTTTGATGCAGAATAAGGACTGTTTGGCGCGTATGGAGTTTCTTCGGTGAATAAACCTTCAGCCCCCAAAGTACCATAGACCTCATCTGTGGAAACATGAAGGAATTTTGCATTACTGAATTCATCTTTCAGCTCAAAGGGCCCGTTCATCCACAGCGAGTAAGCATTCTGCAGTAAATTGAAGGTGCCGTTGACATTTGTTTCTACAAAAGCCTCAGGATTTTTAATGGAATTATCTACGTGAGATTCGGCTGCAAAGTTGATGACCTCTGTAAATTGATATTTTTCAAATAGCTCTCTTACCAAACCTTTATCTCTAATATCCCCCTTAACAAAAGTATAATTATCAAGGCCGTTCACATGTAGGTTCTCAAGATTTCCTGCATATGTTAGCAGGTCGAGATTAACAATGTGAGTATTTTGTTCCTCTATGTACAGGTTGATATAGTTTGACCCGATAAAACCCGCACCTCCTGTCACGAGTATAAACTTCTTATCCTTCATTTACAGTTGCTTTTGATTTTTTCTCTTTTCCCGTTTCCTCTTTTTTTGAAACTTCAAAAATTTGTTCCAGGATCTTTTCTGTTATTAAGTAAGTGGGTTTTACACCCGTAGTACCCAATCCACCCGATGCCAAAGTGCTTCCGGTTTCCAGCGGATTATCTGAAGCGTAGTATGCATAACGCACCTTCACGTCTTCACTGATATTCCCTCGTAACCTGGAAGCTGCCTGTATGGCTTTTTGGTAATGAGCACCTTCCATTTCAAGACCTACAACATTCCAGGTTGATTCATGGAAGAATTTCAATATATCCTTGTTTTGCAGGGAAGTTCCCAAAACCGTTACCATCGAACCGTCACTAACCTGAATACCCTGACCGTCAAGATCGGCTTTGGAAAGTTCATTTTTAAACGGGTAATTATCTGCCGTTCCTTCAAACAAATGGGCTGTTGGGATCATGATATCGCCTTTCCCTCCAACCAGGATTCCGGCTTTTCCCATAATGGAAATTGAAGCAACATTGAGATGAATATTACCCTGCTCACTTTGATAAGGCTTCAGCATTTCATCCATGGTCTCATATGCCTGTTCTCCAAATGCATAATCCATCACCATGATCACCGGTTTTTCCTCAACTTTAATCTTGTTGCTCAATTTGAACAATGGATTTACATCCTTCATTTTGGCAGAATCAAATATCTGGACGTCAATATTGGCTCCACTGGTATCTTCAATAAAGACCATTCCCTCGTTAAGAGCACTTTTCATTATTTTGGTTCGAAGATTTCCGTTAGCGTTATTGCTTAGATCCTCATAAACTCCAAACAGAGATTTTTTCTTAAGCTCCGGTTTAAGCGCTTCCGAAGCATAAAGAATATTCATTACGCTGTGCATGTTAGCACTAATTATGTGCAAAGGGCGGTTCATGAGATTGTTCTCCAAAAGTACCTTCTTGATTTTGTTCGCCCATATCTCACCGTGAATGTGATGACCCAGGCGCTCCCTTAATACAGGACTAAAAGTTACAATTCTCTTGTTGTTATTGACAACTTCATCTATTGCCAGTTTACCCAGATAATAAATTATGTGCAGAAACCGCTCCTGATTCTTTCCAATAGCGAAAAGAGGATAAATGGTGGTGACTTCCCTGAACGTGCGTCCCAATATGTTGGCAGTATGTGTAAGAGCTACTTCCCGCTCTGCCTGTGTAAGAGGCTCCTGCTGGAGTACGGCTCTTTCAAGCTTTTCCCAATCTCTTGAAACTTCCCCTTCCTCATCTATTAGAATCCGCCTCATAATCTTGTGAGATTCAATGAAAAGGAAAGTAAGGTGAGTTAAAATATCATAGATCTCAGAGCGGCCGCGGGTGATCTCAATATTCATTTGCTCCTCATCAATGCGGTAACAATTTCTTCTTCTTTTTGGAGGCACAATAGGTTTAAAATGAGAATTGCCATAACCCTCATCACTCGTAAGATTTATAAAGCGGCATTCTTCTATTCCCAATGGCAGCCTGTCCATAACGTAGAGAAGACCGTTGAGTTCCACTTTTTCTTCGGCGACAGATCCATATATCTCCGGGCGAAGTATCAAAAGAGCTTCCCGAAGCGTCTCTCCCGAAACTCCCATAGGTTTGTAAAATCCGCGATTAAAAAGGTGACGCATTGTAATGTACATGCGTTCTATTGCATTAGAGCTCTCTTGTGCACGAGTGCGTCCCTGTAACTTTAAATTACTCATATATTATTTCTCAATTATAATTTTTTCTAATGCTTCTGCGATCTTCCGGTCGTTTGATAGCCTTGGTAGTTTGTTTTGCCCTCCTAATTTTCCTATTGATTTCATATACTCCTGAAAACCGTTTGCGGGCACTTTTGTTATTTTTAATTGCTGAAGGATCTTACCCTCAATCAAATCCAGATAATAAGAATTTTGCTGCTGAAGGGATTTGTCTAAAGCTGAAGCAAAAGTACTTAAATCTTCAGGCTCTTCCTCGAATTCTATAAACCATTCATGGAAAGGCAGCTGTTCTCCCTGGGGTGTAATTTGAGGAGCCACCGTAAATTCTGAAATCTGAATGCCGGTTCCGGCGGTTGCCTCCTGCATTGCCTGCTCCACTTCCTTCGCGATAACATGTTCTCCAAAAGCCGAAATAAAGTGTTTGATCCTCCCGGAGACTATTACACGGTAAGGTTTAAGAGAAGTGAATTGAATAGTATCCCCAATATTATACGCCCAAAGGCCCGCAGAAGTAGAAATGATCATTACATAATTCACTCCCAATTCCACATCCCCAATGGTAAGGCGCTTAGGATTCTCACTGTAGAATTCCTCTGCCTTTATAAATTCATAGAAGATCCCCGAATCCAGCAAGAGCAACATTCCCTTTTCATTTTGCTTATCCTGAAAGGCAAAAAATCCTTCGGACGCAGGGAATAGTTCAATGCTGTCCACCCTTCTGCCAATCAGGCTTTCAAATTTTGCCCTGTAAGGTTCAAAATTTACTCCGCCGTAGATGAAGAGATTAAAATTAGGAAAGATCTCTCCCACTTTTTTCCCTGTCCTTACCTGTAATCTTTCAAAGTACATTTGGACCCAGGAGGGAATCCCGCTTATGACGGTCATATCTTCCTTCACTGTCTCATCAACAACGGCTTCTACCTTTGTCTCCCAGTCTTCAATAGTATTTGTATCCCAGGACGGCATCCTGTTACGCTGCAGGTAACCCGGCACGTAATGAGCTGCAATTCCCGACAGCCTGCCCAGCTTGATCCCGTTCTTCTCATCAAGCTCAGGACTGCCTTGTAAAAAGATCATTTTTCCGTCAACAAAATCTGCATTTCCCGTATCATTGATGTAGCACAAAATTGCGTTGCGGGCAGCATCAATATGTGTAGGCATGGATTCCTTTGTTAGCGGAATATACTTAGCACCACTTGTAGTACCTGAAGTTTTCGCAAAGTAGATAGGCTTTCCAGGCCACAAAACATCCTTTTCGCCCGCTACTACCTTTTCTACATAAGGTTTTAGTTCTTCATAATCCCGTACCGGCACGCGGGCCGCATATTCTCTATACCCTGAGATATTTTCGAAACCATGATCTCTTCCAAACTCAGTTTTTGCTGCTTTCTTTAGTAGATGCTCAAAAACTTTTTTCTGGGTTTCCACAGGTTTGGAAGCCCAGGAATTGATCTGGCGCTGAATATAGGCTGCGAAAATTTTGGCTGCAAATGACTTTACTGACATAATAATTATTCAAAATCAATGAAATCTGTGGGGTTAACCGGCTGCCCTTCACTCCACAATTCAAAATGCAGATGAGGCCCGGTAGAGTACTCTCCGGTCGAACCGGCTGTGGCAATAACTTCGCCTCTCAGAACCCTTTCTCCCTGCTCTTTTGTGAGGGAGGAATTGTGTTTGTAAATGGAAATAAGTCCATAACTGTGCTCTATAATAATAACATTGCCCGTCTCTGCCGTCCAGGCAGCAAAGATCACAGTGCCGTCTGCCACAGATTTTACCGGAGCATTATGGGAAGCTACTATGTCCACACCAAAATGTTTAGCCTTGATATTATAGCCTTCAGAAAAAGGACCTTTTAAAGGAGGAAAAAGTGCGTAATTCGCTCTGGAGGTAGCAGTTTCCAAAAAGTTATATTTATCCTCCTGTACCACCATTTCCCGTAGTAGGGTATCTTCCCGGGAAGGATTTAGATTAACTTCATCGGGATTTAGTCTATTGGCTTCCATGAGAGAATCTCTGTTAAATTGAGCAGGTTTGACATCTCCCGATAAAACTCTTTTTATAGAATTAAGATATTGATTGTTAAGCTCAACGACAGTCTGAAGGGAATCCGTTTGATAAGCCAGATTTAGTGCTCTCTGCTGAAGTTCTGTTGAAGAGTACCCGGGGATATATTCTCTTAATCCGGTAAATGCGATTAAAACAGTAGTGCCGGCAATTAAAAGTATTGCCGAAAGCGTAACCACCACAAACACGTTGAGCCTTGTAAGTCTAAAAGATAATTTTTCCTCAAAAGTGTCTTCATTTAAAATGACCAACCTGTATTTGTGAAGGAGTTTCTGAGCAAAATTTCTTTTATGTTCTGTGTTTTCTGTCATTTTTAAATCCTTGGGCAAAGATATGATAAAGATATTTTAAACTGCTTTTATCTCTTTGGAAACAGATCAATTAAAGTTTTATTATTAACTTTGCTGCATTAAATTGATTATTATGAGTGCAGTACTTTTACCATTACAGATTGGAGCACCACAAATCATCTTAATTGTGATCGTTGTGTTGTTGTTGTTCGGAGGAAGAAAGATCCCTGAACTTATGAGAGGATTGGGTAGCGGAATCAAAGAATTTAAGGACGCTTCCAAAGATGATGCTCCTTCGGCCAAGACAGAAGAAGATAAAAAGAGATTATAATATTTAATCTTTAAAATAGAATTTTTTAAAACCCAACTTGCGTTGGGTTTTTTTGTGCTCCTTATTTTATTTTTGCCGATTTAAGTATGGCTTCTAACTCGAGCATATTCTCACGCTTACGGGCCGACGGAGCAAAAGCAAAACCTTCAAGCACTACGATCCTTTCATTTTCTTCATCAATAACTGCATAATTAAGAAAGGGACCTGCCATAAAGGCTCCCTTAACTTCCCATGTTCCTTTTGTTTCATAGGCAAATTTCCCGTCAATCTGTGATTCGAACAGGTAAGGAGCATAGGCTGCTTCCGTGATCATGTAAGTACCCTCTGTTGGACCCGGGATATGGGTTTGACCTATAGAATCACGCATTTCAATGATGTTCCCAATAATATTTGTATCCTTTAAAATAGTGTTCATTGGTACCTCATATACAAGGATCTCCATACTGCCATGAGGTATGTCTTTCCTGATCCAATAAAAATCATCTGTTTCCTTTGCATATCGGTAAGCAGTCGGAAATTTTAGGCTCACTCCCAGATTCTTTTCAAGAGGTTCTGTGTCTTTAAGAGATTTTCTAATGCGACGCTGTTGCTCTTTAATTTCTGTCTCTTTAAATGAACTTATGATCTTCTGGGCATTCTGCTCCAGTAAATTAATAACTTCTTCACTGTTTTCTCCGGTAATTAGAACTCCTTTTTGCGGGCGGGCATATGCATTTTCAGCCATTTTAATTCCTGCTTCCTTACCTGTTTGTACCTGAAGAAAAAGCCTGTTCTTTCTTGCAAATCCCTGATATGCCTCGGGTGGCATCTGGCTTATAGAGAACAACGGCTCTTCCTGGGGGAGGCCGTCTACAGGGGCTGCAAGATGTTTCCTAACAGCTTCCCCTACTTCCCCATTCCATAAATCATTCGGCATTACAACGGTTAGATCGTTGATCTTTCCCGAAGAACTGGTAAGAATAACTGCATCCTTTTTGCCGTCTTCACAGCCGGTTAAAACGAAAAGTAAAGAGAATAAAGCTAGAATTTGTTTCATAATAGGTGGTTTTGTCGGAGGTTATCCGTCAGAGAGTTTAAGTTTCATACCAGGTTTTAACCGGTTACTTCTCATGTTGTTGAGGTTCTTAATTTGTTGTACTGTAACCCCGGGGAATTTTTTCGAAATACTCCACAGGGAATCTCCGTGTTTTACAGTGTATATTTTTGGAGAAGCAGTACCGGAAGCTGTAGAAGTATTGTTCTGCGGATAAATAATAAGACGCTGACCTATCCTAAGGTTATTACTTCTAAGACTGTTCCATTGTTTTATCTGGCTTACCCCTACTCCATATCTCTCCGCTATTTTCCCCAGATAATCTCCGCTTCTTACACGGTACCGTATGGGAGCTCCAGATTCCACGAGTTGTGGCAAGGTTTCCTCTTTCTTCTGCTCCAGGGCTTCTGCATAACCGTAAATAGCCTGTTCATTATTAACAAAGAGTCCGGTTTTATTCCGCGGAAGTCTCAGGCTATAACTTTTGCCCTCAATAAAAGGAATAACATCAAGTTTGTAGCTTGGATTCAGGAATTGCAACATCTCTTTTTCCACTCCCGTGACTTCCGTGATCTGTTCAAAAGTCAGCATCTTTTTAGTATGAATCGTGTCGGTTTCAAAGTACGTTGCTCTGGGGTTTGGAGGTTGGAATCCATGTTCTTCGGCGTATTCAAAGATATAGAGGGTGGCCAGGAAAGCCGGCACATATCCTGCTGTTTCACGTGGAAGATAAGGTCGAAGGTTCCAGTAACTGGTTGAACCTCCGCTACGCCTAATGGCCTTGGAAACATTCCCGGGTCCTGAATTATAGGAAGCCAGGACAAGATCCCAGTCTTCAAAAACCCTGTACAGGGTAGAGAGATACTGCGCTGCAGCCTCTGTCGCCAGTACAGGGTCCATTCTTTCGTCAACATAAGAACTCACATCCAAACCGTGCATCTTACCCGTGGCAAACATGAACTGCCATAAACCGGTAGCACCTACACGAGAACGTGCCCGTGGATTTAAGGCCGATTCCACTATCGCGAGATATTTGATCTCTAAAGGAATATTATAAATATCCAGCTTCTGCTCAAAAAGAGGAAAATAATAGGTGCTAAGCGCCATTAGACGCTCCATTCCCTTTTTGTTGCGTTTTAAATAGGATTTAATAACATTCTCGAGCAGCGGATTGTACTCCACATTAAAGGGAGTCTTAGCATTCAGCTTCTCAAGCCGCATCTTCAGAGTGTCTGTAGGCAGCTCATTAAAAACTACTTCATTATACTCCTGGTTTAAAAGAGAGTCTTTAAGACTGAGGTATAAACTGGATTCAAATAGTTCTTTTTGCCAAAGAGAATCGATCATTGCAGCACCGGGGTCATCCAAAAGTGCAAAAACAAGAGAATCTTTGATTATCTTATGAACAGGAACGTTATTGGCAAGGTCTACGTCATTACTGTTAAGCAACAGGAAAAAATCCTGTTCAGGAAGCCTTATGGTATCGCCGGTTTCTCCCTTCTCCTGTCCCTCTACATTCTTAGCTTCGGTTTTTACATCCTGGGCAACTGCAAACATGGACATGAGCAGCATCAAAAAGGGCAAATATTTTTTCATCATAAAGTCATTTCTCTGCGATCAGTAAGATTAAAACCTTCAATTATCATACCTTTTTTATTTCAAAGCTTCAATTCCGGGCAGGCTTTTACCCTCAAGCATTTCGAGCATAGCGCCTCCGCCCGTTGATACGTAGCTCACCTGGTCTTCAAGACCGAACTTTTTCACCGCGGCAACAGAGTCTCCTCCTCCTACCAGGGAAAAAGCTCCGTTTCTGGTTGCGGCCGCAATATGTTCTCCAATAGCAATAGTTCCTTTAGCAAATGGCTGCATTTCAAAAACTCCCATTGGACCGTTCCAAAGAATAGTTTTTGATTTCTCAAGTACATCCCCATATTTTTTTACAGTTTCGGGACCAATATCCAGACCCATCCAGTCATTTGGGATTTCATCTACAGGAACTATTTTAGTATTGGCATCTTCAGAAAATGAATCGGCCACGACAGAATCAACAGGAAGGTGGATCTTCACGCCTTTTTCTTCAGCCTTTTTTAAAATCTCCAGGGCCAGCTCCTGCTTGTCTTCTTCTACGAGAGAATTTCCGATATTTCCACCCTGGGCTTTTGTGAAAGTATAAGTCATACCACCTCCAATAATAAGATGATCAATCTTATCGAGAATATTTTCAATTACAGTGATCTTTGTAGATACTTTTGCGCCACCCAAAACCGCAGTGACAGGGGATTGTGAATCTCCAAGGACCTTCTCCAGGCTGTCAATCTCTTTAGCCAGTAATGCTCCAAGACATTTGTCATCAAAATATTTGGCCACGATTGTAGTGGATGCATGGGCGCGATGCGCAGTTCCAAAGGCATCATTTACATAAATATCCCCCAGCATTGAAAGTTTTTTAGCAAAGTCTTCATCCCCTTTTTCTTCTTCGGTACCGAATCTTAAATTCTCCAGAAGCAGCACTTCGCCGGGTTTTAAATTTTCTGCCGCTTTTTGTGCCATTTCTCCAACTGTGTCGTCAACAAATTTCACCTGAACTCCAAGAATTTCAGAAGCTTTAGGAACCAGATGTTGCAGGGATTTTTTTTGCTCAGCTCCTTTTGGTCTTCCAAGATGAGACATCAATATGACGCTCCCTCCATCCTGTAAAATTTTATCTACGGTAGGTTTTGCACCTTCGATACGACTGGTATCCCCCACCTCTTGCCGGTCATTTAATGGCACATTAAAATCGACTCTTACAAGTGCTTTTTTATCTTTAAAATTATAATCATTTATGGTTTTCATATGGAATAAATTATATTGAAATAAATTTTTCTCTAAGATATGAAAGTGTGGAGAAATTTTATCTTTGCTTATGCTATTTTCTGAAGTTTTAGGCCTTCCGCACATTAAGAATCACCTTACCACAACAGCCGATAATGGCAGGATACCACATGCACAGTTATTTGTAGGTTCTGCCGGAAGTGGAACCCTTCCCATGGCCATAGCATACGCCCAATATATCCTGTGTGGCAACAGTAATTCAGAAAATATTTCCGGAAATACTTCCTGTAACTTAAAAATGAATAAACTGGCTCACCCCGACCTTCATTTTGCTTATCCGGTGGCCAACAATGACAAGGTAAAGAAGAACGCTGTCTCTTCACATTTTACCGAAGAATGGCGGCAATTTGTAACTAATGAACCCTATGGAAGTTTATTTGACTGGTATCAAATGCTGGGAATAGAAAATAAACAAGGTAAAATTGGAGTAGATGAGGCTCAGGACATCGTGAAATCTCTTTCTCTTAAATCTTATGAAGGTGGCTATAAAGTTATGATCATATGGATGGCAGAAAAAATGAATGATTCCTGTGCGAACAAACTTCTTAAATTAATAGAAGAACCTCCGCAGAAGACACTATTCCTTTTTATAACAGAAGAAGAGGAAAATATTATTCAAACCATCAGGTCGCGTTGTCAAACTATTCATTTTCCCCCTTTAAATGAATCGGTCATAGCCGAAGGTCTTGAAAAAGGAGAAAATTGTGATCCTGCACAGGCGATGACCATTGCCCATAGAGCAAATGGCAATTTTACCAACGCACTTCATATTTTTAGACAAAACGCAGGAGATGAACAATTCGAGGAGTGGTTCATATCATGGGTGCGCACCGCATTCAAAGCAAAGGGAAATAAAGCAGCTCTGGCCGAATTGCTTACCTGGAGTGAAAAGATTGCCGGCACCGGGAGAGAATCGCAGAAAAAATTCCTCCTTTATTGCATGGATTTTTTCAGGCAGGCCCTTATGCATAATTACAAGGCAAACAGTCTCGTTTTCATGGAGCCGCAAACAAAAGGTTTTAAACTGGAAAAATTTGCTCCCTTTATAACAGGAAACAACATCATAGGAATCACCAGAGAACTCGAGGACGCAGTTTATCACATTGAAAGGAATGGTAATGCAAAAATTATTCTCACAGATCTTTCAATTAAGCTTACCAGATTAATTCACAAAAACTAATTCATGATGGATAATTTTATTTCGAATATCCCTGTTTACCTCATTTTGATCTTTACCGTTATTACTTTTTTACAGTCGGGTATCGATAAGATCGCGGACTGGAAGGGGAACTACGGCTGGCTCACAGGTCATTTTAAAGGAACATTCATGGGGGGAATGGTATCCCTGCTGTTGGGAATCATCCTAATACTGGAAGTAATTACAGGCCTACTTGCCCTGGCTGCAATTTTCACCCTCTGGTTTAGTGATGATCTTTCCCTGGCCTTATGGTCGTTAGGCCTGGCGGGACTAACTCTTTTAATGCTTTTATTCGGTCAAAGAGTAGCAAAAGATTATGCCGGTGCATTCACCATAGTCGGATATTTTATGGTCATTATCTTCGGAATATTTCTCCTTACCGCATAAAAAAAGGGTTCCAAAACGGAACCCTTTTTAATATTCTTATTTTTCATCTATTCTTCTGAAGCAGTTTCTTCCACTGTTGCACCTTCATTAAGCTCTGCCAGGATCTCCTGTGTAATATCCAGCCCTTCCTCTGCATACATGATATTAGCAGATTCATTGGAACCAAAGATATAAGTGTAATCGTTCTCTTCTCCGTAAACCTTAACAAAATCCTTCACCTTGTTAATTAGAGAGTCAATAACTACGTCACCTTCCTGTCTAAGTTGTCCACTTCTCATTTGCTGTTGTTGTTGAAGCATTTGCTGCTTTTGCATCAACTCCTCCTGGGCAGCCTGTCTCTCTGCTTCAGACATTGTTGCCATGTTTTCTCTAAATGCCATAACCTCCTGTTGAAAACCCTGTGCTGCAGAATCCAGTTGCCTCTTAAGGTCTTCTGATCTCTGTGTAAAATCAGCTTCTACTTTTTTCATCTCAGAATACTCCTGAACAAGGACAGTCGTATCAACATAAGCCATTTTGTTTTTCTCACAAGAAGTGAAAATTGCTCCAAGCGAAAGAACCAATATTAATTTTTTCATTTTCTAATTATAATTGTTTGGCGCAAAATTAAGAAAGGATTTGAATTGACTCCTCAAATTTCCGTTTTTCTGGCACCATAGGTTTTTCAAATACTTCAAGAATTCCTTATCAGGAACCTTTATCAAAAATCACCTCCAAAGAGGGGTCTTTTAAACTTTGCAGAATAAAAGTAAAGGTGCAACAGGTTTAAAGCTGTAAAAGCTCGTTAAATCGCCTTAAAATGCGTTTATCTGGATTTTCTAAAGAAATAGGCAAGGGAGGAATAGTTCCCGGTAGACCTGGCCTTTAGATTAGAGCTGACACCGGTTTTTATCGCTCTAAATATATTTGAAGAACCATTCTTGTAATTTTCCGAAAGCAGGCTTACATAAAAGGCATCAAAAAAAAGCCCTTTTTGAGAGGTGAGGGAAAAATGTTTTGTTTTAAAAATTTCCTTCATCGCATCTGCAGAAAAGTGATAAAGGTGACGGGGCACATCATAGGCTGCCCAAAATTTTTTATACACTTCTGCATCGTGACTTTTAAAATTAGGTACAGCGATCACAAGAAGACCATCAGGTTTTAAAAGACGGTCAAGTTCCTCAATCTGTTTTTCCAGATCGGGGACATGTTCCAAAACATGCCACATGCTAATTACATCAAAAGAGTTCTCGGGAAAGGCAGCCGAATCTTCATTAAGCTCTACTCCTTTTTCAGCAGCAAGTTTTCGGGCTCCGGGATTTGGTTCGGCTCCCAATATTTCCCATCCCCTGTTTTTTGCTTCGGCTAAAAAATCACCTGTCCCTGCTCCAATATCTAAAATTTTCCCTTTCTGCGGAACTTCTTTTTCTATCCACTTTATCTTTCTGCCCAACATTAAAGATTTTACCTGTTGATAAATCCTGTCTATAAATGTCCTTTTTGAATCTGTATGGGAAATGTATTTATCGCTTTTATAGTAAGCAGGTAATTTATCCTCTTCCGGCCACGGAAAAGTTATAAGCATATCCAGATCTTCTGCTTTTCGCAATTCAAATTTCTCTCCACTTACAGTGTGGTCCTTACAAATTAGAAAAGCTTCTTCTGAATATTTAATAGGAAACATAGAGGATTTTAGAATGATGTTCCACGTGGAACTATTGAAATTTATCTGCCCATATACACCAAAAGCACCGAGATATCATTCGGGCTTACGCCGCTTATCCTGGATGCCTGTGAAACAGAAGTTGGTTGTACTTTTTTTAATTTCTCCCTAGCCTCATAAGACATGGATTTGATTTTAGAATAGTCAAATTCTTTCGGGATTTTTATTCCTTCAAGTCTGTGAAGTTTATCGGCATTATTCTTTTCCTTTTCAATATAGCCGGAATACTTTACCTGAATTTCTGTTTGCTCCAGTACCTCTTCATCCAGTTCATTCTTCTGAATATATTCTTCCACTCCCGAAAATTTCCTAACATCTCTCATATCAATATTAGGTCGGGAAAAGACTTTAAATATCTTATCGCTCTGTTTCATTATAGCGGAATTATTTGCCTCCAAAACTTCATTGGCTTCCTCGGGAACCACACTGGTTTCTTTTAAAAATTCTACGAAAGCATGAGATTTGTTTTTCTTCTTCTCCATTTTTCGGAGTCTGTCTTCAGAAGCCAAACCAATTTCATACGACTTTTCAGTCAGTCTAAAATCGGCATTATCCTGTCTTAACAGAGTTCGATATTCCGCTCTTGAAGTAAACATCCTATACGGCTCTTCTGTTCCTTTTGTGATGAGATCATCAATTAAAACTCCAATATAAGCTTCACTTCTTTGCAGTACAAATTCTTCTTTTTCCTGAACTTTTAAAGCAGCATTTATTCCCGCCATTAATCCCTGCGAACCGGCTTCTTCATAACCGGTAGTGCCATTAATTTGTCCGGCGAAATACAAACCTTCAACAAGTTTTGTCTCCAGTGTATGCTTTAATTGTGTGGGTGGAAAATAATCGTATTCAATAGCATAACCCGGTCTAAAGAATTTCACATTTTCAAATCCGGCGACAGATCTTAAGGCGCGGAATTGAATATCTTCAGGTAGGGAAGTTGAGAATCCGTTGATGTACATTTCAACTGTATTCCAGCCTTCAGGTTCGATGAACAACTGGTGTCTATCCTTATCTGCAAAGCGATTGATCTTATCTTCAATAGAAGGACAATAACGCGGACCAATACTTTTGATCCTGCCATTAAACATTGGCGAGCGATCGAACCCTTCTTTAAGCAATTCGTGAACCTCCGGCGAAGTATAGGACATCCAGCAGGAGCGTTGTTGCTTCAGTGGCTTTGTTTCATCCAGGTAAGAAAATTTTGAGGGAATCTCATCACCGGGTTGTTCGATCATCTTGGAATAATCCAAGGAACGACCATCTACTCTTGGCGGAGTTCCTGTTTTCATTCTTCCGGCTTCAAAACCTAATTGAACCAGCTCCTCGGTTATTCCTGTAGCGGCTCTTTCTCCTGCCCTACCCCCACCGAATTGTTTATCTCCAATGTGGATAAGTCCATTCAAAAAAGTACCGTTGGTGAGGATAACACTCTTTCCTCTCACTTCAATTCCCAGAGAAGTTTTTACTCCTACCACCTTACCCCCTTCAATCAATAAGCCCGAAACCATTTCCTGGTAAAAATCCAGATTCGGAGTTGCTTCCAATCTTAAGCGCCAGTGCTCGGCAAACATCATTCTGTCACTCTGCACCCTGGGACTCCACATTGCAGGACCCTTAGATTTGTTGAGCATCTTGAACTGGATTGCACTGGTGTCACTAACCAATCCGCTGTACCCGCCAAGTGCATCAATCTCCCTAACAATTTGTCCTTTTGCAATTCCTCCCATCGCGGGATTACAACTCATTTGAGCAATGTTTTGCAGGTTCATGGTAACAAGCAAAGTGCTGCAACCCATATTAGCAGCGGCTGCTGCAGCTTCACTTCCTGCGTGACCGGCACCTACAACAATAACATCATATTGATCTTGAAACATACTTCTTCCTTCTATTGTTCCACGTGGAACATTTTCATTTTTTCGTCTTCTTTGGCTCTCATTAATTCAGCCTCTTCAGCCGCTTTATCTTTATATCCACATAGATGCAAAACCCCGTGAATAATTACTCTGCGAAGTTCCTCTTCAAAAGTCACTCCATAAGCACCGGCATTATCTTCGACCCTCTGGGTGCTTATGAAAATATCACCATTCAGGATATTACCTACAGAATTATCAAAGCTGATGATATCGGTATAGGTATCGTGATCTAAATATTTTTTGTTGATCTCAAGTAGATAGTCGTCATCACAAAAAATAAAGCTAATCTCACCGGTCTTCTTTTCCTCTGAAGTAATTACTTCTTTCACCCATTTCTCATAGCTCTGAATTCCCTCCAGCTCGAAGTCGTTCTCAGAATAAAAATTAATTATCTCGTCGTTCAAAATATTCTTTTACTTTAAGCTTGTAAATCGGCCGCAAAGGTAGGCTTTGTCTGTTTAAAATCTCAGTGGTGTTGAAATATTCTTTGATCCGTTCCTTTGGGTCATTAGTCTCGTTCTTAAAACCTTCCTTACCAACAGTTGATTCTCTCTCCGGTTTTTGTCCCTGTTGACGCGCAGCCTCTTCAAGTTCGAGAAGCCGGTGTTCCAGTCTCTGCATCCTTTGCAGGGTTTGAGGATCAAATCCCTTTTCCAGAAGTTGCTTTTCTATTTGCTCCATTTCGTTCTTTACTCCATTCCCTGCAGGATTCTGTCCCTCTTCTTTTAGCCGCTCTTCCAAAGCGCGTCTCAACCTTTGCTGTTCCTGAAAGATCCTGAACAATTCCCCACTTTCCTCTTCGCCAGAACCTCCCTCGCCAGAGCCTTTTCCCTCACCTTCCTTACCTTTACCTTTCTGCATGCCCTTCTGCATTTCTTCGTTCAGTTCTCCCTGTTTTTTAATGATATCCTGAAGTTGCTTACCCTTTCCATCACCCTGACCTTTACCCTGACCCGAGCCCGAAGCTCCACTCAACATGTCCTCCATATTACCTAAAATCTGGCTAAGTAAATAGGCCAGATCGTTAGCACCGGTGATTACGTATTGCTGACTACCAACTCCGGTTCTTATGTCACCCTGCCCAAGCCGGTCCAGGGATTGTTGCAAATTATATTCCACATCAAGAAGCTTACTGGTAATTTTTTCTCCGATCATCTGGTTGCGAAGTGCAAGAGCATACAAACTGTCATCCACATGCCGGAAGTTCTCCCTCAATTGGTCCTGCCTTCTTAGTTTCCCGGGGACACTCGTATTGTCATTCCCTAATTGGCGAAATTCCTCCATCAGGTCTTCCTGTCCAAAGGAGAAAGTGACAAGATTGTCGAGGATCTTCCTTAGCATATCGGCATCTTCCTTCATTTGTTCCATTCCTCCCTGCTGCATTTGTTGCTGCATTTTCTTAGCCATTTCCTTCAGCTTTTCCCCTGCCTTTTGCTGATGCTTTTTCGCTCCTTCCTTATTCTCCTGTTTAAACTCTTCCCCGGCTTTTTGTTGTTCCGATTCAATTTCCTGCTGCTCATCTTCATCAGAAGGAATATCCAGAGGTTTTTTTAGCTTCTCATTTTCTTTTTGAAGTTCATCAAGCTTTTCAAATGTATCCTTAGTTGCGCGGGAAAGGGAGTCCTGTGCTTTTTCTGCGTCCCGCTCCTCTGAGCCTGCCAATTTTTCCTGTTGTTCGCCAAGCTCCTCAAGTTCCCGGGAAAGCTGAGCAGATTTTTCCTGTACGTAATACTTCTTGGTAAGTTCCAGAAGTTGCTCGAGGCTCCTTTCCTGGTTTTTAGAATTCCTGGAGAGTTCTTCAAGTTTTTCCCTTAACCCCTCCTCCTGGATTTTTTCGGAATACTTCTCAAGTTCTTCCAGTAATTCCTCATTTTCCTGAAGTTCCTTTTCCCTGTTTGACAAGCGTTCTTCAAGATCCTTTTTTAAGTCTTCATTTTGTGGCGTAGATTCCTCCTGCAGATTTCTTTTTAGTTTCTCAGTGAAATTCTCCATCATCATATTCTGTTGCTTCTGCCGCTCCAGGAAATTTTCTAATTTCTTACGGTCATTGTAATTCAATTCCCGTTTTTCCTTTTCCAGCTGCGAAAGCTCCTGAAGTTCCTTTTCAGATAACCTCATCTTTTCCAGGGAACCGTCAATTCCCTGTATCGCCTCCTGCTTTTCCTGCAGTCTTTGCTGTCTCTCTTCTTTTACTGTCTTCCTGCTGTATGAAAATAATCTGCTTGTAACCCGCTTATATCCGTTAATTGCATCATTATCAACAACTTCAAAGAAAAACTGATATTCCTTACCACGTTCCAGGCTCAAGGTGTCTGGAAAGCTGCTCACAAATTCCCCTACGTTACCCTTTCCGATGGAAAAATTAATTATCCGCTGATCTTCAGATTGATCGGTTGTCTCTACAACCATACGAACTGACCTTATACCGTAATCATCCGAAACCTTTCCGAAGAAATACTGATTGTCGCCATCAAGAGAATCAATCCGGTGCTCTAGAACGAGTTCAGGAAATTCATCGGGGATCGTTCTAATGTGGTAATTGAGTTTTTCGAAATTCTGCACTTGCGTGTTCGAGGTACTAATCCCGTAATTCAAAGGCTTTCTTACCTGTCTTTGCAGGTCGAAAATATCCTGTTGTTTATTAAATTTCAAAAGTGTATCCGCCAGTTGCATTTCCACATTGGTCGTTGCAGAAGTTTCCAGTTCCCATTTGATTACTGTGCCTTCAGGAACGGTGGCGTTTCCGGTTCCTTCAATGATTTCCTCTCCCAGAGAAGTGTGAGGTGGATATCCAAAAATCATCTTCAAATTCCGCATTTTTGGAACCCTAATGACTTCCACATTGTAATCCCGGGAGCGGACTTTATTCGCGGAAAGAGAAAAATCATAAGAATTTTGCGCGGGTTCAAAGGTAAACTGAAAGCTTCCGGGGGAAACTTTTTTCATGAAATAGGTCTGTCCGTTATAATGAACAGAAGCATCCTGAGGCACAATTCTACCGCTCGTACTCACCTGTATGGTCAGAACTTCATTCTCCTGTACCAGGAGCCGGTCATTATGTAAATTAAAAGTAAACGGTGCGGGTGGCTCATATGCAGTGTTATAATTCACGACCCGTTCATAGCTTCCGGAAAAGACTTCTTCCCTGCCGGTTATAAAAATGAGCAGGATAATAACTACAGGTATGGCGGCATATTTGAGATATGGCAGGTTCTGCTTGTAATCTATAGCCGTATTAAACGGCACCGGCTGCAGTTCTTCAGACTTTTGATCAATGGAAGCAAGAAGAAGGTCTGTTCTCTTATCGCTTTTACTAAGCTGCAGTAAATTGAGAAGTTTATCATTCACTTCAGGAAAATGACGGCCAATAATCCTGGATGCCTCAGTATAACCTATCCCGCGGGATAACCTGAATAATTTTAGCAGAGGGTATACTATGAACCTTCCGAAGAGAAAAATTTCAACGCTCACAAAACTCCAGAACAATATGCTTCGCCCCAAAGGACTAAGCCATAAAAGGTGTTCCACAAATAGCGTTAAGATAAAGTACAATAGTCCAATGGCCGTAAAAAGGATAAGGCCCTTTAGCAGCTCATTGGTATAAAACTTTCTAATAAATGCTTCAAGCTTTCCTCTTAATCTTTCAAAATTTCCCATGTCCCCTCCCCTTTTTAGCATCTCCTAAAAATACAATTTATTTTGATAAAGCTTCCAACCTACACATTTTCAGCGGCATTTCGTGAACCTAAAGAAACCTTTATCTTTGCTTAATAAAACCAGCATTATGTCCACAGAAAAAGTAAGGGTGCGATTTGCACCAAGTCCTACGGGACCACTACATATAGGAGGAGTACGAACTGCCCTTTACAATTACCTGTTCGCCAAAAAACATGACGGAGATTTTATTCTTCGTGTTGAGGATACAGACCAGGCACGATACGTTGAAGGTGCAGAACAATATATCATTGATTCTCTAAACTGGTGCAATATTCCTTTTGACGAAGGCCCCGGAAAAAAAGGCGATGCAGGACCTTACCGCCAAAGCGAACGAAAAAATTTATACCGGGAGTATGCTGAAATGCTTCTTGCTTCCGGTAAAGCTTATTACGCTTTTGATACTACTGAAGAACTGGATGCACACCGGCAGGATCATGAAGCAAAAGGAAAAACATTCATCTACAACTGGCACAACAGGCAAAAATTGAAAAATTCTCTTTCTCTTTCTGAAGCCGAAGTCAGGCAAAAAATTGAGGCGGGTGAGCCTTATGTGATCCGTTTTAAAATTCCGGAAGATGAATCTCTGTCTTTAAAAGATGAGATTCGGGGAGAGATGACCATAGATTCAAAGATCCTGGATGACAAGGTGCTTTTTAAGAGCGATGGCATGCCCACTTACCACCTGGCGAACATTGTGGATGACCATTTGATGAAGATCACACATGTAATTCGTGGAGAGGAATGGCTTCCTTCCCTGGCGCTACATGTACTTCTTTACAGAGCATTCGATTGGGAAACTCCGAAGTTTGCTCACCTGCCGCTCATCCTGAAACCACAGGGTAAAGGAAAATTAAGTAAGCGCGACGGGGATAAACTTGGCTTTCCTGTTTTTCCATTGCAGTGGAAAGATCCAAACACCGGCGAAACATCATCTGGCTACCGGGAAGAAGGTTATTTTCCCGAAGCGGTGGTAAATATGCTGGCCCTGTTGGGATGGAATGCCGGAGGCGGAAGCGAAAAAGAGATCTACTCCCTCGAGGAGCTCACGGCGGCTTTTAGCCTGGACCATGTATCTAAAGGTGGGTCCAAATTTGATCCTGAAAAGACAAAGTGGTTTCAGCACCATTATATGCAGGGAGCTAAAAATGAGGTTTTAGCTTCAGATTTTCAAAAAATTCTAAAGGAGAAGAACCTCGATTTTTCAACGGAATATGTTGAAAAGGTAATTTCTCTTCTAAAGGAACGTGCAAGCTTTTTAAGCGACTTCTGGGAAATGGGGAGCTACTTCTTCACCGCACCCGAAAACTACGATGAAAAAGCGGCAAAAAAGGCCTGGAAAGAAGATACTTCAGCCATAATGGATGATGTCATTGCTAAATTAGAGGAAACGGAAGATTTTACAGCCGGAAATATTCAGGAGAAGGTGAAAACCTGGATCGCGGCCGAAGGAATTGGATTTGGAAAGGTGATGCAGCCTTTCAGGCTCTCCCTGGTAGGTGCCATGCAGGGTCCGGATGTTTTTGAGATTGCAGCTGCCATTGGAAAAGAGGAAACGATCTCCAGAATAAAAAAGGCTCAAAAAGCGCTTTAAAAAATTATCACTCAAAAAAGCCATTTTTGGAAGGTTCCAAAAATGGCTTTTTTTATAGTGAATAGGGATTCTACAAGAAAAGGGTAATACCACCGGCGATCATGCTCATGTGACCCTTAGGATTGGTAAATCCTGTATCCTTTTCCTGAAGTCCCTCATCTTCCAGACCTTTCAGCATGTTATTAAGACCATATTGGTACTGTAGCCAAAACTTGGCTGTCTCCAGTCCCCCACTCACTCCTATTGCAAGATTTACATTGAAGGCAGAGACCTTTTCTATATCCATTGCATTGATATTGTAATTACCCAGATACCACAGTTCCTTATCCTGTCTCGCATCCAGCTTTCCATTTATCTGGACCACAGGACCTGCTTCAATGCTTAGATAATGATCATAAAGTTTGTAGCTGCCAAAAAAATTCCCCTGCACTCCTATCATATTGTATTCAATGGCCCCTGCAGAAGAGGTTAATTCCACCTTTTCCCTTCCGTCGATATCCAGTTTAAAATCATAAAAATTAATACCGTAGATGAATTGAAAATCATTGTAAAAGGAAGCCCGGGTAGTAAAGCCTGCGGTCCAGCTCACTTTTGGCGTTACCTGAAGATCATTTGTGACTATATTAAAATAATTGACCCCGGCCTGTACTCCCAACCTGTTGTATTGCCCATCCCAAATACGTCTCTGGGCATCCGCATTAAACGTGAAAAATAAAATACCTGCTAAAAGAAAAAGCTTCTTTAAGTTCATGAATCACAATTTAAAAATAAGCGCTAAATGTAGGTGTTTATTTTTATATCTTTCGTTAAAATTAATCCACACAAATTATGATCTCCACCATTTTAACGGCATTTTTTATACTGTTTGCCTTGATTATTCTCTTTTCGGGAATATTCACAGTAAAACAGCAAACCGCTGCCATACTTGAACGCTTCGGAAAATTTCAACGTATAAGTAACAGCGGACTACACTTTAAGGTACCGGTTATAGATCAGATTGCAGGCCGTATCAATCTGAAGGTTCAGCAACTGGATGTCCTGGTCGAAACAAAGACAAAGGATGATGTTTTTGTAAAGCTCAAGATATCTGTACAGTTCCAGGTAATTTCTGTTCGGGTTTATGATGCCTTTTACAAACTTGAAAACTCCCATGACCAGATCACTTCCTATGTATTTGATGTAGTGCGTGCGGAAGTACCAAAAATGAAACTCGATGACGTATTTGAAAGAAAAGATGATATTGCTATTGCCGTTAAGCGGGAGTTGAACGAAGCAATGCAGGAATATGGTTATGACATCATTAAGACTCTTGTGACAGATATTGATCCCGATGTACAGGTAAAGGCCGCAATGAACAGGATCAACGCTTCTGAAAGAGAAAAAGTAGCAGCCGAATATGAAGCTGAAGCTGAAAGAATTAAGATCGTGGCCAAAGCCCGTGCCGAAGCAGAAAGTAAGCGCCTACAGGGACAGGGTATTGCAGACCAGCGCAGGGAAATCGCACGTGGTCTCGAAGAAAGTGTGGATGTGCTGAATAATGTAGGGATCAATTCCCAGGAAGCTTCCGCCCTTATCGTTGTAACTCAGCATTACGATACGCTGCAGTCTCTTGGGGAAGAAACTCAAAGTAATCTCATTCTTTTACCTAACTCTCCGCAAACAGGAAGTGATATGCTTAACAATATGATCGCTTCTTTTACGGCTTCAAACCAGATTGGAGAAGCCATGAAGAAGGAAAATGCGTTAAGGGATAAAAAAAGAAAGGAAAAAGAAGAGCGCAAAAAAAGACAACTTCCACCGCAACTTCCGCGTGAGGATGAAAATGGGGAGAATAATCCCCGGGAATAATTATTTGCCGAACTTATCCCCTATAAAACCCAGTACCGAAGTAGCACCTTTGTGAATATAGGGATTTCTTAAAACACTGTTTGCAGCATCTTTAAAGATTCGTTTAGGAGAGAGGCTTTCCTTGGTTTGATTGAAACTCAAAAGGACTTTCTCCTTATCGATCTCTTTTTGAAGCTTAAGAAGCTGAAGGTCACGTTCTATTTCCCTGAAGTTCTTATATTCTCTCATTGTCTTTTATGATAATTTCATCCGTTTCGAAATCCTTTTGAGCAGTGAATTCATGGTGTTCGTTTTCGACCGGCTTCTTTTCAGGCTTCTGAAAGAATTTTTTTGAGGCTCCCGGCAATATGGCCTTCATTAGCATTTTACTACCAAAGAAAACGAAGAGAAGTACCAATAAAAGATATATTCCGGCCACAATGAAGAAGCCACTGCTTGGGGAATCGATCCAGTTACTCAGAGCTACAGCAATGGCAATAGAAAGGAAAAGTATAAAAAAGAACATGAAAAGAGCTATTGCCACTCCTTTTATGGCGGCAATAGCTCCCTGCATACTTTTATTAAAGAGATCAAGTTTGTAATACTCAGCACTACTATGTGCCAAGGCTTTAATGTTCTCTTTTAATTCCTGAAAATTATTGGATATTCTTCCGAATGCCATAAGTTTTAGGCTACAGCATTATCTGATGCACTTCCGGTAGTTCCTTTCTTTCCTTTTTTAGAGGCGACGCTTTCGTCTATGTTACTCTTGTTACCTCCTGTTCCTGTCTCATTGCGATCTTTCTGAAATTTCGCATTTTGCCTTTTAAGCTCATCCAGTTTAGTTTCGAGGCTACTAAGAATCTCATCGGCTTTATAACTTGCTGAAGATAATGTTTCTTCCAGTCTCTGTTCAAAATCTGATTTGGCTTGCCTTGCTTTTTGACTAAGGTTTGAAGAGGTCTCTTTATAACGCCTGTTTAGATCATCCTGAGTTCTTCTAGCATTCTCACCCAGTTTCTTCCTGGTTTCCTCTCCACTTTCAGGGGCATATAACATTCCCAGGCCTGCACCTATTGCTGCCCCGGTTAGTAATGCTAAAAATGTACTTCCTGATTTTGCCATGATTTTTCGATTATTAAGATTAATACTACAACCAAATATACTTTAATGCGGACGGTACTGCTGTTAATAACCGGTTAATATCCAAAATCCTATGCTAAAATATTCTTAATTGGGCAACACCAGTTCTAATCCTGATTTTTCGAACCCCAGGAATCCCTCAGGGTTACCGTACGATTGAATACAAGCTGCTCTTTAGTACTCTCCTTATCCACGTTAAAATATCCCAACCTTTGGAACTGGAATTGATCCATAGGTTGTACATCTTTCAATCCCGGTTCAAGGTACGCGGTAATTACTCTTAGAGAATCGGGATTGAGAAATTCCAGAAAATCTTTCTCCTTATCTGCATCGGGGGATTCTACTGAAAATAACCGGTCATAAAGTCTCACTTCTGCCTCTATTGCGTGCTTGGCAGAGACCCAATGCAAAGTTCCTTTTACCTTGCGCATGGACTCTTCCGTACCACTACCGCTTCGGCTTTTTGGATCATAGGTACAGTGGATTTCAATAATCTCTCCCCTATCATCTTTTATTACCTTCTCCCCTTTAATAATATAAGCATTTTTAAGCCTCACCTCTTTCCCAAGTGTCAGTCTAAAAAACTTGCGATTAGCTTCTTCTTTAAAATCTTCTTTTTCTATATAAAGTTCCCTTGAGAATGGAATTTCTCTTGATCCCGCCTGGTCGTCCTCCGGATTATTTTCTGCCTCCAGCCATTCTTCTCCATCTTCAGGATAGTTCGTGATCACAAGTTTTACAGGATCTAATACAGCCATTACTCTAGGGGCTGTTCTGTTAAGATCTTCCCGAATACAGAATTCAAGCAAGGAAACATCTATGATATTTTCCCTCTTTGCGATCCCTATTGTCTCAGCAAACTTCCTGATGGATTCCGGAGTATAACCTCTTCTTCTAAGGCCCGAAATAGTAGGCATCCTGGGATCATCCCATGATTTTACTATTCCTTTCTCTACAAGATGTAGAAGCTTTCTTTTACTTACTATAGTATGGCTTAAATTACGGCGTGCAAACTCCCTTTGTTTAGGCCTGAAATCCTGTTCTGTGCTGATCTTTTCAAGGAACCAGTTGTATAATTCCCGGTGTGGTAAAAATTCCAGGGTACAGAAAGAATGAGAAACAGATTCAATGTAATCACTCTGCCCATGCGCCCAATCGTATAAAGGATAGATCATCCAGTCATTTCCTGTGCGATGATGCTTGCGGTGCAACGTACGGTACATCACAGGATCCCGCATCAACATATTTTTTGCAGACATATCGATCTTAGCCCTCAAAACGTGCTCCCCTTCTTTGGTCTCCCCGTCTTTCATCTTCCTGAAAAGCTCCAGGTTCTCCTCTACAGACCTGTCACGGTAAGGACTGTTCTTACCCGGTTCTGTTGGGGTTCCTTTCTGTTCGGCCATTACTGCGGAAGCCTGACTGTCAACATAGGCATCTCCTGACTTTATCAGCATCACTGCCCAGTCATACAGCTGTTGGAAATAATCTGAAGCATAACACTCCTTAGCCCATTTGAAGCCCAGCCATTCTACGTCCCGTTTGATAGCATCTACATATTCCTGTTCTTCTTTAATAGGGTTAGTGTCATCAAATCGCAGGTTCACCGGTGCATTGTATTTTTCTCCAAGCCCAAAGTTCAGGCAAATAGAAGACGCATGACCAATGTGCAGATAGCCGTTAGGTTCCGGTGGGAATCTAAACTGCAGGTCTTCTTTTTTATAGTCTTTCTTTAGATCATCTTCTATAATCTGCTCAATAAAATTGAGGGATCTTTTTTCTTCAGCCATAGTATAAAATTGAAGGCCCAAAATTACAGAAAATAAACATCATTTCCGCTCTGTGTATAATGTCTTCTGATTTGTCCTTATCTTCGCAAAAAATCAGATTTTGGGAAGTATAAAACTGAGAAATATTAAGGTCTTTGCCTATCACGGCTGCCTGGAGGAAGAAGGGCAGATTGGCAGTGATTACAGAGTTGATCTTACTGTAAAAGGAGACCTCTCACTTTCGGCAAAGACAGACGCTTTAAAAGATACTATTGATTACGTGCACCTGAACAAAATTGTAAAGGAGGAGATGGCCATCCGCTCAAAACTTTTGGAAACAGTTGCTGAAAGAATTTTGAACCGGGTTATGAATGAACTTCTGATTGTTCAAAAGGTAACGGTAGAAGTGTCAAAGATCAATCCTCCTATCGGAGGAAATGTCGCTATGGTGCGCGTTAAACGGAGTAAAAACAGGTAAAATTTTGTTAATTCTCCGGGACCTGCAAAAGCATAGCCTCAAAAAGAGAAATTTTATTACATTTGCCTTCCGTAAGAATAACGGCATCGTGGCCGAGTGGCTAGGCAGAGCTCTGCAAAAGCTTGTACAGCGGTTCGAATCCGCTCGATGCCTCCAAAAAATAGCTCCTTTTCCAGGGAGCTATTTTTTTATTCAAAATTTAAAATTCAGGATTCAAAATTCTTATTTCCTCCACATCCGGAATCCACCAATCACACGCAAGGGAATTAAAAAGACAGTCTTTCTTCTGCAGAAAAGACTTTCAAAAATGACATTTTTGAATGCCTGATAATTTAATTTTCTGAATGTTTAAAGATCTTTAGGTAAGGCATTTCACCATTTTACCGGTTACCATTAACAATTCACAAATAACAATTAACTAACACACTATTCAAAGTACTGGATATAAGCACCAGATTCCGGAGTAATATTGTCGATTTGATTCTGTATCTGATTAATTTCCTGTGGAATTAGACCTTGTGCAACCAGGAATATTCCGAAAATTATAAGGAGAATACTTATTGCCTTTTTTACATTGTATATACGCCCCGGGGTAAGCTTTTGATTCAGCTTTTTGGCCGCAAGGATCTTAAAAATGTCAATTATCAGGTAAGTTCCCAGCACCGAACCAAAGAAAATTACCATTCTGTCAGTTTCCATTTCCAATTGAGGTCCAAAAACGATAATAAGTCCCAGCCAGAAACCAAGTACTCCAATATTAATAAAATTGAGCAGGAATCCCTTGGCAGCAAGACCTAAGTAGTCTCTTTTGTTGAGCTTCTGAATTTCGGGAACCTCTTCATGTTGCAGCACCCTTTTGTTTTGTACAAACTGAATGATCCCGTAAGTAACCAGAATGCCTCCCCCAAAGATGAAAAGTGCAGGATCATCCTTTATGCTGTTAAGAAGTTTGGTAGTACTTAAATAAGCAATAAGGAGAAAAATGATATCGGCAAATATCACTCCTACATCAAAGGAAATTGCCGCCCTAAAGCCTTTAATAGCAGCTGTTTCGAGTAATACGAAAAATACGGGCCCTAATAAAAAAGCGAGAAAAAATCCTAAAGGTATAGCAGCCAGTATATCCTGAAACATTCAGATCTTTTAAAAACACAAAGATAGAATTTTACTTCACTTAGAAAATTCTACCTCCCAGGCTGGTTTTAGTATCTACTTCCTTTGGTCTTCCAAAAATTTCAACCGTACCGCCAAGACTAGCCGAAGCCTTTACATATTCAGTAGCATTCACCTCTCCTCTTCCGGCAGTTCCTGTACTTATTTCTGTATGTTGAGTACGAAGATCTTTTCCGTAGTAATGTCCACCTGTATTAATTTCAACAGTTTGTTCTTCAGTCTTGCCCTCAAGCTTTATTTTTCCCTTTGTAACTACTTTTGAGCTGATTTTAAGGCTGTTCACCCTCGCAATTATATTTGCACCCTCCTGTGCCCTAAATGTAAGCACTTCGCCTTCTAAAAGACCAGTTACTTCTACAACAGAGGCCTGGTTAGCATCAATAACTTCCAGAGATTTGCCGTAGATCCTTATACGGGTGTTGTCTTGTGACCACAGATTACTCAGTTTAAGACGAACTTCAAGTCGATTATCAACAATATTGAATTTTACTTCGTTTTTGCTGTGTCCGGTAATTTCTATCCTGTTTTCTTTAGATGGAACTACTTCAACTTCAAGCCCATTAAATACTTTTAGTTCAGTAAAATGTTCAAGGGATTCATTAACATCCTGTGCTCCCACAGAAAATGTAAGGAACAACAAAAAGAAAGGAACTATAAATATATTATCAGGCTTCATTTTCAACTTCTTCCTTTGATCCCACTAAATTAAAATCAAGATGTCTTTTTACCAGGTCAGCATTTTTCACAGTTACATAGACTTCATCACCTAATTGAAAAACCTTACCGGTTTTACGGCCTATGATAGCATATTGATCTGGATCAAAATCAAAATGATCCACTCTTATATCCCGCAGTCTTACCATACCTTCACATTTATTTGCAATTATCTCCACGTAAATACCCCATTCGGTTACGCCGGATATAACGCCTAAAAATTCCTCATCATTGTGATCCTGCATAAATTTAATCTGCATATATTTTATCGAATCTCTCTCCGCGTTGGTTGCCAGACCTTCCATATTACTGCTGTGCTGACATTTACCTTCATATTCTTCTTCGGAAGCCGATTTACCGTTTTCCAGATAATGCTGAAGCAGCCTGTGTACCATCACATCGGGATACCTCCTTATTGGGGAGGTAAAGTGGGAATAATGACTAAAGGCAAGCCCGTAATGTCCAATGTTCTCTGTACTGTAATAAGCTTTGCTCATCGTCCTGATGGTAAGCGTATCTATTAGATTTTGTTCCTTCTTACCCTGTACAGTTTCAAGAAGACTATTTAAAGATTTACTTATCTGCTTTTGATCTTTCAGGTTCAATTTGTGTCCAAACTTACTCACAAGAGATTGCAAAGCAGCGAGTTTTTCATCATCTGGTTCGTCGTGGCACCTGTAAACAAAAGTTTTCCTGGGCTTTTGTTTCCCTATAAATTCTGCTACTTTCTTGTTGGCCAGCAACATGAATTCTTCAATGAGTTTATTAGCCTCTTTTGAAGTTTTGAAAAATACGCCTACAGGATCATTTTTTTCATCCAGTTCAAATTTCACTTCAACCTTGTCAAAGGAAATAGCACCATCCCCCATTCTTTTCTTTCGCATAATTTCTGCCATCTGGTTCATTTTGATCACAGCAGAAACAATAGTATCATCTACGAGGTAAGATTCTCCGGTTAGGGAAATATCGGCGGGAATATTGCCTCCGGTGGTTTCAATTATGTACTGGGCTTCCTCATAGGCAAAACGTGCATCAGAATAGGTAACAGTCCTTCCAAACCACTGATTTTTAACCTCTCCTTTATCAGTCAATTCAAAAACGGCAGAAAAGGTAAATTTTTCTTCATTCGGTCTCAGTGAACATGCATTATTTGAAAGGATCTCAGGTAACATTGGAACTACTCTGTCAACAAGGTAAACCGAAGTAGCCCTGTTAAATGCCTCCTCATCCAATATAGTTCCCGGTTTTACGTAATGCGAAACATCGGCAATATGAATACCAATTTCATAATTACCATTATCGAGTTCCCGGAAACTTAAGGCATCATCAAAATCCTTAGCATCTTTGGGATCTATGGTGAAGGTAAGCACCTCCCGCATATCCCTGCGATTATTTATTTCTTCTTCCCCGATACTGGTATCAATACCCTGTGCAAAAGCTTCCACTTCTTCGGGAAATTCATGGGGGAGACCATACTGGGCGAGAATGGAATGTATTTCGGTTTGATGCTCTCCGGGAGTACCGAGTACCTGAACAATGCGACCAAATGGGGAATCGGCTTTTTCAGGCCATTCTTCCATTTCCACAACCACTTTATCCCCATTTTTAGCTTCCCCTATTTTGTTCTTCTGAACAAAAATATCGGTATACATCTTTCCATCGGGAATGGCAACAAATCCGAAGTTTTCCTGAAGTTGAAGTACACCCACGAAACGGGTTTTCTTTCTCTCAATGACCTTCGTAATTTCTCCCTCAGATTTCTTGTTACGACGTCGTTTGTAGATATAGATCTCTACTTTATCTCCATCAAGAGCTTTGTTGATATTTCCTGAAGGTATAAAGACATCTTCATTAAGTTCCTCAACAACTACATAACCGCTTCCTTTAGCCGTCATATCCAAAGTACCTGTATAATAATCCACTCCGGCATTTAAACGGAATTTACCCCTGTCAATTTCTTCGATTTTCTTTTTCGCAGCCAGTTGTGATAAGGTTCTAATGATCTTATTACGATTCGAGGGATCATCTACCCCCATTTTTGCCGCGATCTGTTTATAATTGAATTCTTTTCCCGGCTCTTTCCTCATTATTCCCAAAATATTTTGGGTCATGCTTTCCTGATTAGCCGTTTTACTTTTCTTATTGTTTCTACTCATTTCAAATATTATGCGATAAAATTAAGTCTTATTATTTACATCCACCTGAAATTAAGCCATTTTCCCTCAATTACCTCTTAGAGAAACCAAAAACTTAATACTATAGAAATGAAATATTAACATTATTCTGTTAATTATCTTAAAATTATATTAAATTTGTTCTGTAGTTCTAATAAGCAGAATTATCTGATTATGAGCAAATCGACTAAAATTACACTCATTTTTATTCTGATTTTTGTAGTGGGGGTTTTAAGTTTTGTAGCTTCCATTAATCACTCTCTTGACTATCCTGAACCTACCACCTTTCCTGAAGAACAAACAGAATAGCTTTACAAGAAAAAATGGTATCTTTAATAGCAACTCATCGCTATGAAAGATTTTGTTACCATTGCTGTTTTCACTTACCCCCATGAATATTCCGTACTTAAACTTTTACTGGAGCAGGAAGCTATACAGCATTTCTTCCAGAATGAAACTATGATAGGTGTCTTCTCGTTCTATTCAAATGCGTTGGGAGGGATTCATCTTAAGGTTCATCTCCTGGACCAGTCGAGAGCCCTGGAGATCATAAATGACTTCAATAACAATTCTTCTTCCCCACTTAAAATTGTTTAGTTGTTAACACATATTATATATACTTCTTTTTCTTTCTTTTTTAAAAAATTAAATGTTGATGTATTATAGTCTGTTGATATGTAGCATAACTTTTTGGAGATTTTTTTGGATGATAATAGTTAATTATTCCGGCAACATTTTATGAACAGGATATCATTCTTTTAAGCTCCTGATTTCTAAAAGAATTTTCATTTTTCTTAACAACTGTTCATAACGAAATGTGAATTTCTATTTGTGATAACTTAACATAATTTTAATGTTTAGAACTCAAAAATTGGTGCTTAAAACTTCTCCGAAACTAATAGGCTTAAAATTTTATTATCTCGTAAAATCTTTGGTATTGGGATTTCCCCGCACTTTTCCAAATTTCATTGTGATAATTTTACTTTCATTTATGAACAAATCATCAACTTTTATAAAAGCTTAATTTTAAAGCTATTGTAACATTTAATTAACAAATGAGTAAATAGTAGTTGATAAGGGGAATTTCTACCTTTGTAGGCGAAATAAAATCTCAAAATCATGAAAATATCTATAGGTAATGACCATGCCGGTACCGAATATAAGTTTGCTGTTCTAGATTTATTGAAGTCCAGAAATATAGAAGTGATAAATCACGGAACAGATAGTGATGACAGCGTGGATTATCCCGATTTTGTCCATCCTGTAGCCAGGGATGTAGAAGAAAAAAAATCTGATTTTGGAATTATTATTTGTGGAAGCGGTAATGGTGCAAATATGACTGCCAACAAACATCAGGCTGTCCGGTCTGCTCTTTGCTGGAATAAAGAAATTGCGAGCCTGGCAAGGGAACACAATGATGCTAACGTTTTAAGCATCCCTGCCCGCTATACATCAAAGGAACAGGCAATAGATATGGTGAAAACCTTCCTGGACACAGAATTCGCAGGTGGGCGTCACAATCGTAGAGTGGAAAAGATTGCCTGCAGTTAATATGGAGATCAAAGTCAAAAGATTTGAAGACCTGAAACTGCATGAGCTATATCAGGTATTACAGTTGCGCTCTGAAGTATTTGTAGTTGAACAGGATTGTGTTTACCAGGATATTGACGGTAAAGATCCTAAAGCACTTCATGTACTCGGTTTTGAAGGGGATCAATTAGTTGCCTATACCCGACTTTTTCCACCCGGTGTTTATTTTTCTGAAGCTGCCATAGGGCGGGTAGTAGTTAAAGAAGAAACCAGAAAAAAGAGCTATGGTCATGTGATTCTCAAGGCTTCAATTAAAGCAATAGAAGAGAGTTATCATACCGGGAAAATAAAGTTATCTGCCCAGACCTATCTTACCCGGTTCTATGAAAGCCATGGATTTGTAAAGGTTGGTGAAGGCTATCTGGAGGATGGTATTCCCCACATTGCTATGGTAAGGTCTTAACCCTTCAGAATTTTTTTATATTCATTCTGGTTATTGAGAACCTCCTTAGCCTTTATGATCTCGGGATTGTTTTTCGTGTAATATTCATACAAGCCTTCTTTGTAGAAATATCTCTTAATTATCTCCTCAGATAAAAGGCTTTTAATTTCCGCTTTTTTAGATACCAGTGCCTGCTGCTTCGAGGCATTTAAAGAGCCCTGAAGCCTTTTCAAATTTTCTGTAATTGTTTGTTGATAACCTTCTTTTTCTGCTGCATCCATTACATCCTCCAACTCTTTGTCGGTTTCGGTTTTAAATTCGAATCCGGTGGTTTCCAGGTATTTTAAAAATTCGGAATAATCCTGATCTGAAAATTTGAAGGCTTCAGGAGTTTTCAAGTCATGTGAATAATAATAGTTTGTAGCATAATCAAAAATGGCATTTTCCTGTAGAATGGCATTTGTGATATTACTAAATTCCGAAGTTTCCAGATTTATATCCGGGGCAATTCCGCCACCATCATAAACTTTTCTTCCGTTACGGGTTTTAAACTCGTTGTAATCTTTCGAGGTAATGCGACGGGCATTTCCTTCCTCATCTCTGCTACGATAATCGAGTGCCTGTATGCAACGGCCACTCGGGGTATAATAACGGGAAATTGTTACCTTAAGCTGTGTCCCATAAGTAAGGTCCTTAGGACGCTGTACAAGGCCTTTTCCGAAGCTACGGGCACCAATTACAACTGCACGGTCAAGATCCTGCAGAGAGCCTGCCACGATCTCGCTGGCAGATGCACTCCTGCCGTTGATTAATACCACCAGCGGAATTTCTGTATCTACAGGTTTTCTGGTAGTTGAAAAGGTCTGGTTGTATTTTTCAACAGCCGATTTTGTACTGGTAATTAATTCACCTTCGGGAACAAATATGTTGGTGACATTTATGGCTTCAGAAAGTAATCCTCCGGGATTTCCTCTTAGGTCAAGAATTATCTTTTGAGCACCTTCACTTTTTAGTTCCTTTAAAGCTTTCACAGTCTCTGCAGATGCATTTCTATTGAATTGGGATAGCACTATATACCCTGTTTTATCATCGAGCAACCTGAAAAAAGGAACAGCTTTAATTTCTACGGCACCACGGGTGAGTGTGGTAGTTTTTATCTCTCCGCGGCGCTTGTAGGTCAGGTCAATTGAAGAATTTGGAGCACCTTTTAAAAGCTCTCCGGCATCTTCACTAAAATCGGCTACATTGATGTTGCCAATTTTAATGATCTCATCCCCTGCCTTGAGTCCGGCCTTGTCTGCAGGATAATCTTTATAGGGCTCTAAAATGATAATCTTATCGGGTTTTATTCCTACTGTAGCTCCAATTCCAGTATACTCTCCTGCATTGTCTATACGGGCTGCCTGCACTTCCTGCTCATTCCAGTAATGCGTATAGGGATCAAGATCTTCAAGCATGGCATTGATAGCCGTATCCATTAATTCTGCCGGATTGGTCTCGTCAACATAATTCATGTTGAGTTCCTTAAAAAGGGTGGTGAATATTTCCAGCTGCTTAGCGATCTCAAAAAAATCTGATTTAAAGCCAACACTGGTAAAGAACAGCACAGGAATGGCTGCGAGAAGCGTAATTTTAGCGATTGATTTTTTCATGTTCCTTCATTTTTTCTTGCTGCACAAAATTTTTCAGCAGTTCTTCGGTAGCACTGAATATTTTAGAGTATTCGGGAACTTCCCTGCCGGTGTATACTAACATCAAAGCGTATGGAGTCGTTAGTTTACTGGAAACAAGATACTTACTTTTTCTATAAGCTTCCCGCATGAGCCTCTTTATTTTAATCCTTTCAACAGCTTTTTTAAAATTCCTTTTAGGGACAGAGACCGCTGTTTTATTCCGTGCTTCAGCATTTATCTCCAGCGGAATATAGATCAACCTTAAAGGATATTTCTTAAGAGAATATCCTTCTTTAAAAAGCCGGTCAATGATCACCTTACTTTTTAATTTTTCTTTTTTTCCGAAACTCTGATCCATAAAGTAAAATTATTGATAATTACCGGGTATTGGTAATTTAATATTATCGTTGTCAGGAAAAAGAATCAGGTTCGCTGGTTTTCCAGAATCTTTGTTCGATCACTTAAATTAAAAAAGCCCCTCCGGAAGAAGGGGCTTAAAAATGTCATTTTTGGAACCTATTCTTGTTGCTCTGTAGGATAAACATTATTCTCCCTGTTCACATCGGCCATCATCTGGCTTGGATCTACTTCAATAGATTGAATCTGCGATTTTGGTTTTTCAAGCCTAAAGGAATAGGTGGGATAAGCCCAGGCCCAATCCTCTTTTACCTGATTATCATTAAAACCGGATTTCTCCCAACGCATCATTTGCAGGGGAATATATACCTCCTCTGTTGTACCATCTTTATAAGTGACTTCCAGTTCAATTGGCATTGGCATCTCCCCGATTCTTTGAAGGATAACCCTGGCTTGATTGCCCTCCTCTTCAACAGCCTGGATGCCGTAGTCTATTCTGTTGGTAGTTTGGGTCCAATCAGTAAGGTACCAGTCAAGCTCTGCTCCCGAAACTTTTTCGGCTACCCTTATGAAATCGTTAGGCGTAGGATGTTTGAATTTCCATTCATCATAATACCTTTTTATGGTTTTCTTCAGGTTTTCTTCTCCTATAATGTATCCAAGCTGAGACAGAAATACAGCACCTTTAGAATAAGCTGAAGCCCCGTAGGCGGCGTTATAGCTATACCTGTCCGCATGGGTGGTCTGCGGTTGCTCCACACCCGAATTAGCCAGTCTTAAATAGCTTCTGTAGGATCCTGTGAAAGGATTTTCCTTACCTTCATTCATCACCTCATTCATCGCCAGGTCTGAAATATAACTGGTAAACCCTTCATCCATCCATTCATGCTTACTTTCATTGGTTGCCAATAAATGCTGAAACCATGCATGAGCCAATTCATGGGCGGTTACTCCCACCAGACTACCAAAATTCCTTTCTCCGGTAATAAGAGTCAGCATGGCATATTCCATTCCGCCGTCACCTCCCTGAATCACGCTATACTGCGGCCATGGATAAGGCCCTATATTTTCATTAAAATATAATAGCAATTCCTCAGTTTTTGGCTGAAGGTTTTTCCAGTTTTCCTTTATCTCCGGATTATTCTTGTAAAGGAAGTGTAGCACGGTACCATCCGCTGCAGTACGTTTGTCATGAATATATTCAGGATCTGCAGCCCATGCAAAATCAATAACATCTTCGGCTACAAAATGCCAGGTGAGCTTATCACCTTTTTTGCGGTTCACCTTCACTCCTTCATCTTCATATCCGTAACCAATTTCACTGGCATTCTGGAGTAAACCTGAGGCTCCTAAAATGTAATTTTTATCAATATTTATTTTAACATCATAATCTCCCCATACGCCATGCCATTCCCGTCCAATATAAGGATCGGCATGCCAGCCTTCGAAATCGTATTCTGCCATTTTGGGATACCACTGTACCATGGAAAGTGCTACTCCTTCACGGCTGTTCCTTCCGGCGCGGCGAATTTGCTCCGGTACCTGACCCGCAAATTTCATCGAGAAGTTAACTGTCTCTCCCGGCAATACAGGTTCATCCAGGTCTACTTCCAGCACAGTTCCCACTTCCTCAAACTGGAGAGATTTTCCATTCATTGTTAGCGAATTTACCCTAAGATAGCCCTGTTGGGCAGGGGTAAGTTTAGATATCCTGTCTCCTACTCTTGGATCTGGATCGGCAATAGTACGGGAACGAATGTCCATCTCACTTCCCGGTTGAAAAGCATTATAGAAAAGATGAAAAAACACTCTCTTCAGGGTATCGGGTGAATTATTGATATATTCCAGTTCCTGCTCACCGGTATACTGGAAATTATTCACGTTCATATCGACAGACATTTTGTAATTAGCTTCCTGTTGCCAGTATGAGGTGTTGTTTTGGGCGCTAACGCCGAGGCATGTAAGAAATGCCAATGCTATTATTCCTTTTTTCATATTTTTTATCTTGAAATTTTATCTGCCATTATTAAAGCGTTATACAAGTTTGCCATTTTTCCGGAAACAGATAGCTCTCTGAATTTTTTAGTGTTTGATGGGTCCCCGCCAATAATAACTGTAGCATTACTGGATAGTCCGCTTTCCATTATCACTCTTTTTACCTGATCATCGCTGAGTTTGGGAAAATAGGAACGTATCATTGCTGCAATTCCCGAAACAGCAGGTGCTGCCATCGAGGTGCCCTGCAGATATTCGTATTCATTATTTGGAGTGGTTGACCAGATCTTTGTACCTGGTGCAAAAACATCAACATTGGTTTTTCCGTAGTTAGAGAATCCTGCAATAAGACCCGATCCATAGCGGTAATTAAGCGCTCCCACGGTTAGAAAATTATCTGCAATTTCTGTAGAGTTTACCGGATCCTGGTCATTAGGATACACTGCTTTCTGATCCAAATTGAGTCCTTCGTTTCCGGCAGCATTTACGATCAGTACATCATTATCATCGGCATATCGAATGGCATCCCGCACCCATTCTGGATGAGTAGAGAAATATTTTCCGAAGCTGGTGTTTATAATACTTGCTCCGTTATCTACCGCATAGCGAATAGCAAGGGCAATGTCCTTATCATATTCATCTCCATCGGGGACTGCTCTCAACACCATGATCTCCACGTTATTTGCAACTCCGTTGATCCCAATATTATTATTTCTTTCGGCCGCAATAATACCTGCGACATGAGTTCCGTGTTTAAGATCCTCCTTGTCCGCGGTGGGTCCCATAACGTTGTTATTTCCATAATTGGTATCTGTAATATCATCCACATCATCACCTACTACTGCCCTGCCGTCTAAATCGAGGTTAAAATGAGAGGATAGTCTGCCGTCAAAATATTCTATGGCTTCTTCTAACTGGGTGATAGCTTCGGGAATGGTTCCTTCCACGTTGCTCATTACCTGGGTTAGAAAGCCTTTATATTGTTGCATTTCTTCTGAAGTTGCTGGCATTTTTTGAAGTTCTGCCAGGCTGTAATCTTCTTTACCCAATTGTGAAGAAACGGCTTCATGTGAAACTTTTAACTGTTGTACAATTCCCTCGTATTGATTTTTCATCCCGAGGGTTTCATTGTACTCTTTGTCGTATTCGGCTTTCGCTTTTTGATACAGCTCGAACTCCTCACGATCTTCAGGTTTTACGGCGCCTGCCGGAACTCCGTTAAACTTCGGTCTGAGTTTTTTAAGCATCCTTGTGAATTCCAGGTTTTCTTTCACTGCGTCACCCAGGAAATTCCAACCGTGAATATCGTCTACATATCCATTTTTGTCATCGTCTTTTCCATTATTTGGAATTTCTTTTGTATTGGTCCAGATTACTCCGTCAAGGTCTTCGTGTGCGATATCCACACCGCTGTCAATAACAGCTACAATAACCTTTTTACCTTTATTATTCTTGATGATCTCATTATAAGCTTTCTGTACACTCATTCCTGGAATGGTGTCGGTAACAAGGTCGGCTCCTCCCCAGCCCTGTAGTTGTACTTCGGTGAGATCTCTTACCTTAAGGGGGATCTCATCAATATTTTCAATGGGCGTAGAGACTATAGCAGGGGCTGAACTGCCGCAACCTGTCATAGCAGCGGCCAAACCGGCCACCAGCAGAGGTCTGTAAATAGGGATTTTCATATTTTTCTAATTAAAAAGTTCATCAAATTCAAACACTTCATTTAATCGTACTCCTTTCTCTGTTTCCTTTACACTTATCACCTTATTATGGGCATCATGTTCTAAAAACAAATAGAAATTTTCTTTTGCAGCTTTTTCGAGGAAAATCTTTTTCTCGTCTAAGGTAAGTAATGGGCGGGTATCATACCCCATAACAAACGGCAAAGGTAGATGTCCCGCAGTAGGCAAAAGATCGGCTGCAAAAACAAGAGTTTTTTCCTTGTATTTTATGTGTGGGATCATCTGTTTATCTGTATGACCATCCACAAAAAGAATTCCAAAATCAAGCTCGGAGGTTTCCTGCCAGACAGCACCGGTTCTTTCAATGAATTTCAATTGTCCGCTTTCCTGCATAGGGAGGATGTTCTCCTTAAGAAAAGATGCTTTTTCCCGGGCATTTGGATTTGTTGCCCATTCCCAGTGATCTTTGTTGCTCCAGAAGCTTGCATTTTTAAATGCCGGTTCATAACCTGTTCTGTCCTTGTTCCACTGAATGCTGCCACCGCAATGGTCAAAGTGCAGGTGTGTCATAAAAACATCGGTAATATCATCTCTGGTAAAACCATGTTTCTTCAGGGAGTTATCAATATTATCATCTCCCCAGAGATAATAATATCCAAAGAATTTATCACTTTGTTTATTTCCCATTCCTGTATCAATAAGAATAAGCCGGTCCCCGTCTTCTATTAACAGGCAGGTTGCGGCCATGTCTATCATGTTATTCGAATCTGCGGGATTTGTCTTATTCCAGATGGATTTTGGAACTACACCAAACATGGCGCCTCCATCCAGTTTAAAATTCCCGGATTCAATTGGATATAATTTCATAAAGTTTTAATGCTTAAAGAGGTTCCAGAATTTTTACTGTAAATATATTATTTTTTCTCCGGGGCTTATGTTGTCATGGTAATGGAATGGCCTTTTATGACCTTCAGGATTTACAATAAGTAAAGGGAGAATGTCTTTCTCGAGTTCCTTCTGGTCTTTTACCCATTTGCGGGTGGAAAGCTCTTCTTCTATGGTCACTACTTTTTCCTCGACCTGTCCCTGACTAATTTTATATGTCCAGGGATCAAGTTTGGTTTTGGTGGCAAACATAGATGAAGCATCGATCCGGTCCAGCATGTCCACGCCGGCACCCGATTCTTTTGGATCCATCAAAATGATCTTGTTAGGAACATAAAAAGAATCATTTGCCAATTGTGCAGCCAAAAGGTTTATTTCGCTATTGGCGGTAAGAGCTATAAAAGTTCCTTTATCAATGGCTTTTGCTTTTTCCATGGTTTCTTCTTTTAGAATATTACCCAATATTCCTTCCAGTCCTTCTTTTTTAACAAGATCAATCATATCACGGTTGGAATCCACAATCGTAACTTCATTTTCTTCTTTAAGATGTTTGGCAAGGTATATCCCCAGGGGATTGGCTCCAAGGATGAGAAAACCTTTACGGGATTCCTGATGTATAAGTTCTCCCCTGTTTCTAAGCCAGTTGGTTGTCCAGGTGAGAAATAAAGGTACTGTAAGAGTGGTAAAGATGGCCATAAATACCAGAATTGAAAAGATTTCAGGAGAAATGATGCCCATTTCCAACCCAATACCGGCAATAATTATTTCTACAGCACCTCTTCCATTCATCCCGGTTCCTACTGTGATCCCTTCCCTCCATCCATAACCACTGGGGAGGTAAAAAAGAGCAGTCCCTCCAATCTTACCCACCATTGCCACCACAGTAACTGCGATCAACATCAGGAGATCTGTCTGAAAAATTTCAAGGGTAACGTTGAATCCGGCAGAAACAAAGAATATTGGTGCAAGGAAGCCAATAGAAACATCATGGAATATGTCGTTGATCTCTTTTGATATTTGTCTGTTAAATACTCCATCCCTGATAAATAATCCCGCCATAAAAGCTCCAAGTATGCTGTGTAAGCCTGCCAGTTCTGCCAGTTCTGCAAATCCAAAAACAATTATGAGGATGAGTGTAAAGTGAAGAGTCCTGTCCTTTATTTTACCACGGCTGAGAAGTTTTCCCAGTAAAGGAAGCAGATATATTCCCGCAAGGGCTGTAAGGATAAAGAAGAGAATGGCTTTTCCTGCCACCCAGATAATTCCCAGGGTATCGATATTTCCTGCATCGACGAAGCTCATCATACCCGCAAAAATGATAAGAGCCAGAGTATCAGAAATCAGAGCTCCTGCCATAAGTACATATGCGATTCGGGTATTGAGTAACTTGAGATCAACCAGGATCCGGCTTTTGGTAGCCAGAGAGGTAACCCCCACAGCTATAGCCACGAAAATGGCTGCCATTTGGGTCCCGCCAAAATAAATGATCGTATAATATCCCAGAGCAAAAGGAACAATAAATCCACCTATCGCAGCAAGCAGACCGGGCCAGGAGGCTTTTCCAAGATCCCTGAAATTGATCTCCATTCCAATGTATACCATTAGAAGTATGATCCCAACCTCGGCCAGTACACTTATCATTTCGGAAGTCTCCAGCAATCCCAACAGTGCAGGGCCAAGAATGATCCCTATTACAAGTTCTCCCAGTATAGCGGGATATCCCATTCTTTTTGCGGCAGCACCTCCAACCCATGCTCCTACCAGAATGATAAGTAAATTGAGAATGTTGAATTCTTCCATAGAAAGTGTTTTTATTAGAAATTGACCTTTTAAAATTACCGGGCTCATATTTGGCAATTCGTAAGGGCGGAGAAATTAGAAAATTTTTATAATATCATGTTCTTATTGAAGCGAACATTTTCACAAAAATCCCTTAAAAATAGCATTTTTTGAAGGATTTCTGTTTTTCACTGAGAATATCTGTTATTTTTATTTTTTTAACAACAAAGTACCAATGGAAGAATTTCTGGAAATAGTTAAGCATGAATTTGAACTGCCACTAACCAACCCGGTGCTGGTATTTTCCCTTATATTATTGATTATTTTGATTTCCCCAATTGTATTGAGGAGATTGAATATTCCGGGAATTATTATTCTCATTGTGTCGGGAATCCTAATTGGACCCTTTGGGATAGGTATCCTGGAACAGAATTCTGCCATTGATCTTTTCTCTACAATCGGTTTATTATACATCATGTTTATTGCGGGTCTTGAGCTCGATATGAATCAGTTTAAAGCTAACCGGAACAAGAGTTTTCTGTTTGGATTCTTTACCTTTATCATTCCCCTGGGAATAGGATTCCCTGTATGCTATTATCTTCTTAACTACGATTTCAACGCGAGCTTTTTAACAGCGAGTATGTTCGCAACACATACCTTGCTTACTTATCCTATTGTGAGTAAACTCAAAGTTTCAAAAAACGAGGCTGTAGCAATCACTGTAGGGGGAACCATTCTCACAGATACTGCTGTGCTTATTGTACTTGCCGTGATAATGGGGAATCATGAAGGTACTCTTGATGCTGCCTTTTGGCAAAGACTGGTGATTTCTTTAACTATATTTTCAGCCATATTGTTCCTTCTGGTTCCAAGAATTGCAAAGTGGTTTTTTACCAAAATGGAAAATGAAAAGCACTCTCATTATATTTTCGTTCTTACCGTAGTTTTTATTGCTGCTTTTCTGGCAGAGTTGGCTGGAGTAGAGCCTATCATTGGGGCTTTCCTTGCAGGACTTGCCCTAAACAGGTTGATCCCACATTCTTCAGCTTTAATGAACCGGATTGAATTTATAGGAAATGCGCTGTTCATTCCTTTCTTCCTCATCAGTGTAGGAATGCTTGTGGATGTAAGTGTAATTTTCAGCGGACCCACAGCGCTAATAGTAGCCGCGACATTAAGTGTGGTAGCTGTATTAGGAAAATGGCTGGCCTCATTCTTCACACAACTTACTTTTAAATATTCAGCCGCTCAGCGAAAAGTGATCTTTGGATTAAGCAGTGGTCACGCTGCGGCTACTCTTGCCGTGATCATCGTAGGATTCAATGCGGGGATCATTGATGAAAATATTCTTAATGGAACCATTATCCTTATTCTGGTAACATCCATTGTAGCTACCCTTGCGACCCAAAGAGCAGCAACAAAATTAAAGGCCGAAATTGAAAAGAACCTTTCTTCTGAGGTTAAGAACAGCGATTCTTTTAAAAATGAAACGATCCTTCTGCCAATAGCAAATATTCTCAATTTTGATAAGCTCCTGGAGTTTGCCATTTTAGTAAAGGATAAAAACTCACCCAATCCAATATCTATTCTCTCTGTAGTACCTAATAATGCTGAAGCTGAAATCAATGTAGCACGGGCCACTAATAAACTGGAGGAGTTTGTGACACAGGCATCTGCTGCTGAAGCTGAAGTCACTATTCATGCAACTATTGATCATAATGTTGCACAGGGAATTGCAAGAAAAGCCAGGGAAATCATTGCCGATCTGGTCATTTTTGGATGGCCTTCAGAAAAAGGACTCATGGATAAATTGATTGGGAAAAAGATGGAGCGGATTATAGCGGCCAATGATAAAACCTCATTTATTACCCATTTTGGACAACCTTTGGCTACACATAAAAGAATTTTTGTAGTTGCTCCCGCCTTAGCCGAAGAGGAAGCCGGATTTATACTTTGGCTTAAAAAGATTGATTTACTTTCTAAAGAGCTCAGTGTTCCCGTCGTTATTAACTGTAATGAAACCACAGAACAGGCCATTAAAAAAGAGTTGAAAACTTTAAAAACTGATACTCCTGTTTCCTTTAAAAGCTTTACTGACTGGCAGGATTTCCTTATCCTTGGCAGGGATATGCGGGAGGAAGATATCATAGTTCTGGTCTCTGCCAGAAAAGGATCTAAATCTTTTCAAAATGTGTTGCCCTCAATTCCTGCCAAGCTTGAAAAATACTTTTTCGATAAAAGCAGGATCATCATTTACCCTTAAACAGGCATATAGCTTTCCCTTCAATAAGTTTTTAGTAATTTAAGCCCCTACAGCAGGAGTAGCTGCTGTCAATAATAGCTTAAATAATAAAATATGCTTGAATTAGCCGGGTTGGTAATCTTAGGGATCCTTGCCCAGTGGGTGGCATGGAAAACAAAGACTCCTGCGATCCTTCCCCTTATTTTAATCGGTTTACTGGTGGGTCCAATTTCCACCCTCCTCACCAGTGACGGCTCTAAATGGCTTGAACCTATCTGGAACGGAGAAGCAGGGATTTTCCCCGGGGAAAGCCTCTTCTATTTTGTTTCCCTTGCAATTGCAATTATACTTTTTGAAGGCGGTTTGACCCTTCGCAAAAGCGAAGTAGGAAATATAGGTCCTGTAATTGTAAAATTGATTAGTGTGGGAGTAGTGGTAACCTTTTTTGGAGCCGGTCTCGCTGCTCATTTCATATATGGGTTTTCATGGCAAATTTCTTTTTTGTTCTCTTCACTTATAATAGTTACAGGGCCTACAGTGATTTCTCCTATTCTGCGAAATATTCCCCTCAAAAAACATGTGTCCTCAATCCTCAAATGGGAGGGCATTTTAATTGATCCAATAGGAGCATTAATTGCCGTTTTGATGTACGAATTCATTATGGTAGAAGGTGGTCAGGATTTTACCCGTACGGCACTAACAGAATTTGGTAAGATCCTCCTATTTGGTTTCACCTTCGGATTTACCTTTGCTCATATCCTGGCACAGTTAATTAAGCGGAATTTTATCCCTCATTACCTGTTGAATGTCTTTATACTTGCTACAGTATTAGGGGTATTTGTTCTTGCCGATATATTTGCGCATGAAAGCGGACTTTTGGCTGTAGTGGTTATGGGAATGGTTATGGGTAATCAAAACCTTCCCAATATCAAGGAGCTGTTATATTTCAAGGAATCCCTGAGTGTATTGTTGATCTCCATTCTCTTCATTCTGTTAGCAGCAAATATCGAGTACAGTGAATTGATGTTAATCTATAACTGGAAAGCCTTGTTATTGTTCGGAGTGGTAATGCTGGTTGTGCGACCTCTGGGAGTGATTTTGAGCTCAATTAATTCAGGTTTGAAGTGGAATGAAAAACTGTTCATAAGCTGGGTGGGCCCAAGAGGTATAGTGGCAGCAGGAATTGCCTCTCTCTTCGGATTAAAGCTGGTGCGCGAAGGAGTTCCCGGTGCTGAATTCATCACGCCGCTGGTGTTCATGATCGTGCTGTTCTCAGTATTACTTAACGCCACCACCGCCCGTATCTTTGCCCGACTCGTAGGAGTGTTCATAAAAAATGCTGAAGGTATTCTCATTATTGGCGCCTCTTCCAGCTCCCGGCTCATTGGGAAATACCTTCACGAAAACGGAAGACATGTTGTGCTAGTGGATAATAACTCAGATAATGTTCACAAGGCAAAGGATTTGGGTCTGGAAGCTATTGAAGGAAGTGTATATCAGGATGATCTCATGAACAATATTGAGCTAAATGACATAGGCTATCTCATGGCCATGACCGGAAACAGCGATATTAACAAGACTGCGATTACGAAGTTCCAAAGCCAGTTTGGAGAGAAGGGAGCTTTTAGGCTTATCTCTTCAGATGAGATGAATGATCCTGAAATAAATCCTGCCGAAGGTCTGTTCTCCCATACAGACGACTATATAAAACTTACTGAAGTTGCCCGTAAGTTTGCCGAAATTCACGAGACCAGGCTTAACAGCAGGGAACATTATCAGGGCTTACTGGAGATATCCAAAACAGATCCCGAGATCATTCCCCTGTTCGTAAAATCCCCCGATGGAAATTTAAGGATCATTCCTTCTCACAGTGCAGAAGTGCAGATCTCTGATGGCTCCAAACTGGTGTATCTTGGAAAGAAGATCACCAAAGAAATTAATAAAGGGGAAACTCAGGAAAATTACGATGAGGCAGTGGAGGCTCTTGAACCGGAAAAGGAAGACCAGAAGCACTAGAGAAGCTATAAACTAAAACACCTCTCAAAAATATCATTTTTGAGAGGTGTTTTAGTTATAAAAGCCGTGACTCTTGCTTCCTAAAAGATTAGTCGTTCAGTTTTAATACCGCCATAAATGCTTCCTGCGGAATCTCTACGTTTCCTACCTGGCGCATTCTCTTTTTACCTTTTTTCTGCTTTTCAAGCAGCTTTCTCTTACGGGAAATATCTCCTCCGTAACATTTTGCGGTAACATCTTTACGAAGTGCTTTTACCGTCTCCCTGGCGATGATCTTCGCTCCAATTGCAGCCTGGATAGGAATATCGAATTGCTGTCTGGGGATCAATTCCTTCAGCTTTTCACACATCTTCTTTCCAATGTCATAGGCGTTATCGACGTGTAAGAGGGCAGAAAGTGCATCTACCACGTTACCGTTCAGCAGCACGTCTACTTTTACAAGTTTAGAAGCACGCATTCCAATAGGGGAGTAGTCAAAGGATGCATAACCTTTAGAAACTGTTTTCAGACGGTCGTAGAAATCAAAAACGATCTCTGCAAGCGGCATGTCAAATGAAAGTTCAACACGGTCTGTAGTTAAGTAAGTCTGATTAGTGATCTGTCCGCGTTTTTCGATACAGAGAGACATCACCGGACCTACAAAGTCAGATTTTGTAATGATAGAAGCTTTGATATATGGCTCTTCAACCCTATCAAGGCTCGAAGGCTCGGGTAGGTCTGAAGGATTATTTACCAGGATCACCTGGTCTTTGTTTTTATGGGTATAGGCGTGGTAGGAAACGTTAGGTACCGTTGTAATCACGGTCATATCGAATTCTCTTTCCAAACGCTCCTGAATGATCTCCAGGTGCAACATTCCCAGAAATCCGCAGCGGAAACCAAATCCAAGAGCGGCAGAACTTTCCGGAATGAAGACCAGCGAAGCATCATTAAGCTGCAGCTTTTCCATGGAAGAACGCAGATCTTCGTAATCTTCGGTATCTACAGGATAAATTCCGGCGAAAACCATGGGTTTTACATCCTCAAAACCGGGTACAGCTTCGGTAGTTGGATTTTTGGCATCGGTAATAGTATCACCCACCTTTACTTCCTTGGCTTCTTTTATTCCGGTGATGAGGTAACCCACATCTCCGGTTTTGATCTCCTGCCTTGGAAATTGTTTCAGCCTTAAAGTGCCAACTTCATCGGCAAAATAATTCTTATCTGTAGCTACGAATTTGATGTTCTGACCTTTTTTAATGGAACCATTGATCACGCGGAAATAAGTCTCCACTCCGCGGAAAGGGTTGTATACAGAATCAAAGATCAGTGCTCTTAAAGGAGCATCCACTTTCCCGCTTGGCGGCGGAATTCTTTCAATTATAGCCGCAAGGATCTCATCTATCCCAAGTCCTGTCTTGGCGCTTGCCGGAATAACATCTGAAGCATCACAGCCTAAAAGGTCCACAATATCATCTGTAACTTCTTCGGGATTTGCGCTTGGCAAATCCACCTTGTTTAATACCGGAATGATCTCAAGGTCATTTTCCAGCGCAAGGTAAAGATTGGAAATCGTCTGTGCCTGTATACTTTGAGCGGCATCAACCACCAGTAAAGCGCCTTCACAGGCAGCAATGGAACGCGAGACCTCATAAGAGAAATCCACGTGTCCCGGAGTGTCGATAAGGTTCAGAATATATTGCTCTCCCTTGTAGGTATAATCCATTTGAATCGCATGGCTCTTGATGGTAATACCTCTTTCCCGCTCCAAATCCATACTGTCCAGCAGCTGTTCCTGCTTCTCACGATCTGTGACAGATCCTGTGGCGTCAAGCAGCCTGTCGGCCAGAGTGCTTTTTCCGTGGTCAATATGGGCAATGATGCAAAAATTCCGAATGTTCTTCATGTGTCAGTTTCAAGGGTATTTTGCCCGGCAAAATACTTTCTGTTTAAAAGATACAAATATAGTTTTTTAAAAAGCTCAAAAGAAAATTTTAATCAGATGCCTCAGTTTGAAAACCCGATGCATTACTGCCGTTTCCATGTTTATAACTTCTATAAAAAAATTATAGAAGTATTTGCATAAAATAAAAAAATAAAACTACTTTGTATATCTTCCGATCATATTTGAGAAAAATGGAGTGCAGAACAGGAATGGACGGGGAGAAACACCACAGCTAATAGCTGTAAATCCTCATATATGAACAAAAAAGTAGTAGGTGTAGACATAGGGGCGACCAAGACTCGAATTGGAATCGTTCTGGATGCACAAGTGATCAGGGAGACCGAATTCCCCACCTCTTCCGAGGCTTCAAAGCAACAGATACTGGATGAATTAACTGCCGGAATAGAAGAACTGGCAGGAACAGATTTTATTGGGATTGGGATTGGAGTCCCCGGGCTCATTGATGAGGAGAATGGAATTCTCTTTGACCTGCTCAACATTCCAGCTTTAAAAGAAGTCCGCCTAAAAGAACATTTAGAGCAACATTTTGGTAAACCTGTTCGCACAACCAATGACGCAAACGTTTTTGCTGTTGGGGAAAAAATGTTTGGAGAGGGGAAAAACTTCAGAAACCTGGTAGGAATTACTCTGGGAACAGGTTTTGGATGTGGTATTATTGTACATGACAGACTTTATTCGGGAGCTTTTTCCAGTGCGGGAGAATTCGGCAATTTGCAATACCTTGACAAGACCATTGAAGATTATTGCAGCGGTAAATTTTTCCAGCAACGCGGGATGAAAGGCAGCGATGTATTCGAACAGGCAAAGCAGGGAAATGAAGCAGCTTTAGAACTTTTTAAGGAATATGGAGTTCATTTGGGAAATGCCATTAAACTTATAGTGAACATTCTCTCGCCCCAGGCCATTCTTTTAGGAGGGTCCATAAGTGAGGCTTTCGAGTTTTTCGAAGAATCAATGCAAGATACTATGGACAGCTTTCCTTTTAAAAAAGTGAGAGAGCAGCTCATTATCGAATCTTCCAATACACCCAATATTGCCTTGCTGGGAGCCGCAGCCCTTATTTTGGCTGATCAACCTGAGCTGGCAAATTTTTAAACTACAAAATGGCTAAATCAACTATGAATACAAATACTTCAACTGGCAAAGATTCCGGCAATACCACCCGTTCCATCATCATCATTGGGGCGCTTTTCTTTATATTTGGATTTGTCACCTGGTTGAATGCCCTCCTCATTCCTTACCTTAAGATCGCATGCCAGCTCACGACCTTCCAATCATATTTCGTGACCTTTGCTTTTTATATAGCCTATGTGGTCATGGCGCCTATTTCTACCAGAACACTTAATCATTTCGGATTTAAAAAAGGAATGTCTGTCGCTTTGGGAGTAATGGCGGTAGGAGCCTTGCTTTTCATTCCTGCGGCGATGTCCCGCACATACCTCATTTTTCTTGCAGGATTGTTTGTGATGGGAGGTGGACTGGCGATCCTGCAAACTGCGGTGAATCCTTATGTAACTATAGTAGGACCGGCAGAAAGTGCCGCGAAACGGATTAGCATCATGGGCATTTGCAATAAACTTGCAGGTGCAGCCGCTCCTATTTTAATTGGTTTATTTCTGCAACTCGACAAAGCTGAAGAACTTGCAGGAACAACCAATGAGGCGGCGCTGGATGAGGTGGCATTAAGAGTAATTCCTCCATACATCGGCATCATTATAGTGCTCCTTGCTTTGGCTTTATGGGTATATAAATCCGGTCTGCCGGAGGTAGAGGCTGAAGATGAAGAGGATGCAGGTGCTTTTGGGAAAGAAACAAAAAAGATCACAGATTACCCACACGCGATCCTGGGTGTGGTTACTCTCTTTATATACGTTGGAGTGGAGGTAATTTCTGTAGATACCATTATTGATTACGGAATTTTTCAGGGATTCGATTTTGAGACAGCGAAAGGCTTTACTACCGGTACAATGGCAGCAATGATTGTTGGTTATTTGATAGGTATTGTGGCTATACCGAAATATATAAAACAGGAAAATGCCTTGAAAGTATGTGCTATCCTGGGAGTGGTATTTACGGTTGGAGCGATTTTTACTTCAGGGTTTGTGTCCGTAGCTTTTATCGCCCTTTTAGGATTGGCGAACTCGCTGATGTGGCCAGCAATTTGGCCCTTAGCATTGGCAGATGTAGGGAAGCTGACGAAGGCTGTCTCTTCCTTGCTGGTCATGGGTATTGCAGGGGGAGCTATTATTCCGCTGGCCTATGGAGGTTTGGCAGAAGTTATCGATAAACAGGCCGCTTACTGGGTTGCCGTTCCACTCTATTTATTTATTTTTTATTACGCCTTTGCGGGGCATAAAATCAGGAAGGCATGAGACCTTACATTCTTGCTGAAACGAACTGGAAATCAATAAAAGAACACCAAACAGAAGTGGCCGTGCTCACCTGGGGAGCAACAGAAGCGCATAATTTTCATTTACCTTACGCTACAGATAATTTTCAAATAGAGGCTATTGCTGCAGAAGCAGCCAAAAAAGCATGGGATACCGGTGCCAGGTTACTGGTACTTCCTAATGTTCCCTTTGGTGTCAATACAGGTCAGGCAGAAGTTGATCTTTGTATGAATCTCTATCCTTCTACACAGCTTGCCATTCTTAATGATATCGTGGAGGTTCTTAACCGTCAGGGTATTCATAAGCTACTTCTACTCAACGGCCACGGCGGAAATAATTTCAAAGCCTTGCTCAGAGAAGTAGGAGCAAAGTATCCTGAAATGCTCCTGGTCACCACAAGTTTTTTTCAGACTGTAGACCGGACAGAATTTTTCGAAGAACCGGGAGATCATGCCGATGAAATGGAAACCAGTCTCATGCTGCATATAAGACCAGATCTTGTGCTTCCGCTGGAAGAAGCCGGAAAAGGAGAAGAAAAAAAATCCAGACTTACTGCTATAAGAGAAGGTTGGGCATGGTCTGAACGAAAGTGGAAGATGGTATCGGCCGATACGGGCATTGGAAATCCTAAAAAAGCTTCCGCAGAAAAGGGGAAGAAATATTTTGAAGCCGTTACGCAGCAGGTAGCTAACCTTCTTATTGAAATGGATAAAATTAGTAATAAGGATCGTTATAAAGATTTATAATCTTCAGCCGATCTTATAATCTTCAAAAACGTCATCATGAAAAATTATCTTAGAGGCTTTGGTTTCCTGATTATTGCTACCCTTACTTTTTCCTGTGGGAGTACAGATCCTACAGAAACTTCACCAGCTGTTGCAGTATCCGGTGAACCTTCATTGATCCCGCTTCCGGCAAAGGTAGAATGGGAAAATAAGTACTATGTAATTCCGCAGCAAAATAACGTTTGCTATACAGGCGAAGGTAAAGAAGCCTCACAGTGGCTTCAGGCTTTGCTTTCTAAAGCAGGTTTTGTTGTTTCATCAAATGCTTCGGGAGATTGTGGAAACTGGAGACTGGTACAGGATGTCAGCCTTGAGCAATCCCTTGGTGAAGAAGGCTATCAATTACAAATTACAGGAGAAGGAGTTGTTATAAAAGCTGCTTCTAAAGCCGGACTTTTTTACGGTATTCAGACCCTTCGACAAATGTTTCCGGCCGAAATTGAAAACGGAGAGCTAAAAAGCGGAGTTTCTTTGCGGCAGACTTTTATCGAAGACCAACCGGAATTTCCCTGGAGAGGAACCATGGTAGATGTGGCCCGAAGCTTTTTTGGTCTTGATTATCTCAAGCGCCACGTTGACAGAATGGCCCTTTACAAAATGAACCGCCTGCATCTGCATCTTAGCGATGACCAGGGTTGGAGAATTGAAATTAAGGGCTGGCCTAAACTCACTGAAGTTGGCAGTCAATTTTCGGTTAGAAGAGGAAGGGCAGGTTTTTTAAGTCAGGATGAATATAAAGAGCTTCAGGATTATGCCCTTGCACGTAATATTATTATTATTCCCGAGATAGACATGCCGGGTCATATATATGCAGCTCTTGCTGCTTACCCCGAGCTTAACTGTGATGACTACACAAATTTGACTCCCATACGGGCTACACCTCCCGAAGGTTTTGAGGATTACGACGTTGGCTGGAGTAAGTTTTGTCTTGAAAAACCGGAGATCTATAATTTCGTATCTGATGTTATTGGAGAAATAGCAGAAATTACCAAAGGACCATGGATACACATTGGTGGAGATGAGATCAAAGATCCCCGATATGAAGAATTTGTTGTAAAAGCGGATTCTATAGTACGTGGATATGGGAAAACAGCCATAGGTTGGGAAGAGGCAACTAAGGCAGTAGTAGATGACTCTTTTATTAGCCAGGTATGGCATGGAGAAGTAGAACCTGTTGTTAATGTAAAAATAATTGAATCAATTTGTACAAACTTTTATCTGGATCATGCCAATGTGCCGGGGCAGCCAAATACCCTCAACTGGTGCAAAGAGGATGGAGTTTCTCTAGAAAATGTCTACACATTCAAGTCGGTCAATCCAAATTCAATAGGCGTAGAAGCGCCTGTTTGGAGTGAATTCGTACTCAGCGATGAAATGATGGATAACCGGTTTTGGCCTCGTGCCATAGCGGTTGCAGAGGTCGGGTGGACTTCCGGCGAAAAAAGGGATTTTGAATCCTTTAAGCAAAGACTGGGCAACCACGGAAGTCGTTTAAGGGCGTTGGAGATCAATTTCTTCAGAACCCCGGAAATAAACTGGGGTCCCGAAAAGGCCATTCCGGGAGTCTTTTCTAATTTCAAACCTGCTTCGGAATAAATAAATAGCTATGACAAAGAAATCAACGACCGAGAGTTCATCTAATTATGATCATCTCGAGAAGATGAGCACCCAGGAGTTGCTCGAAAACATAAATAAAGAGGACAAGACAGTTCCCCTGGCAGTAGAGAGGGAGATTTTGGCTATTGAAAAACTGGTTGAGGTAGTTGTCTCAAGGATGCAGGAAGGAGGAAGACTTTTCTACATTGGTGCCGGCACCAGTGGCAGGCTCGGCGTACTGGATGCTTCAGAATGTCCGCCCACCTTTGGTGTTTCTCACAATGTGGTGATTGGGTTAATTGCCGGTGGCGACGGAGCCCTTCGGAAAGCTGTTGAGAATGCCGAAGACGATACAGAGCAGGCCTGGAAGGACCTGCAGGAATTCAGTATCTCCAAAAATGATGTTTTAGTGGGTATTGCTGCTTCCGGAACAACGCCTTATGTGATTGGTGGCATCAAAGCTGCACGTGAAAACGGCTTGATCACTGCCTGTATTACCAACAATGCGGGTTCTCCTTTAAGCGAGGCAGCCGAATTTCCCATTGAAGTAGTTGTAGGACCCGAATTTGTCACCGGAAGTACCCGTATGAAATCGGGCACAGCGCAGAAACTGGTGCTCAACATGATCTCCACGGCGGTGATGATCAAACTCGGTCGCATAAAAGGTAATAAGATGGTCGATATGCAGCTGTCTAATAAAAAACTTGTAAGTAGGGGAGAGCTTATGCTGATGGAGGAACTCGGGATTTCGCAGCACATGGCCTCAACCTTGCTTGAAGAATATAAAAGCGTGCGGAAAGTGCTTGAAATTTTTAAGAACAAACCTGAAAAATAACATTTTACAATACACTATTTTTACCGGCTTAAGGTTATATAACCTGAATATACAAAGATCTATGCTGAAGAAAAAGCTGTTAATCACCGGCCTGCTGGCCATTTTCCTTAATTTGAGCGGGTGCTCTACTTCCAAACCTGTAGTTTCTGGAAAGAAACAACCGCAGACAGAAAAGCCTGCTGAAAAAATCACTGAAGCTTCCGAAGAAATTCCGGAAGTCACCCCCGAAGAAATAATTGAAGAAATTCCGGCTACGCCCGAAGCTGTCAAAGAGCTCCCGAAGGAGAAACCATTTAAAAAATCCCCTTTTGTGATGCGGGAATTCCGCGCTGCCTGGATCGCTACCGTGGCCAATATCAACTGGCCCAGCAAATCGGGCTTATCAACCGCCGAACAGCAAAGAGAAGCCATTGCGCTGCTTGACTTTTTAAAAGAGCATAATTACAACGCGGTCATTTTTCAGGCGCGTCCTCATGCAGATGCGCTTTACAAAAGTGAACTTGAACCCTGGTCGTTCTTCCTTACAGGCGTAGAAGGACTGGCGCCAGATCCTTATTATGATCCGCTGCAGTTCTGGCTGGATGCCGCTCATGAACGCGGACTCGAGTTTCACGTGTGGCTTAATCCTTACCGGGCCCATCATTCCACCGGTGGGAAAGTGACAGAAGCTTCTGCTGTAAGAAAGTATCCGGAGTTCATGGTTGAGCTAAAGAATGGTATGTGGTGGATGGATCCCGCAAAAAAAGCTACCCAGGATCACACTTCGAGAGTGGTAATGGATATTGTGAAGCGCTACAATATTGACGGGGTGCATTTTGATGACTATTTTTATCCCTATGCTTCCTATAACAAAGGTGCAGACTTTCCTGATGCCGCGATTTATGCCGCATATCAACGGGAAGGTGGAAGGCTTTCTAAAGATGACTGGCGCAGGGATAATGTGAATCGGTTTGTGGAGCGGATCTATAAAGAGATCAAGGCTGAGAAGCCCGGAGTAAAATTTGGAATAAGCCCCTTTGGGATTTTCCGCCCCGGTTATCCCCGTTCTATCACAGGAATGGACCAGTACAGTGAACTTTATGCCGATGCCCGGCTATGGCTAAACGAGGGCTGGATAGATTACTATTCGCCTCAGCTTTACTGGAAGATAAGTCAGACGGCGCAAAGTTTTCCGGTTCTGTTGGGTTGGTGGGAACAGGAAAATCACAAGAACAGGCATCTATGGCCGGGGATCAACATTGATTTTGGCGGGGATGACCCCAACCTTATTGAAACAGTTAGCCAGATCATGATCACCCGCGGTATGCTTCCTGAGAGCAAGGGAACAATCCATTGGAGCATTGGTCCGCTGCTTAAGTACAGGAATCTTTCCGCAGGGATATTAGAAAATGCTTATAAAAGACAGGCTCTTGTGCCCGAAACTCCATGGTTGGCTACAGCAGTTCCTGAAGCTCCACAGGTTTTGGCAGAGCGCAAAGGAGAAGATGTTTTGATCTCCTGGGATAATCCTTCCGGCGAAATTTTTCGATGGGTGGTACATTATCAGTACAACGGGGTATGGAATTACAAGATCCTTAGCCGGAAAGAAACCACTCTGATTTTGCCTGCAAAAGTAGGTGGCCATCCATTGATGAAGTTTGGAGTGACTGCAGTAGACCGGTTAGGATCTCAGAGTGAGTTTGAGGAAAATTCAATAGATTTAATTAAGATTTAATGCTTTAATACCGCCGATTGTACATTAAACTCAGGAAATATAAGCTCGAACTTAAAAACACCTTCAGGATTAGTCATACCTCAAGGAACTTTCAACCCACGCTTATTGTAGAATTGAGTGACGGTAAGTTCACGGGTTATGGAGAGGCTGCCGCTACTTCTTATTACGGAGTCACCGTAGAAGGAATGGCAAAAAAAATAAAAGCTCTGGAAAAGCTCATTTTTGAGCACCTTCATAAAACACCCGAAGAATTATGGGAGATCACTGCTCCTTTTTTAAAAGATAATTCTTTTGCACAGTGTGCGCTTGACATCGCCGTGCATGACCTCCACGGAAAGCGTAACGGGCTTCCACTGTACCAAATGTGGGGACTTAGTCTTGAGGATATTCCGCTTTCTAACTACACCATCGGGATCGATAGCCCTGAAAAAATGGTACAGAAGATGAAGGAATTTCCGTGGCCACTTTATAAGATCAAACTGGGAACAGAGCATGATGTGGAACTGGTAAAAGAACTTCGGAAGCATTCTGATGCAATTTTTAGAGTAGACGCCAACGCCGCCTGGACTGCAGCACAAGCCATCGATAATTCAGTTTTACTGAAGGATTTGGACGTAGAATTTATTGAGCAACCGTTACCTGTAAAGGACGAAGAAGGTATGGCCGAAGTTTATAAGAAGTCAGTTCTACCGGTTATTGCCGACGAAAGTTGTGTCACTGAAGCCGATGTCGAGAAATGTGCCCCTGTTTTTCACGGGATCAACATCAAACTCACCAAGTGTGGCGGCCTCACCCCGGCACGCCGCATGATCGCCCGCGGCAGGGAGCTTGGTTTAAAGATTATGGTCGGTTGTATGACAGAATCCACGGTGGGAATTTCTGCAATTGGGCATTTATTACCTTTATTGGATTACGTGGATATGGATGGCGCGATGCTGATAAAAAATGACATAGCCGATGGGGTAAAAATATACGATCAAAAAACACATTTTCCGGACCGCAATGGTACGGGAGCTTTATTACTGAAATGAAAGAAAACATGATAAATCTTAGAACCCTCAAAAATTTCGGATTTGCAGCAGTATTTTCCGGTCTGCTTTTCACAGCCTGTAATTCTAATACAGAAGAAGGTGTCGTAACTGCTACCGAAGCCGATGCAGCTATTGAAGAGGTAAGGCAACAGCACGCACCCGATAAACGTGTAGCTCTCTTTGATATAGAGGCTGTAAAAAGGGAGAATGAGCTGGTGCTTAGGGGAGAATCGAACATGCCGGGAGCAATAGAAGATCTTAAACAGAAGCTGGCCGCCGAAAATGTGAAATTCACAGATAGCATACAGTTGCTGCCGGCAAGTGAACTGGAAGGTAAAACAGAAGGGGTAGTACCTATCTCTGTAGCCAATTTGAGGTCCAAACCTTCACACTCTTCAGAATTAGTGACCCAGGCAACCCTGGGAACTCCGCTGAAGGTTTACAAGAAGGAGGGAGGCTGGTATTATGTTCAGACTCCCGATGGTTATCTTGCCTGGGTAGATTATGGTGGTGTAACATCTCTTACTCCACAGGAATTCCAAACCTGGAAAGCTTCAGAAAAGATCATTTATCTGGAACCTTACGGTTTTTCTTATTCCAAGCCGGATAAGGATTCAGATGTAGTGACAGATCTTGTGTCGGGAAATATTTTCGAAGTAACAGGAGAGAAAAATGGCTTCTATGAGGTTAAATATCCTAATAATAAAATGGCATATGTAGCAAAATCTGATGCGCAGCCATATCTTGAGTGGGTAGCCTCTCTGGAGCCAACAGGAGAAAATCTTATTAAAACAGCAAGAGAAATGATGGGTGTGCCCTACCTGTGGGGAGGAACTTCTTCAAAAGGCGTGGATTGCAGTGGCTATACCAAAACAATTTTCTTTCTTAACGGAATGGTCATTCCGCGTGACGCCTCTCAGCAAATTGCAGCAGGGGAGGAGATAGATTCGGTTAAGAATTTTGAAAACCTGCAGGCGGGAGATCTGCTTTACTTCGGAAGAAAAGCTACAGATACAACTTCAGAAAGAATTATCCATGTGGGCATGTGGATAGGGGACAATAAATTCATCCATTCCATGGGCGAGGTGCATGAGAGTAACTTTGATACTACGGCAACAGATTTTGATGAATATAACTACAACCGGTATTTGAGGACCAAGAGAGTTCTTGGAACAAATGACGAGCGGATTATTTACCTGGCGCAGAGTGATCTTTTTACAGACGGCAATAGAGAATTCAAAAATTAGACCTTCAGAAAAGCGGCTTTTTAGGCCGTTTTTTTTTTATTATTAAAACAGATCATTCATGCCCTGTTCTAAGAATTACCAGTAGTTGATATGAAGAACTTCCACTTTTAATCCTTCTGTTTTATTACTTTTCAACACCACAAACATTTTTATGAGCCTGGTTAGACTTTGAGTATGGATTGGCACTGCAGCCAGTTAGTAGGGTTAACAGCAGAGCACCAACCCAAACAAAGGATTTAGAATTTCCACTTTACAAAAGCTTCCATGGCCTCGTAGTTTGCCAGCCCCAGTTTATGGTAGGCTTTTGCAGTTTCACGGTTTCGGTCTTCTGCCCGTTGCCAGAATTCCCTTTCATCATCTCCCGGGAAAACAGGTCGATCTTTTTGGGACTGGTGCTGGAAAATGGCGTTGCGTTTTCTTTGTACTTCCTGAGGAGACAACGGCACAGCCATCTGCACTTCATGAGTTTCAAATTCATGCCATGCACCACGGTACATCCATAGCCAGCTGTCTTCAATCCAGTCTTCGGTCTCTTTAAGTCTGCTCATAGCTTCCACCACAATGTTGAAACAAACCAGGTGAGTACCATGAGGGTCTGCAAAGTCACCCGCAGCGAATACCTGGTGGGGTTTGATCTGCTGTAGCAATTCCATGGTGATCTCTACATCTTTATCTGTTGGTGGATTTTTCACTGTTTTTCCGGTTTCATAAAATGGAAGGGCCATGAAATGAATATTATTATCCTTAAGGCCTGCAAATCGTGCGCCGGCAATAGCTTCAGTTTTTCTTATAAATCCTTTTACGTCCCTTATTTCTGGTAGATCGAGCTGGTTGGGCTGTTTGGTTTTAAGGAACTCCCGCATATCGTCATAGATCTTCTCGAGTTTACTGCTGTCTTCACCAATACTCTTGTTGAAGTCAATGGCAAATTCGACGTAACGCAAAACATCGGTATCCCAAACGGCTGTATTTCCCGAAGTCTGATAAGCTACATGTACATCATGCCCCTGGTCAACAAGCCTTATAAAAGTGCCTCCCATAGAGATCACATCGTCATCTGGATGTGGAGAGAAAATAAGGGAACGTTTTTGAGCAGGTTCGGCTCTTTCGGGACGCTGGGAATCATCGGCATTTGGTTTACCACCCGGCCATCCCGTGATGGTATGCTGCAGCTGATTGAATACGTCAATATTGATATTATAAGCCGGACCTTTTTCTGTGGCCAGTTGAGCCATACCGTGGTTATTGTAATCCTCATCTGTAAGTTTAAGGATAGATTTATCAACTTCTCCCGAAAGCCAAATAACTGCCTTTCTAATGAGATCCCTATCCCAGCTGCAGTCTTTGACAAGCCATGGGGTATCGAAACGGGTCAAATTTGAAGCTGCATCTTTATCCAGAACAAATTCGGTATTCTCTGAAAGCTGAAGGTAGGTGGCGGGTACTTCGCCCGAAATTTCCCCCTCTACAGCTTTTTTAATAATAGACGCTTTCTTTTTATTCCAGGCCATAAGAATGATCTCTTTTGCCTTGAAAATGGTCCCGATTCCCATGGTAATGGCCTTCGTTGGCACATTCTCTTTCCCCCCAAAGTCACGGGAGGCATCACGACGTGTGAGATCGTCAAGCGTAACCAGCCTGGTGCCAGAATTAGGCGCCGAACCCGGTTCATTGAACCCGATATGTCCCGTCCTACCAATGCCAAGAATTTGCAAGTCCAGACCACCCAGAGCTTCAATTTTATTCTCGTAATCAATGCAGTAGGCGGCAATTTCTTCTTTGGGAAGAGTACCGTCGGGAATATGAATATTTTCCTTTTTAATGTCAATATGATCGAACAGATTTTCCTTCATGAAAGTCACGTAACTTTGACGTGAGTCGGGATTCATAGGATAATATTCATCAAGGTTAAAGGTGATGACGTTTGAAAAGCTAAGGCCGTCTTCCCTGTGGCGACGCACCAGTTCTTCGTAAACCTGTACAGGAGTGGCCCCTGTGGCCAGACCTAATACTGCCATTTCCCCCCGATCCTTTTTTCTTTTTATGAGATTGGCTATACGATCGGCAACTTTGAGAGAGGCAATCTGGGCATTTTCATAAACCGTTACGGGTACTTTTTCGAAACGTGTTTCTTCAAGAAGATTTAATCTGGCCATCTAGTAGAGGTAATAAATTGTTATACCGGTTCAGTTCAATTTTTTGTTATGAGGGATATTTGATTCCCAAATATATTTTCCATCACTGTCGCTACAGCACCCAACAAAACTGAATCTTCACACAGATTGGAAAGAGAGATTTTCGTTCTTTCCCGAAGCTGTGCCATACAATAGGTGTTGATCGATTGCTGAATAGGAATAGTAATGAATTGTTTTGCACGTGAAAATCTCCCTTCCAGAATAATTAGTTCGGGATTAAAGATTTGTATAAGTATTGCCAGGCCTTTTCCAAGATTTATTCCCAGTTTAGAGAGGATATTGATTGAAAACTGGTCACCTATGTTTGCTGCTTCGATAATAGTCCGGGGTTGAAGGGCTTCAATTTCCTTTTTTGATAAGGAGCTAAGGCTGGTGCTTTCTCCTGCTTTAATACCTTCCTGAGCCATTCTGGTTAATGCAAGCCCTGAAGCCATTGTTTCAAGACACCCCCTTTTTCCGCAGTGGCAGAGTAATCCATCATCTACTAAAGGGATGTGACCAAATTCTCCTGCAAAACCCGAAGAGCCCTGATAAACTTTTCCGTCTATAATGATCCCGAGACCTATTCCCCAGTCCATGGAAATTACCAGAACATCCTGTTTTTTGCTGGCCAGGCCGAAATTGAGTTCAGCAAGACAGGCACTTTTAGCATCATTAAGTATAAAAACCGGCTTATCAAATTTCCGCTTCAGGATGACTTCCAGGGATTCCGATTCTTCTTCTTTAATAAAATAGGTGAAGTTTTTCCCTTGTTGCGAAGAAACTAATCCAGGCATACTTACCCCAATCCCCAGAAGCTTTTCCAAATTGATTTTTGAACTCTTAAGGAGTTCATTTGCCTTGCTGTATATTTGGTCCACCAGGCCGTCTTCACTTTCCAGTTCGAAGAGGTCCTCGAATTCGGCTATTTTATTATTGTGATTGTCGAAAATGGCCATTTTTATCCTGGCGCGCTCCAGTTGGATACCCATTACGTAAAAGCTGTCTTCTTTAAGCCTGTAGAGATCGGGTTTTCTTCCTCCTGCAGATTTTCCCTGTCCCTCTTTCTTGATCCAGCCTTCATCTATTAACTGGTTAAGAAGTCTTATAGAAGTAGGGGAACTAATTCCAAATTGTTCACAAATGTCTGTGTTAGTTTTTGGCCCCTGGAAATAAATATTTTCAATGATCTTTATTTTTTGCAGATGCTTTTTTCGCTCTACAGTACTGCTGGTGCTGAGCTGCTGGGTTCTTACGAGGAGTTTCTGGGTTTCCATTCTTTTTTGGTCGCGCTTAGGCGAAAACTGTTTTTGAAGTTTAAAAATAGGACAAAAAGTATATACAACAAAGAACTTTACTTAAATTTTTATAAAAGATGTTTTGTTTAATAAAAATTTATATTTTTAGACTTCATTATAATTCTGAATCTTTAGAGAACTTTTCTTCAGTCATTCGATTTTAAAAAATGCCAGTCATGAGCAGTTTTTCAGTAATTAAAAACGGGGAGAACACAGGAGTTGTAACGCCTCGTACAGGTGAGAGGTATCTTGCCTTAGATGTATTACGCGGCCTTACCATTGCACTGATGATCCTTGTAAATACGCCCGGAAGCTGGAGCACGATATACGCTCCTTTTCGCCATGCAGCCTGGCATGGCTTCACCATCACCGATCTCGTTTTTCCAAGTTTCCTTTTTGTAGTAGGAAATGCTATGAGCTTTAGCATGAGAAAATTTGATTCTCAGCCCGATGCCATATTTTGGAAAAAAGTATTAAAAAGAACTTTTTTGATCTTTGTGATTGGACTTTTCCTGAACGCCTTCCCCTTTGTACATCGGGCAGAAGGAGAAATTGTGCTTAAAGATCTCAGCAACATTCGCATAATGGGCGTACTACAGCGCATTGCACTGTGTTATTTTTTTGCATCTGTTTTTATAAAGTATTTTAAGCTGAAGGGATCTGCTATAATTAGTGTCATTATTTTGCTGCTGTATTGGGGACTAATGTACTATTTTGGAGATGCGGGAGATCCCTATTCTAAAGAGGGAAATGCAGCTTTAAAATTCGACCGTTTAATTTTACCTGCTGAAAATTTATATACTGGATTTGGGCTTCCTTTTGATCCCGAAGGACTTTTAAGCACCTTACCGGCTATTGTTAATGTCATTGCCGGTTATCTTGCGGGCATTTTTATTCAGAAATCGGGAAATAATTTTACTACCGTAATGAAACTTATTGCCGCCGGCTTGGTTTGTGTATTAATAGGAGAGATTTGGGATATGGTTTTTCCAATAAACAAACCTATCTGGACCAGTTCCTATGTGATGCTGAGTGTTGGCTGGAGTCTTGTGCTTATCGGTGCATTAATCTGGATCATTGAGGTGGTAAAACTAAAGAGATGGACCTACTTTTTTGAGGTCTTTGGTAAGAATCCTCTCTTCATCTATGTAATGTCTGGTGTTTTTGTAATGCTCCTTAGCGTGATTTGGATCAATGGGGGTTCCTTGAAAGGCTGGTTGTACGATAATTTCTTCCTAAGTTGGCTGGAGCCATATAATGCCTCGCTGTTTTTTGCCGTTATCTATGTATTGCTTCTGTGGCTCATGGGTTATTGGATGGACAAGAAAAAAATCTATATAAAGGTGTAGTTAAAAATACATACTAAAGAATAAAAACATTAAGCTTCAAAAATGAGAAAATTTTCTGCCCTTTTCCTGCTCCTGGCAATAGGCCTAAACCTGCCGCTGCAGGCTCAAAATGCCAAACCTCCATTTCTGAAGTACACTAACAGCCAATGGGTGGATTCCATAATGAAAACCCTGTCGCCCGATGAACGTATTGCGCAGCTTATCATGGTGGCGGCATACTCTAACCGGGGGGAGCAGCACAGGCAGGAGATCCTGAAGCTCATAGAGGAACAAAAGATTGGTGGACTCATTTTTTTCCAGGGAGATCCTGCGAGTCAGGTGAAGTTGATGAATGAATATCAGGCGGCTTCAAAAGTGCCACTTTTGGGTGCTATTGATGCCGAATGGGGATTGGGAATGCGGCTGGACAATACTATTAGTTATCCTTTTCAAATGGCTTTAGGAGCAATTCAGGATGAAGATCTGTTATATGAGTTGGGTACCGAAGTGGCCCGGCAGGTAAAGAGAACAGGGCTGCACCTTAATTTTGCACCTGTGGTTGATGTTAATAATAATCCTGATAATCCCGTTATAAATTTCCGTTCTTTTGGAGAAGACAAATACAATGTCGCGAGAAAGGCCAAAGCTTATATGCAGGGGATGCAGGACGGGCAGCTGCTCACAACGGCAAAACATTTTCCCGGGCACGGAGATACAGATACTGATTCGCATTACGCACTGCCGCAAATTAATCATCCGAAAGTAAGACTGGATTCCCTTGAACTATATCCTTTTAAGGAGATTCTTAAAGCAGGAATCGGCGGCGTAATGGTGGCGCATCTCAACATTCCGGCGCTGGATTCCACAGGTGTGCCTTCTACATTATCAAAGCCAATTATTACAGGATTGTTAAAGGAGAAACTGGGGTTTGAAGGTCTTATAGTGACCGATGCCATGAACATGAAGGGAGTGACCGAAGGGAACGAACCCGGAGTTGTCGATAAAGATGCTATCCTGGCAGGAAACGATCTTCTGGAATTTACCGAAGATGTACCCAAAGCTATTTCTGAAATTAGAAAAGCCATCAACCTCGGACTCATTTCCCAAAAGGAGATCGATGCCAGGGCAAGAAAGATACTTGCAGTAAAACAATGGGTGGGCCTGAATGATTATGAAGCCACGCCGGTAGAAGATATTTTGGATGAAATAAATACTCCCGAAGCAGAATTTCTCAATCGCAGGCTTGCAGAAGCTTCACTTACAGTACTAAAGAACAGGAGAGATATTTTGCCGGTGCAGGGACTGGATAGCCTGCGCATAGCTTCAGTTTCTTTTGGAGCCAAAAAGCAAACAGTGTTTCAGAAAAGTCTGGATCTGTATGCGGGGATGACCCACTTTAATCTGCCGGTAAATGCTTCGGAAATTATGGTGAAGACCCTGAGAGATCAGCTGAAAAATTATGATCTTATCATTGGAGGGATCCATGACCAGAGCAAATTTCCACGAAATACCCTGCGGTTGAATAAAAATGTTTTGGAGCTAATATCAGAACTCGCACAGCAGGGCCATACAATTTTTGCCCTTTTTAAGAACCCGTATGTAATGAGCAAGATTGATGGGATCGAGGCAGCACCGGGACTTATTGTTGCATATCAGGATAGCAGGGAAACCCAGGAAGTCGCGGCCCAGCTTATTTTTGGAGGGGTAGGTGCCAACGGAAAACTTCCGGTAAGTGTGGGAGAAAAATTCAAAGCCGGTGACGGACTCGAGGTTCAGGGCGGAATTCGTTTCAGTTATACTTTGCCTGAGGCTGCAGGCATGGATTCAGAGATCCTTCATACCCGTATCGATTCCCTAATGAATCTGGCAATGCAAATGAAAGCTACTCCCGGAGCCCAGATCCTGGTGGCGCGCAACCGGAAAGTTGTATTCCATAAGGCATATGGCGAACACACCTATTTTGACACCATAAAAGTGAAAAAGGATGATGTTTATGACCTGGCTTCAGTAACAAAAATTTCCGCAACCATGGCAGCCTTGATGAAGCTGAATGAGCAGGGGAAGTTTCAACTAGACGGTACCCTGGCAGATCATCTTCCATCTTTCCGAAGATCGAATAAAGCCGACATTCCTTTCACAGATATACTTACCCATCAGGCAAGATTCCGGCCCTGGATCCCTTTTTGGAAGGATACAAAAAAAGAAGATGGCGGCTTCAAGAGAAGGACATTTAGTAATACGCCTTCAGAAAACTATCCCATTCAGATCAGAGAAGGAATGTATTTGCATAAGAATTATCCGGATAGGATAGTAGAGGCAATCCGGGAGTCTCCTTTGCGGGAAAAGAAGGAATATGTGTATTCCGACTTCTTTTTTATCCTGGCTCCGCGGGTTGTGGAAAGTCGAACTGAGCTAAGCTTTCCGGAATTTCTTGAGAAGAACTTCTATGAACCCTTAGGTGCCGCTTCTGTCGGTTTTAATCCGCAGCTGCCTTTATACAAGATCGTGCCTACAGAGCATGATTTTTTGTTTAGACAGGAGCCTATTCATGGTACGGTACATGACGAAGGTGCTATAATGCTGGGCGGAGTTTCGGGACATGCAGGTTTATTTGCAAATGCAAATGACCTGGCAAAGCTGCTGCAAATGTACCTTGACGGGGGGAAATATGGCGGGAAGCGGTATCTGGAGCAGGAAACGCTTCAGAAATTCACCCAAACAGCATTTCCGGAATCTGGTAATCACCGCGCTTTAGGTTTTGATAAGCCATACTACAATGAGAAAGGGGAGAGCAGAAATACGGCACAGGATGCATCGGCAGCCAGTTTTGGTCATACAGGCTTTACCGGAATAATGGTCTGGATGGATCCCGAAGAAGATCTGCTCTACCTGTTCCTTTCGAACAGGGTTCATCCTACCAGAGATAATCACAGGTTGTACAGCCTTAACACGAGAACCGAGATCCACCAGGTGCTTTATGACGCCATTAAAAGTTACAGGTGAATATATTCGGTTCGGTTATAAAAACCGGTTTGTGAAATCTCTTGTTTATACATTTTTATCCTAAAAAATATTAATGTTCTTATAGGCTAGGTAGGCTATGAGGAAATAAAGTGGAATTTCCTCATTAATTTCTATGTCTTATCAAAAATGCTATATTTGTTTGATTTTGTTACCCTTATCAAGCACTAACCAACCATTTTGCATGACCAATTTATACAGCCCCCCACTGTTCCTGTTTATATTTTTGTGTTCTTTTTCAGGTTTTAGCCAGCATTCCGTCGAGGGAAAAGTAGTCGATTCCAACAGGAATCCCGTTGCTTTCGCTAATCTTATTCTCCTAAATGCCCAGGATTCTACAACAGTTTATAAAGGTGCTGTTTCTTCGGAAGCAGGGGATTTTAAATTCACAGAAGTAGCCGAAAACGAATACCTGCTAAAAGTCAGTTTTGTTGGATTTGGAGACCATTTCAGGAAGATTAAGGTGTCAAAAAATGAAAATTTGAGTCCGCTTGTGCTGCAGGAGGACACGGCTACCTTAAATGAAGTTTCTATTAACTATAAAAATCCTTCAGTAAAAAGAGAAGTAGACCGGCTTGTGTTTAGTGTTGAGAACACAACTCTTTCCACCGGAAATTCTTGGGATATTTTAAAGAGGACACCGGGGGTGATCCTGTCAGGAAACAGTCTTATGGTAAGAAATCAGGGAGTGCAGGTTTATATCAATGACCGGAAGGTGCAGCTCACTGCTTCAGAATTACAGACGCTGCTGGAAAATTATTCCGCCGAAAATATAAAATCCATTGAGGTCATTACCACGCCACCGGCACGCTACGACGCCGAGGGCGGTGCGATTCTCAATATTGTTACGACAAAAAGTATTGCTCCCGGGTACAAAGGGAATATTAACGGCGCGTGGACACAGGCAGTATTTCCGAAGTACCAGCTGGGAACGAGCCATTACTATAAAACAGAGAAATTAAATCTCTTTGGTAATTATACATTTTCGCCAAGAAAGGAATTTAAGGAAGACGAGAGCTATATCAACTTCAACGATGGGAATGGAAATATTCCGGCCCGTTGGGAAACAGATTTTGAACGTATTACGCGCTCTAAAGCTCATAACGCCAATTTACTTTTAGATTATAACTTCGATGATAACAATGTGTTGAATTTTTCTTCCAGCTTCACCTTTTCTCCCGGTAAAACCTTCGACAATGATGTGATGACAAGAGTTTTTGAAGGCAATAATGAAGTTGGGAACCTACTAACTGAAAGTGAACTTGAAGAAGATCTTTCTAATGTTGCCCTGGATCTCGAATACCGGCATTTACTTCAAAAACCGGGGGCTCAGTTTTCCGCTAAAGCGCATTATACGCGATTCGACCAGGACAGGGATCAGCTAATTCTCACTAATATAGAAGAGGGGGCACAAAGTCAGGAATCCTCCTTTACAACCCTTGCACAGCAGCATATTAATATTGCCACCGGCCAGCTTGATTTCATTAGTCCTTTAGGGGGAACCAGTTTTGAGGCCGGATTAAAAGCTTCTCTAATTGATTCTGAAAGCGGAATAGATTATTACAGTATAGATCCTGCCACGGGGCAGCAGGTTTATGAGCAGCAACAGTCTGACAATTTTCTCTATGACGAAAATATTTATGCAGCATATCTCTCCCTTGCAAAAGACTGGGAGCGATGGAGTGTCAAAGGTGGTTTAAGAGGGGAATATACAGATCGCACGGGAGAGTCCAGATCTATGAATGAAATTGACGACAGAAAATATTTTGAATTGTTTCCTACATTTTATCTGCAGCACAATTTTAATGAGAATAACAGTCTCACCTTCGACTACAGCAGAAGGATTCAGCGGCCGCGATATGAAAGCCTTAATCCATTCAGATATTATTTAACCGAATTTGATTTTAATTCAGGTAATCCGGAACTAAGAGCTTCGATCAGCAATAATTTCACCCTGAGCTATGCTCTCAAAAATCAGTATTTCTTTGATCTTTACTACAGGGACAGTGGTGAAACTCCTGAAACATTGAGCTTTCAGGATAATGAGCAGAGGCTAATCAGACGGGTGAGTGTAAACCTGCTCGAAAGTAAATCCTACGGACTAGATATTAGTCATGGCCGTTCAATTGCCAACTGGTGGTATGCCTACGCCTATGTTTCTCTCTTTAATGAGGAACGTACGTTTATGGCCATTGAAAGTGGAGATGTACCGGTAACCATAGATATTGATGCTTATTATGCGAGCCTTTACAACAATTTTATTATTTCCAAAGACGGTACTCTCACAGGAGAATTCAGCCTTACCTACGTTTCGAATTTTCTAAGTGGTTCCTATATTATGGATCCCTTTACCACCCTGTCTCTGGGCTTAAGGAAGACGTTGTGGAATAACCGCGCTGAACTCAGCGCAAATGTGGAGGACCTTCTCGATGAGACCAACACCTGGCTAAAGTCTCAATATCTTAATCAGGACAACGGCTACTTCGCCCAACCCGAGACCCAATATGTACGGGTAGGTTTCAAATACAACTTCGGAAACTTCAGACTCCGCGACAACCAGAGAGCTATAGAGGCGGCGGAGAGAGATAGATTGTAGATTTAATATTGTATATGGAATATTTTATATAGAAGAAGCACCAAGCACCAAATTCCAAATTCCAAATTCCAAATTCCAAAAAATTAAAAGGTAATTGGTTAATTGGGGAATGGTTGTTCTGCGAAGATCTGCGTGATCTGCGGGAAACATTTTCAATTAACAGTGATCAATAAACAATAATCAGAAATACCACTTCGACCACCCTCAACCAGACAACATCAATTCGTGTATTCGTGGCTATTTATTCTCAAACCTTGGAACTGAATTAATTTCATTATTTTTGCAGCCTGAAAAACAGTTGTTTTGGCGAAAATAGGAAACATAGATGTAGGAGAATTTCCGTTGTTGTTAGCACCAATGGAAGATGTGAGTGATCCACCGTTTCGTGCATTGTGCAAGGAGCAGGGGGCCGATGTTGTTTATACCGAATTCATTTCTTCAGAAGGGCTTATTCGTGATGCCGCAAAGAGCGTCATGAAACTTGATATTTACGAAAAAGAAAGACCTGTAGGCATTCAGATCTTTGGAGCCAACCTGCACTCCATGCTACAGTCGGTAGAGATTGTTGAGAAATCCGGGCCGGATATTATAGATATCAACTTTGGCTGTCCGGTAAAAAAGGTGGTTTCTAAAGGTGCAGGAGCAGGGATCCTTAAAGATATTCCGCTGATGGTTTCCCTTACCGAAGCTATGGTGAAGCACACAAAACTTCCTGTTACCGTTAAAACCCGTCTTGGATGGGATGCCGATTCCATAAAGATCGTTGAGGTAGCCGAAAGACTGCAGGATGTTGGAGCCAGCGCTATCTCTATCCACGGCCGCACCCGCGTACAGATGTATAAGGGAGAAGCGAACTGGGCACCGATTGCCGAAGTAAAGAACAATCCGCGTATGCACATCCCAATTTTCGGAAACGGAGATGTTGATACACCCGAAAGAGCCATGGAAATGCGCGATAAATTCGGACTTGACGGCGCCATGATCGGTCGGGCCAGTATTGGCTATCCCTGGTTTTTTAGAGAAGTAAAGCATTTCTTCGAAACAGGCGAACAGCTTGCTCCACCCAGCCTGGAGGAGAGGATAGACGCTGCCCGTCGTCACCTGCAAATGGCAATAGACTGGAAAGGGGAGAAGCTTGGGGTTTTTGAAACCCGCAGACATTATACGAATTACTTTAAAGGCATTCCACACTTCAAGGAATACCGGCAAAAGATGGTGACAAGTGATGACGCAGCCGATGTCTTTGCCGCTTTCGATGAGGTGGAAAGAGATTTTGCCGGCTACGAGTTCGCTTAAGGTCCTCTCCTAATAAGGTGTCAAAAATGACATTTTTAGGACCTCTTTTATAAGGCCCGCTTTAACCGGTCTATGCTTCCAATGCCTTTTTACTTCTGCTGGCGGCGATCCAGGAGGCCATCATGCCTAAAGAGGTGATGGTGACCATCACGATGATCACATTTTCCCAGGTAATAGCTACGGGGTAGGCAAGGCTGGGAGTGATCATTACCAGATCATATTCGAGTTGCAGGTAGACAAGAGCAAGGGAACAGAGTATCCCGATAGTACCCCCCAGAACAGTCATAAAAACTCCCTGGGTAAAAAAGATATTCCTTATCTGGTTTGGGGCTGCGCCAAGACTGTGCAGGGTTTTGATGTTTTCCCTCTTGTCCAGGATCACCATAATTATAGATCCTACCACATTAAAGAGCGCAATAATCAACACCAGGGTGAAGATGAGATAGACCGCAAGATTTTCTGTGTTGAGCATTTTATAGAGCGCATCATTCAGCTGTGCCCTGTTCTTGATCTCGACCTGCTCACCAAGGGAAGCTCTGATATCGGCCTTTATAGTTTCCGGATTGGCACCGGGGCTGAGCTTCAGTTCAATTCCCGTCACCTCATTAGGCTTCAGGCTAAGCAGGTCCCGCGTAAATTCCAGCGGAGCAAATATAAATTTATCATCCAGCTCTTCATTAATACTGTAAATGCCCGATGCTACTACTCTTTCAGAATTAAAAGCACGGGTAGGGTCGAGCTCCTGTCCTGTTCCGGGTCTTGGGACCAGGATCTCCAAAAGGCTCATATAATCGAATACCCCCAGGTTTAGTTCCCGGGAAATGTTATTTCCTATGACCACCTGTGATTCTTCTGGATGAAACCAGGTGCCTCGAACCAGGGCACTGTCGAGTTTGTTGACCTTCAGGAAATTTCCATCCACTCCCTTTATATAAGCGGTTTTATTCTTCGACCTGAAGGTGAGGAATACCCGCTCCTCGATAACCTCCGAAAAATGTAAAATTCCGTTGATATTTTTCAGGCGTTCCCTTTCTTCCGCAGAAAAGCTGAAAGTCTTTCCGCTGGAGGGCAAAACCTTGAGATCGGGGTCATACTGATTGGAGAAGGAAAGGCTGAAATCTTTTAATCCTGTAAAGCCCGAAAGGACTATAAAGAGGGCAAAAGCCCCTGCAAAAACCCCGATAGCCGCGATGATCGTGATGATGTTGATGGCATTGTTACTGCTTTTAGAGAACAAATACCGGCGGGCTATGTAAAAGGGGAAATTCAAGAATTATGATTTTTTCCGTCGTGACAACAAATCGGGCTGTTCGATGGGGTTCTCATCTCCCTTGATCGATTTTTCAATGTTTTCAATGTAGTCCAGGGAATCATCTATGAAAAATTCCAGGTGGGGCATTCTTCGCAACTGGTGTTTGGTGCGTTGTGCCACTTCATGTCTTATTTTAGGCTTCAGCTCATTGAGCTCTGCAAGGATCTCCTTTGAGTTCTTCGTCGGAAAAATGCTGAGGTAAGCTTTTGCCTGGGAAAGATCTGTGGTGACTTTTACTTTAGAAACAGAGATCAAAATACCCGTTCTTCCTGCATCTCTTAGGTGAGACTGGAGAATATCGGCCAGATCCCGCTGTATCACTCCGCCTATTTTTTTCTGTCTGTGTGTTTCTTCCATGCTACAAAAATAGAACATTTAACGCTCAAATCTTAAAATCTACGTTAATAGCTTTTAGTTTTAGCTTCAAACTCCCATGACTTTTTATCTTTAATCAGGGAAAAGGCCGTGAGTAATCCATCTGTGGCTACAAAGGCTTTATATTCTGAATAAATTTAAATGTAAAAATGAAAAAGATTGAACACATAGGAATTGCCGTAAAAGACCTTGATGCGGCAAATGAAGTTTATGCAAAACTACTTCAGACAGAGAGTTACAAAACTGAAAAAGTAAAAAGCGAAGGGGTGGAAACCTCTTTTTTTAAGGTAGGAGACAGCAAGATCGAATTGCTGGCCGCAACTTCGGAAGACAGCGCTATTGCTAAATTCCTTGAAAAGCGGGGAGAGGGCATTCACCACATTGCCTATGAGGTGGCCGATATAAAAGCTGAAATGAAGCGCCTAAAAGAGGAAGGTTTTGAATTGATCTCCAAAAGACCAAAGAGGGGAGCGGACAATAAACTGATCGCTTTTTTACATCCCAAATCGGCCAATGGAGTGCTGGTGGAATTATGCCAGGAGATAGAGAAAGAAGAAGATACTATTCCTATTGGCGATGAGGTGTGGGAGGATTTGTAGGTGCTGTGAAAATATATTTTTGAAATGCTTGTGAAGTAAAGGACAAATATCTAAATTTGCGCCCTCATAACACCAATGAGCCGGTCCTATAGCTCAGCTGGTTAGAGCACCTGACTCATAATCAGGTGGTCCCTGGTTCGAGTCCAGGTGGGACCACAAAAAAATCCTCGCTTTTGGCGGGGATTATTTGTTTCTAAGTGGGTAAATGCCGTAAGGCTCGCCTCATTGGGCATATAATTTGAAAGAGTTTCCTCTTAATATCTACGACAGGGTAAACAGCTTACTTAAGCAGTCCATTATTATAAATCTAACTTTGGAGCAAAAGCCTTTCCTGCTCTTCGGCTTTGCCAACTATGTCTATCAGTTCGTTTATGATACTCGCACCTTTATCCTTATTGTACCACATTTGAAGCTGAGTTTTAAAGGCTGCATCGATCTTTCCAAATTTCTCTTTATAGTCACTCACCAGTTTGGTAGCTGCAGCTGATCGCGGGCCCCAGGTGGCGATTACATCAAGATCAGAATTCAGGATGATAAGTTTTGGAATGGATCGGGTGCCATTGGTTAAAAAGTGATCCATCAGCTCGGGATGCTCGTCTCTCATGATAACTCTGAGGTCGAGATTTTCTGAAGCCTCTGCAAGCTTATTGAGAACCGGTAAGGTCTGGGCCGCGTCACCACACCAGGATTCAGTGATCACAAGCCATGTTTGCTGCATCCTGAGTTCTTTAAAAAAGGAGATTTCAGGTTCCTGCAGACGGAGCTTCTTATTCAAACGTTGGGATCGCGTGAGGTTTAAAGCGGTGAATTCTACCCTGCTTTGATCTATTTCTCCGGTTGTACTTTGGGAAAGCACAAGCTTTTCCATTAGATCCATGTATTTCTGATAAGTCAAAGAATTTTCCAGGCCGGAGATCAACTGTTCTTTCATAAGATGAAGATTTAAAAGTGCAATTTTAAGTTTATCCTCTGCAAAGAAAAATGACCGTACTCAGCTTAGGGGGCATTTTTGGAAAAAGCTTTAAATAGCTTTAGGATAAATTCGACCTGCATTGAATCACCTGTAATAACTTCCTCTCAAAAATGTCATTTTTGACACCTCTTTGGTGGATTGCATTAAAAGAATCACCGTAAACGCAGTCTCTTTTCTTCGCCCTTGGTTGGGATGTTCCCTGAGAGAACACTATTATATTAAAACATTACACTAATTTCTTTAAAACCCTTATCCAACCCTCAATGAATTTTTTTCTCTTTTCTTCAGGTAATAACTGAATGGAAAGAAAGGGATTTAGATCTTCCAGTTCGACCAGGAGCAGCCTTCCATCCTTCAGGCGGCAGGCGTCTACACGGGTGATTCCGGTTTTAATATTGTTCCAGTTTATAAATTGTTCGGCAAACCGGAGATCCTCATGGCTGGGTTCATAGACCTTTAAATCCCATCGCCGGGATTTGTCGGGTGCATATAAAGCGTATTGAAAATCCTTGTTCAAATAGTAAAAGGACACTTCATATTCGAAATCCAGGTAAGGCTGAATCAGTTTACCTGCAGGCTTTGCCTTGAGAAGTTCCTCTTTTGAGAGGATCTCCATTCCGATGGAATCAGCTCCGTTTCTAAGTTTCAATACGTATTTGTCCGGTTTTCCAAGAACATCAATATCCGTGATCTTTTCCACTGTAGGGATTACCGGAAAGTCGGATGCTGCCAGATCTAGAAGATACTGCTTCCCTTTTATATCTGCCTTCCCATCAAAGGAGTTGAATATATTAATATCTTTTTGCTTCACAGTCTCCACAAGGCGATTAAAATAATCCTGGTATTCTATTACAGGTCCTGTATTTCTAAAGACCACCAGGTCACCTTTTTCTAATAGCAGAATGGCTTGTTGTGGATGCGCTATGAGGATATTGAAATGTTCTTTAAGTCTTGAAGTGAGATACAGATCCTCTTCATAATAGTTTCTGCCTTGTGCTTTAAAATAAAAGTCTGTTAAATAAAGTATGGTTTTCATGTTCTAAATATAGGGGTGTAATATTAAGGTACATCGCGGGAATAACAAGGGAGAGTAAAGTTCCTTTATAAAAAATTTACGGTTTAAAATGATTTTAGGTTACAGTAGTTAAGTATACTTTAAGAGTGGTTCTCATTTTCCTTTTAGATTTAATGGTTTTCGCAACTTCTTAACCCATTTCCACCACCTTCATCACCTGGCTCTTAAATCATAAAATTTTTCTGTCAAAAGTTTTCATAAAGAAGGTCCAGAAGCGGATTTTTCTGTTAACGGGAAATTAAAATGTAAGAATTTTTCCCTGTTAACTTTTTAAAAGTCAGATAAATATGACAAACAATTAGTATTCTATTATGTACATGCCTGTTTATCTTTGACCTGAAAGAAATGTTTTTTCGGAGTAAAAATGCCGACGGAAAAACTTCTGACAAATTTATTAACGATTCTAAATTTTATTAATTAAAAACCATTATCTATGAAGAATTTAAAAACCTATTTCGCGTTTCTTGCAGTATTCGCGTTGATCTTTACCTCCTGTAGTAAGGACGAAACAGGGGTGGAAACCTCAACAGAAAAAGCTACGCTTTCCTTTGGAGCCATTGTGGCTGACTTAGCGAGTGACTCTACCAACAAACAATCTGATGTTGGCGATCTGCCTCAATGTTCAGAAGCTGCCCCTTCTTATGTAGAGGTTGTTTTGACGCAGGGAGACAATTACATTATTGGAGAGGATGCCCCACACAGAATTAACCTGGTAGCCGGACAGGTCTTCACCGAGGAAGATGCTGTTTTAGAACTTGACCCGGGAAATTATACCCTTGAGCATTTCGCTGTATATGATGCCCAGGGAAATCTAACCTGGATCGCACCAAAAGGTGGAGTTCTTTCTCAATTCGTTGATGTTGCACTTCCGCTTGACATAGACCTGGGTGCCGGAACAAAGAAATATGTTGATGTTTCTGTACTTTGTTATGATGACAGAGATGTGAACGAATATGGATACCAGTTCTTTGAATTTGACACTACGAAAGCTTTGGAATTCTGTTTCTTCGCAAACTATTGTACTCCTGAAGGCAGACATTTCCCTGCAAGATATTCAGTAGAATTATCTATTGAAGGAAATGTGATCTATACAGCCGAAGAGAATACTAACAATGTAGGAGTGAACAGCTTCGGAGACAATTATGCAGATCCGCTGTGTTTTGCACTACCTGATCTTTCAAGATTTGGAGATGATGAGGAGTATATCGACTATACTGTTACACTTCTTGACTGGGACGGAGTTTATGATGCTCCTGAAAACACGGTGATCACCGGAAGCCTTAGCAGAAATGAAATTATGGCCAACTTTGATGGTGATGACAACGTGGACTACGAGCACCTGAGATTTGGATGTGAAGGTGATGATACCAATACCGGAGGCGGTGACGATAACGGAAACGGCGACGGCGACGACAATGGTAACGGTGATGGTGATGATAATGGAACCGGTGACGGTGATGACAACGGCGACGGTGACGGTGATGACAACGGAGACGGTGACGACAACGGAGACGGTGACGACAATGGTGATGGAGTTGCCGAAGGTTGTGATACTGCTTACATGATTGGAGACAATGCGTTAAACGAATTAGATCGTTATAACGAAACTAACTGGGGTTGGGGTCTAATACTTGATGGAGATGCGTTTGATGATGAATATTACGAGGGTGACGGAGTTTGGAGATTCCCATTCTACGCAGGAGCCGGTCAAAATGACTGGGAAACTAAAGGCTGGGAAGCCGGTCATATCGTGATCACCAGAACGGGAAACACTCTTAGTGTAGAGTTCGATCTGTACTCTGGTGTTACAATTAATGAATCTCACATTTACGTAGGATCTGACTGGCCAACGAGCCGTGCTCCGGGACAATTTGATCGTGGAACAGATACTTTCACAGTTGGTGATACCCCGCACATCATCGTACATGCAGAAGTTTGTGGTACAGATGAAGATTAATTAAGCAGACATTATAACAGTCTGAAACTTAAAAACCTCACTATTTAATGGTGAGGTTTTTTTATACTTTCTAACCGGCTATGCAATAAATTGAAGGCAGGAACACGACCCTGCCATATTAAATCTGGCAGGTAAAATTTCACCGCATCCGGATTTTTTTGTAAGGCTTCTTTAATAAAAACTTTGTCCTTCCTTACCTTTGCAAAAATCACCTGCTTTGTTTCTAAATACTACTAAATTTTCTCTGTTCTCAGCTTTTATTAAGTGTTCAATTTTTGGATTTTTATTGTCATTTCCTGCTCATTCCCAGGTTGTAGATGCCAGTTTACCCGATAAGGATATACTCCAGGATCGCATTTCTGTTTATCTGGATTGCTCGGTCTGTGACAATTCCTATTTAAGACAGGAGATAGATTTTGTGAGTCATGTGAGGGATCCTCAACTTGCCCAGGTACACCTCTTCATTACTGCACAACAGGCTGCCAGTGGCGGGAGGGTTTTCACTCTTTCTTTTATTGGGAAGGACAGATTTGCTGAAATTAATAATAATCTTACCTATACTTCTGTTCCTACCAATACCAGGGATGAAGAAAGAGAGGGATTAAGAGCAATGATCGAATTAGGATTGGTTTCCTATCTCGCCCATACAGGTATTGCTGAAGGGATAAGGCTGGAAATTCCCGGAGAATATAGCAATAACGTCCAACCTACAGACGACCCGTGGAACAACTGGGTATTCCAGATTTATGGAGGGGCTAATTTTTACGAAGAATCCAGGAAAGGTTCCCTGGATCTTAGATATGGTGCCTACGCGGATTATGTTACTGCCGACTGGCGCATAAGGCTACGCCCTTATTTCAACTACAACCGGGATGATTACGTGCGGAATGAGGAAAAAGTGCGAAGTGTAAGGCACCGAAACGGCTTTGAGGGAAGAGCGGTTCGTAGCATCAGTGATCACTGGTCCATGGGTGTATTCCCTAGTGCGATCTCAAATACCTACGAAAATATTGATTTTGGGTATAGAATTGCCCCTGCGATCGAATATAGCCTTTTGCCGTACAGGCTGGCTCTCCGAAAGGAATATACCATGGCTTACAGCATTGGTTATCTCTATAGGGACTATCTGGAAGAAACGATCTATGGTAAAATGGAGGAAAACCTATACAACCAATCCCTCAAATTTGAAGTTAGAGTACTACAGCCATGGGGAACAGTAAGGGGAGGCCTTGAAGGCTCACACTATCTTCACGATATGAGCAAAAACCGAATCTCTCTTGATACGAATGTTTCAGTAAGAATATTTAAAGGTTTCTCAGTAGATTTTTCTGCTGATTATGACTATGTGCAGGACCAATTATCTCTTCCAAGGGGAGATGCCTCCCTGGAAGAAGTACTTCTGGGACAGAGACAGCTGGCAACTTCTTATGGTGCCTCTCTTGCTGTTGGTCTTAGTTATCGTTTTGGATCTATCTACAATAATGTTGTGAATACCCGCCTGTAACTTTTCGTACAACAGAAATTCCCGTTCCTGTTATGATAACATTTCACCCGCTTAAGTACGGGATGAAAATTTTCTGAAAAAACTTCTTTTTCATATCTTTTTCTTTATTAACTTTGAATCACAAAGTACTTTATATGAAAACAGAACAGGAGTATGTAAGAGATCTTAGCGAGATCCGCTCTATGATGGAGCGCTCGTCAAAGTTTATGTCGCTTTCCGGCTTATCGGGAATCATGGCAGGTATTTATGCTCTAATTGGGGCATATATTGTTTACAGATTATTTTATGGTAATCAGGCTGGCATTGAAAGCACCGGGGACGGACAAATGTTACAGGGGAATATAACCGAGATATTCTTGTTAGCTATATCGGTGCTGATCCTGGCAATTGGTACTGCCATTTTTTTATCATGGAAGAAATCACAAAAAAGTGGAGAGAAACTGTGGCATTCTGCCGCTCGAAGACTAACTTTTAATATGACCGTCCCCCTGTTGACAGGTGGAATTTTAATTATCCTTCTCCTGATCAAAGGCTTGACAGAGTATATTGCCGCCACAACTCTCATCTTTTATGGACTGGCTCTTTTCAACGCGAGTAAATTTACATTTCAGGAATTAAAATCCCTGTCTCTAATTGAAATAGGGTTGGGGTTGATTGCCTTTCACTTTACCGGCTACGAACTCCTTTTGTGGGCGCTGGGATTTGGGCTCATGCACATCTTGTACGGTATTTATATGCACCTGAAGTACGAAAAATGAAAACCATCATTGAAGGTCTACATAAAGCTTTTGAAAGCAGGGTGCGCCTGGGAATAATGTCTGCTCTCGCTGTGAATGACAGCCTGGATTTTACTTCTCTGCGTGAGTATCTGGAGGTCACAGATGGCAACCTGGCCAGTCACCTTAAGGCTTTGGAAAAAGAGAGATTTATTGGAGTAAAAAAGACATTTATCGATCGTAAACCAAACACCCGGTATTCCATGACGAAAGAAGGAAAAAAAGCCTTTGAAGCACATCTGGTTGCTTTGGAAGATCTAATTAGATCACAGAAATAATAGACTATATTTTTTTATCTAACCACTTTGAAACACAAAGTACTTTAAAATTTTTATAAATTAAAACTGATTATTATGAGTAAAACAAATTCGAACATTAGCCAGGCTAATTCAATTAAAAAGGCTTCGGTAGCAAAAACAGCCTTACTTGGAGCAGGTATAGGTTTACTCCTCATCCTGTTCTTCATAACCGGTGCTGAAACTCAGCCTCACTGGCCGGAGCTGTGGAAAATCAGACCTTTAATAATAACGCCTTTAGCTGGAGCACTTGGCGGCAGTCTTGCATATATAGCGACAAAACTTTTAACAAGGGAAGGATTAAATAGGATAGTTGCTATTATCCTGAGCTTCATTGGTTTTCTCATAGCATTGTGGTTGGGTATAGTGCTTGGCCTTGACGGAACTTTGTGGGACTAATCTTAATAAGTGGAGGTTATGAAAGACCAGATCATTTTATATCGTGAAGATCCTGTACAACTTGAAAAACTGTACAGATCAAATAAGAGCTTTTTCCGTAAAGAATTCAATAAAGCTTACCCGGAAATAAAAGGTAGCCAGCTGTCCCAATTCTGGCATGAAAGGCTAAATTTCGAAAACGAGGAGGTAATCCGTGGATCTTCCAGAGATCTCATTTTTGTCATTGTTGCTTCACTGATTTCGGGAATAATCGCTAAACTTCCGGCAATAGTGAGAATTGAGGAAGAATTTTTCTACCCCAGGAATATCGGGTTCATCGTGTTTCCTGCATTAGCCGCATATTTTATTTGGAAGAATAAATTATCTGCAGGGAAAACAGCAGTGATCGCCGGCGTGTTCCTCACCGCAGCAGTTTATATAAATTTCTTACCCAATGTGTCGGAGAGCGATACTTTCATCCTGTCCTGTATCCATTTATTATTTTTTCTATGGGCAATTTTGGGTTATGCTTATGTGGGAGCCAAAAACACTTACACCAAACGGCTTGATTTTTTGAAGTATAACGGGGATCTCCTGGTGATGTCTGCCCTCATCTGCATAGCAGGTGGTATTATGACCGGAATAACAATTGGGTTATTTTCAATCATAGGTTTAGACATTGAAAACTTCTATTTTGAGTATATCGTAGTTTTTGCACTCCCTGCAGTACCCATACTTGGTACCTGGCTTACGCAGTCTAATCCCCAGCTGGTAGGAAAAGTTTCTCCTGTTATTGCCCGGATCTTTAGTCCGCTGGTTTTGGTAATGCTGGTAATATACCTGGTCAGCATGGTTTTCTCCGGAAAAGATCCGTATTCCGACAGGGAGTTCCTGCTTATTTTTAACATCTTGCTCATAGGAGTTATGGCCATCATCTTCTTTTCCATAGCCGGCTCTTCGGGAGCTAAGAGGAGCAGGCTCGAGATGCTGACCCTCCTCCTGCTTTCTATTGTAAGTATAATTGTCAATGGAATTGCCCTTTCTGCCATTTTATTCAGAATTTCTGAATGGGGGATAACTCCAAACCGCATTGCTGTACTGGGAGCGAATATTTTAATTCTTATAAATCTCATTATGGTAACCGGTCAATTGCTGAAAGTCGTTTCCAATAAATCAGATCTTGATGGGGTGGGAAAGACCATTGCACACTACCTGCCTGTCTATATTATATGGGTTATTCTCGTCACCTTCACATTTCCGCTGATATTCGGATTTCAATAGCCCAGTTTTTTCTTCGGAAGGGACACGGGTAAGGTTTTTGCAGAAAAACAATTCAGAAGCAATGATGAAGGACAGAAAACTTAACAGCTTAGAATGGAATATTTTGTAGAGAAGGATTCAATAGTCCGGCAGATTTGGGGGAAGGGAGATACCATATTGTTCATATTTGCCGGGGCTTCGGCTGAATTCGCTCTGAACCGGGCTGTAGATTGGCTGTATTTCACCGGCCGTTTGCCTGCCAATCCACTGGGAAGGTTATTCTCCACCGTTTCCTATGCCCGAAAAATAGTTTTTTCTGAACAAGAGGACGCCCACCGGGCTATTGATTCCATTGCGGCAATACATGCTGCTGTCGAACAAAAACGGGGGAAAAGGATACCGGACTGGGCTTATAGGGATGTACTTTTTATGCTAATTGATTATTCGATTCGGGCTTTTGAAGTTTTTGAAAGAGAACTCAGCTTAGCCGAAAAGGAGGAAACATTTGGCGTTTTTCGCAGAGTAGGAGAGCGAATGGAAATTCCGAAGCTTCCCCAAAACTTTAAGGAATGGGAAAAAATGAGAGAGGAACATTTAGAGAATGACCTGTATAATGGAAATTTCACCAAAGATCTCTACCGGCAATACCGAAAGCACCTGGGAATTTTTCGTTACTCCCTGCTTATAGAGGCTCAAAAACTTATATCTCCTCAAAAAGTGAAATTTCTGTTGGGTTTCAATCGAGATTCGCTTTTAAGTCCTGTACTGGTAATGTATAAAAGCAGCAGGATCATTAAAGCTGACAGGCTGCTAAGAGCTCTCATCCTGCCTTCTGATTATAAAAAGGAAATAGCAGAACTGGACGTAAGGTCCGAAGAGCAGTAGATAATTAATTAGCTGAGCATGGTCTTCACCTTCAATAAAAAGTATTTTTCAGCAGCGATTCTGCTTTTCCTTGTGGAAGTTTTTATTGCACTATATATCAATGATTCCTGGATAAGACCTTATGGCGGAGATTTTCTTGTGGTGTTTTTTCTTTATTCACTGGTGAAAAGTTTCCTGAAAATATCTGTCAAAAATGCCATTTTTGGAGTACTTCTTTTTTCCTGGTTTGTAGAGGGCCTTCAGGCTATTGATCTTCTAAGCCTTCTCGGAATAGAGAAGAATTGGCTATTTGTTGTCATCTTAGGAAGTACTTTTGAATGGCTGGATATCTTAATATATACACTTGCTGCCCTCGTTATATTTTTTATTGAAGACTTAAGGCATTGATTTTCAGTTTTGAAACATTAAATCTACCGGAATTATGAAATACTTGGGATTTTTCTCTCCGCCTTTTTCTTTATCTTGAGATTAAAATTAACCATTATTTGCAAGTGTAGAATATGCAACACGCCATTTGTTATATAAGTACCGCCACCAGAGAATTCGGCAACAGCGAAATAGAAGATCTTTTTAATGCATGGAAAGAGAGAAATAAAAAAGAACAGATTCAGGGTATACTATTATATTCTGAAGGACATTTTTTTCAGGTTTTGGAAGGGGAAAGGACAGCTGTACTCGCACTGTTCAACAAGATTAATAAGGATGCCAGGCATAGTGGAATAATCCAGGTGCTGGGAAAGGATATTCAAAAAGGTTCTTTAGACGGCTATATTACCGAACACATTACTTCCAGAAATTTTTCCAGACCTGAGCTTATAGAAAGCTACTGTGAATCTGTAAAAGGAATGGACAGCAGAACACAGCAGCAAATAAAAGCTATTCTTGATTCTTTTCTGGATACCCAGGTGCTGTGACATAAGTTTCTTTTTGTTGAGAACGGAAAATTAAAAACCCCTCACAACTATTGTAAGGGGTTCTTTCAAATTCAAAAGCAGAGTTATGGTTTCACTTCCTGTAATTCAATTTCTTCAGCTTGTTTATCGATCAGTTTTACCTCATCAAAGCCCATTTCTTTGAACTGTTCAAACTGGGTAGCTGCATCTCCAACCACCAGGTAGGCCATTTTAGATTCATCAAGGTATTTCTGAGCCAGTTCCCTGTGCTGCTCAAGAGTCATGTTACGTATTATTTTTTCTTCCTCTTCAATATAATTAACAGGAAGATCATATGCGCTCATTTCCTGAAGCATGCCCAACAATGATCCCTGGGTTTCAAACCGGCGGGCGTTGGATTTTATCAGAGCATTTTTAGTGAACTCCAGATCTTCTTCAGTTATTCCTTCCCTGTATTTTGCAATCTCATCTCTAAAGATTCCTACAGATTCTCCGGTCGTGTTGGTTCTAACACTTGAAGAAGCGGTGAAAGTTCCCGGTATCTTTGATCCGCTAAAGCCGGAACGGGCTCCATAGGTATATCCTTTTTCTTCCCTCAAAATAAGATTTACATTTCCGGAGAAAGAACCTCCAAGCTTGTAGTTCATTACTTCGGCCGGGAAAAAGTCCTTACTTGTTCTGGGAAGGGCAATGTACCCAATGTTAATTACCGATTGCTTAGCTCCGGGAACATCTACGAAATAAAGAGATGCCTTGTCCCGGTTGGTCACCACCTCATATTCAGGAATGTTCACTTCCTTAGCTTCCCATCTTTGCTCCAGATCTTTAATAGCTGCAAGAGCTTCAGATTGGGAGATGTCTCCTACAACATGAAAACGGCTCACGGTTGGCGAGAAATTTTTGTTATAATAATCCTTTAAATCCTGCATGCTGATGGCTTTTACAGACTCTTCGGTTCCTGAAGTAGGATGTGCAAAAGGATGGTTCTCCCCATATAGCAGTTTATTATATACCTGGTTAGCTATATAATTTGGATTTGCCTCATTTCTTTTGATACTATTAATAGTACTGGTTTTAATTCGGGCAAGTTCTTCCTCATCCCATCGTGGCTCCAGCAGGATCTCTTCAACCAGATCCATGGTTTCTTCAAAGTTGCGTTTTAGGGTATTTCCACGAATCACTATAGATTCATTTGTTGTGTACATATTGATGTTGGCTCCCAACATGTCTATAGCTTCTTCAAGTTCTGCCGGAGTTTTATTGGCAGTACCTTCCATAAGTATATCGGTGATTAGATTGGCAACGCCGTTCTTGCTTTGGAGATCATCCAGTAAGTGTCCGCCTTCAATGACAAGGCTAAAGTTCACCAAAGGCAGTTCTGTTTGTTCAATTCCGTACACTTTAAGTTGATTGTCGAGCTCCACGTTCCATGATTCAGGAACATCCAGAGATGGGGTTTCTCCCACTTCAGGTTGTTTGGAACGATCAATTTTGGATGGCGTTCTTTCAACTTCCTGATTTGTTTCTGCTACTTCCGTCTGCACATTTTCAGTGATCTCTTCTTCTACCACCTCGGCTTTTTCAGAATTTTCGGTGATTAGCTCCAGTTGACCTTTTGGTACAAAACTGGTCATCACGTAAGGTTTATCTTTAATATATTTATTGTAAACCCGCATCACATCTTCTTTAGTGACCTTTTTGATATTTTCAATATCTTTTTCTATGTATCCCGGGTCATCTGTAAATACATCGTAGCGTGCCAACTGGAAGGATTTACCAAGAACACTGCTTATTCCATTGTAGAAATCTGTTTCAAGTCCGGCTTTAATGCGCTCTATATCTTTGTCTGTTACTCCTTTTTCTTCAAATCTACTGAAGGCTTCATAGATCCCTGCTTCTACTTCGTCCAGGTCAACGCCGGCATTAGCAGTTACCATTATCCTGAATTTTCCTGCGATTTGAGCAGCACTATTAAATGCCCGGGGTTGAGATGCCACCTCCTTTTCTTTTACAAGCACCTCATAAAGAGGAGCTTCTTTTCCGTCAGAAAGGATCTCTCCAAGAAAATCAAGGGCATAAGCGTCTGCAGTATATTGCTCTACAGCCGGCCACACCATATTTAATTGTGGAGCATTGGCAAAATTATCTTCATGATAAAGCCTTTTTGTTTGGTCCAGCTGGACGTTCTGTATTTCAAGAGGTTCTACCTCCTGGCGTCTTTTGATCTCTCCGAAGTATTTCTCCACCAGCTGTTTTGCTTCCTCTTTTTCAAAGTCTCCTGCAATGACAAGAGTGGCATTATTTGGGCCGTAATACTTGTCGTAAAATTCTCTTACGTCTTCGACAGTGGCACTTTGCAGATCTTCAAGTTCCCCAATCACCTGCCAACTGTAAGGATGCCCATCGGGAAAAAGATTTTTGTCTATCACCCACCCCGTGTGACCGTAAGGATTGTTATCTACTCTCTGGCGTTTTTCATTTTGAACTACTTCCTGTTGATTGGCGAAGGCAGATTCGGTTACTGTATTGATAAAGTATCCCATACGGTCTGATTCCAGCCACATAACCATTTCTAAAGCATTTTCGGGGACCACCTCATAATAGATGGTTCCATCCTGCCAGGTACCTCCGTTAAGAGTTCCTCCAACATCCTGTATCTTTTTGAAAAATTGATCCTGCGGAACATTTTCGGATTCCTGGAACAACATATGTTCAAACAGGTGAGCAAAGCCGGTGCGGCCTTTCTTTTCACGATTGGAACCTACTCCATATTGAATGGCTACAGAAACAATAGGATCAGACTTGTCCTGGTGTAGTACCACGTTGAGCCCGTTGTCAAGTTCGTATTTTTCATAATCTATTGAAAATCCCTGATCCTGGATGATCTCAGACTCGCCCCCTCTCAGCTTTTCACAGGAGACGTAAGTGGTCATTAGCAGGGGCATAAGAAATGCCACAGCGAGAAACCTTAAATTTTTCATGCTTATTCGTTTTAGTTAATTGATTGCTAAATATATAAATATACATTGAGTGATAAGTAGGATTTTTATCGGGAATGTTACAGTTGTAATAAAATAGTATTCATTACCGGGTTGGCAAATAATTCTTCTACTTGTAATCTTTTATAAGATTTAACCATTCCATACTCTTTAAAGAACCAATTAAAACAGGATTTATGGTGTCAAGGAGTGGTGAATCGAGAGGGAAAGTGTAACTGTAGTAATCCTTTTTTAACGACTTTTCGAGCACTACTAATTCATCTCCGAGCTTTTTCTCCTCAATAAGAAAATTTAAAATAGGTTGATCATAAACGAAGGTGGAGGCTTCGTCCTGAAGTAAAGCCTCAATACCTTCTGCTGCATTTAGAACTTTCTTCGAAGAGATTTGATATTGGTCCAGAAGTTCCTGGGCGCTTGAACTTTTTACGGTTATAACATCAAACCTTTCAAGATCCTGGATGGAGTTGATCTCATCCTGCATATTCTGAACTGTTAGAGAGGAGGCGATTCCTGCAGTAAGCGTAGAGATCATAATAATAGCCATGAACATCCAGATGAGACCCACGAACCGTCCTCCAAGGGTGCGGGGAGCTTTATCTCCGTAACCTACAGTGGTCATGGTGACGGCACTCCACCAGAATCCCTGTAGGATACCGCGTCCCCCGTTCCCGAATTCTTCGGAATTTTTTTTACGCTCAAAGACCCAAACCATAAAGCCGAAAATAAAAATGACCCCTACCAGTATTAGAATGGCTGAAAAGAAATTCCAGCTGAAGATGTTGGAAAGGTAAGCCCAGAAAGCAGATCCACTCTTTCGGGCTATCCCGGTATAGGAAATGAAGTAAGGTTGGGAAAAATCCATTCGCTGCATTCTTTGATCGGTCACCGTAATTGGATTGATACTAAAATCAACTTCACCACTTTCTACGGCAAGTAATAGGTCCTCGAGGCTATTATAATAGCGGTATTCGTATTCAGAATTCAGCCGTCTATTCACAAGTTGCCAGGATTCAATACTTAAACCCGAAAATTTGTCATCTTTATATATGACGAATGGAGGAGCTTCGGTTAGTCCGATCACGAGAGGCTTGTAGTTTTGTAAAAGGGTATCTTCCTGCGCTGTAAGAGGATAGAAACACAACAAGAATAAAATAGGTAAGAGAATCTTTCTCATTTATGGGCTTTTTTCTTATTCAGCGGCAATGTAGAAATTTATAGGGAAAATCAGTAATAATAGGGAGATGGAGAAGTCTGCCCCTCTTTTAACCGATACTTTTTGTAAGTATTTTCTTTAATATCTGATTATCACTTCATAAAGATTGATTTATTTTCTATTTTTGAGGGTTAGAGGAGTAGGTTTTATTTAATATACTTCTAATTGGATTCTTATATTGCTCCAAATATTAAGGAATGTTGTTGGCTATGGGTAAAAGTATTAAATACTGGATTCTAATATTCGCTATTGCAGGCTTTACCTACGCCGTCTATAGCCAGGGTCCTGTTCAGGGACCGCCCGAACCCAAAACAGCGGCAAACCAGACCAGTGGGAACGGCAGAGGGCCCTGCGGGGAATTACCCGATCCTGATAATCCCGGTAATGGTCCGGGAATACCACCTCCGGTAGGACTTTGCCTTCCCATAAATGACTATCTCTTACCGTTGTTTATTAGTGGAATCGTCCTTGGCGGAATCATGGTATGGCGTTTGGAAGGGAAAATTGAGAACGCTCAATAAATCGATAAAAAGCGTTAAAAAACCGATAAAATGCGCAATTAAGGTTGTACAGAAGAAATATCGTATTATTTTTCCGCCATGGAAAAAGAAGTCCGGTGCTTTATTATCTTGGCTGCTTTAATGGCAAATTTGCATTTCGGTTTTTCTCAGGATTTTTCCAGTCCGCCACCCGAACCAATGATAACGACCCAGGATACGACATCTGATTGTGGAAGCGGTGATGGTGGAGATGGTAGTGGTGTTCCTCCTCCTGTAGGCCTATGTCTTCCTATTAATGATTATTTGTTGCCTCTGCTGATTTCCGGTGTAGCATTGGGTGCAGGATCTCTTTTCAGGATCCACACGAAATTGACATCGGTGATGTCGGATAGAAAAAAGAAGAATTATGAGAAAGTTTTCAGGCTGTAGTTAAAAAATTTCAGCTGAAGGATAGGATAGTTTTCTAATAAAAAAGTGGAGTTCTTTTCCGGAGGGGCATTTCTCTCACGATCCAGACTCTTTTCCCGGGCAGCATTGAACTTCTCAGGAATTCAGATCCATAAGCCTCTTTACGTATTTTCCTATGACGTCAAATTCCAGGTTCACAATCATTCCTTCCCTTAGGTCCTGAAAGGTGGTATTTGCATAGGTGTAGGGAATTATGGCAACACTAAAGGTTTTTTTGCCTGAGTTCACAACGGTTAAACTAACACCGTTTACAGTAATGGATCCCTTTTCTATGGTAATATTCTCTTTATCGGGATCATACTCAAAATCGAATTCCCAACTGCCGTTCTTCTCTGTCACTCCGGTACAAACAGCCGTCTGGTCCACATGGCCCTGCACTATATGTCCGTCAAGCCTGGCGCCTAACTGCATTCCCCGCTCCAGGTTCAATTTCTCACCTAACTTAAGATTTCCAAGATTGCTTTTGAAAAGGGTTTCCTCAATAGCAGTCACCGTATATTCTGAATTCCGGATGTCCACCACTGTTAAACAAACCCCATTATGGGCTACACTTTGATCAATTTTGAGTTCAGGTGTCATGCCTGCCTTAATGGTAATGTGCAAATTTCCTTCTCTTTTTTCGATAGCGGTTACTACCCCCAGTTCTTCGATGATCCCTGTAAACATTCCTTATTTATTAATTACCTTTGCCGGTATAAAATTAGAATAAATAGAGGGAAATCATTATGAAATCAGCCGATAAAATAAAAGTGGGAATAAGTATTGGAGATCTTAACGGAATTGGGAGTGAGATCGTGCTGAAGACTTTTGAAGATGCCCGGATGATGGAACTGTGCACTCCGGTTGTTTTTGCTTCGGCCAAGACGATCACCTTTATAAAAAAGAAGCTTGACATTGACATTAATTTTCAGGGGGTTGATGAGGCTTCTCAGGCTATAGATAACAAATTCAATGTGGTCAATGTATGGAAGGAAAATGTAGATATTAATTTCGGAGAAGAAACTCCCGAAGGAGGTAAATACGCATTTCTCTCGCTGCAGGCGGCGACCCGGGCATTGATCAAGGGAGAAATTGACCTTTTAGTTACGGCCCCCATTAATAAACATAATATTCAAAGTGAAGACTTTCAATTTCCGGGGCATACAGATTACCTCGCAAAAGAATTAAAAGGGGAGAGTCTTATGTTTATGATAACCGATACCCTTAAGGTAGGATTGCTTACAGATCATGTTGCCGTTAAAGATGTGGCTGCTCACATTACTCCCGAATTAATTGAAAAGAAAATAAAGATTATTCAGAAAACCCTTCAGCAGGATTTTCGCATTGCCCAGCCCAAGATCGCTGTACTGGGAATTAATCCTCATAGCGGTGATAATGGTGTGATTGGAAAAGAAGATGAGGAGGTCATGAAGCCGACCCTTGAGAAATTAAGGAATAGCGGAAAACCGGTGTTTGGACCATATCCGGCCGACAGTTTTTTTGGGTCAGGGAACTATAAGAATTTTGACGCAATAGTAGCTGCTTACCACGACCAGGGCCTTATTCCATTCAAGACTCTTTCCTTTGGAAGCGGCGTGAATTTCACCGCGGGATTGAGTAAGGTGCGAACATCGCCAGATCATGGTACTGCTTATGAAATAGCAGGGAAAAATGAAGCCGATCATCATTCTTTTAAAGAAGCCGTTTTTAAGGGTATGGATATTTTCAGAAACCGGCAGGAGTACGAGGAACTCACGGAAAATGTACTGAAAAAACAGAGCAAAAAGATATAAACAAAAATTTGTTTATAAAGAATAGTCAATTCATTAATTTTTATATCTTTGCACCCGCCTTATCCTAAGGGAGAGGCACTTGAAACTGATGATGAAATGAGGAAACTAAAGGAGTTTACGATCCCTTTTGTGGGTCTTAAACAGGGAAAGCACCAGTTCGGGTACGATATTGACAATAAGTTCTTTGAGCATTTTGACTACGATGAATTTAACAGTTCTAACATACGTGTGGATCTCGAGTTAGAGAAAAAATCCACTATGCTGGAGCTCACTTTTAAAGCATCGGGAACGGTTAATGTTTATTGTGACCTTACCAATGAACCATATGATCAGCCTATTGATTCAGAGCTGTTCCTGGTAATTAAATTTGGACAGGAATACAATGACGACAACGAGGACCTTCTTATTCTGCCTCACGGGGAATTTGAAGTTAATATTCAGCAATACATTTATGAAATGCTGGTTCTTGCAGTTCCGTCAAAAAGAGTTCATCCGGGAGTACTTGACGGTACTCTAAAGTCTGAAGTACTTGAAAAGCTGGACGAGTTAAGTCCCCGGGAAAAGGAAATTACAGCAGAGGAAGATATCGATCCCCGCTGGAACAAATTAAAAAATTTATTAAACGATAAATAATACGCAGCCATGGCACATCCTAAGAGAAAAACCTCGAAAACGAGGAGAGATAAAAGAAGAACGCATTATAAAGCGTCTGTACCACAAATAGCAACAGATCCTACTACCGGAGAGGCGCATTTGTATCACAGAGCGCACTGGCATGAAGGTAAACTATATTACCGTGGTCAGGTGTTAATAGACAATACAGAAGAAGTAGAAGCTTAATTCTTATTCAGGAGCTTTGAATCTTAGACAAAACTCTCACATTGTGAGAGTTTTTTGTTTTAAGTTGATAAAGTGCTAAAAACACCTTAATTTGCACCGCTGTATTTTGAGTATTTAGTAATTTACTGTTTATCAGGAAGCTAAGCTTAGTGCAGAGGCATAAAATGTCATTTTATGAATAAAAAAACGGCAGCAATTACAGCTGTAGGCGCATACGTACCCGATTTTGTCCTCTCCAATAAGGTCCTGGAGACAATGGTAGACACCAATGATGAGTGGATAACCTCCAGAACGGGAATAAAAGAACGCCGCATCCTTAAAGACCCTGATAAAGGAACTTCTTTCCTTGCTATAAAAGCAGCACAGAACCTTATTGAAAAGTCAGGAATAGATCCTGCAGAAATAGACCTTTTGATCATGGCTACTGCCACACCCGATCTTCCGGTAGCAGCTACAGGTGTATATGTAGCTACTCAGATTGGGGCTGTCAATGCGTTTTCATATGACCTGCAGGCTGCATGCTCCGGTTTTTTGTATGCCATGTCTACTGCAGCAGCCTATATTGAATCCGGACGTTATAAAAAAGTAGTTGTCATAGGTGCCGATAAAATGTCATCTATTATAGATTATACAGATCGAACTACCTGTATCATCTTTGGAGATGGTGCGGGAGCTGTTTTGTTTGAAGCTAACGAAGAGGGGCTGGGATTACAGGATGAAATCCTTAGGAGCGATGGTGCAGGAAGAGAATTTCTCAAGATCTCTGCCGGCGGATCCCTTATTCCTGCCAGTGCCCAAACAGTGGCCGATAAACAGCATTATGTGTTTCAGGACGGAAAAACAGTATTTAAGTTTGCTGTAACAAATATGGCCGACGTGAGTGCCAAGATCATGGAGCGCAATAATCTTACTAATGAAGATGTAGACTGGTTGGTGCCTCATCAGGCAAATCGCCGTATCATTGATGCCACCTCGGGACGTATGGGTCTGGATGATTCAAAAGTACTTATGAACATTCAGCGTTACGGTAATACAACTTCTGCTACCTTGCCGTTATTATTGAGTGACTTTGAAAAACAATTTAAAAAAGGAGATAATCTTATATTTGCTTCATTTGGAGGAGGGTTCACCTGGGGCTCTATCTACCTTAAATGGGCATATAATTCTTAAAAACACCCAACACTAAATATTATGGATTTAAAAGAAATTCAGAATCTGATCAAATTCGTAGCTAAATCCGGAGCCAGTGAGGTAAAGCTGGAAATGGATGATGTGAAGATCACCATTAAGACCGGCTCTGACGAGAGGGAAACTACGATCCTGCAACAGGTGCCAATGCAGGCTGCACCACAAATGCAACAGCCGCAGCAGCAACAGGCCCCTGCTCCTCAACAACAACAGGAGAATCGGGCTTCCGGTGGCGAATCGGCCTCAGGTCAGGAGGACAAGGGTTATCTTACCATTAAGTCTCCTATTATTGGAACTTTCTATAGAAAACCATCTCCAGATAAGGAGGCATTCGTCGAAGTTGGAGATTCAGTAAAGGTTGGTGACGTGCTTTGTGTGATCGAAGCTATGAAACTTTTCAACGAGATCGAAAGTGAAGTTTCCGGTAAGATTGTGAAGGTTTTGGTGGATGATTCTTCACCTGTAGAATTTGACCAGCCACTTTTCCTGGTAGATCCCTCTTAGGAACTATTAGAAATTTACCCTACAGATAAAACTAAACAGGTATGTTCAAAAAAATATTGATTGCCAACAGGGGAGAGATCGCTTTACGCGTTATTCGTACCTGTAAGGAGATGGGCATAAAAACGGTAGCGGTATATTCCACTGCCGATGCAGAAAGCCTGCATGTGCGTTTTGCCGATGAAGCTGTTTGTATTGGCCCTCCTCCCAGCAACCTTTCCTATCTAAAAATGTCAAATATTATAGCAGCTGCAGAGATTACCAATGCAGATGCTATTCACCCGGGTTATGGATTTCTTTCGGAAAACGCTAAATTTTCCAAGATCTGTGCCGAACACCAGATTAAATTTATTGGCGCCAGTCCCGAGATGATCGACAAAATGGGGGACAAGGCAACTGCTAAAGCTACTATGAGAGCTGCCGGTGTTCCTTGTGTTCCGGGATCTGAAGGCATTCTCCAATCCTACGAAGAGGCCGAAGAAATAGCTGCAGATATGGGATACCCTGTCATGCTTAAAGCTACCGCAGGAGGTGGTGGTAAAGGAATGCGGGCCGTTTGGAAAAAGGAAGATCTCAAAAAAGCCTGGGAATCTGCCCGGCAGGAGTCGGCTGCAGCCTTTGGAAATGACGGGATGTATATGGAGAAGCTCATAGAGGAGCCCCGCCATATTGAGATACAGATAGTGGGCGACAGCTCCGGAAAAGCCTGTCATCTTTCAGAAAGAGACTGCTCTGTTCAACGCCGTCACCAAAAACTAACTGAAGAAACGCCTTCTCCATTTATGACCGATAAACTTCGGCAACAAATGGGTGAAGCGGCAGTAAAAGCTGCGGAATTTATAAAATACGAAGGAGCGGGTACTGTAGAATTTCTTGTAGACAAACACAGAAATTTTTACTTCATGGAAATGAACACCCGAATCCAGGTAGAGCATCCTATAACCGAACAGGTTATAGACTATGATCTTATAAGGGAACAGATCCTTGTTGCTGCGGGAGTGCCAATCTCCGGAAAGAATTATACTCCGCAACTCCATTCGATCGAGTGCCGGATTAATGCAGAGGATCCATACCATGATTTCAGGCCTTCCCCGGGGAAGATCACCAACCTACATGCACCTGGAGGTCATGGGGTGAGGATAGACACGCATGTATACAGTGGCTACGTTATCCCGCCAAACTATGACTCCATGATCGCAAAGTTGATCACTACTGCTCAAACCCGGGAAGAAGCTATCAGCAAGATGAGACGTGCCTTAGACGAGTTTGTTATCGAAGGTGTAAAAACAACCATCCCTTTTCACAGGCAATTGATGGATGAACCCGATTATGTTGCGGGGAATTACACTACCAAGTTCATGGAAAGCTTCAAAATGAAACCGATAGAATCATAACGTAGTAGTAGAGATTCTCTATAGAGAATCTCTACGCATTTATCCAGACCTCACAGGGCCGATAAGAATATCGGGGCTGTGAGGTCTTTTTTTTAGCTTGTCTTGATTCTTGGTTCTTGGAGCGCAGTGGTCTTTTTTTATACCTTTAGATGCTTCGGAAGCAATTTATTCCTGAGGTCTTAAAAATATCATTTTCATGAGCTTTTCCTGGTGGGAGCACGATTCGTGGTTCTCAAATATTGATTTTACTATAATTGGTAGTGGGATCACCGGCCTTAATTGTGCTCTGCAATTAAAAACCCGTTATCCTGCAGCCAAAGTGCTGGTGCTCGAAAGAGGCTTATTACCCAATGGTGCAAGTACAAAGAATGCGGGGTTTGCCTGCTTTGGAAGCCTTAGCGAGATCATAGATGACCTCAACCACCATTCTGAAGAGGATGTTGTTGAACTGGTTAAAAAGCGGGTTGAGGGGCTTAAAATTCTTAGGGAGAATCTGGGGGATGCAAATCTTGACCTGCAGGTAAACGGAGGCTATGAGCTTTTTACTAAAAATGACAGAGAGATGTACGAAACATGCCTCTCAAAAATGCCAAAAGTAAACAGCCTTTTAAATCCCATTTTTGGAGCCGATGTCTACAGCGTTACCGGAAATAAATTCAATTTCAGAAAAATTCAGCCAGATTTGATATTCAACCAGTTTGAAGGACAGCTTGATACGGGCAAAATGATGACGTCCCTGCTCCAAAAGGTGCAGGCTGCCGGAATAAAGATTTTGAATTCGGTTACCGTTAACGGTTTTTCAGAGACAAATACTGCTGTAGAAGTAGAAACAGAACATTTTAGCTTTTATACGAATAAACTTTTAATTGCCACAAATGGCTTTGCTTCTCAACTTGGAATTCCTGAAGTCAAACCCGCAAGGGCGCAGGTTTTAATTACGGCTCCAATTGCCGATCTTCATATTAAAGGAACTTTTCACATGGAAGAAGGTTATTATTATTTTAGAAACATTAATAACCGCATTTTATTTGGTGGGGGAAGAAATCTCAATCTTAAAGGGGAGGAAACAACTGAACTGGCACTTACTTCCCTTATTCAGCAAAAGCTGGAAGTATTACTTAAAAATGTTATTTTACCTAACACTCCTTTTAAAATTGAAAGACGCTGGAGCGGGATCATGGGAATGGGAGAACAGAAAAAGCCCGTGATCAAACAGGTTTCCAATAATGTGTTTTGCGGCGTACGACTGGGCGGTATGGGTGTTGCTATAGGAAGCCTGGTAGGAAAGGAACTGGCCGATTTAATTAAATAATGATGAAAAGATTTTTCAGGTTTGTATTAAAATTAATTTTAGGCTTATTCCTTTTTAGCATTCTAATGGTGGTGATCTATAAATGGGTGCCGGTTCCATTTACACCTTTGATGGCAATTAGATATTTCGAAAATCCCGAAGAAAATATCCGTCATAATTGGGTGCCTATGGATGAGATCTCCAACAATTTAAAGGTAGCAGTAATTGCAAGTGAAGATCAAAATTTTCCAAACCACAATGGGTTCGATTATGAAGCTATTAAAAAAGCAATGGAGGAGAATAAAAAGGGAAGGCGCGTACGTGGGGCTAGCACTATATCACAACAAACGGCGAAAAATGTCTTTTTATGGCCACAGCGCAGTTGGTTGAGGAAAGGACTGGAAGTTTACTTTACATTTTTGATCGAGCTATTTTGGAGCAAAGAAAGAATTTTAGAAGTGTATCTCAATAGCATTGAAATGGGCAAAGGTGTTTACGGCGCTGAAGCTGCTTCGCAAGTCTGGTTTGGAAAATCTGCGGCTAATCTCACCGCTTATGAAGCAGCTTCTATTGCTGCTATTTTGCCAAATCCAAGACAATACCGGGCGAATCCCGCCAGTAGCTATATTCAGGGCAGGCAATCCTGGATCGTGCGGCAAATGAGGAACCTGGGACCCATACAGTTAGACTAATGAGCAAGACTTTAAAAATAAAGCTGATAGCCGCTTGTGAGGCATATGTTGAGAAGAAACTGGAAACCATACAACAAGCCATAGATGATCTTGAGGCAGCCCTCAAGCTGGAGACAAAGTGTTCCATGGGAGATAAATACGAAACCGGCAGGGCTATGCTTCACCTGGAGTTTGAGAAGCTTGCCGTGCAGTATGAGCAATTCAAGAAACTGAGAAAAACAGTAAGGATGATACCCTCCGGGAAGATAAATAAAGATGTTGCTTTTGGAAGTGTGGTGCGAACCTCACAGGCAAATTATTTTATAGCTATTCCTGCAGGAGAATTAATTGTAGAAGGAGAAAAGTATTACGCCGTGGGAGCAACTGCACCTATAGCTCAAAATCTAATGGGAAGAACTGCAGGAGATACATTTAGCTTTAACGGGAGAGAATTAGAAGTTCAGCAAGTTTTATAATTACGTGCCTGAAGCTATCACCTGATTCGCTTATATAGTAAATCCCCTTTAAAAGAAATGAAGATCATCTTGTTCTTTGGAAGTTCTTTTGAGCATTCGAATAAGATATTCTCACCAGCCATTTCTGCTTCTGTAAGGTAATGATTGCCTTTAAAAAAGCTTTGCTTCACTCTGGCTTTATAATTTCCGCCATCTGTCTGATGAATTTCATGAGGATAGAGGATGATCTTTTTTCTGGACCCCTGATTCTTGAGGAAAAGGGATGCCGGCAGTTCGTTTACCTCTCCAAAAAGTGAAGCTACATAAGAATTTCTTGGTTCATTATATAGCTCTGACGGTTTTCCCATTTGAATTATCCTTCCATCTTTCATAGCTATGCTCTGATCTGCAAATGCAAGTGCATCTGTACTGTCGTGGGTAGCAACCAGTACTGTTACTCCGGCTTTCTTAAGGTGTGAAAAAAGGTTTCTGCGAAGTTTATTTTTTCTAAAGTGATCAATATGGCTAAATGGCTCATCAAGCAAAAGAACCTCCGGGGGATTTGCCAGTACTCTGGCCAATGCCACCCTTTGTTGTTGTCCGCCACTTAGCAGCTTTACTTTTACTCTTGAAAGCTCGCGCATCTCTACCAGTTCCAGTAGTTGATTTATCCGCTGCTGTTTCTTGCTGGGGTACATGTTAGATAAATATTTTCCCACATTATCTGCCACACTCAGCGGGGGCATTAAATCAAAATCCTGCGCCAGGTATTTCATAAAATCCTCTCCGGGCACAATATTAAATTCCGGTCCCAGCAATTGCCGGTCATTCCAAAATATTTTCCCGTCTACATGATGTAATCCATAGATAGACTGTAGTAGAGTACTTTTTCCACAGCCGCTCGCACCAATTATAGAAACATTTTCCCCTTTAGAAATGTTGAAGCTCAGGTTCTTTAAAACCCGCTTTTCTTCATAACCAAAAGAGAGATTTTTTACCCGGAGCATATTAGAAAAGTTTAGCCGGTAAATTTACGGTATTAAAAGCAAAAAGCCTTCCGGAGAAGGCTTTTTGAACTGTATTAGAATTTAAAAGCTGGACCTTTAATTACGTTTATTTGGTAAGCTTTCAAAACCCATGTTGTATAAAGTAAAGCCAAAGATATCTGCATATTGCTCAATGGTTTTACTCACCGGTGTTCCGGCACCATGTCCTGCATTGGTTTCAATACGTATTAGAACCGGGTCTTCTCCTGCATGTTTATCCTGTAATTCGGCTGCGAATTTAAAGGAATGTGCGGGTACAACTCTGTCGTCATGATCTCCTGTTGTAATAAGAGTTGCAGGATAATCTACTCCTTCCTTTACATTATGCACAGGAGAATATCCCTGTAAATATCTAAACATGGCGTCACTTTCCTCGGCAGTACCATAGTCGTATGCCCAACCTGCTCCTGCGGTAAAGGTATGGTAGCGCAGCATGTCAAGTACACCTACTGCCGGCAATGCTACTTTCATAAGTGCGGGCCTCTGAGTCATTGTAGCTCCAACCAGCAATCCGCCGTTTGATCCTCCACGAATTGCCAGGTAATCTGAAGAAGTATAATTGTTCTCGATCAGGTATTCGGCTGCAGCAATGAAATCATCAAATACATTCTGCTTTTGCATTTTCGTACCTGCATCATGCCATTCTTTACCGTATTCTCCACCTCCGCGAAGATTAGGTACAGCATAGATTCCTCCCTGCTCCATCCATACAGCGTTGGCAATACTGAATCCCGGGGTAAGGCTTACGTTAAAACCACCATAACCGTAAAGAATAGTGGGGTTCTTTCCGTCCAGTTTAAGACCTTTTTTATGTGTTATGATCATTGGGATCTTTGTGCCATCTTTAGAGGTGTAAAATACCTGCTCGCTTGTATAGTCATCAGGATTAAAATCTACATTTGGTCTGTTGTAGAGTTCAGATTTTCCTGTCTCCACGTCATATTTGAAAATACTGCTTGGAGTAACATAATTCGTAAAGCTGTAGTAGAGTTCCTTTTCGTCCTTTTCTCCACCAAACCCTCCGGCAGTTCCAACTCCGGGGAGGTCGACCTCCCTTACCAGCTTACCTTCATAGTCATATTGCTTAATGTTGGAGATTGCATCCTGCATGTATTTGGCGAAAATATATCCTCCCCCGGTTGAAGGGCTAAGCACGTTTTCGGTTTCAGAAATAAGATCTTTCCAGTTCTCAGGTTTTGGATTTGAAGCATCAACAGTAACAATTCTCCTGTTGGGTGCATCCATATTTGTCACAATGAATAACTTACTGTCCCGATTGTCTATTACATAACTTTCGTTCTCTTCATGTCCAACAATGGTGTCAATTGTAGGATTTGTTTTGGAAAGGTCCATCATGAAGAGTTTTCCGCCTGATGTAGAAGTTCTGGCAGAGATGAAAAGGTAACGGTTATCTTCAGAAACATCACCCCCTACATAGCGGTGCTTTTGTTCCGGAGTAGCTCCAAAAATCACCTTATCCTGACTTTGTGGAGTACCCAGCTTGTGGTAATAAAGCTTGTGCTGGTCTGTCTTGGCAGAAAGCTCACTACCTTCGGGTTTATCATAGCTTGAGTAGTAGAATCCTTCATTCCCTTTCCAGGATACTCCGCTGAATTTTACATCTATTAAAGTATCTTCTTTGATCTCTCTGGATTCAGCATCCATAATGATGATCTTTCTCCAGTCGCTACCACCTTCAGAAATACTGTAGGCAAGGGTTTTTCCATCTTCAGAAAAGCTCATTCCGGCAAGAGAAGTAGTGCCGTCCTCACTAAATTTATTTGGATCAAGAAAAACTTCAGGCGTCGCATCTTCAGATTTTTTTCGATAGATCACACTCTGATTCTGCAGGCCGTCGTTCTTGCTAAAGTAGATCCAATCTCCTTCTTCATTAGGAGCACTCAATCTTTCGTAATTCCATAGTTCTGTAAGGCGGTTCTTTAATTCTTCTCTAAAAGGGATCTGCTCTAAATAACCAAAAGTCACTTTATTTTGTGCCTTTACCCATTCCTCGGTTTCGGGGCTGCGGTCATCTTCCAGCCAGCGATATGGATCCTTAACTTCAGTGCCGAAATAGGTATCAACAGTGTTTCCTTTTCTGGTTTCGGGGTATTCCAATGTTGTGGATGGTGTTTGTGATGTGGTTTGTACCGGTTGTTCCTGTTGCGGAGATTGCTGCTGTGAAGTTCCACAGGAGATTAAAGCTCCGGCAGCCAGTACAGTTGTTAATATTTTTTTCATTTTCTTGTTTTTAGGGAAAGGTCTAAATGTAACTATTTTCCTATATATGAAACAAGAAAGGCTGCACATCAAGTACAGCCTTTTTTCTTATAAACTATATAGGATTATTCCACGTGTTCCTCTGCATCTGCTTCTATATGGATCTCAAGAAAAGCTTCCTGTTGATTTCCGGACTTGTCAGTAACAAATACTCCCAGATGGTAAGCTCCCTCACTTATTGGCTGCCCGTTTAACTCTGCGGGGATAGCAATTTCCTGGGTGGCTTCAAATGAAGTACGGCCTGCAGGAATAGTAAAGGTTTGTTCGTAGGCAAAAGGATTCAGATCCTGGGAAGATTTATTAAAGGCATGGGTGTGTTCATCAAAATCTTCATGGATCTCGATCTTATAAGAAGCCAGTTCCACGTTATCTGTGAAAACTGCTTCAAACAGCAGCACACTGCCCGGTACAAATTCCTCTTCTGTATGAGGTTCAACTATTGTGATTGTCGGTTTTTGGGTATCAACTACAGTGTCATCATCACTACAGGAGGTAAATACCAATGTTGCTGCTATAACAAATGTGAAAAATTTCAATTTGGTTTTCATGATTTTTTGTTTAAAAATTAGGTATTGTATTTTAATATCGGATTAATTGGAAAATAGCAGATGGAGGCCCTCTTAGAAAATACCGATAGTTTAACTTAAGAATATGTGTTGTTGAATATGGTTTGTGTTGCTGTAAATGTATTTCGGGAATAATGATCTTTTCAGCAGTATCTGCTACCATAAATGCAGGGCCTGTTCCTGTAAAATGATAGTGACATTCATGATACTCATAAATTCCGGGAGCATCAAAATTATAGTCCGCCTGTTTTGAGGTATATTCAATATGAGGCACAAGGAAGTAATGCACGGCATTTGCTGCCTGCGGAAAAAGAAATGCAGCAAGCATCAAAAAACTTATATATTTCCCCTGTTTCAGCATTTCTATTTAATAGGAATTCTAAGCATTAATTGAATGTTTCTGCCCATTTCGGGGATCTCCAGTGCCCTGTAAAAACTAGTGTGATTAAAATATTTATGATTAAATAAATTGGTCACCCGCAGGTTAAGATCGGCACTTAATTTGCCTATTTGAAGCCCTGTCTTTATACCTCCTCCAAATATCTGGTAACCCGGAGTGATCTTTTCCTGTTGCGCAATTCTATCCTGCTCAAGCGCAAAGGACGTATTTGCAAAAATTTCCGGCTTTCTTAAGATAAGGAATTCTTCAGATAAAGTATAACTTACTTCAGCAAAGCCGTTAGCAGGAGGAGTGAAGGGGAGCGGATAATTTCTTGAACTATCACCGGTAACTTGCCTGTTGTAGAGATATTCAAATGTTCCCATGACATGCAGTTTCTCAAAAAACCTTTTTTCGAGCTCAAGTTCAATCCCCGTCAGCAGGGCTTCACTTTGAGTGAACTGATAGGTCTGGCCCGAATGAGGTAATACAGAAAAAACACCACTGGGATTCAGGAATATATAGTTATCAAAATAATATAAATAAGGACTTGCTGATATCCTGAAACTGTCTTTGTTATAGTTAAGCTTTGTATCAAAAACGTAACCTTTTTCAGCATCAAGATCTGCATCACCTCTTTCATGCCTGAAAGATCCATGATGTATGCCATTTGCTCCCAATTCAATAGCTGTGGGAAGCCTAAAGCTGGTACCGGTATTTACCGAAAAATCCCAGTTTTCATTAATGTTATACAATAAGCCCGTCATTGCATTGAAATTGGAGAAATCTCTTTTTAATTCAGGACTCCGTTGGGCATATTGAGAAGCTTCTAATTCAGAACGCCCTCTACTGGTTAAATACTCAAATAATAACCCGTCATAATATTCTTCAACAGAAATCTGACTATAGTCGAATCTTGTGCCCAGGTTTATCCTGAGTTTCTCTGTGACATCAAATTCATGGGTTAGGAATATACCTGTGTTCGTTCTGAAATATTCGGGAAGGAGAAAATTATATCCACCAATAGAATTATCCTGGATCTGGCCCTGCACCCCAATGGTACTTTTACTGCCATTCGAAAATGCCCGGCTTACCTTCACCTGAGCATCATAGGTGTTGAGGTCAAAATCGAGCTCTAAATTCGGGTTTACTTCAGGAGGTTCCTGGCCGCTGTAATGGGTGTGAAAAAGACTCCACTCCTGCCGGTGATTGTTCTGAAAACCCAGTATTAGCTCAAAGGTATAATCATGGTAAAACCATTGATTTTTACTAATGGCCTTAAGATGATTTACCTTCTGAAATGGAAAATCAATATTACGCTTATCGCCATCATCCCTTACTCTCCCTACCGAGGGAATACCGTGAGCACCGGGAAAGAATCCCGACTTAAAATAAACATTACTTAAACTTAAAGTGCCTTTGTAATGTGGAGCTATATAACCTATCTGCCCATAAAGATCCACTTCTTTACCGGCTGTATTCTTAAGCTCCTGGTTATAAACAGGTATATTAAAATTTAAATAGACTATACTATCTGTGGGAACTGAATAGTCTCCAAACTCACTTAAAGTTGCCTTGGTTTTGTAGAAGAACCTGTTCTTACGGTAGGTGAGATTGGCCGCAGAAGTCAACCTGTTGTTCACACTATGAGCGAGTCCAAGAACTTCTCCCGAAAACCCTTTTTGAGGAACCTGATCATTAATGATCTTTATTACTCCTCCCATGGCATCACTGCCATGTTCAATAGCGCCGACTCCTTTTATGACCTCAATATTTTCCACATTAAGTGCGTCTATTTCAAGGCCATGATCTGCTCCCCATTGCTGCCCTTCCTGTTTGATCCCCTGTTCGGTTACAGCTACACGATTAAATCCAAGCCCACGAATGATGGGTTTTGAGGTGCCGGCTCCTATCTCTACGGAGTTTACTCCCGGAAGACGATCAAGTGTTTTGGCCAGGGAACCGGTGAATTGATCCTGAAGATATTCCCGGTTTACCCGCTCTTTGTTCTCTGCACCGCTTCTTTGAGTAAGGCCGGTCAAAACAATTTCCTCCAGGGCTGCCGCATCTTCTTTAAGAGTAAAATTTAATACCAGATCTTCTTCAATCGAAACCACAGTGTCTATTTGTTTGAACCCCAGGAACGAAATATTTAAATTGTACGTTCCTTTAGTGATATGACTTATGTGATAATTACCCTGTTTATCTGAGGTGCTGAAAAAGCTTCCAAAATGCACATGAGCATGTTCGAGAGGCTGATTTTTCTCATCTGTGATACGCCCTTCCAGGGTAATGGATTGAGCAGCCGCACAAAAGGGTAAAAAATAAAGAATGAATAAAGCTAAACCTGTCTGTTTCATTTTGGAATTCCTGGTGTAAACTAGAGCTTAAATAACTCAAAAGCCTGAATTTGTGAAAATTATGCTTTTAACGGGATCGTTATGCTATAGTTGCCGGTGGTGCTCTTAATGAAAAGATTGTTTGAGGAAGAAGAAATATTGGTTCTGTGAGGGAAGTATTTTGTTTATTATAATCTTCTGGAAGATTAATATTATAAACGAACATCTTCGGGGCATCTGCTGAAGAAAAAGTGAAATCACATAAATCACAATCTACGGCAGACTGGGAAAAGTTTATTGTTAGCTCTGAAGCTGAAATATTTTTTGATGCTTCTGAAGAGGCGAGGTGGGCGCAGGTATGCAATGCCGGCAGCAGACTGGCTGCCAGCATTAACAGGCCTAAAAATAGGTTTATATATGTTCCTTCGCTTTTCACTTGGCTCCAAAGGTATAAAACAAGCTCATGGTATCAAGCCTGTTTTTACATTATGTGTAGATCAAAGTCTATACCAGTTTGTTCTCCACCAGGTATTCCGCAATCTGTACTGCATTTGTAGCCGCTCCTTTACGAAGATTGTCGGCCACTATCCACATGTTCAGGGAATTTGGTTGGGAGAGATCTCTTCTAATGCGGCCTACAAAAACATCATCCTTACCTTCTGCATAGATCGGCATAGGGTAGGTATTGACATCTGTATTATCCTGAACAGTAACTCCCGGGAAATTGTTAAGCAGGCTGCGAACTTCATTGATGTCGAAGTCATTTTTAAAAGTCACGTTGACAGACTCACTGTGTCCACCAACCACCGGAATTCTAATGGCAGTGGCAGTTACATTAACTGAATCATCCTTTAAAATCTTTTTGGTTTCATTGGTAAGTTTCATTTCTTCCTTTGTGTAACCATTAGATTCAAACACATCACATTGAGGGATTGCATTACGGTGAATAGGATATGGATAAGCCATTTCTCCTTTTTCGCCTCTGTATTCATTCTCTAGTTGTTGTACTGCTTTTACCCCTGTGCCGGTGATGGATTGATAAGTAGATACCACAACTCTTGTAATACCATACTTCTCATGAAGGGGAGCAAGAGCCAATACCATTTGAATGGTAGAGCAGTTGGGATTAGCGATGATCTTGTCCTGTGAGGTTAGATCTTTGGCATTAATTTCCGGCACCACCAGCTTTTTGTCGGGGTGCATTCTCCATGCCGAAGAGTTGTCTATTACCGTGGTTCCCGCTTCGGCGAATTTGGGAGCCCATTCAAGTGAGGTTTCTCCCCCTGCCGAAAACAAAGCGATTTCCGGTTTTTGACTTACAGCTTCCTCTAATCCGATTACTTGATATTCTTTTCCGTTAAAGCTGATCTTTGATCCTACAGATCTTTCCGAAGCTACCGGCAACAATTCGGTCACCGGGAAATTTCTTTCTGCAAGTACTTTTAACATCACCTGTCCCACCATACCGGTGGCTCCAACTACTGCTATTTTCATTCTATATATAGATTTTAAGACCTCACTGATTTCGGAAACCAGTGAGGTCTCCATTTGGGAAGTCTGGATTTTAATTTTGCAAAGGTATTGCACTGCAAATAATTAAAAGAATGACCTAAAGAAATTTTCGGAACGTTTGATGTCTTTATAACCACTTTGTACAGATTGTTAAAAATAGAGACAGGTAAAAAAAGACCCCCGTGGTGACGGGGGTTTTGGGTTAGGATATGTAGCGTAGCGGTTACTACGTGTGATTAATCGTATTTTTGCAAATATAAAACTTTAAAAATATATTTTTAGTTTACGCCCTTCCTGAATTTTGTCTTTTGAGTTCATCCCTTATCTCCGTCAGCAATTCTTCCTGGGAAGGTCCTTTTGGCTCTGTAACCTTTGGGGCCTCTTTTTTGGTTTTGGTGCGCTCGTAGGCACGAAGAACTAAAAAGATAAAAAATGCTACGATCACAAAATAAATAGTGGCCTGGATAACATTGCCATAAGTGAGAACGGCGGCTTCTGCTTCACGAGCTGCGTCAAGAGTTTCGTATTCACCTCCATCAAGGGCGATGAACTGATTTGAGAAATCCACTCCTCCTGTAATTACACCTATTAAAGGCATAATAATATCCTCTACAAAAGAGGAGATAATTTTATTAAAAGCCGCACCTATTACCACTGCAGTGGCAAGCGCAATGATGTCACCTTTCATTAGAAAGGCCTTAAAATCTTTTAAAAATGCCATAGTTGTTTGGTTGAATTAGCAGCTTAAATGTAAGAAATTAATTACTTACAAGTACTCTTTTGACCCTTTGAGAAATACCGGTGATTAATTCATAGGAGATAGTATTGCCTTTTGCTGCAAATTCCGTAGCATGCTGAGGTCCGCCAAAGACAATAACTTCATCGCCTTCCTCACAATCAATTCCTGTAATATCTACCATGATCATATCCATGCATACATTCCCAATAATGGGAGCGTAATTTCCATTGATGATCACTCCTGCGCGACTGTTTCCATATTGCCTGTTTATACCATCTGCATGGCCCAGAGGCAGAGTGGCTGTTTTGGTAACTTTTTTTGCTTTAAAAGCTCTGTTGTAGCCCAATGTTTCTCCTTTTTTCATGTGATGGATCTGGGAGATTATGGTTTTCAATGTAGCAATAGGCCTCAATTTTTGATCTATTGGTTCATCATTGCCAAAACCATAAAGCCCTATACCTGTTCGAACCATATCAAAATGAGCCCTGGGATAATTGATTACTCCAGATGTATTGCAAATATGAAGCATAGGCCGGTAACCCAATTCATCATATAGCTTTAAGGCTATATTCCGGAAAGTATGGATCTGTAATAAGGTAAATTCCCGTTCCCGCCAGTCCTCACTGGCTGCCAGGTGGGAAAAGAAAGAAGCAGCCTTTAATGCTTCAGTACTTTTCAAAAGATCTCTCACTACTTGAGTTTCTTTTTCAGAAAATCCCAGTCTGTTGAGCCCGGTGTTGAACTTGATGTGTACCGGATAATTTTTTTGATTTTGTCTTTCGGCTGTCTCTATGAATTCTTCCAGAACAAATTTGCTGTACAGGCTAGGCTCAAGACAATTTTCAATAATAGCTTCAAAATTCACCGACTGTGGGTGTAGGACTAAAATCGGGGTTTCTATACCTGCTTGACGCAAAGCTATTCCTTCATCTGTATAGGCCACGGCAAAATAATCGACACCTAATTCTACAAGTTTACGGGCAATACCTGCAACATCACTGCCATAGCCAAAAGCTTTTACAACCGCCATAAGTTTTACATCCTTATCTGTTTTAGAACGGAGATAATCGTAGTTATGGGCAAGAGCATTAAGATCAATTTCAAGTACGGTCTCCCTGGCTTTCGGCATGTTCACTTCTTTTATTTTCTTTTACTTCTTCTGGTTCTTTAACTTCCAGATTTCGGAGTTTTTCCCGTAATCTCGCTTTATAGAAAGCTCCGCGGCTTAAAGGTTCGTATTCTTCTGTTTCTCCCAGCATTACAAGATCTTCATTGGAGGTTTTTCTGTAGCTGAACTGGGCGAGATTTCCTGTGCGGGTGCAAACAGCATGCACTTTAGTGACATATTCGGCTGTTGCCATAAGGAAAGGCATTGGACCAAAGGGATTTCCTTTAAAATCCATGTCAAGGCCCGCAACTATCACCCTCACCCCCCTGTTAGCCAGATCATTACAGACCGTTACGATCTCCTCGTCAAAAAACTGTGCTTCATCAATTCCCACCACGTCACAATCATCGGCAAGTAACCGAATATTGGCAGCAGCAGGTACGGGGGTAGACCTTATTTCATTTGAATCATGGGAAACCACCATTTCTTCGTTATACCGGGTGTCTATGGCCGGTTTAAAAATTTCAACTTTTTGTTTTGCAAATTTGGCGCGCTTGAGCCTGCGAATAAGCTCTTCGGTCTTTCCCGAGAACATCGATCCACATATAACTTCAATCCAACCAAATTGCTCCTTATGATTTACAGTATTTTCGAGAAACATTTTGTATTTTTCAAGACCAAAAAACGAACTTCGCTTTTTATAAAGGTGACACAAATTTAATTAAAATACAACCGCATTTAATTTGCAAGCATGAAAGTTATGAAAAAGCAATTGAAAGAGGAATTAGTAGCTTTAGCCGAAAAAATCTCCCTATTGAAAGAAAGGGATGAGGTGGCTGCTGGAGAACTTAAGGAGCTGGCTAAGAGGTTGTACGAGCAGCTTACAATATATGATTTTACGGAATCTAATCTTTTTGAAGCTACCGAACAAAGACAACGGGAAGTGGTGAAAACTGCACAACAGGTGAAAGCTCCCGCTGAAAAAAAGCAGGAGAAACAAGCTGCTGAAAAGAAACCGATTCCCGAAAAACAACCGGTTCCCGTTAAACAAGAAGTGCAGGAGAATGAAGATGAGTACAATCCTACCGGTCTCGAATACAATCCTGAAGATATTACCGAACCCAATACCGAAAAGATCAAGGATATAGTAGCGCAAATGCCGCCGGAGACGCAGCAGATAGATGATCTTTTTGCACAGGTGGAATCCCGCAATTATAAAAAGAATGATATGCAGGATATAGGGGGAGTGCATTACGACAACCTGCCTCAGTTTGAGCCTGTAAGTAAGTCGGGAGGGAGCTCTGATAAACCCAGGTCTGTAAACGACCGGCTTAAAAAAGGCATTAACATTGGCCTCAACGACCGTCTTGCTTTTGTAAAGCATCTTTTTGATGGAAGTACCTCCGATTATAACAGGGTATTGTCCCAATTGAATACCATTAAATCAAAAGAAGAAGCTTTCAATTTTGTGGCAAATATGGTGAAGCCTGATTACAACAACTGGGAAGGAAAAGAGGATTATGAGAGCAGATTTCTTACCATAATCGAAAAGAAATTTGAGTAGCAGGCTTTATGGCTAAACTATACCTGGTTCCAACTCCTATCGGAAATCTGGAAGACATTACCTTAAGGGCGATCAGAGTTCTTAAGGAGGTCGATCTTATCCTGGCCGAAGATACCCGAAACAGCGGTAAACTCCTGAAGCATCTCGATATCACCACTCCCATGCAGAGTCACCATATGCATAATGAGCATAAAACCGTGGAGGGGATAGTGAGACAGATCCAAAATGGTAAAACCATAGCGCTAATTAGTGATGCAGGAACCCCTGCAATAAGTGACCCTGGATTTTTACTTACCAGAGCCTGTGTCGAAGCCGGGGTGGAATTAGATTGTTTGCCCGGGGCCACAGCCTTTGTTCCGGCGCTGGTGAACAGCGGATTACCCAATGATAAATTCGTTTTCGAAGGTTTTCTGCCCGTTAAGAAAGGGAGACAGACCAGGCTGGAATTCCTTGCGCAGGAAACCCGGACCATAATATTCTATGAATCGCCTCACAAACTGCTAAAGACCCTGGCACAGATAAAGGAATTTTTCGGAGAAGAAAGGCAGGTCTCCGTATCGCGCGAAATCACAAAACTTCATGAGGAAACCATGAGAGGAACTGCTACGGAGGTCCTGGAACATTATGAGAATAAGCCTCCGAAGGGCGAGATCGTATTAGTTGTTGCAGGAAGAAAATAATCTATTCCCTCACATTAATAATGAGTGTTGTGATAGTTTCTGAATAAACAGTTGCCCCGTTGGAATCCTGTCTTTTGATCTTGACAACTTCTGTTCCCGTGAAAGTATCTTCAGGAGCATAGATGTAATAGAGCCCGTTCTCCCGGTGCTGAATTTCACTAACAGAAAAATTTTGTGCCTGTTGCGAGATGTTAAAGCCGCCCTCAACAGGCATAGCTTTGGCCAGGAAAAATTCCAAAGTCTCCGCCTGAGATATTGTAAATGTTTCCTCATTTTTCTCAACCTCATTCGAATTATCGGTACATGATAATAATGCAACTGATAAAAAGAAAAGAATTAATTTTCTCATTTATAAATGTTTACCGGGAATGTACCAAAATTAAATCAGACAGTACGAAAAATATCATTTTTGAGATCTGTTTTAGAGAGAATTTTCTTCAATTCCTATTTTTCTAAGCTTCTGTAGGAAGCCAATTTATTCTAAACAATCTGTACTTTTGAAAAAAAATATTGATGCGGTGGACTCTTAAACCCAAACCTGATCCCGAAATTATTGAACATCTGCAGAAAGTACTGGGTGTGGAAAGAGCTATTGCTTCGCTGCTGGCCCAGCGTGGAATAAAAACCTTTGAAGAAGCAAAAAAGTTCTTTAGACCAGATTTAGCAGATCTGCACGATCCATTCTTAATGAAAGACATGGATTTGGCTGTTAACAGGATAGAACTTGCTCTTGATAAGGGAGAAAATATAATGGTGTACGGAGATTATGACGTGGACGGTACTACCAGTGTAGCCCTGGTCTCTTCTTATTTGAAAACCATTTATCCTAATGTTGCCACTTACATCCCCGACCGGTATGATGAGGGCTATGGAATTTCATTTAAAGGAATTGACTTTGCTGCAGATAATGACATATCACTTATCATAGCTCTGGACTGCGGCATCAAAGCAATTGAAAAAGTGGCTTATGCATCAAAAAAGGGAATTGACTTTGTCATTTGTGATCATCACCGCCCGGGAGCGGGAATTCCAGATGCCGTTGCAGTTCTTGATCCAAAAAGGGCAGATTGCGAATATCCTTATAAAGAGCTTTGTGGCTGCGGTGTAGGCTTTAAGCTTCTGCAGGCAATCAATGAGAGAAGAGGCGAGCAATTTGAGTTGCTTATTCCCTACCTCGACCTCGTGGCTACAGCAATAGGTGCCGATATTGTTCCCGTAACCGGAGAGAATCGTATTCTTGCCTACCACGGATTAAAAATGATCAATGCTGCTCCGCGTGCAGGATTTAAAGCAATCCTGCAGCAGGTAAAAAAAGATTACCTAACCCTTACAGATGTGGTCTTCATTATCGCCCCGCGGATCAATGCAGCCGGCCGGATGAAACACGGACTCCACGCAGTGAATCTTTTGACAGAAGAAGATGCCGGGCAGGCACAGGTATTTGCAGCCGAAATTGAAGAATTCAATAAGGACCGTCGGGATAAAGACAAAACAATCACCGAAGAAGCTCTGGCACAGATTGAAGAGCTTCAGGAACAGGAAAGATTAACAACTGTAGTATATAGGGATACCTGGCATAAAGGAGTTATTGGAATTGTCGCCTCCCGTCTAACCGAAACTTATTACCGTCCTACCCTGGTCTTTACCCGTAGTGGTGAAAAACTTGCTGCCTCAGCCCGGTCTGTACGTGGATTTGATGTTTATGATGCCCTTGAAGGCTGCAGTGAATTTATAGAACAATTTGGTGGTCATAAATATGCGGCAGGTCTCACGATGTTTTCAGACCAATATGATAATTTCAAAAGAAAATTTGAAGAAGTAGTTTCCGCGACCATTGATAGAAAATTGCTAACACCGGAAATTCAGATCGACGCCGAAATCAGTCTGGATGAGATCACTACAAAATTTCACCGCATATTAAAACAATTTGCCCCTTTTGGTCCCGGCAATTTGTCCCCTGTTTTCATGACTCGTAATTTAAAAGATACAGGCTACGTTAAATGTGTGGGAGGTGAAAACAAACATCTTAAAGCCAGGTTGTTTCAAAAGAAGAATGGGATAAGTATAGATGCTATAGGTTTTAATCTGGGATCAAAATGTAATTTCCTGACCGACGGAAAAAAGGTCAGGGCGGCCTATAGCATTGAAGAGAATGAATACATGGGGAATGTCAGTCTACAGCTAAAACTGAAGGATCTGACAGTCAATTAGATAACAATTCTTAATACCTTGTTTGGCCTTTCTTACATATATAATGCTAATGCTGCTTTTTATCAATTTTACCAGTACTTCGTCTAAAAAACTTTCTGGTAGTGAGATGTTTAGCTACATTAGCTAAGCCATAACATAAGTAGGTTAAGTTCATGGTAGATTTGGGGCAAAAAAAGGTGGAGCTTTCCACCTTTTTTTATGCGCATAAAAAAAGCTGCCGGTAATTACCGGCAGCTTGACATTTAAAAACCTATGCGGAGGTTTTAATTATTTGTGCTGTGCATATCTTTTAGAAACTTCTTCCCAGTTAATAACATTGAAGAAAGCTTCAATATAAGCCGGGCGCTGGTTTTGGTATTTCAAATAGTAAGCATGTTCCCAAACGTCCATTCCCAAAATAGGATATCCGCCGCAGCCGATTCCGGGCATTAGTGGGTTGTCCTGGTTAGCCGTAGAGCACACTTCCAGCTTCCCGCCTTCCTTTACGCAAAGCCATGCCCATCCTGAACCAAATTGAGTGGCTCCTGCTTTTGAGAACTCGTCTTTAAACGCATCATAAGATCCAAAATCCCGGTCAATAGCAGAGGCAAGCTCTCCCTCCGGTTTCCCGCCACCGTTTGGGCCCATGATCTCCCAATATAGATTGTGGTTGAAATAACCACCTCCATTGTTGCGGACAGCTTTGTTTTCCATATCCAGGTTATTCAGGATATTTTCAATGTTTTTACCTTCCTGGTCTGTACCCTGAATGGCGTCATTTAATTTGCTGGTATATCCGGCGTGGTGTTTATCGTGGTGGATCTCCATTGTTCTTGCGTCAATGTGAGGCTCCAGTGCATCAGATGCATATTTAAGTTTCGGTAATTCGAAAGCCATAATTTTATTGTTTTATGTTATTAAATCAGTCAACCTCAAATTTAGACATAAACCCATATAATTGAAATTATAAAACGTTATAAAATCCTTAAACCTTTAGCTTATTTGAGATACTTTATTTCATTTAATGCTCAGAATCCTCAACTTGTTGAGTTTTATTTAAATATTCCCCTTCACAATACAAAGAATGGTGGATTCTGATTCATTTCTTACTTTAGTAAAAAAAATTGAAGCAGCCCAACACTTTTACCATCTACAATGCTTCCGCAGGCTCAGGCAAAACTTATACTCTTGTTAAAGATTACCTGTTACTGTTACTCCATTCTAAAAGGACAGACAGCTATAGAAATATTCTGGCGATTACCTTTACCAATAAAGCTGTAGGGGAAATGAAATCACGGATCATCGCAGGATTGCACGCCCTGGCTCAGGAAGATCCCTCAAAAAAAGAGCGGGATTTGCAAAATGATATTATTAAATCCGGCGGTTTGTCAGCAGAAGTGGTTCAGGCCAAAAGCAGGCAGATCCTTAAACATATCATCCATAACTATGCAGCTTTCGAAGTTTCCACCATAGACGGATTCACTCACAGGGTGCTTCGAACTTTTGCCAAAGACCTTGGCCTACCTCTCAATTTTGAGGTGGAATTGCGTACAGATGATATTTTAAACGAAGCTGTAGACCGGCTGATTAGCAAAGTGGGACGTGATAAGGCTATCACAAAGGTCCTTGTGAATTTTGTTTTATTCAAAACAGATGAAGATAAAAGCTGGGACGTTGCAAGGGATCTCTTTTCCATAGCAAAATTGCTCACTCAGGAAACCAGCAGGGAATTTCTGGATATGCTAAAGACCAAAAAGCTGTCCGATTTTGAAGCGCTTAGAAAAGGAGTAAGGAAACAACAAAAAGATCTGGAAAAGACTATTAAAGACCTGGCCAATGGTTTTTTCGATCTGCTTGAGAACAATAGAATAGAAAACAGCGATTTCACCCGCGGGTCTTGTCCTAACTTTTTCCTGAAGCTTCAAAAAGGGGATTTTGGCGTTACATTTTCCGCTGTATGGCAAGCAGATCTGGCTGAAAAGGCTCTCTACCCGGTAAAATTGTCTCCCGATAAAAAAGAGATCCTTGATCAACTCCAGCCAAGGGTAGTCGAATATTATTCCGAAGCAAAAAAGAAGATCACCAATCTGCAATTTTTGGAGGCTGTTGAGAAGAACCTCGTGCCATTATCCCTCCTCAGTGCTATACAGGACCAGATTGAGGAGATCAAAAAAGAAAAATCTGTAGTCCTCATTTCAGAATTTAATGCCACCATTGGCAAGGCAGTAAAAGATCAGCCTGCGCCCTTTATTTATGAGCGTCTTGGAGATCGCTACAGGCACTACTTTATTGACGAATTTCAAGATACTTCTCAATTGCAGTGGGAAAACCTGATCCCTTTGGTAGACAATACTCTTTCTGAAGCACATCCTGACGGCGAGCATGGCAGTCTCACCCTGGTTGGCGATGCAAAGCAGTCAATTTACCGCTGGCGCGGTGGTAAGGCAGAGCAATTTATGGAACTATGCCAAAAGAAAAACCCCTTTAGTATTGAAAAGAGTGAAGTCATTGTTCTTCCCAATAACTACCGGAGTGCTAAAACCATTGTCAATTTTAATAATGACTTCTTCAGGTTTGCCGCAGACACTTTTTTAGATGAAACGCACCGGGAGCTGTTTTTAGATAGTGGACAGGGAGCCATGAGTGATAAGGAAGGCTATGTGAATATTTCTTTTGTGGAGGCCGAAAATGCTTCCGAAGAAATGGAAGCATATCCTGCGCGGGTCATGGAGATCATCGAAGATCTTAAAATCAAAGGAAGAGCCCTGGCAGATATTTGTATTCTCACCCGCACCCGCAGAGAGAGTATTGCCGTGGCAAATTTCCTTAGCGAGAATGCCATACCGGTGATCTCTGCGGAAAGTCTGCTGCTTGAAAGGTCTTCAAAAGTGAGATTTATTAATACTATTTTTCAATACTGCCTGGATACTGCCGACAAGACGCTGAAGTTTGAGATCCTTGACTACCTCCTCAACAATAGTTTAGAGGTAGAGAATGATTTCCAATTTCTTATGCGGCATCTTGAACCTGAAGGGCAGCTGTTTTTTGATGCTTTGAAGACATACGGAATTGACTTTTCTCCCGAAGCTGCGACTGCAATGTCTGTCTATGAAGCTGCCGAATATATTATTCGCGCCTTCGATCTGCAAACAGCATCTGATGCATATCTGCAATTTTACCTTGACTTTGTTTATGAAAGCACAAATTCTGAAGCTGCCGGAATTTTCAAATTCTTGGAATTGTGGGATCAAAAGAAGGAAGAGCTGAGTATTGTGGTACCGCAGGGAGAGGATGCGGTTCAGATCATGACCATCCATAAAGCCAAGGGGCTGGAATTTCCTGTGGTGATCTATCCATTTGCAAATGGCAGGATCACAGATACCGCAAGAGAAAACTTCTGGATTAACCTGCCCGAAGAATTAAGTGATAACGTCAATATCGCTTACCTCAGTGCTGCCGAAAGAATGAAGGAGTGGGAAGGAGAGGCCCCGCAGCTGTATCATGAATTATGCTGTAACAGCCAGCTCGATGCCCTCAATGTCCTTTATGTAGCAATGACACGGCCGGAGCAGCAGCTTTTTGTCATCTCCAAAATGGAACTCGATAAAAAAGGCATGGAGAATCCCAATAGATTTTCGGGTCTGTTGATCTCCTATTTGAAAAGTATTGGCAGGTGGAACGAAAGCAGTGAATATGGTTTTGGAAATGCAGCCGAAATACCGCAGCAGGAAAAAACCGAAGATAATTTTTTTCAACAGGAGACCTTCTTTTCCTCCCCCACTCAAAGTAAAGGTATTTCCATCATAACCCGTTCGGGATTGATGTGGAATTCAAGACAACAGGAGGCGATCGAGAAAGGGCAGTTGATCCATGACCTTTTTGCTTTGATAAATACTGAAGCCGATGTTAACAGGGTACTTCAAAATGCAAAAGAGGGAGGTCTTTTTTCTTCAGAAGAAGAGGGAGATTTGAAAAAATCCATTTTAGAGGTTACAGGTCACCCCGACCTTCGCGAATTCTTTGCTGAAGGTGTAGTGAATATTAATGAGCGGGATATTATATTAGCTGATGGTACCCTGCTAAGGCCAGACAGGCTTGTTCTTAACAATAATGTGGTGCATATCATTGACTATAAAACGGGGGCAGAAAATGTAAAGCACCGGGAACAGATTATCCATTATGCCGATGTGCTTGAAGGTATGGATTATGTTGTTGAAAAGAAGCTTCTGGTCTATATTAATGAAAATATCACAATCATTAGTGTCTGAAAGAAGTGTAAATTTGTAAAAAATCAGATTATGTACGGTAAAATGAAAGAATACCTTGAAAAGGAAATAGAGAACATAAAAGAAGAAGGACTTTATAAGAAAGAGCGAATAATCACCTCACCACAGGGAGCAGAAATAAGCCTTGAAGGTGGGAAAAAAGTGCTCAACTTTTGCGCGAACAACTACCTTGGTCTTTCTGCGCATCCCGAGGTTATACAGGCAGCGAAAGACACTCTTGATTCTCACGGATTTGGAATGTCCAGCGTGAGATTTATTTGTGGCACCCAGGACATACATAAAGAACTGGAACACAAAATTGCCGACTTCTACGGAATGGAGGATACTATACTCTATGCAGCTGCTTTTGATGCCAACGGCGGAGTTTTTGAACCCTTGTTGACAGCTGAAGATGCAATCATTTCAGATGCTCTTAACCATGCGTCCATAATAGATGGGGTGAGGCTTTGCAAGGCAGCCCGGTACCGTTATGAGAATGGCAATATGGAAGATCTTGAACAACAGCTTAAAGCTGCTAATGAAAAAGGCGCCCGCTTTAAAATTATAGTCACAGATGGGGTTTTCTCTATGGATGGTCTTGTAGCGCCTCTGGATAAGATCTGTGATCTTGCCGACAAGTATGATGCGCTGGTCATGATTGACGAATGCCATGCTACAGGATTTATTGGTCAGGATGGGATTGGAACACTGGAAGAAAAAGGAGTACTTGGCCGTATAGATATCATAACCGGAACTCTTGGTAAAGCTTTGGGAGGGGCAATGGGTGGATATACTGTAGCCAAAAAGGAAATTATAGAAATACTTCGTCAAAGATCCAGACCTTACCTTTTCTCCAATTCTTTAGCACCTGCCATTGTAGGGGCATCAATAAAGGTTTTTGACATGCTCGCCAAAGATGACTCCCTGAGAAATAAGGTGAAGGAAAATACAAGATATTTCAAACAAGGTATTAAAGACGCCGGATTTGAGATCATTGATGGGGAGGCTGCAATTGTACCGGTGATGTTGTATGATGCAAAGCTTTCTCAGGATATGGCCGATCGCCTACTGAAAGAAGGGATCTATGTTATAGGTTTCTTTTATCCGGTTGTTCCTAAAGGCAAAGCGCGTATTAGAGTTCAATTGTCTGCCGCTCACACTAAAGACCACCTGGATAAAGCCATTGCTGCTTTTACTAAAGTAGGAAAAGAATTAGATGTGATTTAAAAATAAGCTTTTCAGTTTTACAAGCCTTTCGTTATGATAGGCTTTTTTTATGATTCAGGAAGTGAAAATAATTTGGACCTTAAACTCCTGTAAAGGCTTAAATTACAGATCAATTTTCATCTCAGGACTATTAAAATTTTAAAAAATTCACAATAAGAAGGCTTAAAAACCCTTCCAAACCACCAGTATTCACGGCTTTATTAAGAAAACTTTATTAAATTAAGCTTTGTTAATACTGAATATCAGTCTACTTTTGTTTCTGCTAACTAATTAGAATTTTAAACTCTTCAATATGAAACAACTAAACAAATTTTTATTGGCTTCATTGTGTATCCTAAGTTTTAGCCTTGTGCAGGCGCAGGATAATAATAATCCCTGGGCCTTAGGTTTAGGTATTAATGCAGTGGATTTTTATCCTACGGGTGAAGACGCGCCCCTGGGTGGTTACTTTGACGAATTCTTTAATACCGGAGATCATTGGAACATTGTTCCCGGATTATCGAGAATATCCCTTGCCCGTAATATTGGAGCAGGATTTTATTTTGAAGGAGCAGGTGCATTGAACCAGATTACGAAATTTGGAGATGAAGCAAGAGAAGATCTTATGTTCTACAGCCTGGACGGAACATTTAACTACAGCTTCCGCAATGATGCAAACGCAGGATGGTTTGATCCTGTACTAGGTGTTGGTGGTGGATACACCTGGTTAGACGGGGATGGATTTGGAACCCTCGACGGGACTGTAGGAATCAACTTCTGGTTCTCAGATAATGTTGCATTCACTGTTCAAACAATTTACAAACATGCATTTGACGACGACTTCAGTAATCACTTCCAGCACGTAGCAGGTATTAAATTTGCAATGGGAGGAAGAGATACTGATGGTGATGGTATATATGACAAGGATGACGAATGTCCTGAAGTAGCAGGATTAGCTCAATTTAACGGATGTCCTGATTCAGACGGAGACGGTATCGAAGACAGAATGGACGAATGTCCTAATGAAGCCGGTCTTGCACAATTCAATGGATGTCCTGATACAGATGGTGACGGAGTGCCAGATAACAGAGATGAATGTCCTACAGTAGCCGGACTTGCCGAAATGAATGGTTGCCCAGATGCCGACGGTGACGGAATAAAAGATAGTGAAGATGAGTGTCCTAATGAAGCAGGACCAAAAGAAAACAACGGTTGTCCATGGCAAGATCAGGATAACGACGGTGTTCTTGATAAGGATGATGAGTGTCCTGAAGTTGCAGGAACCGCTGCGAACAATGGATGTCCTGAACCTACAGTTGAGGTGATCGAGGAATTGAATGAATATTCAAGAACAATTCTTTTTGATCTTAATAAAGCAACGATCCGTTCTGAGTCAGAAGAAACTCTTCAGGCAATTGCAGATATCATGCAGGAATATGATAATACTGTTTTCCATATCGAAGGGCATACAGACAGTACAGGTAGCGAAGACTATAACCACAAGTTATCTCATGAAAGAGCTACTTCTGTAATGGAATTCCTTGTCAATGCAGGTGTTCCTAAAAACAGACTTACTGCTCAGGGTTATGGTGAAGCCCGGCCAATCGCTTCCAATAACACAGCGAAGGGAAGACAGCAAAACCGACGTGTTGAGATCTCTCTTGATAAAGATAAGGAGATGAAAAACACAGAAACTGAACAGGATACTACAGATATGTAGAACTGAATCAATAATCTTTTTAAAAACGCCTCGATTTGATCGGGGCGTTTTTTATTTTTAGGGCATGACACCATTTATTGATGAGGTTCTCGCGAAATTGATCTCCGGGGACAAACCTATTTCCGATTATACCTTTATTCTACCCAGTAAAAGGGCCGGATCCTATCTCATAAACAGGTTGGCCAGATTTTCTAAAACTTCCCTGTTTGCTCCCAAAGTTCTAAGTATCGAGGATTTCGCCCAGGAGATCTCAGGACTGCAGTCTGTAGATAATGTTACCGCGCTTTTTGAATTTTATACCGCTTATTGCTCCTGTACCCCAAAAGAGAATACAGAGGATTTTGAAACCTTCTCTACCTGGGCACAAACATTATTGTATGACTTTAATGAAATTGACAGGTATCTGATTGAATACAATTCTTTTTTTGGTTATCTGGGGAATATTCAGGAGATGAACCACTGGTACCTGCAGGAGGAAAAAACTCCATTAATGGAGAATTACCTGCTCTTTTGGAATAAACTGCCTGAATATTACGAAGCTTTGCAGCAACAACTGGAGAAAAGAGATCTGGCTTACCAGGGGATGGTTTATAGAAAAGCTTCAGAAATGATCTCCCCCTTTGCTGAAACAGCCACGGGTTCCTTCATTTTTATAGGATTTAATGCTCTTAATAACGCAGAACAACATATTTTCCAGACGCTTCTAGCGGCAGGTAAGGCTGAAGTTTATTGGGATATGGATAGAGCCTTTCTGGAAGATGAACAGCATGATGTTTCCCTTTTTCTAAAACAATATTTAAAATCCTGGCCCTACTATCGGGATAGGGAGTTACAGCTTGTTTCTGACAACTATAGCACTACTAAGGATATTCGGATGGTGGGAGTACCTAAGAATATTGGCCAGGCGAAACTTGTAGGAGAATTACTTTCAAAGCTTACGGCAGAAGAGCTGGAGCAAACAGCTGTTGTCTTAGGTGATGAGAATTTATTGCTTCCGGTGCTTAATTCTCTGCCGCCAAATGTGCAAGAGGTAAACATCACCATGGGTTTTGCTTTAAAAAATGCACCGGTGACATTTCTTTTTGAGCAATTACTCCAGCTACATGCGACTACAGGAGATGATAAGATCTACCACAAAGATCTTATGGTCGTTTTGAGTCATCCATTAATCCAGAAAGTGAGTGCAGGATACTCCCGAACAATTTCTGAGAAAATTAGAAAGAATAACCTGGTCTATATTGACCGGGCAGACCTTCTGGAAAATCTTCCCGAAAAATTAACGCCTTTATTTAAGCTTTGCTTTGGTAAGTGGAAGAATGATCCTAAATATGCTTTAGAGTCTTTACGTGACCTGATAATGTTATTGAAGAATAGTTTAGATAAAGAAGCGGACAAGTTGAACCTTGAATTTCTTTATCAGCTGCACCTGCTCTTCAATCAATTGAACACTTTGGTAGAAAAATACCCGTATATTAATTCGGTGAAGGTATTAACAAGCCTTTTTAAAGATCTTCTTTCTTCTAAAACTGTGGACTTTCGAGGGAAACCATTTTCCGGGTTACAGGTAATGGGAATGCTTGAATCCCGGGTGCTGGATTTTAAAAATGTGATTCTTACTTCAGTTAATGAAGGTGTGCTCCCCGCAGGAAAGAGCAGTAATTCTTTTATTCCATACGATCTAAAATGTGCGTATAAACTCCCCACTTATAAAGAAAAGGATGCGGTATACGCTTATCACTTTTACCATCTCCTGCAGAGGGCCGAAAACGTCCACTTGCTATACAATACCGAAAGCGACGGACTGAATGCGGGCGAGAAAAGCCGGTTTTTGCTGCAATTGCAAATGGAGACAAAGGAAAATCATAAGATTCAGAATTTCAGTGTGGCGCCTTTTGTTCCTGCACTATCTTCCAATTTGATGAAAATAGAAAAAACGCCGGAAATTCTGGAAAAACTGAAAAGGCGTGCAGCAGAGGGTTTGTCTCCTTCCGCTTTAACCACTTATATCAGGAATCCTCTTGATTTTTATAAGCAGTATGTACTGGGACTACAGGAAAGAGAAGAAGTGGAAGAAACGGTGGCATACAATACCCTGGGAAGTGTGGTTCATGATACCCTGGAGATCTTTTACAAAGAATGGCTGCAACAGGAGGTGACGTCCTCCCTTCTTGATAAAGCAATTGAGGGTACTGATAAAGAAATTGGAAGACAGTTTAAAAAGCACTATACCCAGGCACCTCTTGATACCGGGAAAAACCTGTTAATTTTTGAGGTGGCACGTAGGTATGTCCATAATTTTCTAAAATTGGAAAAGGAAGATCTTGAAAGGGGAAACACTATTAGAGTTATAAAGGTAGAAGAAAAGCTAAACTCGTTAATCCGTTTGGAAGAGCTGGATTTTCCGGTGTACCTGAAAGGCATGGTGGACCGGGTTGATCTCTATAATGATAAGCTGCGCATTATTGATTACAAGACCGGAAAGGTGGAGCAATCAAAAGTGGAAGTTGTAGATTGGGAAGAGATCACTTCAGATTATGACCGGTACAGCAAACCCTTCCAAATCCTTACCTATGCCGTCATGATGAATGAGCAGGAGCCACTTCCCGAAGCCGTTGAAGCCGGAATAATCTCGTTTAAGAATTTGCAGGGGGGATTTTTAAAGTTCTGCAAGAAAGATAAAACAGGTTACGGTGCAAAAAAAGATACAGATATTACAACCGAAACTCTTGCAGAATTTCAGGAACAGCTAAAAAAACTTATTTTAGAGATATTTGATCCTAATATCCCCTTTGTTGAGAAGGAAATAAAACAGAATTCATGGTAAAAAAAGAAAAAAATATAAGTCTGAAAGGTTTACATGGACGGCCTGTTCCCACAGATGTGTTTTATACTGAAGAAGGCGGTAACAAGCCTGTATTGCTTTTTTGCCACGGGTATAAAGGTTTTAAGGATTGGGGAGCCTGGAATATAATGGGAGAGGAGTTTGCAAAAAATGGTTTTCTGTTCATCAAGTTCAATTTTGCCTTTAATGGCGGAACCCTGGATGAGCCCATAGATTTTCCCGATCTCGATGCCTTTGGAGAGAATACTTATACAAAGGAACTTGATGACCTGGAAGTCTTGATCAACTGGATTTGCAGCGAAGACTTTCCATTTATAGAAATTGCAGATCTTTCGCGCTTTACGCTTATGGGGCACTCCAGAGGTGGCGGGGTGGTAGTGGTAAAGGCAGGAGAGGATGAGCGGATTCAAAAATTGATCACCCTATCTGCAGTCAGTGATTTTGGAGACCGGTTTCCTCAGGGACAAGAACTGGAAGCCTGGAGACAAAAAGGTATTGCCTATATCGAGAATTCCCGCACCAAACAACAAATGCCTCACCTGTTTGACTTTTATGAAGATTTCAAGGCAAATGAGGAAAGACTTACTATCTCCAGGTCGGCTAAAAAACTTCAGATTCCCACCCTTATCATTCATGGTACGGCCGATCCTACAGTAGAATTAGAAAATGCCCATGATCTGCATGATTGGATAAAAAATTCTGAATTATTCCTGTTAGAAGGGAGTGACCATGTTTTTGAAGTTTCACATCCCTGGGAAAAAGAAGAGCTGCCCCCGTCGATGGAAAAGATCGTTCAAAAGGCAAGCGAGTTTATTAAAGGATAAAAACTGTGAACTAAGTCTTTTCTCCTTGGAAAGATAATCCTGAATTCGCTATTTCAGGATTAGCCATCCTAATTGCAGGCCAACAAAGGGAGAAAAATAGGAGTCTCCCAGATCATTAAAACCAATTCCCCCGCCAAGATTGATGTTTAATTTAAAGCCACTGTTGTATACACGCTGTAAGCCCCATGCAGGACCGATAAAAACAGCATAGTCTGCCTGTGATTTTAAATCTCCAAAAATGGGATTTCCACTGGTGATCTCTGCCAGGGCAGTAAAATAGTTTCCACTATTCTCAGAAATTTTTTTCCCTTTCTCTAATCTCTTATCCAGGTTATAATAGAACCTGTACTGCGCATGGAAGGTTGGAAAAACGGCATATCCACTATCGTTATTTGTGCTTCTGTATGCAAAGCCGGTACCAAGATTAAGGTCTAAAGTTGTTTTTTTTCCCATGCTCATCTCATATTCAAGAGAAGGAATAAGAAGATTAACCGAAAGCTGGGAGTTTGTTTGTGGAGCTTGCTGTGCAAAAATTATAGTTGAATATAAGATAGCGCCGACCAGTAATAAGTTCTTCATTTTAAAAATTTTATACGCTGAATAATAAGTTGCCTAAAATAGTTAAAGTTTTACTAAACCGGGTACTCGTCCTTTCGTTTTAGCTGCTACAGAAAAGTTAATGGTAGAAGAAATAAATATATTGATGCTCAAAAAAGGCATTTTTGGCTGCCATTTAAAATCAGAATGAAGATAGACCTCACAGGTTTCCAAAACCTGTGAGGTCTGAATATATGAAACCACAAAACCACCGCTTTCGCAGTGG
>NZ_KE384054.1:0-201653 GCF_000423585.1 Salinimicrobium xinjiangense DSM 19287
TTGTGGAGAATATCGGAGTCGAACCGATGACCTCCTGCGTGCAAGGCAGGCGCTCTAGCCAGCTGAGCTAATCCCCCGACTGGTTGAATTAATTTCAACGTGGCAAATGTATTAAATTATTTTAATTCGGTAAAGTGTTTAAATCCTTTCTATTAAAATTATTTTTGTCACTGAAAAATCTCTTCCATGATAAGACCGGCGCAACTAGAAGATTTAGCCTCAATAAAAAAACTCACTGAAGCCTGCGCCCAAAGCATGCAGGAAAAAGGCATTTTCCAATGGAATGAATATTATCCCTCTCTTGAAAAACTACAGGAAGATATCAGCAATGAAGAACTGTTTGTACTTGAGGAAAAGGCTCAACTGCAAGGGATCATTGTACTTACACCTAATATGGATAAGGAATACATTTCTGTAGATTGGCTCACTCCTAATAAAAACAATCTGTACGTGCACAGGTTGGCTACAAATCCGCGAAACTGGGGCAGCGGTAAGGGGAGGAAGCTAATGGATTTTGCTGAAAACTTTGCCCGGGAGAAAGGATACAGTTCTGTGCGGCTGGACACCTTCAGTCAAAATGAGCGCAATCAAAAATTCTATGAGGTACGGGGCTACAAAAGGCTTGGAAATATCTATTTTCCGAAGCAAAGTGAGCATCCCTTCTATTGTTATGAACTGGTTCTGGATTAGAAATTCACATTTTTTTTAAAAAATGAAGAGGCTGTTCAAAAAGCCGGGTTTCCGTCAACCTGAACTCATTTCAGGTTCTATTGATTTTTGGTAATCATATCAATAGAAGATTCTGAAAGAAATTCAGAAGGACACTCTGCTCGCTCTTTAGACAGCCTCAAAATTCTCTTTTTTGAAAGGTCTACTTTCGCCATTCTGCCTTACCGCCTTTGGCTGAATCTACAGTTATGCGGTAGCTTCCATTTCCTGAGACAATCCAGCGCACTTTTACAGATTCCATTCCGGGGATATTCCTGACTTTGATTTTCTCCGGATTGTGTTTTTGTTCTTCCACCTTATTGAAATCCTCATCATTAACCACCATTCCGGTTACCACATTTGCTCCCGAAATGCTTACATAATCCGGTCTTTCGATGTTATGTTTCAGGTCCTGACTGGAGTGAGTCGGCATCAATCTTTCATTGTAGATGGTAGCGGTTATCTGCTTTAGTCCGCCGCCAAGATGTTCCTCATTTACTTCAGTAATACTGAGCTTTGGCGTGTGATAGGCGTGGTAAATGGTAAAAGCCATATTCCGGTGTGCATCCTGCTCGAGTAGAAATCCGGGGTGAGCTCTTCCGAAGTTCTTTTTAAATCCGCCGATCTCTATCTTTCCATATTGGGGATGATCAAATTCTTCCCAGGGCACAAAGGCATCTCCAAAAGTTAAGTAGCGGTCAACCTTTAATTCTTCTTCCTGATTTCCCCTGCCTTCATTCTTATGAAAGTACTGGTAAGAATTCATAAGCTCATTGGTGTAGGTGTAGATACCTCTGCCACCATAAAACCAGTCGAGCTCTCCTCCAAATACCGAGTAAAGATCTTTGTAAACTACCAGGTACCGGTATCCCGGTATCATTTCCTCTCCTTTTTTACCAATTGCATCATAGATCTTTACATCCTCTGCATTGTAGGTGTCTTTGTCTTCTTCTGCACCGGGGCCTCTCAAAATCATTCCTCCATAGTTATGGTAGCTTTGTGCTCCCGCTATGTTAGGGTGTTTCATAACAAATTCCATTACAGCTCTTGATTCAGGCAGGCTAAACGGATATTTGTAGGCTCCACGTTGAATATGATCAGGCTGCCAGTTCCAGCCCCAGTCACGGTTGGGATCGTAATATCCTATGCCGTCTTCGTTGACTTCCCCGTCCCCGTCTGTATCCTTTCCTTCATAGCCCAGCATTTCATATTCTCCTTTTTCTTCAGGCTCAACCCTAATGAGTCTTCGGGCGTCCTGAGGATCCTTAATGTAGCGTCCCGTCGGTGACTTCCTGATCATCATCGTAATATCATTGTCCCCGTTAAGGTCATCAAAGCCGTCTTCCCCGGCCATTCCATCGCGGTCGTTATCTAAAACGATCATTCCTGAACGCGGTGAATGCGGAGTGTTTGGCTCGTTCATGTAATTATTTCGCGCATCGGGATTTATTGTTGGATTGATATAGAAAGTCTTATCCTGAAGTAAATCCCTTATGAAATCCAGCTCATCAAACATTTCTGTGAGGTACCAGGCTGTGTAAAGAGAAAATTCTGCGCCCTGTATCTCGTTGGAGTGTATGTTTCCGTCTATGTACATTGCCGGTTTTTTATCTGGATCGCCCGATTTAAAGTCCGAAATAGTCAGCAAATAGATGTCCTTGCCTTCAAATGATTTCCCGATGCTTTCCATACGGGTGAGATCGGGATAGGCTTTGGCGATCTTTTCCATGATATCGACAATTCCTTCATAGGTATAGTATCTGTTCCAGCTTACTTCTACCTTCGGCTTATGTGGTGTTCCTATGGCGCGGAAGAATTTTTCCTGTCCGTAACCTGCAGGAATGCTCAGTAGAAAACTTAAAATTCCAAGGACGCTTATATTAATTATGTTGTTTGGCTTCATCTCTTCAAAAAAAATTAAAGTTTCACATTCAGGCTTGCATAGCCGGTATGAGGTGCTCCTGCTTTCAATGTTACAGTACCGCCGCCCCTCACGATCCATGAAATAGTTTCCTTTTCATAAGCTCCCAGTTTACCTGAAAGTTTAATGGTATTTCCTGCCAGGATATCTTCTTTATCCTTATTTACCATGATCTGTAATTTTTGCAGCCACCGGGATCTTTCTCCCATCTCAGAATGGGTAGGCAACGGAGAATTATTTAAAATATCTACTGTTATTCGGGTGAGGCCACCACTTAACTTTTCAGTCTTAAGATTGTGAAACTCCAGCTGTGGTTTCATCTCGGCTAATTTCACCACAAAATCTGTATGTTGTTTGGCGATGCTGTCGACCATGCTGTATGGAGGATTAGTCATTTTAAAGGGGCGAATTCCGCCTACCTCAACCTTTCGGTTAGGGAAATCTGGGTGGTCTACTTCTGTCCAATTGACGAAAATGTCATTAAGTCCTTCCTTTTCTGCCCAGGCAAGAAAATTTGTTTCGGGTGTAATTTTACTCTTTTTGGATGGTATGGAGTCATTCTTTTCCTGCTTCATTTCGGGTACCCACCAGCCGGGTGTGCTAAAGCTCAATCTTCCGAAGTGAAAATACGCCCACTGAAAGAAATCTCCCCCTTTTCCCTGGTTGTCCTGATTATAGGCTTTCAATGATACCGTCTCATTATAGAGATCTGATACCATTTTATTGATTGCCACATCTTTTTCCAACATGGAGCCGACTAGTCTTTTCTCCGCACCGGATTTGTCATATTTCAAAGGATTGGATAAGTTATTCTCAGGAGCGAAGGTCACGAAGGCAAAAATATTCCACCTCTCAAAAAGGTAATTCAGGAGAGCTCTTGTTTCCTCCTGAGAAACGGGAAATTCACCCGCCAGGGGTTCAAAGGCCGCGAACTTATAGGTAAGACTTTTATTAAAGGCAATACCCTCCGTGGGATCCTCATTGAATTTTTGATCCTTATCATTGTCTACGCCTTCATAATACTTCAGGTAACGTTTTTCGCCCGATTCAGCTCTTCCTTCAGCTTCCACCAGGATTTGCGGATAATCTTTATGAGCAATATATTTTCCCAGCGGACTTTCTATCCTCATTTCTGTAATGTATCCGTCACGGTTAAGATCTTCATAACCATCCTCAGAGACCTCTCCATCCCTGTCCTGATCCACCTTGGCAGCATTTCCACTACGCTCATATTTAAGATTGCTATGGTATTGCGCGTAGGCATCTGGAGACATATTTGGAAATACATAAAAAGTTGTGGACTCGAGAAGATCTGAATGTTCTTCCACCAGCTGCTCAGCTACCTGAAGGGCCATCTCCACACTTAGCATATGGAACCCTTCCACTCCACCAGTGATTGCAATGGCTGGTTTGTTCTCCAGATCTCCTCTTCCTATTTGCAGGGCCCATATATCCTGTCCTCCTTCAGTTTTTGTTAAAGAAAGCAGTTTTGCATTCCCGGAGGAAGCTATTTGCTGAAGCCGTTTTGCAATTTCCTTGTTTGTAGGGTAGTCATCCTGTGCAGATGCAGGAAAGATTGCCAGGAATGCAGCTATAAGAAAAAATATAAAATTTTGTTTCATGAATACAGTTGGTTTAATGATGCTTTTCGATATAAGCCGGAGTTCATGTGAATCTCAAAAATAGAATTTTAATCGGGATGTAAGGTGTTCAATTAATTTTTTCAGGCTCAATCTCATTTTAAATTGTTCAGGATTGACTACCGTTTTTTAGCTGTCAACTGCCGATTTTCTGTTTTGATGCCGTTGAAAATAAGATTGACTATTGTATTTGGATAATTTCTATTTTAGCAATTCATTAACTTATTACCTGGTTTAAATATGGAAGAAGCAGTTAATTCCCCAAAAAAAGGAATTTTAAACAGAGCCCTTGATTTTGTTGAAAAAGTCGGGAATAAATTACCTGATCCTGCAATTTTATTTTTCTACTTACTCATTTTCGTATGGGTTTTATCCGCGATCCTCTCTCCGTTTGATTTTGGGGAGGTTCATCCCATGACAGGTAACAGTCTTAATGTAGAAAACCTACTTACAGGTACCCAACTGGCGGCATTTCTTGCGAGTATGGTAAATACCTTCGTACTTTTTGCTCCCCTGGGAATTGTGTTAGTTGCTATGCTTGGGGTGGGAGTAGCAGAACACTCCGGCTGGATTGACGCCGGATTGAAGAAACTCCTGAACTTTACACCCAAACAGTTACTTACTCCAATGCTTATTTTAATAGCCATTGTGAGTCACACAGCTGCAGATGCAGGTTATGTGCTTGTAATTCCGCTGGGAGGAGTTATATTTTATGCGGCAGGACGACATCCCTTGGCAGGAATTGCAGCTGCCTTTGCGGGGGTATCTGGAGGCTTTTCAGCAAACTTTATTCCTTCGGCAATTGATCCGCTTATCATGAGCTTTACTCTGGAGGCAGCCCGGATTCTTGATCCTGCTATCAATTTGAATCCCTTGAATAACTGGTATTTTACTTCTGCATCAACTTTATTGATCGTACTTGTTGGCTGGTGGATCACAGATAAAATAATTGAACCCCGACTTTCAAACGTCAAAGTAGACGGGGATGAAGATCAAATGCCAAAAATGGAAACAGTAACCTCTAAAGAAAGTAAAGCTTTCTGGATGGGACTTTTGGCTATGGTACTTGGTCTCATAGGTTTATTCCTGTGGGCCTATCCTGAAGATTCCGCTCTTAGAGGTCCGGGTATGGTTGATCCCGAGGTTCAATCTCTCACTTCATTCCACGCGCCATTAATGAAGGCGATTGTGCCCTTGATTTTTATCCTGCTGTTGATCCCTGGTCTTGTTTTCGGTTTTGTATCCGGGAGATACAAATCTTCGGGAGATCTTATTCAAAGCATGAAAAAATCCATGGAAAGTATGGGTTATTATATCGTGATGGCCTTCTTCGTAGCTCTATTCATTGATGCTTTTTCACGTTCGAATATCGGACTTCTTATTGCTATTAAAGGAGCAAACTTCCTGCAGGCACTCGACTTACCGGGTCAAATTACTATTGTGGGAATCGTGATATTAAGTGCTTTTGTGAACCTGATGGTGGGATCTGCATCTGCAAAATGGGCCCTGATTGCTCCCATATTTGTACCCATGCTTATGCAGTTGGGTATTTCGCCTGACCTTACCCAGGCAGCGTATAGGGTAGGGGATTCCGTTTCTAATATCATTACTCCGTTACTACCTTATTTTCCCCTGGTAGTTGTTTTTGGACAGCGCTATGTTAAAGGAATGGGAATCGGGACATTAATATCCATGATGTTGCCTTACTCGATTATATTTTTAATTACCTGGACCATCTTTTTGCTGGTTTACTGGTGGCTTGGAATTCCGTTGAGTTTTGAAGCACATTATGTATATCCGGCTCAATAGAACCTCATGAAAACATGGAAGAACAAAAAGATGTTTACTACTTGCAGTAAGCATCTTTTTAATTTTACGGAACCTCTTTTTTTGGAAGGGAAGGTATTTCTCCAAATATTTAAGGTCTACTATCCTGCTTATTTTAACTTTGTTCTTTTCAATCTTCTGAGTGGCTACTACCGTAAGTTTTAATACTATTAACCGTCTCGCTATTCCTGCTATTATCGCCGGTATAGCCGAACCTTTGATCTCTCTTACAGACATTGCAATAATTGGAAATGTTGACCAGGATCCTGTGGAGTCACTGGCGGCTGCAGGAATAGTGGGATCTTTTCTCTCTGCTATAATATGGATCGTTGCACAAACCAAGACGGCAATTTCTGCTTTAGTTTCTCAGCATCTGGGTGCCAGTCGGCTTCACGCTGTGAAAACACTGGTGCCACAGGCAATATTCTTTAATTTTTTACTCAGTCTGCTCATCTATGCTGTGACGGCATACTTTGCCGCGACCATCTTTAGTGCTTACAATGCACAGGGGAAGGTGCTTAATTATGCCGCCGACTATTACCAGATCCGTGCTCTGGGATATCCCTTAACTCTGGTAACCTTTGCCCTTTTTGGGGTCTTTAGAGGTCTACAGAATACGCTGTGGGCCATGAAGTGCAGCTTAACCGGAGCTTTCCTGAATGTAGGACTGGATTTTTTACTGGTTTACGGAATTGAAGGCTGGATCCCAGCCATGCATCTCGAAGGAGCGGCCTGGGCCAGTGTGATCGCACAGGCGGTAATGCTTATAATGGCACTATACTTTTTCTTTACCAAGACTCCTTTTAACCTGGGGCTTAGCAGGAGGATCAATCCGCAGATGAGGCTTTTGCTCCTTATGAGCGGAAATTTATTCGTAAGAACAGCAGCTCTCAATTTTGCCATTTATCTTGCTAATGCCTACGCTACCGGCTACGGTAAGAATTTTATTGCCGCACAAAGTATTCTAATGAATATCTGGTTGTTCTTTAGTTTCTTTATTGACGGCTATGCGAATGCGGGCAATGCCATGGGCGGCCGACTTTTAGGTGCCGGGGATTACAAGGGTCTGTGGGTTTTAAGCAAGAAAATAAGCAAATACGCCCTAACTATTTCGGTGGTTTTAATAGGGATCTGCAGTCTGTTTTATGAGGAGATCGGGTTGATTTTCAGTAAAGAGGCTCCGGTGTTGATTTTATTCACATCGGTTTTCTGGATGGTCCTGTTCATGCAGCCGGTAAACGCCATTGCTTTTATGTTTGACGGAATTTTCAAAGGTCTCGGGGAAGCAAAATACCTTCGGAATGTTTTGCTTTCAGCTACCTTTTTAGGATTTACGCCTGTCTTATTAATAGGAGATTACTTTGGCTATAAATTACATGCGATCTGGATAGCCTTTTTTGTCTGGATGCTGATAAGAAGTAGTGCACTGGTTATAAAATTCCGTCGCAAATACCTTCACAAGGAGGCCTGATAAACCTCCGAAATAATTAACTTTACAAGAAACTGATCAAAAAATGACAACTACAAGTGAGAACGGAAGCCTCTATACTAATATTATTAATGGAATCGCAACTCTTGAATTTGGACATCCTGCAAGTAATTCTTTTCCCTCGGTGCTACTTGAAAGACTTGAAAAAGAATTAAATAAACTTTCAAAAGAGGATGAGGTGAAGATCATCATCTTAAAATCTGAAGGAGAGAAGGCTTTTTGCGCAGGAGCTTCTTTTGATGAGTTGCTGGCTGTTGAAAATATGCAGCAGGGGAAAATTTTCTTTTCAGGCTTTGCTAATGTTATTAATGCAATGCGAACCTGTGGAAAACCTATCATAGGCCGTATACAGGGCAAGACAGTAGGCGGTGGTGTGGGACTGGCTGCAGCATGTGACTATTGCTTTGCCACAGAGCAGGCGGCAATTAAATTATCAGAACTAAGTATTGGGATTGGACCATTTGTAATTGCGCCGGCAATTGAAAGAAAAATGGGAGTTGGAGCCTTAGCTGAACTCACCCTGGCGGCACATGAATGGAAAAATGCCTATTGGGCAAAGGAAAAAGGGCTTTATGCCCGGGTATTTGGTAATATAGAAGAAATGGATAAAGAACTTCTCTTTTTCTCCGAAAAGCTGGCGTCTTACAATCCTGAAGCCCTGCTTGAAATGAAGAAGGTGCTTTGGGAGGGGACCGAAAACTGGGGAAACCTTCTTCAGGAACGGGCGGCAATCTCGGGGGAACTGGTATTATCGGAATTTACTAAAGATGCCTTGTCTAAATCTAAAAAATAATATATGAATACATTTACTACGGCACTTTCCCAGGGAATAGAAAGTAACAAAGCCTATCAGGTGGGTTATGAAATAGGCTACTTTGTGGGTTCTAATTTCTGGGAGGTTGTTATTGCGGCTGTCTTAATCCTGGCCGCAATTCTTTACTTTGCCTTTTTTAGAAAGAGAAAAAAAGGGCTTAATAATTCCCCTTTTTGAAAACTTATAAAATTTAAGCTATGAATTTACAACAGGAACATTTGCCCCGAAATAAGCCGGCTACAGAAAGAGAAGGCTACGGATTTTCCATTTCAGATTTTCTTGAAGACAACTGGATCTATCTCCTGGGGATTCTCATAGTACTCGGGATCTTTTTATACGCGCGGCACAGCTGGCGCAAAAGAAACAGAAGATGATACAAAACGATGTCCCCGTTAGTGAAGAAACCTTTGATATCCTGCGCTTTTTAAGCGGTTATGGCTTCTGGTTGCTCCTTGCAATTCTTTTGATCGTGGTGGTCTTATATAAAAAATTCAGGAAGTGATCAGCGGGTTTTAAGCCAGCCTGTGATGCTCAGTCTTTCGGTTTTAACAGGTTTCACCTCGTGTTCCAGGATCTGACTTTCAAATATAACCATTCGGCCCGGAAAAGGATAGATGCTTTTTGGCACCTCCACTCCATTCTCCTGTGTATAAATCACCAACTCACCTCCGTATTCCGGCTGCCAGTCCTGATCATTTAGATAACAGACCATAGACAATTTTCTTCTGTCATCATTTTGAAAGGTGTCCAGGTGGCGCTTATAAAAAGTGCCTTCAGGATATAGCGCATAGTGAAACTCCTTGTAAAGAATTCCCATAAAGCAGGTGCGGTTGAGGTACTGCACGAAATCGTTTATTTTCAGAAAAAAAGCCTTTTCTGCCTCTGCGGCTTCAGCCTCGTTAAGCCATAAGATGAAATCTCCGCGAATGGATTTTGCGATCACCTCATTGGTCCTGCTCCCAATAGCAGCTTTTTTGAAATTATCCTCCTCGTATTTTGTCAGGAGTGAATTCCGGAGTTCTTCTACTTCAGAAAGACAAAAAAAGTCTTCAACAATAGAATACTGCTGTTCTAACAGATCACTAATGATCTTTTCATAAACGGGATTTTCAATTATCTCCAAGTGCAATTTTATTTAGGCTGTAAATGTATTCTGAAAATGCCAAATTTGCGCATCATTAAAAAACAAAGACTAATAAAATTCCGGGAGTAAAAGTTAAAATACGGGCCGGGAAAATCCCTTACCTTTGCACAAATATTTAAGTCATGGCTTTAATTCGTATTACCAAGCAATTTTCTTTTGAAACCGGGCACGCTCTTTTCGGGTATGATGGCAAGTGTAAAAATGTACATGGACATAGTTATAAACTGGCAGTAACGGTTATCGGTGAACCAATTAAAGATGTAGATGACGTAAAGCTGGGGATGGTTATCGATTTTGGCGACCTAAAGAAGATCGTTAAGCAGGAGATAGTGGACAAATTTGATCATGCAACTGTTTTTAACAGGAATACACCTCATGTAGAACTAGCCGAGGAACTCCAGACCCGGGGACATAGCGTAATTCTTGTGGATTATCAGCCTACCAGTGAAAATATGATCCAGGATTTTGCTGAAAGAATTAAATCGCGACTTCCAAGACACATAGAATTATTTAGTTTAAAGCTACAGGAAACTGAAACTTCTTATGCCGAATGGCACGCATCAGATAATTCCTAAGGCTTCTTATTAGGCTCTCCTGAATATCCAAAAATGAAATTATTGGCGCGTCCCAATTCCTCCGGAAGGATGACATGACCAGCATCTTTGTGGATCTGTAATTCCACCTCGGCGTTTTTGTTCTGGAGAATTTCTGCGGTTTGTTTCACCCTGTCGGCAGGTACATGTGCATCGGGATCGCTGGTGCCCAGGTAAATCTTTGTTCCTTCAAAATCTGTAATATAATTCCCGGTGTTGATCGTTTTACCAATAAGTCCGCCGATGATCGCAATCACTCCGCCGTATTTCTTAGCATTGCGGGTAACATACTCCAGGGTGAGACAGGCACCCTGGGAGAATCCGAAGAAATAGATATTCTCAGAACTTATTCCCTGTTGATTGAGCTCCTCTTCGAGCATTTGCAACATCTCAATGGCCGAATCCAGCCAGGGCTGATTCTGTTGCTCGGGTGCCATAAAGGACAGGGGATACCAGCTGTTATTATAAGCCTGCGGAGCTACAAGTGCAAAATCTTCCACTTTTAAATGATCTGCTACAGTGAGGATATCTTCTGCAAAACCGCCTCGACCATGTACCATGATCAATGCCTTTTTTGCCTCTCCCAGGGGAGTTCCGTTATATTTGAAATCTTTTTTGTGCAACATTACTTGAATTTTGTAGGGTTGAGTTGAACAGGTTTTACTGCTTTTTCAATAAGATCTCTTTTCGATTCATATTGAGGAGGAAGTTTAAGAGCTTCTCCCAGGTGCTCCGGATCTTCATCTATTGCAAATCCCGGTTCTGCGGTAGCTATCTCAAATAAGACTCCGCCGGGTTCCCTGAAATAAATGGACTCGAAATATTGCCTGTCCAGCACCGGAGTAGGATTATATCCCGCCCTTGAAAGCTTTTCCCTGGCAAAAAGCTGTTTGTCCTTATTAGGTACTGAAAATGCAATATGATGAACAGTGCCACCACCACCCAGACCTCTCAGGGCATCTGGCGTGCACAGGATGTCCACATAATTTCCGGGGGCATCTGTTGCCGCAAACCGGAAGCGGTTACCTTTTTCGGCTATGAGCCGGTGATCCATTATTTCGGTTAAAAGTCCGGCGGTACGTTCATAGCCTTCCTGCCAGATCTCCACGCTATAAAAGCCGCGGATTGCATGTTGCGCGGGAATTGGGCCATAAGTAAAGCCCGGTCTTTCATCTTTGTCGTTAAAAACCAGTTCCAGGCCAAGCCCGTCCGGATCTTCGAAGTAGATCACCGCCTCATTATCAAAACGATCCTGTGCCGGCTTATAGTTCACGTTGTAATTTTTAAGTCTTTCTTCCCAGAACAACAGGGAATTTGAAGGAACAGAGAAGGTGGTGATGTTTAGCATACCTTTTCCATGACGGCCTTTTTGAATGCCTTCATAAGGGAAAAATGTCATTATAGACCCGGGGTTTCCCTGTTCATCGCCGTAGTAGAAATGATAGACATCGGGGGCATCAAAATTCACCGTTTTTTTAACCATGCGTAAACCAAGGATTCCGGTATAAAAATCAAGATTTTCCTGAGGTGCACCGGCAAGTGCCGTGACATGATGAATTCCGGTGATCAAATTATCCATTTCTGCTGTTTCTTTTAAAGATAGGTTTATTTGATAAAATCCCCAAAATCAGGTCTGTTGGGTTTCATTTTTTCTGAAGATTTTAACTTAGGAAATATTAACTATATCTTTACCCTCAAATTAGAAGCATGCAGATTCCCGAGGGTAAAAAGATCTATTTCTCCAGCGATAATCACCTGGGTGCACCTACTGCCGAAGAAAGCAGACCCCGAGAGGATAAATTTGTCGCCTGGCTTGATAAGGTAAGTGAAGACGCTGCTGCTATTTTCCTGCTGGGAGATCTTTTTGATTTCTGGTTCGAGTACAAACATGTAGTACCCAAAGGCTTTGTAAGGGTTTTAGGAAAACTGGCTCAAATTAGAGATAGTGGGATTCCGGTTTATTTCTTCGTAGGTAATCACGACCTGTGGATGGATGATTATTTTGAAAAAGAACTTGATATACCTGTTTTTCATAAGCCTAAGGAATTTGTTTTTAATGACAAAAAATTTCTCATTGGTCATGGAGATGGTCTCGGCCCGGGGGACAAGGGCTTCAAAAGGATGAAAAAGGTGTTTACCAATCCTTTTGCCAAATGGCTCTACCGTTGGCTGCATCCCGATCTGGGAATGCCACTTGCGCAATACTTCTCTGTAAAGAACAAAGCTATTTCGGGAGAAGAGGATGTAAAGTTCATGGGAGAAGAAAAAGAATGGTTAATAAAATATTGCCGTCGCAAACTTGAGACTCAGCACTACGACTACTTTATTTTTGGCCACAGGCATCTTCCGCTGGATATTCAGCTGCAAAAAAATTCAACTTATATGAATCTGGGAGACTGGATCAACTTTTACACCTATGGGGAATTTGACGGAAAAGATCTTCACCTGAGAGAGTGGTAAAATCTAAATTTATTTCTTCCAATAAGTTCCTCTCTAAAATATCATTTTTGAGACCTGTGTTCTAAACTGAAAATGGGATAAAATCATCTGATTTACACTAATTTTTTATTTAATACTATAAAGTCTTTTTTTAGTCAGAAGCTCCTGTAATTCAATCGTTTTCGCTCTGAAAATGTTCATTACTTTAGGTTTTTTCGTGACAAATGTCATGTTAAAATCTGGGGTTCATATTTATCTTTATAACAAAGAATTTCACCCCTCCCGGGGAGTATTACAGAACAGCAAAATTTGACTATCATGAAAAATATCCTAATCCCTTTCGATTTCTCTGAAGTTTCTTTAAATGCTTTGGAATATGCGGTAAAGTTTGCCGATCAGGATCTAAATATCACTCTTTCTCTCCTCCATATTTCTGATGGAAAGACTAAAGAAGAAGAGATAGATAAGAAGTTCAAAGATGTTCTTCAAAAATATGAGAGTCCCCTAAACCCGGGTTTTGAAACTTACATTAGGCAGGGAGAATTAAGCACTACTATAATTAATCTTCAGAAGGAGTTAAAGATTGATCTGGTGATCATGGGAACCAAAGGAGCAGAGCTGGGAGAGGAAGATATTGCTACCCGTACATCAAGATTCGTAAAAGAAGCCGATCTACCTGTACTGGTAATACCCGAAAAGGTTAAAACCTTCAGGCTTAATACCATCATTCTTACCGTGGGGAGGGAAAAGATTGCGGATAGATCACCCCTATACGTACTTCTGGATGTTTCCAGGAAGTTTAAGGCACAGGTACATGTTCTCACAGTCCATAAATCTGAAGTCTTATCGGGTTATTCTGAAGAAGATGAAAGCAACGAAAATACTTTACAGTATTTCCTTGAAATGTTCTATTCCCACCACTCTTTTTCAGAAAGTGAAGATATCGAGCGGGGAATCCTGGAATATATTGAAAGACATGATGTGGATATGTTGGCTATAATGCCTAAAACTCATCTTAATAACGGAGAGGCCTCCCAGGGACGATTAACCAATGTGCTAACTCTCCATACAAATGTTCCATTGCTGGTACTTGACTAATAACCAATTGTAAACCTAACCATAAGGCCGTTTTTGTCCAAAAACTCTGCTTTTGCATCGGGAATGTTCCCTTTGAATTTTGAAATCTTGTTTTACTGTTTTTAGAGAGCAAAATTCGGGTCCCGGATAAAAATGGCCTTTTTTATACACCAATTAAAAACGAAGAATATGAGAAGCATTTTAGAAAGACCAAAAACCCAAAGCCTTGAGAAGTATGGTTTAAAGAACAATGTGGTACAATGGAATCTCTCCGGAGAAGAATTGCAGAAGATCACAGTGGAAAAAGGGATGGGTACAGAGACTGAAAATGGTACTCTGGCAGTGAATACCGGAAAATTTACCGGTAGATCGCCCCAGGATCGTTTTCTTGTAAAAGATGATTATACAAAAGACAAGGTCTGGTGGGGGAATATCAATAAACCACTTTCTTCCGAAAATTTCCAGATCCTTTATGATCGTGTGGCCGAATATCTTTCGGGAAAAGAAGTATATGTTCACGACGGATACGTCTGTGCACAACCCGAATACAGGATGAATGTTCGCACAATTACCGAATATCCCTGGTCCAATTTCTTTGTGAAAAACATGTTCCTTCGCTTAAATGAAAAGGAGCTTGAGAATTTTGAAGAAGAATGGCTGGTTTTGTGTGCTCCGGGTTATGAAGAAAAAGAACCTGAAAAAGTCGGTTTACGTCAGGGGAACTTCAGCATCCTTGATTTCAAAAGAAAAGTAGCCTTAGTTGGAGGTTCTGCCTACACCGGTGAAATGAAAAAAGGAATTTTCTCTGCCTTGAATCTTATTCTTCCGGTTGAAAGGAATGTATTACCTATGCACTGTTCTGCAAACGTAGGTGAGGAAGGCGATACAGCTGTATATTTCGGACTTTCAGGAACAGGAAAAACGACTCTTTCTGCTGACCCTGAAAGAAAGCTTATTGGAGATGATGAACATGGCTGGACATCCGAAAATATCATCTTTAACTTTGAAGGTGGTTGCTATGCCAAAGTGATTGGGCTGACAGAAGAAACCGAACCCGATATCTTCAGGGCTATTAAACCAGGAGCTTTACTGGAAAATATTATGTTTAAACCGGGAACTAAAGAAGTTGATTTTAATGATGCCACAATAACGCAAAATACCAGAGTTAGCTATCCAATTGAGCACATTGACAATATCCAGCTTCCATCTTATGCGGGTAATCCAAAGAACATTTTCTTCCTTACCTGTGATGCCTTTGGAGTTTTGCCTCCGGTTTCAAAACTTACTCCGGGACAGGCAGCTTACCACTTTATCTCGGGATATACTGCTAAGGTAGCAGGTACAGAAGCCGGAATTAATGAACCTGTGCCTTCTTTCTCAGCTTGTTTTGGAGCTCCTTTCATGCCATTGCACCCAACAGTGTATGCTGAAATGCTGAGTGAAAAAATGAAAGAGAATGATGTCAAGGTGTGGCTTATTAATACCGGATGGAGTGGAGGTCCTTACGGAGTTGGTTCAAGGATTAAACTGAAATATACCCGTGCCATGATCACTGCTATTCTCAAAGGAGAACTGGACCATGTAGATTTTGAAATGCACCCGATATTTGGATTATTTATGCCCAAATATTGCCCCGGAATTCCGACCGAAATCCTTAATCCAATGAATACCTGGCTGCAAAAAGGCGCATATATTCAAAAGTCAATTCAGCTGGCGCATTCATTCCATCTTAACTTTGAGAAATTCTCGAATGAGGCATCGGAACAGATCATTAACGGAGGTCCGCTAATCGATGAGCACCACCACATGGATGCAGAATTTTAATACCAACTAATCTAACCTTTGAACCGCCCGGAATTCCGGGCGGTTTTTTTTGTGAATGAGAAAGTTTGTTTCATTTTCAATTAAAATAAAAAGGAGCACCTGTTGAGATGCTCCTTTTGTGATTAGCAAAAATGGTCTATTTCTTTACCACTCTTGCTCTGTTATACTCATAGTTCATACGGGCGATGTTGAGGACAGAAATGTCTTCGGGGCATTCTACCTGACAGGCTTCAGTGTTGGTACAGTGTCCAAAACCTTCTTCGTCCATTTGGTTGACCATACTTATCACCCGGGTTGAGGTCTCTTTATCCCCCTGTGGCAGTTGTGCCAGGTGAGAAATTTTAGCGCTTGTAAATAATGCTGCACTGGAATTTTTACAACTGGCAACACAGGCTCCACAGCCTATACAGGCGGCAGCATCAAATGCCGATTCTGCCTGTTCGAAAGTCACAGGTATGGAATTGGCTTCGGGTGCCTGACCGGTATCAACAGAAACATATCCGCCGGCGGCAATGATATGATCTAGTGCAGATCTGTTCACCTTGAGATCTCTTACAATTGGAAAAGCAGCTGCTTTGAATGGTTCAACATATATAGTGTCTCCATCATTAAAGGATCTCATGTGTAATTGGCAGGTGGTGGTGTTCTTTAATGGCCCGTGAGCGATACCATTGATCATTACCCCACACTGCCCACAAATTCCTTCCCGGCAGTCATGATCGAATTCCACCGGATTTTCTCCCTGCTTTATCAGTTTTATGTTGAGCGTATCGAGCATTTCCAGAAACGACATATCCCTGCTCACTTCATCCAGGTGATACTCCTTAAATTCTCCTTTGCTCTGGCTGTCCCGTTGACGCCATATTTTTAGATTGATCTTCATAACATTCTATTTATAACTTCTTACCGTTGGTGTTACCGTTTCAAAAACCAACGGCTCTTTATTTAAAATCGGGGAAGAGGGATTTCCTGTCCATTCCCATGCTGCCGAGTAGCAGAAATTCTCGTCATCTCTTTTGGCTTCGCCCTCTTCGGTCTGATATTCTGCTCTAAAATGTGCTCCACAAGATTCTTCTCTGTGAAGGGCATCGATGCACATAAGTTCTGCCAGTTCCATATAGTCAGAGACCCGTCCTGCTTTTTCGAGTTCGCTGTTGACTTCCCCGGCAGTTCCCGGAACCAACAGATTAAACTTATACTCTTCCCTTAGTTTCCTGATATTCCCAACAGCTTTTTCTAATCCCTCTTTTGATCGTAGAAGTCCGCATTTGTCATACAGTTCTCTTCCCAGCTCTTTATGGAATTCTTCGGCAGTTTTTTGGCCTTTGGCTTTCAGAAAGTTCTGCATTTGAGTTCTTACCTGTTTCTCACTTTCTTCAAATGCCGGGTGATTGATATCTGTGTTTTCAATCCTGATCTGATCTGCAAGGTAATTCTGAAGGGTATACGGAAGTATAAAATAACCATCCACACAGGCTTGCAGCAGGGAATTTGCCCCTAATCTGTTCGCGCCGTGATCTGAAAAATTAGCTTCACCAATGGCAAAAAGTCCGGGGATCGAGGTCATTAATTCGTAATCCACCCACAAACCACCCATGGAAAAGTGAGCTGCGGGGGAGATCTTCATTGGCTCTTTATAGGCATCTATCCCCGTAATCTTTTTATACATGGTAAACAAATTCCCGTATCGCTCTGCAATGACTTCCTGCCCATACTCCTTTATAGCCCTGGAAAAGTCAAGATAAACCGCATTTTTGAGAGGTCCCACTCCTTTTCCCTGGTCTATTTGCTCTTTAGCTGCTCTTGAGGAGATATCCCGCGGCGCAAGATTTCCAAAAGAAGGATACTTTCTCTCGAGATAGTAATCCCTGTCTTCTTCGGGAATATCAACCGGAAGCCGGGTCTCATTTTTATCTTTCGGTACCCAGATGCGACCGTCATTTCTCAGGGATTCGCTCATCAAAGTCAGTTTTGACTGATGTTCCCCACTTTGCGGCAGACTTGTAGGGTGAATTTGTGTCCAGCTGGGATTTGCCATATAGGCTCCTTTCTTATGCGCCCGCCATATTGCTGAAGCATTACAGCCCATGGCCAAAGTGGAGAGATAATAGATCTTTCCGAAGCCACCGGTTGCCAGGACCACAGAATGGGCTCCATGTCGTTCCACCTCACCCGTGTCAAGATTTCTTGCTATAATTCCGCGGGCTCTTCCTTCGATAAGCACTACATCCAGCATTTCATGTCGGGCGTATAATTTAACCTTACCGGCATGCTGCTGTCTCAGCAGGGCCTGATAAGAGCCTAAAAGTAATTGCTGTCCTGTTTGACCTCTTGCATAGAAGGTACGGGAGACCTGCACTCCCCCAAAGGACCGGTTTCTAAGATAACCGCCATATTCGCGGCCAAAGGGCACTCCCTGAGCTACTGCCTGATCGATCAAATTTGCAGAGCATTCGGCAAGACGATAGGTGTTTGCCTCCCGGGAACGAAAATCGCCTCCTTTCAGCGTGTCGTAGAACATGCGGTAAATACTATCCCCGTCATTTTTATAATTTTTGGCTGCATTCACTCCTCCCTGCGCGGCAACAGAGTGTGCTCTTCTTGGAGAATCCTGAAAGCAGAAACTTTTTACATTGTAGCCCATTTCAGCCAGGGATGCGGCTGCAGAAGCTCCTGCCAGTCCGGTTCCTACTACGATCACCTCCAGCCTTTTCCGGTTATTGGGGCTTACGAGTCTGGCCTTGGCTTTATAGTTACTCCATTTTTCGGCTAAAGGGCCTTCGGGAATAGATGCTTTTATTGTTTTAGTCATAACTGTAAATTAAAATAGAGATAGAGGGGAATGACGATATAACCGACGGTGATAGCCACGGCGAAAACAACACCTAAAACCTGAACCATGCTGTTATACATGGGGTGGTAGAGGCCAATTGTCCTGTGAGCACTAAAGACGCCGTGGAGGAGGTGGTAACCAAGAGCCAGAATTGCAATGATATAAAGAATAACATACCACAGCTCTTCAAAAGCGACTACTACCAAAGTGTATAAATCTTTGTTACCGTTAGCGTCCAAGGGAAGTTCTCCAAATTTATAATGGTACCAGAAATCTTTAAAATGTATGACAAGAAATACAAAAATGATGATCCCCAGCGCCATCATGTTTCGGGAATACCAGGTACTTGCCCTGCCGCGACGATCATATGAATAGGAAATACCATTAGCCTTTTTTCGCTTATAGGAAAGGTAGATCGCATCAAGAGTGTGCAGAATTATGCACAGGTAAAGCACGTATGCCACCAGTTTTACCAGAATATTTCCGCCCAGTAACCTGCTGTAGGAGTTATACTGTAACTGGGCTTCCTCTGCAGGCAACAGCAATTGTAAATTCCCCAGCAGATGAATGATCAGGAAGAAGGATAAAAACAAACCCGTTATTGCCATCAGGTTTTTCCGGGTAATGGAATTTTTAAGAAAAATCATAGTTCAATAATTGCTTTCAGAAACCGGATTTTCGGGAAGTATATACCATCCGGCTTCTGATCGTTTAAAAATGTTTATCAATAGGCCATCTCAAAATACGCCTTTTCAAGAGCTTCCCGATGTTCGGGATGTGCAATTGAGATCATCGCTTTAGCACGTTGTTTTAAATTTTTTCCGTAGAGATTTACCACCCCGAATTCTGTAGCTACATAGTGCACGTGGGCCCTGGTAGTTGTAACCCCGGCGCCTTCTTTTAAAGTAGGCACTATCTTGGAAACTCCTTTATTAGTGACAGAAGGCATGGCGAAAATGGCTTTACCGCCTTCAGAAAGAGATGCACCGCGTATAAAGTCCATTTGGCCGCCTACCCCTGAAAAATGATATTTTCCGATGGTGTCTGCGCAAACCTGACCTGTGAGATCAATTTCAATGGCCGAGTTGATTGCGGTTACCTTCGGATTCTGACGAATGATCGCAGAATCATTCGTATACGCTGATTCTTTGAAATGCACCACCGGATTGTCGTCAATAAAGTCGTATAGATCCTGACTTCCCGCTGCAAAGCAGGTCACTATCTTACCGGTTTTGATCTTCTTTTCCTCACCGGTAATGATCCCTTTTTCAATGAGAGGTAAAACCCCGTCTGAAAATAATTCGGTGTGAATGCCCAGGCGCTTGTGGTTCATCAATTTGGAAAGCACCACATTTGGAATTCCTCCTATTCCCATCTGCAAAGTGGCACCGTCTTCTACCAGGCCGGCTACATATTCCCCCACCCTTTGCTCTACTTCTGAAGGGGGAGTGATCCTGTGAATGTGAATGGGATGATCTACTTCAATAGCTGCATGAATCTGGCTCACGTGTATGATCCCATCTCCATGAGTGCGGGGCACCCGGGGATTAACCTGCGCGATCACCTTTTTGGCAGTCTGAACTGCAGGCAAAGTTATATCAACAGAAACTCCCAGGGAACAATACCCGTGTTCGTCTGGCGCAGAAACCTGTATGAATGCTACATCAAGAGGTAGGATGTTCCTTCTGAAGAGCAGGTGGATTTCGCTAAGGAATATTGGGATATAAGCTCCTATACTTGAATTGACCGCCTTCCTTACATTCCCTGCCACAAAGCAGCTATTGGTTTTAAATGACTGATTGTATGGGAAATCGGTATAAGGGGCCGGACCTTCTGTATGAATATGAATAAATTCTACATCACTTAGTTCTTCATAACGCTCTGTCAAAGCGTTGATCAAGATATTTGGAGTCATTGCTGCACCCTGCAGAAAAACACGATCTCCCGATTTAACGTGAGAAACGGCTTCTACCGGTGATACTATGTTGAGGGTATTTCTCATTATATATGAATTTTAGAAATTTCAATTATGCATTTACGGGATCGTCGATCAAAATCTCCAGGAGTTTGATTGCTGTCTCACTGATCCTTGTTCCGGGGCCAAAAACTGCGGCTGCTCCGGCATCGAAAAGAAACTGGTAATCCTGGGATGGGATAACACCACCAACTATGACCATAATGTCTTCCCGGCCATGTTTCTTAAGCTCCCCGATAACCTGCGGTACGAGAGTTTTATGTCCTGCAGCCAGTGACGAAACCCCCAGAATATGCACATCGTTTTCAATGGCTTGTTTGGCAGCTTCTGCCGGAGTTTGAAATAAAGGTCCAATGTCCACGTCGAATCCTACATCGGCATAACCTGTGGAAACTACTTTAGCTCCGCGATCATGCCCGTCCTGTCCCATTTTGGCAACCATGATCCTTGGTCTTCTTCCTTCCAGTTCTGCAAAGCGGTTAGCCATTTCCCGTGCTTTCTTAAAGTAAGGATCCTCTTTTATTTCCTTTGAATAGACACCGCTAAAAGATTGGATTTTTGCTTTATACCTTCCGTAGACACTTTCCAGAGCATCACTTATTTCTCCCAAAGTTGCTCTTTCTTTGGCCGCCCCGACCGCAACTGCAAGTAAATTTCCTTCCCCGGTGCGCGCGGCTTCTGTGAGATTCCTGAGACTAAGATTCACTTTTTCTGCGTTTCTTTCGGCTCTCAATTTTTGGAGACGCTCTACCTGTTGTTTTCTTACCGTTTGGTTGTCTACTTCAAGAGTGATAATAGGATCTTCGGTTTGGCGCCTATACTTATTCACACCTACAATGATATCCTGGTCGCTGTCTATTCGTGCCTGCTTGATTGCTGCGGCCTCTTCGATCCTCATTTTAGGAATTCCGGCTTCTATGGCTTTGGTCATTCCGCCGAGCTCTTCAACTTCCTGAATAAGCTCCCATGCTTTTTCCGCAATCTCTTTGGTAAGGCTTTCCACATAATAACTTCCGGCCCATGGATCAACCGTACGGGTGATCTGGGTTTCCTGCTGAAGATGTAATTGCGTGTTTCTCGCGATCCTTGCAGAGAAATCTGTAGGCAAGGCGATTGCTTCGTCAAGGGCGTTGGTATGCAAGCTCTGTGTACCTCCAAATGCTGCTGCTGCTGCCTCAATGCTGGTCCTGGCTACGTTGTTAAAAGGATCCTGCTCTGTAAGACTCCAGCCACTGGTTTGACTGTGGGTTCTTAGGGCCAGGGATTTTTCATTTTTAGGATTAAATTGTTTAACCAGTTTTGCCCAAAGCATTCTGGCCGCCCGCATTTTAGCGATCTCCTTAAAATGATCCATTCCAATGGCCCAGAAGAAGGACAGGCGTGGCGCAAAGCTGTCGATATCCATTCCGGCTTCCAATCCTTTTCTAATGTATTCCAGTCCGTCTGCAAGAGTATATGCCAGCTCAATTTCACTGGTGGCTCCCGCTTCCTGCATATGATATCCCGAAATACTTATACTGTTGAAGCGCGGCATGTTCTTCGAGGTGTACTCGAAGATGTCCGAAATGATCTTCATGGAAGGAGTAGGGGGATAGATATATGTGTTTCGCACCATGAACTCCTTTAAAATGTCATTTTGTATTGTTCCTGAAAGTTGTTCAGGTTTGACACCCTGCTCTTCGGCAGCTACAATGTAAAAGGCAAGAATTGGCAGAACCGCTCCATTCATGGTCATGGAAACCGACATCTCATTCAGCGGGATCTGGTCGAAAAGGATCTTCATGTCCTCCACCGAATCAATCGCTACCCCGGCTTTCCCTACATCCCCAACTACCCGTTCATGATCACTATCGTAGCCACGGTGAGTCGCAAGATCAAATGCTACGGAAAGTCCTTTCTGCCCTGCCGCCAGATTTCTGCGGTAAAAGGCATTGCTTTCCTCGGCTGTAGAGAAGCCGGCATACTGGCGAATTGTCCATGGTCTTATCACATACATGGTGCTGTACGGCCCCCTTAAAAAGGGAGGAATTCCTGCTGCAAAATCAAGGTGTTCAATTTCCTGCAGGTCATTTTTGGTATATACTTTCCCCGTCTCGCCCCCGGCATTAGGGGTGGCTGAAGAGACTTGCGGATCCTGAATAGGTATGCCGGCATCGGGTTCCAAAAGAGCTATATTTTCTAATGATTTTCTTGTCATGATTCTTAGCTTTGAGTTATTGCTGCATTTTCCTTTTGAATTCTTTCCTGTTCCTGTTTTTCACTGATTCTTTTTTCCACTATTGGTTTGATAGTCGCATCGTTAGGAATGGAAACTTGAAATGGGTCCAATTCAAGGTTTTGAGACATCTCATCCTGAGAATTTGAAAATTTGTTCATTCCTACAAGGATCAGCTTTCCATTGTCAAAAAGCTCCTGCTCCTTATTTGCGCTCTGCTGAATATTTTGCTGAATTTTACCTTCCCGAAGCATATGAAGAAACCCTCCTTCTTTTTCAATTTCCCTGAATATAGCTAAGGCAGCAGTTGCAAATTCGCGGGTAAGGTTTTCGATGTAATATGCCCCGTCTGAAGCGTTCGCTACTTTATTGAAGTAAGCTTCGTGTTTCAATACCAGTAATTGATTACGGGCAATACGTTCACCAAATTCATTGGGTTTGCGGAATACCATGTCATATGGCTGATTAGAGATCGCATTGGCTCCTCCCAGAACTGCACTCATACTTTGGGAGGTAGTGCGCAACAGATTTACATTAAAATCATAAATGGTTTTATCTCTCCTGGTTGGCTGAGATAAAATATCGCAGCTCTCTGCAACTCCATATTCTCTGGCCAGCGTAGCGTACAGCCACCTCAAAGCTTTAAATTTGGCAATTTCAAAAAAGTAATTACCTCCGGTAGCAAGAATGAACTGCGGAATAAATTGCTTCGGAATTTGACTTTTTTGAGACAGTATATTCAGGTACTCGTTTAAATGCGCCAGGCCATATCCCAGCTGTTGAGGAATTGTAGCTCCTGCATTTTGATACAAAGAGACATCAACCGATACGACAGACTGAAAATTAGAGGTGATAGATATAGATTTTAGGGCCTTAATATCTTTTTTTGGGTCAAAAAACCAGCTACCTGTCCGGGCGAGATTTGCCAGGATGTCTACCTGCAGGTAAACCTCTGTCTTTTTACCGGAAATGTACTGGTCCAGGTTCTTTATGTAGTCCTGTGATAAGAACTGAAGCTGGATGTATATCCGGATCTTTTCAAGGTTGATACCATCAAAAAGAACTTCGGGAGAAATTTCTTCTGCTGAGATTACAAACCACAGGCTTTCGGCTCCTTTGTCTATGGCATTTAGGGCTTTAAGATTTGTCTCTTTAGCATCTTCTGCAAAAATTCTTTCACAGATTTTCCAATGCTTAGGTGGTGGTAACTGGATGCTTCCCTTAATATCTTCAGAAGTGTAATAAGGTTTTACCCTGATACCATCAGGGCTTTCAAATATTAAATTCTCGTCATAATCGGCCCCTTTGAGGTCCTTGGTAATTTGTTGTTTCCACTCTTCTGCTGAAACCGGTGAAAACTCTTTGAATAATTGTGCCTTCATTTTAAAAGTTTTAATGAAAGTGTGATGCATTGTTGCATAAATAGTTCTTGGATTTTTTTAAGATCCGCCTCTGGTAATTCTTTTGGTTGTTATACAAGTGTAGAGGAAAGGAACACCTATCTAATATATTCGGATCTATGAAATCTATTTCGGGGACAGGAATTTTCAAAAAGAAGCTACGGCTGTAAAAATTTAAAGCCGATTTTAAATTGCGGGTATTGAAAAACAAGAAGCCCAAACCTATATATTAAGGTGCCGGGTTTTGTCCTATTTTTATAAAAGAAGCCGGTTGATTTTGGAAGATGAAAAGCAGAAGACCTTAATTTTGTCTTGCGATCTTTTTTTAGCTCTCGAACAACATATCAACGAAACAAAAATACTTCTTGTTTCCGCCTGCATTTCTTACAAAAAAAAGAAGCAGAAAACCCATTAGTAAATTTACTCAATTCTTTCCGGATCTCAGGCTTTTGGAAGGAGGAAATTCAGGAATTTTTAAGAAATGGTTTTCGTAGGATCCTCTGAGGGTTATTTTAATTCGGACCCTTTGGTAGGCCTTGCCATTACTACAACGATTGCGTTGAAATAAGTAAAATTCTGTGTCAATGACCGGGCTTGGAAGTTAAAGTTTCGTTATCTTTATAGAACAATTTTTGGTGTCGAAATGCTACACTTAATAAGACATATTTTGCACTGGTTTCGGTTGCGTTTTTCTTACGAAAATTTGAGAATTTCGCTTCCTCCAATTTTCCCCTGGATGTCAATTTTAGATGTCCTTCCGTCTTTTCCTTTACAGGCAGAGATTTTTATGGATTTACCGGTAAAAATTAAGAATCGCGATAGGCGATTTTTTTTTGTTCTTAACTGAACTCAATTTTAAAAATTATATAACTCATGGAACCAACACATATTGAACATATAGGTATTGCTGTTGAAAGTCTTGAACAGGCTATTCCTTTTTATGAAAAGACCTTTGGATTAAAATGCTACTCTGTTGAGGAGGTTAAGGACCAAAAAGTAAAAACGGCTTTCTTCAAGGTGGGTCAAACAAAGATTGAACTTCTGGAATCTACAGATCCCGAAGGCCCCATTGGTAAGTTCATCGAAAAGAAGGGGCAGGGGGTTCATCACATCGCCTTTGCTGTCAAAGACCTGCCTGTAAGGCTGGAGGAACTGGAGCAAAAAGAAGTGAAATTAATAGACAGAACTCCCAGAAAAGGAGCAGAAGGTTTGAATATAGCTTTTCTCCATCCCAAATCTACTTTTGGGGTGCTGACAGAACTCTGTGAAGAACCGGTTAAATAATATTTTAAATATGACTAGTCAGGATAAAGTAAACGAATTGATCCAGAAACGGGAAATTGCCCGTTTGGGAGGTGGGCAAAAGCGTATCGATGCCCAACATGAAAAAGGAAAATTAACGGCACGCGAACGTATCGATATCCTTCTGGATGATGGAAGTTTTGAAGAGTTTGACATGTTCGTTACTCACAGGTGTACCAACTTTGGGATGGAAAAGAATAAATTTCTTGGAGACGGGGTTGTAACCGGTCACGGTACTATTGATGGAAGAGTAGTGTATGTGTTCTCCCAGGATTTCACGGTTTTTGGCGGCTCACTTTCTGAAACCTTTGCCCAGAAGATCTGTAAGGTCATGGATATGGCCATGAAAGCGGGTGCGCCGGTAATAGGGATTAACGACAGTGGAGGAGCCCGTATTCAGGAAGGAGTGACCTCCCTGGCAGGTTATGCAGAGATCTTTGAGCGTAATATTCTGGCCTCCGGGGTAATTCCGCAGATTTCTGCCATTTTTGGGCCCTGTGCAGGAGGAGCTGTATATTCACCGGCACTGACAGATTTTGTAATGATGACCGAAGAGAACAGTTATATGTTCGTGACCGGTCCAAAGGTCGTCAAAACAGTAACCGGAGAAGATATTTCTGTGGCCAATCTGGGTGGTGCAAACATTCACGCTTCAAAATCCGGAGTTTCCCATTTCAAGGTTTCCAGCGAAGAGAACGGACTTTTACTCATAAGAAAGCTGCTTTCCTATCTTCCGCAGAACAACCTGGAAGAAGCACCGATCTTCACCTGTCACGATCCTATCGACAGACGGGACGATTTTCTCAACACCATAATTCCTGATAATCCCAACCAGCCTTATGACATGCAGGAGGTGATCTACAGTATAGTAGATGAAGGAGAGTTTTTGGAGGTACACAGGAATTATGCAAAGAATATCATAGTTGGCTTTGGCAGGATGAATGGAGAATCTGTAGGCATAGTTGCAAACCAGCCTAATTTCCTTGCCGGAGTTCTCGACAGTGATGCTTCCAGAAAAGCTGCGAGATTCGTGAGGTTCTGTGATGCCTTCAATATTCCTATCCTTACCATGGTTGATGTGCCCGGATTCCTTCCCGGCAGCGGACAGGAATATGCCGGAATTATCATTCATGGAGCAAAATTAATGTTTGCATATGGAGAGGCTACAGTACCAAAGATCACTATCACCCTTAGAAAATCCTATGGTGGAGCACATGATGTGATGAGCTGTAAGCAACTTCGCGGAGATCTTAATTATGCCTGGCCTTCTGCCGAAATTGCCGTAATGGGTGCCTCCGGAGCTATTGAGGTGCTGGAAGGCAGAGCAATGAGTGAAATTGGAAATCCTGAAGAAAAAGCAAAATATAAAGCTGAAAAGGAACAGGAATACCAGCAGAAGTTTGCAAATCCTTATCAGGCTGCTGCATATGGTTATATAGATGACGTCATTGAACCCCGTAATACGCGTTTCAGGATCATTAGGGGACTTCAATCCCTGCAGACCAAGAAAGTTACCAATCCTCCCAAAAAACATAGTAATATCCCCCTATAATATCTCATCATGGAAGAAACAACAACTGTAGTGGAGTGGTCTCAGATATGGATCATCACAGGAGTAGGTTATACGGTGGTATTCCTTGCCCTTCTCATGCTTATGCTTCTTTTTAAGAGTATGCCCCAGGTCTTAAATCTCGGGTTGGGAAGAAAGATAAGAGAGGCAAGGGAAAAAGCCGCTGCCAGGAAAAATGGTGACCTTAAAGAAGAACGCTATATCTCCGGTGAGGTAAGCGCGGCAATAGGTTTGGCCTTAACTCTTTATTTCAAGGAACAACATGATGAAGAAAGTGGGATTATCACTATTAAAAGGGTGGCCCGGACTTACTCCCCCTGGAGCTCTAAAATTTATGGCGTAAACAATAACCCCCGGTAATTATTTCAAAATGAAAAAATTTGATTTTACAATAAACGGAAATAAATATTCCGTCGATATAAAGGAAATTGAAGATGATATGGCAACCATTCATGTGAATGGGACCGAATATTCAGTGGAGGTACATCAGGAAAATAAAAAGCCTGTCAAGACACCCAAACTTGTACGGGAGAGTATTGTGCGGCAACCGGGTGAAGGCCGAATTGAAAAAAAACAGTCTGCCGGAGGTTTTCCGGTAGAGTCACCACTCCCCGGGAGTATCTTTAAGCTTAAGGTCAAGGTAGGCGATACGGTGGCAAAAGGTGATTCCCTGCTTATCCTGGAAGCCATGAAAATGGAAAACGAGGTACTGGCCGATCAGGGTGGGGTGATCAAGGAAATAAAAGTAAGAGAAGGAGATGCAGTTCTACAGAATGATCTTCTGTTGGTAATAGAGTAAGGTGTCATTCATTTGAACGATTACCGGCTCCCCAATTCCATAAAAATTAAGATTGTGAAAAAATTTTTAACCGTTATAAGTGTACTGGGCATTCTTTACATTATTCCCCTCATTTTTGGAGGGGAACTCATGGCCCAGGTAGTTGTCCCTGAAGTATCTGAAGAAACCGGTGGTCTTTTCGAAGGTCTGCGTCACTTCTGGGAATATACAGGTTTCTCTAATGCAAGTTTTGGTAATTTTATAATGATTGCCGTTGGATTATTCTTCATTTTTCTTGCCATCAGGTTCCACTATGAACCTTTATTATTAATTCCTATAGGCACCGGTATTTTGCTGGGAAACATACCTTTCCCTGTGGGAGCGGGGGTTGGTATATACGAGTCAGGTTCTGTACTCAATTACCTGTATTTTGGAGTGACTCAGGGTATTTATCCACCTCTTATCTTTCTTGGAATTGGAGCAATGACAGATTTCTCATCGCTCATTTCTAATCCGCGGCTCATGTTATTGGGTGCAGCTGCCCAGATTGGTGTTTTTGGAACTTTTATCGGTGCTATTGCTTTAGGATTTGAAATTCATGAAGCGGGTGCCATCTCAATCATTGGAGGGGCAGATGGTCCTACTGCAATATTTGCATCGGCTAAATTGGCACCGCAGTTAATTGGCAGTATAGCTATTGCAGCTTATTCTTATATGGCTCTGGTGCCTGTCATCCAACCTCCTATTATGAGGCTGCTGATCTCGAAAAAGGACAGGCTTATAAAAATGAAACCGCCCCGTGCCGTGTCTAAAACCGAAAAGATCCTTTTCCCTATTATAGGCTTATTACTTACCACCTTTATTTCGCCTTCGGCGATTCCACTTCTGGGAATGTTATTCTTTGGAAACATCCTTAAAGAAAGCGGTGTTACAGAGCGCCTGGCCGATACAGCCAGAACCAAGATGATCGATATAGTTACCATTCTTTTAGGAGTTACCGTAGGAGCTTCAACACAGGCAAGTGTCTTCCTTACCTCCAGCTCTATAAAGATTTTTGCTCTGGGGGCCATTTCCTTCATAATTGCTACTGCTGGTGGCCTTATCTTTGCCAAAGTCATGAACCTCTTTTTAAGTTCAGGCAATAAGATCAATCCACTGATAGGGGCTGCGGGAGTTTCTGCAGTTCCAGACAGTGCGAGAGTGGTACAACAGGAAGGAATTAAAAGCGATCCTTCCAATCACCTGCTCATGCATGCAATGGCTCCAAACGTGAGTGGCGTAATAGGCTCTGCCGTTGCAGCAGGTATTATGATAAGTTTCTTGATGTAGGAACTGTTTGGTAGTTGAGGGAAAGAGTCTGGTCATTCGGGCTCTTTCCTTTTTAATTTAATGGATCAGTTATTCAGAAGGTCGGTCCTAAAAACCAGACCGAATCTTACTCTATCAAAGTGCCGACGATCAAAGTGATTTTTAAAATAACCCACTTCTACTTTCAGGTTTGGATGGAAAATATATCCCAGGCCAAGATGAAGCCTGTTTTGATTAAAAAACGGCTTTTTCAGGTTCACAAATACCTCATTAAAAGAGGTGAAATACCACTTCCTGTAAAGAGGATGCTCAATTTTGAGACGGTAACGCAGGCGGTGTGCCAAAGCATTTTCCGGCTCCTGCCTGGTCCAGGTGGATTCAAACCGGTAACGATGTGAAATATTAAAGGAAGAATATTTATTGGCAAATGATAATTCTTCCCACACCCTGTGCTGCAGAACAGTTTCCTCTCCTGAAAAAGATTCTGAATATATGTAGTCATAGCCCACAGATGCTGAGGCATTGCTTAGAAAATGGTAGGTAATACCGCTGCGCAATAAGAGAAATTGAAGTTCATTAAATACCTCATAATGCTGAAGAATGAACGTAGTAGGGACACTCCATTTCTCAGCCAGCGAATTTCTTCCAATAATTTCTGTCCAGGAGCCGAATAGATCTTCTGTAGATTGCGCCGAAAGAAAAGAGGGATAAAAGCAAAAGAAAAGAAACAGAACCCTTAATGACATAACGGGAATTTCCTTAAAGTTAAGCAATTACGGACTTATACGAGAAAGAATTCACGGGTAATCCTTTTCAAAAGTGGCATTTTTGAAGGAAATTATTTTACTATGATCAGGAAAAAAGAAGAGGATATAATCATCGAGGTATAAAAAATAAAAAAGGTGGAAAGCTCCACCTTTTTTGCCCCAAATCTACCATGAACTTAACCTACTTATGTTATGGCTTTGTAAAAGTAGATATTATTCTTTGTCTTTTCGTGCCTTACAATTGTTTTTAGATAAAAGACATAAATATTAGCCCAAATACACACTACTTCTTCGCCGAGTAAGAAATATCAATAATTTTAATAGGCCCGATCCTTATTTCCTTCGTAAAAATTGATAAAAGCCCGATTAACTACCCGGTTGCCACCAAAGGTGGGATAGTTACCTGTAAAATACCAGTCTCCCAGGTTTTTTGGGCAGGCCTTATGGAGATTGTCTACCGATTGAAAAATGATCTTTACTTCGGCGTTTATATCATCATTGCTCAATAATTCCGCAATTTTATCAGAGATCTGTTCATCAGTAAAAGGTGCATAGATATCCCTGACAAAATTTTGTACATCTTTGTCTTCCAGGTCTACCTGTTGTTTACATTTTTGATAAACCTCCTCTACTATTTCATATTTACCATTCTCCTTTAATAAGGCCAGAGCTGCTTCAAAGGCTACCAGGTTCTCCAGTCTTGCCATGTCAATGCCGTAACAATCGGGGTAGCGAATTTGTGGAGCAGAGGAGACCACGATGATCTTTTTTGGATTAGTACGGTCCATCATCTTGAGGATACTTTTTTTCAAAGTAGTACCTCTAACGATACTGTCATCAATGATCACCAGGTTGTCTTCGGGTTTTACCACCCCGTAAGTAACATCGTAGACGTGTGCCACAAGGTCATCTCTACTGCTGTCTTCGGTAATAAAGGTGCGTAGCTTTGCATCCTTTATGGCTATCTTTTCTGTTCTCAACCTGTGAGCAAGAATCTCCTGAAGACGTGCATCGGTCAGGCTTTCCTTTTCTGCCAGGATCGTATCATTCTTCTGCTTGTTCAGTTCATCCTGTGCTGCTTCTACCATTCCGTAAAAGGAGGTTTCGGCCGTATTCGGAATAAAAGAAAATACGGTATTCACCGTGTCGTGATCAATGGCCTTTAAAACTTCAGGCATTAATAACTTTCCCAGCATCTTCCGCTCACGGTAGATTTCAGCATCACTTCCGCGGGAAAAATAGATACGCTCAAAGGAACAGGCCTTTCTTTCCAATGGCTCCAGGATCTCTTTAATGCGTACTTCTCCACTTTTCTTGGTAATAATAGCATGTCCGGGTGGTAATTCCTCTACTTTTTCAAAAGGTACATTGAAGACGGTTTGAATCACCGGTCTTTCCGAAGCCACTACTACTATTTCCTCGTCCTTATAATAATAGCAGGGTCGAATGCCTGCAGGATCTCGAAGCACAAAAGAATCTCCATGTCCCAGCAATCCCGCCATGGCATAACCACCATCCCAGTTCTTGGCCGATTTCTTTAGGATCTTGCTTATTTTAAGCTGTTCCGCGATTATTGGAGAGGCCTCAATTTTGGTATAGCCCTCCTTCTTTAGCTTTTTATATAATTTTCGAACTTCGTCATCCAGGAAATGCCCAATTTTTTCCATCACTGTTACAGTGTCTGCCTTTTCCTTGGGATGCTGTCCTAATTCCACCAGATTATTGAATAGCTGGTGGACATTGGTCATGTTGAAATTCCCGGCTACGATAAGGTTTCTATGCATCCAGTTGTTCTGACGCAGAAAAGGATGAACACTCTCAACGCTGTTCTTTCCAAATGTACCATAGCGAACATGGCCTAAAAATAATTCTCCCAGATATGGAATATGTTTCTTTTGAAGGGCGACGTCATCTGCGTATTCCGGATGTTGTTGTATTTCTTGATTAATGCGGTCATTGATCTGTGCAAAAATATCCTGTATGGGTTGCCCGGCAATACTCCTGATACGACTTATATAACGATCTCCGGGCTGGGTGTTTAGTTTAATGCTGGCAAAGCCCGCTCCATCCTGCCCACGGTTGTGCTGCTTCTCCATTAGGAGGTACATCTTATTCACCCCGTAAAAAGCTGTCCCGTATTTTTCTTTGTAGTACTCCAATGGCTTTAACAGGCGCAGTTGGGCAATTCCACATTCATGTTTTAAAGCGTCACTCATATACTCGTCGTTTGAACTCTGATTTAGTCACAAAAAAAGCCCTGTAATTACAGGGCGTGGAAATTAAGTAAGTTTAATTTGAAATTGAGTTAAGGATTTAAATTCCTCCAGTCGTTGATGGACCTCTTCTTTGGTCAACTCCTGCATTCGCTCGGTTCCAAATTTCTCTACGCAAAATGAGGCGAGATTGGAGCCGTAGATCACTGCATTTTTCATATTTCTAAAGGAGATATCTCCCGTATGTGCCAAATAGCCGGTAAAACCACCTGCAAACGTATCTCCTGCCCCTGTAGGATCAAAAACCTCTTCTAATGGAAGAGCAGGAGCGAAGAAGATCTGTTCGTTGTGAAATAACAAAGCCCCGTGTTCACCTTTTTTGATCACCACGTATTTAGGTCCCATTTCTGCAATTTTTCTTGCAGCCTTAACAAGAGAATACTCATCTGTAAGTTGTCTTGCCTCTTCATCATTAATAGTAAGGGCATCCACTTTAGCTATCACCTTCATAAGATCATCCCAGGTGTTGTCCATCCAGAAGTTCATTGTGTCCAGAACCACCAGCTTGGGACGTTCCAGTTGTTCCAGTACGCTTAACTGCACCAATGGGTGGAGGTTGCCCAGCATAACAATGTCTGGCGATTTAAAATCTTGGGGTACTACCGGTTGAAAATCTGCAAGCACATTTAATTGCGTGTCAAGAGTATCTCTGGAATTAAGGTCATTATGATATTTGCCGCTCCAGAAAAAGGTCTTGCCTCCTTTTACGATCTCGGTACCTTCAAGATTTATATTCTTATTTCTTAAAAGATCGAGGTATTCCTCAGGAAAATCTTCTCCTACTACAGAGACAATTGCGCTTTTAATATCAAATTGTGAGGCAGAGAGTCCGATATAAGTTGCTGCTCCACCAAGGATCTTATTAGTTTTACCAAAAGGGGTTTCAATAGCATCAAAGGCAACTGTTCCCACTATCAATAATTTATTCATGCTTTTCTTTAAAAATGAGGTGCAAATATACGTTTTTGTTTTTCAAGCAATAAAATGAGAGTGAGCTTAAAAAAGGCTTTTTGAATCTCCTTCAAATCCTGTGTCGATCAACAGCCGACTTCCTTTAGATGCTTCCACTGCCAATTTATCGCAGCGTTCATTCTGTGGATGTTCATTATGCCCCTTTATCCATTTGAACTTCACCTTGTGCTTTCTGTACTCTTTCAGGAATTCTATCCATAGATCTACATTCTTACGGTCTTTAAATCCTTTTTTCTCCCAATTAAAGACCCAGCCCTTTTCCACGGCATCTGCAACATATTTGGAATCTGTAAAGACTATGGCAGAGGTTTCGGGGTTTTTAAGTTTTTTAAGAGCTTCAATTACAGCAAGAAGCTCCATTCTGTTATTAGTAGTGTGTTTATAGCCTTTGGAAAATTCTTTCCGGTAAGGCCTTCCAACCCATTCCATCACTATGCCATATCCTCCGGGTCCCGGGTTCCCTCTGGCTGCCCCGTCTGTATAGATGTGAACCTGGGCACTATTCATTTTCTGAAGAGTATAAAAGCTCCTCGATCACCCTGGGGAAATGATTATATTCCAGTTCGTGGATCTTATTGGCAATGTCTTCTACAGTATCCCGAGGATCAATGGCTGTTGTAGCCTGGAAAATTACCTCCCCTTCATCATATTTTTCATTCACATAATGAATACTTATTCCCGTTTCTACTTCCTTCTGCTCTAAAATGGTTTTATGCACGTGCATTCCAAACATTCCCTTTCCACCATATTTAGGAAGAAGGGCAGGATGAATATTGACCACTTTGTGGGGGAAATGTTGAATGATCCTTTCCGGAAATATCCAAAGAAATCCTGCCAGGACAATCAGGTCGGGCTGCATATCCTTTAGTAGGTTAAGTACCTCGTCTGAATCATACAGTGCTTTGCGGTCGAAATGTAAGGCCTGTACATCAAGATCATGAGCTCTTTTAAGGACTTTTGCACTTCGCTTGTTTGAAAAAACAGCCACAACCCGGGCGGTACCGCGCTCCTTGAAATATCTTATTATATTTTCTGCATTAGATCCATTGCCCGAAGCGAAGATCACAATTTTCTTACCCGATGATTTTATGGAGGTTGGCAACAATGAAGTGTTAACAATTATTAGGAGGTAAAAATAACCTCTTTAGGTGGAAATTATGTAATTTACGTTCACATTTTTAAAGTAAAAACAGGTTTTAAAATAAAGTTTTTTATTTTTGCCACTTAATTTAAAATTAAAAACACAAGTTATGTCAGACATTGCATCAAGAGTAAAAGCGATTATCGTTGACAAGTTAGGCGTTGACGAGAACGAAGTAGTTAACGAAGCTAGCTTCACCAACGACTTGGGCGCTGATTCATTAGACACTGTAGAGTTGATCATGGAATTCGAAAAGGAGTTCGATATTCAGATCCCGGACGATCAGGCAGAGAACATTGCTACTGTTGGTCAGGCCATCTCTTATATTGAAGACGCAAAAAAATAAAAAGTAACATATCCATATGGAGTTAAAGCGAGTTGTAGTAACTGGATTAGGTGCCCTAACCCCAATAGGGAATAATATTGAAGAATATTGGGAGGGGTTGAAAAATGGTAAAAGCGGTGCTGCACCCATTACTTATTTTGATGCTGAAAAATTCAAGACCAAATTCGCTTGTGAACTCAAAAATTTTAATGCCGAAGATTTCTTTGACCGCAAAGAAGCCCGAAAGCTGGATAAATTTGCACAGTATGCTTTAGTAGCCTCAGATGAGGCTATTAAAGATTCTGGCATTGACCTTAATGTAGTTAACAAGCTGCGTGTAGGGGTTATCTGGGGCGCGGGCATCGGTGGTTTAGAGACATTTCAGGATGAGGTGCTGGCTTTTGGGAGAGGTGATGGAACACCAAGGTTCAATCCTTTTTTTATTCCTAAAATGATTGCCGACATTGCTCCCGGAAATATCTCTATAAAGCATGGATTCATGGGACCTAACTATACTACGGTTTCAGCATGTGCTTCTGCGGCAAACGCACTTATCGACGCTCTTAATTATATAAGACTTGGATACAGTGATGTTATAGTCACAGGGGGTTCTGAAGCTGCGGTTGCACCGGCCGGGATGGGTGGTTTTAATGCCATGCATGCCCTGTCAACCAGGAATGAAAATCCCGAAACTGCGTCAAGACCTTTTGATGCCACCCGGGACGGATTTGTGCTTGGTGAAGGTGGTGGTGCTTTGATCCTGGAGGAGTATGAGCATGCCAAAGCAAGAGGAGCAAAGATCTATGCGGAAGTAGTTGGAGGCGGATTGTCTTCAGATGCTCATCATATGACTGCACCACATCCCGAAGGAATTGGAGTAGTGGCAGTAATGGAGAATTGCCTGAGGAATGCCGGGCTTAACCCGGAAGATGTTGATCATATCAACACCCATGGTACTTCGACGCCTCTTGGTGATGTTGCGGAACTCAAAGCGATAAAGAAAGTTTTTGGGGAGCATGCGAAGAGCATAAACATTAATTCCACCAAATCCATGACCGGTCACCTTTTGGGTGCTGCCGGAGCGGTTGAGGCCATTGCTTCGATCCTTGCCATGAAACATGGAATTGTACCACCCACTATTAACCATGAAGTTGCCGATGAAAATATTGATCCTGAACTGAATCTTACTTTGAATAAGGCTCAGGAAAGGGAAGTAAAGGTAGCCATGAGTAATACTTTTGGGTTTGGAGGGCATAATGCCTGCGTACTGTTCAAGAAACTTGAGTAATAACATTCCATGAGTGTTATAAGAAAAATATTAAATTCCCGCTCCTCCAGAGGCGGGAATTTTTTTGTTGAATTAACAAAAATCCTGGGATTTAAACCGCGGAATATTTCCTATTACAAAAAAGCCTTTACACACCGCTCCCTTAACCAAAAAGACGCGGAGGGCAATGCCATTAATTTTGAGAGAATGGAATTCTTGGGAGATGCAATGTTGAGCGCAGTAATAGCTTCTCATCTTTTCAATGAAGTTCCCGGTGGAAACGAAGGCTATCTTACTAAAATGAGATCCAAGATTGTAAGTCGTAAACATCTAAACGAGCTGGGAAAGGATCTTGATCTTATAAAATATATCCAGACCAACATCTCCACAGAACAGTTTGGAACGAATATTCACGGAAATCTCTTTGAGGCTCTTATTGGAGCTATTTATCTGGATAGGGGCTATCGTTATGTTAACAGGTTTATTTATGACAGGGTGATCGTTCCTTATGTTGACATTGAACAACTGGAGGGAACGGTAATAAGCTATAAAGGCTTACTCATCGAGTGGTGTCAAAAGGAGAAAAAAGAGTTCAGTTTCGAGATCTATGAGGATACCGGCAAGGATGAACTCAAACATTTTGCGGTGAAATTAAGGATCGAGAATCGGGTTGTTGCCAAAGCACGAGCCACGTCCAAGAAAAAAGCCGAAGAAAAAGCTGCAAAAAGAGCATATTATGCCCTGCAGTCAAAAATAGCACCTTCGTAGCTAAAGCGGCTAAACTATAACGATTTCGTAATATATTCGGAAATTCTGTGGGTAAAATTTGAATATTCTGCCCTACAAACCGTATCTTTAACCTTCGATTATCAAAATTATATGCCGGCGCATAAACTGGTTTTAGATGAAGTTTTTGAACAGCCTTATAAGCTAATAGCTATTCACTCTCAGGTAGAGGAATATAAGCTGGCTTATCTGTTAAACAAACATTTAAATCTTAGGCTGGCCAGATCACCCCGGGAAATTGACCTGTGCGCAGGGGCCGAGAATATTCTTTTCGCCCATTTTGTATATGAAGATCAAAAGAAGGACTGCAGGTATCATCTCGTAAGCAATATTGCAAAAAGAGAGGAGATTTCTGGTGTCGGGGAGAATTCTCTTTTTATGGGAGAACACGTGGCTGTCAAAAAATCATTTTTATTACCGGAGTTTAAGCAGGTAGATTTTTTTGTGAAAATAGAAGATGAACTGGAATGGGTGAATGAAAGATTGCTTATTTCTCTAATCCTTGAAATCCCACAAATATCTACTGCATACGCTATTGATTTTGATAGGATTAAAACTAAGGAAAATTTAATATTTGACTAAATGCCGAATACGAAAAAGACTAAAATAGTGGCCACTCTTGGACCGGCCACCAGTACCAAAGAAGTATTGAAAGACATGATGCAGGCAGGTGTAAACGTGTTCAGGATCAACTTCTCCCATGCAAATTATGATGATGTGAAGCAACGTATTAACATGATACGGGAGCTAAATAAGGAGCACGGTTATTCTACAGCTATACTTGCAGACCTACAGGGACCTAAATTAAGGGTCGGAAAGATGAAGGAAGAGGTTGTAGTAACCAAAGGAGATGAGATCACCTTCGCCACCGGAGAAGAATTTGAAGGAACTGCCTCCAGAGTTTATATGAATTATGAACAATTTCCTAAAGATGTGCAGGCAGGGGAAAGAATTCTTCTTGATGACGGGAAACTTATTTTCGAAGTGGTGAGAACCAATAAAGAGAATGAAGTTTTGGCCAGGGTAGTGCAGGGAGGTCCATTAAGATCTAAAAAAGGTGTCAACCTTCCCAACACAAAGATTTCACTCCCCGCACTTACAGAAAAGGATGTTGCAGATGCAATTTTTGCTGTGCAACAGGACGTTGACTGGATTGCACTTTCTTTCGTAAGGAATAGCGAAGATCTTATGGAGCTCCAGAATTTGATAAAGGAGCATACAGATCAAAAGATCCCTATTATTGCCAAGATCGAAAAGCCCGAAGGTGTAGACAATATCGACAAGATAGTAGCTTATTGTGACGGATTAATGGTAGCGCGTGGAGATCTTGGAGTAGAGATCCCGGCACAGGAAGTTCCGTTAATTCAGAAGCAGCTGGTATTAAAAGCCAAAAAGGCAAGGATTCCTGTCATTATTGCGACGCAAATGATGGAAACAATGATCACCAGCCTTACACCTACCAGGGCAGAGGTAAATGATGTTGCGAATTCTGTGATGGATGGTGCAGATGCGGTTATGCTTAGCGGTGAAACATCTGTAGGGAATTATCCTGTTCAGGTGATCGAAAAGATGAGCCAGATCATCCTAAGTGTGGAAAATTCTCCGCTCATTAAAGTGCCTCATGAACCGCCGCACGTGCGTACAAAGCGATATATTACCAAATCTATATGTTACCATGCTGCCAATATGGCGAACGAGATAAAGGCCCAAGCGATCTGTACCCTTACAAATAGTGGTTATACAGCTTTCCAGATATCTGCATGGAGACCTGAATCAAACATTTTGGTATTCACCTCCAACAGAAGGATCTTGAACCAGTTGAGCCTGCTGTGGGGAGTAAAAGCCTTTTATTATGATAAAATGGTAAGTACAGATGAAACCATTGACGACATCAACAGGATAGCAGAAAGCAATGGTTATGTAGCGAAAGGAGATTTCACCATCAACCTGGCATCAATGCCTATTACCAGTAAAGGTATGGTGAATACGCTGCGGATCTCTGAAATATAGTATTAAGAATTGAGTACAGAGTACTGAGTATTGAGTAAAAGCCACAGATTCACCTCTGTGGCTTTTTTATATCTATCCTAAAAAGTCCTAAAAAAACAACTTCTAATTGAGATTTTTAATCCGCAACCGCAACTCTAAATCAGCAGTTAAAAATCGAACTTCAGCTGTACTGCAATTTCACTTTTTTCCTCCTGCTCCTCATCTTTATCTGTATTAAGGTTGGAGAGGGAAATGCCAAGCAGGCGTACAGATTCCTTCATTTTTTCCTGGTAAAGCAGATCCTTTGCCGTTTCCAGAATGAGATCTTTAGAGGAAATATAATATGAGAGGGTTTTGCTGCGGGTTTGAAGACTAAAATCGCTATACTTGATCTTGAGGGTGATGGTCTTTCCTGCCACCTTATTCCTTGTAAGTCGACGCTCAATTTCTTCTGAAATATTTTCCAGTCGGTCAAGCATAAAAATTTCTGAAGAAATATTCTCTTCAAAGGTCCTCTCAGCACCCAGTGATTTTCTAATACGGGAAGGTTTTACTTCACTGTTGTGAATTCCTCTTACAACCTGGAAATAGTACTCTCCACTCTTTCCGAAATTCTCATTAAGGAACTCCAGAGATTTATTTTTAAGATCTTTACCGGTGAATATTCCAAGGCGGTACATTTTGTCGGCCGTGACCTTTCCAACTCCGTAGAACTTTCTTATTTCGAGTTCTTCTAAAAATGCTTCAACTTCTTCGGGGTTTACCGTTTTTTGCCCGTTAGGTTTATTGATGTCGCTGGCAACTTTGGCGATAAATTTATTAACGGAAATACCTGCGGAAGCATAGAGACCTGTCTTCTCCTTAATTTTCTCCCGAATCTCACGGGCAATCAGGGAGGCACTGGGGTTTCCTTTTTTGTTTTCTGTCACATCCAGGTAAGCTTCATCCAAGGATAGCGGCTCCACAAGATCTGTATATTCAAAAAAAATATTTCTTATTCGTCCCGAAAGTTCTTTGTAGCGCTCAAACCTGGGTTTAACGAATATAAGGTCCGGGCAATTGCGTTTAGCCAATACACTGCTCATGGCGCTTCGCACGCCATACTTTCGCGCCTCATAGCTTGCGGCAGCTACCACGCCTCTTTGGGAACTGCCGCCCACGGCGATAGGTTTTCCTTTTAAGTCAGGATTGTCCAGCTGCTCGACCGAGGCATAGAAGGCGTCCATGTCCACATGAATGATCTTACGTTGTTTTCGCTCTTCCATCCCTGCAAAATTAGTGAAACTTCGGGTGGGGTGTTGGGGTAGGAAAATTAAATGAATTTCAATAAGAATTTTCTTTAAACATGCCTCTCGTGATGCTTTTGAATTGATTTCTAAAAGCTTTATCTTCAGGGGAAAATAAATGTTATGAAAATGGCCATCATTTTGGGAGCAACGGGTTTGACAGGAGGAATATTACTTCAAAAACTCCTGCAGGATTCCAGGTATGATAAGATCAAGATTTTCTCCCGATCCTCTACCGGTCTCAAAAATGACAAAATTGAAGAACATTTAATTGATCTTTTTGAACTGGAGAAATATCAGGCAGAATTTACCGGGGATGAGGTACATTGCTGCATAGGAACCACCCAGGCTAAGACTCCAGATGAGGAAACCTACCATAAAATTGACTACGGAATTCCTGTCGCTGCCGCAAAGCTTGCCAACAAGAACCAGATCCCGCGATTTTTAGTGATTTCGGCTCTTGGAGCCGATCCCGAAAGCCGCTTTTTCTATAACCGCACCAAGGGGGAAATGGAAAGAGATGTCATAGCTCAGAATATACCTGAAACTTACATTTTTCAGCCCTCATTAATTGGCGGTAAAAGGGAAGAAAAGAGACCTTTCGAAGCAGTCTGGAAAAAGGTGATGAAGCTGGGAGATCATTTGCTGGTGGGACCTTTTAAAAAGTACAGAAGTATACATCCTGATAAGATCGCAGATGCAATGATCTATGTAGCCAATCATAAATATGCGGCAATTCGTATAAAATCCAAAGAAATTAAAGAAATTGCCGACAGTTTTAGATAAAATACAGCACATGCAGGAAATTGAGCGGAAATTTCTCATTTTAGACACCCCTGATTTCAGAAAGGAAGCTTTCGGGAAAACAAGAATCGTGCAGGGTTACTTGAATTCTGCAGTTGAACGAAATGTGAGAGTGAGAGTGCGTGGAGAACAGGGATTTCTTACCATAAAAGGTAAGAGTAGTAGTGACGGATTGAGCAGGTATGAATGGGAAAAAGAAATTCCTGTGTCTGAAGCTGAAGAACTACTAAAATTATGTGAGCCAGGGATTATCGAAAAATTCCGTTATGAAATCGGTTATGGAAATCACATTTTTGAAGTTGATGAATTTTTAGGAGAAAATGAAGGGCTGCTGTTGGCAGAAGTAGAATTAAGGTCACAAGAGGAAGACTTTCAAAAGCCGGAATGGCTGGGACAGGAAGTGACCGGCAATGAAAAGTACTATAATTCATATTTGAGTAAATTTCCGTTTAAGGAATGGCAAAATTTAATAAAATGAAAAATGCAGTCTTTTTAATAGGAGTAATAGTGCTAATGGCCTCCTGTAACCAAAGCAGGGATACCAGAGGAATACCAGGGCCGGATGAAGTTGAGGTGCGACAGCCCGATACTGTTCCACCTACTCTTGAACAACGTGCAGAAGATCTAGAGGAACAGGGATTTCAAACTTTTGTCTATGAAGAGCAGGGGGAAAAGCATCTTATGCAGCAGTATTATATTGTCTTCCTGAAAGCCGGAGAAAACAGGTCTCAGGATTCCGCAACGGCTGCAAGATTACAGCAACAGCATATGGCACATCTTAACCGCATGGCTACAGATGGCTACCTAAGTCTCGCCGGACCATTTGCAGATGATGGCGACATCCGCGGAATTGCAGTTTATCATACGCCTACTCAGGAAATGGCCGATAGCCTTGCAAGACTGGATCCTATGGTCCAGGCCGGTAGGCTTGAAGTGGAAATTCACCCATGGTGGGCAGCAAAGGGAAGCAAACTGGAATAAAAAAGAAACCCCGACATCGGCGGGGTCACTTCAGTAATTAAATAACTAAAATTCTATTCCCAACCGCCCCCAAGGGCCTCGTAAAGATCAACAACTGAATTTAACTCATCTAACCTTATATTGATCAACTCCAGCTGAGCATTTAAAGCATTTTCCCTTGCCGTTAACACCTCCAGATAGTTGGCAAAGCCACTATTTAGTAATTCCTCAGAATAGGAGGTGGCAAGATCATAGGCTTCAAACTCATCTCGTTTTATTTCCAGTTTTACTTCTGCAGCAGATAGGTTGTACAAGGCATCAGACACTTCTCTGGAGGCTTCAAGTACAGATCTTCTGAATTCTAAGAAAGCGATCTCCTGCTGTGCCTGCGCAACTTCATATTGTGTTCTTATTTGCCGGCGATTAAAAATGGGCTGCGTCAAAGAACCCACCAGGCTTGCGAATAGAGAATTAGTATCTATAAGATCGGCAATGTCAAGGCTTTGAAATCCGCCTGATGCAGTTAACCGCAAAGCCGGATAAAAGTTACTTCTTGCAACATTGGTCAATTGAAAAGCGTTCATAAGGCCGTACTCTGCTGCCATAACATCTGGCCGGTTGCGTAGTAATTGTACCGGAACACCTGTTTTAAGTTCTGTAATGATTTGCTGCCTGTCGAGGTCTGTTCTTTCTATAGGATGAGGTGCTTCTCCAAGCAAAATTGAAAATGCATTCTCCACGAGACGAATCTGGTTCTCAATATCTACTATTACTCCCATTGCCCTGTAGAGCTGGGCTTCCGATTGTTTTACACCCACTTCGGTCACGGTACCGGCTTCTTTAAGAGCTCTAATGGTTTCAAGGCTGTTCAACCTGTTTTCTGCAGTTTCTTGTGTGACCTGTAACTGCTCATCCAGTGCAAGCAATTGGTAGTACAAGGAAGCGATATTTGCGATCAACCGCGTCTTTACGGCCTGGTGGGCTGCCACAGTTTGAAGGAAGGCCGCATTTTGTGCCCGCTCATTACTTTTTATTCTTCCCCAAATATCGGCTTCCCAGGAAAGGTCTGCAGATAATTCAAACTGATCAACAGAATTTCCCAGAAAAGCTCCCTGCCCGTTCGACGGCATTTCCTGGTGAACTGCACTAAAACCAGCATTGAGGGAGGGAAGGTAAGAAGCACGTGCCTGTTTTAAATAGGCTCCCGAAGCTTCTATTTGTTGTAGTGCGATCCTAATGTCAATGTTGTTCTCCAGTGCACGATCAATATGATTGGCAAGAACAGGATCTGCAAACATATCTCTCCAGGAGATCTGAGCCATGGACATTGTGTCTGTGGGAAGAGCATCGGTTCTATAAGTATCTGCTTCTACCACACCGGCAGGCCTTGTATAATCTTCCGCGACAAAACAGGATTGCAGAGAAAGCAAAACAGCCGGCACTAAAATGAATTTATATACTTTCATTTTTTTCATATTCTAAATTTGATCATTAGCAGCCTTAGGTTTTCCACTCACTTTTTCCTGCAACCACTGGAACAGGATAAACAGAATCGGGATAATGAAAACTCCAAGGACTGTTCCTATGAGAAGCCCTCCTACTGCACCGGTTCCTATGGAACGGTTACCTGCAGCTCCAATCCCCGAAGCGAATACCAACGGCAGGAGTCCTACAATAAAGGCGAAGGAGGTCATTAAAATGGGTCGCAAACGCGCTCTTGCTGCTCCCAGGGCAGAATCTACAATAGAGTTCCCCGCGTTACGTCTCTGGATGGCAAATTCCACTATCAAAATCGCATTTTTGGCAAGTAAGCCCAGCAGCATGATCAGGGCGATCTGGAAATAAATGTTGTTTTCCAGTCCTGTAAGAGCCGTGGTGACGTAAGCTCCCATAACACCAACGGGTAGGGAAAACAATACAGCCAGGGGCAGCAAATAACTTTCATACTGTGCCGCCAGAATAAAAAATACGAACAGGATGCTCAGAAGGAAAATAAAAGTAGTCTGATCTCCTGCGGAAATCTCTTCCCGGGTAAGGCCGGAGAAACCTATATCAAAACCTTCGGGCAGAGAACCTGTTCCTACCTCCTGTACTGCTGAAATCGCGTCTCCCGAAGAATATCCCGGAGCAGCAGCACCATTAACACTGGCCGAATTAAAAAGGTTGAACCTGGTTACCGACTGAGGCCCATAGACCCGGCTCAATGTTACGAATTGAGTAATAGGTGCCATCTCTCCGCGAGAATTCCGCACAAACAGGGAATTAAGATCATCTACTGTGGCTCTGTCTTCTGGCAGCGCCTGTACGAAAACCCGGTACTGCTTTCCAAAGCGGGCAAAATCTGCCGCATAAACAGATCCTATGTAAGACTGAAGAGTGGAGAAAATACTCCCAATATCCACACCCGCTTCCTTGGCCTTTGTGATATTTAGATCAATCTCGTATTGTGGGTAATTGGTATTAAAGGAACTCTGTGCATAGAGGATCTCTGGCCTTGCCGCAAGATCTGCCAGGTAATTCTGGGTGGCAGCATCAAGATCTTCGAAACTACCTCCGGTACGATCCAGTACTTTCATTTCAAAACCTGATGATGCACCAAAACCGGGCACACTGGGAGGTTGAAAAAAGAGAATATTGGCGTCGCTTATTCCCGAAGCTGCACCAAAGAATTTTCCAATGATCTCTTCAGCAGACATACCTTCCCCAGATCGTTCAGACCAGTCATCAAGTCTTATGAATCCAATTCCGTAATTACTTCCGGCGCCTCCAAGAAAACTGAATCCGTTTACAAGGGAAACTACGTCCACACCTGGAATTTCCTGGATCCGACGGTTGAGTTCCGCAGTAACCTCTGCAGTACGGTCTAAAGAAGCCCCCGCAGGAAGTTCGATGTTGGCGAAAATCATCCCCCGGTCTTCATCGGGGACGAAACCGGTAGGGGTTGTGGATGAAGCCCAGAAAATTGCTCCAATAGCAGCAACAAGTATGACTCCCGTGATCCATTTGTGCCGGTACAGGAACGAAACAGATCTTATGTATTTAGAAGTGGTGGCTTCAAACGCAACATTAAATGCGGAAAAAAAGCGCTTCAAAAATCCTTTTCTTTTACCTTCTTTTTCGTGATGAGGTTTAAGGAAGAGCGCACAAAGCGCCGGACTCAGCGTCAATGCATTAATTGCAGAGATAGCAATTGCGACCATAAGAGTAACTCCAAACTGCTCATAGAAAACTCCGGTTGGTCCCGTAATGAAGGTTACAGGAATAAATACGGCTCCCATAACCAGGGTAATGGAGACAATGGCACCTGCGATCTCATCCATGGCAGAGACCGTCGCTTTTTTGGCATTTTCGGCACCCTGTTCCAGTTTTGCATGCACAGCTTCTACCACAACGATGGCATCATCTACTACAATTCCAATTGCCAGTACAAGGGCAAAAAGGGTAAGCAGGTTAATCGAATATCCAAAGAGGTTAAGGAAGAAAAATGTTCCAATAATCGAAACAGGAACTGCGATTGCCGGTATTAAAGTAGATTTAAAATCCTGAAGGAAGATAAAAACTACAAGGAACACCAGCAGGAAAGCCTCGAAGATGGTGAGTACAACTTTATTTATTGAAGCATTCAGGAACTCATTGGTGTCAAAATTGATCCTTACCTCCAGCCCGGTTGGGAAATTCTGTTCCAGTTCGTCCAGTTTTTCATGAATGTTTTCAATGATCTCCTGGGCGTTTGAACCCGGAGTCTGGTAGACTCCCATGCTCACTCCCGGTTTGCCGTTAGTAAATCCAAGAACATTATAACCCTGGGCGTCGAGTTCTACCTGGGCTACATCTTCTAATCGCAAAAATCTTCCGTTATCAAGAGCTTTTATGACGATATTCCGGTATTGTTCCTCATTGTTATAGCGCCCGCTGTATCGGATCACATATTCGAAGGCTTCCGCATTATTCTGTCCCAAAGAACCGGCAGCAGCTTCCTGGCTTTGTTCATTAATGGCTCCTATAACGTCTGAAGGAACCAGGCTGTAAGCGGCCATTTTTTCGGGCTGTAGCCAGATGCGCATCGCATAGGTCTTGGCTCCAAATACGTTTACATCCCCAACCCCGTTGATCCTCTTTAATTCAGGGATCACGTTGATGTTGAGGTAGTTTTGAATGAAGGTCGCATCGTAGGCTTCATTTTCAGAAACTACTGTGAAAAACATCAATGCGCTGGTTTGCTGCTTTTGGGTAGTAACTCCACTTTGCGTCACCTCCCGTGGTAAAAGCGGGGTAGCACGTGCGACCCGGTTCTGAACATTAACCGCAGCAATATCCGGGTCTATTCCCTGTTTGAAGAAGATCTGGATACTTGCACTACCATTGTTACTGGCAGTTGAAGTGATATAATCCATTCCCTCAACACCGTTGATCTGTTCTTCTATGGGAATGATCACACTTTCCAGTACAGTAGCCGCGTTTGCTCCTGGATAGTTTGCCGATACCTGCACCGTTGGTGGCGCGATATCGGGATACTGGGTTACCGGAAGGGTGCTAATCGCCAGGATTCCCAGTATGACAATAACAATGGAGACTACTGTAGATAAAACAGGTCTTTCTATAAAAGTCTTAAGCATTAGTCTTTCTTATTATTATTTAAATACTGGTTTCCGTTGTTGAGCAATACTGTCAAATGCCATAGGTTGTGGACTAATTGGCGTATTATTCCGTAGTTTACCAACTCCCTGGGCGACAATTTTATCGCCAGGCTCTAATCCTGCTCCCACCACAATAAGATTTTGAACTCTGTCAATAACTTCAATAGGTACAGAAACTGCCAGTGAATCTCCCTGTACACCATAGACATAAACAATACCCTGTTGTTCAAAGGATGCAGATTGTGGTACTACAGGAACACTTTCGTAGGTTATGGGAATTCTGATTCGGCCGCTGTTTCCACTGACCAAAATTCCGTTAGGATTCGGAAATACAGCCCGAAAACCTACTGTCCCGGTCGTAGGATCTACTTGTCCAGTGACAGTTTGTATTTCTCCTTTTTCTGAATAGATCTCGCCATTTACAAGCTGCAGTTCTACGGGAGGAAAATTTTCAATTTTTTCAGCAATATTTTCTCCTTCCGCATTCTGAATGAAATCAAGGTAGTCTCTTTCATTCATTGAGAAGAAGGCAAAAACTTCATCTATATCCGAAACTACAGTAAGAGGAGTAGGATCTCCGGGACTTACAAGGGCGCCTTCCCTGAAGTTGATCGCCCCAATAGAGCCGTCAATCGGACTTTTAATATTGGCGTAGCCAATACTTGCAGCAATACTGTTGTATCCGGCTTTAGCCTGCTCCAAACGCGCTTTGGCTGTCTCCAGTTGAACCGGACTAATTATTCCTTTCTCCACAAGAGGTTCAAGTTTATTTACTTCTACCTGCGCAGCCTGTACATTGGCTTGCGCAGCACCGGCATCCTGGGAAAGAGACTCGGTTTCAAGTTTAAACAAGGTCTGACCCTTGCGCACCTTTTGGCCTTCATCCACAAGCACCTGTGTAATATATCCGGGAACTTTTGCTCTCACTGCACTGTTCACCTTACCTTCGATACTTGCAGGATAAGATGTAAAGCCCGTGACTGTTCTCTGCGGAACCTCTATTACCGGAAATGCTGCGGCACCTGCCTGTTGTTGTCCGCCATTCTCGTCCTGGCATGAAACTGCAATAAACAGACTTAGAATAATTCCTGTAAAACTGAATTTTCTCATATGATCTTGCTGTAGAATTAGTTGTTTCTTGAATTAAGTTTAGCTTTAAATTTCTTTACTGCAGTAGAAGTCTCTTCCAGGAACGTCAAAAAATCATCCTGAAATTCAATATCAAATTGAAATTCTCCTGTTTTTTCAGCTTGTATGTTGTGCTGCTGCTTGTATTTTTTGATCTTTAGATGTAATTTTTTTTCATTCTCCCATTTGTTGATCATTTCATCAATCACATTTACGATGAAATCCGGGTCGATTATAAAATATCTTTTGCGATCTCCGGATTTAGTGAAATACCTAACCCGATTGGTGTTCTGTAGATGATCGAGATGCGTGGAGATAGTACTTTTTCCCGCCTGTAGTTCCTTCACCAGTTCATCAAATGTCACACCTTTTTTTCCTGACAAAATTAATGTGGATAGAATACGCGCCGCTAACGGAGCGAGGTTATCTCCCTCCATATGCACACCAAGTTCTTCTATAAGGTCTTTTCGCTGATGTTCCAAATTCATTTTCCTGCTCCTAAAATTTAAAGGCAGCAAAAGTAAATATTAGTTCTGAAAAAACCGAACCAGAGGAACCTAAATAATTTTTAGCTCAACTTTATTGGGTCCAGGATTTGCCAAAGTTATCCACCATTGAAGTAGGATTTTAATGTTTAAAGAAAGTAAGTGTGGATAGACTTTGGTAAATCTCTTTTAGAATTCTAAAGAAAATTTAGATCATCAGATCTAAATATGAAGCCCAGTCGCAGCATATTCCTTTGATCCTCAAAAGTGATAAGGCTTTCTCCATATCCGTAATACCATTCCAGCATCAGATTTATTCGTTTTATATCGAACGGGCTGTAGAGGATTCTGGTTCTAATGGATCCTTTCCAGTCCCAGTTGAGACCTTTTTGCAGCCTTGTCTCAAAGAACCAGCGGTCGGGTTTGATGACATAAGAGAACATAACCTCTCCAATTCCGCGGTATTCGAGGAGCTGCGGATTATCATCTTTATACAGGAAGGGGTACCACACTTCGGCACTTAAATTATATCTGTCTGCCAGGTCGGCATGGAATGCAAGGGAGAGTTTGTTCCAGCTGCGGGAGAAAATGCTGTCGCGTCCATTTGATTCGTGTTCGTATTTCAAAAAGGCCATTCCCAACAACCTATCCTGCTTGTGAAAGATTGGGATTCCCATGCTAAGACCGGGCTTAAAATCTATTTCCTCAAAAGGTTTTGAACTTGCATAAAGATTCCAAAAAGCTTTTTGGGTGTAGGTTAGGAATAAATAAGAATTGAGCGGGAGTTGATTTCGGCTAAGCAGAAGTTTAAAACTAATCTGGTATTTCGCATCTGCCGTTTGTTGATTTATCTCTCTTTTTAGTGGAACTCCGGAAATAAAGTAGTTATGTTCATACATAGAGAACAGAGGCATGTCATTTATGGTATCACTTACCTGTTCCCGGGTGAGAGTTTGAGACTGAAGCCCGTGGCTTGCCGATAGATAAATCAACAGAAGAAAGAAAGTAAATTTCTTAAAAGCCATAGAATATCTTCAAAAGTTATGCTGTCACGAAATTAGAGGTACGAGCCTTTTACAGAGAATTTTAACCACTAATTTTCTGTTAACTTTTAAATGGAAGAAAGCTTATATCTAAAGTGCTAACAAAGAAGGCTGCAAAAATGAGAGGATTCCCCTCACTTAAGCAGCCCATAAATTTATTTGAGATAATTACTCCCCGTAGATTCCTATCTCCAGTTCTCCGTCTTTATTCATCTTTGCTCTGTACATCCCTGCGGTATTGAATTCCATGGCAACATTTCCCTGGTGGTCAATGGCTATAATACCACCGTTTCCTCCCAATTCCACGTTTTTCTTCTGGATCACCTCTTCGGCAGCTTCCTGCAGAGACAGACCTTTGTACTCCATAAGTGCAGAAATATCATAGGCAACTACCCCTCGAATGAAGAACTCTCCCCATCCAGTACCCGATATGGCAGCGGTTTTGTTGTTGGCGTAAGTTCCTGCACCAATGACAGGAACATCTCCCACCCGGCCCCATCTTTTGTTGGTCATTCCCCCGGTAGAAGTTCCCGCAGCGAGATTACCGTGCTTATCGAGAGCAGCGGCGCCTACGGTCCCATACTTGGAGTCCCTTATATAAGGATCCAAAAATGCTGTTTTTTGATCATGATCCAGCTGAGTTTTTTCTGAATCTTTTACTCGCTGAAGACCGCGAAAGCGGTTTTCGGTATGAAAATAAGAGGGATCCACCAGTTCCATTTCCTGCTCTTCAGCAAAAGTTTCGGCTCCCTTTCCTATCATCATCACATGTTCTGACTTGTTCATAACTGCAATGGCAAGATCGATAGGATTTTTTACGGTGGTAACTCCCGCAACCGCTCCGGCATTAAGTGTTTTTCCGTCCATAACTGCAGCATCGAGTTCGTTAGTTTCTGCATTTGTGAAAACAGCACCTTTACCCGCGTTGAATAGCGGAGAATCTTCCATGATGTTAATTGCCTGCTCAATAGCTTCAATGGAAGTTCCCCCTCGTTCCAGTACTGCATGCCCAGCTCTTACCGCTTCCTCCAGCTTAGCTTTGTATTCCTTCTCCAGAGAGTCGGACATGTTTTCCTTCAAGATCGTTCCGGCGCCGCCATGAATTACAATTCCGAAATTTTGAATGGTGTCTTTTTCTTCTGAAGCTGTTTCGGAAGCTTCAGGATTACCGGTTCTTTCTTCAGCAGAATTATTACAGGCTATGGTCCCAAAAAGGGCAAAAACAAGGAGTATTTTTTTCATGATCATTAATTTAATTCGGCAGGGAAGTTAATAAAAAAGAAGCTGTGAGCGATTGAAAGCTTCAGAAGTAAAGGTCTTCAGGAAAAGATTCCTTAATTTTAAGCTTCTAAAACATCTGTAATGTCAATAGCCAAACCTTTTAATTTAAATAGATGGGTAGCTCAAAACCGTGATCTTTTAAAACCACCTGTCAGCAATAAAAGTATCTATCCCGAAGCCAGTGATTATATTGTAATGGTTGTAGGCGGACCCAATTCCCGCAAAGATTATCACTACAATGAGACCGAAGAATTATTCTATCAGCTGGAAGGCCATATTAAAGTTCATGTCCAGGAAGAGGGAAAGAAAAAAACTTTTGAACTGGGGCCGGGAGACATGTACCTCCACCCGGCAAAAATTCCGCATTCTCCCGAAAGGACAGAGGGTTCTGTAGGGATCGTGGTGGAGCGTAAAAGAGTCGATTTGGATGCCAAGGACGGATTACTGTGGTTTTGTGAAAACTGCAATAATAAATTATACGAGGTGTATTTTCCGCTTAATGATATAGAAAAAGACTTTCAGAAGTATTTTGATAAGTTTTATGACAGTAAGGAATTGCGAACCTGCAATAACTGCGGGACAGTAATGGAAAAACCGGAGTAGTGAGTCAATGGCTTTTCCTCTTTAATTTTATTCGCAAACATCCAAACAAATTCATAATAAAACAACGACAAGAATGAGCGCAATTGCTGAAAAATTCGGAATAAATCAAGCTTTAAAGGATCTGGGCCTGAATGTAGACCAGGTTAATAACGGAACCTCAACCGGGAAGGAATGGTTTTCTTCGGGAGAGGTGATTGAATCCTATTCTCCGGTTGATGGAGCATTGATTGGTAAGGTTAAATCTACGACAGTAGAAGACTATAACCGCACAATAGAAACTGCCCAGGAGGCTTTTAAAACCTGGAGGACCATGCCTTCACCGCAAAGAGGGGAGATAGTGCGGAAATTTAACGACGAATTACGCAGGCTTAAAGAACCATTAGGCAGGTTGGTTTCCTATGAAATGGGAAAATCCTATCAGGAAGGTCTTGGAGAGGTACAGGAGATGATCGATATCTGTGATTTCGCTGTTGGACTAAGTCGGCAGCTGCACGGTCTCACCATGCACTCAGAAAGACCGGGACACAGAATGTACGAGCAGTACCATCCGCTTGGAGTAGTGGGAGTGATCTCAGCTTTTAATTTTCCTGTAGCCGTTTGGTCCTGGAACACTGCCCTTGCTTGGGTATGTGGTGATGTATGTGTGTGGAAAGGGTCTGAAAAGACTCCTCTTACTTCTGTTGCCTGTCAAAATATCGCAGCTCGTGTTTTCAACGAAAATAATTTACCTGAAGGTATTTCCTGTTTGATTACCGGGGATTACCGCGTAGGAGAAATGCTGACAAAAGATGATAGAGTGCCATTGATCTCTGCTACCGGTTCCATAAGAATGGGTAAAATAGTAGCACAGGCAGTTGCGGCACGATTAGGGAAATCTCTTCTGGAACTTGGGGGAAATAATGCCATTATTGTTACGCCGGACGCCAATGTAAAAAATACAGTAATTGGTGCTGTTTTTGGAGCTGTGGGCACCTGCGGTCAACGCTGTACTTCCACCCGAAGGTTAATTGTACACGAAGATGTTTATGACAAGGTGAAAAATGCTGTTGTCGATGCTTATAAGCAATTGAGAATTGGAAATCCACTGGACGAGAATAACCATGTAGGGCCGCTTATTGATAAGGATGCTGTGAAGAATTATCAGGCTGCACTGGATAAAGTTGTGGAAGAAGGAGGAAAGATCATTGTAGAAGGCGGAGTGCTGGAAGGTGAAGGCTACGAAAGCGGCTGTTATGTAAAACCGGCTATAGCCGAAGCAGAAAATCATTACGAGATCGTACAGCACGAAACCTTTGCTCCCGTACTTTATCTTATGAAGTACAGCGGAGATCTTGAAAATGCAATTGCCCTTCAAAATGGAGTTAAACAAGGACTTTCTTCGGCCATTATGACCAATAATTTAAGAGAGGCGGAAAGATTCCTATCTGTGGAAGGATCTGACTGCGGAATAGCTAACGTGAATATTGGAACTTCCGGAGCAGAAATCGGTGGAGCCTTTGGAGGTGAAAAAGAAACCGGTGGTGGTAGAGAATCAGGTTCCGATGCCTGGAAGATCTACATGCGTCGTCAAACAAACACGATAAATTATACCACAGAGCTACCATTGGCACAGGGTATTAAATTTGACCTGTAAGGCATACACATATTGAGTAATCTTTGTAGATCCGTGTCCCAAGCACGGATCTGCTTTTTTTTAAATATTACATCTTTTACCTTCAACTTCTTTTAACGTGTAACTTATTCATTTACAGTTTTTTAATTCAAGTATCTGAAATTTAGTATATCTTTATAGTACTTTCAGATCGGCTGGAGGGCTAATTTAATTTTTGGCCATATGAAGAAGATGATCACTTTAACTGCATTATTTGCGCTTTTACTTTCCTGTAATGACAAAGCAGCGGAGCGAAATGAAAAACCTGTTGCAAATAATCAATCCAATTATGAAGTCGCTTCGGAAAGATATTCAGACTTGAACGAGGAGGCTTTAGCAAAAATGGCTGCATTAGATTTCAACGCCTGGGGAGAAGTGCTGTCTGATGATGTGCAGTATTTTTTTCCTGACGGAGACGCTGATACCCGCACCGTCTTAAAAGGGAAAGAGGAAGTAATTAATTGGTGGAACGACTGGAAGCAGAATTCCGGAATAGAGACAATGACCTTTTCCAATACTGTTTTCATTCCTGTCAAGGCCAATCAAAAGCTAAATTATTCCGGATTAACAGGAGTAATCGTGCTGGCATATGTTTCCAATGAAATGGTTTATAACGGGCAGCCGGTTAATGTTCGAATGAATATTGCCACACATTTTAATAACGACAGCCTTATAGACAGGATCTATACCTACTATGATAGAACTCCCATTCTAAACACGGTCAATGCAAATCTTCTGGAGATCGTCGCACCGGGAAACAAACAGGAAAGTAATTGATTGAAAAAGGCCTTAAGGATCCGTTTTTAGAAAAAGGCGGAATTTACTATCTTAGAAAAGAGCCATCTAAATCAATCGCTATGAAAAAATTATTTTATATTCTTTTTATTCCTTTCCTCTTGTTTGCGTGTGTTCCCGAAGATCATGTGCTTGAGATAGAGATTGTCAATAACACAACCGAACCTGTTAATGAACTGCTGGTGACTACAGCGGGAGAGAAATCAAGCTTCGAGGCAGACGTTCTGCCTCCGGGTCAAAAAATTAACCATACCCTTCGCGTCCCCGGAAATGCTGCCGACGGGAAATATACTTTCAGATTTTCCAGGAGCAATGGAGAACAATCGTCAACCACTGGAAACTATTTGGAAGAAGAAGATGGTGCCCTGAAAAAAACACTTGTTTTTAATATTCGGGATCAGGATGTGAACGTGGAGCAGAAAACTCTGGAAGTAGAATAGGTGAGTTGAAATCTATTTATTCTCTTTAAAAAATTCTGCCGCCCTGCCGGTGAATCGTAATAAAATCACCAGCTTCTTTTTTGTGTTGATAAAATAAACCCCGGTGAGAAGGACCGCAGCTGCGATGGCTGACTGGGTACTAATCTGTTCATTGAGAAAGTACCAGCCCAGCAGCATTGCAATCACGGGATTAACATAAGTGGAAGTGGCAACTTTTTCAGGAGAAACTACTTTCAGGAGATAATTAAATGCTGTAAAAGCTACAATACTTCCAAAGATGATAAGAAGTAACATCGAGTACTGTACAGGAGTACTCCAGTTTGTGGGGGTACTCCATGGTTCATTGAATAAGAAGCTGGAAATTCCCAGAATTATACCTGCAGTAAACATCTGGTAACCTGTATTTACAAAATGATTAGTGGGCAAATTTGCCTTACCCACAAAAAGACTTCCGTAGGACCAGCTAAGGAGACAGGCGAAGATCATGAGTATTCCGGTAATAGAATTTTCTGAAGAGGTCACTTCTTTCTGGCTCACCAGGAGATAAATCCCAATTAGACCTAAAGCCACTCCTACCATGGACATGGGCAGGATCTTTTTTCCTTCAAAAATGCGCATGAATAGCAGTACCACCAGGGGTTGTGCAGAAATCACCAGCGCAGCAAACCCACTGTCAACAAACCTCAGTGCCCACACCACCACTCCGTTACCGAAGGCAAGAAAGAGAAATCCGGCGATGACAGTATTAAAAAATTGTGTCCGGGTAATCTTGAGACTTTTTCCCATAATCCTGCTAATTCCGAAGATCAAAAGCCCTGCAGTGGCAAACCTTATAGATGCCAGCATAAAAGGCGGGAGTTCAGTCACGGCAACTTTGTTCAGCAAATAAGTAGAACCCCAGATCACATATATGGAAAAAAAGGCCAGGAGGATAAAAAGCGGATTCTTTGTGGAACTCATGCTGAAATTTTGCTGTGCAAACTTAGTGATAAATCGGCTGCTACTGCCCTGCAGTTAAGCTCATGATGCTTAAAATTTTGTAAATTATGGGGCCAAATAAAAAAACGTGCGACTAATGCTGAAAATGATCCTTTTTTACTTTGGAATTGTTTCCGGCATGTATTGCACGGCTCAAACTTCTATGGAAAAGGAAACTTTAAAGCTCTTTTTAGCGGGAGATGTTATGACCGGACGTGGGATTGATCAGGCTTTGCGATATTCTGTAGAGCCTGTACTTTATGAATCCTATGTAAAAGATGCCCGTGATTATCTTTTTCTGGCAGAACGAAAGAACGGGGATCTCAATGTTCCCGTGAGTTACCGGTACATTTGGGGAGATGCATTAAAGATCTGGAGAGAAAGGGACCCTCACCTTAAGCTTATCAATCTGGAAACAAGCATCACTACAAACGATGAGCCATGGCCCCAAAAAGGTATTCACTACAGAATGCACCCGAAAAATACAGAATTGTTAAGTGTAGCCGATATTAACCACTGCAGTCTGGCCAATAACCATGTGCTGGATTGGGGTAGAAAGGGTCTTGCTGAAACAATGAAAACACTTGAAGACTCAAAAATTGCATTTTCAGGAGTGGGTAAAAATGCGAGGGAAGCAGCTGAACCTTCAGTTTTTAAAATTAAAGATAAAAGGATCCTCATCTATTCCTACGGCTCCCCAGGCAGTGGAATACCTCAAAACTGGGCTGCCAAAAAGGAAAGATCCGGGGTCAATTTTTTACCTGCCTTCGATGAGGAGCAGGTGAAGGAGATAGAGGTTGACATAGCCCGAAATAAGGAAGAGGGCGATATAGTCATTTTTTCTATCCACTGGGGACCAAACTGGGGTTTTAATGTTCCTTCATCTCACCGGGATTTTGCGCATGCATTAATTGACCAGGCAGGAGTGGATCTTATCTTTGGCCATTCCTCTCATCATCCTATGGGAATGGAGGTCTATAATAACAAGCTGATCATTTATGGGGCCGGAGATTTTATCAATGACTATGAAGGTATAAGTGGACATGAAAAGTACAGGGGAGAACTTTCCCTGATGTATTTTCCCGAACTTGATCTTGCCAGCGGAGATTTACTGAAGCTGGAGATGGTTCCAATGGAGATAAAAAGGCTGAGCCTTCACAAGGCCATAAGAAAGGATGCTGCCTGGCTACAGGAGGTATTGGATAGGGAGAGCAAAAAATTTGGTCTGGAGATAGGTCTCAAAAATGGCATTTTAGAAGCCGAATTCTAGAAGAAAGAAGTCGTTAGATTTTAGCGTATTCCAGAATTGATTACTGCTTGTTCTTCTTTTTTCTCTGATGCTAATTTTATTTGATTTTCATAGTTTTTCATTCTGTTATGAAGTAAATTTATAGAAGGCTAAATGCCTTGTTTTCTTCACTCTAAAAGAATGGCAAATGAAAGAAATCAGACTTCTTTGTGTTCTCACCTTCTTCTCGTTTTTTCTTGTAAATTCGGAGGTTAATGCCTGTACTACTTTTTGTCTGCAGGACGGAGAACAGCTGGTATTCGGGAGAAATTTTGATTTCCCGGTGGGTTATGGCCACGTTCTCATCAATAAGAGAAATATGCGGAAATCGGCCATGGTTCGCCCTCCCGAAAAGCCTTTTGAATGGACTTCCATCTACGGGAGTATAAGCTTTAACCAGAATGGCCGGGAATTCCCCTATGGTGGCATTAATGAACGGGGGCTTGTAATAGAACAAATGGCTTTAAACAGTTCTGTATATCCGGAAATTGATGATCGCTTTGGGTTGACTGAACTGCAGTGGATTCAATACCAGCTGGACAATTCGGCCAGCGTGCAGGAAGTTATAGCATCTAGAGGCCACCTTCGCATCTCTCCCCAATCTGTAGCCGGACTCCATTTTTTGGTGGCAGATAGAGCCGGAAATGTAGCCACAATAGAATTTATTGGAGGTGAAATGGTTGTGCACAGTGGGGAATCCCTTCCCGTTACAGCTCTGGCCAATGATACCTATGAAGATAGTATGGGATATCTCGAAAATTTTTCAGGCTTTGGAGGAACCAGAGAAATTCCTGTTTCTACCGCACCTCTGGACAGGTTTGTGAATGTTGCCGCATCTTTAACTGAATATTCCGGTGAGGACCCGGTTAGTTATTCGTTTGATATTCTGGATAGGGTGAATCAGGGGCAGGAGACACACTGGAGCATCGTTTACGATATCACCAATTCTGAAATTCATTACCGAACTGTTCAAAATCCTGAAGTGCGGAAAATATCTGTTTCGGATTTTAATTTTGGCTGTAATTCTCCTGTGCTTTATATAAATATTGATGAGGCTCCCGTAGAAGGAAAATTAAGATTTAATCCTTTTTCTCCTAAGGAAAATGAAGAATTGATTAACAAGGTTTGGAGCCAAGTTGAATTCCTGGCTCCAATACCGGTTGAGGTAAGAAAATATTATGCAGATTATCCTCTTTCAGTGACCTGTGAACAAAAAAAGATCTAGTGATAAACCCCGCAATCTGCGGGGTTTATCTTTTTATAATTTTCCGTTTGGTGCCACCCATGCAAATTGGTGTGGATCCTGTGGCACTTTAATTCTTTCGGCAATTCTGGTCATTCTGTCCGGTAAATTCATAAGATAGTCACGGGCTTTTTCAGCTTTGTCGCTAAGAGAAGTTATCTTGTCAATCTCCCAGTATTCATTTAGCTTTTGAAGGATCTCAATATAATCCTGGGTGGTATAAACCCCCAGTCTTTGAGCAGCATTGGAGAAATTTTCAAATGCCTCTCCGATTCCCTGGCCTGATTCCCTAATGAATTGTGCCGGCATTACGATCTTCTTTTTCATCATATCCTCAAAAGCAAGCATCATTTCACTCGGATCATATTCAAAGATCGTTTTTACAAATTCACGATAGGCTAAGTGGTGACGCATTTCATCACCGGCAATGATGTTGCACATTTTTGCCAGCATCTTATTTCCTTTCTTCCTCGCCAGTTGGCCTACTCTTTTATGTGAAATATTAGTGGCCAGTTCCTGAAAACTTGTGTAAACAAAATTTCGGTAAGGGTCTCTGCCTGTTCCAATGTCAAATCCGTCATTGATGAGGTATTGCGTGGTTTTTTCCACTTCTTTCATGTCAACCCTTCCCGATAAATAAAGATACTTGTTAAGGGTGTCTCCATGACGGTTTTCTTCACCCGTCCAATGGCGGATCCATTTGGCCCATCCGTTCTGCATACCTTTTTGCTGCCCGTGCTGTTCCACTCCTTCCATGTCCATTAACCAGGATTCATATGTTGGCAAAGCTTCTTCGGTGACCATATCGGCAACAAGAACAACCCAAAAATCATATCCCAGTTCCTGGGCCTCTTCCCTGATCTGTGTTACTTCCTCAAAAAAGTTCTCACTCTGTGAATTAGGTAACAAGTCTGTTGGCTGCCAGATTTCTTCTACGGGTATTAGATACTTTTCCACAAATTCATCAATAGACTTTTCTACAGTCTTCATTACTTCTAATCTAATATTCTCTAAGGCCATATTTAAAAAGTTATATATGTTTTTAAATCCAATAACCGCACCAGGATGTGGTGGCGTAATCTACAAAGATAAAAAGTTAAAACAGGGACATGCCAAAAATAATCTTAATTTCTGCCCGATTCTCCCGGATAAAGGCTGTGGACCGGGTCACTTTGGATCACTTCTTTCGACTCTATGTCCATTAAAGAGAGTTTCCCCATAAAAGCAGCACCGGTATCAATATTATAAACATTGGCAAATTTGGTTGGTTCATCCTTACCAATTCGGGTTACGGGAGTATGTCCAATGTATATCTCATTAAATAGTTCAAGTCTTTTAGGATAATGTTGATCTCCGGGTTTAAGAGATGGATCCAGGCTCATCGCCATTTCCCAGAGGGTACGATCCCAGTAAAACGGAGTGGGAGTATATTCCTGCCCGGGCCCCTTTTGATTTGTAAAACCTGCATGTACAAAGAGCCGCTTGTCCTTGTCAATGTAATAATTTACCATCTCCTCAAAGAATTTGATGTGCGCCTGCTTTTCCTTATTGTTGAATTGCCTGTAGGCATCTATACTTGATTGCCCGCCATGTTGCAGCCATTGATCATTAAGTTCACCAGTTTTCAACCAGCGATGGGTAAGATCATCATGATTTCCTCTTAAAAAAATACATGTGTTCTGTTTTGCAAATTCTATGAGATAGGATACCACATTGGCCGAATCACTCCACCCGTCCACGTAATCTCCCAAAAAAATAAAATTATCGTCGGGGGTAATTTCCGCACGTTCCAAAAGCTGTATCAAAGCCTTTAAGCCTCCATGAATATCTCCTATTACGAGAGTCCGTTCCATCTTAATTGTATTTAACCTTTCTCAGGATCCGCAGGCTTTCCTTGTACTGTTGATAGATTTCTGAATCATAATTTTTCAATTCTTCCCTGGCATCTTCAAGTTTTTCCAGAGCTTCATTAAAGCCATTGAAATAACACAAAAGAAAGGTTGCAGGCAAATTATACAGATCCTTTTCTTCGGCCGGGGAAAGACTAAGCTTTTTTTTGAGCTTATTGATCAATGCAATATTGGAATTGTAAATATGGTAAAGGGTTTTCTTTTCAAATTGTGGAGGTTCAAAAAGCATATTTGTCTTTATCTCGTAAGTGGCATTGTCTTTAAAAAAGATCTTTACCTCTTCGAGCGGGTAATATTTGAACCGGTCGTTTAATCCCAGGCGCACGAATTCCAAAATGCTAAAGAGATCATCTGTGATCTCAATGCTCACCTCATCCAGTTCGGAGTAAAAAAGCTTTACCTGCTCATTTATTAGTTCAATATCAACTCTGGAAAAATAGGTATTACCGCCCAGATCCTTTTTCTTTCCACTCCAGCAGACAACGAAATACTCCTTAAAAACCTTGTAAGTAGGGTTCAGGTTTTCATGCTTTCCCATAAAATCAAAAACCCCGTCGAGCGTCATTCCTATGTTGTTCTGCGAATGGGCTTCAATAGATCCAACAATTTCTGAATTGTCACTCTGGGTTCCCCGTGAAAATTCCGAAGCAATACTAATACTGCCTTCCCTGAAGAAAACACTTCCTGCAGGATATTTCCATATCCCCTTGCGCAAAGAGCAGGTTCGGCCTTTATTTGGCCTTATAGTAACCAGGCCCACAACAAGATCGTCGGGTAAATGCGGAAATGGAATATTTTCATAAGCTACCAGCGGCGGATTTTCCAGGTAAGCGTTTACCAGGTTCTGAATCTTGCTGTCATCAAAGAAATCTACACCCTTGATGGCATTATCGGCATCCTCAACTCCAATGACCATAAAGGAATTATTACCGGGATTTGAATTGGATAGTGCGCAAATGTGTTTAAGGAATTTTGCCTTGCCTTCTTTTTCGGCAAGATTGATCTGGCGCTTTTTATCGTAAAAACTATTTTCACTATTGTGAGCGAGCAGGTTTTTAATAAGAAGGCGCTTATTGATCATGTCTTCCTATTCCTTATGCACAATAGTAGAACTGGCTTGTGCTGTTGGCAGCACGAGCAGGTCGGCAATATTAACATGAGCGGGACGTGTGACCATGAAGACAATAATATCTGCAATGTCTTCAGGCTTCAATGCCCGGTATCCCTCATAAACTGATTTAGCCCTTTCTGAATCTCCCTTAAATCTTACTTCACTAAAATTCGTTTCCACCAACCCGGGATTGATGGCGCCTACTCTAATTCCCTTTCCGTTAAGATCAATCCGCATTCCCTTACTAATTGCATCCACTGCGTGTTTACTGGCGCTGTAGACATTTCCGTTTGGATAAACTTCCTTTCCGGCAATTGAGCCAATATTGATGATGTCTCCAGATCCTCTTTCTACCATCTGCGGAATAAGCTCCCGGCTCACGTAAAGCAGACCTTTAACATTGATATCGATCATGGCATCCCAATCTTCAAGGTTTCCGCTTTGAATAGGATCAAGACCGTGAGCGTTACCTGCATTATTTACCAGCAGATCGATGTTCTTTGATTCCTTCGGAAGGCTTTCAATTGCTTTTTTTACTTCTTCTTTGCTGCGAACATCAAACTGAAGGATCTCTACTTTTACTTTTTCCTGAAGTTGAGTTTTAAGGTCAGTCAGGGGCTCTTTTCTTCTGCCGCAAATGACCAGGTTGAAGCCGGCTTCGGCAAGAGCAATAGCTGTTGCTTTTCCAATTCCGCTGCTGGCTCCTGTCACTAAAGCTGTTTTATTCATAGGTGTCAAAAATGTGTTTTTTTACAATCGTTCCGGAAACTTTTCAAGATCTTCATCAATGATGGATGCATGAAAGGCTTTAAAGGCCGAATCTATTACTGCTTCAGAATTTCCTTTTATTACTGCGTGGAATTGTGCTTTATGATGCAATAGCCACGCGAAAAGTATTTCTTTGGGCCTCAAGCTGTATTTCTGCGCAAGTTTATTGAGTTCCTCGTGCTCATTTTCCCAATCTCCGCTTTCGGGAATGATCATCTGTGTTGTTTCTTCGGAAGCAGGTTCAGCTAAAGTAAGACTTTTAATGGCTCCCGGGCCGAGCTTCAATGTTGAAATAGTGGCGCTGGCAGGAAAATCCTTTAAAAAATCTTTTTTCTCCCCCGGCCTATTTTCCAGGACTCCAACTTCCACTATTTTCCCCCGGGCTCTAAATCTTTCAACCGCGGAAAGTAATACGTCTGCAGGGGCATTAAAGTCGAGAATTAAAAGATCAAGGTAATCGGTGTCCAGGATTTCAAGAATTTGTTCCACCCGGCTGATGATACTTTCTTCATCTGACAAATTATCACCCGGGCAGGCTATGATCTGGATCTCGTCACGACTAAGGCCACTTTCGCTAAAAGCAGTGCCAAGACCGGAATCATAGGTGTCTGCATGGCAGAAGTCAACGAGAAAAGTAGTGATGCCCTTTTCAATACAATGCTGAAACAGATGAATTTTGGCTCCCTTTGAAAGCTCCTGCCATCCTGCAGGATCCTGGATAATACGCGAATAAGAATTTCTTTGCCTCATTTTTTAAAAGTAAGGAACTCCTGCATTTTAGCTGAAACCGGGGTTGTTAAAGGAAACCACCTTAAAGTTAAAAAAAGTTAAACTTCATTTGCCGATAAATTAAACCCTTTTATCGTGCGTTATTAAGCCTAAACTAAAAAACAATCTTTTATGAAAAAGTATCATTTATTTTTATTCTTATTCGCTCTGGTTACAGGGTTTGTTAGTTGTAGTTCAGATGATTCGTCAGGGTCCGAAGAAAAAGCAAGGGTTTCTGTGAGACTTACTGATGCTCCGGGAGACTACAAACATGTTTACGTAGAAGTTGAAGATGTAATGATCAAATCCACTGCTGAAGGGGAGGAAGAAGAAGGCTGGGTAAGTCTTGGAGGTGTAAACACGGGAGTTATAGATCTTCTTAGTCTGACCGGCGGAGTGACCGAACTTCTTGCAGACACAGAAATTGAAGCTGGTTACGTACATCAAATGAGGCTGGTACTAGGGGATCAAAACACCATTGTTCTTAATAACGGTACAGAGGCAGAGCATGTTTTGAAAACTCCAAGTGCACAACAGTCAGGTCTTAAGGTCAACATTGATCAGGAACTTGAGGCCGGAAAGAATTATACTTTTATCCTGGATTTTGATGTGGATAAATCTGTAGTAACTACAGGAAATGGTGCCTTTTTGCTTCATCCTGTACTTAGAGTTGCTGCTGAAGCCGATACAGGCTCTATTGTTGGAAGTGTTCATCCTACCACAGAGCAGGTACTGATAACTGTTCAAAGTGGTTCTCTGCATGCTTCTGCTTATACAGATGCCAGTGGAAATTTCCAGATCCACGGACTTCCTGCAGGTAGTTACAAACTTACAGCTACTCCTGCTGAAGGTTCAGGTTTAAATATTGCAATTGTAAATAATGTTACAGTTACAGCCGGAAGCGATGTTGAGGTAGATACGCTATGGCTGGATGAATAAAAATTAAAATCCTATATGATAAAAAAAAAGCAGCGGTATCCCCGCTGCTTTTCTTTTAACATAAATTTAAGATAATTTGGTTGAATATTTGCTGAGGTTGCGCCGTAGACCTTAGATAAGTATCTTCACCTAATAAAAAATAATATTCATGCTTGAAAATAACAACCCGGTAGACATAGCCAGTATCAATGAAAAAATTGAGCGCGAGAGTGCTTTTGTTGATATACTTAGTTCAGAAATGAGGAAGGTCATAGTAGGCCAGAAGCACATGGTTGAACGCTTGTTGATCGGGTTATTGGGGCAGGGACATATTCTTCTCGAAGGAGTTCCCGGTCTTGCAAAGACCCTTGCCATAAATACTCTGGCTCAGGCTGTTCACGGATCCTTCAGCAGGATTCAGTTTACGCCAGATCTACTTCCGGCAGATGTTATAGGTACCCTTATTTACAATATGAAGCTGAATGATTTCAGCATTAAGAAAGGGCCTATATTTGCAAACTTCGTACTTGCCGATGAGATAAACCGTGCTCCTGCCAAGGTGCAGTCTGCACTGCTTGAAGCGATGCAGGAAAAGCAGGTGACCATAGGGGAGGAAACATTTATTCTTGACAGACCATTTCTTGTAATGGCAACTCAAAACCCTGTGGAACAGGAAGGAACTTATCCTTTGCCTGAAGCCCAGGTTGACCGTTTTATGCTGAAAACGGTGATCAAATATCCTGAAATGGCCGATGAGCAAATGATCATCAGAGCGAATCTTAAAGGCAGCTTTGAAAAAGTGAACCCTGTAGTGAGCCTTGAACAGATTGCCAGAGCACAGCAGGCGGTTCGGGAAGTTTATATGGATGAAAAGATTGAAAAATATATACTCGATATAGTTTTTGCCACTCGTTTTCCGGAAAAATACAGACTTGAAAATCTCAAGCCTTTGATCAATTTTGGAGCTTCTCCAAGGGGAAGTATTAACCTGGCCACTGCTGCAAAATGTTACGCTTTTATCAAGCGTCGCGGCTACGTTGTACCCGAAGATGTTCGCGCTGTAGTACATGATGTGCTGCGTCACAGAATTGGGATTACCTATGAGGCCGAGGCAGAAAACGTAACTTCCGAAGATATCATAAATAAGATCGTCAACGAGATCGAAGTCCCATAATCAATGATCAATTATCAATTAACAATGATCAGTTTTCTGAGTCCATTGTTAATTGTTCATTGTTAATTGTCAATTGAAGAAATGGATACTAAGGAGTTACTCAAAAAAGTCAGAAAAATAGAGATCAAAACCCGCCGGTTAAGTGATCACATTTTTGGTGGGGAATACCATTCTACTTTTAAGGGACGGGGGATGACCTTCAGTGAAGTCCGGCAGTACCAGTTTGGAGATGACGTGCGGAATATTGACTGGAATGTCACTGCCCGCTATTCTGAACCTTTTGTAAAAGTCTTTGAAGAGGAGCGTGAACTTACCATGATGCTGGTGGTTGATGTTTCCGGCTCCGGACTGTTTGGAACCCGCAACGGATTTAAACAGGATATCATTACAGAAATTGCTGCTACTCTGGCATTTTCGGCTACACAGAACAACGATAAGATTGGTCTCATCCTGTTTTCGGATGTTATAGAATTATACATCCCGCCTAAAAAGGGACGGTCACATGTTTTGAGGATCATCAGGGAATTGCTTGAGTTCGAACCTAAAAGCCGAAAAACCGACCTGGAAAATGCGCTGAGTTATTTATCGCGGGTCATGAAAAAGAAAGCCATTGTTTTTGTGCTTTCTGATTTTATTGCCGAAGATTATCAGCGTACTCTTAAGATTAGCAGCGGGCGTCATGACATAACCGGCATCAGGGTGTATGACGAGCGGGAAGAAAGCATACCTAATCTGGGAATGGTAGCCATGCAGGATGAAGAATCTGGCAAAAGGATTATGGTTGACACCTCTTCTCGTGAAGTTCGAAACAACTATAGCAAATACTACCGCGACCGGGTAGATTACTTTGTTGAAAGCTTCAGGCGAAGTGGTGCGGGAAGCCTGAGTACGAGAGTCGACGAAAGCTATGTAAAGAAATTACTGGGGTATTTTAAGGACAGATAAAAAATGATGACAGAAAAAATATTGAGGCAGAATGACATTTTTGACACCTTAGGGAGAAGAGGATTCTCCTTCTGCTTTTTTCTATTTTTCCTATTCTTCGTTCCTGCAGGACTGCAGGCACAGGAGGTGGAGGCTTCTGTTGATACAACTACCATTAAGATCGGAGAGCAAATCACCTACAGGCTTTCGGTAGAAATTGAGGATAACAAGGTCGTGGTTTTTCCGGAGGGACAGACTTTCTCCCCGCTTGAAATGATCGAAGCTTATGCGATTGACACCAGCAAAATTGGAGATCGTCAAAGGCTCATCAGGGAGTATGCCCTCACACAGTTTGATTCCGGGAGTTATGTTATTCCGCGGCAACTGGTACTTATAGGAGATCGGGAATTCCGCACAGATTCCTTTGCTGTAGTAGTAAACGATGTTGTAGTGGATACCACCAAACAGAAAATGTATCCTATAAAACCTTCCGTAGCAGTGCCGCCGGCTTTTGGTATTCCAATCTGGCTGTGGTGGGTTCTTGGATTGATCCTTCTCGGGGTAGTAGCTTATTTACTTTACCGCAGCCGGAAAAAACGAAAAGAAGCTGCGCAAAGACTACCGCCTTATGAACAGGCATTGTTTGAACTGAAGCAACTCGACGATTCCCACCTGTTGGAGCAGCGGGAGTTAAAAGAATATTATTCCCAGCTATCTGCTGCGGTACGTCGATATCTCGATGGGGAAGTCTATGATCACGCTTTAGAAAGTACAACCAATGAATTGATCGCTTATCTGGAAACCGAAAGGGACAGAGGGAAGTTAAAGCTGGAGGACACAACGATTACCCGTTTAAAGGTGATCCTGGAACGTGCCGACCTTGCAAAATTTGCAAACTCCCGACCCGATGTGCTTACCGCAAAAGAAGACAGGCAAAGTGTGGAAAATGTTATTAAAGACACCAAAGCTTCCATTCCGCAGCCTACCGAAGAGGACCTGTTAAGGGATCAGGAGTACAGGGAAAGGCTGGAGCGAAAAAAGAAGGTCAAAAAGATCATTTTTGGGATCCTTGCTGTTATTATTCTTCTTAGCGCCGGCACCGCCTATATCATTTCTACAAAAGGTCTCGAATTCTTCGCCGATACCTATTTAGGGAATACAAGTAAAGAAATGCTGGAAGGAGAATGGGTGTCCAGTGAATATGGTACTCCTGCAGTTACAATAGCCACACCAGATGTGCTGGTGAGAGACATGAGTGATACAACAGGAATTGCCATAGGAAGAGAAACCTTCAGGTATGGAAGCCTTGAAAGCAATCTATTCGTGAGTGTCAATACCCGCCCGGCAAGTGAAGATTTTAGCCTGGATTCTGCATTGGAAGAAGTATATGCTTATCTCGAAAAAAGAGGTGCAACTAATATTATTACGAAACAGGAAAAAATTACCACGCTCAATGGACTGGATGGTTTGAAGATTTTCGGAACCATGGGCTTTCAAAAAAATGAAAAATCGGGAGTGCTTCAGAAAAAGTATTCCATCCTTAACTTCGGAATGGGAGAGGGATACCAGCAGGTGGTAATGATCTATAATGAAAACGACAAATATGCCGAAGAGATCGCACAGCGAATCGCCACTTCGGTTGAATTGATAAAAAACAGGCAGAATTAATGTTTGAGAGATTCGTCTTTGAAGATCCGCAGTTCTTTTGGCTTTTGCTGCTTTTGCCGCTGGCCCTGGCCTGGTATGTCTGGAAAAGAAACAGGCAAACAGCCGAACTCAGGATCTCGAACATCAAAGGTTTTGAGACCAAACCCGGAATAATGGGTAAGCTGCGGCCTGTGCTTTTTGTTCTCAGACTCCTGGTACTTGCTTTGGTTATCACTGCATTGGCCCGCCCCAGAACGGTGGATGTCTCTTCACGCACCAGCAGTAACTTTGGAATTGATATCGTCATGGCGATAGACATCTCTGCCAGTATGCTGGCCCGGGATCTCGATCCTAACAGACTTGAAGCCACAAAAAAAGTTGCTGCCGATTTTGTGCGTAACCGTCCTGCCGACAGAATTGGGCTGGTAGTATACGCCGGTGAAAGTTTTACACAGACTCCAATCACCAGTGATAAGAGTATTGTACTGGGTGCCCTTGAGGCAATAGAATACAACAAGATGCTGGAAAATGGTACCGCCATTGGTATGGGACTGGCCACTGCTGTCAACCGTTTAAAGGATAGTCAGGCAGAAAGCAAGGTGATCATACTGCTTACAGATGGTATGAACAATGCCGGATTCCTTGATCCAAAGATCGCAAGTGAGCTGGCCGTTGAATTCGGGATTAAAACCTATACTATTGGAGTGGGAAGTAACGGCACTGCCTTATCTCCAATTGCCATTTTACCTAATGGAAATTTCCAGTACGGCCGGGTGCCGGTAGAAATAGATGAAGCCCTGATGAAAGAAATAGCCGATGCAACCGGTGGAAAGTACTTCCGGGCGACAGATAATAAATCCCTGGAAAAAATTTATGAGGAAATCGATACCTTGGAGAAAACAGAGATCGAGGAATTCAGATATTATAATTACGAGGAAAAATTCAGGCCTTTGATATTATTGGCAGGATTTTTATTGTTGTTTGAGGTATTGTTGAGGTTCACTGTTTTCAGAAGTTTTGTTTAAATATTAGAAGATGTTCCTGTTAGAAGATAAGACATATTTATGGTTGTTGATTGGCATTCCGGTGATTGTGCTGTTATATGCCATGGTGGTTTTCTGGCAAAAAAGAACACAACGAAAATTTGCAGATAAAGAGCTGCTGGATAAATTGAGCCCTAACCGCTCTACAGGGAAACAGGTACTTAAGATCATCCTGCTTTGCCTTGCTCTTGCCAGTTTTGTCATAGCGCTGGTGAATCCGCAGTTTGGCACAAAATTGGAAACGGTTAAGCGGGAGGGCGTTGACGTGGTATTTGCAGTAGATGTATCCAAGAGTATGCTGGCCGAAGATATCGCGCCAAACCGACTTGAGAAATCCAAACAGCTGGTTACCCAGATCATAAATAATCTGGCCAGTGACCGGGTTGGGATCATCGCTTATGCAGGTAGTGCTTTTCCGCAGTTGCCAATCACGACAGATTATGCAGCGGCAAAAATGTTCCTGCAAAACATGAATACCGATATGCTTTCCTCGCAGGGAACAGCAATCAGGGAAGCAATTGAGCTTTCCCAAACCTATTTTAATGATGCTGAACAAACCAACAGGGTATTGTTCCTCATTAGTGACGGGGAAGATCACGAGGGTAATATTGAAGGCATAGCAGAAGAAGCTGCTAAAAAAGGCATCAGGATAGTGACAATAGGAGTGGGAACACAAAAGGGAGGTCCTATTCCGGAGAAAAGAAACGGAGTTGTTCAGAATTATAAAAAAGATAACCGGGGAGAAACAGTGATCACACGACTGGACGAAAAAACTCTTATGGAAATTGCTGCAGCCGCGAACGGAAGATATATTGATGGCCGTGTGACCTCGCGGGTGGTGGAAGAAGTAACAGAGATCCTGCAGAATATGGACAAGAAAGAGTTTGAATCACAACAGGTAGCTGAATATAAAAGCCAGTTTCAGTGGTTCTTAGGTTTGGGTCTGCTTTTTCTTCTTTTGGATATCTTATTACTTGAAAGACAGACAGCCTGGTTAAAAAGATTAAATTTGTTTAACGAAAAAAGGAGTTGATGATGAAAAGGATGTTTAGAAAATACCTCTTGAAAATGACCTTTTTGGGACTTGTTTTTTCTTTTCCCCTTTTTGCTGTTGCTCAGAATAAACCTGATGTTGCAGCTAAGGCGGCAAAAAAATACATGCAGGAGGCCGAGGCAGCACTCGCTGATAATGATATGGCTACCGCCGAAGCTTATTACCGCAAGGCTATAGCTAAAGACCCCGAAAACGCAGAAGCTAAATATAACCTTGGAAATCTTTATTATAACAAAGAGATCACATCCCAGGCTTTAGACCGGCATGCAGATGCGGCAACTACCGCAAAGCAGAAGCCTCTTAAACACGATGCTTTTCACAATAAAGGGAATGCTTTTATGAAGCAGAAAAAATACAGTGAAGCCGTTGAAGCCTATAAGCAGTCACTTAGAAATAATCCGAAGGATGATGAAACCCGCTATAACCTGGCCCTGGCAAAAAAGATGCTGGAGGAAGAGCTGAAAGAAGGCGGGGGTGGTGACAGTAAGGATAAGGAACAGCAGGATCAGCAGAATCAACAGGATCAAAACGAACAACAGGACGGCGAAGGAGAAAAAGAGCAGAGTGAGGATGGTCAGCCCGATGATAAAGAGGGTGGTGATCAAAAAGAAGATGAGAATAAAGAAGGCGATCAGAAAAAAGAAAATGCAGGCGAACCCGATGATAAGCAGGAACAAAAGAATGAAAAGCCTAAGGAAGGAGAAGAGCCTAAACAGCCCCAGCAGCGACCTGGGCAACTTTCTCCTCAACAGGTGAAGAACCTGCTTGAAGCAATGGGAAATGAAGAAAAGAAAGTACAGGAAAAGATCAACGCCAGGAAAGAAAAGGGTGTGCCTGTAAAAACGGAAAAAGACTGGTAAGGAAAAATGAAGAACAAACTGGTACTTTTAATAATGTTCATGGTTTCGAGCCTTGCAATAGGGCAGGTTCAGTTTGAAGCCAAAGTGAGCAAAAACAGGCTCGGGGTCAATGAGCGCCTGCGGGTGGATTTTGTTATGAATGAAGATGGAGACAACTTTAATCCTCCATCTTTCACAAATTTTACTGTGGTGGGCGGCCCTAACCAGGCAGTAAGTAATACCTGGGTGAACGGGAAAAGGAGCTACTCCAAAACCTACAGTTATTTTCTTGCTCCCAAAGGGCGCGGTAATTTTACCATAGGGCAGGCAGAGATCACGATAGACGGGAATGTCTATAAGACTATGCCCGTGCAGGTGGAAGTAACTGCAGCTGTAGATCAGCCCACAGACGGGGAAAATTCTGAATATATAGCATCAGAAAATATACATCTGGTGGCCGAGATCTCCAATACCAATCCTTATCTCAATGAAGCGATCACTGTAGTTTATAAGCTCTATGTAAGTCCGCGGATCAATGTGAGTGACTGGCGACAGCTCGACAATCCGAAATTCAGCGACTTCTGGAGTCAGAATATTGATATTCAAAGACTGGAGGTAGAGAACGGGACATACAAGGGAGAACCTTATCGTTATGTAGTGCTTCGGAAAACGGTGCTGTATCCTCAAAAAACCGGAAAACTCAATATTGAACCCCTTACGCTGAATATTTCTGTAGAAGTACCCGGCAACCGAAGGGATATTTTTGGCAACAGGTTCTATGAAACAGTTGATAAAGTTGTTGCCGCCGGGAACCGGGTAATAGAGGTAAAACCACTTCCCGAAGCGGGAAAACCGGCAGATTTTACCGGGGCGGTAGGTAAAAACCTCAATTTAAAAGTTACTGCTAATAAAACTGAACTTAGAGCTACAGAGTCCTTACAGGCTAAAGTCGAGGTGACCGGGCAGGGGAATTTAAAATTATTCGATCTTCCGCCGTTGACAGTTCCGGCCTCAATGGAGCAATATGAACCGGAATATTCTGAAAATGTCAGGACAAATATTAACGGGATGCAGGGCAGCATTGCCAATACCTATACGCTGGTGCCCCAGGTACGTGGGAAATATCCCATTCCGCCTTTGAGCTTCAGCTATTTCGATCTGAATTCCCAGTCGTACAAAACCCTTACTTCACAGGAGATAATGCTGGACGTTGCAGCCCCTCCTGCAGGCAGCGGAGTAGCTTCGGGTTCTTCAGGTTCAAACGGAGTGGCACAACAGGTTCCTGCTGCGACAAATCAATTTAGATATATTAAACTGAATACATCCCTGCGTGCTATTGGGGAGGAACCTTTTATTGGTTCGGTACTGTTCTGGAGTTTATTTTTGGGGCCGGTACTTTTAATACCCTTAGCTATTCTCTTCGGAAAAAGAAGGGAAGCTATTGCAGGAGACGTGCGTGGTAACCGGATAAGAAAAGCCGATCGCCTGGCGCGCAAATATCTTTCAGAAGCTAAAAAGAATCTCGGAGATCAGAATAAATTCTACGATTCTCTGGAACGGGCGCTGCATAATTATCTGAAGGCAAAGCTACATATCCAGACCAGTGAGATGAGCAAGGAGAGGATAAGTGAATTGCTGAGAAGTAAAGGAGTAGATGCTTCGACAGAGACAGAATTTATAGAACTACTCAAGAGCTGTGAATTCGCCAGGTATACACCTGCATCCAATGTGGCCATGCAGCAGGACTATGACAAAGCCGTAAGAGTAATTTCAGAAATTGACAAACAGGTATGAAAAAGCTGATCTTTTTACTGGCACTTACTTTTAGCTTAGGCGGATATTCCCAAAATGAAATGCTATTCGAAAGAGCTAATGAAGCTTATGCCGCAGGAGAATTTGAAAAAGCTGTAGAAAATTACGAACAGATCCTGGCAAACGGAGAGACTTCGGCAGCTTTACATTATAATCTCGGGAATGCTTATTACCGTCTCGATCGTGTGGCTCCCAGTATTTATCATTACGAGAAGGCACTACAGCTAAACCCGGGAGATGAGGATGCCCGGAACAATCTTGTCTTTGCCAAAAACATGGCCATTGATGCCATAGGCGAGGAAGCTAAAGGAGGTTTTTGGGGGATTTTCAGCAGGTCTACTTCTGCTTTTACCGCTGCAGGTTGGGGATGGATAGCCATTTTCTGTATGCTTTTGTTCGTGGTATTTTTCCTGGTGTACTACTTCAGCCGAAGAACAACTACTAAAAGGCTCCTGTTTATAGGCAGTATGTTTTTCCTGGTGATGGCAATTGCTTCCGCAGTTGTTGGCTTCACAAAAGATTCTTTGCAACAGGAAAGCTCTTTTGCTATAGTTTTTACCGAACAGGTGGAGGTGAAAAGCGAACCTTCACCGCGGGCCGGGGAAGCTTTTTTACTTCATGAAGGTGCCAAGGTAAAGATCACCGAAAACTTCCAGGATTGGGTGGAAATAGAACTGCCAAATGGAAGCCGTGGGTGGATGCAGGAAAATGATCTGAAAAAACTGTAAATTAGCATTACAAAAATTTATGCTATGCCAGATTTCTATAAAAAGATTATCCAGAATAATAAAGAATGGGTTGAGGGAATCATCAAAGAAGATCCCGACTATTTTAAAAGATTAGCTGAAGGACAGAAACCTCCGTTATTATGGATTGGTTGTGCTGATAGCCGGGTGCCTGCGAATCAAATTATCGGCGCCCAGCCGGGAGAGGTTTTTGTGCACCGCAACATTGCCAATATGGTAATACATTCAGACATGAATATGTTGAGTGTTCTGGATTACGCAGTAAACGTGCTAAAGGTTGAGCACGTGATCGTGTGTGGCCACTATGGTTGTGGGGGAATAAAAGCGGCTATGGGCAATAATTCCATTGGTCTTATCGATAACTGGATTAGACACATCAAAAATATATACAGGCTTCACAAAAAGGAACTTGATGCGATTGAAGATGAAGATACCCGTTTTGACCGTTTCGTAGAACTTAACGTTGTCGAACAGGTTTATGATCTTGCAAAAACTTCTATTGTGCAGGGAGCCTGGAGAAATGGTCAAAAGCTGCATTTACATGGCTGGGCTTATGGAGTTGGTTCAGGAATAATCAAGGATCTTAATGTGAATGTGAGCAGTGAAGATCAATTGGACGAGGTTTACCAGTTAAACTTTTAATATACCTTTTAAAATGGGGATTTTTTGGGTATTATCTGGGAGCTTCGTCAGCTTCAGGAGAGGTTTCGAAAAGATCCCCTTCTTTTACTTCTTCAATAATGGTAGGTAAAATTGCAGGGGCAAGTACCCTTACCGGGCCATAAAGTACAGATTCTTCTTTGGTGGTCTCTTCGGTATCGAATACTTCAAAGCGTTCGATGAACATTATAAAGATACTTGCCAAAAATGCCATTTTAAGCACTCCAAATATTCCGCCGGCCAACCTGTTGATAATTCCCAGGGCAACCATGTGTACCATTTTAGTTAGGAAACTTCCGGCCAGCGATATTAAGATGGCGACAATAAAAAAGGTAACTGCAAAAGATAGGATACTGAGGTACTTTTCATCCCAATCAATGAAGGAGTTGAGAAAACTATAGGTTGCTCCCGAAAAATGTATGGCGGCGTAGATCCCGCCAATAAGGGAGAGAAGGCCTGCAAGTTCTGCAAAAAAGCCTTTAAAAAGTCCTCTTACAAGTCCAAGCAGGAGGAAGATACTGAGGAGCAGGTCCAGAATATTCATGTTCTCAAAGATAGTAAATTCCCGTTCTTAGTAATTATCTTTGCGCCATGTCTAGAGATGAACAATTAAAACAGCGTTGGGCTGAAGTAGAAGAAAAGCTGTCGCGGCAATTTGCAGACGGTGAGAAGCTCGAGCTTGATGCCATTATATATATTATCGGGCTTCAGGAACTGGGGCAGATACATAGAAAATATAAGAAAGATCATAAGCTGGATCTTATGCACATTGCTATATGCCGGCTTCTCGAACCCTACGGCTACTACGAATTCGAATATTTTGATGATGAGGGCTGGCCACATTACAAGGTGGTGGAGCACCTGCCGCAACTTAAATCGGGGGAGCAACAGGTGTTGATGAAAGAAGCTATAGTGCAGTATTTCCTTGAAAAAGAATATATAGAATAATATTTTTTGGAAGCTTAGAACCCAAGGAATTGGGTTGGCAGGTGCAGTTGAAGTGCCGGTTAATTTTCATAAATTTGCGCTTCCTAAAGAAAAGGGACCATGACAGAAACCATTAAGGAGCATATCTCTGAAATTGAAGCTTTTCAAGCTGCAACTAAAGAGGAAGTAGAAAATTTTCGTATAAAATACCTTGGCAAAAAGGGTATTTTGAATCAGTATTTTGCTGAATTTAAAGCAGTGCCGAATGAAGAGAAAAAAGCTTTTGGCCAGGCAGTGAATCAGTTGAAAGATGCTGCTACCAATAAAGTACAGCAGCTTAAGGAGGAGCTCGAGAGCCGCGAAGAGGACAAAGGTGTATACGGCGACCTTACCCGTCCCGGGGAACCGGTGGAAATTGGGGCACGTCATCCAATTTCTATTGTGAAGAACCAGATCATCGAGATCTTTTCCAATATTGGTTTCAATGTTTCTGAAGGTCCTGAAATGGAAGATGACTGGCACAATTTTACTGCTTTGAACCTTCCGGAATATCATCCTGCGAGAGACATGCAGGATACCTTCTTTATTCAGACGAATCCAGATGTGCTGCTCCGCACCCACACCTCTTCGGTACAGGTGCGGTACATGGAAAATAACAAGCCGCCAATTAGAACTATTTCCCCCGGAAGAGTTTTTAGAAATGAGGCCATCTCGGCCAGATCACACTGTATCTTTCATCAGGTGGAAGGATTGTACGTGGACAAAAATGTTTCGTTTGCAGATTTGAAGCAAACTTTGTTGTATTTTACAAAGCAGTTGTTCGGAAAATCAAAGATCAGGTTACGACCTTCTTATTTTCCGTTTACAGAGCCTAGTGCAGAGGTAGATATTTACTGGGGCCTTGAAACAGAAACCGATTACCGTATCACAAAAGGTACCGGATGGCTGGAGATCATGGGCTGTGGGATGGTAGATCCAAATGTACTACGCAACTGTAACATAGATCCTTCAGAATATTCTGGTTTTGCTTTTGGGATGGGAATAGAAAGAATTGCCATGTTGCTCTACCAGATAGGTGATATTCGAATGTTCTATGAAAACGACATGAGATTTCTGGAACAATTTAAATCCTCTATATGAAAACAGCAGGTTTAGTAGTCATCGGAATTATTGCACTGGCAGTTATTATACTATTAATAGCAGTAGAAATCATTGAGTTTACCATAGGAGCCATCCTTCTTGGAGTTGCTGCTCTAATTCTATGGGGACTATATAAATGGATTAAAGGCAAGGTCAGCGATTAGTGAAGAAGGATATAGAAATTCCCGAGGTTAAAGGAGTTTTTCTTGCTGCAGTAAGGGAAAAACATGAGGAATACGGCAGTCTTGACTGGAATGCCTATCTAATAAATGATCGTGGTGAAGCAATCGAAGGTGTCCTGATCGTCTCCAAAGGATACGACGGAAAAAGAGAAACTTCTACCATGAGGCATAGTTTAACCGAATTGCCGGCCCAATCTTTTGCCAAAGTTGAATTTCTACAGGAGGACGTGCTTCAGCTGAACAACGAATTCTCTGTTTCCTTCTTTGCTGAAGGAAAGATGTTTCACAAGAAATTTGTTTTCCGAAAGAACAGTATCAATGAAAAGGCATTACAGGAACTTCCTGTGATGCAGAGGAAGGGTGTGCTACTTAAATAGTTAATTGGTGATTAGTGAATGGTTAATTGGAAGAAGTGGTGAACTTAAAAAGTTTTAAACCTTCCTGAACCTCCAGCCTATTAACCAATAACTAGTTAATCCAGTTTCTCCGCCAATTTCTTGAAAACCTTCTTAGGCTCTTTGCCCTGGTATAGAATGCCGTAAACGGCATTGATGATTGGAGTTTTGGCACCTGTTTCCTGTACAATTTTATAGGCACTTTCTGTTGCGTAGTAACCTTCGGCAACCATGCTCATTTCCATCTGAGCGCTTTTTACGGTGTAGCCTTTACCAATCATATTACCAAACATCCTGTTACGGCTGAAGATAGAATATCCCGTCACCAATAAATCTCCCAGATAGGCGGAATCATTGATGTTCCTCTTCATTTTGTGGACTTTTTTGATGAACTTCTTCATCTCTCTAATCGCATTACTCATTAATACGCTCTGGAAGTTGTCTCCGTAGCCAAGTCCGTGGGCAATACCGGCGGCTATTGCATAAATATTCTTAAGCATAGCTGCATATTCGGTACCCACAATGTCGTCGCTGGTCTTACAGGTAATATAATCGCTGCTGAGGTTTTTGGCTACCAACTTTGCCTTCTCTTCATCAGAACAGGCGATGGTCAAATAGGAAAGCCTTTCCAAAGCCACCTCCTCGGCATGACAGGGGCCGGTTATCACTCCAATATTATCATAAGGAATGTTATAGGTTTTATGGAAATGTTCTCCTACAATAAGACTGGTTTCGGGCACGATACCTTTAATTGCAGAAAAAATGATCTTTCCTTCCAGGGATTCTGTGAGGTTGTCCAATTCCCGCTTTAGAAATGCAGAAGGTATAGCAAAAATCAGCACGTCGGCTCTTCTAACGGCTTCATTGATATCATTGGTAAGATGCAGCTGGGTGACGTCAAATTCTACAGAACTCAGGTAATTTGGATTGTGTTCCTGTTTTTTGATATGCTCAATGGCATACACACTACGCATATACCAGGTGACCTCGTCGAGGTTTTCACAAAGCATTTTTACATTAGCTGTGGCCCAGCTTCCTCCGCCTATAACAGCGAATTTCGGCGATTTTTCCATAAAAATTTTGGTTCTGTCTCCAAAAATAAGGAAAATATAAGGCTTGTAAAGAATGGCTGCACCAAAGAAAATTTTAAAACCTTGTGCAGGAGCCTAAAACTTTAACATTTAGAAGGTTAAATATTACGTACGAAGAAAAATAAATCTGCGTTATACTATTAAGAAGATTTAATTTGAAGAGTTTAATCTTTTTTGGTTGGTTAGTTAGTGAAGAGATTGCCTCCGGATGAGTCCGGAGGCAATTTTTTTATCTGTAGAAATTCATTTCGTCAATATACTTCCAGACTTTGGAAGGTAAAAGCGGCCGAACATCCTTACCTGCTTTAATAGCTTTTCTTATGAATGTCGATGTGATCTCAATTCTTGGAGCATCAGTCAGGGTAATTTTAGGATGGTCAATGAGATCGGAACGTGTTTCACCTTCAGAATAGCGCGGATATACAATGATATCATGCCGCTCCAGGATTACCTCATAATTTTTCCATTTTGGAAAGCTTTTAAGGTTGTCTTCTCCCATGATGAGTACAAATTCATAATCGGGATATTTTTCTTCAAGATGTGCAAGGGTATATACTGTATAATTCGGTTGCGGAAGATTAAACTCAATATCACTGGGTTTGATCCCGGGATAATCTTCGCACAGCTGCCACACCATTTCAAAGCGGTGGTGATTATTTAAAAGGCTGCTCTTTTTCTTGAAGGGATTGTGAGGAGTGACTACCATCCACACCTCTGTAAGATCGGTATATTGGAGCAGGTGATTGGCGAGGATAAGATGCCCTATATGTACAGGGTTAAAAGTTCCAAAAAACAGACCTATTCTTTTTTTCACTTTTTGGATATTTTGCTGGCTCCTACAAAATCTGAAACCAGGGAATAAGCTTCTTCCAGTGCTGTATTAAGATCATTGTTCACGATGATATGATCAAATTGCGGAGCCGTGGCCAGTTCAATGGAAGCTTTTGCCACTCTCATGTTGATCTTGTCCATGGATTCGGTTTCCCGTTTTTTTAACCTGATCTTTAATTCCTCAATACTCGGCGGCTTCACAAAAACTGCGAGGGTTTTTTCCGGATATATATTTTTAATGTCCAATCCTCCCACAACATCAATGTCAAATATGACATTTTTACCATGCGACCAGATCCTTTCTACCTCTGCTTTAAGAGTGCCGTAGAAATTGTCACGGTAAACTTCCTCCCACTCAAGAAATTCGTCATTTTTGATCTTGTCCTTAAATTCTCTTAGACTAAGAAAGTAGTAATCTTTTCCATGCTCCTCGGTTCCCCTTGGTTCCCTTGAGGTGGCCGATATAGAAAATTCGAGGTTCAGTTCTTCCTGGGCGAGCAAATATTTTACAATAGTGGTTTTGCCGGATCCCGATGGAGCCGAAAAAACGATCAGTTTTCCGTCTGCCATTACAGTACGTTTAGAAGTTGTTCTTTTATTTTTTCCAGCTCGTCCTTCATTTGAACTACAAGCTGTTGCATAGGGGCGTAATTAGATTTGCTTCCTATGGTATTGATCTCACGACCCATTTCCTGGGAAATAAAGCCTAATTTTTTTCCATTGGAGTCCGAAGAATTTAAAGTCTTCAGAAAATAATCCATGTGGTTTTCCAGTCTTACTTTTTCTTCAGTAATATCAAATTTTTCGATGTAGAAGATCAACTCCTGTTCAAACCTGTTTTCATCAACATTTTCTTTGAGATCGGCCACACCTTTTTGAAGACGTTCTCTCACTCCTGCTATTCTTTCGGGATCCATAGCGATCACCTGCTTTAGGAGTTCCTGAATATTTAAAGCTCTTTGTTCCAGTTCTTCTTCAAGCACCTTACCTTCAGCAGACCTAAAATCATTGATCTCCCTCAGGGCTTCATCTACTGCTTCTTCTATTGCCTTGAATTCATCTTCATTGATCTCCTCCCTTTCAGTCTTAAAAGCATCGGGCATGCGAACAGCCATTTGCAGCAGTTCAACATCACTCGCAGGATGGATCTCCCGTAACTGAGTCATGTATTTCCTTATTGCAGGGGAATTAACTGCAGATGATGTTTCTTCTCCCGTAACTTCAACATAGACTGAAAAATCGACTTTTCCGCGGATTAGTTCCCGTGAGATCTTATTGCGAAGTTGCAATTCCTTCTCCCGGTACTGGGACGGAATGCGTGCATTGAGATCTAAATTTTTGCTGTTAAGGGATTTTATCTCAACAGTAATCTTTTTGGAAGGAAGCTGTAAAACGCTTTTTCCAAAGCCGGTCATTGACTGGATCATGCTTGTTTTTTAGTGTTGCGCAAAGATAAGGAATTCTTTAGCAGAGCATAATCGGGGAGGCCTTGATTTTTATTCTCCTGGATGGCGTGACCTGAAATGATATAAAATTGATAAGGATATGCCTGTCAAAATGAATAATTCATGCGCCAGGTTACGAGCCTAATCTTTCATCCTGTATTCGAATCCAGGTTCGAGCTCGAAGTCATTTTTAGAAATCTATCGATTTCCTCATTTTCATGACTTTCTTTTTTTCTTATCCCAATAGACATAAAGACCAAACAGAATAAGACTTATCAAAGATCCCCAAAACAATCCGGTCTTTAAAGCATCAGTACTCTTTCCAATAATTGCTATAAACAACGTAAGGGGCGCGATACCAACCAGGGTAGCACCAATAAATTTCCAGTAGCCCATCTGTAGAATACCTGCTACAAAACTAATGGCGTCATTAGAAAGGAAAGGATTGAGCCGGGTGACAATGACTGCCCAAAAGCCATAATCATCAATAAAGTCGCTGATCTTCTTTTCATTTTTATACCCAATAAGTTTCTCAACTATTACCGGCCCAAAATATCTTCCAATATAATACCCTACAGAAGAGGCTGAATATACTGCTGCAAATATGATACAGCTGCCCCACACAGGGCCGTAGGCAAGCACCGAAACAACCATCAATAAAATTGTGGGAATTACCAGGAGAAACATTTGTGCGATCATAGCCAGCACCAGCACTATAGGACCAAACCAGCCAAAATTTGCTACCCAGTTTCTAATCCTGCTTTGATCATCACTTGTAAGAACATTCCAGGCTTCTGTAAGCCACGCCTGTACTCCGGGGATAAAGAAGTATGAAAGGACAAGCGATATAATGATTCCGGCCGAAATGTAAAGCGGGAGCTTGCTCTGCTTTACAGAGGTGGTTTCAATTGATTGTTCTTCCATATAATTTTTTGCTGGTTTTGGGTTGCAGGTTTGCTGCTATTTACGGTTTAGGACAACTTTGAGGATATTTGCAGGAGCGTTTTCCGCTTCATTTGAAATGTAAAGATCTCCTTCAGGATTAAAGGTGAGGCCTTCGGGATTGCCGAATTCTTCAGGCGTTAGGATGAAAAGTTCTTTAGGAGTTCCATCCTGTTCCGTAATAAGGATTTTTGGTCGGGTACCGTCAAGGATATAATACTCACCTCTCTCGGGATGAATATTAATTTCTCCCGGTGAAAATTTTTCTTTCTCCTTTACCTTCTGAAAGATAGGATCTGAGAAATTCACGGTAAATAGAGGCCCACTTGCAGAAGCTTTTTGTATTATATCTATTGCATAGATCTCTTTTTGTTGAGATGAACCTTTGCGATCTTTTACTGCCAGTAAGAGGCGATTATTTGCAGGGTCGGCACATATCCCTTCTATGTTGATGCCGGGAAGCCGGTTGAGATTTGTTACATGTTTCTGTACCTGCGGATCTTCTTTCATAAATCCTGAAATTACTATTATGATTCCGTCGCTGCGCAGCACGTAAGCGTCCTTCCCAACAATGGCTATGCCTTCATAATCTCCGCCGCTTCCAAACTTAATTTCCTTTTCCACCCTGGAATTTTTGAGGTTGTAAATAAATATTATCCCATCTTCGTCCTGTACGCAGGCGATGCGATCTTCACCAATCCAGGCTATTCCGGAGACTTCATTTAAAGCTTCCGGTAAATCCCATTTTTCGAGGATCTTGTATTTTAAAGGCTCTCTTTCAAGTTCAGAAGCTTTCCCCTTGCATGCACTAATCATGCTCAGTGTGCCTATTAAAACAAGTATTCCAAAAATGACTTTTTTCATAGCTTTTTATTTCCAGTAGGTTCGATTCGCTTCTATTTCTCCCGCGGCATTCAGTACAATTTTCTTGTCAATGAAAAACCTGTTTATTTCCACCTGATACAGAATTTCCTCTGCGATTTTCACCCACTCGGGATCTTCTATTTTCTTTTGTCCATATTCTTTTTCAAGTGTTTGCTGAACTGCAGGTGGGAGTTCATTCCATTCTATTTCCTTCTTTTCCTTTAGTATATTTCCGGAAGCGTGGATAACTGCCGAATGATCCTTTCCATTTAAATTGAAGTCAACCTCGTAATCCTGCCCGGATGGATTAAATTCAGCATCTTTTGCATCAGCATATTGAGCCCAGAATTCATTCAGGATGACAGAAGGCACTTCTGCGTAGGGATAGTCGTCGTCGCAGGACAACAACAGAACACTCACCAGAATCAAGAAGAAATTTTTAAAATTCACTTTTTACCTTTTCCGCTAATTTGAGGCAGGAAACTGGAAAGAATTAGGAACTTTGAAATTTAATTGTAAAGACATGTTTTTGAGAAGTGTAGGTGTAGCTGAGCTCTAAATTCATTTTGTCAGCTATGGCTTTTGAAATTGCCAGGCCAAGTCCGGTTGAATCTGCCTTTTCAGCTCCTTTAAATCTGCTGAAGATCCTGCTTGTAACAAGAGCTTTCGTCCCCGGATTCTTAAACTCAATTTTTCCTGAAGAAATATTGACTTCCACAGCACTACCGGAATGACTGTGTAAAATTGCATTTTTGAGCAGGTTTGAAATGAGGATACCTGCCAGATCTTTATTTCCGGAATGTTCGTTACTTTCTTCTTCAGATAAAATGATTTTCACGTCCCGGTGCACGACAAAATCTTCAAATTCTGCTATTATTTGTTTTACAAGTGCATTCCAGTCAATTTTTTCTGTTTCGGCAAACTGCCTGTTCTCAATGCGGGAGAGCAGTAAGAGTGATCTGTTAAGGCGGGTGAGTTTTTCCAGGCTTTGAAGTACAGCACCCAGCTCTTCCATCTGCTTCGGCGGAAGATCGGCATTCTCGGCCATTAACTCCAACTTATTGATGCTAATAGCGAGCGGGGTTTGCAGCTCATGCGAAGCATTTTCAATGAATTCTTTCTGACTCTTATAACTTTCTACCGATTTTTTCAATAGCCTGTCGACTCTTTTGTTTAGTAACTGAAATTCCTCAATATTGGTTTTTTCAAACTTGATCTTGTCATCTTTTTCTATACTGAAATTCTCGAGCCTTCGAAGAAGCTTGTAGAAAGGCTTCCATGCCTTCTGCTGAAAGAAACTGTTCAGTAAAACTATGGTCAGGACCAAACCCAAATAGAGCCACAGCAGAGAAAAGAAAAGTTCCTTCTGAAGATCATCTTCCTCGACCATGGAAGTAACCACCTTGATCTTGTAAAATGAATCATCCTGCTGAAAAACACTTTCTAAAAGACGTACCGGCTCATATTCAGATTCATTCTCCATGAACATGAGCGTGTCCCTGTAAGCATCAGTATAATCTTTACTAAGTTCTGGTGTGGTCGGCGTGATAATGTAATTGCCATCCTCAAAAGCTGATTTTTCAAGGATTGAGGGCTCCTGCCTTGCTTTCCTTATTATCAACATTTTCTGGTTGTCGAGGCCGTCATCCATACTGTCATAGATCTCATCCAGGATCTCAAAGTAGAAGATCAGCGCCCAGAACGCCAGCAAAAATACAAGGATTACTGCAAAATAGGTTGTGGTGTAATTTAGGAGCTTCATACAACCAGGAGCTTATAACCTATTCCATAAATTGCTTTGATCTCGAGTCCCGCATTTTTATCTGAAAGTTTTTTTCGTAAGTTCTTGATCTGGGAATAAATAAAATCAAAGTTATCTGACTGGTCAATGTAATCGCCCCATACATGTTCTGCCAGCGCCGATTTGCTAACAAGCCTGTTTTGATTGGTACAGAGATAGAACAGGACATCAAATTCCTTCCGGTTGAGCTCGAGTTCTTCACTATTCACCTTCACCTGGTGGCTATCAATATTTATTGTCACATTGGCAACCTTCAGTAAATTACTTCCGTCCAATTTTCGTCGCCGAAGGACTGCTTTGACCCTGGCATTTAGTTCAGCCATATGAAAAGGCTTGGGAAGATAATCATCAGCGCCCAGTTCCAGGCCATGAACCTTGTCATCGAGAGAATCCTTAGCCGAAACTATGATTACTGAATCTGAGTAACCTTTATTTTTGAGGGTTTTCAGGATCTCGAGACCGTTTCCGTCGGGTAAGCCAATATCCAGTAGAATACAATCGTAGTCATAAACTCCAATCTTTGATAAAGCTTCTTTGTAGGTGGCTACAGGCTCCACCAGGAAATCTTCTTTTTCCAAAGTAGCCTGCATATTATGCCTCATGTCTTTCTCGTCTTCGATGATAAGGATCTTCATACGTCCAAAAGTAGGAGTGAATTTGGGAAAGATTTAGGATTCATGAAAAGCTGATTCCTAAGTTTTTCCAGATTTGCAGGCTTTCTTCGCATCAAATTAAAAAAACAAGTTATGAAAAAAGTAATTGTATCAGCGTTTTTCGCGCTATTCTCAGTAGGGATATTTGCACAGGCAAACACAAGTAATTTGCCGGGGACTGCCAAAGATTTCATCAATCAGCATTTTTCCGGTGATGATGTTCAGGAGGTAAAAGAATATAGTACCTGGCAAATCTGGGAAGATGAGAAGTATGAGGTAACACTTGCCAACGGCATTGAACTGGATTTTGATGAAAATGGGAATATAATTGAAATTGATAGTCAAAATAATGAAGCTATACCGATGTCGGCTTTGCCTTCTAAGATTACTTCTTATCTACAATCCAACTACCCAAACGCCAAGGTCATAGGATGGGAAAAACAGGATAAGGAACAGGAGGTGGAATTAGCTGATGGAACTGAACTGGAATTTGACTCTGATGGGAATTTTAGAAAGATAGATTAACTCCTTTAATATGTTATATCTAAAAGAGGTTAGCCTAAAGTTAGCCTCTTTTAGACTTTAGTGATTAAATTAATTTAAAGTCTGTAAGGATGCTGGCAGGAATAAAGTTTTTGAGGATACTGTGTCTCGTTCTATTAATGCTCAGTGTTATTATTACAACCATATGGATTATTGAGCTAAATTTTCCCGCGGAAGAGGTATCTGAAATAAACACACAACATCTTCAATGGATCTCCTGGTATGTTACAGCTCCTCTGGTTGTAATTTATGCTACCATAAAGTTGATAGAATTTCTAGTCAGGCAATAATTCCTACTGCAGGGTAGTTAAATTAGCATGTCTTGCAACCATGATATGAAATATGCCGTAACCAATAAGACCCAGAGCTGTAGCGCCAAGCAGAAAAGATCCATAGGAGAAGGAGAGCAGGTACTGTAAGGCGCCTTCAGTTCCTTTATAGATGTTGGCATTGTGCTGAAGAATTACTTTGATCAAAAAGAAAGAAATAATTCCAAAGACCACCCCACGTGAGATATATCCAAACCTGCCGGACCTTCTAATGAAGTCATATTCGTGTTTGATCTCGGGGTAGTTGTCAATTTTTTTCATGAATTTTCCATCTTTTGCAATTTTAAATTGCCAAAGTGCCTGTCCGGCTACAACCAGGGCCAGGATCCAGAGTATCAATTTTCCCCAATCTGTAGAAAGTAACTCCCAAAGCGCAGCTTTTTCTTCCAGATTTCCATCTGAATTTCCTCCACTACCGGTTTGAAAGCTTGTAACAAGTGGCTTGAAAAATGAATATGCGATAATTCCGTAAAATACTCCGGAATAAAAAAAGCGAAATCTCCTGAACCCGTTTTGAATATTATTTTTCCTGATTAGTTTACCCGGCAGGAACAGGGCCTCGTAAAATCTCCAAAGCGTATAAGCCGATAGGCCCAGAGCTATTAATGCTCCCAGAATTTTCCCCATGGGCAGGGTGAGCAGATATTTTATTGCCCCATCTGTACTGCTAATTTCTCCTCCCTGGTCAAAGGCTGCCAAAAAGGTGAGCGTACCTATAAGAAGATAGACCACTCCTTTAGTAAAAAAGCCGGCAGTACGCACCTTTGCCACATGTCCCTCATCGGGGTCTAAATTCATGCTGATTTTTTCACTAATTTAATTTTTTCCGGAATCTGTGCTGCAGGAAGCCGCTTTTTTAACCTCGAATTAGCGAATTTAAATGGCAGTTTACTATTGTGCTTCAATAAATTCCAAAGCTCGTTTTTCGTTGTAGGTAACAGGGCCGTTTTGGATAAACCCTACATGTCCTCCATAGTTGGGCATTTCGAGATGAAAATGAGGATTTTCCCGTGCGGTATCAATAGGATAGCAGTCAGGGGAAAGAAAGCCGTCATTTTGAGCATTAATAAGAAGTGTGGGGATTTTTATATTCTCCAGGAAATGCAGGGAGCTGTTCTTTTCATAGTAATCCAATGCGTTTTCAAAGTCGTGAGCACGACTGGTGTACAGGTTGTCAATGTCCAGCAGAGTGTCACATGCTGCAATCTTCTCGCGGCTTAACTGTCCGGGAAATTGTTCTGCCCGCAATGACAGATGTTCCCTTAATTTGTAAAGAAAGCGTTTGGCATAAATAAAGTTTTGTTTTTTCTGGAGCTGCTTCAGGGAGCCATGAAGATCACAAGGTACAGAGACCACTACGGCAGCTTTTAATTGCTTCGGAAGCTCCCTTTTTTCACCTAAATATTTCAGCATTAGATTACCGCCGAGGCTAAATCCATTAAAAGCCAGCTGATCATATTTGGACCTTTTCAGAATATGCCTAACTACCTGGTCAAGATCCCCTGTTGCGCCAGCATGATAAGATTTGAATTTTCTGTTCAATTCTCCGCTGCAGCCTCTAAGGTTTACAGCGGCCACATCCCACCCATTTTCTGTAAAATGTTTAGCAATTCCGGTAACATAGGGTCTTTTAGAACTGCCCTCAAGTCCGTGAATAATTACAAGTACCCGAGATGTCTTCCCCGGGGAATAACTCCAGTCCAGGTCCAGAAAATCCCCGTCTTCAAGTTCCATACGTTCCCGCTGCTGCGCTACTTCTACACGACGTATAGTGGCCGAATAAACAGTAGAAACATGGTAATTCCTGAAAACAAATGGAGGATCATATTTACTTTCTACCAGAGGCATGAGCTTAGAGTTCGAATTAATGGTAAAGGAAATTAAAATTCTTATGCATGCATAGTATAAATTTGTAATTTTATCCCAAAAATAGAGATAATGTACAGGAAAAATTTTGAAATAAGGTGGAGTGATATTGATGCGAACAGGCATTTAGCCAATACTGCATATATTAATTTCATGAGTCATACCAGAATGGGTTTTTTAATGGAGAATGGTTTTGGTCAAAAAGAAATGGCTGAACATAATCTTGGTCCCGTGGTCTTTTACGAACATATCTACTATTTTAAAGAGGTTTTTGCGGGAAAACCCGTAACCGTTACTCTTAGGCTTAAAGGGCTCTCTGAAGATGGTATGTACTTCGAATTTATTCACGATTTCTATGATTATAAAGGGCGCAATTTCGCCAGCTGTGAAATGATGGGCGCCTGGATCGATCTTAAAGAACGCAAATTAAGAGGGCTTCCAAAAGACCTGTTTGATAAGCTGGACCACCTTGATCATACCGAAGATTTTAAAGTTCTTACGCGCGAAGATACCCGCAGGTACGGTAAAAAGCCTAAGGATATAGATCCTGCTATGTTACGGGCTTAGGCTTTCTTGTCACCATATAAACACCGGCAAAGACCAGCAGGGCGCCGATGATCTTGAGCATGTTGAGGGAATCTGCTCCTGTGGAAACTGCATAGGCTATTGCAATTAAAGGCTGTAGATAAACAAAAGCGCTGATGGTGGAAGCAGTTAACTGTCTTAGTGCATACACATTTAGAAGGTAAGTGAGAAAAGTGGTCCCAAAGACCACAAAACTCATCCCAAGGATAGCTTCTGTTGGTAAGGCAGACCATTCAACTTCTGTAAATTCTCCTAAAGTAAAAGGAAGATTGATGATAACTGCCATCAGGAAAAGCCATTTCATTAAGGTGAATGGATGGTATTTTGAAGTAAGCGGTTTTACCAGGATCAGGTAAAGTCCATAGGAGGTGGCATTGACGAGAACCAAAAGATTACCGAGGGGAATATTAGGCGCGTTCTGCACTTGATCACTGCTAAAGAATATTAGTCCCAGAGCACCGGCAAGTCCTGTAATTATCCCTAAAGTTTTTAGCCAGGTAATTCTCTCTTTAATCAGAATTGCAGCTAAAACCAGAACAATTATAGGAGTAATGGTTGTGATGACCGAACTGTTTATTGGTGTTGTGAGACTGAGACCTTTGAAGAAAAACAGCATATTGATGCACATACCCAGCACTGAGCAGCCAAAAAGCCTTGGCCAGTCGCTAGTGGCGACTTTTTCTTTTGGCCCCCAAAAGCTGATGAGCCAAAAGAGAATTGCTGCGCCGCTTACCCTCAAAAGAATAAAACCGAAAGGTTCTATATAAACAGGCATTAAGCCTTTGGCTACCGTATGATTTATACCGTAGATTGTTCCTGCTCCAATAGCAGCAAGAATAGCAAGGGCTCTCTTATTCACCAAGAGAATCTTTAGCTGCTGCTACTTCTTTTTTAGAATTACCCGCAAAGATCTGTTGGTCGTTTACGATTACGGGGCGCTTGAGGAAGGTATAGTGCTCTAAAAGAAGATTTTTGTAATCTTCTTCAGAAAGCTGCTTGTTTTTAAGGTCCCGCTCCTTGTACAATCTGGCTCTTTTATTAATTATGGCTTCATAAGTCCCGGCCCTATGTTTAAGCTCGAGCAGCTGCTTCATATCCAGAGGTTCCTTTTTGATGTCCTGTAGTTCAAAAGAGGAGGGAGCATTCAGGTCCTTTAGGATTCTTTTACAGGTATCGCAGGTTGACAGATAGTAGATCTTTTTCATGCGGTAAAATTATTCAATCTTTATAAATGGCTTCACCTCTTCCAGAGGAATTTCCATAATAATATCTCCCGCAGCATAAGGTGCAATCTCGTAGGAATTGTAGACCAGGATAATCTTATCTTCAGTAAATCCAATGTTTTCGGGCAGACTAAAAGTGTCATCTTCAAACCAGAAGCCTGTGCTGTTGATATTGTCACCTTCGGGAATGCCCTGTTCCTGCCGGAACCGTTGTTCGGCAAAAGCCGTAAATTCCGGAACAAAGATTTGATCTGGAGAGAAGGATTCCCCTGTTTCCGGATTTATGTTAACAAAGGTGAGGGTTTTATAGCCATGGGCTCCACCGCTAAAAATTTCGGTTGTTATTCCTATTGAAACCAGTGTATCGGTGCGCAGGTAGATATTTTCGGCTACATACGCTTCCCATGGTGGTTCTTCGGAAAAGTTTTCGGCTGCTTCCCGGTAATCTGCAAGAAATCTTTCTGAAAGTTCCTCCAGGTTGGAAATTTCGGGATCATTTTCAGAAGAGACAAGATTTATTATGTGTTGATCCAGATTTCTGTTGATCTGTCCTGAAACTCCTGCAGCACCTCTCGCCCGCACCACATCAATAGTTATTACCGAGCAGTCGTAAAGTGCCGTGTCACAATTGGCACCGGCTTTTTTTACGATACTTTCTTTTTTAAAACTTAACGGGATGGTTTTTTTTTCTTCTTCTTTATCGCTCTTACAGGCCGTAAACAACAATACGAGCAGCAGGAGACGGAAAAATGATTGGAACATAAATGCTTAATGTTAAACTGATCTGAAAGATACGTGCTATTTTGTGAAGACCCAAGGCCAATGCTACCTTTGTATCTTAAAGAAAATTTAAATATGAAGTTCAATACCAGAACCATCCACGGAGGACAGGAGGATACAGATCCGGCTTATGGCGCGGTAATGTCTCCTATCTATCAAACCACTACCTACAGGCAATCCACTCCCGGAGGCCATAAAGGCTTCGAATATTCCCGGAGTGGAAATCCTACCCGTGCTGCTCTTGAGCGATCTCTTGCCAGTATTGAGAATGGAAATTTCGGCCTTGCATTTGGCTCCGGACTTGCTGCTATTGATGCGGCACTTAAACTTTTTAGATCTGGAGATGAGATCATCTCCACAAATGATCTCTATGGAGGCACATACCGGCTATTCACCGGGATATTCGAACAATTGGGAATCAAATTCCATTTCGCAAGCATGCACGAACCTGGCGGAATTGAGCAGTATATAAACAAAAATACCAGGATGATTTGGGTGGAGACGCCAACGAACCCAATGATGAACATTATTGATATAGAAGCAATGGTGCGTATTGCTAAGAAACACAAAGTTTTGTTGGCCGTAGATAACACTTTTGCCACACCTTATCTGCAACGTCCACTGGAGCTGGGTGCCGACATAGTGATGCACAGCGCCACCAAATATCTTGGCGGCCACAGCGATGTGGTCTTGGGAGCCCTTGTAGTTAGGGATCAGGATTTGGCAGAGAAACTTCATTTCATTCAGAAGGCCAGTGGTGCCATATGCGGTCCGCAGGACAGTTTCCTGGTCTTGAGAGGTATTAAAACCCTTCACCTGCGCATGCAAAGACATTGTGAAAATGGCGAAGCGGTGGCTAAATTCCTGAGAGATCATCCCAAAGTTGGGAAAGTCTACTGGCCCGGGTTTGAAGATCATCCTAATCACGACATTGCTAAGAAACAGATGAGCGGATTTGGAGGAATGATCTCCTTCACTACAGTCGAAGATACTCTGCAAAGTGCAGTAAAACTGGTTGAGAAGTTGAAAGTCTTCACCCTTGCCGAATCTCTGGGAGGAGTGGAATCTTTGGCAGGCCATCCTGCAAGTATGACCCACGCATCAATTCCGAAGGAAGAAAGAGCGAAAACGGGGATTGTTGATTCATTGATAAGGTTAAGTGTAGGTATCGAAGATGAGGAAGACTTGATTAACGACCTCAAACAGGGTTTAGACTAGGGTGTCAAAAATGTGATTTTTGAAGGGGTTTCAGAAGAGATTTTCGAGAAATTTAAGGTCTGGATTCTAGACTCTGGAAGCGCAGCGATCTAAATTTCTTAAAAATTCAGATAGTATATATACCCGAAATTCAGCCAGAACATCATGTCATTAAACTTGTTCTGTGGATTATCGTGATCCAGCCCGTCAAGCCAGTCGGTGTCATAATATCTCCACTGGAGGTTCATTACCAGGTCACTCACCACATTCAGTTTGTAGCGCATTCCCGCTCCGGCTACGACACTCCAGGTAGAACCGGCTTCCTGGCTCACATAGCCTCTAAAAGTGTGGAAAAGGTTGTCTTCAAGAGGGCCTTCCAGGGTAGAATAAGTGTAGGGATCAAAATTAACAAAATTGAAACCGAGACTAACATAGGGAGCAATTGGATATGCGAAGGCGGTATAATCTCTAATACTCAAAGGATAATACTCCAGGTGTGCTCCCGCCTCGAAAACCTTGGCCTGCCCAATCATTGCCCGTAATTTTTTTCCACCATCTGTATCTTTTTTTGCAATGGGGCCATAGTGATTGAGCTCCCCTTCATGATAATCCACTTCAGCCCTTATTCTGAAATGATCATTGAAATAAGTATAACGCGCATAGCAGTCACAGTCCGCTTTATAAGCGAAATTCAGGTAATAAACCAATCCTACTCCCAACCCCGTATTTGAGGAGTTGGTTTCAGCATTCCAGCGCAAGCCGTAATCGGAAAAATATGCAACGGGACCGGCGACTATTCCTATTTCCTGGCCTACCATGCCTACCTGTGCCGAAACAGTCCTGTTTCCGAAGAAAAAAAGGAGTAAGAGGATAATTAAAGTTTTGGAAATGTTGGCCATAAGTGATGTTCCGCTCTAAGCAAATATATAAAAACATCCCAAAGAAAGTGGGAATTACGGCCCTTTCATAAAAGCATTAATTATAAAAGGAATAACAAATATTTTAAGGCTGTTTTTTGAAGATAATGTATATTTGTTGCGAATCGTAAAAAACGTTTTCGTTAATATAATTTTAGCCAAAACTATGGAAAAAAATGTCCAAGAATTTTTAGATAGCGTTTCGAAAAGAAACTCTAATGAACCCGAATTTATGCAGGCTGTTCATGAGGTCGCAGAAACGGTTATCCCATTTATTGAAAAGAATAAGAAATACCAGAATAAAAAGTTACTGGAGCGCATGGTTGAACCCGAGCGTGTGATCATGTTCCGCGTGCCGTGGATCGATGACAATGGCGAGGTGCAGGTGAACCGTGGTTTCAGAATTCAGATGAATTCTGCTATTGGGCCCTACAAAGGAGGAATCCGTTTTCACCCTTCTGTAAACCTGAGTATCCTTAAATTCCTTGCTTTTGAGCAGGTATTCAAAAACAGCCTTACCACACTTCCTATGGGTGGTGGAAAAGGAGGAGCTGATTTTGATCCAAAAGGAAAATCAGACAACGAAGTGATGAAATTCTGTCAAAGTTTTATGACCGAATTACAACGTCACATTGGTGCAGATACAGATGTACCTGCAGGTGATATTGGTGTAGGAGGTCGTGAAGTTGGCTTTATGTACGGACAGTATAAGAGACTTCGCAATGAATTTACAGGAGTACTTACCGGAAAAGGTCGTTCTTACGGTGGATCATTGATTCGTCCTGAAGCTACAGGTTACGGTAACGTTTACTTTGCTGAAAACATGTTGAAAACCAAAGGAGATTCTATTAAAGGTAAGATCGTTGTGGTTTCAGGTTCCGGAAACGTGGCTCAGTATGCTGCCGAAAAAGCTACCCAACTGGGTGGTAAAGTAGTTACCATGAGTGATTCTTCGGGATATATCTACGACGAAACAGGAATCGATGCAGGGAAGCTCGAATTCATCATGGAGCTTAAGAACGTGAAGAGAGGCAGGATCAAGGAGTATCTTGATCAATATCCTGATGCAAATTATTTTGAAGGGGAAACTCCGTGGAATGTTAAGTGTGATATTGCTCTTCCTTGCGCAACTCAAAACGAGCTGCTTGAAGACGATGCGAGAGCGCTTGTAAATAACGGCTGTAAGCTAGTGGGAGAAGGTGCTAACATGCCTTGTACGCCAGAAGCAATTACGGTATTTCAGGAAGCTAAGATCCTTTTCTCTCCCGGGAAAGCTTCAAACGCAGGAGGGGTAGCAACTTCAGGTCTTGAGATGTCTCAAAACTCGATGCGCTACAACTGGACTGCCGAGGAAGTGGACGCCAAACTTAAGCAGATCATGAATGACATTCATGCACAGTGTGTGATGTATGGTACCGAAGAAGGTAGTGATTATGTAGATTATGTTAGGGGTGCAAACATCGCCGGTTTCGTAAAAGTTGCCGATGCAATGCTGGCACAGGGAGTTGTATAGACTTTCACTGAAATAAATTTGAAAAAGTCGCAGTAATGCGGCTTTTTCTTTTTTTCACCTACATTTATTGCTTCGGAAGAATACCTGCTGAAAATGCCATTTTTGAGGGGTCATTCCACGAATGTGTTAGTAGGATTAGTTCCTTTTCAGGACAATTTTATTCGGAAGCAAAACAGATTAATTAATGTCGATCACTACCAAAGGAATAGTCTTTAGTGCCATAAAATATGGAGAAGCCGATTTGATCGTGAAATGCTTCACTCAAAAAAGCGGACTAAAAACATACCTGCTTCGGGGGGTGCTTAAGTCAAGGAAAGGGAAAATAAAAGCTTCCCTTTTTCAGCCGCTAACTCAAATTGAGATCGTGGCCAATCATAAAGATAAAGGAACCCTGGAGTACATGAAAGATGCTAAGCTCGAAAACATGTACCAAAGCCTTCATACAAATGTTGTAAAATCTACTGTTGTAATGTTCCTGTCTGAAGTGCTGCGGAATGCAGTGAGGGAAGAAGAAGCCAATCCTGCCCTGTATAATTACCTGGAAACAAGTCTAGAATGGTTCGACACCCAGGAAAAGACCGTAAATTTTCACCTGCTTTTTCTGCTGAAGCTGAGCCGGTATTTAGGCTTTTATCCCGATGTTCCCTTAAGAAAGTATCCAGTTTTTAACCTTTTAGACGGCACTTTTCAGGAGGTGGAAACTAATGACGCATGTGTTTCTGATGAGAATGTTGTACTCTTACAGCGCTTGTTGGGCACAGACTTTGATGAATTATCCTCTATTAAATTGAACCAGGTCACGCGGTCGGGATTTTTACTAATGCTTTTAAGTTATTATGAAATTCACCTTCAGGGATTTCACAAACCAAAATCTCTTGCAGTTTTAAACGAAATTTACAATTAATGCGAATTTTTACGAGCCTTCTCTTGCTTCTTAATTTTTCTGTTTCTTCTGCTCAGCAAATTATCGTACTTGATAGAGAAACAAAGGAGCCAATTTTTAATGTGGCTGTTTTTAATAAAGATAAGACGAAGACATTTTTGACCGGTTTTGACGGGGAGATCGATATTTCCGCATTTTCAGAAAGAGAGATCATTTTTTTTAGTCATGTTTCCCACATAGAATTTCATGCTACCAAAAAGCAAATCCTAGAAAACGGGAATACGGTCTTAATGAAACCATCCAGGAATGAACTTGATGAAGTCCTATTATCTGTTTCGAAATTTGAACAAAACCGAAGAAATGTGCCTCAAAAGGTAGTGAGTGTGAACCAATCGGGAATACTTACCGCAAGCCCTCAAACTTCGGCCGATCTTCTGCAGAGTACCGGGCAGGTGTATGTTCAAAAAAGTCAGTTGGGAGGAGGTAGTCCCATGATCAGGGGATTTTCCACGAACCGCTTATTGATCACCGTTGACGGAGTGCGAATGAATACGGCTATTTTTCGTGGAGGCAACGTACAAAATGTGATTTCAATAGATCCTTTGGCGATAGAACGTACAGAAGTAATTTTAGGTCCCGGATCTACGATTTTCGGGAGTGATGCCATTGGGGGGGTGATGAATTTTTACACCCTTACACCGGCTTTTTCTGTAGCAAAAGGCGGCAATTTTTCCGGCAAGGTCTATACGCGCTATTCTACTGCAAACGAGGAAAAAACCGGGCATGTGAACCTCTCCTACGGCAGAAAAAAATGGACTTTTCTCACTGGTGCAACTTATTCAGATTTTGAAGATCTTAGAATGGGTAGCCATGGACCAGAAGAATACCTGCGACATGAATATGTGGTGCGCAGGAATGGAGAAGATATTATTGTGCAAAATGAAGATCCTAAAGTACAGGTGCCAACAGGCTACGACCAGATCAACCTGTTGCAGAAAATCCGCTTTGAGCCGACAGAGGAGTACGATCTTTCCCTTGGAGTAATTTACTCTACTACTTCAGATTTTCCCCGCTATGACAGGCTGTATCGTAAGCGGAATGGGGTACTTAGAGCGGCAGAATGGTATTATGGCCCTCAGGAATGGCTGCAAACGAATTTCCAGATGGATAAAGCCGGAAACGGCAGGTTCTACAATAAAGCCAGACTAACAGCTGCATATCAGTTTTTTGAAGAAAGCCGGAATGATCGCGATTTTGGAGGGGACCTTCTTTATCATACCCGTGAGCAGGTAGATGCCTACTCCTTAAATCTGGACTTTGAAAAGAATTTTTCAGGACCGAGTCTTTTTTACGGAGGAGAATATGTTTTTAATAAGGTGAATTCCACGGGAAAAGAAACCAATATCATCACCGCAGAAGTTTTTCCGGGAACATCCAGGTATCCCGATGATGCCACCTGGCAGTCCCTGGCAGCCTATGGAAATTTACAGTGGGAACTTAATCCGCGCTTTACCGTTCAAACCGGGGCCAGATATAATTACGTGCTGCTGGATGCAACCTTTGATGATGAAACCTATGATCTTCCCTTTTCCAATGCCAATCTGCGTACAGGAGCTTTGACAGGAAGCGCCGGATTGAACTGGCAACAAAGTGACATTCTGGGTTGGCAATTTAATCTATCGACCGCTTTCAGGGCTCCGAATATCGATGACATCGGGAAAATATTTGATTCCGCACCCGGACTTGTAGTAGTGCCCAATCCGGATCTTGGTCCCGAAAAAGCCTATAATGCAGAACTTGGTTTAAGGCTTAATCTTAATCAGGTTTTCCAGGTGGATCTTGCAGGCTACTACACCCTGCTGGAGGATGCTTTGGTACGCAGGGATTTTAGCCTTAACGGAGAAACAATGATAGAATACCGGGGAGAACCCAGCCGGGTCCAGGCCATTCAAAATGCTGCAAGAGCTCATGTGTATGGCGTTGAAGCCGGCGCGAAAGTAAAATTTTCTGAACGTCTTAGGCTTACCACCCAGTTGAACATAACAGAAGGCGAGGAAGAACAGGATGACGGTAGCAAAGCTCCTCTTCGGCACGCAGCACCTCTGTTTGGAAATGTGCATCTTATCTGGGAAAATAATAGGTTGAGATTTGATTTATTCAGTGAATATAACGGGGAAATTAGCGCTGAAGAGTTAGCCCCTTCAGAGCAGGACAAAGCATATCTTTATGCCGTTGATGAGAACGGCAACCCTTATTCGCCGGAATGGTACACGCTAAATTTTAGTTCCCGCTATCAAATTGGAAAAATGTGGATCTTAACAGCTTCACTTGAAAATATTACAGATCAACGCTACCGCACATATTCTTCGGGTATAGCTGCCGCCGGACGTAATCTTATCCTTGCTTTGCAGTACTCTTTCTAAACTAAACTTCAGAAAACAAGTTAATTATAACTGATTAATATCAAGTGGCATTCAGGTTTTCCCGTTTTAAACCACAGGATTTACTAAAAATCATTATTTTCGCGCAACTATTTTGAAAGAATATAATGATGAGTGCAAAGTTCCCTGAATATAAAGGACTTGACCTGCCAAAAGTAGCTGAAGAAATTCTGCATTTTTGGAAGGAAAATGATGTTTTTGAGAAGAGTGTTTCTTCTCGGGAGGGCAACGAGCCGTTTATTTTCTTTGAGGGTCCACCTTCTGCTAACGGGCTTCCGGGAATTCACCACGTAATGGCACGTGCCATTAAGGATATTTTCTGTCGTTTTAAGACGCAAAAAGGTTTCCAGGTAAAACGAAAAGCCGGTTGGGATACTCACGGCCTGCCTATTGAACTGGGTGTTGAAAAAGAACTGGGGATCACTAAGGAAGATATTGGTAAGAAGATTAGTGTTGAAGAATATAACGAAGCCTGCAAAAATGCAGTAATGCGTTATACAGATGTCTGGAATGATCTTACAGAAAAAATGGGTTACTGGGTGGATATGGACGATCCTTATATCACCTACAAATCCAAATATATGGAGACGGTGTGGTGGCTTCTTTCCCAGATCTATAAAAAAGGCCTTATCTATAAAGGTTATACAATACAACCATATTCGCCTAAAGCAGGAACTGGATTGAGTTCTCACGAACTTAATCAGCCGGGGACCTATCAGGATGTTACCGATACCACGGTCACTGCCATGTTCAAGGCAAAAAAAGAAACTCTGCCTGCATTTCTTTCTGAAATGGAAGGGGAAATATTCTTTATAGGCTGGACAACTACTCCCTGGACCTTGCCGGCTAATACTGCCCTTACAGTAGGTCCAAAGATTGAGTATGTAACGGTGAAAACCTATAATCAGTATACTTTTGAACCCATCACTGTAATAGTGGCAAAAGATCTTGCTGAAAAACAGTTCGACAAGAAGTCTCAAAAAGTAGATTCTGAAGAAGCTTTAAAATCCTACAAACAAGGAGATAAAAAAATCCCATTTTTGATTGGTAAGTCTTTCCGCGGAAAAGATATTCTGGAGAGTAGATACGAACAACTTATTCCTTACGTGCAACCGTACGAACATCCAGAAAATGCTTTCAGGGTAATTGCAGGAGATTTCGTTACTACAGAAGATGGTACCGGTATCGTTCACACTTCTCCGACTTTTGGGGCAGATGATGCCATGGTTGCAAAACAGGCATCGCCTGAAGTACCGCCGCTGCTTGTAAAGGACGAGAATGGAAATTTAGTTCCGCTGGTAGATCTTCAGGGGAAATTCAGACCGGAATTGAGGGAGTTTGGAGGCAAATATGTAAAGAATGAATATTACAATAATGGAGAAGCGCCTGAAAAATCTGTAGATGTTGAGATCGCAATAAAGCTGAAGGAAGAAAATCGTGCTTTTAAAGTTGAAAAATATGTGCACAGTTATCCAAATTGCTGGAGAACTGACAAGCCGATTCTATATTATCCACTGGATTCCTGGTTTATCAAGATTACCGATGTCAAGGACCGGATGTATGAATTGAATCAGAATATCAACTGGAAACCGAAATCAACCGGGGAAGGCCGATTTGGAAACTGGCTGGCAAATGCAAATGACTGGAACCTTTCAAGGTCCAGATATTGGGGGATTCCGCTGCCAATCTGGAGGACCGAAGACGGTAAAGAAGAAAAGATCATTGGCTCAATCGAGGAGCTAAAGCAGGAGATGGAAAAATCTGTTGAAGCAGGTTTGATGAAAGCCGATCTTTTTGAAGGATTTGTACCGGGGAACTTCAGCGATGAGAATTATGACAAGGTAGACCTGCATAAAAATGTAGTTGATGAGATCATCCTGGTTTCAGATTCAGGAAAAGCTATGAAACGGGAGGCCGATCTAATTGATGTTTGGTTTGACTCCGGTTCCATGCCCTATTCTCAATGGCATTATCCTTTTGAAAATGCCGAAAAAGTAGAAAAAACCTGGCGCAAGGCCGATTTCATAGCCGAGGGTGTTGACCAGACCAGAGGATGGTTCTATACGCTTCACGCTATAGCTACTATGACTTTTGATGATGTAGCTTATAAAAATGTTATTTCCAACGGACTTGTTCTTGACAAGAACGGGCAGAAGATGTCCAAGAGACTGGGAAATGCCGTAGATCCTTTTGAAACCCTTGCGGCCTTTGGTCCCGATGCCACGCGTTGGTATATGATCTCCAATGCAAATCCATGGGATAACCTGAAATTTGATATCGAGGGAATTTCGGAGGTGAGACGTAAATTCTTCGGAACACTTTACAACACCTACTCTTTCTTCTCTCTATATGCCAATTTAGATAAGTTCAGCTATTCTGAAGCAGATGTGCCACTGGAGGAGAGACCCGAAATAGACCGATGGATCCTATCTGAACTGCACACGCTCGTTGAAAATGTAGACAAGTTCTATTCAGATTATGAGCCGACCAAAGCAACAAGGGCAATATCTGAATTTGTACAGGAAAATTTGAGTAACTGGTATGTTAGACTTTGTCGCCGCAGATTCTGGAAAGGAGAATATGGAACAGACAAGATATCTGCTTATCAAACACTCTATACCTGTCTTGAAACAGTCGCGAAACTGGGAGCTCCGGTTGCGCCATTTTTCATGGATCGCTTATACAAAGATCTGGAGGCAGCTACTCAAAAAGAGGATTTTGAATCTGTACACCTGGCGACCTTTCCGGTAGCAGATCCTAAATTCATAGACAAGGAACTGGAGCGTCAAATGCAAAAAGCGCAAACAGTTTCTTCCCTTGTTCTTTCTCTTAGAAAGAAAGAAATGATCAAGGTAAGGCAACCTCTTCAAAGAGTGATGATCCCTGTGTTGGATGAACAACAGCGAAGAGAGATCGAAGCCGTGGCAGATCTCATCAAGTCTGAAGTAAATGTAAAGGAGCTGGAATTGATCGATGATGCTTCAGGAATTCTTGTAAAGCAGATCAAACCAAACTTTAAAGTGCTAGGACCGAGATTCGGTAAGGACATGAAAGAGGTCTCAAAAAAGATCAATGAATTCACTGCCGAGGATATTCAAAAAATAGAGCGTGAACGGCAAATTCAGATCGAGATTAACGGGAAATTGCTTACATTAGAAATCGGTGATGTAGAGATTACATCCCAGGATATTGAAGGATGGCTGGTAGCTAATTCGGGAAATATTACTGTTGCACTTGATATAACGATTTCAGATGCACTCAAAAAAGAAGGAATTGCAAGAGAGTTGGTTAACAGGATTCAGAATTTCCGCAAGGATTCGGGATTTGAAGTGACCGACAAAATAGATGTGACCCTACAAAAGGATGGCACTGTCGAGGAGGCTGTCCAACAAAATATTGAATATATAAAAACCGAAACCCTGACTGCAAATCTCGACTTAGCAGAAGAAGTGAACAACGGATTGGAAGTTTCTTTTGATGAAGTGACCACAAGGTTGTTAATTAAAAAACATTAAGAACTATGTCAACAGAAGTAAAAGAACGCTACAGCGACGCAGAGCTGGCGGAATTCAAGACCCTGATCCTTGCCAAGATCGAAAAGGCCAAGGAGCAGCTGGAACTTTACAAGAGCGCCTACATGAACGACGGAAACAATGGTACAGATGACACCTCTCCAACGTTCAAAGCTTTTGAGGAAGGTAGTGAAACCATGAGTAAGGAAGCAAATTCACAACTGGCTATCCGTCAGGAGAAATTTATCCGTGATCTAAAAAATGCACTTGTTCGCATCGAAAGTAAGACTTATGGCATTTGTAGGGTGACCGGCAAATTAATCGCTAAAGAGAGACTTAAACTAGTACCTCATGCTACCTTGAGTATTGAAGCAAAAAATATGCAGCGATAATAACTGCAAAGCCTTTTTAAAACGCTCCTGCTTTATTGGTATGGAGCGTTTTTTGTTTATAAGTTACCATGAAATTCATATTCCCGATCCTGTTCCTTATTTATTTGCCGGTAAAGGCCCAGAAAACTACTCAACACAGTTTTGAGGCAGACGATATACAGAAGATCGTGCTTGCAGGTGACGAGATCTACCGCATTGAATTGAAATCGGTAAAAGGTGACCAAATCAGGATCTTTGCCTCTACTGAAGGGGAATATTACAACAACATCAGTCTGGATCACGAAATAAAGGAGCAATCTCTCTTTATCAATTCACGGTTTCGGGAAATTTTACAAAACGGATACGATAAATTAAGTGCACACAAGGTCTTTTCCATGGAAGTGACCGTGGAGATCCCTCAAGGCATGGCTTTAGAGATTAGTTCAAATATTGCTAATGTCTATATCACGGGAGCATTTGAAAATGTGCTAATCCAATTGAAGTCGGGTTCTTGTCAATTCAGTGATTATTCGGGAGAGGCAGTGGTCAATACCTATACCGGCAATATCACCGGGGAGGTTGCTCCGGCAGAATTTGAGGTAAGTTCGCGCCACGGTGAGGTGCAGGTTCCTCCAAACACCTATGGAATGCATAAAATGGTACTAACCAGTATCAACGGAGATATAAAGCTCTCTGAAACTAAATAATATTAGTATTTTTGCCGCGTTCAATATTTAACCGATGTCCTTAAAAAAAGCCTCTCTTATTATCATAGTTATTCTGATCATCGATCAGGTATCCAAGTTTTATATCAAAACCAATTTTATGCTGGGAGAGGAAATCAGGGTTTTTGACTGGTTCAGGATCTTGTTTGTTGAAAATGAAGGAATGGCCTGGGGGGCAAGAATTCCCGGGGAATATGGCAAGCTGTTGCTTACCAGTTTCAGGCTCATTGCTATAGTGGGTATCGCATATTGGTTATGGGATGCTGTCAAAAAGAATGGTTCCCCAATACTTATCGTGGCAATCTCCTTTATTTTTGCAGGGGCTTTTGGGAATATCATAGATTCTGTTTTTTATGGAGAGATCTTTAATCACAGCTACAACCAGGTAGCCAGCTTTCTTCCGGAAGAAGGTGGATATGGTACGCTTATGCATGGAAAAGTTGTGGATATGCTTTATTTCCCTCTATGGTCCGGTTACCTGCCGGAATGGATACCTTTTTGGGGTGGGGAATACTTTACATTCTTTGAACCCGTTTTCAATATAGCCGACTCGGCCATTACTACCGGTGTAGCACTTCTGTTGATCTTTAATAAGAAGGCTTTTCCTGAAGAAGAAAAACAAGAAAAAAATCGTGCGGCTGTAAATTAAGCTACTTCTCTTTCAAAGATTTTTTCGAAACGTTTGAGCTCTATGGGTTTGATAAGATAATCTGTCACCATATTGAAAGATTTGGCTCTTTCCAGATCTCTTGGATCTATGGATGAACTCACTACGTAAAGGGTGATCTTTTTATTGAATGTATTTTTGATCTTTACAAATTCGCTAAGGAATTCCCAGCCATCCATTACCGGCATGTTGAGGTCAAGGAAAATGATATCAGGTAACCTCTCTTCGCTCACGTTTTCCAGAATTGCTTTAAAATAGTCTAAAGCTTCTTTACCATTTTTAAAGATGATGAGGTTCTGGGATAGTTTTTTTATCTCAATGATCTTCTTAACCAGGTTAACGTAGATCTTGTCATCATCAATAATGCATGCAAGTTCTATTGGATGATCCATAGTATTAAAATTTGATCTTAAAGGTTGTGCCAATGTTAACGGTGCTGGTAACCGAGATGCTTCCGCCCATAGCTTCCACCTGATTTTTGGTTATAAAAAGACCAATTCCGTTTGCTTCGGGATGGCGGTGAAAGGTTTTGTACATACCAAACATTTTGTCACCGTGCTCATCCAGGTCTATTCCCATTCCATTATCACTTATTTCGAGGAAACTTTCTCCATTCTCCTTATAGGTTTGAATGTAGATGATTGGCTTCCTGCCCTGGAATTTATATTTTATGGCATTTGTAATCAAATTTAGTAAAATACTCTCCAGATACTCGGAAATGTAATTTATTTCGTTCAACTTATCAAATTCGGCGATGATCTCCGCATTTTCCCGCTTAATTAATGAGGAAGTTGAAGCGATTACTACGTCCAGTGCAGCTTTGAATTTCACAAGCTGCCTTTCCTTTTTTAGATTGTTCTGCCTGGTTACAACTTCATTCAGTTCATTTATGGCATCTTCGAGGTTTTCTGAAATATCATTTACATTCAGCAACAGGTCCAGTTTATCTTCTGCTGTACGTGCCTCCCGCAACAATTGCGCAATGAGACTCAGGTTACTGCTGTGAGAGCGCAACTGGTGTGAAACTATATGTGCAAAATTGAAAAGCCGGGAATTTTGAGAGGCTATAATATCCAGAGAGTTTTGAAGATTGAGCTCATTGGTCTTTTGCTCATCTATATCCTGATAGACTCCTCTAATGCCAATTACCTCCTGCTCATTGTTGTAAACAGGTTTACCGGTCGCCCTTACCCAAAACTCCCTGTTATGGAGCGTACGCATTTTGATCTCCACCTTAAAGGGTATCCCGAATTTAGAGCATTTTTTGAACATTCTTTCCACCTTCTCGTGATGTTCATTCGCATAAAATCGCATCTTGTCCTCTGGGTGAGGTTCATAATCCATGGGGCAGTCCAGGATCTTTTTGGTGACATTATCCCAGTATACGGCATTTGTTGTGACATCAAGGTACCAGCCCCCGGTGGAGGTCATTTCGGCAGTTTCCCGATAGTAGAAGAAGTTTTCTTCAATAGTATACTGGTCCCGCTTGGCCTGATGAATATTCACAAATAAGAGAACAGCGGCATCGGCCAGGCCTTTCTCCCTGCTCTTTAGATTGCGACATTCAAACCAACGGTATTTACCATTCTCAAGCTTAAGACGGATCTCTGTTGTGAAAGGTTTATAATGATCGGTTAGATTCTCAAAATACTCTCTAAAGTCGTAACGATAATCTTTGTGAAGTATATTATTAAGAAAGAAATCCAGTTTGTTTGTTCCGGTATCGGGATTGCCTATGAGGTAATTGAAATGTTCAGACCACGAAATCTCCTTGGTCAATAGATTGATTTTCCAGTAAGCAACATCAAAATCTTCTAAAATACTGTTTAACTGGAGATCGTTAAGCATTAAAATTTTAATTGGTTGGACTAAAAGTAATTGAAAACCTTCTGGTTTACAAATTTTTGAAATTATATATTTTCTCAGGAGTCACGCAGAAGTCGAGGGGAACGTCCAATGGATAAACATCGGCAATTTCTTTTTCTGCGTCAAAAAAGGATAGTCCTACTTTAACTACTTCGGGAGGACATTCAGCAAGAAAGCGGTCATAAAAACCCTTCCCATATCCTATTCTGTTACCCTTTTCATCAAAAACCAGTAACGGGATAAATACCACCTCGATTTTATTGGAGGGTATCTCTATACCTTCTACAGGTTCGGGGATTCCCCAGGAATTAACCTTTATCACTGTGGCATCTGTAAGCAGGTAATTGGTTAGAGAGCCATTGTCAAAATTGGCTTTTGAAAGAACGATATTCTTATCTTTTCCCTGTAAAATATGTAAGATGGCTTGGGTATCTACCTCCCGCTTTTCAGAAATACTCAGAAAAAGATGATAGTATGAATAGCCCCAAATGGGAAGTCCCAGAAGATTGTTTGCAATCTCAAGACTTCCTTCTTCCACATCATCAGAAGACAATATTTCTCTGAGTTTCTTGTATTTAAGCCGAAGTTGCTTCTTGTTCATAGCTTTCTGTTGAAAGAGAAATATGAAAGATCGCATCCCCCTGGTACACAATTGGAGATTCGTTCACGTTAAATATATAACCTGCATTTGGAGCCTTTACTTTGTGCCGGAGCTTTCCATAAGGATCGGTAATGGTGGCGATATATTCTCCTTTTTCCACGTGTTTCCCGCAGGGGATCTTCACGTGCAGGAGTCCACTGTATTTTGCCCTCATCCATGCGCTATGTTCAATGAAAATAGTCTCTCCCGTAGGGTCTGGGACCTCAAATTTAGGTTTCAACATTTCGAAGTGGGCCAGAATCCGCATCACTCCTTCCACACCACTTTTTGCTACACTCTTATTGCTGTCCCGGGTTTTACCCCCTTCAAACAATAAAACTGGCTTTCCCTGTTTTGCACAGGTTTCCCGGTATGACTTGGTGATAGTTTTGGAAACGAGGGTAAAAGGAGCATTGAAAATGCGGGCATAATGCATGGCCATTTCTTCCCCTTTTTTAATTCTAATTTGTGGGGCATTAAACCTGCTTGCACCTCCGGTATGGAAATCCATACAGAAATCTGCTATCGGCAGGATCTTCTGTACAAAGTGATAGGCAAATCGACTGGCAAGAGAACCATTTTTGGAGCCGGGGAAAACCCTGTTAAGGTCACGACCATCCGGAAATTCCCTGGTCATATTAAGAAAACCGAAAACATTTAGGATAGGTACACAGATTATAGTGCCTCTTGCCGGTTTATTGATCTCCTTTACAATGAGCTGGCGAACCACTTCTACCCCGTTGATCTCGTCTCCATGTATTCCCGCAGTAATTAAAATTACCGGTCCGGGTTTTTTGGACCTTTCGATGATGATAGGCACCTCTACAGCAGTGGTAGTGTAGAGTTTGGCCATATTGAAATTGATGATTGCATTTTTCCCGGGGTATACTTTTTTATCCAGGATCTCAAGAACATTGTTCTCATCTATAACTGCCATACACTTTCCTATACGTTTCGCTCGATGTAACGAATAATGGTTTTTGCAATATCTTTCCCGGTAGCCTGTTCGATTCCTTCCAGACCGGGTGAGGAATTAACCTCAAGAATTAAAGGTCCACGGGAACTTTGGAGCATATCTACCCCTGCGACTCCCAGTCCCATGGATTTTGCTGCTTTTATGGCTGCATTCTCTTCGTCATCGGAAAGCTGGATTATACTTGCAGTTCCTCCCCGGTGAAGATTTGAACGAAATTCTCCTTCTTTTCCCTGTCTTTTCATCGCACCCACAACATGGCCGTCAACTACAAAGGCACGAATATCGGCACCGCCTGCTTCTTTAATAAATTCCTGAACTATTACCCGGGCCTGTAATCCGTTGAAAGCTTCAATAACAGATTCGGCTGCATTTTTTGTTTCTGCCAAAACAACTCCGAGACCCTGAGTTCCTTCAAGGAGCTTTATTATTAAAGGCGCACCGCCAACATGATCTATTACCTCGCCTACATCTTTTGAATAATTGGTGAAAACCGTTTTTGGAAGTCCTAACCGGGCACGGGAAAGTACCTGCAAACTTCGCAGCTTATCACGGCTCCTAACGAGAGACTGGGACTCTGTAGTAGAGAAAACGCCCATCATCTCGAATTGACGAACCACGGCAGTCCCATAGAATGTCACAGAAGCTCCAATCCTCGGGATCACAGCGTCGGCATCTTCAATATGTCTTCCCTTGTAATAAATACTTGGGTGTTTTTTTTCTATAATGAGATCACACTTGAGAGGATCGATTACCTCTACTTCATGATGCCTTTTTTTTGCTGCCTCTACCAAACGTTGAGTAGAGTACAGGCTGCTGTTCCTGGAAAGGATCTTTATGTTCATTCTTGTTTGTTCTTAAAAGAGAGATCGTAAAATTCGGTATCTACCACGAATTTCCTTGTTATAAATTTTCGACCCAAAAGTACAGGAAATCTCATTTCCTGCCGTGCAGAAAGTGATAGTGAAATTTTGTGTGTTTTTCCAAATAGAGTTATAGTAGTCTGGATTTGATATCTTTTTTGAACAATCCCATTACTGCTCTTAACAAATACCACATCATAATCTTTAAATCTGTATGTTCTGCCATTATATAAAGGATGCTCTTCATCCAAAAAGGTGCATTTAAGAATTCCTTTTTCTTCTACGATTTGATCGCAATGGATGGAAGAGGTATAGGCTCCTGTGTCTACCTTTATCGAAATGTCTTCCAGGTGCAGATCGGGAAAATCTGCCTTGTCAAAACGGCCGATGGTAATTTTTTCCATAGCTGCAAGGTAATAAAAGCAGATTTCTAATATCTTAACTATTTCTCAAAATATATTCCCTGATTATCAATGGATTTACCTTACAGGGTATTCTTTCTTTCCTGAAGGTTTCGTAGTTCTAAAAGAGTATTTGCCATAATTGAACGTTTTTCTAATCTGAAAGAAAATATCAGAAGTATGTATCGGGCTTTAGGCTGTCTCACAAGAGAATTGAGTTTCAGTCAAAGAATCTAAAGGTCGATAAGTGGTCCGGATTCTTTTACCAAACCAGGTTGAATTAGAATCAGATTAGTATTTATTTAACTATTTATCAGAAAGAGAGGAGTACCCTCATTCATTAAAATTTTACCTTTGAGGCAATGGAAGAAAGTAAGCTGGAACTGCAATTGAAAACTCTGCCGGAGAACCCGGGCGTTTACCAGTATTTTGATAAGAACGGGAGAATCCTTTATGTGGGTAAGGCAAAAAACCTGAAGAAAAGGGTAACTTCTTATTTCACGAAGAATAATGACAGCCATCGAATCCGTGTGATGGTAAAAAAAATACATGAGATAAGACATATAGTGGTGGCTTCAGAAACCGATGCCCTTTTGCTTGAAAATAATCTCATTAAAAAACATCAGCCGCGGTTTAATGTGATGCTGAAGGATGATAAGACCTATCCCTGGATCTGTATTAAAAATGAGAGATTTCCACGGGTTTTTCCAACCCGGAGACTGGTCAAAGATGGTAGCGAATATTACGGCCCCTACACAAGTTTCAAGACTATTAATACGCTCATGGAATTGATAAAGGGAGTCTATCAGCTACGCACCTGTAACTATGATCTTGCTGAAGATAAGATCAGAAATGGGAAATATAAGGTATGCCTGGAGTATCATCTAGGGAACTGTATGGGACCATGTGAAGCTTTTGAAGCTGAAGCCGAATATCAAAAAAAGATTGAAGCTATAAGGCAGATCGTAAAAGGGAATTTTAAAGATTCTTTACAACAGTTTCGGCAGCAAATGAAAGATCATGCCGAAAAGATGGAGTTTGAGGAGGCTCAAAAGATCAAGACTAAAATTGACATTTTAGAGAACTATCAGGCGAAATCAACAGTAGTAAATCCCAGAATAAATAATGTTGATGTTTTTTCTATTGTAAGTGACGAAGGCTATGGCTATGTAAATTTTTTGCAGTTGTCGCATGGAGCGATCATCAGGTCTCATACCATTGAAATGAAAAAGAAGCTCAATGAAAGTGACCAGGAATTGCTCGAGCTGGGGATCACAGAGATACGCCAACGCTTTAATTCAGCTACCAGGGAAATTTATGTGCCTTTCAAGGTAGATGCCGGGGAAGAGGTTAAGGTCACAGTACCAAAACTCGGGGACAAGAAAAAGATCGTGGAGCTTTCCACGCGCAATGCAAAGTATTTTAGGCAGGAGCGGTTTAAACAAATGAAGATCGTGGATCCCGACCGGCATGTTAACCGGGTAATGGCCCAGATGAAACAGGACCTTCGATTAAAGGAAGAACCCCGACATATTGAATGTTTTGATAATTCTAACATACAGGGTAGTAATCCTGTGGCTGCCTGCGTGGTTTTTAAAGACGGAAAACCAAGTAAGAAGGATTATAGAAAATTCAATATCAAAACGGTTGAAGGCCCTAATGACTTCGCTTCCATGGAAGAGGTTGTTTTTAGAAGATACCGGAGGTTGCTGGAGGAAGGGGAACCCCTCCCACAACTGGTGATCGTCGACGGAGGAAAAGGCCAATTATCTTCCGGTGTAAAAGCCCTGGAAACTTTAGGACTTCGTGGGAAAATCGCAATAATTGGAATTGCAAAAAGACTGGAGGAGATCTTTTATCCCGGAGACTCTATTCCATTGTACCTGGATAAAAAATCTGAAAGTCTTAAGATCATTCAGCAGCTGCGAAATGAAGCCCACAGGTTTGGGATCACTTTTCACCGACAGAAGCGCAGCAGTGTCGCCCTTAATACCGAGCTGGAAGAAATACCCGGTATAGGGGAAAAGACTGTGGTAGAGCTGCTTAAAAATTTCAGGTCTTTAAAAAGAGTTAAAGAGGCTTCTTTAGAAAGTTTATCTTCAGTAATTGGTCAGTCGAAAGCGAATGTGATCTATAAATTTTATCATCCGGCTGATGAATAAAAAACTGCTCTTCTTATTGCTCTTTTTGACAGGAATGTTGGGCCACGCACAGCAGGAGGATCCAAAGGTAGGCCTGGTTCTTAGTGGCGGGGGTGCCAAAGGTCTTGCTCATATCGGGGTTTTAAAGGTGCTGGAAGAAGCCGGGGTGCGTATAGATTATATTGGAGGTACAAGCATGGGAGCCATTGTGGGGGCATTATATTCTGCAGGTTATACTTCACAGCAACTGGACAGCATTTTTAAGGAGACCAATTTCAATTTCCTCATTCAGGATGAGCTACCCCGAAGCGCCAAAACTTTTTATGAGAAGAGAGATTCAGAAAAATACGCTATTACGCTTCCTTTTGACGATTTCAATGTTTCCTTTCCTTCGGCCTTGTCCAGGGGGCAGAATGTTTACAACCTTATGTCAAAGCTTACGCTGCATCTTAATGATAAAGAAGATTTCAGCAATTTACCCATCCCGTTCTTTGCGGTAGCTACAGATGTAGAAACGGGAGAGGAGGTAATCCTGGATAGTGGTCACCTCCCGCAGGCTATTTCGGCAAGTGCGGCAATTCCCAGCTTGTTTAGTCCGGTGATGGTGGACAGTAGACTCCTAACAGATGGGGGAGTGGTTAATAACTATCCGGTAATGGAGCTGCGAAAACGTGGCGCAGAGATTATTATTGGCGTGGATGTGCAGGATACTCTCAGGAGCAGAGATGAGCTGCGATCTGTTTTTGAGATACTTACCCAGGTAAGTAATTTCAGTACCATTGCCGATATGGAAGAGAATATTGCCAATACCGATATTTTTATTAAACCGGACATTCGTCCCTTTTCTGTAATGTCCTTTGATAAGGGGAATGAGATTATAGACGCAGGAGAGGCTGCTGCGAGATCGCAGCTTGCAAAATTTCAGGAACTGGCTTATAAACAAAAGGATACATTTTTTGAAAGGCAACCTATTCCGGCTGTGGAATCTCTATTCATTAATGATGTGAGAATAGAAGGGAATACCTCTTATCCCAGGGCTTACATTTTAGGTAAATTAAAATTGAGATATCCCGATACAATTACCTATCAGGATCTTAAGGTTGGTCTCAATAACCTATCAGCTACCGGAAATTTTCACAGGATAAACTACAGACTGGTACCTTTGCACAGCGGCTATGTGCTCGTAATGCAGCTGGAGGAAAATCCGAGTAAGACCCTGCTGCGTCTTGGGCTTCATTATGACAAGATCTACCAAAGTGCGGCCCTCTTTAATATCACACATAAAAGTCTCCTGGCAACTAATGATGCGACCTCTCTGGATGTTGCTTTGGGAGATAATTTCAGATATGATTTCAATTACTATTTAGATAAAGGCTATTACTGGAGCTTCGGACTAAAATCCAGGCTCAATAGTTTCAGCCATGGTGTATCCTTTGATTTTGCGAGGGAGAATGCCGGTATTGAAAGAGAGGGGATCAATCAGCTGGAAATAGACTATAATGACTTTACCAATCAGGTGTATGTTGAAACCCTTTTTCAGCAGGTATTCTCACTGGGAATGGGAGTAGAGCATAAATATTTAAAGATTACTTCAGAAACTTTAGGTTCTTCTGAACCCAGTGAGACTGCAGGCACCTTTGATAAAAGTAATTACTACAGCAGCTTTGGATATCTCGTTTATGACAGCAGGGATTTTAAATATTTTCCCACCCGGGGAATTTATTTTGATGGAGATTTTCACTGGTATCTTCTTTCTTCCGATTTTAATGATAATTTCTCCCCGTTCTCTGTAGCCAAGGGAACTGTTGGGTATGTTTTTTCACCTACTGAAAAAATTTCTGCACGTATTTCTTCCGAAGCCGGGTTTAGGATAGGTAGCCGGGCAAATAACATTTTTGATTTTTTCCTTGGGGGATACGGCAACGACTTCATAAATAACTTTACGCCTTTCTACGGATATCCTTTCATAGGGATTTCGGGAGATAGTTATATAAAAGGATTAATTGAGCTTGATTATAATTTTATGCAGAAGAATCATTTCATCCTAAGCGCTAACTATGCCAACGTGCAGAATGAACTCTTTGAAAGCGGAGAATGGATAAGCCGGCCTTTTTATTCAGGATATGCTGTAGGCTATGGCCTGGAAACATTTTTAGGACCTGTGGAAGTAAAATACTCAATATCTCCCGAGCTAAAAGAGAGTCATTGGTTTTTAAGCTTAGGCTTTTGGTTTTAGTGGTCCTTTAACGGGTTATCCGCCAAAATTTATTGATATTTGTATCTGGTCCTTTAAAATTTTAAACATAAAGAGATCTTTACGAAAACGTTTTCATTAAAAAGAGTCAAAAATGCCATTTTATCACAGCCTTGGAAAAATACCTCATAAAAGACATACGGTTTTTAAAAAACCCGACGGCAGCCTGTACTATGAGCAGCTCTTTGGAACTATTGGTTTCGACGGAATGTATACTAATATGTATCACGAGCAGCGTCCAACACAGGTTAAGGAAATTAAAGGGAGCTATGACGCGACCCCGCAGGTAGCTACTGAGAAAAATATCAAATCTTATAGATTTAAGGGCTTCCAGGTAAAACCTGCACCCGATTATCTGGAGAGTAGAAAGGTCGTGCTAACGAATTCTGATGTAGACATTACTTTGGCAGCACCACAAGAGTCAACAAAGGACTACTTCTATAAAAATTCAGATTCAGATGAGCTGCTTTTTATTCATAAAGGAAGCGGAAAACTTCGCACCCATTTGGGAAATCTTGATTTTAAATATGGAGATTACCTGTTGATCCCCCGCGGAACAATTTATAAACTGGATTTTGATGATGAGGTAAACAGGTTATTTATTGTGGAGTCAAGACGCCCAATATATACTCCAAAACGCTACAGAAATCATTTTGGGCAGTTGCTTGAACATTCTCCTTTTTGTGAGAGAGACATTCGAAGACCTTATGAGCTTGAAACAAACAACGAGTCGGGAGACTTCCTTATAAAGATCAAAAAACAGGGAAGAATTTTTGACATGGTATATGCTTCACATCCTTTTGATGTGGTTGGATATGACGGTTATAATTATCCGTATGCATTCTCAATCCATGACTTTGAACCTATAACCGGACGTATTCATCAACCGCCACCAGTACACCAAACTTTCGAAACAGATGCCTTTGTGGTTTGTTCCTTTTGTCCCCGCTTATATGATTACCATCCCGAAAGTATTCCTGCGCCATATAGCCATAGTAATATTGACAGTGATGAAGTGCTTTATTATGTAGATGGCGATTTTATGAGCAGGAATGATATTGAAGCAGGTCATATTTCCCTGCATCCTGCCGGTATACCTCACGGGCCTCACCCGGGTGCCGTTGAGCGTAGCATAGGGCAGACAGAAACTGAAGAACTGGCTGTAATGGTTGATACTTTTAAACCGCTCATGGTGACAAAAGATGCCATGGAAATAGCCGACGACAAGTACCACCAGTCATGGTTGGAACATTAGAAAGGAATTCCCGAAAGGACTTTTAAGTAACTAATATTTAAATAACAAACTGTCATTTTTGACAGGAGAAATAATTAATTATGTCAACAGAAAACAGCACTAATATTAAGAAAACTGTGCCGCAGGCCGAAGACTTTTTACCAATTAACGGGACAGATTATGTCGAGTTATACGTAGGAAATGCAAAGCAGGCTGCTTTTTATTATCAGCAGGCATGGGGTTTCCAGCCGGTGGCCTACTCAGGATTAGAGTCTGGGAGTAAAGACAGGGTTTCCTATGTTTTACAGCAGGGAAAAATCAGGCTCGTGCTTACCAGTCCTTTGCAGCCCGGGGGAGAGATCAATGCCCATATTGATAAACATGGAGATGGAGTAAAAGTCGTTGCCCTGTGGGTGGATGATGCCCGCAAGAGTTATGATGAGACTACCAAACGGGGGGCAGAATCTTATTTCGAGCCCAAAGAAGTGAGTGATGAGCATGGTCATGTCGTTCTCTCAGGTATTCATACCTATGGAGAGACTGTGCATATTTTTGTGGAAAGAAAGAATTATTCCGGTCCTTTCATGCCTGGATTCAGGGAGTATAATCCAAACTTCCAGGTGAAAGATGTAGGTTTAAAATACATTGATCATATGGTAGGAAATGTAGGCTGGAACGAAATGAACAAGTGGTGTGAGTTCTACGCTAAAGTTATGGGATTCGCACAGCTGGTTTCTTTTGATGACAAAGATATCTCGACAGAATATACTGCTTTAATGAGCAAGGTAATGAGCAACGGTAACGGAAGGATCAAATTTCCAATTAATGAACCTGCCGAAGGAAAGAAGAAATCCCAGATCGAAGAATATATAGATTTCTATAATGGTGCAGGAGTACAGCACATTGCAGTGGCGACAGATAATATTATCGAAACCGTCACCGCTTTGAGGGATCGCGGAGTTGAATTTCTCTATGTGCCCGAAGCCTACTATGACGATGTACTGGATCGTGTAGGAAAAATTGATGAAGATCTGGCGCCTCTTAAGGAGCTGGGAGTACTAATTGACAGAGACGATGAGGGTTACCTGTTGCAGATTTTTACCAAACCTGTACTTGACCGCCCCACCATGTTTTTCGAGATCATTCAACGAAAAGGAGCTCAATCATTTGGAAAAGGAAATTTCAAAGCCTTGTTTGAAGCTATTGAGCGGGAGCAAACCTTGAGAGGAACTCTTTAAAAATTTAAAAATATTGAATTTAGAATTAACAAAAGCTTAAAATTATACCATTCTTATCGATGTTTGGTTAAAGTCAAATATTTTATTGGTGATCAGGGAAATATGGTAGACTTTTGCACCGCAATTTTGGAGTGGTTACCAAAGTTGGAAAAAAAATTACTTTTTTTTCATAATTTAAGTTTTAGTTGGTTAATAAGATTAAAACCCCGTCATTGTTTTGACGGGGTTTTTTTGATTTGATACCTTTGGAATAGAAATTGTAATTGTTGATCTAAATAGTAACACAACTTAAAATATGAGAAAGTTTTTCACAGTTATAATTTCCCTGATTGCACTTAATGTTACTGCTCAATCTCACCAGGCTTTCCAGGATGGCGAATGGTTTCGTTTTAGAGTACACTATGGAATGCTCAATGCAGGCTTTGCCACTCTTGAAGTAAAGGAGACCGTTTTTAAAAGTCAACCGGTGTACCATGTGATAGGAAAAGGCAAATCTGCCGGTATGGTACATGTATTCTTTAAAGTTGATGATAACTATGAATCTTTTATGCACAAGGATACAGGTGTGCCCCTCAGGTTTATAAGACAAATTGATGAGGGTGGACATACCCGTGACTTTCTGGTAGATTTTGATCATAAGAATAAATTAGCTTACGTCCATAACAGGAAGTATGACGAACGTAATACTTATGAAATTCCACCCAACGTTCAGGATATGATATCTTCATTCTATCATCTAAGAAATAACCTGGATGTGGAAAATCTTAAGGAAGGGGAAATGCACAGTATCAAGATGTTTCTGGATGATGAATATCATGATTTCAAGTTAAAGTTTCTTGGCAGGGAGGTAGTAAAAACAAAATTAGGTAATATTGCTGCACTAAAATTTCAGCCCTATGTGCTTGCCGGTAGAGTTTTTGAAAAAAAGGAAGGTTTAACGCTTTGGGTGAGTGATGATAAAAACCGTATGCCATTGAAGATTAAAGCCAACCTTGCTGTGGGGTCGCTTGATGCAGATATTGATGCTTTTAAGGGGCTTAAACATCCTCTTAATATTATAATGAAGTAGAGAATGGAAGGTATAGCACCCGAGATTGCCGAAAAGGTCCGCCAGCTGGGAGAGAAATTTAAGAACTCCGGGCAGGATTTGGGCTCCTATCTCGACGGGCTTTTATATGATAAATATCTTACCTACTGGGATTATATACATCTCGATACCCTTTTAAGTCTGCAAAATCCCAAAACCCATTTCCCCGATGAGGAGATCTTTATAGGATATCACCAGATCACTGAAATTTATTTTAAACTTATCATACACGAGCAAAAGCAAATCGTGGAAGCAGAAGAGCTGAGTGTTTCCTTCTTTATTGAAAAATTAAACCGGATCATACGCTACTTCAGAATTCTTGCAAATTCTTTTGATGTGATGATCCGCGGGATGGAGCGGGAGCAGTTTTTGAAATTCCGGATGGCTTTATTGCCTGCGAGTGGTTTTCAATCGGCTCAGTTTAGAATGATCGAGATCTTTTCGACACCTCTGGAGAATTTGGTGCACACAGATATAAGGGAAAACTTCAGAAATCATAAAAGTATCGAGGAGCTTTTCGAAAATGTTTACTGGAAGCGTGGGGCAACAGATCTGGAAACAGGAGAAAAAACCCTTACCTTAAAACAGTTTGAGAAAAAATATACAAACCGCTTTCTTAGAAGCGCCAATAGACTGAAGCAAAATACTATTTACGATAAATTTCAGCAACTTTCTGTTGAAGACAAAGACAATAATACTTTACGGGAGGCGTTGCGTACTTTAGATACTGCAGTGAATGTGAATTGGCTGCTGGTGCACATTGGTGCTGCACAGAAATACCTGATTGCGAAGAACAAAGCTGCCGCACCTGCTACGGGAGGAACAAACTGGAAACAATTTTTACCACCCAGTTTTCAGCGGATAACCTTCTTTCCCGAATTGTGGAGTGAAGAGGAGTTGAAGGAATGGGGAAAGCATTGGGTCGAAGAGATGATAACACAATAAATTTATAAGAGTGAAAAAATTAAGTTACCTGCTAATGTTGATGATGGTTTTTACTGCATGTAATAACCAGGAGGAAAAACGGGAAATAGCCGATAACGTGAAAAAGGTGGAAGCTCCACCTGTTATTGAAGAATTTGGTTATGTTCTGAATGATTACGACGTGGTGAGGGATACCATAAGATCTGGCGACAGTTTTGGACTTATCCTCGGCACCCATGGCGTTAATCCCAACAGGATTTTTGAGATTGTGAACAAGGTAAAGGACACCCTCAATCCAAGAAGAATTATTGTGGGTAAGCCTTATGTGATCCTTAAGGAAAGAGATTCTGCAAACACCCCTATAGCCTTCATTTATGAAAATGATCTCATAAATTATACTGTCGTGGATCTGAGGGACAGTATAGACGCCTATACCTCAAAAAGACCTGTGACTGTTACAAAAAAGGCAGTATCGGGGATCATCAATTCCAGTCTTACCGAATCTATTCAGGATGAGGGTTTAAGTCCGCTCATTGCTCATGAAATGAGCAATATCTATCAGTGGAGTATAGATTTCTTTAGGCTTCAAAAAGGGGATAGATTTAAGCTTGTTTACAACGAAAGATATATTAATGACAGTATTTATGCCGGAATAGAAAATATCGAGGCCGCAGTTTTTTATCACCAGGACAAACCTTATTACGCTTTTAATTTCATGGTAGATTCTATTGCCGGAGGGCGTGACTATTATGATGAAAAAGCCCGGCCATTACAAAGTTTCTTCTTAAAAGCACCTCTGGATTTTTTCCGGATCTCTTCCCGATTCAGTCCTAACAGGTTCCACCCGGTACAAAAGCGTTGGAAGGCACATAAAGGGACAGATTATGCGGCTGCCCATGGTACTCCAATCAAGAGTACAGCAAACGGGGTGGTCATTGCCTCTTCTTATACTGCCGGAAACGGAAATTATGTGAAGATCAAACATAATGATACTTACACCACTCAATACCTGCACATGTCTCAAAGGCTGGTGAAGGTCGGACAAAGGGTAAAGCAGGGAGATATTATTGGAAAAGTGGGAAGCACAGGTCTTGCGACAGGACCTCACGTATGTTACCGCTTCTGGAAGAACGGCGTACAGGTTGATCCCTTTAGGCAGAACCTTCCTTCGGCAGAACCTATTGAGGAGAAATATATCCCTTCTTACTTTGCTGTGATAGAGCCCCTGAAGGATGAGCTGGAGCGAATTGACTTTAAAGAACCAATATAATTATGAATAATGTTGACCCTACCAAAACTGATGCCTGGAGAAAATTAGAGGCGCATTTTGAAAAAGTTTCCAATATAAACCTAAAGGAAGAATTTAATAATAATCCGGGGCGGGCCGAAGCCTTTACTATAAAGTGGGAAGATTTTTATGTAGACTACAGTAAAAATCTGATCACTGAAGACACAAAATCTTTACTTACGGAGCTGGCGCGGGAAGCCGGATTAAAGGAGGCTGTAAATGCTCTTTTTGGAGGGGATACAATTAATCAAACTGAAGGTCGCGCTGTATTGCATACCGCCTTGCGGGAAGAAAAGAATGCGGAGGTTGAGGTTGAGGGAGAAAACGTAATTCCGGAAGTTTTCCAGGTAAAGGAAAAGATTAAAAATTTTAGCTACTCGGTTATTACCGGGGCTAAAAAGGGATTTACGGGTAAAGCTTTTACCGATATTGTGAATATAGGGATTGGAGGATCAGATCTTGGTCCGGTAATGGTTACTGAAGCCCTGGAATATTATAAAAACCATCTTAAGGTACATTTTGTCTCTAATGTAGATGGAGATCATGTGCAGGAGGTTATAAAGGATCTTAACCCCGAAACTACTCTTTTTGTTATAGTTTCAAAGTCATTTTCTACCCAGGAAACCCTCACGAATTCCACTACAATTCGAAAATGGTTTACTTCAAAAGCCCCGGCCGATGCTGTTGCCAAACATTTCGTTGCTGTTTCCAGTAATGTAAAGGCAGTAGAGGAATTTGGAATTGAGACAGAGAACATATTCCCCATGTGGGATTGGGTTGGCGGCCGTTTTTCTCTATGGAGTGCCGTAGGATTGTCTATTAGCCTTTCGATTGGCTATAATAACTTTGAAGCTTTACTTGAGGGTGCACGTAAAATGGATGTGCATTTTAAAGAGACCGAATTTGAAAATAATATTCCTGTACAACTTGCTCTTTTGACCATTTGGTACAATAACTTCTTTAAATCCGAAACTCAGGCTGTTATTCCCTACACTCAATATCTTCACAGGTTTCCCGCTTATTTACAGCAGGCCATTATGGAAAGCAATGGTAAGGGGGTAGACAGAAATGGAAACGAGGTTTCATATCAAACCGGCAACGTTGTTTGGGGAGAGCCTGGAACTAATTCCCAACATGCATTTTTTCAGTTGATCCACCAGGGAACGAAATTGATTCCGGCAGATTTTATCGGATTCAAAAGATCCTTACATGATCAAAAAGAGCATCACGACAAGCTCATGGCCAACTTTTTTGCCCAAACCGAAGCCTTGTTGCAGGGAAAAGATTCCGGTGAAGTTCAGAAGGAACTGGAAGGGAAAAATATGGATGCTTCTATGGTTAAGGAATTGTTGCCATTTAAGGTCTTTAAAGGTAATAATCCCACTACCACTATTCTCATAGAAAAATTGACTCCGCAGAGTTTAGGAAAGTTAATTGCGCTGTATGAACACCAGATCTTTGTGCAGGGAATCATTTGGAATATATATAGTTATGATCAATGGGGAGTAGAACTTGGAAAGCAATTGGCAACCAATATTTTGAAAGAGATAGAAAAAAATGATGTCGGAAAGCACGATTCTTCTACCTCCCGAATGTTAAATTTTTATCTACAAGAATAACAGATACTTAGCTTATTTGGAGTATATAAAAACAACCTCTTGATTTTCAAGAGGTTGTTTTGTTTGGGACATGTTGAAAACGTTTGGACTTTTGTGAAAAACTCTTAACCTTAAGTTAAAGGATATATTTAAAGAAAGTTGTTCTTTTGCATCAACTTTTTAAACACAAACTAACAAATTACACAATGAGGAAATTTTTAGCATTAGCGTTCTTTTTGACGTCAGCTACAATTTTTGCACAAGGAGTGGTTACCGGTACGGTGATCGATTCTGAGATGGATGCGCCTCTTCCCGGAGCTAACGTGCGGGTAGAGGGAACAACAACCGGAACTGTGACCGATTTTGGCGGATTATTCAGCCTTGAGGTGGACAGGACCAGTGGTATCCTGGAAATTAGCTACGTAGGTTTTGAAACCAAAAGAGTGCCTTTTACTGTGGCTAATCGTCAAACAATAGACCTTGGTCGTATTCTCCTTGCTCCTGATGCAGATGCTCTGGAGGAGGTCATCGTTACAACTTATTCTATTGCGATAGATCGAAAAACGCCGGTTGCTGTTTCTACAATTAGAGCCGAAGCTATTGAAACAGAATTAGGAAACCAGGAATTTCCTGAAATTCTAAAATCTACTCCGGGGGTATATGCCACTAAAGGAGGTGGAGGATTTGGAGATTCAGAGATTCGTCTTAGAGGTTTTGAATCAGAGAACATTGCAGTACTTATCAATGGTATTCCTGTAAACGACATGGAAAACGGTCGTGTTTACTGGAGTAACTGGGCAGGTCTTTCAGATGTTACCAGATTCATGCAGGTACAAAGAGGTCTTGGAGCTTCAAAAGTAGCTGTTCCATCTATTGGAGGAACTATTAACATTGTGACAAGAACTACCGATGCCAAAGAAGGAGGGAGTGTTTTCTATTCTCTTGGAAATGATGGATATCAAAAAGTTTCAGCCACTGTTTCAACAGGTAAAATGGACAATGGTTGGGCTGCTACTGTTTCAGGTGCTAAAGTAAGCGGAGATGGATATGTCGATGGGACTGAGTTTGATGGGTTTTCTTACTTCATAAATATTGCTAAAGAACTTAATAAGAGCCATGAGTTGTCTTTTACTGCTTTTGGAGCACAGCAAAGACACGGGCAGCGTCAAAACGCTTTGCCAATGGAAATCTACAGATTCAGCGAAAGCGGTACAAGATTTAACCAGGACTGGGGTTACAAGAATGGACAGGTTGTTCATGTAGAGGATAACTTCTACCACAAACCTCAAATGTCCTTGAATCATTACTGGACTATTTCTGACGATACAAAAGTTAATACATCTGCTTATGCTTCCTTTGGTTCTGGAGGTGGTGGTGGATTTGGTGGAGTAAACAAGTTTGGTCTTGGTACCGCTACCAGCCCTTCTCCTTACCGTGATGGTTATCTTCAGCCCTTGAACCTCGATTTGATCGTAGACGAGAATGTGGAGCGTGGAGCTTTGGGAGCTGAGACTTATCTTAGAGCTTCAAGAAATGATCACGCATGGTATGGTGTTCTTTCTACTATCAACTCTATGGTGCTTCCAAATGTTGAATTTACAGGAGGTCTTGATTTTAGATATTATGAAGGATCGCACTTTACAGAGGTTACAGATCTTCTTGGTGGTGCATATGTTTTGGATAACTCTAATGTAAATGATCCTCTAAATCCTGCGAGAGTTGGTGACAAAATCAGTTACTACGATGTGGGAACAGTTTTATGGGAAGGAGTATTTGCTCAGGCAGAGTATTCCCAGGATGCTGTTACAGCTTTCGTTACCGTTGCAGCGTCGAATACCTCTTATAAAAGAAAAGATTACTTCAACTACCTTGATACAGATCCGCTTCAGGAAACAGATTACCAGCATTTCTTTGGATATAGCGCAAAAGGTGGGGCTAACTATAACTTAGACAGCAACAACAACATTTTTGCTAACATTGGGTATTTCGAAAAAGCTCCTTTCTCTAATGCTGTTTTTCTTAACTTTAGAAACGATATCAACGCAGGAGCAGAGAATCAGAAGATATTTAGTGCAGAACTTGGTTATGGATACCGTAGCACTAACTTCAGGGCAGATTTGAATGTTTACCGTACAGAGTGGAATGATAAAACTTTTGTACAAAGATTCCAACAACCTGATGGTACAACGGCATCTGCGAACATTCTTGGATTAAATGCACTTCACCAGGGTATTGAACTTGAGTTCAGTTACCGTCCGTTCGAGAGACTTACCTTAACAGGTATGGCATCATTAGGAGACTGGACATGGAAAAATGATATTACTGGTGTTGATATTTACAATGAAGACCAGGAAATTGTGAGAACAATTAATCTTTACGTGGCCGACCTAAAAGTTGGTGGATCTGCTCAAACAACTTTTGCGGCCGGTGCAGACCTGGAAGTATTTGAAGGAACTACTTTACGTGCAGACTGGAATTATTATGATGATCTTTATGCACAATTTGATCCTGAAACCAGAAGTACCAGAGAACTTGGACAGTCATGGGAATTGCCGGAATTTGGACTATTTGATGTTGGTTTGACTCATAAGTTTGATCTTGGTGATTTTGAAGCCATGTTGATTGGAAACGTAAACAACGTATTGGATACAGATTACATTGCAATTGCCCGTGGTGGAGTTAACGATGGGGTATTTTACGGATTTGGAAGAACCTTCAACGTAGGTGCAAAAATTAAATTCTAAAAAAAATTAAAAATGAAAAATTCAATTTATTTCTTAATGATGTTCCTGGGCTTTGCTCTTACGAGTTGTGAGCCTATGGAAGACATTCATGACGAACTGGATGCACGTCTGGACAACCGTGCCATCGAAGGAATGGCTGAGTATACGCTCACAGACGATGATTACGATGATCTTGATCTTCAATTTGGAAACTTTAGTTCTCTTGAAGAAGCGGGTAATCTTATACCGCAACTATTGGCTGATAAATTTCCCGTGTGGGGAGAGGGCTCGCTTGCCCAGGTTACCTTTGACCTTTATGCGCCTATCAACCCTGAAGAGTATACAGTAGTTGATGCAGATTATACCGCAATGGGTCTTGATGCAAATTACTTTACAAGCAGCTCACAAATTACCAGCTTCCTCCGTGCAAAATTTCCACAGGCAGAAGCTAACGATTACGTAAAGCTCACTTACAGGGCTGTTGCAGTTGAGATCGAATATGATATTACAAATGATGATTTTAACCTGATTGGTGAAGAATTGGGGGATACTTATCCGGCACCGGCTTCCAGTGCAGCGCAATACAACAACTTTGACAGAAGAGAAGGCAGAAGCGCTTACTGGAGCAATGAAATGATCCTTGATGCCATTAACGTGGTACTTAGCGAGAATTTCCCTGATGTTGAGGGGCAAACTTACCAGGTTTCTTACAGGATCTATGATGGAAGTCCCGGTACAGAAACTATGGATGTTAAATTTGATGGTTCAAAATATATAATGATCGGTGGAACTGCTTACCAGTTCGATAACGATGATTATGACCTTGTTGGAACTGAGCTTGGAGATGATTATCCAGGGCCTGCAGGAAACGCTGCTCAATATAACAGCTTCGATGTAAGATCTACAAGTTCAAACTATTGGAGCGAAGAAATGATCCTTGAGGCTATCAATGTTATTCTAATGGAGAGATATCCTGATGCTACAGAAGGAGCTCAGTTTGATGTAACTTATGCAGCTTATAGTGGATCTGTAAGCTCTGTTATTAAATCTGTTATACTTACAGATGGGGAATATGTAATTGATACCACTGCAACTGTAGATACCATAATGGTAACAGATGTATATGCTTATGGTGACGGAAGATGGATGATGCCTTTGGAATTGCCTGAGAACATTTACAGAACTGACTTCGGTCAAAGATTCAATAACTTCAGTAGTGAGGGTGATGCAGGTTTCTATATCGGAAGATGGTTAGAGCCTCGTTTCCCATACGCTCAGGAGGGTGATTTTGTTTCTGTGGAATATCAATACTACAACGGAAGCGCTACAGTTGATCGTTACGCAAGTTTCGTTTATGATGAGAATGACAGAGAGTGGGAATTTATTCCAAGTGTAATTCAGCAAACACTACAGTTTGGTCATGAAGGTTCAGGTTGGGTAGTAGATAATACTATTGTATACAATTTAATTCCTTCCGATTATGCTTTGATTGGAGATGAACTTATGGAAGCATATCCTGGACCTGCTGCCAGCGCAAAGAGATATAACAACTTTGACAGAAGACCGGGTAATGCCAACCAGTGGACAGACGCTATGTTGATCGAAGCTTTCAACATCCTGTTGAACGAAAAAGTTGCACCGGGTGCACAGGAAGGTCAAAAATACCTTATGACCTTTGACATCTACAACGGCACTAATACAATCGAACAAATGCACCTTATCAAACAGAATGGTGAATGGGTTCCTGTACAATAGACCGGGTAATATAAAAATATAAAACAGAAACCTCTTAGCTTAAAGTTAAGAGGTTTTTGTGCTTTAAATCACACGGAATAATTCCGGGTAAAAATTTTTTTAATGAAGAAGATCCTATTTCTATTGGCCGCTGTTATGATACTCGGCTGCAGTAAAGATGATGAGGGAGGAGTAGCCCCACCAAAACAGCCTGAGGTAGAATTGCCTGTAGCTGTTGATGACGAACTAAGTACTTCAGAGAACACTGCTTTAACCTTCAGCGGTCTGCTGGACAATGATACCGTATTCGATTTTGCCCGGATTACCGCGATTGACGCTCAGACCTCAAAAGGAGGAACAGTTGTAGATAACCGTGACGGCACCTATACATATACACCTCCCGCAGATTTTATGGGAGAAGACACTTTTGAATATACTATGTGTGACAACGCCTCGCCTAAAAACTGCTCAAACGCTACAGTGACTGTCACTGTGACGGCTGCTGCGGTTGAGGCTGTAGATGATTCTTATGAGTCGCAGGAGGACCAGGTTTTAGTGATCTCCAACTTTTTGGCTAATGATCAATTTCCTGAAAATGGAGTGGTTTCTGTTGCGGGAACCGGGGAAACTGAAGGAACTGTTGAACTTCAAAGCGATGGTAAAATAAAATACACTCCTGCTCAGGGTTTTGCAGGGGAAGACAGTTTCACATATACCATATGTAATGATCACGAAACTTCCACCTGCTCCACTGCAACAATTACAGTTACAGTTATTGATGAAGGTTCGCCCGTAGCTGCCAATGATGAGGTAGTAATGAGTCTTGGAACTTCCAGTATTACTATAAGCAGCTTACTGAATAACGACACCGTTATTGATGATGCAGAGATCACTTCTGTTGAAGCAACAGGAAGCGGTAGTGTTCAGTTAAATGATGATGGTACTGTAACTTATACTCCGATGGTCGGGTTTACGGGGAATGACACCTTTACCTATAGCCTGTGTGATGATGACACGCCAGATCCCACCTGTTCTACCGCTACTGTTACGGTATCAGTGGTTGAGTCAGTTTCTTTTAGTATCCCTGCAAACCTTCAGGACTACTACAGTGACTTTTTCGTTACTACAGATAAGGATCTGAACCTGGTGCTCATTTCAGATTACACCATAGATGCTCATACTACCATTCTTTCTTATGGACAGCGTCACAATTATCTTTATGATGCAGACGAAGATCTGGACAATCCTGACAATGTAATTCTTATGTACACAGGGGAATCAAGATATTGGGAAGAATACTGGTCAGATTCCAATAGCTATTCACCGCAGACCTTTAATACTGAACATATATATCCTCAGTCACGTTTGAGTAGCGCAGATGCGGTTACAGACCTTCACCATTTGAGAGTGGCAGACTCCGAAATTAATTCCACTCGTCTTAACTATCCCTTTACTGAAGGTAGTGGTGATGCAAAACTTATCAACGGTAACAGCTGGTATCCGGGCGATGAATGGAAAGGAGATGTTGCAAGAATGATTCTATACCTAAACATTAGATATGGAGAAACCTTTAATAAGGTTGGAAATCTTGACCTTTTCCTTAAATGGAATGCAGAAGACCCTGTTTCAGCTTTTGAAATTCAGCGGAACAATGTGATAGAAACTGCACAGGGAAACAGGAATCCATTTATTGACAATCCTTACCTGGCTAATCTTATCTGGGGAGGACCTCAGGCAGAAAATCGCTGGTAACAGTTTCTGAATAACCAGAATAAACCGCTCTTTCTCAGGGAGCGGTTTTTTTATTCAAAAAAACTATCTTTACCCGTATAAACCAATTTATTATGTACGAAACTGTTTCTTTTATTCATTCCTGGTGGGCCTATCTGGTCGTGCTGGTTCTAATAATTACTGTAATACTATCTTTTGTTGGACTAGCCAGTAAAAAAGATTATGGTGCTACCGATTTCAGATTAGCGCTTTTTACTCTTATTACAACTCATATTCAGCTGCTTATTGGGATAGTTCTTTATTTCGTAGCGCCATATTTTCAGGCTTTTGGTCAGGTTGGAATGGGAGGAGTAATGAAAGACTCTACCTTACGGCTTTACCTTGTTGAGCACCCTCTAATGATGATCCTCGCTGTGATCCTCATAACTATTGGTTATTCAAAACATAAAAAGAAGCTTACCTCAAGACCAAAATTTAAGACGCTTGCGATCTTTTATACTATCGCACTCATCTTTATGTTGTCCAGAATACCCTGGTCTGCCTGGTTCTAATCGTTCTTTCGAACAAGAAGAATATAAACGGGGAAGTGGTCACTATAGCCATCGGTGAATCCCGTGCTGCCAAAGCTTCTGAAAGGGTAACCTTTGTATTGCCCCGAGGGAGTTACCAAAAATGGCTCATTAAAAATATAGGCCCTGAAAAATGTAAATTTTGTAGGGTCTTTTTCTATTAAAGATTTTGAGACAAGTATCTGGTCGAAAAGGTTCCATTTATCCCTGTAAGCAAGACTGCCCGCACCTGTTTTTGCCATTCCAGCATATGGATTATAGAAATCTTTTAATCCTACCTGATCCTTTTTTGATTTAGCTCCAAGTACTTTCCGAAGACTTTTATTTTGAGGATCATCGTTAAAATCTCCCATTATAATGATCCTTGCATAGGGGTCAATTCTTTGAAGGGAATCTGTGATCTTCAGGTTTAGACGGGCTGCATTTTCTCTTTTATGGCTGCTCAGTTTTTCACCTCCGCTTCTCGACGGCCAGTGATTTACCAGCAGGTGAATTGGTTCTCCTCCCAGGTTTCCGCTTACTACCAGTTGATCTCTGGTGTATATTCTGTTGTCCGGAACTTTAGGATCATATAAAACCAATTCATGTTTAGTAGAATTTTGAGGAGAAAAGATCTTTTTCCGATATAACAATGCGACGTCTATGCCTCTTCTGTCCGGGGAATCATAATGTATGATATCATATCCATAAGGTGCCAAAAGTGGTGTTTTTACGAGATCTTCCAGAACCTGCAGATTTTCCACTTCGCAAACACCGAGAATATCTGGTGGCCCGCCGGTATGTTCCTGGCCAATCCTGCTTATGGCAAATGCCATGTTGTTCAGCTTTTTTTGATAGACCTCTTCGGTCCATCTGTCTTTTCCTGTAGGAGTCCTGTCGTCGTCAAAAATAAGGGGATCATCAAAAATGTCGTAGAGATTCTCTAGGTTATAAAAAGCAATATTGGCCACTTGATAATCCTCCTTTTGCTGTGCGTTTACCGAATTTAAGGTTCCAAGAATTATCCCTAAACAGAGCCTGACAATATTTTTTATAACCACCTGATTTTTATTTTGTTAAAAATGATTTTAAGCGGATCAAAGATAGAATAAATAACGTATTATTGCGCGCTAATCGCCTCCCCTGTAGTGATTTATGAGAAAATTTTCTTTTGCGAGAGGGTTACTTCCTGCGCTTTTATTTTTCACAGCTTCGGCAGTGGGTCAAACTCTTTCAGGAAAAGTAATAGCTGAAGATTCCGGGGAGCCATTGACAGGGGTATTGGTCCAAATTTCCGGAACATCCCTAGAGCAGCTTTCAGACGGGGAAGGGAATTTTGTTTTTTCTGAAGGTCTTCCGCAAAGTGCCGTTATAGTATCACTATCCAAAAATGCCTTTTTTGACAAGCATTTTCGGGTCAACATTTCTTCTGAAGATATTGATCTTGGATTAATATTCCTTGAGCCCAATCTGCCGGAATTACAACAGCAAACCGCAATTATCTCCCTGGCAGATCATGAACTCGATGAGGAAGAAGGAAGTTATTCCAGTATCTCAGGTCTTCTTCAAGCCTCTAAGGATGTGTTTTTAAATGCTGCAGCATTCGATTTTAGTTCCACTTTTTTCAGACCCAGAGGCTACGACAGTGAATTGGGGAAAGTGCTCATCAACGGAGTGGAAATGAACAAATTCTTTAACGGTAGACCCGTGTGGAGCAACTGGGGTGGATTGAATGATGTGCAGCGTAACCAGGTGTTTTCTATGGGTTCTTCACCTTCAGAAGTCTCTTTTGGAGGTCCGGCCGGTACCACGAATATTATTATGAGAGCAGCTCAATATGCCAATGGCGGGAAATTTTCGTACGCAGTAGCAAATCGCAGCTATTCGGGCAGAGCAATGGCCAGCTATCACAGCGGAATCCTGGCTTCAGGCTGGGCATACTCAGTTTCAGCAGCAAAAAGGTTTGCCGAAGAGAGTTATATGGAAGGAAGTACCTATGATGCAAATTCTTTCTTTACATCTGTAGAGAAAAAATTTAATGACTCCCATAGCCTCAACTTCACCGCCTTTTACACACCCAATATTCGGGGTAAGAATTCACCAAATACTCAGGAAGTATATGAACTCAGGGGAGAGCGGTATAATTCGTACTGGGGTTTTCAGGATGGGAAGATCAGGAATTCGCGCTTAAAAGAAGTCGCTGAACCTGTTCTAATGGTAAACCATTACTGGAAGGCAAATGAGAAATTAGAGATCAACTCGAATTTTGCCTACCAGTTTGGTAAAACCGGCAACAGCAGGATTGATTATGGAGGGAGCAGAAATTACACAGACGCATATGGAGCTGAGATCCTGTTGGGAGGAGGAAGTAACCCTGATCCTGCATATTATCAGAAACTCCCATCCTATTTTCTGAGGTTTGAAAACAGACCCGACTACCAGTCCGCTTACCTGGCCGAGCGGGATTTCGTTAAGAATGGACAGCTCAATTGGGAGAATCTATATACTGCTAATCAAACGGCTGCCGCTTCTGGGGGCAATGCTATTTATGCGCTTTACGAAGACCGCACAGATGACCGGCAGCTTACTGCAAATTCCAATTTCAGATATTTAGCAAACAGGAATCTTGTTTTCAACGGAGGAATAAATTCCCGTTATCTCAAAAGTGAGAATTTTGCATCTGTACTCGATCTGTTTGGAGCGCCATTTTTCCTGGATGTAGATGTTTTTTCAGAAGGATCGGCCGCTCAAAATGATCTTAATAATCCAAATAGAAGGGTAGCCGAAAATGACATTTTCAAATACCATTATGATCTGTTAGCCCAAAGTGCAGGCGGTTTTCTGCAGGCGGAAATCAGTAGCAGGAAAATAGACGGCTATGTGGCGGGAGAACTATCGGGAACTGCTTATCAAAGGGACGGGCATTTTCTAAATGGAAATTTTCCTGAAAATTCAATGGACAAGGGGGAGGAGCTGCAATTTGTAACCTACGGAATCAAATCTGGATTCACTTATAAAATTACCGGAAGGCATCTGCTGAATTTTAATGCTAGTCATATCACCAAACCTCCTACACTCCGGAATTCCTTTTCGAATGCCCGGCAAAATAATGAGACTGTTATAGGACTGAAGAACGAGACGATCATTACGGCAGATGGGGGATATATCATTCGGTCACCTTTTCTTACGGGAAGAATTACCGGATTTTATGGCCTTTTTGAAGATGCTACAGAAGTCTCTTTTTATTATGCCGACGGGCTTTCAGGTGGAGGGAGAGAAGGTTCAACTGCTTTCGTCCAGGAAGTGCTTTCAGGAATTGGAAAAAGGCATGCCGGAATTGAATTTGGTCTTGAAGTGCCGGTCACTACGACCATTAAATTAAAAACCGCAGGCTCTTCGGGCAAGTATCTTTACTATACTAATCCTGAACTTTACCTCACTTCAGATGATTTTGTGGAATTAAGAAGAATGGGGAAAGCCGCATTAAAGGATTACAGACTCCCCGGCGGCCCCCAACAGGCAGTGCAGCTGGGATTAGAATACAGAGATCCTGCATACTGGTGGATCTCTGCTTCGGCAAATCATTTTTCCAAAGCATTTGTTGACATTGCACCCCTCACCAGGACAAGGAATTTTTCTACAGATATTGATAATCTCCCCCTACTGGCTTATGATGAAAAGGCGGCAGCAAAACTTTTAGAGCAGGAAGAATTTGAAAGTTATATGCTGGTCAACATGGTGGGCGGGAAATCCTGGCGTCTTAAGAACAGATATGTCGGTTTCTTCGGAAGCTTAAATAATATCCTGAATGCGGCCTATAAGACCGGAGGATACGAACAATCCCGAAATGTAAATTACACGCTCCTCAAAGCAGATGCCGAAAGAGAAAAGCCTCTTTTCAGTTCGAAATACTGGTTTGGTCCCGGTACTACCTATTATGCTCATGTTTATTACAGATTCTAATATGAAAAAATATACTTACTTCCTCAGCCTTATGCTTCTGTTCTCCTGTGCACCCGAAGATGATGTGCAGAATTCTGATGCTGCAGCCGATCTTTCGGTGTTGACGAATACAGACCTGGATGCAATTCTAGGGATCTTTTATCAGAATAAAGGAGAGGTGGTCACTTTTGACAAAGACCTGATCTTCGAAGCCTATGTGGTCTCCAGTGATGAAGCAGGGAATTTTTATAAAGAGCTGGTGGTGCAGGATCAAAAAAAAGATCCAAAAGCGGGAGTAAATATAAAGCTGGATATGAACTCTTACTACCAGTTTTACAATTTTGGCAGAAAAATCTATGTCAATTTAAAAGGCTTGAGTCTGGGAGATGCTAACGGAGTGCCAACTCTGGGAGTCGTTCAGGGAAAACAGATAGCTAATATTCCGCAGTCGAGAGTCGCAGTTCATATCACAAGAGACGCAGAAGTAGCGACAATCACTCCTAAATCCATTAAAGCAGCTGATTTTAATGACCGACTGAAAAACCTTTATGTAAAGCTGGACGATGTGCAGTTCAATAAAATGCTGGTGGGGCCACATAAGGTTTTCACCTATGCTTCCGAAGATAATGATCAATACGACGGGGAAAGACTGGTAGAAAGCTGTACGGGAGACTTCCCGTTTATTCTCAGTACCAGCACTTATTCAGATTTTAGCAGTTTAAAACTTCCTGCCGGTATGGGGAGTCTGCAGGGGATACTTACCCGTGACTACTATGATAAATTCTATACCATCTACCTTAATTCGCCCGCAGATGTTAAGTTTACGGGAAACAGCAGATGCGATCCTAAGGAGTTTACCTGCGGACTTGCCGCTGCAACGGGGAACAAAATACTTTTTGAAGATGATTTTACCGGTCAGAAGAACAACAAACCGGTAGATGGCAAGGGCTGGAAAAATATCGTACAGGAGGGATCCAGACCCTGGGAAGCCTATACCGCTACGGGAGCCAATGCCTCACTGGGAAGATCGGCAAGAATGAGACCGGCGGGTTCCGGAGATTCCCGTAGCATCAGCTGGTTGATCACTCCGAGAATAAATTTTGATACCAATAGCGGCGAAGTGCTCAGCTTTAAAACCTCGACAAGTTTTGCCAATGGCAGCTTTTTGGATGTTCTTATTTCTACCGATTGGGATGGTCTTGAAGAGAACCTTCTAAAAGCCGACTGGCAGATCCTGTCTGCAGCATATATCGCGCAGAACAATGATTTCTTTGGCGACTGGATGTCTTCCGGACAGGTGGATCTTTCCTGCGCAACCGGAAAAGGATATGTTGCCTTCAGGTATACGGGAAGTGATCTTCCTTATTATAATGGGGTTTATGAATTGGATGAGATAATGGTTTCTGCAGAGTAATTCCGTAGAAACCATTTTATTTATTCTTCTATTCCTTCCAGCTTCAGAAGAAAAGCATATTCCAGTGCTGTTTCACGGTAGCGTGCAAATCTTCCTGATGCTCCGCCATGACCGGCTTCCATGTTGGTATGCAAAAGGAGCAGGTTATCATCGGCTTTCTTATCCCGCAATTTGGCTACCCATTTTGCAGGTTCCCAATACTGCACCTGTGAATCGAACAGGCCGGTTGTAACCAGCATGTGAGGGTATTCCTGGGCTGTCACATTATCATAAGGAGAGTAAGACAGCATATATTCATAACTGGCTTTATTCTTTGGATTTCCCCATTCATCAAATTCGTTGGTAGTGAGTGGAATGCTTTCATCCAGCATGGTTGAGACCACGTCCACAAAAGGAACTCCGGCAATGACTCCGTTAAATTTTTCGGGCGCCATGTTGACTACGGCACCCATAAGCAATCCGCCGGCACTCCCGCCCATTGCATAAAGATGATCGGGAGAAGTGTAATTGTCCTGAATAAGGTGTTCGGCCACATCAATAAAGTCGGTAAAGGTATTTTTCTTTTTGAACATCTTCCCTTCTTCATACCACTGCCGCCCCATGTCTTGCCCTCCGCGCACATGAGCGGTGGCGAAGATGAAACCGCGGTCAAGAAGACTTAACCGGGCCGAATTGAAATAAGGATCCATGGAAGATCCATAAGAACCGTAGGCGTATAACAGCAAGGGAGTGTCGGCACTCTTTTGAGTTGTTTTCTTATAAACCACAGTCACAGGCACCTTTGCTCCATCCCTGGCTTCGGCAAAGAATCTCTCGGTGATATATTCTTCCGGGTCATGACCTCCAACTACTTCCTGAACCTTTAGAACTTCCTTCTCCTTCGTTTCCATGTTGTATTCTATAGTAGACATAGGCGTGGTAAAAGAAGAATAGATGTATCGTAGTTTATTAGTTTCGAATTCGGGATTTATTGAGAAAGATGCCACATAAGCCGGTTCTTCAAATTTTAAATAATGTTCATCTTTTGTTTTTTGATCAATAATTCGCATTTGAGTCAGTGCATTTCCTCTTTCGTTCACCACTAAATAGTTATCAAACACTTCAATTCCCTGCAACAGCACATTCTCCCGGTGAGGAATCACTTCCACCCAGTTCTCCTTTGCAGTTGCCGTTTCGGGAGTTTCCATAAGCCTGAAGTTCTGTGCATCCAGGTTGGTTACCACATAAAATTTGTCTTCATAATGATCAATATTGTACTCCAGACCTTCTTCGCGGGGAGTGAACTGCACGAAATCCCCGTTTGGTTCATCTGCGTTCAGGATGTGATAATCATTAGTTAGAGTACTTCCGGTGTAGATCATGATGTATTCATCAGATTTTGACTTGCCGACTCCAATATAAAAAGATGGATCTTTTTCATTATACATCAGCTTATCCTTTGCATGCTCCTCGCCCAGAGTATGGCGGAAGATCTTCTCTGAAAGCAATGAAACCTTGTTCTTGGTAGTGTAGAAGTATGTTTCGTTATCATTGGCCCAGGCTCCGCCGCCGGTGGTATTTTCCAGCTTATCCTTTAGCAGTTCTCCGGTCTCGAGGTTCAGGAATTGAATATGATAAACCCTTCGGCTTAAAGTATCCTCGCCAAATGCCAGGATCTTATTGTCCGGGCTCACCTGTAGTCCACTTACCGCGTAATAATCGTGACCTTGGGCTCTTTCATTGGCGTTGATAAGAATTTGCTCTTTTGTATCCATGCTGCCCTTTTTCCGGGCGTAGATGGGATATTCCTTTCCCTCCTCATAACGGGTATAATACCAATATCCATTTTTAAAATAGGGAACAGACTCATCTGTTTGTTTTATACGACCTGTAATTTCCTGAAAAAGCTTTTCCTGCAACTGCTTTGTGTCCGCCATCACTGTGTCGGTATAGGCATTTTCGGCATTCAGGTATTCAATCACTTTTCGGGTTTGCTCATCAGGCTGTTTCGCTATCTTTTGTTCATCGGTAAGCCGCATCCAGAAATAGGGATCTTTACGAACATGGTCGTGAATGCTCAAGACAGAATCTTTCTGCATCACATCGGGCGCTTCGGGATAATTAGAAGCTGAAATTTCGTTTTGGGTGGTGGTTTGCCCGCTAAGAGACTCACAAACTATAAAAAGACTAATAAAAAGTAATTTGAGATTTTTCATTTTAAAGCGATTAGAAAAAGGAGGGATCCTGTTGCTAATTTGCAAATTATTCCTGAATTTTCTATTATTTAATGAGTTACGAATGCCTAAAAAGCTTTTACAGGGGCAAAATGAATTAAATGTAATTTGATGTATATCATCGTGTTTTCTGAAGTGTTTAATTCCGAAAGCTTTAATCTTATATTTGTACCCGCTAATAAAGTTTGATGCATAAAGAATTTTCTTTCCAGGTCTCTCCCGAAACTGCTGCCAATTCTGAAGCGGTAAAACATTTTGTGGCAAGACAGTATAATCTGCCATTTAATGAAATTACCCACGTTGAAGTCCTGAAGAGGAGTATTGATGCCCGGCAGAGAAATATTAAGGTGAACCTTAAGGTGCAGGTCTTTCTGCAGGAGGATTTCAGCAAGGAAAAGATAAATCGGCCGGAGTATAAAGATGTTTCTAATTCCGAAGAAGTGATCATAGTAGGAGCGGGTCCTGCCGGCTTATTTGCTGCACTGCGCTGTATGGAGCTGGGGAAAAAACCAATTGTCATTGAAAGAGGCAAGGATGTTCGCGCCCGCCGCAGGGATCTTAAAAAGCTGAATATTGAACACGTGGTAAATGAAGATTCCAACTACTGCTTTGGAGAAGGCGGCGCCGGAACTTATTCTGACGGGAAACTATACACCCGAAGTAAAAAAAGAGGAGATGTAAACCGCATTCTGGAACTCCTGGTGGCTTTTGGTGCGACAGATCAGATCCTGGTGGAGGCACATCCACATATCGGGACCAATAAATTACCAGGGATCATCCAGGATATTACAAAAACTATTCTGGAGCATGGCGGAGAGGTGCTGTTTAATTCCAGGGTGACAGACCTGCTGATCAAAAATGAAGAAGTTACAGGAGTGACCTTAATGGACGGCCGAAAAATGGCAGCCAAAAAAGTCATTTTAGCCACCGGTCATTCGGCGAGGGATATTTTTAATTTGCTCTACGAAAAGAACATATATATTGAGGCCAAACCATTTGCCCTTGGAGTAAGGGTGGAGCATCCGCAGGATCTGATAGACCGTATCCAGTATCATTGTACGACAGACAGAGGGGAATTTCTACCTCCGTCTTCCTATAGTATCGTAAAACAGGTGGAAGGAAGAGGAGTTTATTCCTTTTGTATGTGCCCCGGCGGGATCATCGCGCCCTGTGCGACCTCTCCGGGAGAGATCGTTACCAATGGCTGGTCACCCAGTAAGAGGGATCAGGCAACGGCCAACTCCGGAATAGTAGTGGAAATAAAGCCGACAGATTTTGCCATTTTTGGGACCTCACCCCTGGCAGCCCTTAAGTTTCAGCAGGAGGTAGAGCAGAAGGCATGGCTTGCAGGAGGAAAAACACAAACAGCTCCGGCACAGCGGTTAGTGGATTTCAGCAACGGGAAAGTATCGGCTTCTTTACCCGAAACTTCCTATAAACCCGGGATCGCTTCCGTAGAACTGGGAGAGGTATTACCCGGTTTTGTGTACAAAAGTCTTCAGAAGGGATTTGTGGAATTCGGCAAAAGCATGAAAGGTTATTTTACCAATGAAGCCGTGGTACACGCCACCGAATCCCGTACCTCCTCACCCGTTCGTATCCCGCGGAATCCTGCTACGCTTGAGCACGTACAGATCAAAGGACTGTACCCCTGCGGGGAAGGTGCAGGCTATGCCGGCGGAATTGTTTCTGCAGCTATCGACGGAGAAAAATGTGCTGAAAAAGCAGTCTTAGCCCTGGACTGAGAGCATCGAAAAGGATTCATTACCAAAGGCTTTGAATTTAAGATAAGCTTGAAAAACCGGACATTCTCTTATTTTAAGTCATAGTTGTCCGATGAAAAAAGAAGGCTGAAAAAGCCCGCTAATGCTGATCAGAGATCTTATCTATCAATCTAAGGAGTGGTTTTTAGTTCTTTGAATTTCAAATATTCTACCAATAAAAGCATATTTTCAGAACATTGAATTTCAGTATCTTATAAAAAAGGTCTTGGTTCTAAATTCTAGAGCGGAGCGGTCTAGATTCTTTTTCCGGACAACAATGATTTTAAGTTTCAAATATATTTTGCCTCTATATTTCCATTAAAAAGGAAGTGCAGCTTCTGGCACCATGTTTGTGGTTTTCAATAATGTTGTTAATTCATTATAAACATCATAAGTACACTAACCAACCAGCACTTTTTTATGAGGAATTTTTATTTTTATCTCCTTTTTCTTTCACTTTCGTTTCATTCCCTATCTGCACAAAATCCGCAACAATCTTTATTAAAAACCCTTCAGGAATTTCACTCTATTCCTAAGGAGGTGGCTTATTTACATCTGAATAAAACAGTACTGCTGCAGGGGGAGCAACTTGGTTTTTCGGCGTACCTGGTAAAGAAATCTGATCTTACTCCCTCAAAAGCTACTTCAAATCTTTATGTACAGGTAAAGAATGAATCCGGAGAGGTGGTAAAGCAAAAATTATTGCTGGTGGAAGAAGGTGTGGCTTCAAATGTTATAGCTATAGACACTTCTTTTGCATCAGGCGAGTATACCATCACGGCCTTCACCAATTGGATGAGAAATTTTGAGGAGCAGAATTACTTTACTGAAAGCTTCAGGGTAATAAGTTCTAACCTGGATCATGTTCAGCAGAAGGAGGAGGTAGGGCCCGATGTTCAGTTTCTGCCAGAAAGCGGACACTTACTCAGCAATGCCATAAATACAGTTGGTGTGGTTGTAAAGGATAAATCCGGTTACGGTTTATCAAATGCAACGCTGATGATAAATGATGGAAGTAAAGTCATTAACAAAATTAGTTTGAATCGCTTCGGAATAGGAAGATTTACGCTGATCCCTGAATATGGGAAGAAATACTCTGCAGTTCTATTTTACCAGGGAAAGGAAATTCCGGTGGCATTTAATACTCCGATAGTTTCTGAAGGTATCATTTTATCGGCTGTTCAGAGAAATAAGGAATTGCGGCTCCTTGTTAGCACCAATGCTGCAACTTCTGCAAAAATTAAAAATCAACCATATTTTCTTGTAGTTCAAAATCGAGGGTTGGTTGAGGCTCATGAGCTGAGATTTGGTGACAAGGAAAACATACCGGTGATCTTGGATCTCGATTACCTTGAGTCGGGGATCAATATTTTTACCCTGGTAGACGAAAACCGGCAACCCATTGCCGAAAGGCTCTTCTTTAATTATGAATGTCTGCCGGTTAAGGGCATGAAGGAGCCACAGATCATAGCAGTGAAGGATTCCCTGCAGGTTAAATTTTCTACCCAGGAGCCGGATAGTACCCGTATTAGTGTTTCTATCCTTCCGCAGCAAACCCTTTCATACAATAGAAACCACAGTATTGTATCCTATAATTTGTTGCAACCATATGTGAAAGGAACGATAGAGGAGGGCAGCTGGTATTTTACTGACATCACCGAAGAGAAAAAATATGAACTGGATAACCTGCTGCTCACCCAGGGCTGGAGCAGTTATAACTGGGAATCGATCTTTAATTTTGAGGAAAAACTTCCTTATCCTTTTGAGGAGGGAGTTGTGCTTAAGGGAATAATGAATACCCGGGATTCAAGAAGGAACGAACTGAAATATATGATCCATGCCACAGAGAATAGTAATCCCATGGTCCTCGAGATACCATCAGATAAGGATGCTTTTATTGTGGATGGTTTTCAACCTGTGGAGGGGGAGCAACTTTTTATTTCCCGCGTAAAAAATAATGACAAATTATTACCGGCCGGTCTTTCCGTTCAGTTCTATCCCAGTGCAATTCCATTCTTTAGACCAGGTTCTAATATACTGCCACAAAGACCTCTTGTTTCTTCAGCTGCTAACAATAACTTCATTGCGGTACGTGCCTTTGAAAATCCGGGCGAGGAGCTAAGAGAAGTACTTCTGGAGACAAAGATAGATAGGGTCAGGGAGCGGGAGAGGAAATTGGGCGCACACAGCTATGGACAGGTGCATGTGGTCAAGGATAACGATATTCCATTATATCATACCTTGGGCGGGTATTTAAGTAGTAAGGGATTGGGCGTTTCAGAAGGTGGAGGAAATTTTAAGGTCGTCCACTCTTTATCTGCTTTAGCCCTTTTTTCAGATCCCAATTCTGAACCAGATCCGGAAGCGCCACCCGCACCTATATTAGGATCCTCAGATGGTGGCATGGCAATATTTCTTGATGGAGTTCCAATAATGGACCAAAATATGTTTTATCAGTATCCTCTTGCCTCAATTGATTATATTGAGATCAATAAAACTGGAATGGGCAATGGATTCATGGGGAGCAAAGGCAGTATAAAAATTTATTCCAGTCTGCAATCACGTTATTCCTCCAGAGACCGGACAAGAATCCAGCAGTTCGACATTCCGCTGGCGTACAGCAGTGAAAAGCAATATTATGTTCCTAAATACGAGAATGATAATGACAGCTTTTTTATAAGCTACGGAGTGATAGACTGGATCCCATCCCTTTCTTCTGAAGGAGGTGAGGAGTTAAGTTTCAGGATCAAAAAACCGGAAGTGGACTTCCAGATGATCATTGAAGGCTTTACTGCAGACGGAACTTTAATATATGATGTGAAAACAGTTTCGGCCGGGGAATAGGTTTTTTATCTTTGGCAGATCATGCTGAAAATCGCCTTCCATTCCATCTACGTTTTGCCTTTGCCAAAAGGTCACCGTTTCCCGATGGAAAAATATGAGCTGGTACCACAGCAGCTGCTGCACGAAGGTACCTGTGGGCAGGAAAATTTCTTTGAACCGGAATTTCCCGATGAAGCTGATATTCTCGCGGTACATAACAAGAATTATGTAGAAGCCTTGAAGAATCAGACGCTGAGCGGCAGGGAAGCCAGAAAGATTGGCCTTCCTCTTTCAGAACGCCTGGTGGAACGGGAATTCATTATTAGCTCGGGCACTATCAGGGCTGCCGAATTTGCGTTAAAAAATGGTATAGCCATGAACATCGCCGGCGGCACACATCACGCCTATACTAATATGGGTGAGGGATTCTGCATGTTCAACGATCAGGCGGTGGCGGCGAGATGGCTGCAGCGGAACAAATTGGCCGAAAAGATTCTCATCGTCGATCTTGATGTGCACCAGGGAAACGGGACGGCAGAGATATTTGAGAATGATCCTTCTGTTTTCACTTTCTCCATGCACGGCAAGAACAATTACCCCTTCAAAAAGGAGAAATCTGATCTCGATATTGAACTGGAAAATGGTACCGGAGATGAAGAATATCTAAAGATCCTCAAAGAAACTTTGCCCCGACTTATCGAAGAACAAAAACCCGATTTCATTTTTTACCTGAGCGGAGTGGACATCCTGACCACCGACAAACTCGGGAAACTCGGCTGCTCCGAAGCCGGCTGTAAGGAGCGGGACCGCTACGTGCTACAAACCTGTCATGATCTGAAGATCCCGGTGGAGGTAAGCATGGGCGGCGGATATTCGCCACACATCAAAGATATTGTGGAGGCGCATGCCAATACCTTTAGACTGGCGCAGGAGATCTATTTCTGAGAATTTAGTTTATTATAATTATTAATGTTCTGTTAATCAAACCAAAAATATCTATTTTTGGTCTGGTCCCCTGATCTTTTAAAATGAATATCTTTAGAAAAAGTTACCTCCTGCTGTTTTTAATTTATTTCCCCTGTTCGGCACAAATTACTGATACCTTGAACCTTGCCCGGGAAAAAGCTTATCAGCAAAATTTTTCTGAAGCCGATGCGCTTTTAAGTCAGTACAATAAAAAAAACAGGAATGTTTATGCTCTTTGGTTGCAGGCTCAAATATCCTACTGGAAAGGGGATTTTGAGCGATCCAAAAATCTCTACAGGCAGGCAATAGCTCTTTCCCCGGGTCTTTCGGAACTTAAGCTGGATTACGGCAGCACACTTTTTAAGATGGGAGATGTAGAAGATTCCGGTAAAATACTGAAGTCTTATCTTAAGGATGATCCGGCTAATCCTAATGCTTTGATTATGCTGGCTTATTTTGACTACTGGAAAGGTAAAACTAATAAGGCGGCGAAAACTATCCGACAGGTGCTGGAGGTGCATCCGGAACATGAAATGGCTGCTAAACTCATTAGAGAAATTAATTATGCCCGGGCTCCTCATGTGAGCCTAAATTCTGAATTTGTTTCAGATGACCAACCTCTGGACGCACAGCATTATAACCTGACAGCAGGAAAATATTTTTCAGGTGTTTTATCACCTTTTGTTAGCCTTAAATACAGGAATTTTGATCTGCCTGCCATTTCTGTACAATCTGTTCAGGTAGAGATAGGCAATAGGTTCCAACTGGGAATGAACGGGCCTGAGGTGCATCTTTCAGGAGGAATAATTAAGCCCCATCAGGAAAGGGACAGCCTTGAATTTTTGGGAAGAGCGGCAATTTCTCAGAAGCTTGTAAAACATTTAAATGCTGAAGTTGCTACTGCACGTCTTCCCTATCAATACACTTTGGCCAGTATAGAGGAGCCTTTGATGCACCAGCTGTCTTCTGTGGCTTTAAGTTTTAATAATCCCCAATCCATAGTAGGAAAACTTGCTTATGAGAGGCAGGATTTCCCCGATGATAATATTATTCATACTTCTTATCTGTATCTCCTGAAGTCTGTATTAAGATCAGGTTCCTTCCGTCTTGACCTGGGGTATTCTTTTAATTATGCACATTCTGTGAAGAATTCCTTTCAACCCGTAGAAGAGTCTTTTTCCGGGCAGGGATTGATCTCTTCTAAAAACATTTCAGGAATTTATGATCCGTATTTTTCTCCTCAGAACCAAATGGTAAATTCCGCTCTGGCATCCATCCATATCAATCCGACAGATGCTTTTGAAATAAAAATGAGGGCGAATTACGGGTTTTATGCCAAAGCAGAACAGCCTTTTTTCTCTTCTGCTCAAACTCCCGGGAACAGGATGGCTACAGGAAACAATTTTTATGAAGAGCAATACACTCCGGTGGAATTTTTTGCGGGAATTGCCCTAAAGGTTTCACCACAAATGCAATTGAGAGCCGATTATCAGTTTAGCAACCTCTTGTTTTATGAGCTTCATAACCTGGGTTTTTCAGTTAGTTATAGTTTTTTAAGTAATTCTAAATGAGAGATCAGGTGAGCAAAGAGTTTAAATATTCCTACTGGAAATACAGAGAAGCCTCGAAAGTCAATAAGAGGAAAATGCTGGGACTCTCTATGCTCATCGTGGCCGGGTTTATAAGCGTACTCTTCTTTGCAGAATGGTGGTTCAGAGAAGAACATATAAACTCTTTACCTCTTTATCTTGTACTCACCTTTATTTTCTGGTGGGGGATTTTCAGAATGGTGATATTATGGGTTTCGTATATAAAAATAACAAAACCTGCACCGGTACCGGCTTCAGAAGATCTTAGAGTAGCAATATTTACCACAAGCTCTCCCGGCGAACCATTGAGCATGTTTGAAAAGACGCTGGAAGCCTGCGCAAAGATCACTTATCCTCATACCACCTATTTACTGGACGATACCCGGGATCCCAGGTTTAGGGAAACAGCCGAAAAACATGGAGCCGTTTGGCTGGAACTGGTCGGTTTTCCGGGAGCGAAAGCGGGAAAAATAAATGCGGCTTTACAAAGAACAACTGAAGATTTTATTCTGGTTCTGGACCCCGATCATATCCCTTTTCCAAACTTCCTGGATGAGGTCCTCGGTTTCTTTAAAGATAAAAAGGTAGGCTATGTGCAGGTGGCACAAGCTTATTACAATCAATATCGCTCCTTTACAGCCAGAGGTGCTGCAGAGCAGACTTACGGATTTTACGGCCCCACCCAAATGGCACTGGAAGGCATTAATTGCGCGGTCGCTATCGGGGCCAATTGCACCTTCCGGCGGAAAGCCCTGGAAAGTATAGGCGGGCATGGGATAGGACTTGCCGAAGATATGGTTACTGCAATAAGAATTCATTCCCGTGGCTGGAGATCGGTTTATAATCCTGTAGTAGTAAGCAGGGGTCTGGTACCCGAAGATCTTGGTTCTTTTTGCAAACAGCAGTTAAAATGGGCGCGGGGGGTGCATGAAGTATTGTTTGCCGAGCTGCCAAAGCTTTGGAAGCATTTGTCGGGCTGGCAGCGCTTATCCTATTTTACCATCGGTACCTATTATAGCTCCGGTTTTACCATGTTCCTTTTTCTCATTATTCCTTACCTCTTTCTTTGGTTTGGCTGGTTACCTGCCAACATGGAATTTTCAAGTTTTGTTATTAACTGGACACCTTTAGCGATTTTTGGATTGGCTATTTATCTCTACGTGCAGAACTGGCTTTGTCACAGAGAGGAAGAAAGAGGCCTGCACTGGAGGGGAATGGTCTTAAAATTTGCCTGTTGGCCTGTATTTTTAATGGGATTTGTACTGGCGATCTTTAACCGGGATATACCTTATATCCCCACAGCAAAACAGGCTGTAAAAGGATTTACACCTTTTGTGAGGCCTCTTTTTCTCTTTGCGTTTTTATTCCTCGGCACCATAATTTATATCCTTATCAGCCGTAAGTTTTACACAGCCGAGGCTGGTCTTTTTCTTACCAGCGGTGAAATATGGGGAATGGTCGCTTTTGCAACCATTGCTTTTATAATGACAATTATGGGGATCTACGCCGCATGGGAATCCCGCAATTTATCTGCAGAAGAACCATGGAAGTACATAGAAGTCAATAAGATCGATATTTCAGGAAAACACCATAAAACAAAGGAGAGAAAAGAAGTAACTTCTGTATAAAGAGGTAATAGAACAATCTCTCCAAAAAAAGCTTATGAAAACAATATTCTTTAGAATTTTTCTGGTGCTTACGGCCATTGTAGTTGGCATTGCGATTTTTATGCTCATCTCTTATGCCGGGGATAAATCAAAAGGACCTTTTGAGGATTTTTTAACCAGCATTAATCTCGGTATTGCAAGTATGGAGAATGACCTTGTTGCCAGAGAGGACAGGAGGAGTAAAGATCTGGAATGGTTTGACAGGTACAGGAATTCTCCTGCAGTTCTAAACACGGCAGATACTATTTTCTACGGAATATATGACGACCGCTCTTCCACTTCATTTGAAAATATTGTTCGGGTAGAAGATTCCCTGGATATGCATCTCCCGATAATATCTTTTTATACTGCCTGGGGCAGCAAAAAAGAGCAGCAGTTCCCTGCGATAAAGGCGCAGGCAATATATCAATTGGGTTCCATGCCTATGATCACCTGGGAGCCCTGGCTTGACGATTTTGATCCTGCGGAATTTCCTCAAATCGCTCAAAAAATGAACAATAATGAAGAAGGGCTTCAATTGATCAGCAATGGGGTCTTTGATCCTTATATTGTAAAATGGGCTCTCGCCGCCAAGAAATTCAGGCATCCTTTATTCCTTAGGTTTGGTCACGAGATGAACGACCCTTACAGGTATCCCTGGGGTCCGCATAACAACGCACCTGAAGATTACATAGCTGCGTGGAAACATGTAGTGACCAAATTCCGGGAAGTGGGTGCATCGAACGTGGTTTGGATGTGGTCTCCCCATATAGCCTATGAGAATGCCCGGGAATATTACCCAGGTCATGAGTATGTGGACTGGATAGGACTAACGACTCTGAATTATGGAACTGTAGCTCCATGGAGTAAATGGTGGACTTTTGATGAGGTTTTTGAAAAGGGCTATAACGAATTTTCTCAGTACGACAAGCCTATCATGATCAGCGAGTTTGGAAGTCTGGAAGTGGGAGGTGATAGGGCACAATGGTATGCCGATGCCCTAAGCAGCTTGCCGGAACAGTATCCTGCAGTCAAAGCACTCATATATTTTCATGCTGCAGGGGATAATACCACAACCTATAAGGTTTTGGACTGGTCGTTCGTCGATGATGAGGAAGTAGTGGAGGCAATTAAAAGTTCCATTCAAAAATAAGTTGTTTTAAAATGGTTTGAAAGAATCGCAGTGTCCTCCCCCATTAAGATAGAAAAAGACCCCGTTTAAGCCGGGGTCTTTTTAAAAATTTTTTTCCATGTGACGATTACTTTTCCGGCAGGATCAATTCCCTGCACACTACTTCGGTTACATATTTCTTGATCCCGTTCTTGTCTTCATAGCTGCGGCTGTTCAATTTTCCCTCGATCTCAATTTCCCCACCCTTAGGCACCTGTTTCTCTACCACTTCGGCCAGTTTGCCCCAGGCGACCACATTATGCCACTGAGTGACAGTTGTTTTTTCACCATTCTGTTTGGTAAAGGTTTCTCTTGTGGCGATTGAAAATTTAGCGAGTTTAGTTCCGGTGCTAAGGGTCAGGATCTCTGGTGCTTTGCCTACGTTGCCAGAGAGTTGCACATTGTTTTTTATTGTGTTCATAATAGTGTGAATTATGTTAGATAGATCATTATTTTCCGAGAAGAAGTACCTCATTGCAGATAATTTCGGTTACATATTTCTTTACTCCGTCCTTGTCGTCATAGCTGCGGCTGGTAAGCCTGCCTTCCAGGCCTATCTCTTTGCCTTTGTCAACATAGTTTTCAATAATTTCGGCAGTCTTGTCCCAGGCTATAACATTATGCCATTGGGTATCCTCGATCTTTTCTCCTTTGGCATTTTTGTAGGAGTAATTTGTAGCAATGGAAAATCTGGCTTTTTTTCTACCTGATTCGAAGGTATGGATCTCAGGAGTTTGCCCCACGTGACCAATGAGCTGTACTTTATTTCTTAATGCGTTCATGATTTCTAATTTTTTTTAATTGTTTTTCTAATTTTTTTGATCTTGTTGTTTGCCTAAGAGTAAAACCTCACTACACAGCACCTCGGTCACATATCTCGTGATACCTTCCTTGTCCTCGTAGCTGCGGCTGGTTAGTTTTCCCTCGATGCCGATTTCCTTTCCTTTCGGAACGTAATTTTCGATAAGCTCTGCTGTCTTGCCCCAGGCGACTACATTGTGCCATTGGGTGTCGGTTACTTTCTCGCCCTGGGCGTTCTTATAGGTTTCATTTGTTGCGATGGAGAATCTGGCCATTTTCTTACCCGATTCGAAGCTGAGGATCTCCGGTGCGTTGCCTACGTTCCCAATCAACTGTACTTTGTTTCTTAATGCGGTCATGATATAAAGAATTAAATAAGTTGAAAATCATTCGTTCATTTCAACAGGACAAACCTACTACCACCTCCAAATCACAATCGGTTGATAATGATTTGTTTTCGTTTAGATCTGTTTGTAAGCATTTGTAAATGGATAGAGTCTTCATTTAATTTTTTCGTATTATTACAGTAGAACCAATATTCGGGCTATGAAAAAGCTGATATTTATGTTGTTATCCGCACTATTTCTTGTCGGATGCCAGAACGTTACGAAGCAGGAGAAAAAAGGAACTGAAGATGACCCTCTTTTTGAGACGACCTTTAAAGATTACAGGGACCTGAAATATTTTGAGAAATTTGAAAAGATTTCCGATAACTCGATCAATCTTCAGAATTCGGCAGATGGATACCGTTTAATGGAATTAAAAGAAAAGAATAATCATCTTATTCTCTTTTACAAGCTCTCAGATTCCGAAGCCGGGTCGCCAGATGAGCTGTCATATCTGGCTTTGGACACGCTGCAATTGCCGCAACTTCAGGAAGACGAGCGGGTAACGATCGGCTATTGCTATCACGACGATTATAATGAGGGAGAAGTGATCGCTGTAGTTAAGGAAACAGACAGTCTCCATGTCACCCATATTGTTAAAGCCTGGAGAGCAAGTGCAGAATCAGAAAGTATAGAGAAACTCGCTGACCATAAGGGCATAAAATGTCTCAATGAATTTTTCGAAAGAGAAAACGCCACTATTCCTTTTGAAAAGATCTCATGAATCAAAGAGCCTTCTGGAAATATTACAGGGATTTTAATTTTTACAACCTGGTCTTCTCGGCGCTTAATGCAATTTACTTTGGGGTGATCAGCGGACTATTCGTCTTCCTCAGCTTTGGGATGCTGATCGGATATTTGGGGTACAGGTATTTTAGAAGTAATGAATATTACCTGTACTACAACCTGGGATTCACGAAAGCATTTTTAATTAAAAAGGTGTGGCTCTGCAATCTCATTTTTGTGGGACCTGTCCTCCTCATTCTACTACTTTTCCTATGAACAGGCTCGAAGTAATGGAGGTGAATAAGACCTTCGGAAAAAATCAGATTCTAAACAGAGTATCCTTCAGCTGTAAAACAGGAGAAATAATTGGCCTTTTTGGGAGGAATGGATCCGGCAAATCTACTTTACTCAGGGGGATCATGGGAACTTTGAGTATGGATTCCATTACAATCTACATTAATGGTGATAATATTCAGACGCCAAAAATTTTTCCGAAGCAATTGATCGGTTTTTTGCCACAGGACAGCTTCCTGCCAAAGGAGATGAAGGTGCGGGATGTGATCCCACTGATGTTTCCTGATGGGGACGAACAGGATAAAATTTTTCATTCCGACGGAGTTGCTGCCTTTGATAGCAGGAGAATCGGAAAACTCTCTGCCGGACAATTAAAATACCTGGAATTAGTGTTACTTGCACAGCTTCCGCAGCCGTTTTTGCTGCTGGACGAGCCTTTTTCGATGCTGGAGCCGATGTACATTGAAAGGGTAAAGAAATTGCTGCTCTCGCTTAAAGCGACCAAAGGTTTGGTGATCACAGATCATTATTACCGGGATGTACTTGAAATTGCTGACCGCAGCCTTGTCCTGAAAGCCGGACGCGCTTTTGAGGTGGAGAATGAACAGGACCTGGCAAGACACGAATATTTAAAAACATAAAAAGAATGAAACCCGCTTCGGCTAAAGAAATAAGAGACGAATTAAAACATCAGGACCGGGAGGAGCTGCTGCATATCGTTTTGCGGCTGTCTCGCTTTAAAAAGGAAAACAAGGAACTGCTTACCTATCTTCTGTTTGATGCTAACGATGAAGAACAGTATAAACAGAAGATAAAAGCCGAAATAGATACCGAATTTGCTGCCATTAACCGCAACAATTTTTATTACACAAAAAAGAGCATGCGCAAGCTGCTCAAAAATGTGAAAAAATACAGCCGTTATTCCGGAAAAAAAGAAACTGAATTAGAATTACTTATTTATTTCCTTCAGAAAATGGAAGCTTTCAAACCTTCTATTCACCGGAATAAGATCCTGAAGAACATGTACGAGAGACAACTGGAGCTGGTAAAAAAGAATATGGAAAAACTGCACGAAGACCTGCAGTATGATCTCAATCTTGAGTTGGAAAAGCTGAAGTTGTATTGAGTATTGAGTAGTGAGAGGTTAGAAGTAAGCCTTTGAGTTTCAAGAATTGATATTTTTGCTAATTGCTAATTGCTAATTGCGTATTGATCATTGTTAATTGTAAAATGGCTTTCCCAAACATTAAAACAACCCGTCTAAACCTGCGGCAGATCACAGAAGCCGACCTGGAGAATATTTACAGCGGACTATCACATCCCGATGTAATAAAGCACTATGGTGTGAATTACAGCAGCCTGGAAGCAACCTGGGAGCAGCTGGAGTGGTATGCAGAGCTGGAAAGAACACACACTGGGCTTTGGAGGGCGATCACCTTAGCCGAAACCGGAAAATTCTGCGGCGCTATTGGTTATAACAACCTGAGCCGGGAGCATAAAAAAGCGGAACTGGGTTTCTGGCTCCTTCCGGAATTCTGGGGCAGGGGATATGTGCAGGAAGCTATGGAGGCTGTGTTGGAGTACGCTTATCAAAAATTAAAGCTGCACCGAATAGAAGCCTTCGTAGAAACAGAGAACATCAGCAGTCAGAAAGCGCTTCAAAAACAGGATTTTCAGCAGGAAGGGATAATGAGAGATTCCGAAATTAGGAACGGGAGGTTTATTAGTGTGGCGATTTTCTCAAAACTGAAAAAATAAGCACCAAATTTTTACCCGCCGGAGCCTGTGGCGAAGGAGGGCCAAATTCCAAGCACCCAATTCCAAAGAGATTCCTCCTTCGTCGGAATGACAAATGAACCGTTCTGTCATTCAGAGCGTAGCTTTTGCGGAGCGAAGAATCTTTTCTCAATGAACAGAATTTCTCCGTGGGCTTAGCGTAACCTTTGCGAGCTCTGCGAGAAATGAGTACGAGTAATCACGTTCGAGTGAGAAGGTTCGAGTAAAGAGAAGCATCCGTGCATCCGTGGCTTTTTTCAATTACCAATAAGCAATTAACCATGAACAGATTTTCTTCGCGGCCTTAGCTGGAATGATTTGAGAATGTGAAAATTTGAGAATTTGAAGATGTAGGTAAAAATATTTCCTGTAGGGACAATTTATAGCTGTCGTCACGGATTATACATCCGCACGAGTATTAGGAAAAAATTTCACACAAAGAGCACAAAGATTAAAAGAAGAGCACAAAGAGATCTCCGTAAATCAGCGGAATCTGCGGGAAATTTTAATTAACAATGAACAGATTTCTCCGCGTCCTTAGCGCAAGCTTTGCGGCCTTCGCGAGAAAAAGGCTTGAGTAATCACGTCTGAGTAAAGAAGATTATCCGTGCATCCGTGGCCTTTTTCAATGAACAATTACCAATTAACAATGAACAGTTTTCTTCGCGGCCTTAGCGCAAACTCTGCGGCCTTCGCGAGAACTGCGTATGAGTAAGTAGCCCTGAGTAAGAAGGTTCGAGTAAAGAGAAGCTCCGTGCATCCGTGGCTTTATTTTCAATTAACAATTACCAATTAACAATGAACAGGAAGTTCTTCCTGAGCTTAGCTAAAGCTTTGTGGTCTTAGTGTGAAATAGGTCGGAGTAAGCACTTTCGAGTGAGAAGGTCCGAGTAAAGAGAACCATCCGTACATCCATAACTTTTTTTTCAATTACCAATTAACAATAAACAGCATTTCTCCGCGTCCTTAGCGTAAGCTTTGCGGCCTTCGCGAGAACTGCGTGTGAGTAACCAGGTCTGAGTGAGAAGGTTTGAGTAACAAAGAAAATTCGTGTATTCGTGGCAAAAAACCTCATAACAGCAGATTAACCAAAAAATTACTATTTTTAAAAGTATGGAAAAAGCCTGTCTTGAATGTGGGGATAAAATTGTGGGTAGGACCGATAAGAAGTTCTGCAGCGACTACTGCCGTAATTCCTATAACAACAACCTGAACAAAGACAGCAAAAACATGGTGCGCAACGTCAACAATGCGCTGCGAAAAAATTACCGCATCCTGGAAGAGCTGAATCCCGATGGCAAGGTAAGACTGCCAAAATCAAAATTGGCAGCCAAAGGTTTTAACTTCGACTACTTCACCAATATTTACACAACCAAAACCGGGAATACTTATTATTTTGTTTACGACCAAGGCTACCTGCCGCTGGACGGAGATTTTTATGCCCTGGTAAAAAGAATTTGAAAAGCCTCCCAAAACTATTATTCCGGAAGGCCTTGTTTATTTGAAAATATAACTCTTTTATTTCTGGTGATCCCAGCTGTTACCCTTTAGATTCAGTGCTGCCCGCATCACGTCCCTCTGGCTTAATTGTCCTACCAGTTCGCCGTTTTTTAGTATTGGAAACCGCCTGAACCTGTTTTCAATGAATATTTTTGCCGCGTCCAGCACATTCATATCAGCATCAATGGTCTTCGCGTTACAGGTCATGCGCTTTTCCACGAGGTTTGCATCCATTGGCATGTTGTAATAACGGCTGTCTGATATATGTTTCATGCAATCTCCTTCAGAGATCACCCCTAGCAGTTTATTATTTTCGTCAACCACACAACCTCCGGAGATCTGATGCTTTATCATAAGTTCCATGACCTCAAATACTGTTTGTTCTTTTCTGAAGGTCACCAGGTCTGTTGACATATAATCTTTTACGCAAACAGGGATGTCCGCAGCCTTTTCCGGCTCGGCCCTTCTTCCTTGAAAACTCTTTATTCCCATAGCATAATGTTTAGAAATGAACCTATAAAATAATTATAATTTTCTCTTTTCCTACTTTTAATGAAGATAATTAATAATTATTTATGATTTTACTACCAGATCATTAGGTTTTGGATCGCTTTTGAATATATTTGGAATATGTCAAAAACAATACAGGCAATAGTGGCAGTTTCCTTGCTTATTGCCGCCGTGATCTGGAGCTTCATAACTACTCAACCTACGGCAGATCTTCAGGCCGAAGCCCCTGCCGATCAGTTTTCAACTGCCCGTGCTTTTGAGCATGTCAGGGCAATGGGGCAGGAACCACATTATGTAGGGAGCCAAAATCACCGTTTGGTGCGCAACTATATAGTATCTCAACTTGAGGAACTCGGTTTATTGGTAGAAACCCAGGAAGGCTTTTCAATGAATAAGGGTGGAACGCTTACCCGGCCGCAGAATATTATGGCCCGGATTAAGGGCAGCGGCAGCGGAAAAGCTCTTTTGTTGATGTCCCATTATGACAGTGCAATGCATTCTTCTCCCGGGGCAAGTGATGCTGCCAGCGGAGTCGCTACTATTCTTGAAGGCGTGCGTGCTTTCCTCGCCTCCGGAAAAACTCCCGAAAATGATATCATTCTTCTCTTTACCGATGCTGAAGAATTAGGTCTTAACGGAGCAGATCTTTTTGTAGAGGAGCATCCATGGGCAAAGGACGTGGGACTGGCACTCAATTTCGAATCCCGCGGAAGCGGCGGTAACTCCTTTATGCTGCTTGAAACCAATGGCGGAAATAAAGCACTTATAGAACATTTTACCAATGCAGGCGTCGAATATCCCGTAACCAATTCTCTTGCCTACAGCGTTTATAAAATGCTGCCAAACGATACAGATCTAACAGTGCTAAGGGAGCAGGGAAATATTGACGGTCTCAACTTTGCCTTTATAGACGATCATTACGACTACCATACTGCGACCGATGCTCCGGAGAATCTTGATCCTGAAACCCTGGCGCACCAGGGCAGTTACCTTATGCCGCTCCTGCATTATTCAGCCGAAGCTTCGCTTGAGGAGCTGTCTACAGAGGAGAATGTGCTTTTCTTTAACCTACCCGGCCTTAAACTGGTAAACTATCCTTACGGGTGGATCTTTCCATTGTTGATCATAGCTGCAGTGCTGCTTATTGTTCTCATAGGCTTCGGAAAAATGAAAAACCGGCTGCCGCTTACGGCGGCTGCAAAAGGTTTTATTCCGCTGCTTTTATCTTTATTCCTGGCAGGCTTTCTCAGCTATTTCTTCTGGAAATTCATGCTGTTTCTTTATCCGCAGTACCGGGAAATGGAACATGGCTTCACCTATAACGGCTACTGGTATATCGCGGCAGTGGCATTCTTAGCTCTTGCGGTATGTTTCTATGTCTACCACAAATTCCGGAAACCACAGAATTCCCATCACCTGCTGGTTGCTCCACTCATTCTCTGGATCATAATCAGTCTCCTGGCAGCCTTTTATTTAAAAGGTGCAGCTTACTTTATAGTACTGGTTTATTTCGGTTTAGCACAGCTTTTTCTGCTCCTACTCAATCCAAAATGGACAATCCTTGCCGTTGCTTTTCTGTGTATACCTTCGATCTTCATATTAATGCCTTTCATAGCTTCTTTTCCGGTGGCACTGGGATTGAACATGCTGTTTTTAACCGCAGTGCTAATCGCCCTGTTATTTCCACTGCTGTGGCCGGTATTCTCTGCCTTCAGGAATAATCAGTTGCTCGGTTTTCTGAGTTTTCTAATCTTTATGGGATTGTTTATAACCGCACATTTCAAAGCAGATTTTTCTGAAGAGCGTCCGCGACCAAACAGCCTGGTATACCTGATCGATGAAAATAAAGATGTTGCTACCTGGAATACCTATGACCATACTCTTGACCGTTATACCGAATCCTTTTTTACTGAAGGCGTAGTAGAAGCACAGGAGATGCACTGGTTTGGAAGCAAGAACGGAAGCCGGTTCACCCGGACTTCCGTAGCCCCTAAGATCATGCTTCCTAAGCCTTACGTTTCTGTAGAAAAGGTTGAAAGTTCCAGTCCAGAGGAAGCTATTTACCAGATCAAGATCGCGACCAACCGAAGGATCAACAGAATAGAGCTCTTTGCCGACAGGAGTGTTAGCTTCAAAAGCTTTAAAGCCAACGGAAAGGAAGCCGGAGAACTGCAGCCGGGGCTGAGTAGTTTACATGTACATAAGAACCGCTGGCGGGACAGATTACTGTCCTATTACGCTGTAAGCCAGGATACCTTGAGGCTGGAGGTGAGCCTGGAGCAGGGAATTCATCCCGAAATTACCCTTTTAGAGGCTGCATATGACCTGCACGACAATCCGCAGCTCAAGGTGCCACCACGAGAGCCGGGAATGATCCCCAGACCATTTGTGCTGAATGATGCTATTGTGGTGAAGAAAACTTTTGTGTTACAATGATCAATAAACAATTAACAATAATCCACCACCAAATAACATTTAAGAACTTTTGAAGCACCAAATTCCAGGCACCAAATTCCAAACTTGATTTGAAAATTTGAAAATGATTTGGTTTAGCTAAATACCTACTGTCCTTGTCACCGAAAATGGAGGAGTATGATAATCAATAACAGTTTGACAACCCCCGCAACTCGTAACCCCTAACCCACAACCTGCAACTATGTCCTTTAGTTGTTGTAATTTGGAACTTTATTAAACCTTAATCCTTAGACATTATACATTCAAAAAACATCTCCATACTCGGAACCGGCTGGCTGGGTTTGCCGCTAGCAAAGATGCTGCTTGCTGAAGGTGTTGCGGTAAAAGGTTCTACCACCTCTGCAGACAGGCTTCCGCTTCTCAGGGATGCCGGAGTTGATGGCTTTCAATTAAAAATAGCTTCGGAAGGCATTGAAGGAGGTATAGAGGGTTTTCTAAGGGAAACCGAGTTATTAATTGTTGACTTTCCTCCCGGGCTTAGAAGAAATCCGCAACTGGATTATTCCGGAGCTATAGGGAAACTGGCTGATGCGATAGAAGCTTCAGGTGTCAGAAAGGTCATTTTTGTGTCCTCTATTTCCGTGTATGAGGAAACAGAGAGCTTTCCCATCTATACTGAAGATACCGAACCAAATGCCACTTCAGCTTCAGGGAAGGAGATCGTTTCCGCAGAAAAAATGCTGCTCGAAAACAGCATTTTTAATACCACAATAATCCGCTTTGGCGGACTCATAGGGGCCGGCCGTCAGCCGGTAAAATATCTTGCCGGCAGGAGCGGACTCGCGAATCCGCTGGGGCCGGTGAATCTCATTCATCTAAAAGACTGCCTTCAGGTAATTCAAAAGGTGCTTGAAAATGACCTTTTTGGAGAGGTATACAATGCTGTTTATCCACTTAATCCGCCGCGGGAGAAGTACTACACAGAAAAAGCCCGGGAAGCCGGACTGGAACTTCCGCAGTTCGATCATTCTCATCCCTCCAAAGGGAAGATTATTTCAGCATCAAAGGTGATGCGGGAGCTGGGGGTGGAGTTTCAGCAGGCAATTTGAAAAAATAGCCGGGGCTAATTTGAAAGTTTATTAAGTTCGCTTTCGGTAATCGCGATCATGGTATCAAGGCTTTTGATCTTCTCCAGGTAAAGCTCATTTAACGGGCTGGAGCTAATAATGAGGTTGAGAATCCGGTTACGATGTGAAACATCTGTGACAATAAATCTCCTCTTCCCGTCATCAGCAAAACCAATTCTTTCACTAAGAATATCTCCCATATATAGTTCCTCCTCAATTAGATTTTTATTTCTCTGAAATGCTTCTTTCAGCAGGTTTTCCCTCTCCCTTATCATTTTAAATCCTGCGTCCCAGGAGGCGATCATTCTGCGCAGGCTATCGTTGCGAATCACCTTTAAGTCCCCCGAGCCGCTAATGTCATTGATCGTGCCTTCGTTAGTCATGGCAATGGTATAGCCAAAGGTTTGCGCCACCAGACTGTCAAATACGGCGGGTGGTGGCATGGGTACAGTATCTGTTGAAAACGACAGGAGCTGAATACTCGCGGAGGTTACACGTTCTGTTTTTTCGATCACTCTTTTTAATTCGGCCTGTGATTCCCGAAGGTCGCTCTTTAGGGACTTAAGGTACATCTCTTCCTTCTTTCTCTCTTTTCTGAACTCATTCCAGTTGTTGATCTGCAGCGCAATGAGAATGCCTATCACTACAAGGATGATCTCTCCAATGGCATACTTAAGGTATCTCGCAGGCTTATGCTGTGCTACCAGGTATCTCCTTATTTTTCTGAAAAAGTTCATCGTCTCCCGCAATTAAGAGTTCAGAAGAAAAAAAGCATGGGGGGAAATATCAAGATAATGTTTTTTGCAAAATTTAGCGGCATGATAGTTGCCTGTTTAGTTAAAAACCTACAGATCATGAAAAAATTAACCATAATATTTGCAAGTCTATTTTTCCTAATGGCCGGATTTTCCGGTTTTTCTCAGGAGAGAGGAAAGGAGAATAAGGAAAGAGCAAAGGAACGCAAGGAAGTAGCTAAGGAGCGCAAGGAAATAGCCAAAGAGGCACGAAAAGCGGATAAAGAGCGGGAAAAGATTTATCGCGAGAGAGCTAAAGAAGAAGCCGATTGGCACAAGGAGCGTTCGAAGAAGATAGCAGAAATGCGTCGCGAAGAAAGAAAAGATGAGGCCGAACTTTACCGGGAAATGGCTAAGGCAGATGCCAAATTCTACCGTGAGAAAGCTAAGGACGCAGAGGAAAGAGCCAGAGAAATGCGAAAAGACCGGTCTGAAATGGAACGGGAACTGGCCAAAGAAGAAGCTGGATATTACCGGGAGCGTGCAAAAGAAGCAGCCGAGCGGGAAAGAGAGCTGAGAAAACAAAAAGCTGAGTGGAATCGTGAGCAGGCCAAGGAAGCCGCCGAATATCATCGGGAACGTGCTAAAGAAGCCGCAGAACGTGAAAGAGATCTGCTAAAAAAAGAGCGGGAACTGAGAAAGAATGGAAGAAAGCAATAAGCAGAATTATATAAAAGATCAAAAGCCGGCAAATCGCCGGCTTTTTTTTGTTAACGATTACCGGCAATCAATTATCCATAATTACCTGTAGGTTCAGGCCATGGCCTGAACTGATTTTTACAATTCATCGCCTATTATTAATCATCGGAAAATATTGTAATTAATTGATAATCAGACATGTTATGGTTAAATTTGCATTTCAACAAACAGCTGGCCACCAGAGGATAGGATGTAAGGAATATTAATTTAAAAAATGAAAAAGATGGAAAATGTAGTGAAGAAAAGAAATGGAGTTAATGTAGAACAATTAGTGGGCACTATTGAGGCGGTAAAAAAAGATCCTGAAGTGGCTGATTTTAAATTTAGAGCGAAGACAGAATGGTTGGGCGGCGGACGTTCAAAAACCACTTTTCAGCCATTTTATGGTGCAAAAGAAACAGATAAATCAAGAACAACTCCCATTGTAATAGAAGGTGATGAGCCACCCGTACTCTTAGGAGAGAATCATGGAGCAAATGCGGTTGAAGCTGTGCTTCACGCGCTGGGTTCGTGTCTTAGCGTTGGCTTTGCCTACAATGCGGCAGCCCGGGATATAGACCTGGATTCCCTGACTTTTGATATTGAGGGAAAACTGGATCTGCATGCCTTCCTGGGGCTTTCTGAACAAACCCGTCCGGGGTACGAGCACATTAATCTAAAATGCCGGGTGAAGTCAGATGCTTCCAGAGATGAGCTGAAAGAGCTGTTTGATTATGTGCAGAATACCTCGCCGGTATTGGACATGTTACGTAATCCGGTGAAGGTGGATGCTGAAATGTTATGAGCTGAAATTCTATCCTATAGGTCAGAAACAAATCAAGGCGGGAATTTTCCGCCTTGATTTGTGAAGAGCTCGTCACGGATTGCAAATCCGCGCCATCTGTTTACCCCAACTTTTCCAAAGTTGTTGACAATGAGATATAGGTTTTCATTTTAAAGAATGTTGTTCCAATCTGTGGAACTTTGGTAAAGTTCTAACCGGTGTGGAATTTGAGTTTTGGAATCATTGTTGTCCGATGAAAAAAGAAGGAACCTCTGAAAAAGCCCGCTAATGCTGATAAGAGATCTTATCTATCAGTCTGAGGGGGTGATTTTTAGTTCTTTGAATTTTCAAATATTCTACCAATGAAAAGAAATTTTCACAACATTGAATTTCAGTATCTTATAAAAAAGTCTTGGTTCTAGATTCTAGAAGCGGAGCGGTCTAGATTTTTCCCGACAACAATGTTTTGGAATTTGGAATTTCCCTTTCTGTGGAACTTTGGTAAAGTTCTAACCAATTTGAATTTGGAATTCCCCCAAAAGTTTTCACACAAAGCAGGAAAGTCAAAAATAAGAGCACAAAGAAATTGTAAGATTTTTGTTACCATCTATATTTTTTTAATAGAAGTGATAAAGCCTGTTTTAGATTTTCAACATTCAATCTACATTATAGAAAAGAAAAATTTCTCGCAGAGAGCGCAAAGATTAATCGCTAAGGCCGCAAAGAAATTTGTCTCAAATTGGAATTTCTTCACTTAAATATTATTCAATATACAATCAAAAAGGTTTCCCGCAGATCACGCTGATCTTCGCAGAACAATTAATCACTTATTAACCAATCCCTAATTAACCATTCTCCGATTAACCAATCTCTAATTAACCTTCTTGGAATTTGGGATTTGGATTTTGGTGCTTGGATTTTCATTTTCCCTCTTGATAACTTTTGAAACTTTATGACTGGCATCATACTCCTGTTTTTTTAGATTTGAGGTTTTGAAAAATTCCCCCGAAAATCTATGAGTGCATTCGTGATAAGTAAAAGAGATAATGGAAATTATAAATTCACCTTTGCCTCCCGAAAAGGGAAAACCATCTTCACCAGTATTGCCTGCAGGGACAAATCTGACTGTGAGAAGATCATAGAGACCATCCAGAATGACCTCGAATCCTTCACTTTCAGGAAAGCCCGGACCGGCTCGGGAAAATATTTCTTCAGGATCACCCGCGGCGGACTCGTCCTCGCCACCAGCCGCAAATTCTCTACCGAGCTCATGCTTCAGAAGGGAATTGATCAGTTCCTCAAATATGTCCCCGAGGCTGAAACCCTGGATTTCTCCATCAGTGAAGATGTCTTTGCTGAAATGGAAGAAGAGGAGTGATCAATGAGCAATTAACAGTTGACAATGATCAATTAACAATAATCATTTAACAGTAGAACCGGATTTGTAGCTATTACATTTATATGGCAAACGATCCCTCACCCAATTAGTTTAAAATAGATATTGATGTAGTACAAGCCGGTGAGGATGAAAACAAATCCTGCCAGGAAGCGCATGAATTTTTCTATTTTAGTCACAGCTCTAAAATACATTCCCAGTTTCTCCATACTAAAGGCAATGACGAAGGCAAAGAGGATTACCGGTAAACCCGTGCCGAAGGAGAATACCACCGGAAGAGCAAGACCTGCGCTTGCCGAAAGCATCATGGGGATGAGCATGACGAAGAACAATGCACCGCTGTAGGGGCAAAAGGCAAGGGCGAATAAAGCACCTAAAAGAAAGGAACCGAACATTCCTTTGGTCTTGAATCTTTCTGAAAGCTTGTCGGTAAAATTTCCACTTTTGATAAAGTTGAGCTTGATCATATCGGTCATTACCAATCCTATAAATATTAGAACGAAACCTATATACTTTTCTCCGTTTCCCTGGAAAAGCTTTGCGACCTGGAATTTACTTGCTCCAAAAAAGATAAGGGCACCAATCAGGGTATAAGTAAAAACCCTTCCCAGGGTGTAAAGCAAGCCGCTTAGCAATACTTTTCGTTTGTGAGTTATGGTTTTCGCAATATAGGCCGTGGCCGTAATGTTCGTAGCAAGGGGACATGGGGCTATTGCTGTTAATAACCCCAGTGCAAAAGCCGCTAGAACAGGTGCTTCGCGGTTTTGGGCCAGATCGTTAATCCAGTCCATGGTCAGGATTTTAAGAATTGATCTATTTCTTCCCGCAGTTCCTGCCTGAACTTTTCCTCCTTTCCTGCATTCATAAATGCAAATTCAGTAAGGTTCTTTTTAGCTCCTGTTTCGGGATTATAGAGGAATAGAGAAGTGCCAAAAGCTTCAAATTCGTCGGCCATTTTCTCATTTTCAGATTTATCAACGTTTACTGTTGAAAAGGAAATTGCCGGATAATCCTTCAGAGTTTCCCGGGTTAAAGATTCAATTGCCAGGCAGGTCTTACACCTGTTTTCAGAATGGAATTGGATCACCTCAATTTCAGCATTAGAGGATGCGGTAGTGGACTGGGTGGGGTTCTGCGCTTTGCTGTTGCAGGAGGTGAACAGTAAAACAGTAAAGGCGAGCGGTAGAAAATGATTTATGAACTTCATGATATTAAGGTTAGATGGTTCCATATTTGTTAATTATGGCGAGTTGCCCCGCGTGATAAGTAGTGTGGGAGATTATGCGTCCAAAGGCTTCAGCTTTTGTTTTTTCTCCAAATTCTTTAGTGCTGATCTTGGTTTTCCAATCTTCTTCGGATTGTTTTTCTATAATGGATCTCAGCTTCTGAAAAGATTCAGAAACATATTGCTTTAGCTCAACCGGATCTGTCAATTCCCCTGTGTCTTTCTGAGCGATTAATGTTTTAGCTGTGACTTTAACTGAAGGCTCTCCAAAGACATTTTTGGCAAACAGTAATTCCACGTCACCTATGTGACGGATAAGAAATCCGACGGAATTGGGGGAGCTGCCTAATCTCTTTTTGAGATCTTCAGAAGTAAGCTGATCCAATTGATTGGAAAACCGGGTTCTGGCGTCGATCCAGAGTTCAGTTAATATTTGTGTTTTAGTTTTCATTGGTCGGCTATTTCAGAAAAAAGATTTATAAAAGCATATTGAAGAGAAATCCTGAGAGGATGATAAATAAAGTGACTACTCCAAAGTAAGTGCCGATTAACCGCATGCTCATAACCTTTTTGAGCAAAGTAGCTTCGGGAATAGATAAGCCGACGGTTGCCATCATAAAAGCAATGGCTGTTCCCAACGGGACACCTTTGGCAACAAAGACTTCAATAACCGGAACTATTCCTGCTGCATTGGCGTACATGGGAACGGCAAAGATGACGGCTACAGGCACTGTCCACCACTGCCCGCCTCCAAGATATTCTCCAAAGAAGTTTTCGGGAACATAACCGTGCATTGCAGCCCCAATCGCGATCCCGATGATCACATAGATCAAAACCCCTTTTACAATATCCAAGGCACCCTGTGTGATTTCCGGCAGGCGCTGCCGGAAGCTTTGTTTTTCCTGGTCGATACCGTCCTGTTCCATTTTACTGCCCAGGATCTTTTTTACCCATTCCGAAAGCCATTCTTCCAGGTTGAATTTCCCCAAAATCCAGCCGCCTATGGTTCCCAGGAGAATCCCTGAACCCACATAAATTAGAGTAGCCTTTAAACCAAACATCCCTATGAACATGGCTATAGCCACTTCATTTACTAGGGGGGAAGTAATAAGAAAAGAAAAAGTCACTCCTAAAGGAATACCTCCCTGTACAAAGCCAATGAACAGGGGAACGGAGGAACAGGAACAGAATGGAGTAATTGCTCCAAAGACGGAGGCAAAGAAATATTCCAGCCCGTAAAGTTTTTTTCGGTGTAGAAAATCCTTCAGCTTTTCAACAGGCAAATAGGCGTTTAGGATGCCCATTAGAAAAACGATAAGGAAAAGAAGGATGAGGATCTTTATGGTGTCGTAAATGAAGAAATTTAGAGCAGTTCCCAGGTGCGTATCTGCGCCAATGTCAAAAACGGAATATATTAGCCAGTCGGCAAAATTCTGAATCCAGTCAAACATAACAACAGGTTAAAGTTTTTTCTGAAATAAAATAGAGTTCTAAAAAATTAGCAACAGCCCGAATCGGAACAGCAGGTTTCCTTAGGGGTAAGGAGAGAGGTGTCTCCCTTGACAGGAAAACCTTTCTGTGCCCAGCGAAGTAGCCCATATTTCATATTCACGACATTGGAATACCCGTGATTAATTAAAAATCCTGCGGCTCTCAGGCTCCTGATGCCCTCTTTGCATACCAGAACCACATCCCGGTTTTTGGGGATCTCTATATATCTTTCTTCAAATTCACTGAGGGGTATTTGGAGAATATGAGGAACATCGAAAGATACAAGTTCCACCTCGGCTTTTTCACGAACATCAAGCAGGAGGGCTCCTTTTTGCAGCCTTCTTTGAGTCGTTGTGGGACAAATTTCCCTTACTAAAGTCTGCCTGTCCATTCCTTAGTTCTTTAGTAAGTCAATAATTTCATTTACCTGTGCAACCCGGCCTTTGATCTTAATTTTTTCATTGATCATAAGAACAGGAGTGGTCAAAACGTTGTACTTCATCATCTGTTCAATGTCTTCCACTTTTTCTACCTCGGCTTCGGCATTAGTCTGTTTTAATGCTTCCAGCACATTATTATAGGTAGTCTTACATTTTGGACACCCGGGACCTAATACTTTTATCTGTGTCATGGCTGTATCTTTTTAGATGTATTCGTAAAGTTACGAACAATTATTCGTAGTTCGTAGTATTACGAATGGTATCTTAAAAAAATTATTTCAGGATCTTGTTCAGCAGGCTTTTGGCGAGAGAGAAATTTTCGCGGTTGATGCAGTATTTTATTGTTGGAGGAGTAATGTCGCCCTGGATAAGTCCGGCAGACTTTAATTCTTTAAGGTGCTGGGAGAGCGTGGATTTGGCTACGGGAAGTTCTTCTGCCATGTCCCCGTGGAAGCAGCAGGTTTGAGATTCAAGTAATTCAAGGATTGCAATGCGTACAGGATGTCCAAGGGCCTTTGCAAACCTGGCGGTTTGTTCCTGTTCAATTGTAAAATATTTGGTCTTACTGCTTTCCGGCATTTTTATAATAATTAAGGGCGTGAAGATACGAACAAATTTTCCGGTTGAAAATCTGCTCCCAGCCATTTTTACTGAAAAAAATATCCGGTATTATTTTTCAGTCTTTAATAAATACATCCCGGATCAAGGGCTCTGGAAGTACAACCTTCCGGCCATTATCTGTACATGTAAATTCCGTCTGCCAACCTATGGATTAGAAGTGAAAATGTGGAGGTCGGTACTGATATCACTAACGAAAACATTTCCCGAACCAGTAAAAGGATATACTCCAAAGGCACCGTTAAATCCGTCATCAGTTCCCGGGCCTACAATTCCATTGGTGTCATAGACATAGATCAGCTCCGGAGCTTCAGGATCGGATACATTAAAAACCTTAAATCCGGCACTGTAGTAAGAGATGTAGGCAAGATTCCCTTTAATGTAAAGATTGTGTACGCGGGAGGATTCATCGTGGATCTGTCCCACCTGTACGGGATTGGAAACATCAGAAATATTCCAGATGGCAATATCGGGGCCTCCTAAATTTTCAAAATTGTATTGTGTAGAGGCCGCAAATTCATTTGTTATGAAAAGGTAATTCCCATCTTCTGTGATCCAGCCACTGTGGTCAAATCCCTGCCCGGTACTTATGTTACTTAAGAATACAGGGGAAGATCTATCGGTAACATCATAAATAAAAGTTCCCATTTCCCCGTGGAAATCGAACATCCTGTCCCCAATAACCGCTATATCGTGAGACTCAGGGAGTTGAGAACTCCATACAGGTTGAGGTTGTGTGGGATCAGCATTCAGATCATAGATGGAAATCCCGAATTCCTTTAGCTCGTTATCAATCATCTCATGTTTGCCCGACAGGTACAAATAACCTTTGTCATCAATGAAAATGTTGTGAGCAGAAGGGAAATTACCCACAGGCACAGGCGCCGAAGGATCTTCAATATTATAGATCGTCCCTCTCATTTCGCCCGGACCGTTATGAAATCCATCAACTACGTACAGGAAATTCTGCCACACCTTCATATCAAAAGCAGGAGAGGAAGTAGTAGACACAAGTATGGGATTGACAGGATCTGTAACATCTACAATGGAAAAATTCCTGTTTTGAGAACTCATATCTCCTATTACCGCAAATTCCTTCCCGCTCCGTTCAAAACCCCAAACATCTGTGGTGGAAGTTCCCGGAATAGTTAAAGTTGCGGCTTGTGCAAAAGGGGGTGTTTCTTTCTCTACATTCTCCGTGCCCTCGTCATCACCGGAGCAGCCTGCAAGGGAAATGGATAGTAGAAGTACAAGCAAAGAAAGAGACCTGATCATAATTTGAGTTTTAGAGTTGTAAAAAAAAATAATTCCGGTATAGTTACTGCAAAAAATGCTCCATTTCTATGCCAGTTGTGCTGCGGGTCTTTGACGTGGTGAAATTGCCTTGTAAAGAATGATCACCTGCAGCAGTCCCGCCAGCATTTGGATTGGAAGACCCAGCGGATTGACAAAAAGGAAAAATAAGCCTGCAGCTATTTCCAGGAGTCCGGCGAAAAGCCAAATAGGACCGAGAGTTTTCCGTAGCCGGATAAGAGATATTCCGAAGATAATTCCCAGAACTCCAAAGGCTACTGATATTCCCATAGCAATGAATAGTGGATCCACAGGATTCCAGAAAAGGGAGGTTATATCGTGCGCTATAGTGAAGATCATGAGCGCGATGAGAAGCAGGGCACTGATCTTTAGCAGAGAATTTTCAATGATGGTTCCCAGGGCGACAAAGCCCCTAAGGAAGAAAATGAAGGCAACCAGCACGAGTACTTTGATAATAAGATAAAAGGTCTGGCTGTAACCATCCACCGGAAAGAAAAAATAGTTGGAGGTCCCCGAGAGATCTTCCGAAATTCTCATGAAGTCCATAGGTCCTTCGAGAAATCCCAGGAGTAAATAAACGATCCCGAAGATCCAGCCCAACCTCAGAATTCCTTTTTTGTTCCAGGTAGAAGGTTCCTCCTTTCTAATATCCTTCAGGTCGTGCCCCAGGGCCGACAGAATGGTTTTGACCGTGTAAGTCCGCGGCGTGACCTCTCCGGTCTCGATGCGCTGGATTGTTCTTACGCTGATGTTGCAGAGATCCACCAGCTCTTCCTGGGTAAGTCCTTTTTCTTTTCTTAGTTCGGCGATTCTTTGTCCAAGTTCCGGCTGTTTCATGATTGATGATTTTTGATGTTGTACTTTTCTTTTGTTCATAGCAATATTATCCGGAACGGCAGAAAAGTACAAAATTTACGGGATTACTTCACCCGTCATTTACCCGACATTCGGCGGGAATAGCCGTAATCACTGTATTTTCGAATTTAATCGGCACGGATTGCAAATCCGCGCCAGCAGAATTTTTTTACCTGAAAACAGGTTGAGGTTAGAATAACAACTAGATCAATATTCTGCTAAGGGTTTTTTGTTTTCTTGCTGTTTTTTGTTCGGTCAAAATTTAAGTCGTTAGTTGTTTTCTAAAAGTTTTTTGACAGGGTTTTGTTTAAAATTTTATGCGTGCTGTACAGCTTGAATTATTTCTGTCAACTCTCAGGCTTCAGCAGGCGAATACTCTAATATGCCTGAGATCAAAATCTTATATTCCTGGACTTGCTTCTCAACCTCCTTTTTTAAGTGCAGTCCAATCAAGAGCCCTGTTGCTAACAAAATTCCTCCTATTATCCACATATAAGCATTAGAACTATATTCCAGGACCATTCCGGCTAACAAGCCTAATCCTAAGATAAGATGCCCGAAAAGCAGTACTTTGGATAATGGGTGTAACATGAAAGCAATTTTTACATCGGTCTTGTCCTCTGAATCTACCTTGAATAATTTTCCGGTTACAATAAGATTATTTTGAGTATTTATCTCAAATCCAAGAAGCATCCGTTTCCGAATCTTAAATTTTACCGGTTTCTTTTTTTCAGAATTCACTCTAAAAACAAATCTTTTCGTTCCACCAAAGGCGGACTCTAATCTTCTGCTGACCTCTACAGGATCGCTACTTACCTGAAAATTCCATATTCTCATATTATCATTTTAAATTTTTTGTCAACCGGTCCCGGCCATGAGTAGTGGAGTTGTTTTTCTTAATATCTCCAATCCAATACAGGTATTCAGTTTTATGAATTTGGCTGCTTCTCAGCTCTACAATTTATAAGCATAAGTGGCAAAAAAATGAGAAAAAGAAGAGGCTTTGAAAATATCATTTTTGGAAGGTATTTGAAGGATCAGGCTTTTTGTGGCAAGGTGTGCTTTAGCAGAATACTTTCAAGCCTACGGAGATCTTCTTCAGCTATCTCTGAGGTAGGAAAACTGAACTTCTTCCTCTTCCTGCGTTTGCTGATGATAAGGGAGGATTCTGAAAAATCAAAGGTCTCTATGTCTGCAAAGGGAATTGTGCGACCGGAGAAGGAATTAAATTTGATGGTAATGGCCTTGCTGTTCCACCGCACATAATATTTGTACCAGAACATCTTGGTCAAAGCAGCAACATTTAATAATCCTCCCACTAAAAATAAAAATTTAGTTTGTCCTTCTTCAAGGTCAAACCAATGACTGTGTGCTATAACATAAAATCCAACTGCCAATACTATGAAGATAAACATTAGCCAGTCGATCTTATGGTCAAATTTGATACGATTCGGGGATCTCAAGAAACCTATTTTTGGAGTTTATCTATCTTGTGTTTTAAGTCTTCAATTTGACCTACGAGTTTGTTGACATTTTTATGGGTTGAATAAATTTGGTAAAAGATGACCAGGGCCATTCCTAAAAAGATCAGATTTTCCATATTTTATGTGGTAATACAGGTTACTTCCCCTTTGCTGTGGAAAGAATAAAAATTATTGATCATTTATTGCGGTGTGTAGGGAATCGCAGCAGCCACTAATATAGTTTTAATTTTTTAACAGTCCCATGTAAAAACCCCTTCCACAGAAGAGGCCTCTAAAATGTCATTTTTGTAAGGTAATTTTGGAGTTGCTATGAACTCAAAAATCTCCCTTTACTCAGATATTATTTTGCGCTCTTCAGATTCTAAAACAGGAACATCATTTTCCTTTTTTAACATGAACAGGACGTAGACAAGCAATCCGCAGGTGATCAGGGAAAGGACAATCATCACGTTCCAGGTAAGGCTGAATCCAAATTTATCGATCAGCTGCATGCCCGAATTATGTCCGAAGATATGTCCGGTGGAGAATGCAATGCTGTATAATGCCATATAGGATCCCTGTTTTCCGCCTTCGGCTCTTTTGAGGGCGAAGCTGTTTGAAAAAGGAAAGGCGATCATTTCCCCGACGGTCAGGAAGATCATCCCCACCACTACAATTCCTATCCACCCGAACAGGTTTATGAGCAGAAAACTTAAGGCTACCAGAATGGTTCCCGTGATCACATGGAATAAAGTGGAGCGGAACTTTGCTTCCAGATATTTGATGAGCGGCATTTCAAACAGGAAAATGAGGAACCCGTTCAAGCCCAACAACACCCCGATCTCGAATTCACTAAATGCATGCACCTGCGCGTAATATAACGGCATGGTCGAGAAATACTGAAGAAAAACCAAACCGAACAGCATCATGGCTACAATAAAGACCAAGTAAGGTTTGTCTTTCATCATGGACTTCGGAATGCTTACGATCTCTTTTGGATTTTCAATTGCCTTTTTAGGGTGGAGCAGCTTGAGTAAAAGTAATCCTGCCAGCATACAGGTGATCCCATCTACCCAGAAGAGTCCGCTGTAACCGGCACCCGCAATGATCAATCCGCCCACGGCAGGACCTGCCGAAAAGCCGAGGTTGATGGCAAGTCTTATAAGCGTGACCGACCGTGTTCTGTTCTGAGGTTTGCTGTAGGCATTGATGGCAACAAAAACTGCCGGCCTAAAGGCATCGGCGACCAGCATTACAAGAAAGATCCCGCCACAAATGCCCCAGAAAGTACCAGGGAACTGTAAAAAGATAAATAGTACGCCCGAGAGCAGCAGGCTAAAAGCCATGGTCTTATAGTGTCCAATCCTATCCACCAGTTTCCCACCCAGCCAGGAGCCGGCCACGGATCCCAGTCCAAAGAAGGTGAGGATCCAGCCGACCTCTTCAAGAGAGAAACCCCTGTTTTTGGTCAGGTAAAGCGAAAGGAACGGGATCACCATTGTTCCCGCTCTGTTGATAAAGGTGATGAATGCCAGGAGCCAGACCTCCCGTCTCAGGTCACTAAAGGAACCCACATAAGCCCGAAATACCCGTTGTAACATTGTTTAGAAATGAAGGGCTGAAATTAAATTAAAAACCCGTTGGTTTTGAGGAGGCTGCAAAGAAATTCTGTGAAGTAAAAAAAGCCCCGTCAAAAGAAGAGGCTTCTAAAATGTCATTTTTGAAACATATTTCTCCCAAACCTCTCGTCTCGTGTCACTGATGGATTAAAATGAATCCAAAATACCTGCTGTATTCTGTTGATACCCGGTTTAAGGTAGCCGTATTTTTGTCAGTCAAATATTTCATACTTCCAGTGATCAAAACCTGTCTCATACAATTCTTCCATTTCGCCTTTTGCTGAATGACGGCCTGTTTTGTCGTAAGTGACGATCTCATAATTAAAGCTCAAAATTACATTTTGATAAAAAGTGAGTTCGTAATTGGCAGAGTCTCCCTGATAATAGAAAGAGCCAATTCCTATTATTCCTGTTGACGGTGTTTTTATTCCTGCGTATTCTAAAAATTCTGGGTAATAACCATGCTCCTCCTTGAAAGCCTCAATTTGCTTTATCAGGTTCTCAGTTCTTTTTATCGCAAAGCTTCTACTGAAATCTCTTGTAAAATATGAAAGATAAGAGGTGGAAAGAAGGACAGTCAGGGGAATCGACCAAAGAAGTAGGGAAGCTATTTTAATTTTTTTATCTGACTTTCGAAACTGTTGTATTGTCAATATCAGCCCAATTGGGATAAGCAGTAATCCCAATATCCCCATCATCTGCCCGCCATTGTAGATAACCTGTGCCGTAGTATTCAGAAAGTTTGGTCCCGGTAGGAAGGGAAGATTGGTCAGAATTACTATTCCAAGTAAAACTCCTAACAAGAAAAATACATGTCTCTTTGTCATTGTTTGGCTACGACCCATAATAATACAATTCAACCAGGGTAGAGGGGTTACTTTTTTTTGAACTTTTTTTCAAGAAAACTTCCAATTAGTAAACCTATCCCCATAAAGAGCACTGCGATTGTTATTATTATAATGAGAGATACTGCATCGTTTAGCAATGGTTTATTTGATAAGACCAGGATAAATCCTAAAATAACACCTAATGAACTGCCAATAATTGTGAGACTTACTATAAGCCAAGGAACTTGAAAACCACGTTTCATTGTTTTTTCCATATAAGTATTTTTATTTTTTTTAAAATAGTCTTGCGGTACATTTAGGGCTTTAGTCAATAAACGTAAAGTGTCATCTCTTGGACTGCTTTCTCCATTTTCTAATCTTTGTATTGTCCGTAAACCTAAACCTGATTTTTCGCTCAACTCCTCTTGAGAAAAACCGTTATCTAATCTTAATTTTTTTAGATGTTCAGAAAGTTCCATATGTGTAGTCTGTCTTTTTTTTCAAATCTATCATTTAAGTGGGATTATTAGTATGCCAATACCAGAAATTGAACACGTCATTTCTTGACATTAAATGACTTTACTTGCCTATTGTATAGTTTGAGCAGGTTTTATGGAGAAAAATCAAAGACCTTAAAGCTTGGTGAATATTGCTGGCAACGTCTCCGGTTAACAAAAGTGGCGTGTAGAGAAGAAATCACTAACGGGTTTTTCTAATGGAAATAAATGTAGGAATTTATCTCTCAAAAAAGCCATTTTTAATAACCGTTGTCGTGCATGGTGAATTTATCCAGATTATAGTGTTACTTAGTGAAAATTCCGAATAATACCCATACTAAGCGTTTAAATCTAACCTCTTAATTCTCTACTTATGGTTAAAACTGAAATTTTAAAACCTGCTTTTTTAATTTTTTTCTCGACTTTACTTGTAATTAATATCGGTTGTAGTTCTGATGATGGTGATGATGATTCAACTCAATTTGTTGAGTTAACTGTCAATGGAACACCTCTTTATGATGATGGAGATGATTATTTTTTTGGAAATGTGGATGGTAAATTTTCTGGTAAGGATGGACACGTTGAAAGAACATTTTTATGGCAAAATTCATTAAACATTGCGGACTATAATGCTGATATGATGTCCTCACGTAATGGTTTCTTTGAAATGGAAGTGAAGGATGCAGATGGAAATGTTATTTTAAAAAAAACTTTACAAGGTGGTGCTGAACTTGATTCTTTTTCAGGCATAACTTCAAGTGGAACTTCCGGAGTTTGGTCAGTCACAATTACTCTTTCTTCCTTTGATGGTGATGGAAAATTCTCCCTAAGAGAAGAAAATTAATCAGCCTATTCGAGACCTGTCCTTTGGATAAAACTCAATTTAAATATTCGAATAAAGATTATCATTCTATGCATTTTGCACAACGTCTTTTATTCCATATTTCACTTCTCTTTACTGTCTTCAGCGGCGGGCTAAAACGAGTCTTTGACCTGCAACAGCGGTAGGGAAGAAGGAGCAGGATTCTCCTGCTAATATAAATGTTAAAATTCTTACAAGCAGGAAAATTCCAAGCACTCAATCATTGTTGTCCGGAAAAAGAATCTAGACCGCTCCGCTTCTAGAATCTAGAACCAAGACTTTTTTATAAGATACTGAAATTCAATGTTGTGAAAATTTCTTTTCATTGGTAGAATATTTGAAAATTCAAAGAACTAAAAACCACCCCCTCAGACTGATAGATAAGATCTCTTATCGGCATTAGCGGGCTTTTTCAGAGGTTCCTTCTTTTTTCATCGGACAACAATGGCACTAAATCCAAATTCCAAAATGGTTAATTGGTGATTGGTTAATTAGGGATTAAAGAATCGTTCTTCTGCGAAGATCTGCGTGATCTGCGGGAAAATTTTAATTGTATAATGTATATTGAATATTGTATAATGTAAAAGCTAAGAAAAACAGACATTGTCACCTCTATTAGAATGAAATAGATGGCAGCAAATGAGTTACAATTTCTTTGTGTTCTTCTTTTTTTGGCTTCTTTGCTTTGTGTGAAACCTTCATGGGAAAGCACCAAATTTCAAGCACCAAATTCCAATTTGAGACAAAATTCTTTGCGGTCTTAGCGGTTAATCTTTGCGTTTTCTGCGAGAAACCTTTTTATTGCATAATGTATATTGAATATTGTTTAATATATACCACCCAGCACCAAATTCATGGAAATTCCAAACATCAAATTCCAAGTAAGGTTAAATTCAAAGCACCAAATTCCAAATTCCAAAACGGTTAATTCGGGATTGGTTAATTTGGGATTGGAGAATGTACGTTTCCCTTTTTTATTACCTTTTACCTTCTAAAACTTCAGCCATGAAAAAACTACTTTTTTTACTGCTCCTTATTGCCGGACCGGTTTGGGCGCAGAGTCCCGAAGAACGTATTGAAGAATTGGGAATTGAATTATCTGAAGTAAGAGAACCTTCGGCCAACTTTGTGAAGTGGAGACAGGTCGGGAATTTGCTGTATTTAGCCGGGGAAGGTAGTCCGGAGAAAGGCACTTTAGGAAAGGATCTTACTACCGAGGAAGGTTATGAGGCGGCGCGAAATACCGGAATCAGGATCCTTGCCACCCTTAAAGCGGCTACGGGTGATCTGGACAGGATCAAACAGTTCGTAAAAGTGCGGGGGATGGTGAGCTCAGCTCCCGATTTCTACGAGCAGCCACAGGTGATCAACGGCTTTTCTGATCTCATGTTCGAAGTCTTCGGGGAACGGGGAAAACACGCCAGAGCTGCGGTGGGACATGTGAGTTTACCTTCCAATATCGCGGTGGAGATCGAAGTGGTGGTGGAGCTGAAGGATGAGTAGAATTTTCTAAACAATCCCCGCTGCCAGCAATACAGAAAACACGAGCAGCATGATTCCCACCGCCCGGTGCAGGGTCTCTATGGTGATCTTTTTCAGGATCTTGTTACCAACAGCAGCACCGACGAAAGCCGACAAAGTAGCGGCAATGAGGAGGGAGTAATTAATTTCAGATCTAATTTTCAGGATATCTGCAGCATAGACCGTGAGCCTGGAGATGTCGATAAACACAGAGATCACAATCCCGGTGCCGATAAAGACTTCCTTCGTCAGCCCGGCCCTGATGAGGAAGGCTGTCCGCAGCGCACCCTGATGGCCTGAGAGTCCGCCGAAGAAGCCGCTCAGCACACCGCCCAGGGGCAGGTACTTTGGATCGAAATTCAGCTTCATCAGTCTCGGAACTATATCGAACAGCGCGAAGACAAACAACAGGAATGCAATGATCAATTTTAGCGGAGTGATTTCGAAGGTCTTTCCTGCCAGGGAATAGCTGATCAAAGCTTCAGTTTCTGAAAGCAGCGTTAGCAGATAAGCCCCGGCAAAGGCTGCGAGAATCGCCGGAATACCAAACTTCAGCACCACTTTTTTATCCGCCTTTCTGCCAATCAGACTTAGCTTGAAAAGGTTGTTCAGGAAATGTACGATGGCCACCAGGGCTATCGAAATATCGAGCGGAAAGAAGAGGGCGAAAACCGGTAAAAGGATGGTTCCAAGTCCGAAGCCGGAGAAGAAGGTCAGTCCCGACGCCAGCAGGGCAAAAAGGCAAATGATTATGTATTCCAGCATTAAATTTTAGCTTGTTCTAATTCTGTTGCAATCTAAGGAGCAGATCTTTGGTAATGTAATTTTAAATTTAAATTTTTCGGTGAAATAAATAAGCCCCTTTAGAAGAGGAGGCTTTAAAATGGCCTTTTGGAAGGTGTTAATTAATAATTATCGGAATTTATCTTCCTTCCAGGCTGCCGGATTGTTTTTGATGTAGTTCGAAATATTATAAAAAGCAAGTTCATCCCGGATGATGATGTCATAAAAGCGGGTTTGCCATTCAAATTCAAATCCCAGTCTGCGGGCATGTTTTGTAGTGGCAGATTTATAGGATCTGATTATGGTGGAAATGGAATTTGATTTTGGGGAGATTGCAGCCATTTGGGGATTTTTTGGGTGAGGCTGGGGATGATCCTGGAGATCCTGGGCATGATCCTGGGAATTTGGATACTGTGGAGACGTTGCATGCAACGTCTGTACGGAATTCTCGGGATGATTCCCGGGGGAATCATCCTTCTCCTGCTCAATATTTCCTTTGGAAATATTTTCTTCCTTCGGAAGTTCAGGATTATTTAATATTAGAATGCCGTGGATGTGATTGGGCATGACAATATAATTGCCTAATTCCACATGGGATGTGTGGTTGGGAATGCCATGCCATAGGATGTCTGCGATCGCTCCTAAGGGGGAGAGTTCCATTTTTCCATTTTTAATTTTTCCGAAGTAATGCTTCATATTGGCGGTGCAGATGGTGATAAAATAGGCTGCATTCCACCTGTAATCCCAGCTCTCGAGTCGGGCGGATTTTATTCGGTATTTGTTTTTATAAAGATCGGCCATCCGGGAATTTCTAATTTTGCTTCTATCAATTTTTCATTCGAAATAAGGAGGGGCCATCTGAGTAGATAAAAATATAAAAATTAAAAGATCAATCTTTTATAAAATAAATAAGCCCCTCCAAAAGAGGGGCTTTAAAATATTGTTCTCATTAGAGATTCCTCTCCCGAAGCTCGGGATCGGAATGACAATGGAGATTACCAGATCTTCACTCTGTTCTCCGGTTTTACATACATTTTATCTCCTTCCTGAATATTAAAGGCTTCGTAGAAAGCATCAATATTCTGTAGGGGTACGTATGCACGATATTGTCCCGGAGAATGCGGATCGGTTTTGATCTTGTTCTTAAGCGCTTCATCTCTCATCTTGGTTCTCCAGACGGTTGCCCAGCTCATAAAGAAACGCTGCTCGGGAGTGAAGCCGTCGATCTCCCCGGGGTGACCATTCTCCTTCAGGTGAATTTGCAGTCCGTCGTAGGCGGCGTTCACTCCTCCAAGGTCTCCGATGTTCTCACCAAGGGTGAATTTTCCGTTGATGTAAACTGAATCCAGTACTTCAATAGCGCTGTACTGGTCAGAAAGTTTCCCTCCTAAAAGTTCAAATTCCTTCAGGTCTTTTTCTGTCCACCAGTTGTTGAGGTTTCCGTCGGCATCAAAACGGGAGCCGCTGTCGTCGAATCCATGAGAGATCTCATGACCGATCACTGCTCCAATTCCGCCGTAATTCACGGCAGCATCAGCTTTATAGTCGTAGAAAGGTGGCTGCAGGATAGCTGCAGGGAACACGATCTCGTTGTATAGCGGGTTGTAATAAGCATTCACGATTTGTGGTGCCATGAACCATTCGCTTTTGTCAACCGGTTGTCCGAGTTCGGCTATATCCTCCTGAACTCTCCATTTTGCAGCATTTAGCATGTTCTGGAAGTAAGAACCACCATCGGCAGGTTCTTTAATTTCAACACTGCTATAGTCCTTCCACTCATCGGGATATCCAACCTTGATCTTGGTGGTGCCCAGTTTTTCCTTTGCCTTTATCTTGGTACTGTCGCTCATCCAGCTAAGGTTGTCGATCCTGTTCTCGAAGGCTTTTACCACGTTTTTGATCATCTCTTCAGCTTTCTGCTTAGCTTCAGCCGGGAAATGCTCTTCTACATATAATTTCCCAAGCGCCTCTCCAATTGTACCATTGATAGTAGCAAGGGCACGCTCATTCCGCGGTAATGGTTTTTGTGCCCCGCGCAGGGTTTTTTCATAGAATTCCCATTTGGCTTCTTCAATTTCGGTAGTCAGCATTCCTGCCGCATCATTGAAAAGATTCCAGCGCAGATATTCCTTCCAGTCCTCCACATTTTGAGAAGCGAGCGTTTTTTGAACCGCCTGCATGTAACGTGGCTGTCTCACAATGATAGTGTCTACATTGGCCGCACCAATAGATTCAAAATAGCGGTTCCAGTTGATTGCAGGAACTGCTTTCTGAAGCTCGGCAGCGGTCATTGGGTTATAGGTCTTACGGGCATCACGACGCTCTACCTTATCAAGACGGGGCTGTGCAAGTGCAGTTTCGAATTCGAGGATAGTTTTAGCTTTTTTCGCTGCCTCTTCTTCGGAATCTCCCAGGTACTGAAGCATCCTGGTGATATGAGCCACATATTTTTCACGCTTATCTTTTGAATCGGCATCTTCAGCAACATAATAGTCCCTATCCGGCAAACCGAGGCCACCTGGGGAAAGGTAAGCTGCGTTCAAATTGGAGTTCTTGGCATCGGCACCTACGCCAAAGGTGAAGAATCCGCCGCCGCCGTATAGCTGCATTTCCTGAAGATAATTCTGTACATCTTCTTTGGTCTTTATAGCAGCGATCTTGTCGAGGTAAGGACGAATGGGTTCAATTCCCTGTTCATTACGGGCAACGGTATCCATGATGGTCTTGTACAGGTAAACGGCTTTCGCCTGATCGCTGTTCCCGTCAAGGCTGTCGCTGTTCGCCGCACCTTCCAGCAGGGCAAGGGCATTCTTATCTGTTTTTTCACGCAGCTCATTAAAGCTGCCCCAGGTAGTTTTGTCTTCAGGAATTTCATTGGTATCCAGCCAGCGGCCGTTTACATACCTGAAGAAATTTTCCTGTGGAGCCACCGTAGTGTCCATATAGGCCAGATTGATCCCGCGCGGTTCTTCGGCTTCAATCTCTTTGTCCTTTTTACAGCCGGTAACAACCGCTGTGGCCATAAGCGAAAGAAGGAAGCCTTTATTTATTCTGTTCATGTTTTAAGTAAATTTTTATTGCGGCGAAATTTAATAAAAAGGAATGAATTTGCACCTCTGCTACAGCAGCTTAATTGGATCTCAACCTGGAGATCAGATCTTTGTCAAATTCTGCTTTTAAGGCGGTCACCGCATCCACATTTTCATTGGGAATCGCAATGGAGAGAACATAGTGCTTTACCTTCCATCTGCCGTCTTCTTTTGTGGCTACACCACTACCGCGGCAAATGCCCATTTGGGTATCCAGCAGCTCATCAAACCAGGCGAGTTCTCCATCTTCGGCTATGAAGATATTACGCTCGAGGGTGGAGAAGCTCCAGGCTTTTCCCCGGTCAAAATAGGGTTTTGACCATTTCATAAATTCCTGCTTGTTCCAGTTTTCGGTGGCATCGGTACCAATGAAAACAGATACCGGAGCCATCAGGGTGAAGTAATTGTCATAATTGGCCTCAGCTGCAGCTTTGTGCCAGTTTTCCAGAAGTTCGTTCACGGCTGTTTTTTCATTCTGCCCAAAAGCGAAGCTTCCGAAGAAAAACAGAAGGCTTAAAAATGTGATTTTTTGCATGGTGTGAAAAATTTGGTTCAAGATAGGCATTTTTGGGAGTGCTGGGACCGTGGTTTGTGGTTTGAGTTTTTTGTCAGTTTTGACACCGGTCAATTGGGCCTAAAGCCCTTTCCTAACAATATCATCATTCCTCCGGCTAAAGCCGGAGGCAATTCATACCAGAACAGGATTTGATCCAGAGGAGATCTTCTAAAGGTGAAAGGACAAATGAATTGCCACCTTCAGGTGGTGGATAAAGATCTCAAAATTTTTAAAGGGCTTAAGCCCAAATTGGGTTGAGTCAATAGACCTTTCCTCCAACTTCGTACTTCTAACCTCGTACTTCTAACTTCAAATTTCCTTTGTAGGAAAAATATACCATCAAAATATACAACCTGAGGGTTTTAGACTTATATTCGTGGTCTAACTACCTCATTATGAAAAGAATTCTACAACTGCTGGGTGGTGTTTTCCTTGCCTACAGCGTGGCTGGCGTTCTCCTGCATGCCCTTGCACATGTGGAGGGATTCGGACATAACTGTGAGCTGCTACTGTTTTCCTTTAGGGATAATCACCTTTTGGTGTTTAGTCTTACTGCAGCCATCAGTGCCTCTTTGTTCTTTGCAGCTAAAATTCGCTGGGTCAGAGTCAGGAGCCGGTCTTAAAGACTTTCCTCCTCAGCTTCCGGTGCAACAAAACTTCTTATTGCTGCATTGGGTTCAATGATATTATACCCGCTCCAGAAATCTGGATTATAAACCTTAAAGGTCTTGTAGTCAAAATCTGTAACAGCCGTCTCAGGGGCCGATCCTGCCGGTTCATTTTCATAGACTACCAGTTGTAGCTTTTGTACCTGACTAATCTTTAGCTTCAGGTCGAGGTCCAGTTCATTCTGCTTGCGACGGCCGCGAACATGCTTATTTTTTTCTATAATGGTAAGGGGCCTCGAAATACCGACTGATTCTCCTGTTTCACGTTCCAGGTAACTTAAATGATATTTTCCGGCTTCATCTTTTACAAAGATCATTTTGCCGCGGTACACATCATCTGCCGTACTAATTCCGAAGAGACGGAACTTCTTCAGGGGTTTTACATTCTCGTATTCCAGCCTGTGCACTCCAAAATCTGTAGTATTCACATAAAGCCTGCCTTTGAAATCCGCTCCCCGTTTTGGCTTGAAATCTATGACGTAAACCGTAGCATTATCTATCCATGAGTAACCATTGAGTACGAAATTATATTTATTGCTCTTGTCAAAAAGGTTAAAAGTGATGTCCTCTTTCCAAAACATACCATTCATTAGCCTCTGCACTTTGGAGGCAGCACTTTTATTTAAGGCTGTTCTACTTTTTACAAGTGCCTTTTCTTTCTCTTCGGGAGTTTTTTCTTTTGCCGGTTCCTTCTCCTTTACTACAAATTCCTCTTTCAGCTCATCCTCGTCGATCTTCACTCCTATAATTCCAGAACGTACCTTGAGGTAAGAACGCTCTTTGAGGGTGTTCATGAACAGTGCGCCTAAATGGTCTGTTAGCTGCTCCAGGGACTGATTGCTCTGCGGATTGTGAAGATTGGCGGCTTTTATAATTTGTAATTTCTGGCTATCGTAGTTTCCGTAGACATCTGCCAGAACTTCCTTATAGGAATCTGAAACCTTTGGTACCTTTGCAGAGATCTCGTTCATAAGCTTTTGATCAATACCTGCAATGGTACTTTTGTCGACTTCTATGTCGAACTGCCGCACATAATTAAAATCGGACTCCCTTAGGAATACTCTTTTTCGGCTATTGTCAAAGCTGTAATTATTATTAACCTCTTCCTTTACCTTTTTTATGATCTCCTTTGCTGAAAGATTTTTGTTGGAAAGAAAAACCTCGCGCAGCTCAATGGAGGTTGGTTTCAGGTACACTGTTCCTTCTGAAATTTCGGTGGGAACGACTTCCAGAAGCTCATATCCCAGGGAGGAGATCTTAATAAGGGAGGGAGATTCCTCCTTCTTTGGGTTGTAACTGAAGAGTCCTTCTTCGTTAGTGACCAGTCCGCGGTTTTCACCAAAGATCACATTCGCATACGGAATGGGCTGCTTAGTTGCTGCATCCAGCACCTGCGCTCGTATCTCCTGAGCTTGTAAAAACGGGACCTGCAGTAACAGAAAGAGGAAAAAAAGGATCTTCATGGACTTTGTTTAGAATTTAGACGAATTAGGGATGACATTGTTACAAAAGTTTCCCTTTTACACCAAGGATTAACAAAAAACTAACTTAATCTCCTTGGTAGCTGCTGATTACAATGTTTAACTTTAGGAATAAAGTTTAAGCTATGTCAAGATCAATATGGAATTCGACCGCTCCCAAAACCAATTTTCCCACTCTTAAAGAATCCCTGGTAGTAGATGTTGCCATTGTAGGAGGTGGAATAACAGGTATTACGAGCGCATATTTGCTGGCAAAATCCGGTAAAAAAGTTGCTGTTCTCGAAGCGGCAGAAGTCAGTGGAGGAACAACAGGATATTCCACGGGAAACCTCTATTCCATGGTAGATAAGCGCTTACATCATATTCAGAGCAAATGGGATGAGGAAACAGCGGCGAGCGTGGCCCGCTCGCGGACAGCTGCCGTTAACCTTATTGAAAGTCTGGCCCGGGAATACAATATTGACTGTGACTTTAAAAGGGTACCCTGGTATCTCTTTAGTGAGACCAGTAAAAAGGATGAAACCATCGAAAAGGAAATTGATGCAGCATCTCACTACAACCTGCGGGTAGAAGAAGTTCACGAGCTGCCGCTTCCGGTAAAAGTGAGCAAGGCCATAAAGGTAGAAGATCAGGCGCAGTTCAATCCTTCAGCCTTTGTAAGGGGACTGGCACGGAATATTGAAAATGAAAACTGCCGGATCTTTGAGAATTCGCCTGTGTACCATATTCAGAAAGAAGAAGAGCTTACCCTTTCCACGCCGTCTGGTACAGTGACCGCTCAAAAGGTTATCTTGGCCACGCATTCTCCTAAAGGAGTTTATGCGGTACAAACGGCACTTTACCCATACCGGGAGTATGCAATGGCAGCAAAGTTAAATTCCGGCGACTTTCCCGACGGGATCTACTGGGATACCGAAGCGGAATTCCATACTTCCATGAGAACTTATAAGGTTAATGGAGAACCATATGTACTGATGCTTGGGGGGCATCATAAAGTAGGACAGGAGGATAATTACACCAGGTTCTACGACCGGCTGGAGAAGAACCTTCGTAAATATTTTGACGTGTCTTCCATAGATTACAGATGGAGCGCCCAACATTACAAACCGGCAGATGGTTTGCCTTACATAGGGGAAAGTGCAGATGATAATATCTATTTTGCGACAGGCTTCTCTACAGATGGACTTACCTACGGAGTGCTCTCTGCCATGATCTTCGATGACCTGCTCAATAACAGGGAGAATGAATGGGCCGATCTTTACAAAGCTAAACGGTTCACCCCCATAAAATCTGCTAAGAATTATATCAAGGAGAACCTTAATGTTGCCAGACAGTATCTCAAGGATCTTCCCGGAAAAGCAGAAGCAGATTCCTTTGATGAGATCTCTCCGGGACAGGGGAAGGTTGTGGAAGTAGACAGCGAAAAATGGGCTGTATTTAAAGATGAAAGCGGAAAAGTTCATTGCCAGTCGGCTGTATGTACCCACATGGATTGTATTGTGGACTGGAATGACTCCGAAAAATCCTGGGATTGCCCCTGTCATGGAAGCCGCTTTAAGGCTACGGGAGAAGTGATAGAAGGTCCTGCTTTTTCCCCGCTTGATAAACGAGATGTAAAATCCAAAAATGATTCCTGAAAATGGTCATCACAGCAATAATTTTAATTAGCCTCGCAGTAATTTTAGGGCTTTACCTGATCACATTCGTGCTAAAGAAAAAAACTCCCCCCAAAGGTGTGGCATTGATCCATGGAACTTTAGCTGCTTTAGGAATAATTGTCCTGTTGATTTATGCGCTTACCACAAGTTCCCATCATAAGCACTGGGACAGTATCATTATATTCATCGTTGCCGCCATTGGTGGGATCTATCTTTTTTCCAAAGATATTCGTCATCTGGAAATTCCGGTTTGGGTGGCAGTGGTACACGGAGCTATTGGCCTAACGGGACTAGGTTGGATCCTTTACCATGTCGCCGGTTCCTGATGATGGAACGGTAGAAAAATCTAACGTATTACGTTATAAAACCCGGTTTTACCGGATTTTATGTTGTAGATTATAGATGCTAAAGATTTTAAATTAAGCCCCCTGTTATTTGCTAATCTAAAACCAATGCTATGACAGGCTATAGTCGCATGTATATTCTGCTCTTCCTGATTTTTATGGCGGGATGCGCCAATCTTGATCCTGTGGGAGGGGGACAAATTAATTATGATCCGGGGGAACGGCAGGTGGATCCCACAGATGTATTAGTTCCTGACGGATACAAAGTAGAAGTGGTTGCGCGGGGTCTCACCTTTCCCACGGCAGTTGTGGAAAATGAAGAGGGACAGCTTTTTGTCACCGAATCCGGTTACGCTTATGGAGAGGTCATTCTTTCGCCAAAACTTCTGAGGGTCAATACAAATGGAAGTACCGAACTCCTGGTTGAGGGCGAAAAGAACGGTCCATGGACGGGAATAATCTATCATGACGGTAATTTTTATGTTGCAGAAGGCGGACAATTCGAAGGCGGAAAGATCCTGCGGATTAATGGCAATGGAAAAGTAGACACTTTAGTAGAAAATCTTCCCAGTGTAGGAGACCATCACACTAATGGCCCTGCAATAAAAGATAACTATATATATTTCGGGCAGGGTACTGCGACCAATTCGGCCGTGGTGGGTCCCGATAATGCTTCTTTTGGCTGGTTGTACCGCAAACCTGAATTTCACGACATTCCCTGTAAGGATATTGTCCTAAAAGGAATAAACTACACAAGTAAAAACCCATTGACAGATACCCCTGACGATGAGGTTACAACAGGTGCTTATGTGCCTTTTGGAGAAGCTACCCGAAAAGGGCAGGTGATTAAGGGAGAGATCCCCTGCAACGGCGCGATCATGAGAATTCCCATAGAAGGAGGGGAGCCGGAACTGGTTGCCTGGGGATTCAGGAATCCCTACGGAATGGCCTTCTCATCTTCGGGAGAACTTTTCATTACCGAAAACAGCTATGATGTGAGAGGCAGCAGGCCGGTTTGGGGAACAGGAGATGTACTCTGGAAAATAGAGGAGGGAACCTGGTACGGGTGGCCCGATCATAACGCCGGACATGAAATTTCACAGTTGAAAGTACCGGATAAGGGAGCCCCAAAATTACTTCTCGATGAATATCCTGATTCCCCGCCGCAGCCTGTTGCCAAATTAGGAGTGCACTCCTCTTCCAACGGAATGGACATATCCCGTAATGCCGGTTTTGGCTTTGTGGGAGAAGTCTTTATCGCACAGTTTGGAGACATGGCACCCAATGTAGGGAAGGTCATGAGACCGGTAGGGTTTAAGGTAGTACGGGTGAACCCGGAAAATGGTGTTGTGGAAAATTTTGCCATCAATAAAGGAAAAGGAAACGGACCGGCTACTTTCCTGAAGACAGCAGGGCTGGAACGCCCTGTCTCAGTTCATTTTAATGAAGGAGGGGACGCCCTGTATGTAGTCGATTTCGGGATCCTTATTGTTTCAAAAGAGGAAGGAGCAAAACCCCGTGAAGGGACAGGGGTGATCTGGAAAATATCAAAAGAATGAGAATTATGGGAGGGAGAGCTGTTTTTTTATCGGTCATTATTTTGATGTGCATGGGATGTTCATCTTCAAAGAAGGAGGCCTATACTGTAAAACCCCTGGCTAATATGACAGAGCAGGTGCAGGAAGGTAAGGTACTTTTTCATAAATTCTGTAATTCCTGTCATCCCGACGGTACTGCTGGACTGGGAGCTCCTATTGTCACCACATCTGTTCCGGGCTTTGTCATAAAATTCCAGATCAGGAATGGGTTAGGAACCATGCCTGCTTTTAGCGAAGAGGAGATATCAGATGAGGAGGTTGATAAGATCGTAGACTATCTAAAGGCCTTAAGAGAATGATGCAACTAAAAGAATAACAGAAATTTACGATACAATTAACCGTGGTTACAGAAGAAAGATAATAACTTAATTACTCCGAAATATTTATTAACCATTAATCCAATTAACTATGTTTTACCACGTAAAGGAACTACAATTCAACGCGCGGGTTTCTCAACCCGATCCTGCTTTTGCGACACTGCTACTGGAGCAATTTGGAGGTGCTAACGGCGAACTTAAAGCTGCCCTGCAGTATTTCACCCAGGCCTTTGCGGCCAAACAGGTACATCCCGATAAGTATGATCTGTTAATGGACATTGCTACCGAAGAATTTAGCCACCTCGAGATTGTTGGTGCAACTATCCAAATGCTCTTAAAAGGGATCCACGGAGATCTCAAAAATGCCGCCGAGGAATCTGAGATCATGGCTCTGTTGAAAGGAAAAGCGTCTAAGGAAGATTTTATCCACAATGCAATGGTAAACCCCCAGTTCTTCAATCTTTCAGGAGGCGGTCCAACGCTTTCAGACAGTAACGGAAATCCATGGACCTCAGCTTATGTTACAGCAAACGGAGATCTTTCTGTTGACCTGAGATCAAATATTGCTGCCGAATCCCGGGCGAAAATTGTCTATGAATACCTTATGCAGCACACAGATGATCCTCATGTAAAAGATACCCTGAGGTTCCTGATGACACGCGAAGTGGCACACTTCCAGATGTTCCAGGCTGCCCTGGAAACCATAGAACCCAATTTCCCACCCGGAGTGCTGCAAAGCGATCCTAAGTTTAGTAACAAGTATTTCAATCTTTCCAATGGGGAAGATGTAAGAGGGCCCTGGAATGAAGGTAAAAGTCCAGAAATGGGTGAAACCTGGGAATACATTTCAGATCCAATAGAGCACATCAGGAAAACCAAAGGATTGACCAAAGGGAACGGCAAAACTGAAAGAGATCCAAAAGAAGTGGATAAAAAGAATAAGGAACTGAGTAAGAAGAAATCTGACGAGATAAAAAAAGCCATGCCTAAAGGTGAGGCGCAATGGAGTAAATATTAGAAATTTTTTATGGAGAAATTCAGGGTAGATTATTTTACCGATCCCCTTTGTTGCTGGAGCTGGGCCCTGGAGCCCCAACTGCGAAAATTAAGATTTCTCTTAAAAGACCGCCTGCACTTGAACTATGTGATGGGCGGTCTTTTGAGTGAGTGGAAAAATTTTAACGACCAGATGAACGACGTCGCCCGACCTGCACAGCTGGGCCCTCTCTGGATGCAGGCCAGGAACATGTCCGGGCAACCGATTGAGGAAAATATTTGGGTCTCTAATCCCGTTGACACTTCCTTCCTGGCTTGTATGGCGGTCAAGGCAGCTGCTTTACAGTCCCGGATTGCAGAAGAAGCAATGCTCCGGAAGTTGAGGGAGGAAGTGATGATGCACCAGAGAAATATTGGAGATTTAGAGGTAATTCTCGCAGTTGCTGAAGACCTTGATCAAAAGCAAATCCTGAAAAAGGAGGTTTTCAGGGATGATCTTTTCTCAGATAAGGTGAGCAAGAGCTTTAAAGAAGATCTGAACAAAACAAAAGCAGGGGGAGTTACCCGTTTTCCCACTTTATTGATCACCTACAAGGAAAAGACCTATCAAATTACCGGCTACAGGCCCTTCAGCGAATTAAAAAAGACTTTTTTACTGATGGAGCCAGATCTAGACTTAGACCGGCAAATTGATAAAGAGGAATACCTCAACAGCTGGGAAAGCCTTACATATCGCGAACTGAAGGAAGTGATCACTCCTACACAGGAACAGTGTTTTTAAAAATTGAATTTCCGGTTCAACGGTAAGGTTGAAAAGGTTATCCTATTAAAAATGGAATTGGGCTAAAGCCCTGTCATTTGTTTTCTATATCCTCCGGCTAAAGCCGGAGGCAATTAATAACCGAGAAGTTATTTAAATTAGATGTGAACAATGAATTGCCACCACCTTTAGGTGGTAGCAATTAAGAAGAATTTAGAAGGGCTTTAGGCCCAACCGGTTAAAATTACATTTGTGGAGGGACAACAATGTCTTTGATATAATTATTCTAAATCATTTTATCGCTTGCCAGCTGAATCCTTCATTCCGCAATAAAGATGACAATAATTCCCTTCTGTGCTCCGGGTTGGAAAGTTGTTCCGGTGTGAAATTACCGGCACTTGCACTGTTATCTTTGGTGCGGGTCTCCGGCGTAGGGAGAGAAGCTGAAAAATTCTTGTGAAGGTGAATTAACATGTGAGTCATGGTACTTCTAAGGAGTTGTAGTTCTTCTTTTCCAACTTCTTTTTCTTTTTCATTTTGGGGATCCAATAAAATACTTATCGCTTCATCAAGTCTTGTAAAATTGGTACTGAAACAGTTATCGGGATTTGAGTGGCTAAAGAAATGCACGACCGGATACGCCTGATGACTCACCAGGTGGTTGTCGATCTTTTCCTGCAGTGAGAGCAATTGCTGGTCTTTATAGGAGCTGTTCACCTTGCTGAGCTTTTCAGCAACTTCTGCCGGGCTTCTCCCAAGGTTAAAGATACTTCTTGAAAGAGTGCGCTTACGAATGACTGCAGAGGAGACAGAAATTAAATAGGTCATAGAACTGGTAAAGAAGATGAACCCAAAAAAAGAAAAAATACTGGTCATGATCTCAAAAAATGGGGTAGTGGATTTGAAATTTCCCAGGCCCAGGGTAGACAGCACGTAACCTGTGTAGTAGAGTCTTTCCACCCAGTTGGCAGGTCTCGAGTTACTATTGGTAATTCCGGACGGGTCGTAGGAGTAGACCAAAAACAATCCAAGCCAGACTAAAATTATCCATACAAAAAGGACCCCCAGATTAACGATCATGCCACTGTAGTCAAATACTTTCCTTCCAAAAATTTTTGAACTAAGTCGGGTGGCGACATAGGAGAAACTCGCTACAGATTTTGAAATAAACCCAGCACCGCTTCCAGAAAGGGTGGTAAAAAAGAAATCATAGATGGTAAAAAGAAGCAGGGTTAACCCTGCAATTAGCAAAAGTAGCTCCATGCCTGTTAGTAATTCTTTTCATTTGTTGAACGTCCCTGGCAGCTATTACCTGAAAAAACCAGGATTTTATATTTTATTCCTTCTATACTTTTTTAAAATCGGGCAGATAAACCTGCCCCGGTACCAAACCGATTGTCATAGCTTACCAGAACTGAAAAATATTTCGACAGGAAGTACTCGGCACCAATTTGAAATACTTCTTCTTTTTCAAAATCCTCCCCATCGGGTAAATCCCCGCTCCATCCAAAATCTGCCTGAAATTCATATTCCCCAAACACAGCGATCCTCCGGAACAGTAGAATTTCCCTGCTAAGGCTTATTTGTGGTCGCAGCTTATGATCCATACGCACGTCAAGATTAAACATATAGGGAGTAAAATATCGAATTCCTGCAATGGCAGTAGTAGAAATCTCCTCTAAAGAATCGTGCTCTTCATTCTCAACATTCACCCCGCCAAATATTCTAAACCAGTCATTAAAATAACGTTCATAGGTTAGTTCTGCCTCAAGATTTTCATTCCAACCGTATTCACCACTTGCGGTAAACTGGTTTCTGATGTTAGAAGAGATAACATTAAATTCAGCCATATGTGATGCGACATCGACCATTCCCCAGGTGAAAAAATGGTTGCTCTTATTCGTGAGGATCCTTAAGGGGTGATCCTCCAGTCGCTTATCTCTGGGTGTTCCATAGCTATAGACCCTGGCCATACCGGCATCCATGTGGTACAGAATGTGACAGTGAAAAAACCAGTCTCCATACTCGTTTGCATCAAATTCTATTACGATTTTCTGCATAGGAGCAACATTGACCGTATGCTTCAAAGGAGAATATTCTCCGTGCTCGTTAACGACTCTGAAAAAATGGCCATGCAGGTGCATGGGATGATGCATCATGGTTAGATTATTAAGAGTAATCCGGGCAACTTCTCCCTGCCTGATCTTGATCCTATCGCCTTCCGATAAAGGAACCCCATTCATACTCCAGATATAACGCTGCATATTTCCTGTAAGATTTAAAAGTATCTCTCTTACCGGCCGATCTGGAGAAAAGTCAGTTCTCTCCTGCGCTCTCAGATAATCGTAATTGAATTCAGAAAACATTTTCATATCGCTCATTTCCTCCCCCGCATCCATTCCCTCCATTGGCATTTTGCCGCCTTCATCTTTGGGGTTCACTTTTTCCTTTTGATGATCCTGATGATCCATTTCACCCTGATCCAGATCTTCATTCTTATCAGGTTCCTCAGTATCCATAGAGTGCCCCATCTTCCCATGACCCATACCGTCCATTTCATCCATTTGCATTCCGTATTTTGCCATCATCTTTTCGGGCTCTTCCTTACCGGGTCTGAATTTCATTGCAGGAGCACCCATCTTCATATCCATTGCAGCCATTTCTTTCATCATTTCAACCAGGTCTGGTTTGGGTAAGTCATCTGGTGCGCTAATGTCTTTGCCTTTTCCAAGAAAGGCTGAAGTTTGTCCTGTACCATCCTGTGCTGTAGCTCTAACCTCCAGTTGACCTGTTTCAGGAACAGTTACTATAAAATCATAGGTTTCTGCTACAGCAATGAAGGTTTTGTTACGCTCCACAGGAACTACATCAAGACCATCTGCAGCTACTAATAAAGGATCATTTTCTCCTCCAAAGGTTAACCAGAACTGGGAAGAGGCGGCAGCATTTATAAACCGGAGTCTTATTTTTTCTCCCGGTTTAAAATCGGGATAACTTTGGGAGGTGGCCCCGTTCATAAGAAAGGCGGGATAGTATACATCAGATATGTCTACGCCTTCCATACGTTGTCTCCAGAAACTAAGCTGGGCGCCTAAAGCACCCCGGGAAATAGCTTCACTTAAAGGAACCACCGTATTCTTTTTGATTCCATACCATTCGAGACCACGTTTTAAAGTTCTTAAGACTTCTGTTGGTTTTTCAAAGGTCCAGTCGGCCAAAACCAATACCAGATCTGAATCATAATCCAGATCCTCCTCAGGATCTTCAATAACAAATGAGCCATAAACCCCATCCTGCTCCTGCAATCCTGTATGTGAGTGATACCAGTAAGTACCGGCCTGTTTTAATTCAAATTCATATGTAAAGGTTGTTCCGGCTTTTATAGGAGGTGTTGTTAAATAGGGTACACCATCAAAAAAGTTAGGGAGTAGAAGACCATGCCAGTGAATAGAAGTTTCCACATCCATTTCATTTTTTACATGTATTACGGCATATTCCCCTTCTGAAAATCTTAAGGTAGGGCCCGGAATACTACCGTTAATGGTCATTCCCATTTTTTCTTTGCCTCCAATATTCACGATTTCCTGGTTAATGGTAATAGTATATTCCCGTACCGGAAGATTATTAATATTTCCTTCTACAGACGGGGAACGTTGAGCAACTGAAGGAAGAGAAAGTGTAGCAGTGAACAGAAGAGCGAAGAGAAGATTTTTCATTACGTTTTCTTCAGGATTATACGAAAGGGGATTACTTACAAGTTAGTCAGCTTCTACCTTTTTTCATATGAAAGTACTGTTAAAACTCACCCGGGTAAAAATTTCCGGAGCATAGGAAAAATCCAATACTTTACCCGTTGCTTAACAGGAACTTAACCCAGTCCTCCGGATAAATTGATTAACTTATAGATCCTTCTGGAAAATCTTAAAATCTATAGTTATGAAAATAAAATTTCTCATCGTATTGTTCAGTCTGGGATGGGTACTAACGGGTTCCTCACAGGAATCGGTAGGATTGGAAGTGATAGCAGATAATCTGGTATCCCCGGTGGCCCTGAAAGAATCTCCCGACAATTCGGGAAGGTATTTCATTGTTGATCAGGCAGGGGTAATTAGAATTCATACTCCTCAAAAAGGACTTTTGCAGGAGCCTTTTCTGGACCTTAAAGATAAAATAGTGCCCCTCAAGGACGCCCATGAGGAGAGGGGACTTCTTGGTCTGGCTTTTCATCCTGACTACAGCACGAACGGCAGGTTCTTCGTGTATTATAGTGCACCACTGAGTGAGAATAGTCCCAAAAACTGGGATCATACCAGCCATATCTCAGAATTCAAAGTTTCTTCAGATAATTCAAATAAGGCCGATAAAGCTTCAGAAAAGATCATACTGAAGGTCGATCAGCCGCAGGATAATCACAATGCTGGTACCCTTGCCTTTGGACCGGACAATTACCTTTATATCGCCCTTGGCGATGGTGGGGGAGCAAATGATATTGACATGGGGCATGTGCCCGACTGGTACGAAGAGAACGCCGGCGGAAACGGGCAGGATGTAGAGCAGAACCTGCTCGGTAGTATTTTAAGAATTGATGTGGATGGAAATTCTCTCTATAGAATTCCTGAAGACAATCCCTTTGTAGGTAAGGAGGGAATGGATGAGATCTATGCTTATGGGCTACGGAATCCATATCGGTTTTCCTTTGACATGGAAGGGAATAATGATCTTATTGCCGGAGATGCGGGACAGGTGCTGTGGGAAGAAATAAGTGTGATCACCAAAGGTGGTAACTACGGGTGGAATGTCAAAGAAGGATCTCACTGTTTCAATTCCTATAATAACGATAAGGAGAAAAAGGAATGTCCTGAAGAAGATAAAATGGGGAACCCTCTGATAGATCCTGTCATTGAATTTAAACAGGGCGGCACCGATCATGGAGGCAAAGGCCTGGTCGTAATAGGAGGGTATGTCTACAGAGGTGAAATGATTAAAAACCTGGCAGGGAAATACATTTTTGGGACCTGGACACAGCATCACGGGAAACCTGCGGGAGCAGTGTTTGTGGCAACTCCGAAAGAAACCGGAATGTGGGATTTTAAAGAGCTCAAAATAATTCAGACTAACTCCAATTCAATTGGTCACTATCTTTTGTCTTTTGGCCAGAACAAGGAGGGAGAAATGTTCGTTCTTACCACCGATGAAGAAGGACCTGTTGGGAACACCGGGAAAGTTTTTAAAATGGTGCCGGCGAAATAGAACCAGCTTTTGAATAAACGGGGCTGCCTGTTGAGTAAATGTTCCGTCATTCTGAATTTATTTCACATTCTTTTTCAGTATAAAGTTCCAACTAGAACCTGAAACTCCCGAAGTTTCGGGACAGGTTGACGAAAAAATAGGTTTGAAGTAATAATTTTTAAAATCCTTACACCATCATATCTCGAATGATAAAGTCACTCCCAGGGTAGCAGGATTTCCAAGATGAACTGCACCAAAGTTATAGCCGTAGCTAATGTATTCTTTATCAAATATATTTCGGCCCCAGAGCATGAGCTTAATATCCCTGTAGGAGACGCCAATATTCCCATTGTACAGGCTGTACGGCTCCTGCCTTAGATTATTTGCCAGATCGAAATACTGTTCTCCCAGGTATTTCCATTCTGCACGAGCCGTGAATTCCCAGTTTTCATTCAGTCCCAGGTTTGATTTGTATTGCAGAGCGAGCATTGAAGTTACTTCCGGAGTATAGATCTGCTTGTTATCTTCAAGATTAACTTCTTCGCCATCCTGCGCAATGAGGAGGGATTCATAGCCGGCGTCTGTGTAACCCAAATCATAACTGAGTTCGAGGCCGGGGGTCAATAATGCTTTCAGCTCTACCTCCAGGCCTTTACTGGTTAACTTTCCGGTGTTTCGTGTGACGATAACTCCATCGGGTATTACTAAAGTCGGCACTTGTACATCGGTCACTTCCGTGTAAAAAACAGTGGCATTCACCAGCAGCTTATTCTCCAAAAATGAGTTTTTAGTGCCTATTTCATAGTTGTTGCTGAATTCCGGTTTATATTCGTACAGAGGTGGCTGCGTGGGATCTGCACTCAACGGAGTTAATCCTCCCGCCCTGAAACCGCGACTGTAGGTAAGGAAGACGAGGTTTTCTTCTGAAAGATCATACGTGAGCCCGGCTTTAGGCGAGAAGGCATTGAAGGTGGCGGTGGCAGTAGTGTCCGGCTGATATTCGAACATTGGTTCAGTATCAGAGTCCCTCTGGTATTCTCCAAGTACAGACTGCCTCTTATATTCGTGGTCATACCTTAAACCGGCAATCAGACCCAGTTTGTCTGTAACCTGATAATTCAGCTGCCCAAAAAAAGCAATTCCTTTTCCCGTTGCCTCAGTTGTATTGATAAGTGAAAAGTTAGTTTCCTCGGATCCCAGTAAGCCGGCATCCTCCCCAAAATGGGTGGCCTGTTTCACCGGACTTTCCTGATAGAACATGTAAGTTCCCGCAGTCCATTCAAGATCTCTGCCGGGTCCGCGGGGAGAGGAAAGTCTAAATTCCTGTGTCACAACTTCCACCGTATTCCAGTCATTTCCATAGTCATTGATGATCGATATCGCGTCCAGAGGGGAGAAGTCTGCATCAATAGGATTTTCGTAATACCTGTAATTGTGTTGATAGGCAGTCTGTGAACTGAAGTTGAGGTTTTGCCCTTTATGATCAATTACCAGAGAAGTATTGAAGGTGTTATCCTTCATTGTTGAAAGCTGGTTCTGGTTGAGGGTGTAAGGATTTTCCAGCGCGGCCTCGATTCCCATGTTCAAGGGGAAAGCTCCTTCATTTTCGGCTGTAAAATGTTTAAGGTTTAAGGTGGCATTCCAGGTAGGGCTAAACAGGTACTTCAGGTAGTAATTTCCGGAGAAATTTTCCTGGTCATCATAAGTGGAACCGGTGAATTCATTGGTATAAAAACCTTCTCTTTCCTCATACAATCCTGCTGCACCAAAAAACAGTTTCTCTCCTAAAGGGGTTCTTATTCCTCCTATGTACCGCTGTTGGGTATAATTGCCCCGGGTAGCTTCTCCAAATACAGTTGTTTCCTTTTGGGGCTCCCGGGTTATAATGTTGATCACACCACCCATAGCGTTTCTTCCGTAAAGCGTTCCCTGCGGTCCACGCAACACTTCTATTCTTTCAATATCAAATAGCTGGGTGATATAGGTATCCAGGTTGTATTGATTCACACCGTCTATATAAGTTGCAATGGCAGGATCGTAGGAGGTAGTAACAATTCCTCTGATAGAGGTCACGGTTCTTCTATCCCCCGGATCACTGGCGTATAGATTCGGAGAAACAGCGGTGAGATCATTTGAATTCTGGATCTGGCTCTGCTTTACATTTTCATAGGACAGGCTTGTAATACTCAACGGGATTTCCTGGATTAGCTCTTCTCTTTTCTGAGCGGTTACAACTACTTCCTTTAAACGCTCCCCTTCCGAAGAGAGAAGAATTTCCAGTTCAACTACTTCCGCATTAATATTGACAATGCGGGTCGTTTCTGAATATCCGCGTTTGCTTACACTAAGAATGTAAGAACCATAAGGCACTGCCGGAAATGAAAAAATTCCGTCTCCCGAAGTTTTGGTTTGGTAGGAGGAATTCAGCAGGTTGATCTGTACATTTTCAAGCGGTTCTGCCGATTCTGAAAGAACTTTTCCTGTTAGGCGCCCCCTTTCCTGTGCGCCTGCAGTCATGGAAAAAAGCGAAAGAACTATGCTGAAGAGTAGACAATATTTCATTGGGTTGCATTTAGATTCGGCTGATTTTTATTTTTTCGAAAGATCAGGTTTAATAAAAGGGCGAAACTGAGGATGAGTAGCCCAAAAAATTCCCGGGTGGATTCGACCCATGGTTTTTCCTCTGACATTGATCCGGTAATATTTTCAGCATCATGCTCAGTTATCCAGGAGAGTACTCCATCAGGTACAAAGAAAAGGTACAGCGCATAGGTAAGGAAGATGAGGATGCCGGCATAGTGCAGAACTATATGGTCTTTTCCCAGTAAAGCAAGCAGGCAAACAAGAGCTCCATAGCCGTAGATAGCCATCCACAGGAGAGGGTCCGGATCATTATATTGTATAACGGCAGAGATAGTGAAGATGACTACAAAAAATGCATTAAGGAGTTTCACTTTTTGCTATTTAGGATAAGCTAACTTTTTTCAGGTTGGTGGTTTTGATTCTCATCTCTGTGCCGGGATGATAAACGGAACATCTTTCGCATTCCGAGAATAGCTCCAAGCAATCCGCCTACACCACTTCCCACCACGAAGCCGAAGAAAGCTCCCGGTCCGCGATTTCCTGCCGACATTTGTCCCAGGCCAACTACTGCCCAGCTACCATCGGCGATCATCCAGGCCAGAAATGCCATGATCAATCCTCCAATGATAGCGCCAGCGACCGCAAAAGTGAATATCGAAGGGTGATAAAAGAGGTTTCCATGTGGATCTCTGTCTGTGGTCTCCAGCACAAGGTCCGGTGCCGGTTTTTTGGAGGGAGAATGGTTTTTCTTTTCGTGTTCCATGTCAGTCTTTTTTTTCCTGAAGTATAGGGGCATCCGGTAAATAACTGCTGGTGTCAACGGGGACATCAAAAGGAGAGAGTAACCGATCTACAGATTGTTGTGTGGCAATGTTAACTGAAGTTGTATCCCCTATGATCCAGGCAAAGTTCAGAATTGTTTCCTGCGGCCCGGTTTTAAATGGTTTTACCATATTTAAATAATCTGCTGTAGCCTTAGGTACGCTGTCCGCTTTTACAAAAAGTATGGGTCCATGTTTTCCCATATGGCCCAAAACAGCTGCAGGTATCATGTACAGGACATCATCGGGATTTCCAATGATATAGTTATGGCCGGCCTGTGCAATTCCCCAACCCCACGACCTGGGTGTCCAGTCCCACCACCAGCCCCAGTTACGGCCAAAATCTTTATAACCGGCATTCACGGTATTGGATGCAAAAACGGTTTTTCCTGCTACTCTTCGCACGAGACCATACTCTCCTAATTGCCGTGCTACTTTGTCTGAGATCACATCTGGTCCGCCGGTGAGATACATGAAAGAACCATGATCTCCATATCTTCTTTTAAGGATGTCTTTTGTGGCCTGAGGAATTGAATCCCGGTACACCCAGGCGAAGCCTTTTCCCATATGTGCATTCCAACCCATAGCTCCCATACCATGCTGTATCCCCTCGGGGTGATCTATGGCCGAGATGACCACTTCATCGGGATGGTCGGCTTTCAAAGCCGCCTGCCACCTGTCAAGCACAGAGGCAAGTTTAACAGGGTCTTCTTCATAAAATGTGCGTACCCTGTAAGCCAGGATGTCTCTGATCTTTTTTACCTGGTCTTCCGGAACATTGACGGCATATACATCTGTTCGCTCATCCTGTAGTACACCATCGGGTTTTAGGCGTTTCATCTCCCGAAGGGTCTGCTCTGAAATAGTGTTGTCTTCTGAAAGGAATAACATTGGCGCATTTACCGGCATGTGGGTAATGCGGTGCATAGCTGTAAAAGCGATATGTTCGTCCTGGGGAACTAAAATAATGGCACCAACTGCATTATCTTCCCTGGTGGCCGGATAGACAGTTTGAGTTAAGAGAATTGCCTGTTCTTCAGGATTACTTCCGGGTAAGCGAACGGTATAAGCCGTGGCCGTAGCTTCCTGTTGTAAGGGATGGCTGCCACCACCGGGTCCTCCTTCGGTTTTTCCGCAGGAGATCACCAGAATTCCCAGTAGTATGTTACAGATATACTTTATCATACATTTCCCGGTTTTAAATGTTTTTTAATTAACAGCCAGTTTATTGGCCACGCAATCAGAAATCCTACAAAGGATGCAAGCCACATACTGGCGAACCACAGCACATCATCTTCCTTGGGCATCATGGGGATCTTGTTCATGAGCATGTACCAGGATGTGGTCATCATTCCTAAACTCACCGCCAGCATACTGAGGGCAGTGGTGATCAATGCCATTTTAGACAATTGTTTATTGGACATTTCCGGCATCATGCTCTTTTTCATAGGATACTGAACCAGAAGCCAGGCTATTAGAACTGCAAAAACATACATGGCGATCATCATGATGGGCATACCGGCTCCCAGCCAAAAGAAGGGTCCTTCCATACCCTCCCCGAAGAAAAGAGGGAAACCGAACCAGACCAGGATAAATCCTACTACAATCATCAAATTAGCTCCATAACCAAATCCCATTGCGGTCGCTGTGGCACTTTGCTGATTATGGGACCTGATCCATCTCCAGTCTCCTTTTTCCACTTCTTTAGCGGGTCTTCTGTAGGAGTTAATATAGAGTACGGGTCCCAGAATTGGTAATAGTAGGGAAGCAAGCGCCCAGGAAATCTTTATCGGCATTTTTACCATAGGTAGGGTGTACATTGAATGAATCCATACAAAAAGGGCTGAGGCAATACCCCAAATCACTAATATTAGTAATAAAGCTTCGAGGTCCCCTAAAGCTACAGGACCCATGCTGGCATATTCTGCTTTTTCAATGGCAAAATCGAGACGTCCCTGGGCAGCATAACTAATTCGGTTACTTACGATCCAAAAATGACGGAAGGGACCTTCAGAAGGAGTGACAAACCAGTCGGGTCTTTGGGCGAAGGCGTAGCGGTCCAGCTCTCCGGATATTCCACCATCTTCTTCAGCATAGAGAAGGGTGGCGTTATTGCTACGGGCGTAGGTAATAGCTGCTAATCCAAGTAAGGCGTCGTCCGGGATGGTAAGTACATAATGAAAGTATCCGTTGTTCCGGTTCACTTCCCGGCCCCACCCGAATTCCGCTTCTTCATCACGATACTCAGCCAATTTTAAAGCCAGGTGTTGAGGTGAGTTGGCTGTAATTCTTTCTGCCTCTTTTAGTTCCTCCAGATTTGGAATTTCATCCCCCGAACCTATGATAAATATCTTTTTGTCATTCAGGGACTGTGTATTTCCGGAGAGTTTTCCATTCTCATAGAATAATACAGGAGAGCCATTAAAATAAGCGTAGTAAAGTGCCGGAAGGGCCCATTTAAGAGCTTCTTTTCCTCCCCCGGGGACAACGACCACATTTTTTGCTTCAGGATCAACTTTTAAAGATTGGATAAAAAATTCCTGCCAGTTCTTTTCAGAAGGTGACATAGCTGCTGTTTTAGCCTCTTCATAGGGAATGGCCGTCTGGAGATATGCATGAAGATCTGCAGCGCCGGCATTTACCAGCCTGGTCACATTTTTGGTATGAGCCATTAGTCTACCTTCCTCAGCACCCGATTCGGCCCACGGAGAGACCTCCAATTCTTCCTTAATAAGGTTGGTTAGTCCAAAGCCGAGAACGAAGACGACAATAAAAGCTACTATAGGATAGGTCCACTTCATAGAAATGTATTATGGTAGTACATAAGTTAATAACCAGAAAAAACCGAACAAGCCGATTAGCCCGTAAACCATGGCAAGGGCTTTTTTTGTGCCGGTACCTCTCTTGCCGAACAGGATTAAAAGGCCGGGTATCAATGCTATTGCAAAAATGACCAGGATGTTATAATGTTTTTCCACATTTTCTGTGGCCAGTGCGTAAATGATAAGGGCGACTACTCCCAGAATCACCATAATTAAATGTATCATCCAGGTCATCTTTGGTACTTTCATGTTCATGCTGAGGTGGGTAAAGGCCATAAAGCCAAATATCACTCCGATGAACAGTAAGATCGTAGCTGTGATTTCCATTTTATTTCTTGCTTATTTTCCAGATCACACCAGTAAAGGGATGGGCGTTCATTCCTGTATCGTCAAATTCAACAACTCCAAAATCCACTATGTATAAGTTACCATCTTTATCCCATTCCAGCTGAATTGGTCTTTCCAGACCACCTCCTTTATCAGCCGAGGCCGGTAAACCTGATTTGTTATAGATGAAATCTGTAGCTTCTCCTGAAGACAGGTTTACCTGCTGTACCTTGAAGCCGGGCCAGTTGTACTGCACATCTTCGGGGGCTTCAGATTCAGGTGGCATTCCCGGAGGCCGGTGGGGATGAAATTTCTCACCCTTGAATTCGGGAACTATGGAACCGAATTCGGCAACCAGAATGTCATTTTCAGGGATATTCAAATTTCCGCGACCAAAGACCATTCCCTGTGTTGCCGCATGAGGTGAGATCCTGACCAAAGGTTGTCTGGGTTTGTCTTTCCCTTTAAGTAGTTTTTTGTGGGTCTCAGGTGTAAGAACAAATTCCCACTTTTCTTTTTTCCCCCTGAAGCGGTCATCTGTAATTGGAATACCACTATAGAAGTCGGGCCACCCATACCATTCGCCTTCAACAACTTCGTAAATGGTTTCCCAATCAAAGAAAAGCCCGCGTGGCGGCATTGGGTTCGCACTGTTCATAGTAGTGATCAATCTGCCATCAGGGCTAAACCGGTACCCGAAGCTGCTGCGCAATCCCCAGGCGATTCTCTTTATTTCTGAACCATCCAGATTGCTTTCATAGAAAGCCCCATTGGCAATTTTTTCACCCGGAATCACCTGTCCGGCTGTGGTAGTATCGCCCAGGGCCGAATATGCGCCGGTTCTAACCGAATCGGCTTCTGTAAGCTTAATTTTAGAGGTGGGGACCCAGAAATTCTGGCCGGTAAGCGTAACATCTTCACCGGGGATCTCCCGGGCTTCAGGTTTATTGAATTCGTCGATGACCATGACGAAATGTTCTTCAATTACCCCGCTGTTCCCCTGGGTAGACAGGAACCAGTACATCTTATCATCTTTGAATATGGGTTTTGCATTGAGGAATTCCCCCCAGGAAGGGAGGCCGTTTATAATGGTTTCAAATTCACGGTTTTCCGGTTTTAACACGGAATATCTGCTTCGGTGAGAAATATATAGATTGCCTTTGTAGAATGTAACGCCGGTGACCGGTGGGATAAGCCCCTCTTCCATGTCTTCGGAAGAAGCTTCTTCCTTAATCTCGGTCATAGGAACCACCTGGTCGAAAAAGACCTGAAGTTTTTTATTTGGTCCACCCATGAGGATGCGGGCTTCGGGAGCGCGTGCCGGTTTAGTTCCGTAGGTATGGCCGCCGGCTTCAGCTATGTAGTAGTTTCCGTCTTCGTCAAAAGTGATGTCTACAGGATAGGTGAGGCCTTTTTCAATTGCTTCGATCTTGTAACCTTCCGGCACGACAATATCTGATGCATTGACATTTCTCTGGACAGGCTGTGATACCTCAGATACGATTTCCTCTTCGTCACCTCGCTCTTCTTCAGCATTTTTACAGGAAAATATCAAGAAAAGAAGAATGAGGAAATATTGGAAAGATATCTTCATCATCTAAAAGGGTTAGTTAACTACTTAAAGGTAGGGACGAAGCAGAAGCTGCACAAACGCCTTAACAGGCTTTCACAGAAGATTATGAAATTTTTTAGAAATGTGGACATCAGAGTGAGGGCTGTCAGAAATGAAGTTGGAAAATGGTTTTTGGACTCATTGGGAATTTTCTAAGCCAGACTCCCATGTTATGCAAAGATTCCGAAAAGAATAATAAAAAAAAGCGAAAGCCTTTTCCCGTAGGAAAACCATCAGCAAATCAGAATGCCAAAATTAGAAATAAGAAAATAGAATTGCTTTTTGAAATTAGAGTCAGAACAACTCTAAACAAAGAGGTGGTGCTTTTACAATTTCCTTAATAAAAAAGTTGATCACTAATTGTAACTTCGAAATCGATGAGAGGAATTCCAGTTCTTTTCTGCTCCCTTTTACGGATTTCGACGGTAAAAATCATAATATTTTTTAGAATGAACGATTATAAGGAAAACAGCTTAAGTCTTGGCAATGCAGTAGCCATGGGAACAGGTGTTATGATAGGTGCCGGTATTTTTGCTTTACTAGGTCAGGTGGCCGAACTCTCCGGGGAATATTTTGCCCTTTCTTTTGTAGTAGGGGGGGTAATCTCAGGTTTTAGCGCTTATTCCTATGTCAAAATGGCCAAGGCCTACCCCTCGGCAGGGGGTATTGCTATGTTTCTGCAAAAGGCTTACGGAAAGGGAACGATCACGGCTTCCGCAGCACTTTTGATGGCTTTTTCTATGATCCTAAACGAAAGTCTTGTGGCGAGGACCTTTGGCTCGTATGCAATGCAGCTATTCGATGGTGGCGAAGACAGTTTTTGGGTGCCGGTATTAGCTGTGGCTCTTTTGGTAACAGCATTTATCATTAACATTTTAGGAAATAAGGTTATAGGTAGAACTGCAATGACTACTGCTGCAATAAAGATTGGAGGAATCCTGATTTTTGCAATTGGAGCACTTTGGGCCGCAGATTTTGCCGTCGGCTCGGCCTTACCCTCTTCTGCGCCCACTAATTCCTTTACCGATTATATTGCTTCTTTAGCACTTTCCATTCTGGCATACAAAGGCTTTACGACCATCACCAATAGTGGAGGTGAAATTGTGAATCCGAAGAAAAATATCGGGAAAGCGATTATTTATTCGCTGATAATATGCGGAATAGTATACTTTCTGACTGCATTAGCCGTGGGTGCTAATTTAGAGATATCAGAAATCATAAAAGCCAAAGATTACTCCCTGGCCGAAGCTGCGAGGCCGCTATTTGGCTCCTGGGGGCTTTATTTTACGGTAGGAATAGCGCTGGTGGCAACAATTACAGGAGTGATATTCAGTGTTTTTGCCGTATCTCGAATGACGGCTATGCTGACCAACATGAAGCTGGTGCCACATTCTCATTTCGGAATGAAAGGTAATATTCAGCAGCATATGTTGGTTTATGTTATTGTACTTTCAATCGCCTTGACCGTTCTTTTTGACCTCTCGGGAATTGCGGCAATGGGTGCCATTTTTTACCTGATCATGGATATGATCATCCACGTGGGAGTCTTAAATCGAATGAGGGAAGAGGTGCAGGCGAACCGGTTCGTGGTGATAATTGCTATTGTACTTGATGCTGTGGTGCTAACAGGATTTGTGTGGGTAAAATTACAAACCAACCTCACCGTGATCCTTGTATCTTTAGCGCTCATCCTGATCACGTTTGTTGGAGAAAAATTCTTCTTAAAGGGAAGGCAGGAGACAGATGGGGAGGAAAATAGATCCGGTCATTGAAATTGAAAACAGGAAAATATTTTCCCGAACCATCTCCAAAAAATTAACCTGAAGACTTTAAGCCTTCAGGTTTAGTTTGTTGCTAATAGTCAAGTACAAATACCCACAAATTTCTCCCGTTTTTAGTATCAATTCTTAATGAGATCTACAATATAATAGCAGCTTCTATAAGCTCCTGCTAATTACATTTCATTTAATCAAGACTTTCTGGAGCTAAAAATCTTTAAAATCAAGGCTATCAACCATTAATGTTCATTCCCCTACAAGAAAGGTCGACATATCTAAGACGCAACTGGTAAATCCAGAAATTATGGAACATCAAGACAAGCACAGGGAGGAACCGAAAAATTCAGCCAAGCAGAAAGCTATAGAGGAGGAATCCAGTCTCAAGGATGATCTGGTCGAAAAAACAAAAAATAGCCATGATGAAGCAATGGATAAACACAAGCATTCTGGCCATGGTTCGGGACACGGGGAAATATGACATGACCATCATAAAATGATGATTGCAGATTTCAGAAAGCGTTTCTGGGTGACATTAATATTAACCATCCTCTTCCTCTCCCCAATGATCCAGGATTTCTTTGGATACGAATATCTTTTGCCGGGGAATAAATACATTCTTTTTGCCCTCTCCACCGTCGTTTATTTCTATGGAGACTGGCCATTTTTGAAAGGTTTCTTCTCTGAGATCAAAAAAGGAGCGCCAGGGAATGTGGGTATTGCCGTTGGTTCTGGCACAGATGTGGCCGCAGAAACCGCCGATATCATCCTGGTCAATAGTAACCCACAGGACATTGCCAATTTTATTCTTTTAGGAAAAGCTACCTATGATAAAATGATCCAGAACCTGGTACGGGCAACCGGATATAATGTTGTTGCCATTCCGTTGGCTGCCGGAGTTCTGTATTCCACCGGTTTTGTTTTAGGCCCTGCGGTTGGCGCTGTGTTGATGAGCCTGAGTACAGTTATAGTTGCCATTAATGCTCAGTTACTAAGAGGAAAAATGGGAAATAACAAGAAATAAACATTAGAATCGCTTTTTTAATGCCCCGGCCAATTAAAACGACTCAGGATTGGATATATTAAGTTGAATACCAGGAGCTAAGTCTGGAGCGTTATCACTGCTGCTAAAACCGGTAGCAACTTTAAATTCTGTCCCCTTCTCTGAACAGCGGAATAGTCCCCGTAGAGTCGGGTTCAAGAGATTCTTCAAATGCTTCATCAAGTTCCATTTCAAAATTCTCGGGTGTTTTAAGAAACAGTTCATTGAGCTGAAGTTTGAAATTTTCAAACTCAATAACAAGGTCTTCTGCAGTTTCAAAAATTTCGTCGGGGTTCTTTTCTTTTTTATTTGAAAGCTGGTGTAAAACATGGGCTTTCGTAAGAAGTACATTGGTTCGGGATTCAACAGCGGGGCTGCGCAGGGTATCGGGCATAGTGGATTTTAAAGACTCCATGATCTGCATGAGATTGTTGGAAATATCCATGATCTCGGCTCCTGTTCTGTTGGAAAGCCGCTGTACTTCATCCTGGGCGGTAACATAAGCCAGCCAGGAACTTACAATCTCCCGGGCTTGTGGCATTAAGGTGACTCTCTTGTTCACGGATACTTGAAGTGAATCCGAAAATGAGGTTTTTCTTTGCACCTGTTCCCTTTGTGGCTCAGTTTTCTGTTCATCACAAGAGATCATTAAGCTAAGGACAAAAAGGAGAAGTATTTTTTTCATTTTTTAAAGGTATACTTTTGATACAGAAATTTAAACGACAGACAGAGATCTTGAAATAAACAGATCATTTAAGACTGTGAAATTCCTCATCTTTCCTGAATTAAATATCTTTGCTTCTACTAAAACAGAAACTTTTATGGCTTCAAAGATATTGATAATTGGCGCATGCGGACAAATAGGAACAGAACTTACAACGGCCCTGCGTGAAAAAGTGGGTAATAATAATGTAATCGCGAGTGACATACGGGAAGGAGATGAGGAACTTATGGCCTCCGGCCCCTTTGAAATTCTGGATGCCACCAATTTTGAGCAGGTGGAAGGAGTGATTGAAAAACACGATATTAATGAAGTCTATTTAATGGCAGCAATGCTGAGTGCCACAGCCGAAAAATTTCCTATGAAAGGCTGGGAACTCAATATGAACTCTCTTTTTCATGTACTGAATATTGCCAAAGCAGGAAAGATCCAAAAGGTTTTCTGGCCTTCAAGTATCGCGGTCTTTGGGCCCACCACGCCAAAACTTGACACGCCGCAGCAAACAGTAATGGAACCTTCTACGGTTTATGGAATAAGCAAGCAGGCGGGAGAGCGCTGGTGTGAGTATTACTACAAAAAATTTGGAGTTGATGTGAGAAGTATCCGATACCCCGGATTGATCAGTTACAAAACCCTTCCGGGAGGGGGAACAACAGATTATGCAGTAGAGATCTATCATGAGGCGCTGAAAACAGGAAAATATACCTCCTTTTTAAAAGAGGATACCGAGCTGCCAATGATGTTTATGGATGACGCCATTAGAGCTACTATTTCTTTAATGGAAGCACCTGCAGAAAAGGTAAAAGTGCGTTCTTCCTATAATCTTTCAGCCTTAAACTTTACACCTAAAACTCTTGCTGCCTCAATTAGAAAACATATTCCTGAATTTGAGATCTCCTATGCACCCGACTTCCGGCAGGAGATCGCCGATTCGTGGCCGTCAAGTATAGATGATTCCCACGCACGGGAAGATTGGGGATGGCAACATGAATACGATCTGGAAAAAATGACTTCCGAAATGCTGGAAGGTATCCGGGAGGTACATCACGTATAATAACAGGTACAAAAAAAATGTCCTGCACATCGTGCAGGACATTTAATGAAATAAACTAATGCTATAATTAGTTGATCACACGCACTTGAGCTGCGGTCAATCCTTTTCTTCCTTCTTCTTCAACGTATTCAACTTTGTCACCTTCATTAAGTGTTTCACCATTTAATCCGGTAACGTGAACGAAGATGTCTCTTCCTGTTTCATCGTTGGTAATGAATCCATAACCTTTTGATTCATTGAAAAATTTAACTGTACCTTCCATTGTAAAAAAAATAATAATTAATAAAGTACAAACATAATCTAATAATTGAAACAGGGAATAATGAAAGTGTTATTTATTTCTAAAAATTTTATTTTCTGGTAGTTACCGCTCATTCCGGTCCCTCATTTTTTTCAAATTTTCATCCGATAGAGTGTAATCTTTTAATTTTTTACCCCTCCATCGAAGCACCAGAAACATGGGTAATAAGATAAACACAGAGGCAAGAACAGATAAGCCGATAATCCTATCTCCTAAAGCCTCGTCTTTCTCCACCTGCATTATGTATAATCCTATAAGAATAGCTATGGCAATAAGAATGGCTACAATTTTCGTTAAAGTGGCTAATATTTTCATACTGTTACATCTATTAATTTTTGCCTGTAGGCGGTTAAAAGCTTTGATTTAGATACAAAACCAATATACTTATCTTCTTTTACAACCGGCAAATTCCAGGCCGTAGTTTGTTGAAATTTATTCATGATCTGGTTCATCCGGTCTCTTTCCAGGTGAATTATCTCAGGCGCCGCCTGCATAATATCACTTACTTTTACTTCCTCATATAAGTTCTGCTGAAACATGATGGGTCTCAGGTCGTCGAGCAGGATGATTCCTTTAAAAATATTTTCATCGTCGACCACCGGAAAAATATTTCGTGAGGATTTTACCACCCCTTCCTTTATTACTTCTCCCAAAGTCATATTGATATTAAGAGGAATGAAATTCTTTTCGATCACCTGGTTAATGTTAAGCAGGGTAAGTACAGTCTGATCCTTATTGTGGGTAATCAATTCCCCTCTTGAAGCAAGATCCATCGTATAAACAGAATGCGACTGCACCTGGTTGGTTATTGCAAAAGAAATAGCTGCAGTGATCATTAGCGGGACAAAAAGTTCATAACCCCTGGTTAATTCGGCTATAAGGAAAATTGCGGTGAGAGGGGCGTGCATAATTCCGGCCATTAGTCCGGCCATGCCTACCAGTGTAAAGTTACTTACCGAAAGCGGAGTCTTCAGGATGCCCAAATGATTGAATATCAACGCGAAGCAATGTCCCATGGCGCTTCCCATGAATAGTACCGGCGCGAAAATTCCTCCTACACCTCCTGCGCCAATGGTGAAAGCCGTGGCAATAATTTTAAAAATAACCAGTCCGGCCAAAAGGGCAACAACCACCCAGATATTGTCCAGGTATGCGTTAAATAAGTTGCTCCCAAGTGCTTCAAGATAATTTCCTTCCAGGAGGTTGTTGATCACGTCATAGCCTTCCCCGTATAAGGGCGGAATAAAGAAAACCAATATTCCCAACCCGGCACCACCTACGAGCAATCTAAACAGGGGATTTCCCAATTGTTCGAATCTTCCGGTAAGTCTAAAGTAGATTTTGGTGAAATAAATAGAACAAACTGAAGCTACAACCCCCAGTAAAATATAAAAAGGAACCTCGGTTATGTCAAATTCATCTGTGAGGGTATAATGTAGTATAATATCGTTTCCGAAGAAAAAATATGAGGTAAGAATGGCCGAAACAGATGCCAGCAACAGCGGGATCATCGATACCAGGGTGAGGTCCAGCGCAAAGATCTCGATAGCAAAAATAATAGCCGCAATGGGGGCTTTGAATAAAGATGACATTGCTCCCGCAGCAGCACAACCAATCAGCAGCGTCCTTGTCGCCTGATTCATTTTAAAGATCCGCGACAGGTTGGAACTTATTGCTGCTCCCGTGGCAACAGTGGGAGCCTCCAACCCCACAGATCCTCCAAAACCAACCGTTACGGGTGCTGTTAACAGGGAAGCATAGGACTGAAATTTTTGCATAAGTCCCTTTCTCTGCGAAATAGCATAAAGAGTTGTGGGAATACCGTTCCCTACCTTGTTTCTAATCCCAAATCTTATTATAAGGAAAGTGAGAGCCAGTCCCATTAATGGAAAGATGAAATAGAAAGCATCATGGTAATTCACAATGAGCTCTCCTTCAAGCAACATTTGTATGAATGCGGTAATATTCTTTATTACCACAGCCACAAGTCCTGCGAGAAAGCCAATGATCGCAGCCAGCACCATTAAAAACTGCTGATGTGAGACGTATTTGGTCCTCCAGACTAAAAACCTGAGCAATAATGGATTTCTCTTAATACCCGGCATAGTTGGATTTGATAAAAAATCCTGCAGTTGCAGGATTTTATTTTATTTTTCTGTTGTAAGCTTTAAATTTAATTCTTTGAGCTGATCTTCACCAATTTTTGCCGGAGCATCTATCATTACGTCTCTTCCGGAATTGTTCTTCGGAAATGCAATGTAATCACGAATAGTCTCCTGTCCTCCAAGAATGGCTACCAATCTATCGAACCCAAAAGCAATTCCTCCGTGTGGAGGTGCTCCATACTGGAAGGCATCCATTAAGAACCCAAACTGGGCTTTGGCTTCTTCGGGAGTGAAACCAAGATGATCGAACATCATGGCCTGAGTGCCTTTATCGTGGATCCTTATAGAACCCCCGCCAATTTCATTTCCGTTCAACACCAGGTCATAGGCGTTGGCACGAACGTTTCCGGGATCTGTATCAAGTAACTTAATATCTTCAGGTTTTGGGGAGGTGAAGGGGTGGTGCATCGCGTGGTAGCGATTGGTTTCTTCATCCCACTCTAAAAGAGGAAAATCAACCACCCATAAAGGTGCGAATTCATCTGCCTTTCTAAGTCCCAGTTCATTTCCAAGATGCATGCGCAGTACACTTAACTGAGTGCGGGTTTTTTGAGCATCGCCGGCCATCACAAGAATAAGATCTCCGGGTTTGGCTCCTGTTCTTTCTGCCCATGCTCCTAAATCTACTTCTGAATAGAATTTATCTACAGAAGATTTAAGGCTGCCGTCTTCATTGAATTTTACCCAAACCAAACCGTTGGCACCAATTTGCGGACGCTTAACCCACTCGATCAATTTATCTAACTCTTTTCTAGTATAGGAGGCAGCACCGGGAACAGCGATTCCCACTACCAGTTCCTGTTGATCAAAAACATTGAAGCCTTTGTCTTTTGCAAGGTCATTTAATTCCCCGAACTCCATTCCAAAGCGAATGTCGGGTTTATCATTTCCATACTTCTGCATGGCTTCAGCATAGGTCATGCGTGGGAATTCAGTCACGTCAACACCTTTTACGGCTTTGATAAGGTGACGGGTGAAATCTTCAAAAGTGTTTAGTATATCTTCCTGCTCTACGAAAGCCATTTCGCAGTCGATCTGGGTGAATTCCGGCTGACGGTCAGCACGCAGATCTTCATCCCTGAAGCACTTTACGATCTGGAAATATTTGTCCATTCCGCCAACCATGAGCAGCTGCTTAAAGGTCTGCGGCGATTGTGGCAGCGCATAGAACTGTCCTTCGTTCATTCGGCTTGGCACCACGAAATCGCGGGCACCTTCGGGCGTGGATTTTATCAATACAGGAGTTTCCACCTCGATAAATCCTTTTTCTGAAAGGAATTTTCTCACCTCCATAGCCACTTTGCTTCGGAAGATCAGCTTATTCTTCACCGGATTCCGGCGGATATCAAGGTAGCGGTATTTCATGCGCAGGTCTTCCCCGCCATCGGTTTCATCTTCAATAGTGAACGGCGGAAGTTGCGCTGCGTTTAGAACTTTAAATTCAGAAACCAGGATCTCCACGTCTCCTGTTGGCATGTTCGGGTTCTTCGATTCTCTCTCGATCACTTCTCCCGAAACCTGGATCACGAATTCCCGGCCCAGTTGGGAAGCTTTTTCCATCATTTCCTTTGGCGTGCGCTCCTCATCAAAGATCAGCTGCGTAAGTCCGTATCGATCGCGTAGATCGACCCATACCATAAAGCCTTTGTCCCTGATCTTCTGCACCCATCCGGAAAGTGTTACTTGCTTTCCTTTATCTTCTAATCTTAATTCCCCGCAGGTATGGCTTCTGTACATAGTATTCTGATCTTTTAAAGGAGCAAAAATAAGAAGATATAGCGGATTGAAGAGATTTTGGGTAAAGTTAATGATGAAAAACAGAATTCAGCCGGAGAGAGGTGTCAAAAAGGTCATTCTTGGGAACCACCAATAATGGAAGCATCAAATTCCAATGTCCAAATTCCAAGGCGCGGTGGATATCTTTTCCCGCTGATTTCGCGGATATTCGCAGATCTTCAATGAGAATGTTGGCGCGGATTTGTAATCCGTGATATAGAAACGTCTCATCTTTCTGCCGTCCCTACAGGACTCTTGACGATTATGTACTTTATTTCTACCGATCTTTT
>NZ_KE384054.1:202663-260171 GCF_000423585.1 Salinimicrobium xinjiangense DSM 19287
AATATTTTACAATTTCTTCGTGTTCTTCTTTTTTCACTTTGTGCTCTTCGTGTGAAATTTGTCTCATGCTGGCGCGGATTTGTAATCCGTGCCGATTTTAAACAACTGCGCCTCTGTGAAATTTACCTATATGTTGTCCCTACGGGACAATGATTCAGGAGGCGATTTTATTTTCTACCCATATTTTATCCCTACGGGACATGATTCGCTTATCTGCGTCCTCTGCGATTATCCTTTGCGGCTGCGTGAAATTTGTCTCAGGTTGGCGCGGATTTGTAATCCGTGCCGATTTTAAACAACTGCGCCTCTGTGAAATTTACCTATATGTTGTCCCTACGGGACAATGATTCAGGAGGCGATTTTATTTTCTACCCATATTTTATCCCTACGGGACATGATTCGCTTATCTGCGTCCTCTGCGATTATCCTTTGCGGCTGCGTGAAATTTGTCTCAGGTTGGCGCGGATTTGTAATCCGTGACGAAATATAACTCTTTCCTACGGGGACTGTCCAGAAGCTGACCTACGGGACAAAAGCAGAATGGGAATGTGGTGCCTGGAAACTGGGTTTGGGATTTGGTGCCTGGAATTTCGGATTTGGCTCCATTTTGAAATCTGGGTATTGGAATTTTGTCACCTTTTGGTGCTTGGTGCTTGGCCCTCCTTCGCTGAAGCTTCGGCGGGTAAAAATTTGGTGCCTGACCATTTGGTGTTTACAAAAAAAGGCTGCACATCTCTGCACAGCCTTTTCATTTATAAATAAACCTTCAGGTTTCTAATGATGGATCCTGGTAAATTGCACCTTGTCCTCAATGGCATTCAGAATGAAATTATCATCTAGTCCATTAACAATCCAGGTTTCGATCTTCGCTTTTTGAGTGATCTCGGCAGCTGAAACTTTTGAGCTCATTCCGCCGGTACCATGAGTGGATTTTGTCTCACTCATCACCTCTTTTTTAAGGGCATCAAGGTCGCTTACCTTACGAATGGTCTCCGGAGTTTTAGCTTCAATTGAACCTTTTTTGTAGACTCCGTGAGTATTGGTCGCGATGATAAATAGATCTACATCCAGCAGAGCTGCGGTTTGTGCCGCAAGATTGTCATTGTCTCCGAACTTGATCGCGTCTGTAGACGAAGTGTCATTTTCATTAATGATAGGAATGTAATCATTCTCGATCAAAACATTTACGGTGTTAACGATATTCTGCCTCGATTCTTCATTACTAAAGTCGTTTGGCGAAAGCAAACACTGCCCTATCAATAATCCCAGTTCCCTGAAATTTTCCTGAAAAATACGCATCAGGTGAGGCTGACCAATAGAGGCCAGAGCCTGCTTTACGTCAATATTCTCCCCACTGCGTTCCAGGTTTACGAATTGTTTGGCCACAGCAACGGCACCGGAGCTAATGATCACGAATTCGTATTTATCCTTTAAAGTGGCGATCTGCCTGCCTATATCTTCAATTTTTCCTCTTGAAATGTGATCGGTTTCTTTGGTTAGTGTATTAGAACCTAATTTTAATAGTATCCTTTTCTTCTTCTTTGGAGTTTCCATTTCTATATTATTCTGTTCTAAAATTTTATCTAGTTTGTCCATTTCCGTGTATATACCATTTATTGGTTACTAAATGCTGCAGACCAATAGGTCCACGCTGGTGTAGTTTATCTGTACTAATAGCGAGTTCTCCACCAAGTCCTAACTGTCCGCCATCAGTGAATCGTGTGGAGGCATTGTGATAGACCGCTGCATTGTCCACATTTTCCATGAAATGTTGTGCAGTTTTATCATCTTTCGAAATTATAGATGCTGAATGTCCACCCGAATATTTATTGATCTTCGCAATAGCTTCAGTTGTTGAATCCACCTCTCCTATAAGAGCCTTATAATCCAAGAACTCTTCGTACCACTCATCTTCATTCTCTACAGGTCGGCTGCCATTCATATTCTCCAATGATCTGTCTGCAATGATCTCCACATTATTGTCTGAAAGGGCTTTTTGAAGCTCGCTTAGAAATTCTTCCTTATTAGGAAGTTCTGAATTAATGAGGATCTTGTCAACTGCATTACAGGCGGAGATCTTTCCGGTTTTACCGTTAAGGATCACATCGATTGCAATATCTGTGTTGGCGTTTTTGTCAACATAGACAAAATTATTTCCGCGGCCGCTAACGATAACCTGGGCAGAGGAGTTCTCTTTAACAAATTTAATAAGTCGCTCGCCACCTCTTGGTACCACAAGGTCGACCCGCTGATTTGGGTTAGCCAGGAATTCCTGCGTCTGCTTTCTGTCAAACTGAAGGTATTCCACCCACTTCGGAGAAATGTTATTTTCCTCAAGAGCTTTATGCCACAATTTCACGATCTCCAGGTTGGAATTAAGGGATTCCTTTCCGCCTTTTAAAAGGATCTTATTTCCCGATTTAAAGGCGATCCCTGCTGCTTCAACAGTTACATCGGGACGGGATTCGTAAATGATCATCACTGTCCCAAAAGATGCAGTTTTGTTGTAAACCTGCATTCCGTTGTCATGCTTAAAGCTGAATCTTTCCACTCCCACAGGATCTTCCTGAGAAGCTAAATGTTTTAATGAAGCGACCATTCCTTCAATTTTGGAATCATCTACCTTGAGACGGTCTTCCATGGCCAGATCTTCACCCGAATAAGAGTCGAGATCTATTTTATTTGCTTTTAAAATGTTGTCTTTTTCCTTTTCCACAAGATTTGCCATTGAGATCAAAACGGCGTTACGTTCATCAATGGTTAACTGAGTGTTCATTCGTTGAATTTTAATTAATATTAAATTTTACCTGTGCATAGTGTCCAAACACTTTGCCATAGTCCGGAATAAAAATAAAAACCTCCGGAAAATCCGGAGGTTTCAAAAATATAAGGTCTCAAAAATGCCATTTTAGGAAAGTCTTCTTTCTCTTCTGTTTCGCATTCTTACCCTGCCCCGGTTAACCAGATAAAGCATAGCCGGTACTACGACAAGGGTAAGGAAGGTTGCAAAGATCAACCCGAAGATCACCGTCCACGCCAATGGCCCCCAAAAAATCACATTATCTCCTCCAATATAAATTTGAGGATCATAATCTGTGAAAAGGGAGAAAAAGTCAATGTTTAAGCCTATTGCGAGTGGAATTAGACCTAAAACTGTCGTTATGGCAGTTAAAAGTACCGGCCGCAATCTTGACTTACCACCTTCCACGATCATTTCAAAATACTGGCCTTTTGTCAGCAAATCCTTATCATCAAGTCCCAGGCTGTCCTTTTTGCGGTCAATTAGTATCTGCGTATAATCTACCAGAACAATGGCATTATTCACCACAATTCCCGCAAGGGAAATAATTCCCATCATGGTCATGATGATAATGAAATCCATCTGGAATATAACAAGCCCTAAAAAGACTCCCGCGAGCGAAAGGAAAACAGCCATCAGGATGATCAAAGGCTTCGGAATGGAATTGAACTGGGCTACCAGAATCAGAAGAATTCCGCCAAGTCCAATTAAAAGGGCCTTCAGCAAAAAGGACATATTCTCCTGCTGTTTCTCCTGCTCTCCTGTAAATTCCAGGGAGATATCCTGGGGCATATCGTAGGAAGCAAGTTCGGTTTGCAGTTGCTCCACGATCGCATTGCCATTATAACCTTCAAGAACATTGGAGTAAAGGGTGATCACCCGTTTAAGATCCTTTCTTTTAATGGAACTAAAAGCGGAAGTCAATTCAGTTTTTGTGACCGAAGAAATTGGAACCTGCACAATATTTCCGGTGTTCTGATCCTTAAAAGTAATGGGCTGATTGAATAAAGCATTTTCATTATACCTGAAATCTTCATTGAACCTCACATTAATAGGATAATCCTCGTCTCCTTCCTTATAGGTGGAGATCTCTTCCCCATAGATTGCCCGGCGCAGGGTTTGTCCCACTGCACCTGTTGATACTCCGAGCTGCCCGGCTTTCACCCGGTCTACACTAACATTTAGTTCGGGTTTGGATTTATTGACATCGATCTGTAATTCCTCTATCCCGGGAATATTCATTTTCTGAATGAAATCTCGCAGGTTTTCGGCTGTGATCAACATCTGCTCGTAATCCTCTCCTTTGAGTTCAATATTGATAGGATATCCTACGGGTGGGCCTGCAGCGTCTTTTTCTACAATTACAGATGCTCCCGGTATATCCTGAACAGCATTTCTAACTTCAGAAAGTACGTGGCTACTTCTCACACCTCTACGATCCTTGAATTCCCGCATGGATAAGGTCACTTTGCCCTTGTGGGGCATGGCATTCTGTTGCCCGCCGTCTGTCTGCGGATTCCCGGCACCCTGTCCTACCTGAGAGATGGCGGACTCGACCATAAAATTATATCCGTCTTCATCTTCATATTGTTCAATAACTTCATAAACCTGTTCTTCAATTTGTTTGGTAACCTCATTGGTTCTTCTAATATCGGTACCTTCAGGCAATTCGATATAGGTGATGATCTGGTTTGGTTCATTTTCAGGAAAGAACAAAACCTTCGGCTGAACTATTCCCACAAGAACGAAGGAGATGATCAACATAGTTAGCGTTCCGAAGAATACCAGATAGGAGTTCTTTCCACGCAGACTATATCTAAGCGTTGATTCGTACTTCTTCTCCAGTTTCTTCAGAGCCCGGTACTGGAAAAAGTCTACCCAGGGGCTAAGGAAATATTTGTAAGCCCACAACAGGATTGCTGCGAGTATGGAAAGATTTCCAATAGCTCTAAGGCTTCCAAAATCGAGAATAAAGCCTGCCACTAAGAGTATAACCCCTGTACCGGCAAGTACTGCACTAATACGGATAAGTTTTTTCTTCGTGAGCTCTTTTTCCTCTGTCTTCATGTATTCAGAAGTCAGCATGGAATTGATAATAAGTGCCACGAACAAGGAAGAGCCCAGTACCACCGAGAGCGTGATTGGAAAATAGATCATGAATTTTCCAATGGTTCCCGGCCAGAGACCAAGGGGGAAAAATGCTGCAAGGGTAGTTGCGGTAGAGGCAATTATTGGCCAGGCAATCTCGCCCACTCCCTGTTTTGCCGCTTTAATTCTTGGCACTCCCTGGTCCATAAGGCTGTAGACATTCTCCACGACCACAATCCCGTTATCCACAAGCATTCCCAACCCCATTACCAAAGCGAAAAGCACCATCGTATTAAGGGTGAATCCTATGCTTGACAGAATAATAAAAGACAGGAACATAGAAAGCGGAATCGCAAATCCTACAAACAAAGCATTCCTGAAACCTAAAAAGAACATAAGAACTACCACAACCAGGATGACCCCAAAGATGATGTTGTTCACCAGGTCATCCACCATATTTTCTGTAGTGGTTGACTGGTCATTTGAAAATGTGATACGAAGGTCTTCGGGTAGATAAGTTTCCTGTTCGGCTTTTACGATTTCTTTGATGTCATTGATCGCTTCGATCATGTTTTTTCCACCACGCTTCTTGATGTCCAGCATGACAACCGGTTCTCCAAATTCACGGGCAAAAGTTGTTGGCTCCTGCTCCTGGAATCTTATTTCGGCAATATCCCTTAAAAAGACATTTCCATCTTCCCTTTTTACAATCACGTTCCGCAGCTCATTTGGATCTGTGACCTCGCCCAGGATACGAATATTCTTCTGGATCCCGCCGCTTATAACATTTCCTCCCGAGATGGTCTGGTTCTCCATACTTACCGCACTAACGATGTCCTGGAAACTGACTTTTGATGCAGTCATCTTGTAAATGTCAACTGCAATTTCCACCTCTTTTTCTTCGGCGCCACGAACCGATGCTTCTTTTATCTGCGGAAGTAGCTCTATCCTGTCCTGCAGGTACTCGGCATATTCCTTTAGCTTCTGCACAGGATAATCTCCCGTAAGGTTGACGTTGAGAATAGGCATTTCTTCTGAAATGTTCAGGTCGAAAACATTGGGTTCCACCTTTGCACCATTATCCAGGGTAGGCCAGGTAGTTGCTGCTTTTTGCTGATCTACCTTATCTTTTACCTTTTGCTTGGCAGCATCTATAGTAATGTCTTCGTCAAATTCAACGATCACCAGTGAATAGTCCTGAAGCGTTGTAGACGAGATATCCTGAACCCCCGCAATATTGTTAAACTCCTGTTCGAGAGGTTCAGTTATGAATTTCTCCACATCTTCGGCCGAGTTTCCAGGGTTGATGGAGCTTACATAAATCTTGGTCTCTATGACTTCGGGGAATGATTCCCGCGGCATGCTGTAATATGACATCAATCCACCCACGAAGATGATGGCAATGATGACATACACCGTCATGCGATTTTCTATAGCCCAGGAAGAAAGTTTAAAATCTTTATCTAATTTCATTTTAGTTCTGCTTTGCGATCTTTACCTGTTCTCCTTCCTGTATGCTGCGGGCACCACTGGTGATGACCAGCTCGCCGGCCTGTAATCCCGAAAGTATCTCTACAGAGTTATCATAAGACCTGCCGGTTTCCAGGATCCTTCTTTCGGCTACACCCGTACTGTCTGTTTGTTTGGTTACGACATAAGCCACATTTTCTCCTGCGGAATTTTTCAGGATCACATTTTCGGGTATGATGATCGCTTCTTCTGAAGTGTAATCATTAAGCTTTACTGTAGCTATAAGATTAGGTTTTATCTGCTCGTTATTGGAAGGCACCGCCACCTGTATCTCAAAAGTCCTGTTGTTTGGATTTACAAAATTCCCCACCTGTCTTACCGTGCTTTCAAAGGAAGTGCCCGTTGCAGCGATCTCGACCATTACCTCTGTACCTTTTTTTATACTTCCCAGGTAGGATTCCGGTACTGCTGCACTTATGTACATATCAGAAAGATTAATGAGACGGAATAACCTGCTTTGCCCCGGGGCCACTACTTCTCCCTGTTCTGTGAAGATCTCATCTATTACTCCGCTAAAGGGAGCTCTTACTACTGTTTTTGCTAACTGACTACGCAACTGGTCAACCGAATTCTGCATGGCTTCATAGTTGGTTTTTGCTTCCAGGTACTGGATCTCACTACCTATATTTTGTTCCCACAGACGCTGCTGTCTTTCAAAGGTTGTTTTTGCAAGTGCCGCCTGTGCTTCCAGTTGTGCAAGCTGGCTGCCTAATCCTCCTTCGTCAATTCGTGCCAGGATCTGGCCTTTTTGAACCCGGTCTCCCTCGTTTACATTTACATTAAGAAGTACTCCTGAAAATTCAGGATAAATAGTGATGTTTTGTTTTGTCTCCACATCACCCGGAAGCTCAACATAATGCTTGAACAGGGAATCTTTCACCTGTCTCACACTAACAAGAGAGAATTTTGTATCTGTATCCAGTTCTTCAATGGCTGCATCGAGTTGAGCGATCTTTGAGGTAAGTTCGCTTTGTTGTGCACTTAATTCTGCTTTTTTAGCTCTTATTTCGCTAAGGTTTCCTTTTTCTATGACCTTCTCAACAGAATCTTCTTTTCCGCAGGAAACCAGAATTAGGAAACTTATAATTAACAGGCTTATCTTTTTCATTTTTTGATGATTCATTTTTGTCATTAGTCTTTTTCAGAATATGTTTTCGTACTCAGCACGTTTTCCAATTCCACTTTAGCATTTATTACTTCAAGCATAGCCTGCAATACATTCTGCTGGGCTGTATAAAGTTGTCTTTGAGCTTCACTTAATTCAAAGCTGCTGGCGAGACCCTCAAAAAATTTGATCTGGTTCTTGTTCTCGATCCTTTCGGCCAGCGCCAGACTTTCCTGCTGTGCTTCATAATTCTCCAGGCTGAATCTATAATCGGCTTTGGCAGCATCTATTTCCAGAGAAACCCTGTTTTTTGTTTCCTCAAGGTCTAACAGGGCCTGCTCATATTCAAACTGCATTTGCTTTGTCCGGGAGTTTCTCATGCCACTGCTAAAGATGGGTATGTTTAGGCTCACTCCTAAGATAGATTGCTGAAAATATTCCTGGTCTTCATTAAAGAAAGTAAAGGCGTCACTGTGACCTGTGGTTCCGTAGTTCAGGAATCCCGTGAGCTGTGGTAGTGCTTTTGCTTTTTCAAGTCTCACAAAAATGCGGGCAGCCTCTGCGGAATTTTCAGCTATGCGCACATCAATATTCTCCTCCACCGGAATACTTTCCTGCAATAATTGAAGGTCATAAAACTGAAGGGCAAGAGTATTAAGGTCATCTGTGGGAATAACCGGTCTCTCTACCGGTATTCCCATTGCCATATTAAGAAGTTGATAGGATATTTCCAGCATACGGCGGCTGCGGTTGAGATTGTTGTCAAGACTAAGACGGGTGATCTTAAGCTGTTCCACATCTTCCTCTTCGGCAAGACCGTTTTCAAAGATCTTTTGAGTGTCGTTAAGATTTTTGGTGACATTCTCCAGGTTATTCTCAAGAATTGAAATGCTTTCCCTGGCCATTAGCACGTTACCATATGCGTTGATAACAGCCTTTTTTACTTCGAGATCGGTCTTTGTTTTAGCATTTTTGGAGATTTGTAATAAGGTGCGGGCAGATTGTACACCAACAATGTAAGAACCGTCAAAAATGAGTTGTGACCAGGTTGCTGTGGCGCTGAGGTTTTGTTGGGTGCCAAAACGCACGGGTACAAAAGTCCCCGGATCACCGCCGGCAATTTCCCCCGGAATGAGTGTAACAGGTTGTTTCAGGAAATTCTGGTAATCCACATTGGCATTGATCTGCGGCAATCCCTGTGAAATGATCTCCCACTTTTGAGAAAGTGCTTTCTCTACCTCCTTTTCAGACCTGATCGATGAATAATTATTTTCCAGTCCCAGGGCAACGGCTTCTTCCAGGGAAAGACTAAGAGGAGTTGTCGCGGGGATTTGTGCCAGTGTTTGTAAGCACAATAGGCCGGTGATAATAAAAATTAGATTTTTCATTTTGTAATTCCGGATTTTAACAGGGTTTCCAGTTTTTTAAGTCCTCTTGGGGTTACTATTGCTCTTAAATGATATTCGAGATGCATTTCTGTGAGTTCATTCATTGAAAATTCACCTTCGGCAAAAAATTCCCGGTCCTTAATTCCAACAATACCTATAAAATAGATACGGCTGATGAACTCCACAGGTAAGTCACTCCTGTAGACTCCTTCCCTGATCCCATTTTCGAGATTTTCTTTGGTTAGTCCTTCAAGAATATTTTTCTGTTTTTCCCTAACGGTTGAATAGATCTTTGGATAATATTTTTGAAGTTGATATTGAGGAGAAGATTTTTCATCCTTTAGATGTTGACAGGCAAAATCCTTGATCTGAAAAAGTTCTTCAATAGGATCATTGTTCTCATTTCTAATACTCTGTATGCCGGTAGAGATCTGCTCAAAGACATAGAAAGCAGTCGCTTCTATCAGTTTAGTTTTGGTAGGGAAATGGGCGTAAATGGTCTTTTTGGAAATACCCATCTCTCCCGCGATCTCATCCATGGTAACGCTTTTAACCCCGAAGGTGAGAAATAATTCTGCGGCTTTGGATAGTACTTGCTCTTTCACTTTTCTGAAAATTTAAGGCGTGCAAAGATACAAATGGAAACTTAAAAAACAATTAAAGTTTCCGTAGTTTTTAATTTTCATTTCTTAGGTTCCAAAAAGGCCGGATTTTCTTCCTGTTTTGGTATTTTAGCGCAAAATTTTTTTATGCTCCCATTAGAACAATACCGCCGGGAATTTGATAATTACCTTTCCCAAAAGCTTGTAAAGCAGGAACCCGTAAATTTGTATGATCCCATGGTGTATATACTCAGCCTGGGAGGGAAGCGGGTAAGACCTGTGCTGGTGCTAATGGCAGCGGAGATTTTTGGAAATGATCACAGAAAGGCACTGGATGCGGCCCTGGCAATAGAAGTATTTCACAATTTTTCGCTGGTCCATGATGACATCATGGACGATGCTCCTTTGCGCAGAGGGATGCAGACGGTTCATGAACGCTGGGACATTAATACCGGAATCCTTTCCGGAGATGCCATGTTGATCAAAGCTTACCAGTTATTTGAAAATTATGAAGGTGAGACTTTTCGAAAACTGGCAAAACTGTTTTCCAAAACTGCAATAGAAGTCTGTGAGGGGCAGCAATACGATATCGATTTTGAATCCCGGGAGAATGTGAGTATTGAGGAATATCTCAGGATGATCGAGTATAAAACCGCTGTTTTAGTAGGAGCTTCATTGAAAATGGGGGCTATTGTGGCTAATGCTTCCGACGAAAATGCTGACAAGATTTATGAATTTGGTCGCTTGCTGGGAATCGCTTTTCAATTGCAGGATGATTATCTGGACGCTTTTGGGGATCCCAATACTTTCGGAAAACAAGTGGGGGGTGACATTATAGAGAATAAAAAAACCTTTCTTTATCTTACCTCTCTTCAAAAATCAGCTTCAAATGAAGCAGTACAACTGGAACACCTGTATTCCATAAATCCGCCAGATCCTTCAGCAAAAATAGAGACTGTAAAAGGCCTTTTTGAAACAAGTGGTGCTGCAGAACTCACCCGGATGGAAATTAAGAAGTACACACAAAAGGCCTTTGATGTGCTGGAAGAGCTGGAGGTAGATGAGGAGCGAAAAAAGGTTCTCTACAATTTTGGGAAAGGATTGATGGACCGGGAGGTTTAAAAATAAATACTCACAAAAGGCATAAAGGCATTGGCATAAATGCTTTTGTTGCTGTCATATAAGACATCATATCTAATCCCCACCGTTACCGGACCGGTATTATATCCAAGCCCGAAAAAAAGAGCGGGATACCAGTAGGAATCACTCAAATTTGAGCCATCGAGCTTAAAATCACGGGAAACATAATGTTCTTCAAACTCTGTAGAAAGTTGTATTGCCCGTATAGGCCTTAGTAGCCCAATGATACTTCCCCCGGCAGTATAGGTGGTGTAACGCGAGGTGTTATTATATGATCCTGCCAGTCCTACTCCTGCAGAGGTGTAGCGGTTAAAATCATAAATGGCTTTTGGGGCAAGAAATCCGCTGAAATATCCGTTGCTGAAATTAGCCCCCAGGCTTCCGCCGAATCTTACATTTTCCCAAAAAGGGGAATTGGGCACTCCCGCATCCTGGGCAAGAAGTTGGTTTTGAGAGAAATATATTATGGAAATGACAAGAAAAAACGTTTTATTAATGCTAAACAAGAAGTTCATGATGTTAAAAGTTTTCGAAGTATAAGGTAAATATATTAAATGCTTCGGTGCTTCTTTTTTAAAAATTGTACTTTTGTAACGTTTACAATTTAGAAACAGGTAGTTTCAACTTATGGATAAATTTTCATTTTTAAATGCCGCACATACAGCCTATTTCGCTGATCTTTACGACCAATATCTTCAATATCCCGATAGCGTAGAACCCAGCTGGAGAGCCTTTTTCCAGGGATTTGATTTTGGTCTTGAGACTTCAGGGAATGGACAAATCTCTACACCACATCCCGAAAACGGGGAGCCGGTAGAAATTTCAGATTCGGTCCTGAAGGAATTCAGGATTGTGAAATTAATAGATGGTTACCGTACCCGTGGTCATCTTTTTACAAAAACCAATCCTGTAAGGGAGCGAAGAAAATACAGCCCAACTCTTGATATTCAGAATTTCGATCTTGAGGAAAGCGATCTTGATACCGTTTTCAACGCCGGGGAAATTCTTGGCCTCGGGCCATCCACATTACGGCAGATCATCGAGCACCTGCAAAAGGTCTACTGTGATTCCATTGGTGTGGAATATATGTTTATTCGCAAACCGGAACAGGTAAAATGGATTCAGGACAGGCTTAATGTGAATGAAAATCAGCCTGCATTCAATGCCGATCAGAAAAAACACATTTTAAAGAAACTAAATGAAGCAGTTTCTTTTGAGAATTTTCTTCATACCAAATATGTTGGACAGAAACGTTTCTCTCTGGAAGGAGGGGAAAGTCTTATTCCTGCACTTGATGCCATTATTGAAAAAGCAGCCGATCTTGGGGTGAAGGATTTTGTGATGGGAATGGCTCACCGCGGAAGATTAAGCACCCTTACCAATATCTTTGGGAAAAGTGCGAAAGACATTTTCACTGAATTTGACGGAAAAGATTATGAAGAAGATATTTTTGACGGGGATGTCAAATATCACCTCGGCTGGACTTCCTGCCGTACTACAGATAACGGTGAAGAGATCAATATAAATATTGCTCCCAATCCTTCGCACCTGGAAACCGTAGGTGCCGTAGTTCAGGGGATCACCCGCGGGAAACAGGATCGTCACTACAAGGATAAAACACATGCGGTACTCCCAATTATCGTACATGGTGATGCGGCCATTGCAGGACAGGGAATTGTTTACGAAATCGTTCAAATGTCACAGCTGGAAGGTTATACTACCGGCGGTACAATTCATATAGTAGTAAACAACCAGGTAGGTTTTACAACCAACTATCTTGATGGGCGTTCTTCAACTTATTGTACAGATGTTGCCAAGGTGACCAAATCTCCCGTGCTGCACGTTAATGCCGATGATGCCGAAGCAGTTGTGCACGCTGTATTATTTGCGCTTGATTTTAGAATGGAATTTGGGAAAGATGTTTTCATTGACCTTTTAGGATATAGAAAATACGGGCATAACGAGGGGGATGAGCCGAGATTTACGCAGCCAAAGCTTTACAAAGCTATTGGGGCTCACCAAAATCCGAGAGATATTTATGCTGAAAAACTGAAATCTCAGGGGGTGATCGATGATGGTTATGTTGAAAAGCTTGAGAAAGAATATAAGGCTAAACTCGAGGAAAATCTGGAAAGTTCCCGAAAAGAAGAGACAACAAGGATAACCCCTTTTATGCAGGATGAATGGGAGGGATTTGAACATGTAGATGAATCCCGCATGGTGGAACCGGTAGATACCACTGTTGACATGCAGGTGTTAACCGAAGTTGCCGAGGCAATTTCCCAGCTTCCCGAAGACAAGAAATTCCTGAGAAAAATTAAGAAACTTATAGAACTGCGGCATACCATGTTCTTTGAGAACAACAGTCTTGACTGGAGTATGGCCGAATTGCTCGCCTACGGAACTTTGATCAAGGATGGTTTCTATGTTAGAATGAGCGGTCAGGATGTGGAAAGGGGAACTTTTTCCCATAGACATGCTGTTGTTAAGGTAGAAGACAGTGAAGAAGAAATTATCCTGTTGAATAATATTAAAGGGACTTTTTGTGATACCAAACAAGGGTCTTCCTGCGACCTCAAGATCTACAATTCATTATTATCTGAATATGGAGTTGTAGGATTCGATTACGGTTATGCTATGGCAAGTCCAAATTGCCTGACCATTTGGGAGGCACAATTTGGAGATTTCAGTAATGGAGCCCAGATCATGATCGACCAGTATATTTCTGCCGCCGAAGATAAATGGAAGCTTCAGAATGGGTTGGTAATGCTCCTGCCTCATGGGTATGAAGGCCAGGGAGCAGAGCATTCTTCAGGAAGAATGGAAAGATATCTTCAGCTTTGTGCAAAGGATAATATGTTTGTAGCCGATGTAACTACCCCGGCCAATATGTTCCATTTGCTAAGAAGACAAATGAAGGTAAATTACCGGAAGCCGCTTATTATTTTCACTCCAAAGAGTTTGCTGAGACATCCTAAAGTGGTTTCTACCAAAGAAGAATTCGCAAACGGAACATTCCAGCCGTTAATTGATGACGATACAGCAAAAGCAGATAAGATCAAATCCCTGGTCTTCTGTACCGGTAAATTCTATTATGACCTACTGGAGCGCAGGGAAGAACTGGAGCGGGACGATGTAGCTTTGGTAAGATTAGAGCAACTGTTCCCTTTACCGCAAAAACAAATAAAAGAGGTTTTGTCTAAATATAAAAATGCAGATGATGTAGTTTGGGCACAGGAAGAACCGAGAAACATGGGCGCATACAGTCATTTGTTATTACATTTGGAGGAAGCAAAAAGCTTTAGAGTGTGCAGTAGGAAATTCTATGGCTCTCCTGCTGCAGGTAGTTCTGTGAGATTCAAAAAACGACACGAAAAGGTGATTCAGTCTGTTTTTGACAAAAATACTGAAGTAACTGTTTAAATTTATAAATACGCGGCCGGTCTAAACCGGTTTTAAATAAAAAAAGATATCATGGCTTTAGAAATGAAAGTCCCTTCTCCGGGAGAATCAATTACCGAAGTAGAAATCGCCCAGTGGCTGGTTTCAGACGGAGATTATGTAGAAAAAGATCAGGCAATTGCCGAAGTTGACAGCGATAAGGCAACTCTGGAGCTTCCGGCAGAAGCAAGCGGTATCATTACCCTTAAGGCAGAAGAAGGTGATGCTGTAGCTGTGGGACAGGTGGTTTGTTTAATCGATACAGATGCACCAAAGCCCGGAGGTGGCGATAAAGATTCTAAGGAGGTCGTTAAAGAAGAGAAAGAGGCAACTTCTGCTAAAGAAGAGGAGCTGGAATCTGCGGAAAAGGACAATGAAAAAGCTGAAGCTAAAACTGAAACTCCTTCAAAGCCGGGTACTCCTTCTCAAAAACAGGATACCTATGCTACCGGAAGTCCTTCACCTGCAGCAAGGAAAATCCTTGATGAAAAAGGAATGGACGCAAAATCTGTTAAAGGCACAGGGCGTGATGGCAGAATTACCAAAGAAGATGCATCTAATGCCAAACCTTCTATGGGTACTCCCGGAAAAGGCAAAAGAGGAGAGGAGCGTAAGAAAATGTCAATGTTGCGCCGCAGAGTTGCAGAGCGTCTGGTAGATGTAAAGAACGAAACTGCCATGCTAACTACCTTTAACGAGGTGGACATGTCGGCTATTTTTTCCCTTCGCAAGCAGTATAAAGAAGAATTTAAAGATAAACATGGCGTGAGCCTTGGGTTCATGTCTTTCTTTACTCTTGCAGTGGTAAGGGCTCTGGACCTTTATCCGGGAGTAAATTCCATGATCGATGGTGATTATCAGGTCAAATATGACTATAAGGATATTAGTATTGCAGTATCGGGACCAAAAGGATTAATGGTTCCTGTATTGAGAAATGTGGAGAATATGAGCTTCCGGGGAGTGGAAGAGGAGATCAAACGCCTCGCAATAAAAGTGCGTGACGGTCAAATTACTGTTGATGAAATGACAGGAGGTACATTTACCATTACCAATGGTGGGGTATTTGGATCTATGTTATCAACCCCAATTATTAATCCTCCACAAAGCGCAATTCTTGGTATGCACAACATTGTGGACAGGCCTGTAGCTATTGATGGTCACGTAGAGATTCGTCCTGTCATGTATGTGGCGCTGTCATATGACCACAGAATCATTGACGGTAAAGAATCTGTGGGATTCCTGGTTGCAATCAAAGAAGCCCTTGAAAATCCTGAAGAGCTGTTGATGGACAATGATATTAAAAGAGCTTTAGAGCTATAAATTTAGAATTGCTGAAAATAAAAGAGAGGCAATGATCTAATGATTATTGCCTCTCTTTTTGTTCCAAATATTTCTAGTATGTAAGGAATGTGTAGACATTCAATACCAGTACGAAAATAATGAACAGTGCCAATAAAGCCGGAAGCACCGGCAGGTGTTTTAGGTCTAAATCATTCATAGCGGTAGATTTTTTGGTTACCCTTAAGATCTGAAAACTATGAATGAGATGAAATGGGTAGAAACCCCCATTTTTATATTATTTCAGGTACAGGTTCATTGTTTTGTAATCAATAATGGCTTTTCCTTTCTTTAGGATGTCTGCACCAATGATCCCCTGTACTTTTTCTGCCTTGTGTTTTACCAATGCGTCGTTCACATGCCTGAGATCAAAAAGAACAAGATCTACTTTTTTCTTTTTCCAGCCTTTTATTTCAATATTGTTCTTCTGCGCGATTTGAGTCATCATATCTGTGGCACCTGCACCGGCAGCTTTAATGTCGCTGTCTTCGGCCAGAAGTTCGAAATGAGAAATAGCCTCCAGACCTACGCAGGTGCTGGAAGCCCCGGTATCCAGAATGAAGTTCCCTTCTATTTTATTGATCTTTGCCTTTAGTTCAAGATGTTGGGTTGCAGTATAGGTTAGGGGAATTTTTGTATATCCTTTTTCTTTAAGTAACTTTTTAAGCGATGCCATTCTTTTCCTTTTTTGGCAAAGATAGGTGTATAAAATAAATTATTTTTGCGTTTATGACAATTACAGACACTCATGCACATCTTTATAGCGAAGCTTTTGAAGAGGATCGCGAAGAGATGATAAACAGGGCTCTTGATGCCGGCGTTTCAAGATTTTTTATTCCGGCTATAGATTCAGAATATATAGATGCCATGTATGATCTGGAAAGAAAATTTCCGGAGCAAATATTTTTAATGGCAGGTCTGCATCCCACACATGTAAAGGAGAATTTTAGAGAAGAGCTGGCAATAGTGGCCCGGCAACTGGAGGAAAGAAAATTTTATGCAGTAGGGGAAACCGGGATAGATCTGTATTGGGATAAATCTTCTCTTAGTATTCAACAGGAGGCTTTTCAATATCAGATCCAGCTTGCTAAAAAATATAAATTACCTGTTGTGATCCACTGCCGGGATGCCTTTGATGAAGTATTTGAAGTGCTGGAACGGGAGAAGGGGGAGGACCTTTCTGGAATTTTTCATTGTTTTACCGGTACCTACGAGCAGGCGCAACAGGCCCTTTCCTATAATCTTAAACTTGGGATTGGGGGAGTGGTAACTTTCAAAAATGGGAAAATTGATAAATTCTTAGACCAGATCCCATTAGAGGAGATCGTTCTGGAAACAGATGCTCCTTATTTAGCGCCGGTACCTTACCGCGGAAAACGAAATGAAAGTTCCTATCTTATTGAGGTTCTCAATAAAGTTGCCGAAATTTACGGCATAACTCCAAAAGAAATATCAGATAGGACTACACAGAATTCCCGGGAGATTTTCGGGATATAGCTGATAAGTGCTTATAATTTCGTTTTTTTGCTAACCCTAATGAAGATACAGTGACAAATTACGATGATATTCGGTTTTATGAGGATTCAGAAGTGCAGAAGGCCTTAAAGGATTATATAAAACATCCAATGATCAAGAGCCTGTTGCAGTATACCTTTCCGAATGTTGCTTTTGAAAAGATAGAGGAAAAGGTTTTATCCTGTAATTCTATTCGTGATTTCCAGACCAGGATCATTTACCACACCGTACAAAAGGTTCTGAGCAAAAGCTCTGAAGGACTTTCATATTCAGGCTTTGACCGTCTTAAAAAAGAAGAAAGCTACCTCTATATTTCCAATCACAGGGATATTGTACTGGATACTTCCCTGCTGAATGTTGTCTTATATGAGTCCGACCTCAAAATGACAGCTTCAGCAATTGGAGATAATCTTGTTCAAAAACCTTTTTTACTTGCCCTTTCCAGATTAAACAGGAATTTCCTGGTCAAGAGAGGTTTGGGGCCGCGTGAAATGCTAAAAAGTTCCCAGAAGCTTTCAGAATATATCAGAAAATTGCTCGTGGAAGAGAAACGTTCTGTCTGGATGGCACAACGGGAAGGAAGAACCAAGGACGGTAATGACCACACACAACAGGGAGTTTTGAAAATGCTTGCCATGGCAAGGCAGGATGATTCAATGGCCGAATATTTTGCAAAACTAAAGATAGTGCCTGTGGCTATCTCCTACGAATTTGATCCCACAGATGTTCTAAAATTACCTGAGATCCTGGCAAAGAGAATGGAAACCATTTACATTAAATCGGCCAATGAAGATTTTAAGTCAATCTTAAAAGGAGCTTTAGGGAATAAAGGGCGTATTCACCTTACGGCCGGGGAACCTGTGAGTGCAGAAGATCTTTATGAGATTGAAAGAAGCGCGGGTTCTGTTAACGAGCAGCTTCAGAATTTAACTGCCAGTATTGATCGCAGGATCCATAAGAATTATAAGTTATGGCCGTCAAATTATATTGCTCTTGACCTGCTTAACGGCAGCAGTATGTTTAAGGAGCATTATGACACCAAACACAAAAGACAATTTGAAAGAAGATTGACCCGCAGGGTGGATTTTAAAAATGCGCTTGAGGTTAACAGCTATCTATTAATGTATGCCAATCCGGTAATTAATCAGAAAAACCTCAAATGAAAACCAGTGCCAACATCCTTTTGATCTATACCGGGGGAACTATTGGTATGGTAAAGGATTTTGAGACGGGAGCTTTAAAGGCATTTAATTTTGATGAATTGCTTCAAAATATCCCTGAGTTAAAGCTGTTGGAGCATTCTATAGAGACCGTTAGCTTTGAAAAGCCCATTGATTCTTCAAATATGCGGCCGGCTTTTTGGCTTCAAATCGCCGAAATGATCGAAGAAAGATATGAGGATTATGATGGATTCGTGGTTTTGCACGGCAGTGATACCATGTCTTACAGCGCTTCTGCTCTTAGTTTTATGTTTGAGAATCTCTCAAAGCCAATAATTTTTACCGGTTCACAGTTACCTATAGGGGATCTGCGAACAGATGCAAAGGAAAATTTAATTACCAGTATACAGATTGCAGGTTTGCAGAGACATAATAAGCCTGTCATTTCTGAAGTATGTCTGTACTTCGAATACAAGTTATATCGTGGTAACCGGACTTCAAAAATTAACGCCGAGCATTTTCAGGCTTTTGCTTCTCCTAATTATCCGCCTCTGGTTAACTCCGGCGTTCATTTGGCAGTGAACGATAATGCGCTCTGGAAGCCTAATAACAGGCGAAAAATGAAGCTGCATACAGGTTTGAACGATGAAATTGCGTTGATAAAGATCTTTCCCGGGATCAACAGAAGTCTGCTGGAACATATAATGGCAAAGGAAGGTCTTCAGGGAGTTATTCTGGAGACCTACGGCAGTGGAAATGCACCGACAGAAGAATGGTTCGTAAATTTGCTGAAGCAAACTATTTCCCGGGGTGTGGTGATAGTAAATGTTACCCAGTGTATTGGAGGCAGCGTGTCAATGGGTCAATATGAGACCAGTACACAGTTAAAAAAGATAGGTGTTATTTCGGGGAAAGACATAACAACAGAGGCGGCTGTGGTGAAAATGATGTACCTTTTAGCCAAGGACCTTTCTCCAAAAGTTTTTAAAACAATTTTCGAAACATCCTTAAGAGGAGAAATGTCTTAAAAAATAAGGCGGTTACTTGACCGGCGTATTATTTTTTTCGTTATTTGGCAACTTATTGAAAGCAGCTTCTGCTTAGTGATAGACAAATAGAGAGGTGGCCGAGTGGTCGAAGGCGCACGCCTGGAAAGTGTGTATACCCCACAAGGGTATCGAGGGTTCGAATCCCTTCCTCTCTGCTAGTTTTATTTGAATAAATATTTATATCTTTAACCCGTTAACTAATTAAATTAAGACAAAAAGTAATGAAAAGATTATTTTCAATTTTGGTAATCGCTACAATTATGGTGTTCGGAGCCGTAAATGTTAATGCGACTAATAACGTGAATGCCCTGCCGGCTACCATGATGAACTTCGTGCAGGATGATGCTGAGGCTATGGCCGAGGAAGCAGAAACCGAAAGTGTAGGTTTTCATCAGGAGTTAAAAAGACGTTTTATTGAAGGTGGTCCCGGCTTTATGGGGATTGTTCTTCTTTGTTTGATCTTAGGTTTGGCGATTGCTATTGAAAGAATTATATACCTTAACCTTGCTACTACCAATACAAAGAAATTGGCACAGGATGTTGAGGATGCCCTTAACACCGGTGGAATTGAAGCTGCAAAGGATGTTTGTCGCAATACAAAAGGTCCTGTTGCTTCTATTTATTACCAGGGTCTGGACCGTGCCGATGAGGGAACTGAAGCTGCAGAAAAAGCAGTAGTTGCCTATGGTGGAGTTCAAATGGGTCTTTTGGAGAAAAACGTATCCTGGGTTTCTTTATTTATCGCTCTTGCACCTATGCTTGGGTTCATGGGAACGGTAATTGGTATGATCGAAGCCTTTGACAGAATTGAAGCAGCCGGAGATATGCAGCCTTCACTTGTTGCAGGAGGTATTAAGATCGCACTTCTTACTACGGTATTCGGTTTGATCGTGGCTATTATTCTTCAGATCTTCTACAACTATATCATCGCTAAGATCGACCGTATCGTGAATGACATGGAAGATGCTTCTATCACTTTGATTGACATCCTTGTAGATTACAAGAACAAAAGAAGAGTATAACAATTACCAATAATTTATTATGACCTTACATAAAATTTTAAAATATCTTGCGCTCGTCATTGGAGTGGTGGGCCTTATCCTTTGGGGAAGGGTTCTCATGGCCGGTGATGATGCTATAGAAAGTTCTGCCGACGTACAGGCGAGTGTGGTGACACCATTTCTTTATGTAGCATATCTGGTATTCGCTGTTATCGTTCTTCTTGTATTGTTCTTTGTTATTAAAGGATTGTTCTCAGGGAACATCAAAAGGACCCTAATAGCAGTAGGAGCGTTTCTTCTGGTTATCGTTGTGGCATATTTATTGACAGACGGTACAGAGACTCAGTTAAGTGATGGTACCATGTTATCGGCAAGTGCGAACCACTGGGTAGGTGCGGGTCTTGTGACCTTCTATATCCTTGCCTCTATTGCAATTTTGCTGATGGTATTATCAGGAATAAGAAAACTTATAAAATAAACTAGTATGGCCAGACGATCCTCACCCGAAGTAAATGCCGGTTCCTTGGCCGACATCGCCTTCCTGTTATTGATCTTCTTTCTGGTGACTACAACTATTGAAACAGATAGTGGTATTAGCCGAAAGTTGCCACCAATGCAGGATGAAAATGTTGAACCCCCTGTTATAAAAGAAAAGAATATTTTTCAGGTTATCGTTAACAGGAACAACGATTTGCTTGTTGAAGACGAGCTTATGGAGTTAAAAGACCTGAGATCTGCCGCTGTAGCCTTTTTGGACAATGGTGGAGGTGTTGGACCCGAAGCTTGTGATTATTGTCAGGGAGCAGGAGATCCTACCTCATCAGATAACCCGACTAAGGCCGTTATCATGTTGGTAAATGACAGGCAAACAGAGTATGGAACCTATATTGCAGTTCAAAATGAACTCGTAGGGGCTTATAATGAACTTCGTGATCGCTCTGCCCGAAGACTATTCGGAAAGTCATTTCAGCAAATGGAAGCTGACTTTAAAGACGTGAGATATACCGGCAACAAAGACAGGCTTAAAGAACAAATCGAACAAGTGAGGGATATGTGGCCTCAGAAGCTTTCTGAAGCAGATCCTAAAAACTAATCGCGAAAAATATAGATTATGGCAAAATTCAATAAGAAAAAGAGTAGTGAACTGCCCGCGATCAATACTTCGTCTTTACCCGATATCGTCTTCATGTTACTTTTCTTCTTCATGGTGGCTACCGTAATGCGTCAGAATACTTTGAAAATTCAAAACGTATTACCTTATGCAGATCAGGTAGAGAAGTTAGATAAGAAGGACCTTGTGATGTACATATATGCCGGGAAACCAAGCCCAAGGTATAGACAAAGCTTTGGTTCTGAAGCACGTATTCAGCTAAACGATAATTTTGCGGAAGTATCCGATATTCAACAGTTTATCTATTCTGAAAGAGAATCGAAAAGAGAGGAGCTTGTTCCTTTCCTTACTACAGCACTCAAAGTTGACCATGAAACCAATATGGGGCTTGTATCCGATATCAAGCTGGAATTGAGAAAAGCTGAAGCGCTTAAGATCAATTATACCACCCGTACCGGTGATGTTGGACAAAACTTTGAATAATAATTAATTCATTACTTATATATCCCCTTTCAACTCTGTTGGAAGGGGATTTTTTTTGAGGAAAAGTTCCTTTACCTTTATTCTCAATTATACTGCTTATGAATCTCCTTCAAAAATGGCTTTTTTGCCTGCCCTTTCTTTTTCCGCTTTACAGTATGGCGCAGGAGGGAAACCCCGTTCCTCAGGTAACTGACAGTCTTTACAGGGAGGATCAGGTCTATATCGGAATAACCTACAATATCGTTACCGGACAACCTTCAGAAATCCAGAGTTCCCAGTTCTCCGGCGGCCTGCATTTAGGCTTTATCAGGGATATGCCTCTTAACGAAAGAAGAAATATCGCCCTGGGAGTTGGGTTGGGATGGTCAATAGATACCTACGGGCAGAATTTATTTGTGGGACGGCAAATCGATGGCGAAGGCAGTCGCTTTCAGGTTCTGGATAGGAACCGGATAGATTTTGATGCCAACCGGTTTACAACGCAATCTATAGATGCTCCGCTGCAATTCCGATGGCGCACTTCCACACCCGATAGTTATAAATTCTGGAGGATCTACACCGGGCTTCGACCTGCCTATGTTTACCACTTCCAGTCAAAATTTGAGCAGGATGGGAATACCTACAGGGAGTCAGATATTCCGGAATTCGAAAGATTCCGTCTTGGGGCAACCTTCACCTTTGGATATAACACCTTTAATTTCAACTTCTACTACAGCCTTAATTCCTTCTTTAAAGATGTGGATTTAGATGGGGAAAGTCTCGACTTAAGGACCTTTCAGGTGGGACTTATGTTCTACCTGCTATAACCAGAAAAAGGCTGCAACCACCTGAGGTAGCAGCCCAACAACAAAGCCTAATGCAAGTTCTTTCATCGAATGAGCGTTGAAATGTAGTCTGGAAGAAGCGGTGAGGCCGGTAATAGCAACCAGGAAGCTTACCGTATAGATCAGGTTCAGATCAAAGTGCAGACTAAGGAATATCACAAATAATGTTATTCCGCCGAGTCCGGTCATGTGAAGACTGGCCTTTATACCTGCAAAGAGGAGAAGAAGTCCCAGCAGGGTGGAAACCATTATTCCTAAGAAAAAATAGTACAATTCGGGATAATCAAACGAATTGAGCACGTACTTTAGAATGATGAAAATAAGCCCGGCATAAAAGAGCAAGGGCCATTTTCTTTCCCTGATCTCCTTCATTAGGTGGTCACTTACTTTTCCCAGAGTTTTTAGCATAAAAAAATAAACCACCGGAATAAAGATCGTCATGATAGCTATAGCCAATACTTTGGCTTTTACAATATCCAGGGGAAAAAAACGCGGTGTAACAAGGAAATAGATTAAAGTGCCGGCAATTGGCATCCAAATGGGATGAAAAAGGTAGGAGGCAGTCTTGAGCAGGATCTTCATTAAATCTCTTTGCGTAGCCGTGCTACAGGAATGTCCAGTTGCTCCCTGTATTTCGCTACGGTACGTCGTGCTATGGGATAACCCTTTTCCTTTAGCATCTTCGCCAGCTTCTCATCTGTGAGAGGTTTTCTTTTATTTTCATCTTCTATGGTCATCTCCAGGATCTTTTTTATCTCCCTGGTAGATACATCTTCTCCCTGGTCATTCTTCATAGACTCAGAAAAGAAATCTTTGATGAGTTTGGTGCCGTATGGAGTATCTACATACTTGCTGTTAGCTACTCTGGACACAGTGGAAACATCCATATCGATCTCGTCGGCAATGTCTTTAAGGATCATGGGTTTCAGATTGCGTTCATCACCGGTGAGAAAAAATTCTTTCTGGTAATTCATGATAGCACTCATTGTCACAAAAAGGGTGGTTTGGCGCTGTTTAATAGCCTCAATGAACCATTTCGCCGCATCGAGTTTTTGTTTGATAAACATCACAGCATCCTTCTGAGCCCTTGATTTCTCTTTGGATTCTTTATAGCCTTTGAGCATTTCGCTGTAATCTTTGGAAACGTGCATTTCGGGCGCATTACGTCCATTCAGACTTAATTCCAGCTCCCCGTCTACAATTTTTATTGTGAAGTCGGGGATCACATGTTCGACAGCCCGGGTATTGCCTGCATAGGCACCGCCGGGTTTGGGATTAAGATGTTCAATGACATCAATAGCATCCCTAAGATCATCTTCAGAAATATCGTGCTTGGAAAGCAGCTTCTGGTAATGCTTTTTGCTGAACTGGTCAAAAGACCTTTCAATAATATCTTTTGCGAGACTTACCTGCCTCGTTTGTTCCTTCCGGTTAAGTTGGATAAGGAGGCACTCCTGAAGGTTTCTGGCTCCCACTCCTGCAGGATCAAGCTCATGAACATGCTTTAATACCCTTTCTACCGTAGGTTCATCTGTATAAACATTCTGTGTGAAAGCAAGATCATCCACGATGTCCTGGACGGTTCTTCTTATATAACCGCTTTCATCCACACTTCCCACCAGGAATTCTGCAATTTCTTTTTCAGATTCGCTCAGGCGAAGCGTGCTTAATTGAGTCTTCAAATATTGGGTAAAGGATGTGCCCGATGCGTATGGCACCTGGCGATCTTCATCATCTGCACTGTAATTATTTGCCTGAAGGCGGTAACTGGGAATTTCGTCGTCGCTCAGATATTCATCAACATCTATATCGGCTTCAATAGACTCATTGCCGGGATCATCGTCCTGGTAGTCGTCTGTCTCATATTCCTCCTCGTAGTCATCTTTCTCTTCCTTGCCTCCTTCCAGGGCAGGATTCTCTTCCATCTCCTGTTTAAGCCGCTGCTCAAAAGCCTGGGTAGGCAACTGAATAAGCTTCATCAGCTGGATTTGCTGAGGAGAGAGCTTTTGAGACAATTTTAAATTTAACTGCTGTTTTAGCATATAATTTTGGCTTTGTATAAAAATAAAAAAAACAATCTACAAACGTAAAAGATCGCAGATTGTTTATGACTACTTTAGGATGTGATTCCGTTTAGAACTCTGCGTTGAGCGGAGTTCTTGGGTAAGGTATTACATCTCTTATGTTGCCCATTCCTGTGGCAAATTGTACCAGTCTTTCAAATCCTAATCCAAAACCACTGTGAACACAGGTACCAAATCTGCGTGTGTCGAGATACCACCATAGTTCCTTTTCATCGATCCCGAGTGCCTGCATTTTCTTTTGCAGCACTTCAAGACGCTCTTCTCTCTGAGAACCTCCAACGATCTCTCCGATTCCCGGGAACAGGATATCCATTGCCCGTACCGTCTTTCCGTCTTCATTTAAACGCATATAAAAGGCTTTTATGTTGGCAGGATAATCAAAAAGAATAACAGGACATTTAAAATGCTTCTCTACAAGATAACGCTCATGTTCACTTTGCAGGTCGGCACCCCATTCCTCAATGATATAATTGAACTTCTTCTTTTTATTCGGTTTTGAATTTTTCAGGATATCAATGGCTTCGCTATAGCTTACTCTCTTAAAGTTGTTTTCAATAACGAATTTGAGCTTATCTGTAAGTCTCATCGGACTTCTTTCGGCTTCAGGTTTTGTTTTATCCTCATTGGCCAGTCTCTCCTCCAAAAATGCAAGATCATCCTTACAGTTATCCAGGATATACTTAAGTACATATTTGATGAATTCCTCGGCGATATCCATATTTCCGGCGAGGTCACAGAAAGCCATTTCGGGCTCTACCATCCAGAATTCAGCAAGGTGACGGGAAGTATTGGAATTTTCTGCTCTAAAAGTAGGACCAAAAGTATATACCTGCCCCAATCCCAGCGCATAGGTTTCTGCCTCCAGTTGCCCGGATACTGTGAGATTGGTTTCCTTTCCAAAGAAATCCTCGCTAAAATCTACAGATCCGTCTTCCTTTTTAGGTACGTTGTCCAGATCAAATGAAGTCACCCTGAACATTTCTCCTGCCCCTTCTGCATCACTTCCGGTAATGATAGGAGTGTTTACATAATGGAAGTTGTTCTGCTGGAAATAGCTGTGAACAGCAAAGGCTAACTTAGACCTGAGTCGCATCACTGCTCCAAAAGTATTTGTACGCACCCTTAGATGTGCCTGTTCCCTGAGTTTTTCAAAAGAATGTCTCTTTGGGGAAAGGATTGTAAGTTTTACTTCTTCAGGATCTGCATCTCCAAGGATCTCCACAGAATTTGCCTGGATCTCCACATTTTGTCCGCTTCCAAGACTCTCTGTCAGCGTACCGGTGACCTTAATGGCAGCACCTACAGTAATGCGTCTTAGAACCGACTCGTTCATCTTCTCATAATCTACAACACATTGCAGGTTATTAATGGTTGAACCGTCATTTAGGGCAATAAAACGATTACTCCTAAAAGAGCGAACCCATCCCTTAACCTCTACTTCCTGTAAATATTTAGTGCTTTTTAAAAGTTCTGCGACTTTTCCTGTGATCATTTCAGTTGAATTTGGAGAGCAAAGATAATTTTTCCCTTCATGCCTTACAAGTAATTCAACAGGGCTTACTGCGGAAAAATACCTGTCAAAAATTACATTTTTGGATCCTCTGAATTTTCGTCATCCTCAGACTCATCTTCTGCCGGGAGAATATTGATTGCAGGCTCTCTAAGTACCTCTTTATTGGCGATCTCTTTCTGAAGGGAAAGCAGTAGCGCCGGAAGCAGCAAAAGGTTAGAAAGCATCGCAAATAACAGGGTGGCAGAGACCAGTCCTCCCAGAGCTACCGTGCCGCCAAAGCTACTTATCATGAATACCGAGAAGCCGAAGAAAAGGACTATGGAGGTGTAAAACATACTCACCCCGGTTTCCCGAAGTGCTGCATATACAGATCTTTTGACCTTCCAGTTGTTTGCCTTTAGTTCCTGCCTGTACTTCGCCAGGAAGTGAATGGTGTCATCCACAGAGATCCCAAAGGCAATACTAAACACCAGGATAGTAGAGGGTTTTATTGGAACCCCAAGATATCCCATCATGCCCGCAGTCACCAGCAGGGGTAAAAGATTGGGAATAAGAGATATCAGGATCATTTTAAATGATCTGAACATCCATGCCATGAGAAGCGCGATTAGGAAAATTGCAAGGCTCAGGGAAATGATAAGATTCCGCACAAGATAGGTGGTGCCTTTTTGAAAAATAAGGGCCTTTCCTGTCATTTCCACATTGAAACGATCTTCAGGAAAGATCTCGTAGATCCGGGGCCAGAGATCTGCTTCGATCTCTTCCATTTCGCGGGTGCCAATATCTTTCATGAAGGTAGTCATTCGTGCGTACCTTCCCGTGCTGTCCACAAAGGAAGTGAGCAGGTTGTCTCCGGTACCGTCTAAGCTTTGAGCATAGGGTAAAATAAAGGTTTGCTCCTGGGAGGTGGGAAGCTGGTAATAATCTGGATTTCCATTATAGTAGGCCTGTTTGGCATACTTCACCAGGTTTACAATTGATAGTGGAGGCGACAGCTGCTTCTCTTGTTTAATAAGTTCCTGAAGTTCCTCCATTTTGCGCAGGGTAGGCAATTTCATTACCCCTTTTTCCCGTTGTGTATCAATAAGGATCTCAAGGGGCATTACGCCATCAAATTCTTCTTCAAAAAATTCAATATCCTGGAAGAATTCTGCCTTCTGCGGCATATCTTCCAAAAGACTACCAGAGATTCTTATCGTATAGATCCCTATAATACTGGCCACCAGTAAAAGGATAGCTGTAAAAAATATGCTGATGCGGTGATGTTTCACCATACGTTCCATCCAGTTGACAAAACCATTGATCCATCTTTTATTCAGATGCTTGAGATGCTTTTCCCGAGGCACATTCATATAACTGTAAATGATAGGGATAATGAGCAGGCTCAGAATAAAGATTACAATGATATTAATAGAGGCAACAGTACCGAATTCCTGGAGTAGGGTGCTTTCGGTTAGAATAAAAGTAGCAAAGCCCGAAGCAGTGGTAAGATTGGTGAGCAAAGTAGCATTTCCTACTTTAGTGATCACCCGCTGCAGGGATTTCGCCTGATTCCCGTGTTTCTTTATCTCCTGCTGGTATTTGTTGATAAGGAAGATACAGTTGGGAATTCCTATCACAATTATCAACGGAGGAATAATGGCTGTAAGTACTGTAATTTCATAATGCAGCAGCCCAAGGATCCCAAAAGCCCACATCACTCCAATTATTACCGTGATCATGGAGATCACCGTTGCTCTTATACTTCTGAAAAAGAAGAAAAAGATGAAGGAGGTGACAAGTAAAGCTGCTCCAATGAACAGCCCTATCTCATCAATGATGCTCTGGGCATTGAGAGTGCGTATATAAGGCATTCCGGAAACATAGACATTCATCCCATATTCCTGTTCAAATGCTTCTACCAATGGGATCAGTTCGTTTACTACAAACTGTTTTCTTTTTCCGGTGTTGACGATCTCCTTATCAAGATATACCGCGGTTTGAACAGTATTGGAATGCCTGCTGTAAACCAATCCTTCATAAAAAGGGAGCCGGTTAAATAACTCCTCCCGGTATCCTGCCAGTTGAAGGCTGTCCGGTTGCTCTTCATGTATGAGAGGCACCATCTCAAATCTTGGAGGATCTTCGAATTTCTGAAGTTTTTGCAGATCTCCGACAGAGACTGTGAAATCAATTTCAGGATAGGCCTTTAACTGACTTGAAAGCTTGTGCCATCCCATGAACTTTTCCGGAGTGAAAAGCTCCGGATCATTTACAGCAAGTACAATTACATTACCCTCTTCTCCAAACTTGTTCAGGAAAGCCTGGTACTGGAGGTTAATAGGGTCATCATCGGGCAGCAAATTAGCTTCAGTGAAAGAGAACCTCATGTTCTTCCATTGAGAACCGAGAAAAATGGTGCAGGCGGCTATTAAGATCAGGATAAGTATCCTGTTTCTTAGAATAGTTCGTGCAACCGTATTCCAGAATTCGAAGCCGAGGAATTTTGACATGGAAGAGTTTTGCTGCAAAGGTAAAAAAGCATCCCTATTTTATCCAGTGGCGTGGCCTGGGAAAAGGGCAAAAAAAAGCGGCTTTTCGGCCGCTTTTTGGATAACTATATAAGACCGGTACGACTACACTGTCATTATTTCTTTTTCCTTTACCGCAAGGATCCTGTCGATCTTCTCGATGTAGGTATCGGTAAGCTTTTGAATTTCAGCTTCTGCAGACTTCTGCAAATCTTCAGAAATGTCGAGCTTTTTGATCTCCTGATTGGCATTTTTACGATCATTACGCACTCCAATCTTGGAATCTTCAGCTTCAGCTTTTGCCTGTTTTGCAAGTTCCCGGCGACGTTCTTCTGTCAAAGGAGGAACGTTGATGATCACACTGTCTCCATTGTTCATAGGATTAAAGCCGAGATTGGCCTGCATGATCCCTTTTTCTATTGGACCGATCATATTCTTTTCAAAGGGTTGAATGGTCAATGTCCTGGCATCGGGAGTATTAATGTTAGCAACCTGATTTAAAGGTGTCTGGCTGCCATAGTAATCAACTCTTACACTACCTAACATAGCTGGAGTGGCCTTTCCTGCGCGGATATTTAGCAGTTGTTTCTCCAGGTGAAGAATGGCTTGATCCATTGCTTCTTTTGTACTGTCAATAATAAAATCTAACTCGTCGTCCATTTTTAATGTTTCAGTCTTAAAAACTATTTCAAATTATCTTCAAAATCAAAAATTAACTTTTGTGCCTATTTTTTCCCCTGTAACTACTTTTTCAAGGTTTCCGGGCTTATTCATGTCAAAGACGATGATAGGCAGCTTATTCTCCTGGCTAAGGGTAAAAGCTGTGGTGTCCATTACTTTTAGTCCTTTTGTAAGAACATCATCGAAGCTGATAAAATCAAATTTAGTTGCTTTTTTATCAACTTCGGGATCTGCAGTGTATATACCGTCAACCCTTGTTCCTTTTAGAATGACATCTGCATGTATTTCGATAGCTCTCAGAACTGCAGCCGAATCTGTTGTAAAATAGGGATTTCCGGTGCCTCCGCCAAAAATTACAACCCGTCCCTTTTCCAGATGGCGAATAGCTTTTCTGCGGATGAAGGGCTCTGCAACTTCATTGATCTTAATGGCTGTTTGAAGTCGGGTTTGGATTCCCGCATCTTCCAGAGCACTTTGCAGGGCAAGTCCATTAATAACTGTCGCAAGCATTCCCATATGATCTCCCGTTACACGATCCATACCACGGCTGGCCCCTGCTACTCCTCTAAAGATGTTTCCGCCGCCAATAACTATGGCAACTTCCACCCCCTTCTCAATAACCGCTTTTATCTCTGCTGCATATTCGGCTAAACGTTCGGGATCGATGCCATATTGACGTTTCCCCATAAGGGCCTCTCCCGAGAGTTTTAATAAGATTCTGTTGTAATGCATCTATGTGATTTAATGGGTTGTGCAAAACTAATGAATTTATCCTATAGATGAATAGTTCCGAAAATCAAAATAAATGTAAAATGGGGTTAAAGAAAGGTAATATTTAAATTTTACTGTCGTTTCTAAAAGGAACCTGAAATTATAGAAAAAGAAGGATGAAAATTAGCATTTTTAAAACCGGATGTTTTCTGTTATGTATCCTGCAGATTGTTGCCTGCACTGTTGATCGGGATGACGAGGCCGATATCTTCGGAACCTGGATCGAAACAGCACCTGTTCCCGACAGGACCACATAGTTTTTGGTGTGGATAATCGCCTTACGCGAATTGACGGTGATGGTAATGCAGAATTCTACATCTATCGCATAGAGGATAAAACTCTGCATCTCAGGCTTGCTTCGGGTCTGGAGGGCAGTTCTGAGCTGTTCTTTGAGCAGATCAATACGAATAAACTGAAGGTAGAAAATCTTTACGCGTCCATTCCCGAAGCAGAACCGGTTTTTATCATTTTTGAGAGGTATTGAAAAAGAATCAAGACCGCAGCGCTGCCTGCTGGCAAGCGAGCTTCTAGAAGCAAAGAACAAGACTTATTTCTTTTTTGCCGACAAATAAAATTCTGGTTATTGGGCTAAAGCCCTTTCTGTTTTTTTTCTTTTTTCCACCACCTGAAGGTGGTGGCAATTCATCTTTTCCATTATTAATAAATGATTTTTTGACATGAATTGCCTCCGGCTTTAGCCGGAGGATTCAGAAAACAGCCGCCATCACAGGGCTTTAGCCCAATTTTGCGCCCTTTCAACCCTTTCCGGGTTCTAAACCCTGAAAGGGTTGGACGAACTTTAAACAAAAAACCCGCTCCTTTGCAGAAGCGGGTTTTTAAATTATAAATAAAGAAAATGACTATCCTAAAGCCACTCTTTCAAAAGCTACAACATTAAGATTGGCATCTTCTGACTTTACATATTCAGATACAGACATTTTGCTGTCTTTGATGTAATCCTGGTTAACAAGGGTATTGTCTTTAAAGAAACGCTTTATTTTACCTTTTGCGATGTTATCAAGCATAGCTTCAGGCTTACCTTCCTGTCTCAACTGGTCTTTTGCAATTTCGATCTCTTTCTCGATCACAGACTGGTCAACACCTTCTTCGTTAAGAGCAACAGGGTTCATTGCAGCTGCCTGCATTGAAACGTTCTTTGCTACTTTTTCGGCGTTTTCTGTCTTGGCAGAAAGACCTGTAAGAACAGCAATTTTGTTACCTGCGTGGATGTAAGATCCTACAAATGGAGCTTCAAGAGTCCTGAAGTCACCAATCTCGATCTTCTCTCCAATTACTCCGGTTTGCTCAGTAAGTTTATCCTGAACAGTGATCCCTTTGTAATCTTTTGAAAGCAACTCTTCTTTAGAGTTTACGTTCATTGCAAGCTCAGCGAAATCTTCAGCCAACTGAATGAAAGATTCGTTTTTTGCAACGAAATCTGTCTCACAGTTAAGAGAAACGATCACACCTCTTGAATTGTCTGCATTTACTTTTGCGATAGCAACACCTTCAGCTGATTCTCTGTCGGCACGGTTTGCAGCTACTTTTTGTCCTTTCTTACGAAGGACCTCAATAGCTTTATCGTAATCTCCTTCGGCTTCTACCAAAGCTTTTTTGCAGTCCATCATCCCGGCACCGGTAGCCTGTCTTAGTTTATTTACTTCTGCGGCGGTTATATTTGCCATAGTTAATATGTTTTTTAAAATGAATAAGTCGTTCAGCTAAATTCAGGAGAATGCAACTAAACGACTCATAGATTAATTATATGAACTTCTATTCTTCCTCGTTGTCGTTAGAACGTGCATCTGCCAAAGTCTCTTTTTTAGACTCCAGTTTCACATCTTCCTGAGCTTCCTTCATGTCTTTTTTATCCTGTGGATCTGTAGACGGAACTTCAGTTTCTAATTTCGGTTTTCTTGCTCTTGGAGCTTTTGCCGGTTTGTCTTCTGCAGCATCTTCTTCTTTACCTTCTTTTCCGGAAGCTTTTCTTTCAGAAAGACCTTCCACGATTGAGTCAGCAACGTAAGAAACAACTTTGTTGATTGATTTTGAAGCATCATCATTTGCAGGGATCACATAATCCACATCTCTTGGATCTGAATTGGTGTCAACCATTGCAAAAATTGGAATGTTTAATTTTTGAGCTTCTTTAACCGCGATGTGTTCACGAGTGATGTCTACTACGAATAGCGCACCCGGAAGGCGGCTCATTTCTGAAATAGAACCTAAGTTTTTCTCTAACTTAGCTCTTAAACGATCTACTTGTAAGCGTTCTTTTTTAGAAAGCGTGTTGAAAGTACCGTCTTTCTTCATTCTGTCGATAGAAGCCATTTTCTTAACAGCTTTGCGAATAGTGATGAAGTTGGTCAACATACCACCGGGCCATCTTTCTGTGATGTAAGGCATGTTAGCTCTTTCGGCTTGTTCAGCAACAATTTCTTTTGCTTGTTTTTTGGTAGCTACGAAGAGTATTTTTCTACCGCTGGCTGCGATTTTGCTAAGAGCCTCACCGGCTTCCTGCATTTTAGCAGCACTTTTATAAAGGTTGATGATGTGAATCCCGTTGCGCTCCATATATATGTAAGGCGCCATGTTTGGATTCCATCTTCTTGTGAGGTGACCAAAGTGTACACCTGCATCAAGTAATTCTTTTACTTCTACTTTGTTTGCCATTTTTGTAATAGTTTACGTTCTGTTGAGATAGCAACAATCAGGTGGCGATATAATATCCGGCCCTGACCGTTTAGATGCTAAACTAACCACCGGCACTTCTTTAAGCGTAGCTCCGGAGTAACAACAAAAATCTTATGATTTAAATGAACTTTTTGGTGCTTTCAACACCAAATAATATTAACGTTTAGAGAACTGGAATTTCTTACGGGCTTTCTTCTGACCGAATTTCTTACGTTCGACCATTCTTGGGTCTCTTGTAAGTAATCCTTCAGGCTTAAGCGTAGTTCTGTTCTCAGCATCCAACTCTACCATAGCTCTTGAAAGGGCAAGACGAATAGCTTCTGCCTGTCCTGTGATCCCACCACCGTAAACATTAACTTTGATATCAAAGCTTTCATTGTTACCGGTCATGTTAAGAGGCTGTCTTACTTTGTACTGAAGCGTGCTTGTAGAGAAGTAATCCTTAACGTCTTTTTTGTTTACAGTGATGTTTCCGCTTCCTGTAGAAACGTAAACACGTGCAACTGCCGTTTTTCTACGGCCAATTTTGTGAATAACTTCCATTACTTAAGATCGTTTAAGTTAATAGTTTTTGGTTTTTGCGCCTCAACATTATGTTCAGATCCTGCAAAAACTCTTAGGTTTCGGAAAAGATCTGCTCCAAGTTTGTTCTTTGGTAGCATTCCTTTTACTGCATTTTCCACAAGTCTCTCTGGACCTTTAGTGAATAATTCCGAAGCAGTTAAACTTCTTTGACCCCCAGGATAGCCGGTGTGGCGAATGTACTCTTTAGAGTCCCATTTCTTTCCTGTTAAGTTGATCTTCTCGGCATTGATAACAACTACATTATCACCGCAATCAACGTGTGGGGTAAAATTAGCTTTGTACTTTCCTCTTAGTAGCTTTGCCACTATAGAAGAAAGGCGGCCAAGGGCCTGTCCTTCAGCATCTACAACAACCCACTCCTTATTGACAGTGGCTTTGTTGGCAGAAACCGTTTTGTAGCTTAATGTGTCCACACTAATTAAATTTACTTAATAATTAAACATTCCATTCCCTGCATAAAACAGGGGTGCAAATGTACAATTATAAATTTATAATTCAAATGCCAGATTATTAATTTAATGGAGGAAAAGTTTCGGACTATCAGACCTCTCCAAAATGGGCTTTTTTTTATGTCTTTCCCGAACTACATTTTCTGCTTCTGAAGATTTTTGCAGCCAATGAACAGACTGAATTATCATTAGATATTTATAAACGCTTTATCGACGAAATACTTATAATTCCGATTAACGGAAAATAAAGTGTTAAAAAATTATTAATTAATTTTTCTCTCTCTTACATTTGTCTCCTCAAAATGAATGACTTGACTATGAAGAGAAATTTACTTTATGTTATTTGGGGAATTATGTTGACACCCCTTCTTTTTTCCTGCTCAACAGATGAAATGAGCAGTGACTCCCAGGACCTGAATCTCTCAGGTACTGCCACCGTTCAGGAAGAACAGATCCTGGTTTCAGACCTTGTAGGAACCTGGAACATTTATTCCATGACCTCTGTTCCTTTAGAAGAGGGTGGCGAAGCTACAGCCGTTGATTTTGATCAGAACGGGAGCTTTACCTATGACCTGTTAGAGGAAACAGATTGTTTTGATGCTATGTATTTTACTTTTGAAGATACGGGTAATGTGCAAACTACGCAGTCGCGATTGTTCTTTTCTGCTACTACAGGTATGTTCTCCTGCCAAACCACAAAAGATTATACCGCCACTTATTCTGTGGAGGAGGGAAATATCCTTACCATAAATTTTAAAGTTAATGATGTGGATTACACCGAAACAAGATCAATTTCCCGATACACGGACAATGGGAATGAATTTCTAAAAGTCACCCTTACCAAAGAAGAGACGGATGCTGCAGTTTATGTTTCACCGGACCCGGGAAATACAGTAGCTTCAGAAATTCAAAAAATCGAAATGATCTATATAAAACAATAAAGAGCTTTTTTGCCCCCAATGTAAAAGTCCCCCCAAAATTGATTCGGGGGATTTTTTTATTTTTAATTTTATTGATTGCGGTTGTGGGATATATTATATGGATCTGTCGTACCTACGGCACTCTTGGGAATCTGCCCGTTTTACCCCGGAATGAATTCCGGGGCTAAAGATCTTTCGTGCCGCTGGCACTATGTATTGGTACGAAATAAATAAATGCCGTTAGGCTTGAACGATTAATTAGCCACGGGCTTCAGCCCGTGGATTTCATGGAATAAGTTTAGGCAAGGCCGATCAATTTTGAGGTTGACTGGTTAGAGTAAATCTGTCGTACCTACGGCACTCTTGGGAATCTTCACGTTTTAGCCCCGGAATGAATTCCGGGGCTAAAGATCTTTCGTGCCTCGGGCACTGTTTTCTACTAGGACACTAAAAACCTGAATTCTATTAGGATCTTGAAATAAATTCCGGGGCTAAATACATTTTGCCCCTTTAAAAACCCTTGATGATTTTCGTGGATATTTTATTTAAGTCTACTATCTCTCATCTACTATCTCCCGACTACTACCGTCTATTTTCTACTATCTACCGCCTTTTTTTCCATAGGCTTAACATAAAGATCCTGCACCAGGATAATAATGATCAATACTAGAGGAGTTGCGAAAACCACTCCCCAAATTCCTGTCATTGCTCCCACAAAAAGCTGGGAAAGAATGATCAGAGCCGGCGGGATCTTTATCAGCTTTTTTTGGGCCTGCGGATTTATCAAACTGCTTTCGAGAAGTTGTATTCCGGTGTAGAGAATAGCGACAATAAGGGCAGTGGTAGGATTAATTGCCAAACCTATAAGTACAGCAGGGATCATGGCAGCTAAAGGTCCGAAATTAGGAATAAAATTCAGGATCCCCGCAATAAGAGCCAAAGTGAGCCACATAGGGAAGCCGAGAATTACCAGTCCTATAGCGGTTAATACAAAAACTGCCAGCATGGCAATAAATTTTGCCGCCAGCCATTTGGTTAAGCCTGTTCCCAAATGTTCCAGTACCTCTTCTGCCTTTTCTCTTTTAGGTGGAGGAACAAGATGAATGATACCGTTTTTGTAAAGCCCGGGAGAAATAGTGAAGAATATTCCAATAAGCAGGATGATATAAATGTCTCCTAATCCACCAAAAGTGGTCATAAAGAAGCGACTAATAAAATTTGGTAAGTCATCTGAATTTTGCAACTCTTCTATTTGCTCAAGAACTTCCCTGCCTACACGACTACCACTCAGGGATTGTTGTGCATCATTTACTAACTGCGGAAAAGTTTCTTCGATCTGTGATGCCTGCGAGCTTACGGTAGCTCCTATAAGCCAAAAAATGCCTGCGGCGACCAAAATTGATCCCAATAATGAAATTGACATTGTGATTTTCCTGCTCCAGCCCGTCTTTTTTGCTATAAAGGAGCTCAAGCCTCTAAAGAAGCAAGCGATCAATGCTCCGGCAAGTACAAGAATGAGTATATTGAAAGTAGCTTCAAAGATAAGGAGCAGAGTAGCTATAAGGGAGAAAATTCCGCCCACTATCCAAACCTTTTGTACAAAAGAATAATGGGGTTCTGCTTCTTGGGAATCTGGCATGGTTGATCAGGTTCGTTAACCCTTTCAAGGTATTAAAGATTTTCAGCAAGTCTTCTTAAGGAAATTTTAATTAGCTTAAATTCAAGCACCAGGCACCAAATTCCAAGCACCAAATTCCAAGCACCGAATTCCAAGCAGGAAATTCCAAATCCAGTTAACTAAGCCTGATATTGGTTGCCCTTTTTCACAAACTTTTCAACTATGAAAACAGGCAACCGGGGACAATAATTAACAGGCATCGTAAAAAATCCTGATGAGATCTCTCGTCACATCTCCTTTCTTCGAAAGAAAATGCTCTGTCGAGATGACAGTTTCAGTGATTATTCGTTAAACCTTGATTTTTAAACATTTATAAGTTTATTCAGACAAAAGTCTTGGCTCCTGGTTCTTAGTTCTAGATTTTATTCCCAACCTTGAATTTTGAACCTTGAATTGTTTAATGTGCTTCCAGCCAATTCTCTCCCACACCAAGATCTACATCGAGCGGGACATCCATTGTAAAGGCATTCTCCATTTCGCTTTTTACGAGATTCTGTATCTTTTCCAGCTCGGGTCTGTAAACATCAAAGACAAGTTCATCATGCACCTGTAGCAGCATCTTTGTTCTGTAGTTGCCTTCCTCCAGCTTTTTATGGATATTGATCATTGCCAGCTTTATAATATCGGCGGCACTTCCCTGGATCGGTGCGTTCACTGCGTTTCTTTCGGCGGCACCACGCACTACGGCATTCTGGGAATTGATGTCCTTTAGATATCTTCTTCTTCCTAAAACCGTTTGAACATATCCATGTTCCCTAGCGAAATCTATTTGTTCACTTATGAAATTCCGCAGCTTCGGATAGGTCTTATAATAGGTATCGATAAGGTCTTTAGCTTCGCCTCTGGAAAGATTCGTCTGGTTGCTCAACCCAAATGCCGATACTCCATACACAATTCCGAAGTTTACCGTTTTGGCATTGCTTCGCTGTTCCCGGGTCACTTCTTCAATAGGAACATTAAAGACCTTTGCAGCAGTTGAGGCATGAATGTCCTGCTTTTGCTGAAAAGCTGAGATCATATTATCTTCCTTGCTCAAAGAAGCAATAATTCGTAATTCTATTTGAGAATAATCGGCAGCCAGCAGGATGTGATCTGCATCTCGGGGTACGAAGGCTTTTCTCACCTGCCGTCCTCTCTCGGTTCTTATAGGAATATTCTGCAGGTTGGGGTTATTCGAACTTAATCTACCCGTCGCAGCAACCGTTTGCATATAATCTGTATGCACTCTTCCGGTAGTTTCATCTACCTGCAGGGGCAGTGCGTCTATATAGGTGTTTTTCAGTTTCACGAGTCCGCGATAATCCAGTACCTGCCTTACAATATTGTGCTGTGGAGCCAGAGCAGAGAGAATTTCCTCCCCCGTAGAATATTGGCCTGACTTTGTCTTTTTTGGCTTTTCAACCAGTCTAAGTTTTTCAAAAAGAATAACTCCCAGTTGCTTTGGGGAACCAATATTGAACTCTTCTCCTGCGGTCTCAAAAATGTCTTTTTCGAGGCTGCTTATATCTTTCTCTAATGCTTCGGAAAGGCTTGCCAGAAAATCTTTATCCAGTCTTATCCCTTCGATTTCCATGTCGGCCAGTACCCGTACCAGCGGAATCTCAATTTCATTGAACAATTTCTCTGTCCCTGCTTCCTTGAGTTCGGGCGTAAAATGCTGCTTTAGCTGAAGGATCACATCGGCATCTTCTACGCTGAATTCCGTTTGCTTATCCAGCGGAATGTCCCTCATAGACCTCTGATTCTTACCTTTACCCAAAAGCTCTTCCACAAATACTGGGCTGTAGTTCAAATAAGTTTCCGAAAGTACATCAAGGCTGTGACGCATATCCGGGTTTATTAGGTAATGCGCCAGCATAGTGTCAAAAAGGGGACCTCTGAACTTTATATTATACTTCGCCAGTACCTTGATATCATGCTTCAGGTTTTGGCCCACCTTTTCAATATTTTCAGATTCAAAGAAAGGTCGGAGGTTTTCTATTACCGCCTGGGCTTCGGTACGATCTTCGGGAAGGGGAAGGTAAAATCCTTTCCCGGCTTCCCAGGAAAATGCCACTCCAATTATTTCCGCGGAAAGCGGATTGAGTCCGGTAGTGGTGAATTCAAAACACACACATTTCTGCTTCATTAAATTCTGAAGAAAGAGCTGCATTGCCATGCCTGAAGCCACACTTTGATATACATGCGGCACCTCTTTGATCGTTTTTCTTCCCGAGAAGGATTCCAGGCTCTCTGTAGCTTCCCCTCCAAAAAGGGAAAATTGGCCTGCTCCTGCCGGCTGGGCCTGGGCTTTGCCTGTTGGGGTGCTTGTGACCTGGGTAGGCCTTGCTGTTTCCTCGCCTGAGAAAAGCTTTAGGAACTGATCTTTGAGGCGGCGGAATTCCAATTCCTCAAAAAGCTCCTGTACCTTTTCTGAATCGGGCATGGAAAGCTCGTAATCTTCGGCGTGGAACTGCACCTTACAATCAGTCATTATGGCTGCCAGTTTTTTGGAGATGCGGCCAAGTTCTGCATTGGCTTCCACTTTTTCACGCATTTTACCTTTCAGCTTATCTGTGTTGGCCAGGAGGTTTTCCATGCTTCCGAATTCCTTCAGAAACTTTTTTGCTGTTTTTTCACCCACTCCGGGTAATCCGGGAATATTGTCCACGGCATCACCCATCATTCCGAGGTAATCTATCACCTGCTCGGGCCGCTCCACTTCAAATTTCTTCTGAACTTCAGGAATCCCCCAGATCTCAATTCCGTTACCCATACGGGCAGGACGGTACATGAAAATATTTTCAGAAACCAACTGCGCGAAATCCTTGTCGGGTGTGACCATAAAGACTTTGTAACCTTCTTTTTCTGCCTGTTTGGCCAGGGTTCCAATAATGTCATCGGCTTCACAACCGGGGAGAACCACCACCGGAATATGCATGGCTTTAAGAATGTTCTGTATATAAGGAATTGCCTGCATGATAGGTTCGGGTGTTGCATCGCGGTGCGCTTTGTAAGCTACGAACATTTCTGTTCGCACCACACTTCCTTCCTTGTCAAAACAAACCGCCAGATGATCTGGCCGCTCCCTTCTTATCACATCAAAAAGAGAATTCATGAAACCCATTATAGCCGAGGTATCCTGGCCTTTGGAATTGACGATCGGGTTATTTATAAAAGCATAATATCCTCTAAAGATGAGGGCGTATGCGTCTAGAAGGAATAAGCGTTTTTGTTCGGCCATGGAAAAAATTTTGGAAGGCTAAAATTACAAAACTAAAATGAGTATTGAGAAGTGAGTAGTGAGTATTGAGATTGATCAAAGATTAATGAACAATGAACAATGATCAGTGGCCAGTGGTCGGTGGTCAGTATGACCCCGATGAACAGTGGAGCTACCGTGGAAAATGGATTTTCAGGAAGATAGAATTTAGATTTTAGAAGTACAATTTTCGATTTTCTGCTTTTGCCAGCCCCAGCGGGGCGAAATATTGGTAGCCCGGGGTGTAAACCCGGGATCAAAAAGTGCCACCTCCAAAAAGAGCCCCGGAGGGGCGAAATATTTCCGGTTGTGATTACAATATTAATTAAGTCTTATGATAGTGGTCAGAAAAAAGTCTGCAGTGCATAGCTTTAAAGTTGGCAGTAAAACAATAGTTAGATTTTAGAAGTTAGAAGTATGAGTTTAGTGGTTCAATGTTCAGTTATCAGAAAATTAAAGAAACTGCTGGATCTTGAATTTTGAATGGTTTACTGGCAAACAGGGAACTGGCAACAGGCATCAGGCAATAGCTACAATCCGCAACTTGCAACCACTTGCAACCTGCAATTACATTATACCTTATTCCCTATACCTTAAACCCTTAAACGGCTACTTCAGTTTTCTTGTGCTTAAAGCCGTAGAACATGATGTATCCATAGCAAAGCATTACAAGAATAAGAGCAAGATTAAATCCGAAGGAATCTGTAAGGTATCCAAAGGCAGGAGGTACAACTGCACCTCCAACAATCATCGTACAAAGTACTCCAGATCCCTGAGGCTTATTGTCACCCAGGCCATCCAGCGCCAAACTAAAAATAGTAGGGAACATGATGGAATTGAAAAGTCCCACCGCAATGAGAGACCACATGGCTACCAGTCCTGTAGTTAGATTGGAAATTAGTACCAGGCCAATAGCACAGGCGGCAAAAACAGTCAGTACAACAGCCGGATTGATGATCTTGGTGAGATAGGAACCTATAAATCGTCCAATCATTGCGCCGGTCCAGTAGAAGGTCACAAATACTCCCACGATTGCCATATCTGTGGAGGTGGTCACTCCCGAAGTAAGAATATACTCTGCCAGAGTTCGCATGAACGGGGTCTCCCGTATCACATCGGGCAGGTTAAGACTTAAAAAGTAATTTACCATATAAGATCCAATGGCGACCTCGGCACCTACGTAGAAGAATATTCCGAAGGCACCCATCACCAGATTACGGTTCTTGAGAACTACGCCATAATCATTGGAAGCTTCGGTATCTGTAACCTTCGGAAGGTTAACAAATGTGAATACCAAAGCAATAAGTATAATAAACACGGCTATTCCCAGAAAAGGAGTTTGCACGGCAGCAGCTTCTGAAGCATAATATTTCACCCGCTCGGCTTCGGTCATAAAGGCAATCTCATCCCTTGTCATCACCTTGTCACTAAGAATAAAAAGAGCACCCAAAGCAGGAGCAATAGCGGTCCCCAGGGAATTAAAAGCCTGCGACAGGTTGAGTCGGCTGGATGCAGTTTTTTCAGGTCCAAGGATGGTCACATATGGATTGGCTGCTACCTGCAGGATAGTGATCCCTCCCGCCAGGATAAAATAACCAACCATGAAGATCCCGAATACCCGGTAGGATGCTGCGGGCCAGAAAAGCAAACATCCGGTGGCCATGGTCAAAAGGCCTAAGACTATTCCTTTTTTATATCCAATTTTTGAGAGTAGCCAACCTGCAGGGATGGATAAAAGAAAATAGGCTCCAAAAAAGGCAAATTGTACCATTCCTGCCTGGAAATAGCTGAGGGTAAAAACCTCACGCAATCGCGGAATAAGGGAATCCACCAGGACGGTAATAAAGCCCCAGAGAAAGAACAGGATTGTAACGAATATAAATGCGGTGCGATAGGATTTTCTTGTGTTTTCCATTTCTAATGATAAAATTTACTTGGGAAATTGACATTTTTGCCACCTCTGTATTCCATATAAGAGAAGCCTTTCTGAATGCAGGATGAACCTACATCGCCCTTTTTATTGATGGCGATAAAAGCGGCCTGGAATTCTTTATAATTTGAGTTTTGTTTGATGATCCTTAAAATAGCTTCCTCGCAGGCTTCCTGAGGAGATTTCCCCTGGCGCATAAGTTCCACGATAAGAAAAGAACCTACACTTTTGAGAATTGCTTCTCCCATGCCTGTTGCCACGGCACCTCCAACTTCGTTGTCAAGAAAGAGTCCGGCTCCAATTATGGGAGAGTCGCCAACCCGGCCGTTCATTTTATAGGACAATCCGGAGCTGGTACATGCACCTGCTATGTCGCCTTGAGAATCGAGACACAGCATTCCAATAGTATCGTGGTTTTCAATATTTATGATAGGCTTATATTCTTTTGTCTTAAGCCATTCCTTAAAAGCGTCTCTTGAATTTTCGGTGAGCAGATCTTCTTTTTTAAATCCCTGTTGCCGGGCGAATTGATCTGCACCCTCTCCTGCAAGGATGACATGCGGAGTATCCTCCATGACCTTTCTTGCCACAGAAACAGCGTGGGTGTGATGTTTAAAGTAAACTACTGCTCCTGCCTTACCAGAAGGGTCCATGATACATGCGTCAAGAGTGACATTTCCCTCCCTGTCTGGCGCGCCACCTCTGCCTACGGTGGTATTTTTTATATCTGCTTCTTCCACCATAACTCCCTGCTCCACGGCATCGAGTGCCGTTGCCCCTGCGGTTAATAATTCCCCTGCCTTTCGGCTGGCATTGGGGAAACTCCAGGTTGCAATACAAACAGGATCAAAATTTCCCATTTCTGAAAGGTTTAAATAATTAATGAACGGAGAAACTGCTGCGACTCCAATTCCGCTGAGCGAGGTATTCTTTATGAAATGGCGTCTTTTCAAGTTTAGTTAAAACTGCAGGGCTGTAAAAGTATGAAAACAGATTTAGAAATGAAGTTATATGTAGGCATACATTGCCCCCAAACAGGTCTTAAACAGCTGACCTTCGTCATAATTTGGTGATATTTTTTGCAGCTATTGGTACTCCCTCCTGCTGTTAGTCATGATCCACCCTCTTAGTATTCTCTATTGTACCATTACATAAAGCTTTGGTAAGAAGGAATTTTTGGCAAGGCTTTAGCAGTATCTTTGCCGCCTAAAGATTTTACATGCGCTGGATCATTTTTCTCATCATATATATTGTTCTTGATATTTATGCCTATCAGGCGTTCAAGACCATCACCCGACATTCCTGGATCTATTTTATCTACCTGTTTCTCTCCCTGGGAGTGCTGGCATATTTACTTTATCAGTTCAATATTCCCGAAAAACAGGGATTAACCGGAGCCCGTAGTTATGCAATAGGATTCTTCCTGGCTTTTTTTGCCCCTAAGCTCATTCTTTTCGTACTGCTCTTTGGAGAGGATATTGTCAGACTTGTAGTGAGCGGGTTTCAGAAGCTGAATGAGACAAATCAGGAATATTCCCTGCCTTCAAGACGCAAATTCGTAAGCCAGTTAGCTTTGGGGATTGCGGCTATTCCTTTCGCCTCCCTTCTATACGGAATGTACCGGGGACGATACAATTATAAGGTACTAAAATATGTGTTGCATTTTGAGGACCTGCCCGATGCTTTTGATGGATACAGGATCACTCAAATTAGTGATATCCACTCCGGAAGTTTTGACAATCCCGAAAAGATACGGTATGGGATAGAGCTTATCAATGAGCAACAAAGTGATGCCATAATGTTTACAGGAGACCTGGTGAACAATACAGCTTCCGAAATGGAACCATGGAAAGATGCTTTTGGTAAACTAAGGGCGCGCGACGGAGTTTTTTCTGTACTCGGCAACCATGACTATGGCGACTACGTAAATTGGGAATCTGCAGCGGCAAAAAAGGCAAATTTAGATGCTCTTAAAAATGTGCACAGCGAGATGGGGTGGGATTTATTACTTGATGAGCACAGAAAGATCAGCCGTGGTAAAGACTCTATTGCCATCGTAGGAGTGGAGAACTGGGGTGCCGGATTTAAACAGGTAGGCGATCTTAACAAGGCTGCTTCAGCACTTTCAGAAGAAGAATTTAAGATACTGCTCTCGCATGACCCTTCACACTGGCAGGAGAAAGTAAAAAAAGACCGGAAGAAATTCCATATTACCCTTAGTGGTCACACTCACGGAATGCAATTCGGGATTGAGATTCCGGGCTGGTTCAGGTGGAGCCCGGTGCAGTACAGGTATGAGCACTGGGCCGGAATTTATGAAGAAGCCGGAAGATTTCTGAATGTCAACCGCGGCTTCGGCTTTTTAGCCTATCCCGGCAGAGTAGGAATATGGCCCGAAGTTTCTGTAATTGAACTCAGAAAAGGCTCTAAGCCGGTATAAATCAAACTTTTGATTATATTTGATATGGCTGCAGGAGATAAGTCTCGGCTGCGGCTAAATTAATTTCAGATATATGTCAAAATTTGGGGAATTAATTGACTTACAGATTCCGGTCCTTCTGGAATTCTATACAGATTGGAATGAAGCTTCCGAAGCTATGCATCCGGTTTTAAAAGATGTTGCAGCCGCGATGGGCGACAAGGCAAAGATCATCAAGATCGATGTCGATAAAAATTCTGAACTGGCCGAAGCTTTAAGGGTGAAAGGTCTTCCCACCCTAATGATCTACAAGGAAGGGGAGATGAAATGGAGGCAAAGCGGGGAGCAGGATGCCAATACGCTTATTGGTTTGATGCAGGAGTATATTTGAGCTTCCCAAAACGGGAGTACTAACTCAGTTTTTCTTTAAAGAAATCGATGGTTCTTGACCAGGCAAGTTTTGCTGCTTCCTCGTCATAGCGCGGAGTGGTGTTGTTGTGAAAACCGTGGTTTACATTTGGATAAAAATGAACAGAAAATTCTTTCTGTTTTTCCTTTAGAGCTCTCTCATATTCGGTCCACCCGGCATTTACACGTTCATCAAGACCTGCATAATGTATTTGTAAAGGGGCGTTAATTTTAGCCACTTCTTCTATAGGAGGTTGTCCGCCGTAAAAAGGAACTGCAGCTCCAAGATCAGGTAGCTCTACAGCCATCATATTAGCGATCCAGCCGCCAAAACAAAATCCTACAACGCCTACTTTTCCATTTGTATCGGGATGTGATCGCAGATATTCATATGCGGCGATAAAATCCTGAAGCATTTCATTGCGGTCTCTTTTTTTCTGAAGTTCTCTCCCGTCGTCGTCATTTCCGGGGTATCCGCCAAGAGGTGAGAGGGCATCGGGGGCCAGACTAATAAAACCGTCTAATGCAGTGCGGCGGCCAACATCTTCAATATAAGGATTGAGTCCGCGGTTTTCGTGCACCACAATCACCCCCGGAAGTTTTGAGCTCTTGTTTTTTGGTGCAGACAAAAGCCCTTTTATAGTTCCGCCTCCCTTGGGAGAATTATAAGTAATATAATCTGAATCAATATCAGGATGATTTTGGGGGACTGTGGCGGTGGTTGCGTAATTTGGTGACATAAAACTCAAAAGGGAGCCAAGCGTTACGGTTCCCGCAGTATAAACAGAGAGTTTTTCTATAAACTGCCTTCGGCTTAACTTGTTATGGGCGTAATCATCATATAGATCAAATACCTCCTGACTAATATCTTCTTTTCTCAAGTTGCTCATAACAAATAATTTAGATTGTCCTAAGTTAGAAAATTATTTGCCAGGATTCCATCCGGTCGTTGTAAACGGAGATTTTTTAAATGATCACCATAAACAAAAATACCTGTTGGATTCTTATTAAGACTGATCAGAGATTTCTAAAATGATATCCTTTCTCATTTAAAAATACTAACAGGCGTGGTAGAATTTTCAAAAGATTTGGTTCTGACTTGAAGCTGTCGTGGAATACGATCACGCATCCCGGTCGCGCATTTCGCACTATATTCTGATTCCAGTCCCAGGAATTATCTTCTAAAAAACTATATTTCTACAGATTACACTCGTCCCCCGCGACCTGAGCTGACGTTGGATTATACAAATTGTCCCTGGCTTCTAAAGCAAGTTTTCCCTTAGCGGCCAAATCGCGCAGGCCACAATAATCAGCCAGTTCTATATTATTCCAAATTTTCATATTTAAAATTTCTGAGGTGTCAAGATTGTTCAGCCCATCCAGATTTTTTAAACTTGTATTATTTATAATATTTAATTCATTTGCTTGTTGAAGATTATTTAGCCCACTTAGGTCCTCAAGAAGAGGATTCCCACCTATATTAAGGTTGTCTACTCTGGTAAGTTCTGTGAAGTTTGCATTAGAAAGGTATGGGTTGCCCAAAACATACATGCTCTCTACTGATGGAATTTTTGACACTCCGTTGGTATTTACTATTCCTAAGTTGCTTAAAGTAAGACGTAAAAGGGGATTGCCTATTTTGCTAAGTGGATCAAGGCTTTTTATCTTTGGAAGATCAGTTAAAAACAAATTATGAGTTACTCCTACGATTCCTTCAAGACCAGTAAGAGTAATTAACTCCGGGCTGTCTTCTATTTCTAGATATGATAGAAGAACAGAAATACTTCTTAGACCACTAATGTCTTTTAGTAGCGAATTTTTATTAAGGCTTATTCCGGCCTTATCTATAAGATTTACATTTTCCAAACCGTCGAGATTCTCAATACTGGTGGCCAAAATCATCAGATCCCCCCGTATGCTATGGATACTTTTAAGGCCCGATAAATCTGTAATAGATTCTCCTATAAATACCAGATTTCCTGTAATAACATTATATTCTTGTTTAGCAAAGTCGTCCACATCGGCCTGGGTCGAAAAAGTTTTAGGATTATGATAATACTTTTCCTTAGGAACTGTCTCAACTTCAGAATTTCCAGAATCGTCTGTACTACATGAAGAACAGAGAAGAATTATTATGAAAAGATATAAGCCTGATTTCATGAAAACTGGTTTGGTCCGGGTGACAAGATATGAAATTATGATATTTTTAATAAATTTTTAAGAATGTTCTCTTGCTGAGTTTATGTGCGCACTTGTTTCTGAATTAACTGTAAGGATATTCCATAGAGAAACCGTGATCTTTTACAAAGCTTTAAAAATAAATCCCTCCCGGCTATAAACCTCCAGAATTCGTGGTAGAACTTCCAAAAGATTTGGTTCAGCCTTAAAACTGTCGTGGAATACGATCACGCTTCCCGGTCGCGCATTTCGCACAACATTGTGATAGCATCTTTCGGGAGAAATTCTTGTGTCGTAATCCAGGCTCACAATGCTCCACATTACAACTTTAAAACCCCTTTTTTGAAGCTCTCCCGCCTGCCTGTTTTTTATCTTTCCATAAGGAGGCCGAAAAAGGGGATTTTTGAGAGGTTTTTTAGAAGGATGATTTTTTTGAATTACCTGTTGGCATTTTAAAGTGTTTAGAAGATATTCGTCTGTTCCGGTCTTCCACCCGTTTAGATGATTGTAGGTGTGATTGCCAATTGTATGACCTTCGTGTATGATCTTTCCAAAAATATCGGGATGCTTCTGCACATTTTCTCCAATGCAAAAGAACGTTGCTTTGGCATCAAAAGCTTTAAGCTGTTCCAGTACCCATGGGGTTACCTGCGGGACAGGGCCGTCATCAAATGTGAGATAAATACTTTTGTCTTCGGCAGGCGCTTCCCAGATCCTTTTAGGATAGATCCATTTTACGAATCCGGGAATACGTTCTTTCATTGAATTATGCTACAGGGAATCTCTTATCTCCTGCGGAAGCAGATCGGCATTTGATTCCGGTAAATCTTCGGGTGCATCGGGTTCCCCGTAAAAGTGTCTGAACAGCATTAGGTACCTGTTGAACTTATCTGCTTCTTCCCTCGCTATCTCTTCAGAATCATTTATGATCATAAGATCCACAAGACTTCTGTAGCGCTCAATATCGGTTACGATCTCATTTCCGCGGGTGAATTGCCGGTCAAGATCCAGGGAACTGTAATAAGTAAGGTTCTCCTGATACTTGGTGGCTACCTGCTGCCAGAGTTTCCGTGCTTTTTCTTTATTGCCCACTTCATAATAACCTGCAATAAAAGGTTCCAGCAGGGTGTAATATTCAAAATGCTCCACCGGCATCTTTTCCATGCCCAGGTCAAGAATGTCTTCTGCCCGTTGCATCTTACCTTCGTTGATAAGAGCTTCTACCAGGCGCGCCAGATTGCTGCGGTAAGTAATGGCATTCTTTCTGGTTTCAGTGTCGTAATAGATGTCGGGATCTCCCGAGTTACCCCAGTACCATCCGGTCACTATGTCATACATCTTATCGGCATCTATGCGGCCCATGTCAAATGGATTTCTCGGGTTAACCGGAGTCCTTATTGGAACGAGTTTATAAGCCACTCCGTCAAGCTGTAAATAATCTTTCATCCACAGGTAATCATCATCACCAAAACTACCGCCAGTGAAATAAATAGGTCGCTTCCAGTCATTGTTTGCAATGATATCCAGCATAAGCAGCCTGTTTTTATAAATGATGTCTCCAGACAGCTCTATGATGATCTCATCTACAATCTCATCGGCTAGTTGTGGTTTAACTATGTCATTTTCCAATACATTCTCTTTATTCACAGGGACCCGGATGCTCTTTGTGGGGAAAGTACTCACGGTTTGTCCGCTCATCAACTCTGCTTTTGTCCGCGGATCACTGCTGGCGATCCAGTTCATCCAGTTCTTTATATTCATGGTGTCCTGCGTAATCGCCTGGTACCATACGGCGTCATTGGTGCCATAGCGATACTGCTCATGTTCCAGCTGGCCGGGTATAGGGTCGCTCTCCCAAGCTTTCCGCTTCATTTGATCTATATACCAGTCGGTAGCAAAAAGGCTGGTGTTAACTACTCTTACATCGGTTCTGTATTCTTCGATCTGTTGTGCGTACCACAGGGCAAACGTATCGTTATCACCAATGGTGAAAATTATGGCATTTTCATCCAGACTGTCCAGGTACATTTTTGCCATTGAGAGTGCAGTATACCGGTCGGAACGGTCATGATCATCCCAGTTCTCTGCCGCCAGCACAGTAGGAACTGCGAGGAGAGACAACACTATGGCTACAGGAGCTGCGACCTTCATCTTTAAATGATCCTTTAGCATATCAAAGAGGGCGTAAGCGCCAAAACCAATCCATATTGCAAAAACATAGAAGGATCCTACAAGAGCATAATCTCTTTCCCTTGGCTCGAATGGTCTTTCGTTAAGGTAGATCTTAAGTGCAATACCTGTAAACAGGAAGAAGACCAGTAGCACCCAAAAGTTCTTTTTATCTTTTGAAAAATGGAATACAAGGCCTAAGAGTCCTAACAGCAGGGGGAGGAAATAATAGGTGTTTCGCGCCGGGTTATTCCTGGCATCTGAAGGTAGCTGGTCCTGGTTGCCGAGTCTGGCTTCATCAATGAATTTTATCCCGCTTAGCCAGTTCCCGTTTTGATCGGTATATTTTCCCTGAATATCATTTTGACGGCCTACAAAGTTCCACATAAAGTAGCGCCAGTACATATAGCCCATCTGGTATTCAAAAAGGTAATTGATATTCGATCCCGATGAAGGTTTTTCAACAATAATATATTCTCTGAACTGCCGCAAAAACTGATCGTATTGTTGGTTGTCTACCCCGCCAAGGTTATAGTTGCGTTTAAATTCATTTACTGCATTGAGCAATTGTTCTTCCTGCTGGTATTCAGGTTTGATCGTGAAATTAAGAGGGCCTGTAAAATCCAGATAATTAGCAGCATGTTCTGTACTCCACATGCGGGGCAGGACAGCTTTGTGAGCATCATCTGTGTTTTGCTTGGCATTCTTATAATTGTTTACGATCACATATTTGCCAGCGGCCTCATCTTTTTCATATTTAGGCTTGTCATCTATGTAAGGATTGTTTTTATCCAGTCCGCCGTAGATCTCTGTAAACTGTGGACCGTAAAATAAATGGGTCTCGGGGTATTGTTCCCTGTTGTAGTAAGCCAGTAACTCCCTGGCATTATTAGGATTATTCTCATTGATCACCGTATTCGCATTAGCTCGAATAGGAAGCATGATCCAGGAAGAGAATCCAATAAAAATGAACAGGATACATAGCAATAAGGTGTTAAGCTGAAAATACTGCTTGCGCCTGGTGTACTGTAGACCAAAATAAAATACTGCAATTAGAGCGAGACCGGTAAAGATGGTTCCTGAGTTGAACGGAAGCCCAAGAGAATTGATAAAGAAGACTTCTGTGGCCGAAAAGAGCTTCAGGGAATAGGGTAAAAGGAATTTAAAAATGAACATAAGAACTGCCACCACCACGATGTTGGCAATAATGAAATTCTTTACCGTGATCTTAGAGAAATTTTTAAAATAATAAAGGAAGCCGATGGCTGGGATGGTGAGTAATCCCATAAAGTGAACCCCAAAGGAAAGACCTACAATAAAGGAGATAAGGATGACCCAGCGGTTACCCCGGGGAGCAAACATATCCCTTTCCCACAAAAGGCCAAGATAGAACAGAATGGACATAAGAAAAGTGGCCATTGCATATACTTCGGCTTCGCCCGCGTTGAACCAGAAGCTATCGGTAAAAGTAAAGGCCAGGGATCCAACAGCGGCACTTCCAAGAACTGCTACTTTTTTTGCTCCCGATATTTCAGAAGCGGGACCGGTGACCTTTTGTAAAAGCAGAACTATAGACCAGAACATGAACAGGATGGTAAAAGCACTTGCGAAAACCGACATGAGGTTTACCATATATGCGATTTGTGAAGGTTCACTCGCAAATACAGAAAAGAAGGCGCCCATCATCTGGTAGAGTGGAGCTCCCGGAGGATGACCTACTTCCAGTTTGGACGAAGTGGAGATATATTCTCCTGCATCCCAAAAACTCACGGTTGGTTCAACGGTAAGCCAGAAGGTTGTAAGAGCTATAAAAAAAACAAACCAGCCCAGAATTTTATTCCACCTGGTAAAGTTAAGATCGGTCATAGAAGTGAGTTTGAGAACTGTGGCGAATTTAAGAATAATTAAGAAATTGGAAGTAGAACGCTTTTTAAAAGCAGATATTTTCCCGGAACCGATGCTATCATTGATTTTTCTTAGAATAAGAGAGGGTGCAACCTCCTGTATTCCAGTCCGGATTTTGAATGGAAAATAGATTTTTTAATTAATAGGAAAGAATTCGGAAAAAATATTTGTACAACAGAAAGTTTGTTTTAAATTTGCATCCGCATTACAGCAATGGCCTATGGTGTAACTGGCAACACGTCTGGTTTTGGTCCAGAAGAGTCTAGGTTCGAGCCCTAGTAGGCCAACAAAGTAAATGTGAAACCGAATTGTGAAAACAGTTCGGTTTTTTGTTTTTACAAGGGTGAGGGCGAGAAGCCTGTCTCGATTGAAGCCGTAGGCTGAATCGAGAGGAGCCCTAGTAGGCCAACTGAAATGAAAAACCCCGAACGAGAGTTCGGGGTTTTGTTTTTTAGCCTAATTCCATTCCTCCTTTCCATAAGGGACCTTCCCGCTTCAAATAAAAAAAGCTCCGGTTTTTACTCCGAAGCTTCTATATAACCTTTAGACTATTTCTTACTCTATGCAACCTGCGTTAATGACCCGGGTATATGGTTGTAATAATTAAGGGCACTCTGGTAAAACTGCAGACTTCTCTTGTCTGATTTTACGCAGGAGGAAAGAAACCTGTTAAGGTCCTGGCATTCAAAATTCACAGTGGTATACTCATGGTCAGACACCGGAATTTCTGCTTTTACTGTATGATTTTGATAGTCGATCTCTACTTTACGGGCGGCAAAATACATTTTTATAATGCCTTTGTGCAGAGAACTGTAGTTACTTATATCTGTATCACAGTCAGTACAACTGATATTTACGAAATTTTTAAATTCTTCTATAATTTGAGAGGGTTGAAATGATGTCATAAGGTCTGTTTTTGGGGTTAATCTTTTATTCTTACAGGGCCTAAATTACAGTTTGACGTGTTAAAAATGTTCTAACAGAATGTTGATTAGCAAAGAATTAACAAGACCCGGTAGTCTCTGTGAAAAAATTAGGAGTTCTTAGTGATTTCGCGGGATACAGTTCCGGTCCAATTTTAACAATTTAAGAAGAAGATCAGGCGTGTCTTGTTGGTCGATCTCCCGAAGAAGGACAACTGTTAAAAGCTCTTTTAGGGAAAATTAGTATCTTCAGATTAAACTCTTGTTTGTGAACCGGAAAAAGCTTCTTCTTTTTATAGCCTTACCACTTGGAATAATCCTTTTATTGTATCTGCTTAATCTTTTTGTGAAGCAAAAGGTCGAAAGTCGATTACAGGAGCTTGATTCCGATGTTTCCTATGCAGACCTGGATGTAAATATCTACTTCAACCGTTACCGCCTGGAAGATTTAAAAACCTCGCAGGATCAATTTTCTATAGGTGCCAAAAAGGTGATTTTTAAAGGTGTCTCTTATTCAAAACTTCTTTTTGACGGAGCGCTGGTAATAGATGAGCTCGAAGTTCAGGAGCCGGAAATCGTTCAGATTAGAAACCGAAAAAAGGGCGAGAAAAAGTCTTCAGATGAACAGGTGAAAATTAAAAGATTCTTTCTTTCAAACGGAACCTTCAGCAGTAAAGAGAGTAACACGGCCGATGCTTCTGTTTATCTCCGTTTTCCGGAAGTAAATCTTAAGCCGGGTGAGGACATGGGAAATCTGCAGTTTGAGTCTTATAAAGTGAAACTCGATTCTGTGTGGCTTAAAATGAATGCCGAACATTACATAAACATAGGATCGGCAGAAGCCGAAGATGGAAGAGTAAAAGTCTCCGACTTCAAAATCGCTTCATTTTATCCAAAACCTGAATTCGACCGTAATATTCCTTATGAAAAGGATCGCATCGACCTCAAAATTCCAAGGATCACACTACAGAACCTGACATTTAACAAGCTAAACGACACGCTTCATCTTACTGAGCCAAAAATGGTAATTTCTGAAGCCTTTCTTGAAATCTATAGAAATAAGCTTCTTGCTGATGATACCAGGAGAAAACCTCTTTATGGAGAATTGCTCAGAAAAGCTGCTGTGAAATTAAATTTTGAGCAGGTACAGGTGGAAAATAGCGAGATCATTTACGAGGAACTTGTTCAGGAAGGGCGGCAGGCGGGGGTGATAAGATTTTCCGGGGTAGAAGGAGAGATCAACCATTTAAATAATCTTAGGGATAGTCTGCCGGAGCCTAAAGTCTCTGCGCAGGCCAATTTTATGCGGGGAACATTGGTCACTCTTGAACTTGATTTTCCTGTTTTTGACGACTTGAGTTCATTCCGGGCCTCCGGAGGGCTGGGGGAAATTGAGGGAGAAGCTTTGGATCCTTTTATCATACCTGTCATGGATTTCCAGGTGCGCGGGGAGATCAACGACATTTCCTTTAATTTCTATGGAAATGATGATGTCATGGAAGGAGATTTTACAATGGATTATGATTCCCTAAAGGTGGAATTATTAAAAGATGATGGTACAAAAAAGAGGAATATTTTAAGTGCCCTGGCAAATTTACTGGTGGAAAATAAAGGCGAAGCCGGGAAGCAGGAACACCATATCCAGGTGGAACGGAATAAGCAGCGCTCCTTCTGGAACTTTCTCTGGTTGGGACTGCGAAAGGGGTTCATTGAAACTGTGGAACAGTTCTAAATTTTAACTTCGGAAATAATCCATTAATTAGGAATAAATCCTATTTTTGCTGAAAAGCTGTAAATGGATTACAACAGGATTAAGGAGAAGCTCGGCATCCTGGCCGATGCTGCAAAGTATGATGTTTCCTGTTCTTCAAGCGGAAGCAAACGAAAAAATTCTACTAAAGGCCTGGGAGACTCTTCGGGTATGGGGATCTGTCATTCCTATACCGACGATGGCCGTTGTGTATCTCTCCTCAAGATCCTCCTGACCAACCACTGTATCTTTGACTGCGCATATTGTGTGACCCGTAAAAGCAATGACATTAAAAGAGCGGCCTTTAAAGTGCAGGAAGTGGTTGATCTCACCATCAGCTTTTACCGCCGCAACTATATAGAAGGCCTTTTCCTTAGCTCCGGAATATTTAAGGATGCAGATTACACTATGGAAAGGCTTATCCAGGTGGCAAAAAAACTGCGGATGGAAGAGAACTTCATGGCTATATACACCTGAAATCTATCCCCGGGGCCAGCGATGAGCTAATGAGGGAGGCCGGGCTGTATGCCGACCGCCTTAGCGTGAATATCGAAATTCCCACCAAAGCCGGACTCAAGCTCCTGGCTCCCGATAAGAAACACGAAGATTTTATCAAACCTATGGAAAAGGTGAAAAATGAGATCATTCAGTATAAGCAGGAGAGCAAATTAATAAGAAGTACTCCAAAATATGCACCCGCAGGTCAAAGTACGCAAATGATCATAGGAGCTTCCGGGGAAAGTGACCGGGACATTATGTATTCGGCTAACTTCTTCTATAAAAAATATAATATGAAGCGGGTCTACTACTCGGGGTACGTGCCGGTAACCACAGACTCACGCCTGCCGGGGCTGGGAAGTCAGGTGCCTTTGCTAAGAGAGAACAGGTTATATCAGACCGACTGGCTGCTGCGATTTTACGGTTTTGATGTGAGGGAGCTGCTTAACGAGCATAATTTGAATCTCGACCTGGAAATAGACCCTAAACTGAGTTGGGCGCTGAGCAACCGACATTTATTTCCCGTAGATGTAAACAGGGTAGAGAAACAACTGCTGTTGAGAGTTCCGGGCATCGGACAAAAATCGGTCAACAAGATCCTGCAGGCAAGGAAAATCCGGAAGCTTAATTGGGAACACTTAAAGAATATCGGTATTGCCATAAACAGGGCCTAGTACTTTATCACCTGCGATTCCAAGGAATTCGAGGTGAATGAACCTTCGAGTGAGTATCTCAAAAATGTGATTTTGAGTACCTCTTCGGGAAAGTTCCGGCAGTACACAGGGAAACAATTAAGCCTCTTCTAATGGAACAAACGGCTGTCTTATATTATGACGGGAGCTTTGAAGGTTTCTTATGCTGTGTCTTCGCCTGCTACGAGGAGCGGTTAAAAGTGCTGGAAATCCAGCCGCCGGGCAGGGAGAAGCAGGAGTTCTTCGCAGAAGGCAGGGAGATCATTACGGATCCTGCTAAAGCGAAAAGAGTCTGGAATTCCTTAAAAAAGAAAGCCTCTTCGGCAGGCCTGCGGGACATCAAATGGGCTTTCTTAAGTGAGATCGAAGGGATAGAATTACAGTTGCTGGCTGTGATCAGGTATGTTATAGCCGAAGAGATCGCAGTGGACAGGGATTTTTCCCATCCCGCGGTATTACGTGTTTCCCAGTCCGCTAAAAAGGTGGGACGGGAGAAACACCGCATGGAGGCTTTCGTACGCTTCAGGCTTACCCGGGATGGCAGCTATTTTGCCGCTATAGAACCAGATTTTAATGTGCTGCCACTTATTAAAGCACATTTTAAGAGCAGGTATGCAGATCAGCAGTGGATCATTTATGATCTGAGGCGAAACTTCGGAATTGCCTTCGATCTTTCAGAAGTAAAGTACATCACCCTGGACCTGGATCCTCAAATAGGAATTTCAGGCGCCCCCGAAGCTTTTTTCCATACTTCAGAAATAGCTTTTCAGCAGCTGTGGAATCAGTATTTCACCAGCACCAATATTCAAAGCAGGGCCAATTCTAAATTACATGTACAACATCTTCCGAAGCGATACTGGAAATATCTCACGGAAAAGAACCTTCAAAAATGACATTTTTGGGAGGTTTTTAATTCAGACAATTTTGACCTGATTTAGATCATGTTATAATCAAAAAAGGCCGGTTACTTTTGCATTCTAATTAATAGGTATGAGCACTTCTTTAATTCAGAAATACAATGTTCCCGGACCCAGATATACTAGTTATCCCACGGTACCGTACTGGAACGAAGCCGAATTTACGGTTGAAGCATATAAAGACACTCTTAAAAAGTCATTTTTGGAGAGTAACAGCGAAGAAGGAATAAGTCTGTACATTCATCTTCCATTCTGCGAGAGCCTGTGTACATTTTGTGGCTGCAATAAGCGAATTACCAAACGCCACGAGGTGGAATCTCCCTATATAGCAGCAGTGCTGGAGGAATGGGATATGTATGTAAGACTGCTGGAGGAAAAGCCGGTGATAAAAGAGATCCATCTTGGAGGGGGAACCCCAACTTTCTTTTCGCCCGCCAATCTCCGGATCCTTATTGAGGGTCTTTTTGAGAAAGCCGAAAGGGCAGAGGATACCGATTTCAGTTTTGAAGGTCACCCTAATAATACTAAAAAGGAGCACCTGGAATTACTCTACGAACTTGGATTCACACGTGTGAGTTATGGGGTGCAGGATTATAATATAGAAGTGCAGAGAGCCATTCATCGTTTTCAGCCTTTTGTGAATGTAAAAAATGCGACCGAACAGGCACGGGAAATAGGTTACACCTCGGTGGGCCACGACTTGATCTTTGGTCTGCCTTTCCAAACCGTCGACCATATTCGGGAGACGATTGCCAAGACGAAGGAGCTGATGCCGGACAGGATCGCGTTTTACAGCTACGCACACGTGCCATGGATCAAAGGAAATGGCCAACGGGGGTTTAAGGAAGAGGATCTTCCCACTGCCTCTGTGAAACGCGAAATGTATGAAATTGGAAAGCAGCTGCTTTTTGAAGCCGGTTATGTTGAAGTGGGCATGGATCACTTTGCATTAAAAACAGACACCCTCTATAAATCTATGGAAAACGCGAAATTGCATCGCAATTTCATGGGCTACACCTCGTCAAAGACCAAGGTGATGATTGGACTCGGAGTTTCTGCCATTAGCGATAGCTGGACAGGTTTTGCACAAAACGTAAAGACCATTGAGGAATATTATGAGATCCTTGAAAAAGGAGAGCTGCCTCTTTATCGGGGACATATTCTGACTGCCGAAGACGAGAAATTACGTCGCCACATCCTCAACATCATGTGTAATCTTCACACCTCGTGGAAAAAGGAAGAAATGAAATTTTCTGAACTGCCTGAAGTACTTATCAAGCTGAAGGAAATGGAAGCCGACGGGCTTTTGGAATTTGGAGATGAGGAACTGACTGTAAAAGAAAGCGGAAGACCTTTTGTGAGAAATATTTGCATGGCATTTGATCTTTTACTCCAACGCAGCAAACCCGAAACCAAATTGTTTTCCATGACAATTTAGAAGATTCAAGGTTCAAGATTCAATGAGCTAAAGCCGGATTTAATTCAGGATTTAAGGTTCAAAATCAAGATTCAATTTCCTGTTGTATCCAGTTGTCATCTCGACAGAGCAATTTCTTTTGATAAAAAGATATTGCGACGAGAGATCTCATTTATGGAAAACAGGACTTGAAATACCTTTAGGTGGGGGAGAGAAATAGGATCCAGGATTTAAGGTTCAAAATTCAAGATTGAGTCACCTCTAAAAAGCCTATTTTTATTAAGCTCTGAGAAGTTTATATTTGTCTTCAAATTCGGGGTTTTTTGTTTGCTCCATGATAAACGAGAAAATCAAACAATCTTTGATGTTTAAAAGGTGAAAAAGCACAGAAAATGCGGAGTTTTGGCCTTTACCCGGACTCCATGGACACATTTTCTCCATATTTTTGGCTATCCTCACTAGATTTATCCACATTCCGCGGGCAAAGGCCCACATCCGGTTTTTAATAAGACCACGGTATTTAGTCTTTTTATTTCTGATGTTTACCACAAACTGAAAAATAGTGGCTTCTACATTGTTTCTTCGCTGCTTTTCTTCCACA
>NZ_KE384055.1:0-61251 GCF_000423585.1 Salinimicrobium xinjiangense DSM 19287
ACAAATCTCTCAAAGTTTTATACATTGGAGACATAGGCTCCCAGTTCTCCAATTCTCTTTCTATTCCAAAACTGGCAATGGTCTTTGCATCTACCTTATCTGTTTTGGTTTTCACATTCAGACTTTTAATGTAGTTTTTTATTTTATTAGCTAACACCACTGACACCTTCTGGTTCTGAGAATGAAGATAGTAAGCAAGGTTTTCGTAATATACTCCTGTTGCTTCCATTACAAATCTTACCGACCACTCATCATCTTTTTTTTGTTTTAAAGACCAGGATAAGAAATTTTCAAATCCCTGATCTGTATTTTCAAAGGAACGAGTTCCTTTTATCTTAATACTGTTATCTTCTGTTCTTACTTTAATACAGGCATAGAAGTCATTCATCGAAATGTCAATACCAATAATTAGTTTACTCATAATATGTTTAAAGTTTAAGGAATATCTTCTTTTATCTTTCCTCGTGTTTATACGGAATACAAACAACATGGCCTGTTTCCTAGATACTATTCAGATTTTAAGAAGAAAAGAAACAAGTGCAAAGTCTCTGGGTCGATATACAAAATTTGTTATCTGGGGCGATGTTGCTATTCCTGTTTCTTCCTATTATTAATTTTGAGGATTCAAGTAACTAAGATTATATATTTTAAAGTATTTATAGTGAACAAAATTCCTATTTTTCAAACATACGAGGGGCGAAATATTGGTAGCCCGGGGTGTAAACCCCGGGTTGTATATACAACCTAAGCATACCGTTCATAGGAGCGACCGAGGTAGTCATATGATAGTGGTGAGAGGACAGTAGTCGGTTGTCAGGTCACGGTGGTTTTTAGAAAACTTTAAACCTTGAATCTTGAACTTTGAATCTTGAATTCTATTTCTGCGGAAGAAGGTTTTCGTTGATGTTTTGGATATAAGCCAATACCTCTTCACTTCCCATTCCATTTGCAGATGAGGTGACGAAATACTGCGGCATTTCGGTCCAGGTTTGCAGCATCTCTGCCTGGTAGTCATTGATATTCCTTTCCAGAGCCTTTGGTTTCATTTTGTCGGCTTTCGTAAAGATGATACAGAAGGGCACCTGATGCTCTCCCAACCAGGTCATGAATTCCATGTCTATAGGTTGAGGTTTATGGCGACTGTCGATAAGGACAAAAGCACAGAGCATCTGCTCCCGTTTTTCAAAATACTGGGTGATGAACTTCTGAAAGGTCTTTTTGGCCGACTTGGAAACGCGCGCATAACCATATCCCGGCAGGTCAACCAGAAACCAGCTTTTATTGATCAAAAAGTGGTTGATCAACTGGGTCTTTCCGGGCCGGCCTGATGTTTTTGCAAGGTCCTTCCGGTTAGTGAGAGCATTAATAAGAGAAGACTTCCCGACATTACTCCGGCCAATAAAAGCATATTCCGGCAATTTTGTATCCGGACATTTGGATACATCAGAATTGCTGATCACAAATTCGGCCGACTTAATTTTCATGGCGTGGTTTTATAACTTCCGGGCGGTCAACCACCTGTAGAGGATCTCATTAAAAGCATCAGGGTGTTCCATCATGGCGGCATGACCACATTTTTCGATCCAGTAAAGGTTGGAATCGGGCAGAAGGCGGTGGAAATCTTCGGCTACCTCGGGAGGGGTAACGTTGTCATTTCTTCCCCAGATTATACAGGTGGGGGTAAACATCTTTGGAAGATCTTTTGACATATTGTGCCTTATTGCACTCTTTGCAATAGCCAAAGTTTTGATGAGTTTGTTTCGGTCATTAACTGTCTCAAAAACGTCGTCAACAATTTCCTTGGTTGCTATGTTTGGATCGTAAAAAACATTTTCTGCCTTTTTTCGAATGTATTCGTAATCCCCTCGCTTAGGATAACTTTCGCCCATTGCACTTTCATATAACCCGGAGCTTCCGGTGATGACCAGAGCCTTTATGCTTTCAGGATAGAGTTTTGTGCACAACAAAGCAATGTGTCCCCCAAGGGAATTCCCCAGGAGTATCGCTTGCTCATATTTTTTATGATCGATAAATTCTTTCAGAAATTTCGCGAAAGTCGCGACACTTGTCTTTAAAAGAGAAAGTTCGTAGAGTGGTAATTTTAATAAAACGACTTTATATCCATTTGCCGGGAAAAAATTCAGTACCCCTTCAAAATTACTTAAACCTCCCATCAACCCGTGCAGGATAATAATAGGTGTTCCTTCACCTTCCTCTACATACTTGAATTTTCCTTCTTCCCTTAAATTATTTTCCATTGATGCCTTTGCTGTTAGCTTCGCAAATATAGTGATTTCCCTACAAGTATATAGATTTTACAGAAGCTGCCATAATTTTTATAGCTGCAATTTTCACATTTCCTGACTTAGGGCCAATGAAAAAGTTTAATTTTTTTTAACAAATTTCTTTCACAACTAAAAGGGCTTCAAGTAGTTGGTTTAAGGGGTGCTTAAAGGGTATGAAGTGGAAAATTTATCAACAATGTGGTAAAAAGTGGTAAAATGTGGTTTAAATTTCAATATATTTGAAACGTAAACTATTAGGGTGGTAAATCTCATTGGCACATATGAATGTAAGGTAGACGCAAAGGGGCGGCTCATGGTTCCTGCGCCTATGAAGAAGCAGTTAGTGCCTATTATCCAGGACGGTTTTGTGCTTAAACGCTCCTTGTTTGGCAACTGTCTGGAGCTTTATCCTATGGTTCGCTGGAATGAAGTCATGCAGGAAGTGGGAAAGCTCAACAGGTTTGTGAAGGAGAACATGGACTTTATAAGAAAATTTACAGCAGGTGTTAAAATTGTGGAGGTGGATGCTAATGGCCGTCTGTTAATTCCTAAAGACCTCATACGGGTTGCTGGTATTAATAAGGAGGTAGTTATCGCTTCTCCTATTGATATCATTGAAATTTGGGATAAAGAAGGATACGAAAAGGCAATAGATACTCCCCCGGAAGAATTTGCCGAACTGGCAGAACGTGTAATGGGTAATAAAAACGGAGCCAATGAGCTATCATAAACCGGTATTACTGGAAGAATCTGTAGATGGGTTGAATATTCAGCCTTCCGGTATCTATGTTGACGTCACCTTTGGTGGTGGCGGGCATTCCCGGGAGATTCTCAGCCGATTGGGGCCGCAAGGAAAGCTGTTCGCTTTTGATCAGGATAAAGATGCTCTTGTAAATAAAATTGACGACGAAAGATTTACTCTCATCAATGAGAACTTCAGGTTCATTAAAAGATTTCTAAGGTTCTATGGAGTAAAAAAAGTTGATGGGATCCTTGGGGACTTTGGAGTCTCTTCTCACCAGTTTGATGTGGCAGAACGCGGATTTTCAACACGATTTGAATCTAAGCTGGATATGAGGATGAATCAGCAAAGCAGCCTAAGTGCTTTTGAGGTGGTGAATAATTATGAGGAGAAGCAGTTGAAAGCAGTGCTTTTTAATTATGGGGAATTGAGAAATGCTCCAAAGATCGCCCGCACCATTGTCACCGCCCGCAAAGAGGGTGAGATTGCTACCAGTGAAAGGTTAAAGGAGATCCTGCAGCCTTTTCTGCCAATGGGAAAGGAGCACAAGATCCTCGCGCAGATCTATCAGGCCATTCGGATCGAGGTGAATCAGGAGATCGAGGCTTTAAAAGAATTTTTGTTGCAGACGGAAGGTCTGCTTAAACCGGGAGGGCGATTAAGCCTTATTTCTTATCATTCCCTTGAAGACCGTTTGGTAAAGAGATATATAAGGAGTGGTCTGTTTGAAGGAGAGCCTGAAAAAGATTTCTACGGAAATATTTCAGTTCCCTTTCAAAAAGTCGGAAAAATGATCGTGCCTTCTTCCGAAGAAATAAAGAGAAATAACCGCGCCCGAAGTGCAAGACTAAGAATAGCCGAGAGGTTAGCCTAAATGAAGGAAAGTTTATACGACATATTAAAAGGTAAGTTTCTAATAAGCAACGACGCTTTTAACAACTGGCGTTTTATCCTGTTTTGCACCTTGCTTGCCATTTTTATGATTGGCAGCTCTCACAGTGCAGAACAAAAGGTACATGAAATAGCAAAGCTCAATGATGAGGTGCTGGAGTTGAGGACGCAGTTCCTTGACGGAAGATCCAATCTCATGAAGCTCAAAATGGAATCGACCATTACCAGAAGGATGGTGACCCGGGGGATCAAACCTTCAGATGTGCCACCAACCAAGATTGTAGTTAAAGAAAAAAAATAAGCCAAATGGCAACCACCGAAAAGCACATATTGTACCGCATCTATTTTGTGGCAGCCTGCATGTTCTTGTTCGCGATTGCGGTGGGTGTGAAGCTGCTTAATATCCAGATCGTGGAGGGGGAAAATTACCGGGAGATCGCCGAGCAGCGTACCTACCGGAATTTTGTTATTCCGGCAAACCGGGGGAATCTTTATGATACCAATGGAAATCTTCTTGCTACTTCCATTCCTAAGTACGACATCAGGTTTGATGCGGTGACCGTATCAGAAAAACACTTTCAGGAAAATGTAGGGCCATTATCAGAAGAGCTTTCGGAGATGTTCGGGAAATCTTCTTCTCACTGGGCTCAAAAACTTAGAACTGCAAGGGCCAATAAACACAGATACCTTCTTATTGCCCGTAATCTTGGCTACTCAGAATATATTAGGGTAAAGAAGTTCCCTATGTTTAAGCTGGGTTCCAATCGCGGCGGAATTATCGTGGAGCAGAGGACGGTACGCGAACATCCCCTCGGTACTATGGCTGAAAGGACCGTAGGCTATGAGCGGCAGGATGACAGTGGATACTTTACCCGTGTAGGCCTGGAAGGAGCTTTTGGACCTTATTTAAGAGGGAAAGAAGGTAAGCGTCTTAAACAGCGGATCGCTAAAGGCCAGTGGAAACCTATTAGTGATAATAATGAAGTCGAACCAAAAGACGGTTACGATCTGATCTCAACGATTGATGTAAAGATCCAGGACATTGCGCATCACGCCTTGCTGCAGCAGCTGGAAAAGTATGAAGCCGATCATGGCTCGGTGGTGGTTATGGAAACCTCCACGGGAGAAATAAAAGCTATTTCAAATCTTGGCCGTACCTCGAAAGGAACTTATTTCGAAAAGCTCAACTATGCAGTGGGCGAAGCTCATGAGCCGGGTTCTACGTTTAAATTAATGGCCATGGTTGTAGCTTTGGAAGACAAGGTGATCGATACCAGCACAGTTGTAGATACAGAAAAAGGGATCATGGTGATACACCGTCGTAGAGTGCGGGATTCCAAGCACGGAGGTTATGGAAAGATCACTGCAGGAAAAGCATTTGAGGTGTCTTCCAACGTCGGAATTGTGAAACTGATCTACGATAATTACAAAGACCAGCCAAAGAAATTCGTTGACGGCCTCAACACAATGCATCTAAACGAAAGCCTCGGTTTGGCTATCAAAGGGGAAGGTACTCCTTATATACCCTATCCGGGGGATAAAACCTGGTCGGGTCTTTCTTTGCCGTGGATGGCTTATGGCTACGGAAGTATCCAGCTCACTCCGCTGCAAACCCTCACTTTTTACAACGCGATTGCCAATGGCGGTGAGATGGTAAAGCCGCGTTTCATAAAAGAAGTCAAGGAATGGGACAAGACCATTGAAAAATTTGAAAAGAAAGTGATCGATCCGCAGATATGCAGTCCCGAAACTGTGGCTAAAGTGACAGACATGCTGAAGAACGTGGTGGAACGTGGAACCGGAAAGAGTTTATATGAGCCTAATTTTTCAATGGCCGGCAAAACGGGAACTGCTCAAACAGAATACTGGAAAGAGGGCTGGGCCCAGAATCCCCAGTACATCTCTTCATTTGTTGGATTTTTCCCTGTTGAAAATCCGAAGTATTCCTGCATCGTGGTGATCCATAAACCAAATAATAAGACAGGATATTATGGGGCCGACGTAAGCGGGCCGGTTTTTAAAAGGATTGCGCAAAAGATCTTTACAGATACACCGGTGCTGGATGAGTTTGAGAGTCTTGAGGCGACCAAACCTGAAATTGAAAAGAATTTTGAAAAATATTTTGCCACAGCGCGAAACCTGAATGAGGTAATGCCCGATCTAACCGGAATGCCCGCTATGGATGCTGTTTCCCTTTTGGAAAACCTGGGAGTGAAATATGAACTTTCCGGAAATGGAGAGGTAAGTCAGCAATCTGTACAGCCGGGAACGAAGATCGGAAAAGACCAGGTAATAAAATTAAAATTAAGTTGATCTATTTAAAAGACATATTATACAGGGTTTCCCTGGAGGCGGTTATTGGAAACACCAACATTGCTGTTAATGATATTCATTTCGATTCCCGAAAAGTCGGGTTCAATGATGTGTTTGTGGCAATAAGAGGTACGCAAACAGATGGTCACACTTATATTGACAAGGCTGTGGAGCAGGGTGCCCTTGCGATTATTTGCGAGGAGATGCCTAAAGCTACTGTGAACGGAATTACTTACGTGAAAGTGAAAAATTCACAGCAGGCATTGGCGTATATAGCCGATAATTTCTACGGAAATCCTTCCGGAAACCTGAAACTTGTTGGTGTTACCGGTACCAACGGCAAAACCACTGTTGCTTCCCTGCTCTACCAACTCTTTACAAAAGCCGGATTTAAAGTGGGATTACTTTCTACCGTTAAAGTGAGGGTAGCAGGGGAAACTTTCCCAGCCACACATACCACACCGGATTCTCTTACCATTAACTCCTACCTCAGGAAGATGAATGAAGCCGGTGTTGAGTATTGTTTCATGGAAGTGAGTTCACACGGGATCGCTCAACACCGCACCACCGGATTAAATTTCGCGGGTGGGATCTTTACCAATCTTACTCACGAGCACCTCGATTATCACAACAGCTTCGCAGAATACAGGGATGTCAAAAAAGCCTTTTTTGACCAGCTTCCTGCTTCAGCTTTCGCTTTGACCAACAGTGATGATAAGAATGGAAAGGTGATGCTTCAGAATACCAGGGCCAAAAAATATAGTTACGGGCTCAAGTCTGTAGCCGATTATAAGGCACAGATCCTGGAAAATGGTTTCGGCGGAATGCTGCTTAAGATCAACGAACAGGAAGTCTGGACCAAATTAATCGGAAATTTCAATGCCTATAACATTCTGGCGATCTATGCCGCTTCAGAATTACTCGGACTAACAACTCTTGAGAGTCTCAAATACATCAGTGAACTTGATGCTGTAAGCGGAAGGTTTCAGTACCATATTTCCGAAGGAAAGATCACTGCAATTGTAGATTATGCCCACACCCCCGATGCACTTCAGAATGTGCTCGAAACCGTCAATAGCATACGCACAAAGAATGAGGAATTGATCACTGTAGTAGGATGCGGCGGAGATCGTGACCGCTCAAAAAGGCCAAAAATGGGGCACATTGCTTCGGCACTTAGTACAAAAGTGATCTTTACCAGCGACAATCCACGAACAGAAGATCCCGATAAGATCATTGAAGAAGTGGAAGCGGGTGTGGAGCCTCAGAATTTTAAGAAAGTAATGTCGGTTACAAACAGGTTACAGGCAATAAAAACTGCCTGCCAGCTGGCAAATCCCAATGATATCATCCTTATCGCCGGGAAAGGCCATGAAACTTATCAGGAGATCAATGGCGTAAGAAAGGATTTTGATGATTTCAAGATCGTAAGTGAAACCTTAAAAGAATTAAACAAATAATTTCTCCCGGAGAAGAACTAAAACATATGTTATACCATCTGTTCGAATATCTTGAAGAAGCCTATACCTTTCCGGGGGAGAGACTATACCAGTATATCTCCTTTAGATCGGCAGTGGCTATTATCCTGTCTTTGGGGATTTCGACCATTTACGGAAAAAGGATCATCAATTTTCTTCAGAAAAAACAGATTGGAGAGAGCGTAAGGGACCTTGGACTTGAAGGCCAGACACAAAAAGCGGGAACTCCTACAATGGGTGGAATCATCATCATCATTGCCACTCTTATTCCCGTATTGCTGCTTGCGAAACTCGATAACATTTATGTGATCCTCTTGATCGTGACCACCCTTTGGATGGGGGCGATTGGATTTCTGGATGATTATATCAAGACCTTCAGAAAAGACAAAGAAGGTTTAAAAGGTATTTTTAAGGTGATAGGCCAGGTAGGGCTTGGGATCATTGTTGGAGCTACAATTTATTTTCACCCGGATATTACCATTAATGAGAATCCGCAGCTGCCGGGAGTGAATCAGCAGGTGGAGCTGATCTCTTCAGCTGAAAATCCCGTACCGACTTCTGCGGAAGAAAAATCGACCAAAACGACAATTCCATTTGTAAAGGACAATGAATTCGACTATGCAAGTCTTATAACCTGGATTAATCCAGCGTATGCTCAATATGCCTGGCTGATCTTTATTCCAATAGTGATCTTTATTGTAACCGCAGTTTCCAACGGCGCTAATCTCACCGACGGCATTGACGGCCTCGCAGCGGGAACTTCGACGATAATTGTGCTTACCCTGGGGATCTTCGCCTGGGTATCGGGTAACATCATATTTTCAGATTACCTGAATGTGATGTACATACCAAGAACGGGGGAGATGACGATCTATATTTCAGCCTTTGCGGGAGCATTGGTTGGATTTCTTTGGTATAACACTTTCCCCGCCCAGGTTTTTATGGGGGATACGGGAAGTCTTACCATTGGGGGAATCATTGCTGTACTTGCACTTGCCACCAGGAAAGAATTATTGATCCCAATTCTCTGCGGCGTGTTTTTAATTGAGAACCTGTCTGTAGTGATGCAGGTAGGCTGGTTCAAATATACCCGGAGAAAATACGGGGAAGGAAGAAGGATCTTCCTGATGTCGCCTTTACACCATCATTTTCAAAAGGCAGGATTTCATGAAAGTAAGATCGTAGTAAGATTTTGGATCATTGGGATCTTCCTGGCCATCGTAACCATAGTAACACTGAAGATTAGATAATGCCAACAGAAACAAAAAATAAAGACCGCAATTTCCTCGTCATTCTTGGCGGAGGGGAGAGCGGTGTGGGTACAGCCATCCTGGGCAAAAAGGAAGGTTTCCGCACATTTGTTTCAGACAAAGGAAAGATAAAAGATCAATTCAAGGCTCGGCTTAATGAACATGAAATAGACTGGGAAGAGGAGCAACATTCCGAAGAAAAGATCTTCAAAGCCGACCTGGTAATGAAAAGTCCGGGGATACCTGACGATGCCCCCCTCGTCAGTCGGCTAAGAGGAAAGGGAATTCCGGTGATCTCAGAGATCGAATTTGCCTACAGCTTTACCAATGCAGTTTTGGTAGGTATTACCGGGAGCAATGGAAAAACGACCACCACCATGCTCACACACCACCTGTTGAAAGACGGCGGACTAAACGTGGGGATGGCCGGCAATGTGGGCCAAAGTTTTGCCAAACAGGTCGCCGAAACCAATGCAGATCATTATGTGCTGGAGCTTAGCAGTTTTCAGCTGGATGGCATAGAGGAATTCCGTCCGCATATTGCAGTATTAACAAACATAACCCCGGACCATCTGGACAGGTACCGGCATGATTTCAACCAGTACATCGCCAGTAAATTCAGAATTGTAAAGAATCAGACAAAAGAAGATTATTTCATTTATGATGCAGATGATCCTGTGATCATGAAATGGCTTAGAGAGAACCCAATACAATCCCAAAAATTGCCTTTTTCACTCCTGGAGGAATTTGAAAAAGGAGCTTTTATAAAAGACCAACAACTTATTATTCGCACAGATAACTCAGAATTGACCATGTCTACATCCAATTTAACCTTAGAAGGAAAACACAACGCCAAAAATGCGATGGCCGCAGCTACTGTTGCACAATTATTACGCATTAGAAAAGAAACGATCAGGCAAAGTATGGAAAGCTTTCAGGGGGTGGAACACCGTCTTGAAAAGGTGCTAAAGATCAACAATGTCCAGTATATCAATGATTCCAAAGCAACAAATGTTAATGCTACTTACTATGCTTTGGAAAGTATGGAGTCTGAAACCGTTTGGATAGTAGGCGGCGTAGATAAAGGCAATGAATATGCAGATCTATTGCCGCTGGTCAATGAAAAGGTCAAGGCAATAGTTTGTCTTGGAGTAAATAATGAACCAATTCTAAGTGCTTTCGGAAAATGTGTCGATGTGATCGTAGAGACCCGCTCGATGGAAGAGGCAGTGCAACAGGCATACAGTCTTGCCGAAAGAGGAGATACGGTATTGCTGTCTCCGGCTTGTGCAAGTTTTGATCTATTCCAAAACTATGAGGACAGGGGAAGGCAATTCAAAGAGGCGGTAAGAAACCTGTAAAACAATAAGTATCAAAAAAGGAAATTAATGACAGGACTTTTTTCAAGGATAAAAGGTGATAAAACTATCTGGGCTTCGGCCGGATTGCTGGCGATATTTTCGTTCCTTCCGGTTTACAGCTCCAGTAGTAACCTGGCGTACCTGTACGGGGACGGAAGTACTTTCCCGTACCTGGTAAACCATTTCATCTACCTCTTCCTTGGCTTTGTGATCATGTTCTTTGTACATAAAGTTCCCTATCATTATTTTGTGGGACTTTCTATCCTGGTACTCCCCATTCTTATACTGCTGCTGGCCTTTACGGTCTCGCAGGGAATGGTCATAGACGGGGCAAATGCCAGCCGCTGGGTCACCATTCCATTTTTAAATAAGACATTCCAGACCTCCACGCTGGCCTCGGTAGTCCTACTAACCTACGTGGCGAGGTATATGGCAAAAATGAAAGATCAAACTTTCACTTTTAAGAAATCTATTTTACCGCTTTGGGTACCGGTTGCATTGGTGTTAGGATTGATCCTGCCGGCCAATTTTTCAACTACAGCCATTTTATTTGCCATGGTACTTCTGGTGGTGTTTATTGGAGGTTATCCTTTGAAATACATAGGAGCCATTCTTGGCGCCGGCATCATTTTCCTGTCAATTTTCATGTTGTCAGCAAAGGCATTTCCGGGATTATTTCCGCATAGGGTGGATACCTGGATTAGCCGGGTCGAGAATTTTACGAATGATGAAGTGACTGAAGCCGATTACCAGATCGAAAAGGCAAAGATCGCCATCGCCAGTGGTGGAATTGCCGGCCAGGGAATAGGAAAAAGTGTGCAGCGGAATTTCCTGCCGCAGTCCTCTTCAGATTTTATTTACGCCATTATAGTTGAGGAAATGGGGCTCATTGGAGGAATAGGAGTGATGTTAGCCTACCTCATGCTGTTTTTTAGAATAATTATTGTGGCTACAAAAGCCAATTCGGTTTTTGGGAAATTACTGGTCATTGGCGTGGGCCTGCCTATAGTTTTTCAGGCGCTGGTGAACATGGCCGTGGCAGTGGAGTTGTTTCCGGTTACGGGGCAGAACCTGCCATTGATCAGTAGCGGGGGATCGTCCATCTGGATGACCTGTCTTGCTCTGGGAATGGTTTTGAGTGTTAGTGCCAAACGCGAGGAAGAACTGCAGCAGGAAAAAGACGAAAGACCGGCAGATGAAGATAATCCATTGGAAATTTTAAGCGAGGCAATATGACAAATCAGTTACGGGTTATAATATCAGGTGGCGGCACGGGAGGACATATCTTTCCGGCAATTTCTATTGCCAATGAATTAAAGTTGCGCTATCCCACCTGCGAGATCCTGTTTGTAGGAGCCGAAGACAGGATGGAAATGCAAAAAGTCCCTGAGGCTGGCTATAAAATAGAAGGATTGTGGATTAGCGGAATTCAGCGCAGGCTTACTGCCAAAAATCTGCTGTTCCCGGTAAAGCTTGTGAAAAGCTTGTGGAAGGCACGAGATATTATAAAGAAATTTCAGCCAGATGTGGTGATTGGTACCGGCGGATTCGCCAGCGGACCTCTATTGCAAATGGCTAACAGGGAGAATATCCCCACTTTGATCCAGGAGCAGAATTCCTATCCCGGGATCACCAATAAATTGCTTGCGAAAGGGGCAAATACTATTTGTGTTGCTTATCCAGATATGCACAGGTTTTTCCCTGCGGAAAAGATCGTACTTACAGGTAACCCGGTAAGACAGGATCTTTTGGATGTGACTTCAAAACGTGAAGAGGCGCAAAAATTCTTCGGAATTGATCCTTCAAAGAAGACAGTACTTGTTCTTGGCGGGAGTCTTGGAGCCAGGAAGATCAATCAATTGATCGAAGACAACCTGAAGGAGTTTGAGAAACACAATTTGCAGGTGCTATGGCAAACCGGAAGTCTTTACTACGATGAATACAGTAAATATGCTGAAAAAGAACATATCCAGACTTTCGCATTTTTGAAGAGGATGGATCTTGCATATTCCGCGGCAGATATTATTATTTCGCGTGCGGGTGCAGGGACAGTCTCAGAATTGTGCATTGTTGGAAAGCCGGTGGTTTTCATTCCGTCGCCTAATGTGGCCGAAGATCACCAGACAAAGAATGCCATGGCCGTGGCCGAAAAGGACGCTGCCGTAATACTTTCAGAAAGTCATTTGGAGCAGGGCTTCAGGTCAATTTTCTTTCCGCTTGTAGAATCGGAAGAGAAAATGAAGAGTCTGGGCAAAAACATCAAAGCTCTGGAGAAGCCTTTTGCTACAGGAAACATTGTGAATGAAGTGGAAAAATTATTGAAGACCAGAAGATAATATGGGATACTACGATAACATAAAGAACATTTATTTCATAGGGATTGGAGGCATAGGCATGAGTGCCCTTGCCCGCTATTTTCATTCCGATGGAAAAAATGTTTCGGGTTATGACCGTGTCCATTCTGAGATTACGCGCGAACTTCAAAAAGAAGGAATACAAGTGATCACGTCAAGCGCAGTCGAAGATCTGCCAGAAGCGATCTTACAAGACCGCGAATCCCTGGTAGTTTACACTCCTGCCATCCCCCAGGATCACCCACAATATGTGCATTTTACAGCCGATAGCTATACCATGGAGAAACGTGCGGGGGTGCTTGGAAATCTTACCGCCGGTCATCTTACGCTTGCAGTCGCGGGAACTCATGGAAAAACCACCACCAGTACTATGCTGGCACATTTGCTCAAGGAAACAGGCAATAAAATAACTGCATTTTTGGGAGGTATATCAGAGAATTACGCATCTAATCTTATACTAGGTGGTGATGAGGCTATGGTGGTCGAAGCAGATGAATTTGATCGTTCCTTTTTAAAGCTTTCACCCAATCTGGCAGCCATTACTTCTATGGACGCCGATCATCTCGACATTTACGGGGATGATATCCAGATCAAAGAATCTTTCAGGGCATTTGCAGCCCTGGTACCGGAGGACGGAAAACTGTTTTTTGCAAACGGGCTTCCGCTTGAGGGGATATCTGTAGGAGTGGACGATGATGCCGACATAGCTGCGGTTAACATAAGTGTCAAAAATGGCAGTTATCACTTCAATTTAAGAACTAAAGAAAAAACATATAAAGGCTTCGAATTGAGCCTTCCGGGAAAACATAATTTACAGAATGCAGTCACAGCTTTGGCAATGGCAATTGAATTCGGTGCCCCCCCCGAAGCACTTGCCAAAGCTTTGGCTTCATTTAAAGGTGTGCAGCGAAGGTTTTCCTATCGCATACAGCAGGAAAATCTGGTATTAATTGACGATTACGCCCATCATCCTGCCGAGATTTCGGCGGTGCATCAGGCGGTTCGGGAAATGCATCCGGGGAAGAAGGTTTTGGCAGTTTTTCAACCGCATCTCTTCAGTCGCACACGGGATTTTGCTGAAGGCTTTGCGGAAAGCCTGGGAATGTTTGATGAGTTATTGCTGCTGGATATTTATCCGGCGCGGGAAAAGCCAATTGAGGGAATTACTTCAGAATGGCTTCTGAAGCTGGTCAAAAATGATAAAAAACAGCTCGTTTCAAAAGAAGAGCTTTCCGAAGCAATAAAATGTAAAAATGCTGAGGTAGTGGTGCTTATGGGCGCCGGGGATATTGGAGAAGAAGTAGAAAAAATAAGAAAGAAACTGGCAGGTGAAAATTAACTGGAATTACATAAAAACCTTCTTGGTGATTGGCGTTGCGTTCTTTTTATTTGCATTCGCCGAAAAGCGCAATCACGCCCGGATTCTTTCCGAAGTAAATCTGCAATTTACCAATGATGAAAACCTGTATCTCACTGAAGAAGCGGTTAATAAATTGTTAATACAAAATGAGATAAGGGTTAAGAGTATAGGTAAAGAAACTTTAGATTTGAATAGGGTGGAAAGCCTTCTGGAATCACATGAGATGGTCGAAAATGCTGAAGTTTTTCTTAGTGTTGACGGAAAGATGGGAGCAAAGATCACCCAGAGAAAACCTTTGGGTAGAGTGATGGCAAGTGCACCTTTTTACCTTGACAGACAGGGCTTTAAAATGCCTCTTTCAGAGTATTATTCGGCAAGAGTGCCTGTGTTGACGGGCGTTAGGGAAGAGCACCTAAAGGAAGTTTTCCCGCTGGTGGACTATATCACAAAGGATGAATTTCTCACCAGGCATGTAACAGAACTACAACGCAGGAGAGATGGGAAGTACGAAATATCACTGAGAAAGCTGGATTTTGTGCTGGTGTTTGGAGAAGTAAAAGACATCGAATTAAAGTTTAAAAATTTTAAAGCTTTTTATCAGAAGGCACTGAAAGATAAAAAGCTTGACGCATATCAAAAAGTGGATCTGCAATTTGGTGACCAGGTTGTATGCACTAAAAAGTAAAGTATGGAACAGAACGACATCGCAGTAGGATTAGATATTGGAACTACTAAGATCGTAGCCATGATCGGCCGTAAGAATGATTACGGAAAAATGGAGATCATTGGAATAGGAAAGGCCAAGAGCCTTGGGGTGCACCGTGGAGTGGTAAACAATATTACCCAGACGATACAGTCCATCCAGCAGGCGATACAGGAGGCAGAGGCCGATAGCGGAATGAAGATCAAAGATGTGGTGGTAGGTATAGCCGGTCAGCACATTCGCAGTTTACAGCACAGTGATTATATCACGCGTCCTAACCCGGATGAGGTTATCGATGCCAGTGACATTGAAACCCTTTGTAACCAGGTACACAAGCTGGTGATGCTTCCGGGAGAGGAGATCATCCATGTTTTACCTCAGGAATTCAAGGTTGACGGGCAGGCTGAAATTAAAGAGCCTATCGGGATGTACGGCGGAAGGCTTGAAGCCAATTTTCATGTGGTAGTTGGACAGGTTTCTTCTATTAGAAATGTTGGAAGATGTGTGAAGAGCTCAGGATTGGAACTTTCGGCAGTCACCTTAGAACCACTGGCATCTGCAAATGCGGTTCTAAGTCAGGAAGAAAAAGAAGCCGGAGTGGCGTTGGTTGATATTGGTGGTGGTACTACAGATCTTGCCATCTTCAAAGATGGGATTATTCGTCACACAGCAGTAATTCCATTTGGTGGCGGTGTGATCACAGAAGATATCAAGGAAGGCTGTTCGATCATTGAAAAGCAGGCAGAGTTGCTAAAAGTGAAATTTGGATCGGCCTGGCCGGGAGAGAACAAGGACAATGAAATTGTTTCAATTCCCGGACTTCGAGGTAGAGAGCCAAAAGAAATAACACTAAAAAATCTGTCCAAGATCATCCACGCCAGAGTTGTGGAGATCATTGAGCAGGTTTACCTCGAGATCAAGAATTACGGTCACGAAGAGCAAAAGAAAAAATTAATTGCCGGTATCGTATTGACCGGAGGTGGTGCACAATTAAAGCACATCAAGCAGCTGGTGGAATATATCACCGGAATGGATACCAGGATTGGATATCCTAATGAACATTTGGCCGGGGACAGTGATTCTGAAACTACGAGCCCGGTATTTGCCACCGCAGTTGGGCTTGTGTTGAACAGCCTTGAGATCAACAGCAAGCATCCTCATAAGGAGGAAGAAGAAGAGACAGTAGCGGCAGGCACTACTCCCACAGCTGTTCCAACAGAGGAAGAGGAGCGGGAAGAGCCAACTACTATTAGTCAGCCACGCAGAACAATATTTGAGAAATGGTTTGAAAAATTCAAAGATTTTTTAGACAACGCCGAGTAGGAAAGTCGGCATAAGAATTACTATGAAAAAGAAAGATAAAAGAAGTACAAAACCAGTAAAACAGAATTTATGAGCAGCACAGAATTCGGAAACATTACATTCGATCTCCCCAAGAATCAATCGAACGTTATAAAAGTTATTGGTGTAGGTGGAGGCGGTAGTAACGCGATCAATCACATGTTCCAGCAAGGGATAAAAGGGGTGGATTTCGTTATTTGCAACACCGATGCACAAGCCCTTGAAAACAGTCCCGTTCCCAATAAAATCCAGCTTGGAGTTAGAGAAACGGAAGGACTGGGTGCAGGCGCCGATCCTGAAGTCGGTCGCAAGGCAGCAGAAGAAAGTTTTGATGAGATACGGGCTCTTTTGGACACCAATACCAAGATGGTATTTATCACTGCCGGAATGGGTGGTGGTACAGGAACAGGAGCTGCGCCAATAATTGCCAAACAAGCTAAGGACATGGGGATACTCACGGTGGGGATCGTGACTATTCCATTTCAGTTTGAAGGGAAAACTAGGTGTGAACAGGCACAACACGGAGTAGAAAACCTGCGTTCGCACGTGGATTCTCTTATTGTGATCAACAATAATAAGCTGCGGGAGGTTTATGGAAATCTTGGTTTCAAAGCCGGATTTTCCAAGGCAGATGAAGTACTTGCCACTGCTTCAAGAGGTATAGCCGAAGTAATTACCCATCACTATACGCAGAACATTGACTTGCGGGACGCCAAGACCGTTCTTAGTAACAGTGGTACCGCTATAATGGGATCTGCACAGGCATCAGGTGGAAACCGTGCGCAGGATGCTATATGCAAGGCTTTGGATTCTCCGCTGCTTAACGATAATAAGATCACAGGTGCCAAAAATGTGTTGCTGCTTATCATTTCCGGTTCCGAAGAAATTACTATTGATGAGATAGGAGAAATAAGTGATCATATCCAGGCAGAAGCCGGGCACAGTGCAAATATTATTATGGGTGTTGGAGAGGATGAAAGCCTTGACGATTCTATTTCGGTAACTATCATCGCTACAGGATTTGACGTAGAACAACAAAATGATATTGTAAATACAGAAGCAAAAAAGATCATCCATACATTAGAGGATGAGCAAAAGGCAGAACATGAACTTTCACCGAAGAAAACCTCTTCGGCTTATGAAGGTCCTTCTGCTACTCCTAAGGCAGCAGAAGAGAAGATCGTTCACACCCTTTCGCTGGAGGACGAGGAGATAGAAGAGGAGCCGGAGAGCAATAAACCTTCGGCAGCCGTCAGAGAAATGGATGTGGAATATGAAGAAGTAAAACCTGTAAAAGAACCAGAATTTGTTATCACAGACAGGGTGAAGGATATTGAAGTACAGGAACCTGAGGTTGTAAATCCTGAACCACAGGAACAGCAGTTTATGTTCACTTTTGATATGCCTCGCAATACTTCCGAAGAGAATCAACCACAACAAATATCTTCTGAAGAAAGACCGGAACCTGCGCGGGAGGAAAAGATCGTCCACAGACTTTCTGAGGATATGGAGGAAAAAACCGAATTGAATAAGAAAGAACTTTCTGCCCAGGCTAAAAATACGCATAATGGAATCACCCGGTACTCTCTGGATGATTACATGCAGGTAGAAGAAATGCTTAAAGGCTCGCAACCAGTTAAGCAACAGAAGCCCGAAATTGAGCCGGAGCTTAAAAAAGCGCCTGCTCCCATACAACCTCCAATAGCGAAATTGCCAAATACCCCGGAGGTGAAGAAAACCCCTGAAGATGATGCGGATCCCTTCAATATCCCTATCAATGAAAGCCTGGTTAAAAGAGCTGCCGAGAGGAAAGCAAAAATGAAGGAGTTCAATTACAAATTCAGAAACAATCTTTCTAAGGTAGATGAGTATGAAAGACAGCCGGCCTATAAAAGACGCGGAATTGATCTCGACACTTCAAAACCCGGAGAGGAAAAACTTTCCAGAACCACACTGGGCACAGGTGATGATGATGAAATACGATTCAGAACGAATAATTCGTTTTTACATGATAATGTAGATTAGATAGTCCCCCAACTATTTTAACCCGAAACCTGCCCCCCGGTTTCGGGTTTTTTATTGACTTTAAAGTTCTTGCGCCACGGATATTTACTGATTATCTTAGCGATGCAAAAATAAATTGATCAAAATGAGTCTACAGGATAAAGTAATGACTGAAATTAAGGCTGCCATGCGGGCCAAAGACAGTAATAAACTGGAAGCTTTACGCGCAGTTAAAAGTGCGATCCTTCTGGCACAAACGGATGCATCAGGAAAAGACGGTTTAAATGAAGAAGAGGAATTAAAGCTGTTGCAGCGCCTGGTAAAGCAGCGAAAGGAAAGTGCGGCCATCTATAAGGAGCAGGGGAGAGAGGACCTGGCCCAACCTGAACTTGATCAGGCTGCAGTGATAGAAGGATTTCTGCCTGAGCAGATGAATGAGCAGGAGATCGAGGCAGAAGTTGACAAAATTATTGCTCAAATCGGTGCCAGTGGAATGCAGGACATGGGAAAAGTAATGGGGGTGGCTTCCAAAGAACTTGCCGGAAGGGCCGACGGAAAGACTATATCAATGGTGGTGAAACGGAAACTGGCTTAACGACTGAATCTACCTTCCTTATCTTAATAAAGGGTTAAATACTGTTTTATAAGGCTTAAAGTTTAACTAAACCTGTTATGAGGTAGACCAGAAGATATAATTTTGTTCTCAAATGAAGTTGCTTCCTTATGAAGTAAGCGCTTCTAATCGTAGAATTAAAAATATATCGAAATGAAAAGATACTTTTTAAACTTGGGACTTGGAGCACTAGCCTTTGCTGCTGTTGTTTCATGTAAAAATGGAGAAGAACGTGAAGTTGATGACGTTGCACCGGTTGGTGAGATCGAAGCGACTTCAGATAATATTTCCGGTCAGCAGGTTTCCGGTCAGGAAACTAAAGAACTTGAGAATACTCAGTTGGTGCCTTCCGGCACTTACACCGGGGAAGCAATTATAGTCGATTCTCAACAGAAGGAGGTTTATGTAAGGCTAAACGACACCACTACAATTGAACTGTATTTCTCGAACGATACTCAAATCATGAGAAACGGTGAGCAGGTTCAGTTTGATGCCCTACAGCAAGGGCAAACTTTGGAGGTTGAGGTTGAAAGAAGCGGAGAATCTCTTAAGCCAAAGAGAGTTTCCATAAAATAAGAGTCTTAGAATTCTTCAAAAAGCAAAATGAAAATCCGCAGTGAGAGCTGCGGATTTTTTTATTGTTTATCCTGTTTTAAAATTGAACAGTCACTTCATTAGAACAGGAGGAGGTTCCCGATCCACATATCTTATATGTAAGAGTACCACTACCTTTCATATCTGTGAAATCCCAGTAATATCCCGAATTAGGTATTTTTTTGTAAAAAGTGCCATTCCGGAAAATATCGATCTCCTGTTCAGGAACAGAAGACCAGGTGAGCAAAGTTCGCCATTTCCCTTTCTCTTTAGATCCTTCGGCCGTGAGTTCATATTCTGCAGTGGGTGGTTCCTGGTCTCCTACAGTTATACTCTTTGTATGACTGCTACTACTTCCTCCATTGTCGGTGACAATTAATTTAACTGAATAACTTCCCGCTTCATTGAAGGAATGAAATGGGTTTTGTTCTGATGAAAAGGTATTATCTCCAAAGTCCCAATCCCAGGCCACTATTGATCCATCCGGATCGCTGCTGGTGTCGGTAAATTGGACATCAAGGACATTAATTGAGTAATTAAATCCTGCAGAAGGTGATGCATTTACGGGCTCGGTACCGCCGTCTCCAAATATTAGCGTTATCTCCTCAGAACAATTGTCATAGCCCACCTCACATATTTGAAGGATATAAGTGGCATTTCTGCCTTTATCCCGAAGTCTTATTTGCTGTTCTCCATCGTTATAATGTTCTGTAAAATGCACTACCCCGTCTTCAATAATCCGAATGCTATGTGCTTCTGTGAGATTCCAGGTGAGATTGGCAACATAGTTTGACCTAACTTTTTCTCCTGTGGCCTGGAACATAAGATCTGGCGGAGTTGGCGGAACAAATTCTACAGGCTCCCATAGACTGTAAAGCAGGTTATTTGGCCCCGAGGGAACATTTGAAATTAAGTTGGGCGTTGTATTTTCGACTATTGCCGAATGTACCTGGGCAGGGGTCGAGGTTGGATTAACTTCCAGGAAGAGAGCAACAACTCCCGCTACGTGGGGAGCTGACATCGAAGTACCATTGTACAATTTATAGGAAACATCATCCTCGTTTGATGCAGAAGAAATAGAAACGCCAGGCGCATACAGGTCGAGGCAGGTTCCATAGCTTGAGAAACTGGCTCTGTTGTTATCGATATCACTAGCACCTACTGTTATAGCTTCTGTTACTCTTGCAGGACTGTTTTTGCATGCGTCATCATTGCTATTTCCAGCCGAGATAGTAAAATTTAAACCTGCGGCTATAGCGTTGCTCACAGCTGCATCTGTTGCAACCTGATTTTCCGGATCATCAGTGAAACCAAGACTCATGTTGACTACTGCAGGATACGCAGCGTTAGCGGTTATCCAATCTATAGCAGCAACATATCTTGAGCGAGGTGTAGCTCCTGTACAGCCAAAAACTCTTACGGAAACTAGATTAACATTTTTTGCGACTCCCACAGTATTACCTCCTACCGTTCCTGCAACGTGTGTACCATGACCCATGCAATCCTCCCCCGGTTCCTGCTCCGGATCAGTATTTTCCGGATCATCTTGAAGGACAAAGTCATATCCCAGACTAGCTCTTCCACCAAATTCATTATGAGAATATCTAATACCCGAGTCGATAATATACGCCGTCACTCCTGTTCCCGATGCCGTAAAGGCATAGGCTCTATTTAACAGACTTTCCCGCTGGTCAATTTTATCAAGACCCCAAACCGGGTATTGTTGAACAGCGACTTCACCAGAAGGATAGATGTATGAATCCGGTTCAATATTTTCCACACGAGGATCTTTTCGCAGTTTTTCAACTTGTTTATCTGTTAGTTTTGCAGCAAACCCGGTAAGAACATGGCTGTACTTTCTGCTAATATTAGCTTCCGGCATCTGTCCCACTTCTTTTGAAAGGGCTTCAAGAGCTGCAAGAGCCTGTGGATTTTCCTTGCCCGGGAGAGTAGAGAGCACTACAATGTAGTGACCTTCTATTATATCATTTTTTTCTGCTTTTGGTGTCGAAAGGTCATATGTTATATCCTCCGCTTCCAACAACGGATCCTTAGAACATGATAGAATAAGGCACAGGCTTAAAACAAATAAAGCTCCAAAACAAAAATGTGAGATCACTGAATCTTTCATAATTATTAATTTAAGTTGTGTTAGGTGTAAAATCGTAGGGAGGAAATTCAGAGAAACCATTATTACCTGCTAACCTGCGAAAAGTGCTTCTCGTCGACTTTTCTTTATAATAAATTAATTATCAGATATTTAGGTTATCTTTAAAAGATAAAACTATACAATTTCTATTTTGTAACATTGGAGATTTCGGACATTCCCTAAAAGTCCTGTAAAGATCTTCAACTCTGTCTGGTTTGCTGAATGTTGACAAATGATTGAACTCTTTTCTGAGGAAATAGACCTGGAGGTACCGGCCAAACTGCGGGGTCTTGTACTGGCGTTTATTCTTGGAGAAACCGGTAAGATTATTCAGGAGAGGATTCCAATGTACCCCACTGGTCTTCCATTGTTGGTAAATCTTTTCGGAAGTATTCCGCTCGTAACAGTTAACGGAAAAAAAATTCAAATCACATCACGTATTCTTCTCACCGGCCAGATCTGTGGTGCCGAGATCCATTCTTACTTCGACGGTTTTTACAAACAGTTGGGAATAGTTCTTTATCCATCTGCTCCTTATTATCTTTTTCATAAAGGCGGTGAGGACTTAATAAACAATTTAACGCCTTTTGGGGAAATTTCTCCCATAAATTCTGCGATGTTAAATAAAAATTTAACCGTGGAAAAATTGTCTAAGACAGAGCGGCTCGGAAAACTTGTAGATCACCTGGAGCTTTTAGAGGAGAATCGTTTGCCTCGCATAGAATGGTTGGAAGAATCCTTATCCCAAATATTCAAAGAGAATGGAAAAATTGATCAGAAAGATCTTCTGGAAAATTCAGGTGTAGGTTCCCGACATTTTAGAAGGATTTTTAAAAAGGTAATTGGAGTGTCACCCAAGTACTTTTGTAAGGTGATACAAATGAACACTGCCTTTGAAGCCATCAACAATTCAGATCCTGTAGAGTTACATCATATTGCACTCGATTGTGGTTATTATGATCAATCCCATTTTATTAATGATTTCCGGAATATGTTTGGATCGAGTCCTGAAAAATTTCTCAACGGTAAACATGCCTATATCAAGAATTTTATGGGAAGAAGGGGAACCTGAATATTCCGGGAGTAGCTATTAAATTCTTTTCTATTCTAACCCGGGGAAAAAACATTAAAAACTGAATTGAATTATAATGTTAAACTAAAATTAATCCATCCTTTTTAATTCACATCTCCTACTGTTACGAAGGTTTTTATTTCCCGTGTTTTTTCCCTGACCGGGACTTATATAAGATTTAGGAAAAATTTATCAACGCCTGAAGCTTTTTTGAAGAGCTATATATTATCTTAAGTAAAGGAGTTTAATGAATTTCGAAAAAAATGGAAAAACTGAACGACCCATTCAGAAATATTATTGTCATTGGTGCATCTGCAGGCGGAATTCCTGCTGTGAATAATCTTCTTTCCGGTTTTACATCCGAAATGGATGTTGCTGTTATAGTTGTAATTCACGTTTCACGAAATCAAACAGTAAGCACATAGCCAGTAGCTTCCAAAGAAATTCTACTCTCACTGCTCAAGTTGCAGAAAAAGGGATGACTATTCAAAAAGGTCATTTATATGTTGCTCCTCCCGAGCATCAGCTAATGGTTAAAAATAATAGAATTCTTCTCACTACCGGGCCGCATGAAAATAAGTACCGTCCCTCCATTGATGTTCTTTTTCGTTCTGCCGCAGTTCATTACCGTAACCGGGCGATCGGCATAATTTTGTCAGATTATTTGAGGATGGTACTTCGGGGATGCATACTATAAAGAAGTGTGGGGGAATCTGTATAATTCAGGATCCGGCGGAGGCCCAGTTTTCAGACATGCCCAGAAGCGTGCTTAATAAGATTGAGGTAGATCACAAGGCTAATCTCGATGAGATGCCTTCAATAATTAAAGAAATATTAGGGCAACCCCTTCCACCGGAAATACCGGTCCCCAGGGAAATTAGCATCGAAGCTGAATTAACAGAAAAAATGATGACAGATATTAATCAAATAAAGAAAATTGCAGATCACACAGATTTTACCTGTCCCGATTGCGGAGGTGGACTGTGGGCTATTAAAAATGATCCTGTACACCGCTATAGATGTCATACGGGACATGTCTATACAGAGAATAAACTACACGACCTGCAGGATGGGAACATTGAGGAGTCTCTTTGGGTGAGTATTCGCATGCTGGAGGAAAAAGAAAATCTTCTTCTTTTGATGGCGAAGCGTGAAGGTGAAGACGAGCAAACGGGAATCTCCTCTTTTCACCAGGAAAGGGTGGATGTTATTAGAAAACACATAGACCGTTTAAGATCTTTGTTGTCTGCTTTAAATGAAGACCTGCACCGAAATTTACCTCCTGCCGGTTGACCTGCTTTTTGTACCAGTATATCTCAGGTACTTTTCCTTGTTTTGTTGTTAAGTGCCTTTTCAAGTGTCCGGAGTAGATCATTTATTTCGAAAGGTTTGGAAATGAAACCATCGGCACCTGCATTTTTGCAGGTTTGGCTCACTCCTGTTAGTGCAGTCATCATAATAATAGGAATATCTGAAATTTCTTTATCATCCTTCAATTCTGCACAAATTTCTGTACCGTCTACTCCTGAAAGCCGCACGTCCAAAAGAATAATATCGGCATTATATTTTTGTATATTCTTTTTTGCCTGCAAAGGTTTATCGGAGACGACAGCCTTATAATCACTAAACTCCAGCAGTGTTTTTAACATTTCACCAATTCCGGGATCGTCATCAATAATTAGAACATTAGCCTTTGCATTTTTCATATCAGTTCTTTATTGCATTTGGTAAGGTAAAAGTGAAGACAGAGCCTTTTCCAAAATTACTTTTCACTAAAATTTTTCCTCCGTGTCGCTCCACGATTTCCTGGGCCAGGAACAACCCTATTCCCAAGCCGGCATAGGTTTCTTCGCTTTTTCCTTCAACACGGTGAAAACGCTTGAAAATTTCCTTTTGATCCTTTTCGCTTATTCCAATTCCCTGATCTGTCACACTCACAGCAGCTACTTTTTCCTCAATCTCAAAGATCTTTACTTTAACGGTTCTGCTTTCCGGAGAATATTTAATGGCATTCGTGACAAGATTAATGATTACCTGGCCAATTCTATCTTTATCTGCCTCCACCCGAAAGTTTGCTTCCTCTTTAATTTCGATTTTATGGACAATTTCTGTTCGGTTAATATCTTGAATAGTTTCCTTCACAAGATCGTTTAAATTCAGGTTTGTCTTCTTAAGGTCCAGTTTATTTTCCTCAATTCTGGAGAGGTCCAGAATTTCAGAAATTAACCGGGTTAATCTACTTACCTGTTCATTGATGCGATAAAGTGAAGGTTCAATGGGGAGTTGATTTAAATCCTGTTGTTTTTGCTGCAGTAAGCTAAGAAGTAGCTGCACGTAACCTTTAATTGAAGTTATAGGAGTTTTGAGTTCATGGCTTACCAATTGCAAAAATCCTTCTTTCCGCTTCTCTTCTTCCTTAAACTTTTCGATCTCTGTAGTTGCCCCAATCCAATTTTTTATTTTTCCTTCTTCATCTTTAATAGCAATTGCACGGGTACTATGCCATCTGTAATCTCCTTTTTTATCCCGGAGCCTCATTTCCATCTCCAGTTCTACACCGGTTTCGGCACTCTTTTTCCATTTTGTTATAGTTTCAGGAAGGTCATCAGGATGGACCAGTTCTAACCAGCCCCTTTCCAGTAATTCTTCATGACTCCAGCCGGTGTAGTCGAGCCAGTTCTTATTATAGTAAGTAACTTCTCCCTCTGCATTCGCATTGGTGACCTTCTCGGGGATAAGCTCTGTAAATTGCCTGAATTGTTCACTGCTCTTTATCAGCGTTTTTTCTGCCTGTTTATGGGTTTCAATATTGGTATTGGTTCCAAACCATTTCATGATCTCTCCATCTGAACCAAACAGCGGGAGCGCTTTTGCCAGAAACCAGTTGTAGTTACCCTCTGCGTCCATTAATCTATACTCTATTGAAAAAGGATCTCCGCTTTTAAGACATTCTTCCCAGTGTTCTTTCACACCTCTTTTATCATCAGAATGGACAAAATCAAGCCACTTATCTATTTCAGAATCAGTATTGGCAGACCCGGTATAGCTTTTCCATCTGGAATTGTAGAATTCGGGTTTTCCCTTAGCATTGGTGATCCAGATCAATTGTGGGATCGTCTCAACCAAAAGTCTGAACCTGAATTCACTTTTTTCAAGAGATTTCTCGGCCATTCTTTTATCGGTGATGTCTCCAAAAACCAGTAAGACCAGTTTTTCTCCGCCTTCTTCTCTTACCACTTCCCTGGCATTGATGAGCATTGTGCGTTCCCCTACAACAGGAAATTCCTGGGTGATCTCGTAGTTTGATATGGGAATTTTTTCCTGGAGGACCTGCTTTAGTAGTTTCTCAAGTTCGGGCAGGTCCCAGTCCCTGTTACCAAGGCTTAAGAGAGATTTATTCTCAACTGCAGCTTCAGATGTTCTAAAGGTCCTGTAGAATACTTTGTTGGCTGATTTGATCCTGAGACTACTATCAAGCACAAGCCATGGTTCTCTTACTGTTTCCAGGATGTCAACTGCAAAATTCTTCGCCGTTGTAAGATTTCTGTTCATGCTTAGCAGCTCCTGATTAAGGCTGGTAAGTTCCTCGTTGGTGCTTTGCAGTTCTTCTTTACTTGTTTCCAGTTCCTCGTTGAGGGTTTGGAGCTCTTCGCTTCCGCTCTGTAGCTCCTCATTGGCACTTTGCAACTCCTCGTTAGTAGCTTCCTGGTCTTCGGTAATGCTGCGCATGTCCTCCCGTGCCTGTGCGAGTTCTCTTTCAAGCTGAAGAATTAGCCGGTCTTTTTCATCTGCACTACTTTCTCCCGAATATGTTTTTCTTTCTATGTGCCTTAACTGCGGCATGTTTGGCTGCGCCTCAGGATCGTGAAATAATACTAAATGGTAAGGCTCTGCAAGGCCTGTCATGGGTATTGCTTCTATAGACAATGAACGCTGCTCTCCTCCTTCCTGTATTGGGATATTCTCACGAATTATAGATTCTCCCTGTTTTTTCGCATGATGGATTATGCTTCTCAGTTCAAAGGCCAGACCGGGTTTGGCCATTTTCATAAGGTTCAAATCAGGTTTCCCTGCCTGTGGTTCAAGATATGAACCTGTACGGCCGCGAAAATGTACAATATCCATAGCCTCATCGACGACTACCCCTGCAGGTGTATAACGGTTTAAGATGATTTCATCTGCTGTACGCTGAAAGTCTGTTCGGGCATTTTCTGCCTTTACCGGCCGGCTATAATTCCGGATACTTTCTTCCCTGCGCTGTCCCGCAACCTGAATAAATTTTCCGGGGCGGTTCTTTGGTGTGAAAATTCTGTGATTTTTTTCTTCCGAATTAAAGAGATCGGGCGCATTTCCGGTTGTCTCAGATTTCCCCAGCAATAAATATCCCCACTTTTGAAGGGCATAATGAAAGGTCGTAAGTGCCTTTTTTTGCAGGTAAGGCTGAAGGTATATGAGCACATTACGGCAGGAAATGATGTCCATTTTTCCGAATGGCGGATCCTTTAGAAAATTATGATATGAAAAGATGCACATCTCGCGCACCTCCTTGTTGATCTGGTAATCATTATCACGTCGACCAAAGAAGCGTTCCAGGCGCAAAGGACCAATGTCTTCAACTTCGGCCTTCCTGTAGATTCCACTACGTGCCTTTTTTATTGCAGGTTCATTAATGTCGGTGCCAAAGATCTGCACGTTGACATCAACATTATTTTCTTCTATGTATTCCAGTAGACATATAGCTATACTATATACTTCCTGACCTGTACTGCAGCCAGCCACCCAAATCCTCACAGAATCTTGCCCGCTTTTGTTTTTAAAGATTTCAGGAAAAATTGAGCTGGAAATCCTGGCAAAAATCTCTTCATCTCTGAAAAAACTCGTGACCGGGATCAAAAGATCCTGCTGTAGAATGTCCTGCTCGAGATGGTTTTCCCGTAGATGTTGCAGGTATTCTGCAGGGTTTTTTTTATTACTGAGGGCCATTCTGCGTAAGATCCTTCGACGAATGGTACTTTGCTTGTAGTATGTAAAGTCTATCCCTCTTCTAATTCGAAGTAATGCCAGGATCTGCTTATAAATATCTGCGTTCTCTGTTTCCAGTTTCTTTTCACCACCGTCTACTCCCAGGAAGCTTTCTGTCACTTCTAAGATTTTTTGGGGAATTTCCCTGGGAGGAAGAATAAAGTCCACCACTCCTTCATCTATGGCCGAATGTGGCATCGAAGCATATTCTGCTGTATCTTCACTTTGAGCAAAGGTGATCCCTCCATTTTCTTTAATTGCCTTAAAGCCCGCTGTACCATCAGCTCCATTCCCGGTAAGAATAACACCAATAGAATGAGCCTGGTAAACTTCTGCAAGCGATTTGAAGAACAGATCTATGGGAAGATTTACTGATCCATCCTTTTTTTCGGGTCGGGGACTGAGTTTAAGTTTGCCGTCATAAGACATCAGCATTCTATTGCTCGGAATAACATAAATATGATTAGCTTCGACCGAAAGATCGTCAGATATTTCAAAAACAGGTATTTCCGAACATTTTTGAAGCAGCTCAGGCAGCAGGCTTTCATGATTGGGATCCAGGTGTTGAACAAGTACATAGGCCATTCCTGAATTATCCGGAATTGCCTGAATGAATTCCTTAAATGCAGCCAGACCTCCCGCCGATGCGCCTACTCCAACCACCGGAAATGGATTGGCAGATTTTTTCAATTCACTTAATAAACTTTCTTTATCTGCAGGCATTATTTAATTCCAAATATTAAGGGCGTGAGGAGAAATCCACGGAAATTTGCAGGGGGAGAAATGCGTGAATTCTTCAGATATGAAATATAGAACTTTAAAGCTTGTTTAGAAATTTTTTTAAAGAATTTTTTATAAAGAACAAGAGTCAGGAAAAAATCTGAACTCAACGGCCGGAACATTCGAGAGATGAGAATGAAATACATCGTGGCCCGGGAAGAATCCCGAGAGTAGGAGATTTTTGTTAAGATTTTTGACAAAATATTCTCCCCCCTCAAGTAGTTTAGAAATGTCTGTGGTCGGCACTAGCAGGCGGGTTAAGCAACTCCTTCTTTTAAATGGAATACAATATTTGAAGAATACTGTTTTTCCAGTTAGTCTTAAGCCGCTGTTCAAAAAAAGTCAGCACCTATCTCTGCCAACCTTAATTTCCGGTACGGAGAAGCCTTGGAATATATGAACCAGAAGAGCTTTCCTGCTTCGTCCTTATATGCATAAAAATCCCTGTTATAGGTTTAGGCTTCAAAATTCTTTGCCTTATTGATGGTATCTTCTATGCTTTGGAGAAAGCTGTCTACTTCAAAGGGTTTGGCAATAAAATTACTTGCTCCGGCAGCAATACAAGTTTCTCTGGCCCCATCAAGTCCCGACATCATTAGTATTGGAGTACTTGAAATTGATTCTGTATTTCTTACTTCACTACAGATTTCTGTTCCGTCGATACCACTTAATAATTTATCCATTATGACAAGGTCAAATTCATCTTCCAAAAGATATTCAACAGTTTGTCTGGGTGATCGTAACAGCTCTACTTTATAACCATGCATTTCCAGCTGATCATTAAGAATGAGGCCTAGATGATAATCGTCCTCAACCAGTAAAATTTTATACATCTTCTTTATTTTAGTATGAATTTTAAATACTGTACCTCTTTAAAATATGCTTTGTTAATTCTCAATTTCTGTTCTCGTGAATTTTTAAAACCTTCTTCAATGGCCAAAAATAGGTTTAGAATCAGAGTTTTTTTTAGTTTTCACATAAATTTCACACAACTTTTAGATATAAAGAGTTTTTTTTACGGGCCATTAAGAAGAGTTATTTCATTCTACAAATAATACAGTTAAGATTATTTAAAAAAAAACGCCACCGAAATGTCAAAAACTGCCACGTCTCCCAGGAAAAATAGTAAGGCTTCTTCAGGGGACGTTAAACCAACAAAGCGCCATATTGTAAAAAAGTCTAAGAGGGTACCAGATAGAGATATGTTTAAGGACAGTGACTATGTTCATGAACAACTGGATAGATTAATATTTGCACTTGAGGCCTTTAGGGAAGGAGATATTTCTGTTCGCCTTTCCAAAGAACGAAATGATAAGTTTGCCGATCTGGCCGAAGCCTACAATACGATGGTTGAGATGATTGGGGGTGTAAGTACAGAGGTATCGCGTATTTCGCGTGTTGGTGGTATTGAAGGTAACCTGGATGCCCGGGCAGAATTCAGAGCTTCCAGCGGGGTATGGAAGGATATGATCGATAACATTAATATTCTTATTGAAGCCATTGCAAAGCCGGTACTTGAAGTAAGCCGAATTCTGAACAGTATCGCTGCCGGGAAACTGGAAGATAAATTTAGCCTGACGGTAACCGGAGATTTCCGGGCGATGGCCGATGTAATTAACCGCACCCTGGGTAGTTTGAATATTTTTGCAGAACAGGTAACCCTTGTGGCCCGGGAGGTGGGTGTCGAAGGAAAACTGGGAGGGCAGGCAAGTGTGCCAAACGTTTCGGGAACCTGGAAGGATCTTACAGACAATGTGAACCACATGGCGAGTAACCTTACCGAACAGGTACGGGAAATAGCCCGGGTTACTACAGCGGTGGCCGATGGAGATCTTTCCAGAAAAATTACTGAAGAAGGTAAAGGAGGGGAAGTTCTTGGCCTCTCCACTACAATTAACCGGATGGTGGACTCGCTAAACATTTTTGCAGCAGAGGTTACCAATGTGGCCCGCGAGGTGGGGGTTGAAGGAAAGCTGGGAGGTCAGGCCGATGTACCCGATGTGGCAGGAACCTGGAAAGATCTTACAGTGAACGTAAACACTATGGCATCCAACCTTACTGCTCAGGTGCGGGAGATCGCAGGGGTAGCAACCTCGGTTGCAAATGGTGACCTTTCTAAAAAGATCTCTATTAATGTAAAAGGAGAAATTGCTGAACTTAAAGACACCATCAACCAGATGGTGGATTCCTTGAATATCTTCTCTGATGAGGTAACCCGTGTGGCACGTGAGGTGGGAACTGAAGGAAAGCTGGGAGGGCAGGCCGAAGTTCCGGATGTAGCCGGTACCTGGAAAGATCTTACAGATAATGTGAATACCATGGCGAGTAATCTTACGAACCAGGTACGGGAGATTGCATCGGTAACCACCGCGGTGGCACAGGGAGATCTTTCACAAAAAATTACCGAAGAAGGAAAAGGAGGAGAGGTACTGGTCCTTTCCAATACTATTAACAGCATGGTCGATTCCCTGACCTTGTTTGCTGCCGAGGTAACCCGTGTGGCACGTGAGGTGGGTACCGATGGGAAACTGGGAGGGCAGGCAACTGTACCAACCGCAGCAGGTACCTGGAAAGATCTTACCGATAATGTAAATATCATGGTAAGTAACGTAACCACACAGGTACGGGAGATCGCCAATGTAGCTACCGCGGTGGCCGATGGAGATCTTTCCCAGAAGATTACTATTGATGTAAAAGGAGAAATTGCTGAACTTAAAGACACCATCAACCAGATGGTGGACTCGTTGAACATTTTCTCCGATGAGGTAACCCGGGTGGCCCGGGAGGTAGGTACAGAAGGTATTCTTGGAGGGCAGGCGAAAGTTCCTGATGTGGCCGGTACCTGGAAAGATCTTACCGATAATGTGAATTACATGGCATCTAACCTTACCACACAGGTACGGGAGATCGCAAATGTGGCAACTGCGGTGGCAAAAGGAGATCTGGCTCAGAAAATTGCTATTGAAGCTAAAGGAGAAATAGCAGAACTTAAAGAAACCATCAACACGATGGTGGACTCGCTGAATATCTTCTCTGATGAGGTAACCCGTGTGGCCCGGGAGGTGGGTACAGAAGGTATTCTGGGTGGACAGGCAGAAGTCCCTAATGTTGGGGGAGCCTGGCTGGAACTAACAGAGAATGTGAATACGATGGCATCCAACCTTACCACCCAGGTACGGGAAATTGCCTCGGTAACCAAGGCGGTGGCAAACGGGGATCTTTCCAAAAAGATTTCTGAAGAAGAAAAAGGAGGAGAGGTACTTGAGCTCTCCACCATTATCAATACGATGGTGGACTCGCTGAACATTCTTTCAAACGAGGTAACCCGTGTGGCCCGTGAGGTGGGAACCGAAGGGATGCTGGGTGGTCAGGCAGAAGTGCCAAACGTGGCCGGTGCATGGCTGGATCTTACCCGAAATGTGAATACAATGGCAAGTAACCTTACCAGCCAGGTACGGGAGATCGCAAATGTGGCAACTGCGGTAGCCGACGGGGATTTGTCTCAAAAGATCTCCATTGATGTAAAAGGAGAAATAGCCGAATTAAAAGATACTATTAACCAGATGGTGGACTCGCTGAACGTATTTGCTGCAGAGGTAACCCGTGTGGCACGTGAGGTGGGAACCGAAGGTAAACTGGGAGGCCAGGCCGAAGTACCAAACGTTGCAGGTACCTGGAAAGGCCTTACAGATAATGTGAACACGATGGCGAGTAACCTTACTACGCAGGTGAGGGAGATCGCATCGGTAACAACGGCGGTAGCACACGGGGATCTTTCGCAAAAGATCTCTGAACAGGGTAAAGGAGGCGAGGTACTTGAACTTTCTACCACGATCAACATCATGGTAGACGCGCTAAACATATTTGCAGATGAAGTAACAAACGTGGCACGTGAGGTGGGTACAGAAGGTATCCTTGGAGGCCAGGCAGAAGTGCCGAACGTGGCAGGTTCCTGGAAAGACCTTACAGAGAATGTGAACCAGATGGCGAGTAATCTTACCTCGCAGGTACGTGATATCGCAGGAGTATCTACGGCACTTGCCCGTGGCGATTTCTCCAGAAAGATCGATGTGGAGGTTAAGGGTGAAGTACAGGAGCTTAAGAATAACATCAATGCGATGGTAGACAGTTTCACGACCATCGTAAAAGCGGCCAATACAATTGCTGAAGGAAATTTTGCCATTGAAATGCCACTTCGTTCTGAAGCCGATCAATTGGGTATCGCCCTGAACACGATGACCGAAAACCTGAAGCGAATATCTGAAGAGAACGAAAATGAAGCATGGATAAAAACAGGACAGGCAGGATTAAATGACAGGATGAGAGGAGAGCAGGATCTTACTACCTTATCAAAGAATATTGTTTCTTATCTGACAAAATATCTGGGAGCTCAGGTTGGGATCATTTATCTGGCAGAAAAACACAATGATAAGAAACGTCTTAGAATGACCGGTTCATATGCCTTTACCCGCAGAAAATCTCTGAAAACGACATTTGATTTCGGAGAAGGTCTTGCAGGACAGGCTGCGCTTGAAAAGGAAGTGATCGTCCTTTCCGGCATACCTACAGATTATATAAGCATTTCATCGGGTCTGGGACATACGAAACCGCAGCACATCCTGGTTCAGCCCTTTATCATAGATGGGGAAGTAACCGGCGTTATTGAAATAGGTTCGTTTAAAGCCTTTAATGACAGTCAGCTGGAATTGATGCGATCTGTGGGAGAAAACATTGCGATCACCACCAACTCATCGTTGGATAGGGAAAAGATGAAAGACCTGCTGGAGGAATCACAGCGCCAGTCTGAAGAGCTTTTGAAACAACAGGAAAAATTAAAGATCCAGAGTAAGGAATTGCAAATGGCCAATGACGATCTTGAATCGAAGACCAAGGATCTGGAAATGCAAAAAGAAGATCTTCAATCCAGCAGGGTGGAAGTGGAACGCAAAGCCGAGGAATTAGAACTTGCCAGCAAGTATAAATCTGAATTCCTGGCTAATATGTCCCACGAATTGAGAACACCTTTAAACAGTCTTCTCATTTTGTCCAAAGATCTTAGCGATAACAGGAAAGGAAACTTATATAAGGACCAGCAAAAAGCGGCCAGTATTATATACGAAGGTGGCTTAAGTCTGCTCAACCTTATTAATGATATTTTGGATCTTTCCAAGGTAGAAGCCGGGAAACTGCAAATACATCCTGAGGAAGTTCTGTTAGAAAATCTTGTAAATAATCTGCAGGATCAATTCGAGCCTCTGGCAAAATCCAAAAAATTAAAATTTACAATTGAAACCAAATTCAATGCACCGGCAAGGATCATTACCGATGGGCAGCGCCTGGAGCAAATAGTCAAGAACCTTATTTCGAACGGGATCAAGTTCACTGAAAAAGGTTCAGTAGATGTTACGATTGGGAAACCCGATGAAAAGATCAAATTCCGGGAAATTACCCTTCCAAGATCTGAAGTTCTGGAAATTTCAGTTAAAGACACCGGAATTGGTATTCCTGAAGCTAAACGCATGATGATCTTTGAAGCTTTTCAGCAGGCAGAAGGAGGGACTAGCAGACAGTATGGGGGTACAGGACTTGGATTGACCATATCCAGAGAACTTTCAAGGTTATTGGGAGGAGAGATCCATATAGAAAGTACAGAAGGTGAGGGTAGTATTTTTACCGTATATGTTCCCTTAGACCTTACAAGTGCACCTATTAAAGAAATAGACGATGCCATTTCTTCTTACAGGGAATCGAATTACGAGACCACTCAGAAAAACAGCCTGCCGGAAGCCAGGAGTACGGTAGTGAATCGTTCCGAAAATTCTGAATTTCAGGATGACCGGGAGAATTTGAAAACTTCAGAATATTCACTGTTGATCATTGATAATAATAAATTTTCTGCACAAACCGTGAAGAAGATCGTCCAGCAATCCGGCTACAAATTTCTTTTTGCCAGAGATGGGAAAGAAGGAATGAAATTGGCGGCCCAATATCAGCCTAACGGTATTTTGCTCGATGAGCAGTTGCCGGACATGAAGGGAATTATTGTGCTGGAACATTTGAAATTCAATCTTAAGACAAGACATATTCCGGTGTATTTAATGGCTAAGGAAGATCACAGGCGGGAGGCTTTGAGTAAGGGAGCAGTAGGTTTTAGCTTGAAACCGGTCTCTTACGAGGATTTCGAAAAGGCCATCCTAAAGATGGAAAAATTTCACGCTTCACCAGTTAAGGAACTTCTGATTATTGAGGACGATGCAGCCACTCTTAAAGCTGTTAAAAAGATGCTGGGAAATAAAGGCATCAATATTTCTGAAGCTACCAACGGAAAGGAAGCTTTAAAACAAATAAGATCCACACGCTTTGATTGTATTATCCTGGACCTTAATTTGCCCGATCTTGATGGCTTTGAAATATTGAAAAAGCTAAAGTCCAAACAGGAATTAAATGATATTCCCGTGGTGATCTATACAGGAAAGGAGCTTAAAAAAACTGAAAAAAAGGAACTGGAAAAATTTGCAGATAGTATCTTGATCAAAGGTGCCTCTTCGCCTGAAGTTTTGCTGGATGAAGTGTCATTATTTCTGCACAGTGACGAAAATAAGCTCTCATCACGGCAAAAGAAGATAATGGCCGATCTACATGATCCAAAGCATGTTCTAAAAGACAAAAAGGTACTTTTAGTGGATGATGATAAAAGAAATTCCTACGCGCTTTCTAAAACCTTGAATGAAGCCGGTATGAAAGTGATCATTGCTGAAAACGGGAAATTAGCTATTGAGAAATTAGAGGAAGAAAAAGATGTAGATATTGTCCTTATGGATGTGATGATGCCGGTTATGGATGGTTATGAAGCTACCGCCAAGATCAGGAAAGATAAGGCATATAATGATCTGCCTATTATTTCCCTAACCGCTAAGGCAATGCCCGAAGATAAAGCCAAATGTCTTGAAGCAGGTGCGAATGATTACCTTACAAAGCCGGTAGATGTTGATAAACTGCTAAACATTGTTCGCCTGTGGTTACATCAGTAAATATTTGACCATTAATTGGTAAAGTGCGAGAGTCCATATGAAAGTATGGACTTTCTGCTTTAAAGGAACTTCAGGAGGATTAACAGTGCCTTTCCTTATTGTATTTTTATTCGAATTGAAAAATAATTATCGGCGTCTTTTGGGGTCTGATCTTTTCAATTTTCCGGTATTTTACCCGATAAAGGAATTAGAAAAATTTGAGAAGAAATTAGCTGAAGAAAGCCTTTCAAGAGTTCAAACTTTTTGCTTAAATTGCGCCATCTTAAAAGGCCCCGTGGCGCAACTGAATAGCGCATCAGATTTCGGCTCTGAGGGTTGGGGGTTTGAATCCCTCCGGGGTCACTTAAAGCAGAAAATCCACAGCGAAAGCTGTGGGTTTTTTTTGTTTTCTGAAGAAGCCGAACTTGTTCGAAGCTTCTGAAGAAAACAAAAAAATCACACCGACTGCAGGAGGTGTGGATTTTGTATTTTCAGGTGGGAACACGAAGGGAAAGGCGCAGCCAATCCAATCAAGGAAATTCCAAAACTCAAGCATCAAATTCCAATCTCTCTTGAAGCCGAACTTGTTCGAAGCTTCTGAAGAAAACAAAAAAATAACACCGACTGCAAGGAGGTGTGGATTTTGTATTTTCAGGTGGGAACACGAAGGGAAAGGCGCAGCCAATCCAAACAAAGAAATTTCAAAAGACAAACCATTGTTGTCCGATGAAAAAAGAAGGAACCTCTGAAAAAGCCCGCTAATGCTGATCAGAGATCTTATCTATCAGTCTGAGGGGGTGGTTTTTAGTTCTTTGAATTTTCAAATATTCTACCAATGAAAAGAATTTTTCACAACATTGAATTTCAGTATCTTATAAAAAAGTCTTGGTTCTAGATTCTAGAAGCGGAGCGGTCTAGATTCTTTTTCCGGACAACAATGAAGACAAACACCAGATTCCAATCTCCCTTAAAGCCGAACTTGTTCGAAGCTTCGGAATAAAACAAAAAAATCACACCGACTGCAAGGAGGTGTGGATTTTGTCTTTTCAGGTGAGAACACGAAGGGAAAGGCGCAGCCTTTTGAAAGTGCTCAGTGATCGGTAATCAGTGTTCAGTACTTCACCCTGCTAATTCGGGGAACTACCACGCCAAATGACTCTATTTAATTTTTTTAAACATAAAGAATAGCATAGACATAATAATGACTAGAAAGGTAGAAGTTAGGCTTTAGGAATATGAATTTTGATTTTCTGTCTTTGCCGGTCCCAGAGGGCGAAAATATTTATAGCGCCGGGTTTTAATCCTGGATTGGTTATACCACTTTATCCAGGCTTTTTTAAAGATGTTCATTGTTCAGTTTCGGGAATGATCTTGCCTCCAGTGCAATAAAATTTTTGCTAGTAAATAGGATTAAGCTTTCAGATCTTTTTTAAGCTGACAAGAAATTATTAACTAACAATTAAGCCCAGCAGTACCAGAAAGATAAAGAAAACTGCCACAACGAAATGATCAGACCAGACTTCAAAGTCTGTTGTTTTGTCCTTTTCTGAATTATCTCTTTTTCCTGTGCTCATCTCCACTTAATTTTAAGGTTTAGAAGCAAAGCTTCATAATCTTTAGTTAGAAGGTCGAATATTTCTCAATTTATAAATTTTTCGTATTCCTACAAAGCTGAGGCTGTTAAATATCTGTTTCTGAAAGAAAAAGCTTTTCCGGGTGAAGAGAACAAGGATGTTTTTCTGCATAAAATTTTTAACACTTATGAACTACAAGATAGCATTGAGCAGCCGGCTTTGGTTTCTGCCCACTGCGGCCTCTTTTGCACCAGATCCTCAAATCCTTCTGAAGCATAGGGAGTTTTCATTGCTTCCTGCAGTCTCAGAAAGAGTTTGTTTTCTCCTTTTTCCAGTTCCTCTATAGCCTGGTGTAAAAGGTAGTTCCTGAGAATGATCCTCGGATTATTCCGGTTCATTAGCCTTTTAATAGCTTCTTCAGAAAGCCTGCTGTTTTTTCGCATTTTTGAGTAATCAGTGAGGAGTGTTGCTAAAACCTCCTGTTCCTTTGGTTTGAGATCATTATAAAAAGCCGGTTCCAGGTGCTTAATTATGACTTCAGGAGTAGCTTCAGAAGGAAGATCGGCTAACAGGCGGTAGAAAAGAGTGATGTCCGGCTGAATTCCGGAGAGAACTTTTTCAAAACGCGAAATCAATTCCTTTTCATCCTTTCCTACTTTCTCAAAACCTAATTTTCTACCCATCATTCCGTAGTAATAATCCCAGAATATCTTTTCATAAGATTCGAGAGCTTTTTCCAACTCTTCGGTGTCTTCAAAAAGCAGGGAAATGGCATTGGCTAACCGACCGAGGTTCCAGTAACCAATAGAAGGCTGATTGCCGAAAGCATAGCGGCGGCCGGGAAGATCTGTAGTGTTTGGGGTAAAACTGTGATCGTAATGGTCCAGGAAAGAGAAAGGCCCATAATCAATAGTGAGACCGAGAATGGACATATTATCTGTGTTCATCACTCCATGAACGAAACCAACACGTTGCCACTCACTCATTAAAAATGCTGTTTTTTGCACTACTTCTTCAAACCATTTTATGATGCGGTCACTTTCTGTGAGATGCGGATAATATCGATCAATGGTCCAGTTGACCAGCTGTTGGAGTTTTTTGGTTTCCCGTTGTGCAGCGAGAAGTTCAAAGTTCCCGAAGCGCAAAAAAGAGGGAGCTACGCGGGTGACGATTGCGCCGGGTTCATATTCGGGATTTCCGTTGTAGAACATATCGCGCAAGACCTTGTCTCCGGTGGAAACCAAAGCAAGTGCCCGGGTGGTGGGAACACCCAGATGATGCATAGCTTCACTCATTAAATACTCCCGAACCGAGGAACGTAAGACCGCACGTCCATCGGCATGTCGGGAATAAGCAGTTGGACCGGCACCTTTTAATTGCAGCTCAAAAATGCCATTTTTGGAACTCCATTCCCCAAGGGTTATGGCACGACCATCACCTAACTGCCCCGCCCAGTTTCCAAATTGATGCCCCGCATAACAGGCAGCATAAGGTTGCATACTGTCTGTCAGTTTATTTCCTGAAAGGATCTCCACCTCTTCCTGAGAAGGAGGATCTATTTCCATTTGGGTGGCCAGTTCTTTGGACCAGGCGAGTAACTCAGGGGATTCAACGGGAGTCGGTGCTGCCCTGCTATAGAGTTTTCCGGGAGTTTGCCGCGGAGTACGATCGCCACTGTCGTCACCTTCAAATGCCTGAATAAAAGCATTTTGGAACTCTTTTTCATTAAGTGCTGCCATGTCAATTTTTTTATTTCAAGTTACAAAACTTCCGAAGCAGGAAAAAGCACCTACAAATGCCTGCAGAAGAAACTGTTTCAGGTAAGAAATTTCTTTAGAAAATTAACTTCAGCTTATAGAATACTAGGAATTTAAGTTAAAGCTAAATTAAAGTGTATTTGAAGCATGAGTAACTGCCTTATTTTTAAACAAAAATTAAAAAAACAAAAGCTATGACCTCATATCAAAGTAGAAGTGAAATCCAGGAGCAGCTAAAAAAGCTGTTACCTTACCAGATCGAAGAATGTAAGACTTGCGATGAGCTGCCAAAAGCTCTTAAGGATTTGATCCAGCACAACTTCCAGGCTAGTTTCGTTTGTTACGATAAAAAAAGCAACACTATTGAAGTTGGTGTGGAAGACCAGAATGAAAAGGATATTTACCCTCAGATCACGGTACACAAATTCAGGCTGGAAGAAGCAGTTTCTAAACTTTCAAGGACCTTTAGGAAGGAAGATGCCGACCTAAAATTCTACGGAAAAATTCTTGCCGGTCACGGAAGCTCTACCAGGATTGACGACGTAGTGCTTGTATAAATAATTGCAAATTACCTTAAAGAGGCCTTCCGAAGTAGTTTCGGAGGGCTTTTTTTATGAGGATAGGTTTAGGCGGCTTATCTTTGGAATTCAATTTCAGCTTCAAAAATGGCAATTTCAGACTATATTATTTCCCGCGCCTCCCTTCCGCAGAAAAGCGTTTTAAATACACTTTCACTTTTAAACCAGGACGCGACTATTCCTTTTATTTCCCGTTACCGGAAAGAAACAACGGGAAACCTGGATGAGGTGCAAATTGGCCTGATCCTCAAGTATAAGGCGGAATACGAAGAGCTGGAAAAGCGAAAAAAAGCCATTCTAAAAAGTATTTCTGAACAGAATGCCTTAACCCCTGAACTGGAATCCAAAATTACTTCGACTCAGGATCTCCTGCAGCTTGAAGATCTGTACCTTCCCTTCAAAAAAAAGAGAAAAACCAAAGCAGACACTGCCCGGGAACAAGGGCTGGAGCCATTGGCGAAAATGCTAATGGCACAAAATTCGCCCAATATTAAAGCTGCTGCGGAAAGGTTTACCGGTAAAGATGTCACCAGTGTTGAGGAAGCTCTGCAGGGAGCAAAAGATATTGCCGCCGAATGGATCAACGAACATGAAGGGGTTAGAAACCGGCTTCGGAAGCAATTTCAGCAAAAAGCCATGATCTCTTCTAATGTGATTAAAAAAAAGGCGGAAGAGGATGATGCACAGAAATTCCGGAACTATTTTGAGTGGGTGGAAAAACTGAAATTTATTCCTTCTCACCGGTTACTTGCAATTCTTCGGGCAGAGAAAGAAGGTTTTGTGAGAGTTAAAGTGGAGGTAGAGCAGGATGAATCTTTTCGTATAGTGGCAGGTTTTATCCTGAAATCACATAAAAATTCCTGTACAGCATATATAGAAGAAGCTATTGACGATGCTCTTAAGCGTTTACTTTTTCCCGCCCTTTCAAATGAAACTTTAGTTTTAGCTAAAGAGAAGGCCGATGAAGAAGCAATACATGTTTTTGCCGATAATTTAAAACAGTTGTTGCTCGCACCACCACTTGGTAATAAGCGTATACTCGCGCTGGACCCTGGTTATAGATCGGGCTGTAAACTGGTTTGCCTGGACGAGAAAGGAGATTTGCAGCACAATGAGACAATTTATCCGCATCCGCCGCAAAAGGAGGTGGCCATGGCTTCAAAAAAAGTGAAATCTTTAGTCAATGCCTACAACATAGAAGCCATTGCTATTGGAAACGGAACCGCTTCCCGGGAAACCGAGTTCTTCATTAAAAACATTCGCTTTGACCGGGATGTGCAGGTTTTCGTGGTAAACGAGGCCGGTGCTTCGGTATACTCAGCTTCAAAAATAGCAAGAGCCGAATTTCCCAATTTTGATGTAACGGTACGGGGTGCAGTTTCCATTGGCCGCCGACTTGCAGATCCGCTGGCTGAATTGGTAAAGATCGATCCCAAAGCTATTGGAGTAGGACAGTACCAGCACGATGTTGACCAGGTAAAATTGAAGAACGAGCTGGACAGGGTAGTGGAGAGCTGTGTTAATTCAATAGGGGTAAACCTTAATACTGCGAGTGCGCCGCTTTTGAGTTATGTTTCGGGCATTGGCCCTGCTTTAGCCGAGAACATTGTCAACTACAGAAGTGAAAACGGAGAATTCTATTCCCGAAAAGAGCTGCTGAAAGTTCCTCGGCTGGGTGCAAAGGCCTTTGAACAGGCCGCCGGATTTCTCAGAGTCCCAACTTCTGAAAATCCGCTGGACAATTCGGCCGTCCATCCCGAAAGTTATTCCATAGTAGAAAGAATGGCCGCCGATCTTAACGTGCCGCTGAAGGAGCTTGTGGGCAACAAAGAACTCATTTCAAAAATTACTCCTGAAAATTACATTTTTGACAGCATAGGATTACCTACTATTAAAGACATTTTGCGGGAGCTGGAAAAACCGGGAGTAGATCCCCGGAAGTCGGCCAAGGTTTTTGAATTTGATCCCAAGGTCAAAACTATAAAAGATCTCCATCCCGGAATGAAACTGCCCGGAATTGTGAATAATATCACCAACTTTGGATGTTTTGTCGACATCGGGATCAAAGAAAGCGGACTCGTACATATCTCAAAGCTGAAAAATGAATTTGTGAGCGATGTGAATTCGGTCGTGAAATTACATCAGCACGTACAGGTGACCGTTATGGAAGTGGATGAAGCGAGAAAGCGGATACAGTTGTCGATGATCGATTAAAGGAAGTTAGATTTTAGAAGGACGAAGTTAGAAGGAGTGGTCAGTGGTAGGTGGTCAGTTAAAGATTAGTGATCAGTGCTCAGTGATCAGTGTTCAGGAAAATAATTCTCTGCGCCCTTTCTATTTCCTCTGGTTGCTGCGTGAAAAAATGTTAGGAGTGAGCCCGGAATAATTCAGAAATTCGTTCTTCAGTCAACAGTCGCACTTATTAGTCGGCAGTTAAAGATTAGTGATTGTTAGTCAATAATCGGGGTTCAGAGTTTCTGAACTGGAAACATGGAAGCAGCAATTTTTTCACCTGCAAAGAGTAAAAGCATCAAATTACAAACCCTTAATTCCAATTTTTTCTCAACTCTCGACGAACAACGGGCAACTTCCCCATCTTAAAAAATTCTCCTAACTCTTTACTTTGTGAACAATATCCTCCACAATCATCTTCGCGTGCACCCTGGAATTCTCGATAAACCATTTATGCGTTTCCACACCGCCACAGATGACTCCGGCGAGGTAAAGGCCGGCGACGTTAGATTCCATGGTCTCCGGATCGTATTCCGGGATCTTTCTTCCATCGTCCGAGAGTTTGATGCCCATACGCTTCAAAAATTCGAAATTGGGTCGGTACCCGGTAAGAAGCAGTACCCAGTCATTCTCCAGTACCTGATCTCCTTCTTTTGAAGTAATAACTACGTCGTTCTCTCTGATCTCTTTTATTTCGGCATTAAAAACGGCTTTAATGCTGCCTTCATCTATGCGGTTATCAATATCTGGCTTTACCCAATATTTGACTCGTTCTCCAATTGCCGGGCCGCGGACTATCATGGTAACATCCCCGCCTTTGCGGTAGATCTCCAGTGCAGCATCTACTGCCGAGTTACTTGCGCCAACAACGATGGTCTTCTGAATAGCGTAAAAATGTGGATCGCCATAGTAGTGAGCCACTTTTGGTAGATCCTCTCCAGGCACATTCAGGTAATTAGGAATATCATAAAATCCGGTGGCAATTATTACATTTTTGGAAGTGTAGGTGGATTTAGTAGTGGTAACCTGGTGTAGATGATCCCCTGCGGACTCCACTTTTTCTACCTTCTCAAAAAGATGAATTTTAAGATGATTTGAAGTGACTATCCGCCTGTAATATTCAAGAGCCTCCTGTTTGTGAGGTTTCGGATTGGTACTGATAAAAGGGATTTCGTCCAGCTCCAGCTTTTCGGAAGTGGAGAAAAAGGTCATGTTGGATGGATAATTGTACAGGGAATTCACCAGGGTACCCTTCTCTAAAATGACATAGTTGAGACCTTTCTTTTTTGCTTCCAGTGCACAGGCAATTCCTATGGGACCACCACCAACAATGATAATATCGTATGTATTGTCTTCTTTAGGAGTTGACAAGTTCTTTTAGTTCTTTAATGGTTTGCGTGGGATTTTCAGCCTTGAAAACAAAACTTCCGGCTACCAGTACGTCGGCACCGGCTTCTATTAGTTGTGCTGCATTTTTATTAGTAACGCCTCCGTCTATTTCAATAAGAGTAGAGGCATTATTTCGTTCGATGATCTGCTTCAGTTTTCTGACTTTTTTATAAGTATTTTCAATGAAGCTTTGTCCGCCAAACCCGGGATTTACGCTCATCATACAAACCAGGTCAATGTCATTTATTACATCTTCCAGAAGTTCCACAGAGGTGTGGGGATTTAAGGCTACTCCGGCTTTCATTCCTTCGGCCTTAATTGCCTGTAAGGTACGATGCAGATGCGTACAGGCTTCATAATGAACAGAAAGATTATTAGCTCCAAGGGCAGCAAACTCTTTGATGTACCTGTCGGGATCCACGATCATAAGATGTACATCTATTGTCTTCTTAGCGTGTCTTTGGATTGCCTCAAGCACCGGCATTCCGTAAGATATATTGGGAACGAAGACTCCGTCCATGATGTCTATATGAAACCAATCGGCTTCACTTTGATTGACCATTTCGACATCCCGCTGGAGATTTCCGAAGTCGGCTGCCAAAATTGAGGGAGCAATAAGTTTGTTTTTCATGTTGTGTTTGTTGCAATGCAAAAGTAACAAGAATTATGCTAAAACAGAGGGAAGGTTGTGGCTCAATCCTGTAGGGAGATTTTTGTATCTTTAAGAGTAAACCACAACCAAAAAAGAAAATTATGGAAGTTGAAGAAAAAAGTAAAAAAAGAAATTACGGTAAAATGGGTTGCTTTGTAGCTATTTTGCTTCTTATTATAATTATAATAGCTATTTATTCGGGACTGATCAATTTCCCCGATTCCTGATATTCTTAATTCGCCCCGGTACCCGGAATTTCCAGGAGGTTTTTTTGAAATGATATAAAATGGTGAACCCCGGTAATCAGCCGGGGTTCTTCATCAATCAATCAAAAAACGAACAGTAATCAACTGTTGCATTGTTACCGGGAATTACCCCAGGTATGTTTTTAAGATCTTGCTTCTGGAGGTATGTTTCAACCTTCTTATAGCTTTTTCTTTAATTTGTCTTACTCTTTCCCTTGTTAGATCAAAAGTCTCGCCAATTTCTTCAAGAGTCATTGGGTGCTGGTCTCCAAGTCCAAAATAAAGACGAATTACATCGGCTTCACGGGGAGTTAGAGTTTCAAGAGCTCTTTCGATCTCTGTGCGCAAAGATTCGTGCAAAAGCTCTCTGTCTGGGTTTGGAGATTCTCCTGAACGTAATACGTCATACAGGTTAGAATCCTCACCTTCTACAAGCGGAGCATCCATGGATACGTGACGACCGGAATTCTTCATCGATTCCTTTACATCATTAATGGTCATATCCAATTCTTTCGCGATCTCTTCGGCACTTGGCGGACGCTCATGCGACTGCTCAAGGAAAGCAAAAGTCTTGTTGATCTTGTTTATGGAACCAATCTTGTTGAGCGGTAAACGCACAATACGTGATTGTTCTGCTAAAGCCTGAAGAATAGACTGGCGAATCCACCAAACGGCATAAGATATGAATTTGAAACCACGGGTTTCATCAAATCGTTTGGCAGCCTTTATTAATCCTAAATTTCCTTCGTTAATAAGGTCGGGAAGGGTCAATCCCTGGTTTTGATATTGTTTCGCTACAGATACTACAAAACGAAGGTTCGCTTTTGTAAGTTTCTCCAAAGCACGGTCATCACCCGCTTTAATTCGTTGTGCCAACTCCACCTCTTCATCTGCGGTGATCAGGTCAACTTTACCAATTTCTTGCAAATACTTATCCAGCGAAGCAGTTTCACGGTTTGTTACCTGCTTCGTAATTTTAAGTTGTCTCATCTAACGTCTCCTTGGATTTTAATTATGAATAACTCTTGTATTAGTTATACGTAAGATGGGTTGGAAATGTTACAAGAATTAAAGATAATGAAATTTTTTTTTCTGTTTCAATTTTTTTGCAGGTTTTCCCTGTCTCCAAACGAGGTAGCCGGTGATTGATAAAAAGGGGCCGGACAAGCCCACTAAGCAATACAAAAGTTTGGTCCAGATGCCGCCGTACTGACCAAAATGTAAGGGGATTAAAGTGCTGGAGAGTTTAGTCTGCAAATCTGCTTCCTGCACTCTTACTACAGCTTCTATTTCACCGGAAGTGTGATTTGCTTGTACGCTGTTGTAAAATTCTGAATAAAAGAATGCATCGTCATCAAACAAGCCATACACTGTAAGGTTGCCTTCAGAATTCAGGGGTAGCCTTATATAAGTAGGAGTGAAGTCGGGATATTGGGATTCAATCCGGTTGAGCAAATTCTCTACAGAGGTACTGATTTCCGGAGTTTGTGGTATAACAGGAGATTTAAGGCCTGCAGCAGCTACAGACCAGGCTAGAAAAACTCCTGTCACTACAAGAACAAGATTGAACAGCAGGGCCCAGGTCCCCACAATGCGATGCAGGGAAGAATAAAAGGTGCGCCTGGTCTTCAGGTTCAAACGGGTGCTGCAGGCAAGGGTTTTAAGAACGCTCTTGCGGTAAAGATATATTCCGGTAATAAGGGAGAAGAAAAAAATAACGCCAATGATAAAAACAAGTATCCTTCCGGCCGAGCCGGCCTGAAAGGAGTAGTGGAACTTCAGCAGCCATCTGGTGAAAGTGGTTAATTCATTGACTTCTTTTATGATTTTACCGGTGGATGGATGTACAAAAACGAACAACCTTTCCGTAGGTTTCCGAAGGTTAAAGATCAAAGCCTCCTGCTCTTTAAAATGTTTGAGCCGGATGTCCCAGCCGGGATACTCTTCCTGGATCTTCCGGATTGCGAGGTCAATATTAAGACCTGAATAATTTTCTACCTCCTTGTATTCCTTCCACTGATAGTCTTCAATGTCATATTGAAAAACCAGTATGGAGCCCGAAATTCCCATGAGCACCAGAAAAACTCCGGCAATAAGGCCGGCAATAGAATGGTATTTAAGTATTTTTCTGTTGTTCATGAATAAAAGAGGCAGCTATGAATATCATAGCTGCCGTTTACATTTTACTAAAGATTTACTTTAAAAGAGAGATTCAGCCTTGCCCCGTTTCCTTTGATATAATTATCTGGTCTTGCATCCCACTGCGAAATAGGCAGGTAGTAATCTTCATTAAGCAGGTTTTGCACTCCCAGACTCAACATAGTATTGGCAGTCATATTATAATTGGCCGAAAGGCTTACCAAATTAAATGCTTCTACAGGACCCTGGCCGTAGACGTAGCTGCCGTTGGGACGGGGATCAAACTTTTTCCTGTTCCCGCTGTAAATATGTGAAAGACGCATGTTGAGTTTATCAAACATATTATAGCTGATATAACTGGCCACCTTTACCGGTGGAATACGATCACCATTCATATAATTTTCAAATTCGCCGTCATCTTCTGCATCAAGTTTTCCTTCAATATAAGAAACGGAGGTCCCAAAAGTAAGATCTTCCAGTAGTCTTGTATCAAGAGCAAGTTCAAAACCGTATACTTTTTCAGGCTGACGGGCGATCTGGAATACGCCGTTTACTTCCCGGTAAGTTGCTCCAAGTTCTGAAGTACTTATGAAATATGCTCCGCTAAGGCTGGTATTTCCGAAGTAACTATTGAATCCTGCTTCGTAATTATTGGCGATCACAGCTTCCGAAGAGATTTGATCAATCGTATTCTCGGTAGCACTTCTTAAGGTGCGGCCAAGGTCGGCAATGGAGAAACTTTGAGAAAAGCTCACAAAAGGTTTAAATACCTCCCAACGGTTATAGCGTAAACCTGCATTAAAGGTAGTAGCGTCATATTTTAATTCACCTCCTTCTACAGGAACATTTCCCTGGGCAGTACCACCATTTGGCATAATATAGATTGTGGTATAATCCGGAATATCAATATTGATATTTTCAAAACGTATCCCGGCCTTTAAAACCAGATCCCGGTAAATCGTCTTTAACTGAGCATAGGGAGCATAGTTCTTCATATCCACTTCCGGTACCCATAGTCTGCCATCAACCAGATATTGAGAAGTTACATCATTTAGAATATCAACCCCATACAGGATGTCTCCGCTAAAACTATCACCAAAAGCATAGGGAGTTTTAAAATTTGCGCGGAGTCCTTTTTTGTCAGATTCTATCATGGATTGTCCGCCTTCGTATCCGGTTTCGCTGTTAAAGAAGAATGGGGAGTATCCGTAAACGGTCTGAAAATCCTGAAAGTAAAGGTTGGCACTAAAATCGGTGTTACCAATCAGGTTATACGAATTGTAGGTTAACTGGCCGTTATGGTTGTACCTGTTTCCCTGGTCAACTCCCAGGTCCTCTCCAATAACTCCTATAGCAGGACGTACTCCGTATACTCCGGGCTGATTAATATATTCTGTATCCTGATTGCTGCTGAAATAATTGTACATGAATTCCAGATTGTTATTATGGTCTATATCATAATTCAGCTTTCCAAAAAGGTTGTACTGGTTTGTTTCACCTAAACCATAGGAGGGAGAAATAACCTCCCCGTTAGCATCTCTGAAGATACCGGTTTGTCCAAAGCTCGCATTTGCAACATAACCCAGGTCACCTGCCTGTCCTGCAAATGTTTGGGATAATTTGGAGCTCAGGGTATGTTCAGTATTTACCAGGGAAATCCCGCTGCTAAGCTCTGTGGTGCTTTCAAACTTTTTATAGGCTTTGGGTTTTTTCGTGATGTAGTTGATGATCCCGCCGTCTGCACCATTACCGTATATGGCTGTTGCGCCCTTAATGATCTCTATACGCTCAATTACATTAGGATCTATGGTATTCACATCTCTGCTCCCGTTTCGCAGGGGAGTGGATTGCGGAATTCCGTCAATGAGGATCAGCATTTTTCGTCCTCTTAAAGTTTGACCTGTACTGCTGGTTTGACTGGTGCTAATAGCAAGGCCGGGAACTTCATTCATAACATCGGCAATAGAATTACTTGTAAGGTTGTGTCTCTCAATATCCCTGGAGTTTAAAACAGAAACGGAAGAGGGTACTTCATCAAGGGTTTCGGTACGTCGGTTGGTTGTAATAACTACTTCGGCAAGGTCCTTTAATTCTTCTTCCAGAACAATATTGAGTATTCTTGATTCTCCCGGTTTTAGCTGAATTCTTCTTGTAGCGGTGTTAAAACCGGGGGAGCTAATCTGGAGATAATATTCTCCCGGAGATAGGCTGGGGAAGTTGTATGATCCATCGGCATCTGCGGTTGTTGAGAGGCCGGTATTTTGGAAACTAAGACTGGCATAAGGAATGGATTCATTCTGAGGTCCGGTTATTTTACCGGATAAGCTTGCATTTTGAGCATTCGCAATAAAACCCGATAGTAATAAAGCGAGAAGGAGGGGAAATCTCATTGTATTTTTATTTGGATTGATTATAAATTGGAGGCAAATGTAGAATCAATCTAAATAAAAACAAAGAAAGAAATAAGGAAAATTTTCAGTGTGATTTATCTGGTTGAAAATGAGCATAAAAAAACGCCCTGCGTAAAGGCAGGGCGTTTAAAAATATTGAAATTAGGTCCTAATTTCTGTCATTTCTATCTCTGTTCCCTCTGGAACGATCGTCACGTCCACGATTATCGCGTCCGTCGCGTCTCCTGTCATCACCACGATTATTATCTCTTGGTGGTCTTGGAGCGTATCCTTCAGGCTTAGGCAAAAGTGCTTTGCGGGAAACTTTCGGTTTTCTTGTTTTAGGATCCATTCCCAGGTATTTCACTTCAAAAATATCCCCCATGTTCACAACATCCGAAACATTTTCTGTGCGTTCCCATGCCAGTTCAGAAACGTGAAGCAGTACCTCATTTCCTTTGGCTTGCGTGTATTCCACAACAGCTCCAAAATCAAGCATTTTCACCACCCGAACTTCGTAGGTTTTACCAACTTCCGGTTTAAAGGTTATTGCTTTTATTCGCTTCTTAACTTCATCGATCATCTCCTGGTTCACACCAAGAATTTCAATGATCCCCACATCCTCGACTTCTTCAATTACAATGGTTGTACCGGTTTCCTTCTGCATTTCCTGGATAACTTTTCCACCAGGTCCTATCACAGCGCCAATGAATTCCTGAGGAATCTCCACTTTTTCCATTTTTGGAGCATGTGCCTTCACATTTGCTTTAGGTTCAGAAATAGTTTCGGCCATTTTATCAAGAATATGCATACGTCCTGCTCTCGCCTGTTTTAAAGCTTTTACAAGAATTTCATAAGGAAGGCCCTTTACTTTGATATCCATCTGGCAGGCTGTGATACCGTCGGCCGTTCCGGTTACTTTAAAGTCCATATCTCCCAAGTGATCTTCATCTCCCAGAATATCTGAAAGTACCGCATAACGTTCTCCCTCAGAGATCAATCCCATGGCAATTCCAGATACCGGTTTTTTCATTTGAATACCTGCATCCATTAGGGCCATAGTTCCCGCACAAACTGTTGCCATAGAAGAAGAACCGTTAGATTCCAATACTTCCGAAACTACTCTTACTGTATATGGACAGTCTTCGGGGATCATATTTTTAAGGCCTCGCTGCGCCAGGTTTCCATGTCCAATTTCCCTACGGGAAGTTCCTCTTAGAGGATAGGCTTCACCGGTACTAAAAGGAGGGAAGTTGTAGTGTAGATAGAAAGTCTCCTCTCCCTGGTGAGTCGGCATGTCGATCATGTTAGCTTCTCTCGAAGTTCCAAGTGTCACCGTTGCCAGCGCCTGAGTTTCTCCACGGGTAAAGATAGCAGAACCATGAACTGAAGGAAGATAGTCGATCTCTGTCCAAATAGGGCGGATCTCATCTGTTTTTCTTCCGTCAAGACGCAGTCCTTCAGCAAGGGTCAATTCCCGCACTGCCTCTTTTTCAGTTTTGTTAAAATACTTTTTGATCAGATCTGTGTTTTCCTCAAGTTCTTCTTCAGAAAACATGGCCAGTACTTCATCTTTCACTGCTGAAAATGCTTCCCCGCGATCTCTTTTACTGTGACCGCCCTTGGCGATATCATATATTTTTTGATAAGCTGCCTCACGCACTTTTGCTTCAATAGCTTCATCTGACTTTGCTTCGGGATATTCCCTTACCGGCTTTCTTCCGAAGGCATCGGCAAGACGATGTTGTGCTGCAATTTGATCTTTTATGGCTTCATGAGCGAATTTGATAGCATCTGCCATTTCTTCTTCGCTTATTTCCTTCATTTCACCTTCTACCATCATCACAGAATCCTCTGAAGCTCCAATGATCATATCGATATCAGATTGCTCCAACTGGCTGCGGCTTGGGTTGATCACGAATTCGCCGTTGATCCTTCCTACACGGGCTTCAGAAATTGCCGTTTCAAAAGGAACGTCTGAAAGTTGGATAGCTGCTGAAGCTGCCAGTCCTGCAAGAGCATCGGGCATTACTTCTTCATCGTGAGACATCAACTGAATCATCACCTGGGTCTCTGTCTTATAATCTGAAGGGAAAAGTGGACGCAGTACGCGGTCAACAATTCTCATTACAAGGACTTCACCATCACTTGGACGGGCTTCTCTTTTGAAGAAACCTCCGGGGTAACGTCCTGCGGCTGCAAATTTTTCGCGATAGTCTACTGTTAAAGGAAAGAAATCCATTGTGCTTTCCTTGTAAGAAGAAACCACTGTACAAAGTAACATGGCGTCTCCCATTTGTACAACAACAGAGCCATGGGCCTGTTTTGCTAACTTACCGGTCTCGATGGAGATAGTTCTACCATCTCCAAGATCGATGACCTCTTTAAATGTCTTTGGAATCATAAATTTTAAATTCTACTCCTGCTCATTTGCAGGTTTGTTAAACAATGGTCTCCCGTTATGTCTGAACGGGACAGGTTGTGTTGTTGTTGTTGTGGGTTGTGAAGACCAATGAAAAACTGCCTTTTGTTTTCTCACCTGTAAGGTCAGAAAAACTACAGGTGTCAAAAATGAGCTTTTATTACTGAATTATTTCAGGTTAAAAATTACGGAGATTTTTCAAAGAAAAAGAAAAATCTGTACTTAATTTTTTCAAAAAGCTGATTTTTAAAAGGAATGATATAAAAAAAGGGGCCATAATAGCCCCTTTTAATTATTTTCTTAATCCTAATTCTTTAATGATCGCACGATATCTCAAAATATCCTTCTTCATCAAATAATCCAGTAAGCTTCTTCTCTTACCTACCAGCATTACAAGTGACCGCTCGGTATTATAATCTTTACGGTTTTTCTTTAGGTGCTGAGACAAGTGTTCGATACGGTGAGTAAATAAAGCGATTTGACCTTCGGCAGATCCTGTGTCGTTCTTACCCTTACCGTGTTTTGCAAAAAGTTCTTCTTTTGCTTCCTTAGTTAAATACATTCCAATATTAATTTTAATGATTTTTATGTATTGGCAGTTTTTCTACCAGGGCGCAAATATAATATAATATAAAATATGAGCGATGTAATTTTTTACTTTTCTGGAAATCAGGATAAAAATGCTGTTTTAAGCTCTTATTGGCTGATTTAGAATAAGATCAAGATATTGATTTACCCTGTTCTTAAGTTCAGATCTTTTAGTGATAAAATCCAGAAATCCATGTTCCAGAAGGAATTCTGATGTTTGGAAATCATCCGGCAGGTCTTTTCCTGTGGTGTCTTTTACTACGCGCGGTCCTGCAAAACCTATTAAGGCTCCGGGTTCGGCAATATTAATATCTCCCAGCATGGCAAAAGAAGCAGTGGTGCCACCTGTAGTAGGATCTGTACATAGAGAGATATATGGAATTTTAGCATCTGCAAGCTGGGCCAGTTTTGCTGAAGTTTTAGCCAGCTGCATCAAAGAGTAGGCTGCTTCCATCATTCTTGCCCCACCAGATTTCGAGATCACCATCAACGGAATTTTATTTTCCAGGGCATAGTCTGCCGCACGGGAAATCTTTTCACCTACCACAGAACCCATTGATCCTCCAATAAAAGCGAAATCCATACAAGCTACAACAAGATCTTTTCCCTTTGATTTACCCACAGCTGTACGTACTGCATCTTTTAATCCCGTTTTTTTCTGTGCTTCCTCAAGCCTGTCTGTATACTTCTTGGTGTCTTCAAATTCCAGTGGATCCCGGGAAGAAAGGTTTTTGTCTAGCTCAGTATACTTGTTATCGTCAAAAAGAATCTTAAAGTATTCATTGCTTCCAATTCTTACATGGTACCCATCTTCGGGACTTACGTAAAAATTCTTCTCGAGCTGTTCTGCATCAACGATCTTTCCCGTTGGAGATTTGTACCACAAACCTTTTGGTACATCCTTCTTATCTTCTGTAGCAGTTTGTATTCCTTTTTGTGTTCTTCTAAACCAGGCCATATTGTAAGGGATTAAATAAGACAGGCTGCAAAAATAGCTTTTTTGCAGCCTGTTCTATATAGGTTCTAAAGTGTATCGATATTATTCAGGTCTTCAAAAGCTTTTTTCAAGCGAGCTTTGAAAGTTAATTCTCCTTCCCGTACCCATTTTCTTGGGTCGTAGTGTTTTTTATTTGGAGAATCTGCGCCATCGGGATTACCTATTTGGGACTTCAGATAATCTGCCTTTTCACCCATGTAATCACGAATACCTTCCATGTAAGCATATTGAAGGTCGGTGTCAATGTTCATTTTGATCACACCATATCCAATCGCTTCTCTGATTTCTTCCACGGTAGAACCGCTTCCGCCGTGAAAAACGAAATCTATCGTATTCTTTCCAACTCCGTACTTTTCAGAAATAAAATCCTGGGAATTTTTCAGGATCACAGGGGTAAGCTTTACGTTTCCGGGCTTATAAACACCATGAACATTTCCAAAGGCTGCGGCAATAGTGAATTGATCACTCACCTTACTTAATTCTTCGTATGCATATGCAACCTCGTCTGGCTGGGTGTATAATTTAGAAGAATCGATATCTGTATTGTCTACTCCATCTTCTTCCCCGCCTGTCACTCCAAGTTCGATCTCAAGGGTCATACCCATTTTGCTCATTCTCTCCAGGTACTTTTTACAGGTTTGGATGTTCTCTTCAAGAGGCTCTTCAGATAGATCAAGCATATGAGAGCTGTAAAGGGGTTTTCCAAACTGTTCGAAATGTTTTTCGCTGGCGTCAAGCATTCCATCTACCCATCCGGTCAATTTCTTTGCACAATGGTCAGTATGAAGAATAACGGTAGCGCCGTATGCTTCTGCAAGTTCATGTACGTGTTTTGCGCCGGCAATAGCTCCTGCTATTGCTGCTTTTTCATCTTTATTGGAAAGACCTTTACCTGCATTGAACTGGGCTCCTCCATTGGAGAATTGTATAATAACGGGGGAATTTAATTCGGCGGCGGTCTCAAGTACAGCATTAATTGTACTTGAACCTATTACGTTAACCGCAGGAAGGGCGAAATTCTTTTTTTTCGCATATTTGAAGATTTCCTGTACCTCTTTGCCTGTGGCTACGCCGGGTTTTATATTATGGCTCATAAAAATTGTATTTAGGGTAACAAAAATAAGAAAAATAGTCGGGTTAGAAAGGATAATTGATACCTACATTGAATACTGCTTTGTTCAATTTATATCCCCTAAACCATCGCTCTCCTTCTGGAAGTGAAGGGTCATATGTTTTAAAGCCGATATCAAATCTGAGGACGAAGAAATCAAAGTCATAGCGCAATCCCACACCTGTTCCCACAGCTAATTCTCCCAGGTCTGAAAAACTTGTAAAGGTGGAAGCTTCTTCTTCGACTATGTCAAAGACATTCCAGATATTTCCGGCATCTGCAAACAGGGCGCTGTTGAGGTCGCCAAAAAGATTAAACCGGTATTCCGCACTAAGGGCAATCTTCATGTTCGCCTCGTTAAACTCGTTTCTTCCACCACTGCTTCCGGGGCCGAGGGAATACGGCTGCCATGCCCTGTTGTCATTTGGTCCTCCGGCAAAGAACGACCTTATGAATGGAATGCTGTTCGAATTTCCGTAGGGAATTGCGATACCGCCAAAAGTGCGGACGGCAATGACATTTTCGCGTCCCAGGTCCCAATGTTTTATATAATCAATTTCAGTCTTAACATACTGGGAAAAATTGACGCCAAAAAGATCATATTTATCCTCCTCATTCTTTTGAATACCTCCAAGCTTAGCGACAGCCGAAAGAAGATTACCTGCAGTTTCCAGTTTTACCCGGAGACGAGAAAAATCCTCATCATAAATATTCTCCTTCTTGTTTAAGATGTAAGAGAAATTGCTGGCAAAAATAAGATTGTCTTCAGAGAGCCTGTTCTTCCTTTCCCTTAGATCATTCAGTATTTGAGTTTGAGTTGCCGTGAGATCTCCAATCTCTCCCAGACGGGCAGATCTTAAGAAGGCATTTGCACCTTCCGGGATTTGAAGAAAACGATTCCCATTGTCATTGAAAACAAAATATTCATCGGGAGCATTCACATTTTCAGATGTTGCCACCCGGTTAAGTTCAATGTAGGAGTTACGATAGACATTGAAGTAGTTGTCTGTATTTAAATTCCGTATATATTGAATGTTTACAAGGTCCATGAGGTGGGTGAGATTGTCATTAGGTAGCCACCTGTAATTCATTACCGCGGTAAAACTTTGCTTGTCAAGACCAATGTTTGTCTGCGTACTTGCACCAATTCCTAGAGTAGTGAAGGGGTACATGTATTTGGGTATGAATCTTTCTGTGGAGAAGGGGAAGAGAATGCGCGGAAGGGTAAGATCTACATCAACTCCAATCTCGGTTATATCAAAGAACCTGTCGGCATCATTGGCTGCGTCCTTGGAGGAGCCTATACTTCCACGCCCGGATACCTCGAGGATCTCTGCTCCTTTAAAAACATTTCTTATCAACAGGGAGCCCCCGAATCCAATACCAAACTTTTGAATATTACTTTGAGAAAGGTCAAATTCAAAGCCCAGGGAATACTTTTGACGGGGAGTGAGAAATACATTTGCAATGAGATCTGTCCCTGTAGTATCTGCAGGGTCTTCCATATACTGAATATTCGGATATCTAAAGATCCTGAGCTGGTTGAGGCGGTTATAGGTAAGAGTGCGATCTGCGTCTGAATAAATACTTTCGGGCGTTATAAAAATAGCATCGGTCAACGCGCGGGGACGAAATTGTAATTCGTCAAAACTATAAAGATCATAGCCTTCATTTGAAGCCGTATCAGTAACAGGAGCATTCCGGTTTTCGTACCGGTAATCCGGGAATATATTGACCTTACTTATTTTGTGTACTTTATATGGAATGCGGGTTTGCACCCCGTTTACGGTTGCTTCTCTGTTTTGGATTATTACTGCGGTATTTACCTTATTACCTGTGTTTATGGTATCGGCCTCAAAGCTAATATATTCCTGTTCGAAGTGATACAATCCGTTGTTGCGGAATAGCTGGGTAAGCCGCTCTCTTTCGGCTCCAAAATCCTGAGTGCGGTACTGCACCCCCGGAACAATTTTAGAATCTGCACGGTGGACGCTGTAAATAGAATCTGCAACAATTGAGGCAATCCTGGTGGTGATGGAATCCAGGAAATATGGATCTTTAGGGGTAACATAATAATTGACTTCAGCCCTTTTCCTTTTTCCGGGAATGATCTCATAATCTGTTTCTGCATTGAACCAGCCATTGTTCCAGTACCAGGCTTTTAGCCTTTCGGCCGAACGCTGACTTTGTCCTTCTCCCACTATGGCGGGAGGCTCCCCGCTCTCCTTCATCCATTCGTTGATGTTGACGTAAATATTTCCCAGTCGCACGACCTGTTTCTCTGATAGAATCTTTATAAGCCGTTCTTCTCTCCCCGGTTTCTTGTGAAGCCAGTTCAAAAAGGTGGTATCGGGATCGGGCTTTGCCTGATTATACAGGTATAACTGTAGCGGGAGACCAAGAAAACGAGTGTTTGGTTCCTGGTAAAGTTGATTGTAAATTTTTCTTTGTGAGATCTCCTCCCCGTCAACGTAAATTGTATTATCGGTTAACAGTCTTTGATCATCTTCAACTCTTTTTACGGCGTTACACGAAGAAAGAAAGCAAGCAGTTAAGAGAATTAATGATATTTTTGCCCAAATATGTTTCAAGTAGCCTTTTTAATGTGCTCAAAAATACAACTTTGGTATGTTTAGCAAAAGCCAAATCAAACTTATAAAAAGCCTCTCTCTAAAAAAGTTCAGAGTAAAAGAGGGCTTATTTATAATCGAGGGCAAAAAAGGCATTTTCGAGCTTCTGGATTCACCGCTGATCTTACATTCCCTTTTTACTACGGAAGATATTTTTTCGGCAGAAAAAAGTCTGACTTTTCTCATTTCTGAAGCTGAATTAAAAAGGATCAGCAATTTAAATACTCCACAAACGGCTGTAGCCATTTTTCACATTCCGCAACCATCAAAGCCTGAAGCTACCGGACTACAGGTGGTTCTGGATGAGATCCAGGATCCCGGAAATTTGGGAACTATAATAAGGATGTGCGACTGGTTTGGAATTAAAAACCTCATTTGTTCCCGTGGAACGGTAGATTGCTTCAACCCAAAGGTTGTACAAGCTACTATGGGATCAATTGCCAGGGTAAATATCAATTATGTGGATCTTCCGCAATTTCTGAAAAAGGCAGAAGACGAACTTCCGGTTTACGGGGCATTCCTGGAGGGAGAAAATGTTTATACGCAGTCGCTGCCTTCAGAAGGATTCATAATAATGGGGAATGAAGCAAACGGAATTTCTTCAGAAGTTGAAAAACTGGTGACAAAGAAGCTATCTATTCCTCAATTTGGGCAGTCTGCCGAAACAGAAAGCCTGAATGTTGCAACTGCAACTGCTATTTTTCTGAGTGAATTCCGCCGAAGAAGTCTTACTGGAAAGTGAAATTGAGAAATACACCCCGGGAAGACATTTTATCTACATTCCCTGAATAAAAATTATTGGGGTTGTCATCTCTTACAAATTCATCATTAATGGCAAATATTCCGCGGACCGAAGGGGTGAATTTGAAATAGTAGAGATACAAGTCAATTCCAAAACCAATCTCGTAATAATAGTTGTTGGTAGTCATCCGGAATTGCCCATCGTCATTATCGTCGGGATTATTCTCGTTACTTGAGAGGTTCAAAGATGTAGAAACCCCTCCAACTACGAATGGCTTGTAATTGTTGATTCGGGTGGTTGAGAACTTTAGCAATAAAGGGATATGAACAAAAGTTGAATTGATCTCCCTGAAGGTTTTACTATCTGCTTTGGTGAATTGAAAATTGATCCTGTTAAAAGCCACTCCGGGTTCAAGCCTTAGATCCAGGTGATCACTTAGCCGCATATTTCCAATAAGTCCCACATTAAACCCAATGGTTCTGTCTACAGAAAAATCCTTACCTGTTGCAGGACTGGCCACATAATTCTTATAGTCGATATCAAAGTCATAGGTGTTAAACCCAAGGAAGTATCCCCAGGAGAACCTTTGCATATCAAAGTTAGGGTTGTTAACTACGCCTTCTTTGCCAAAGAGTTGGGCGTGTCCCGGTAAGGCGTAGAAGAGGATTAGTGCCAGGATAAGGTACTTCTTCATAATTTTATTTTGATGCAGCATAAATAGTCGCCACTCCCATGGTTTGAGGTTTATGTCTTACATCTATAAACCCGGATTTTCTTAAAATATTGTTGAGCTCTTCCCCATATGGAAAAGCGGCGGCACTTTCACTCAAATAGCTATAGGCTACCTTATCTTTTGAGAACAGCTTACCAATAAGGGGTAAAAGGTTTTTTGAATAGAAATGATACCCCTGTTTAAAAGGAAATTTAGTGGGTACAGAGGTTTCTAAAATGACAAAAATTCCTCCCGGTTTTAAAACTCTGAAAATCTCTGAAAGACCTTTTTCCAGATTTTCAAAATTACGGACTCCAAAGGCCACTGTGATCGCGTCAAATCGATCGTCTTCAAAAGGAAGCGATTCAGAGTCTCCCTGTATCATTTCAATTTTTTTGGATAGATTTTCCTGGGCTATTTTTTTTCGACCCACTGCAAGCATTCCTTCAGAAAGATCAAGCCCAATGATCTCTTTTGCTCCTGTTTTTGCAAGACTAATAGCAAGGTCTCCCGTGCCGGTAGCGATGTCCAGAACAGATTCCGGGTTGGTGGCTGCTACCATATTAATTACTTTTTTTCGCCACTTTACATCAATGCCAAAGGAAATGACCCTGTTTAATCCATCATATTTGGTGGAAATGGTATCAAACATTTGCTCAACCTGTTTCTTCTTATTGAGGTCGGAATCTTTATAAGGAGTTATTTTTTTTGACATCCGGAACAAATTTTTGCCAAAGATACAAGAATATCCTCCAAATGATTATAGCTGAAAATCAAATTGTCAAAGCCTATTTTATTTTAGTTGAGGTAAATATCCTAACTTTGTCCCTCTTGAACTTACATAGCCCTCATGAAAATAATCATTGCCGGTGCCGGTGAAGTAGGATTTCATTTAGCAAAATTGCTTTCATACGAATCACAGGATATTACCCTGATTGATAACAATCGGGAAAATTTGGTTTATGCCGATGCTCATCTGGACATTCGTACCCTGAAGGGAGATGCGACTTCCATTGCAGTTTTAAAGGATGCGCAGGTAAAAGACGTCGATCTTTTGATTGGTGTTACCAGCAGTGAAACTACCAATATTACTGTTTGTGTCTTAGCTAAGCAATTAGGTGCCAAACGCACAATAGCCAGAATTGCCAACACAGAGTTCCTGGATAATAAGGAGGAAATTGGCTTTACCCAATTTGGTATTGATGAGCTTATTTCTCCCGAGGCATTGGCAGCAAAGGAAATTGAATTACTTCTCAACCAGTCTGCTTTTAATGATAGTTACGAATTTGAGGAGGGCGCTCTTACTATGGTTGGACTAACTCTTTCCGATTCAGCCGCTTTTATTGGGAGAACGGTCCAGGCAACAGCTAAGATTTTTCCCGGAATACAGTTTATGCCTATCGCCATGAGGCGAAAAGACAATGTTGAAACTATAATACCCCGTGGAAATACCTCCTTTAGAGACGGGGATCAGGTATATTTTGTAACTACCAGGGACGGTGTGAAGGAACTTTATAAACTCACCGGCAAGAAGCGCCAGGAGATGAAGAATGTTATGATCTTAGGTGGAAGTAAGATTGGCAGAAAAGCTTCCATGGACCTTTGCAAAAAGAAATTGAATGTGAAGCTCATAGAAAGTGATAAGGATACAGCTTTTGATCTTGCCGATGAATTACCTAAAGCTCTTATCATTCATGGAGATGGTCGAAATGTCGAATTGTTGGAGGAAGAAAGTATTCAGGATATGGACGCTTTTATCGCTGTGACAGGAAATTCTGAAACAAATATAATGACTTGCCTTGTGGCTAAGTCAAAAAATGTGAAGAGGACCATTGCGCTGGTAGAAAATATGGATTATTTTCAGTTAAGTCATTCTATTGGTATTGATACGCTTATCAATAAAAAACTATTGGCTGCCAGTAATATTTTCAGGTACATTAGAAAGGGTGAAGTTGTGGCAATGACACGCTTGAATAATATGGATGCCGAATTACTCGAATTTATTGTTAAGCCCACTTCAAAGGTTGCCAATAAAAAAATTGTCGACCTGGATTTTCCAAGATCTGCAATTATTGGGGGAGTTGTCAGGAACGGAATAGGAGAGATCGCTTTGGGAAATTTTAAAATATCTCCGGGAGACAGGGTTGTTATTTGCTGTTTGCCGCATGCGATTCAGAAGGTCGAAAAATTATTTCTGTAATGCCAAGACTGAATAAACCCATCATTAGCCATATTATGGGTGTGCTTCTGGTCTGCAATGGAGGCTTTATGCTTACTGCTGCAGGGGTGAGCTTTTATTATGAAGACGGAGTAACTTTGGATATTCTTGCCGCAGCCTTGATCACAATGGCAATAGGTGGTCTGGGAATGCTTCTTACCAGAGGACATAAAAAAGAGCTAAAGAAACGGGATGGATATCTAATAGTTACATTAGGATGGTTATTCATGGCGCTCAGTGGAACCTTACCATATGTCATAAGCGAAAGTATTCCCTCCTTTACAAATGCTTTTTTTGAAACGATGTCCGGTTATACTACCACCGGGGCTTCTATTTTAAACGATATTGAATCTATTCCAAAAGGCTTATTGTTCTGGCGGAGTCTGACTCACTGGATTGGTGGGATGGGAATTATTGTTTTGGCTATTGCTATTCTTCCATTGCTTGGAATTGGAGGAATGCAGCTTTTCGCAGCTGAAGCACCGGGTCCCAGTGCCGATAAACTTAAGCCCCGAATTACGGATACAGCAAAAAGATTGTGGTTTATATACGTAGGGTTAACATTTGCTGAAACGGTTCTCCTGTACGTTGCGGGAATGGGATTGTTTGATGCAGTGAATCACTCCCTTAGCACACTCTCTACAGGTGGTTTCTCAACAAAGAATGCCAGTTTAGCGTACTGGAATGATAATCCTTTAGTACAATATATCATCTGTCTTTTTATGTTCCTGGCGGGTACTAATTTTGTAATAAGTTACTTTGGTTTTAAGGGGAGATTTAATAAAGTGTTTGGGGACGAAGAATTTAAATGGTATTCCTTTTTTATCATCGGCTTTACTACTATCGCTGCTCTGGTGATTTTCTTTAAAGCAGATCCCCGGGTTTCATCTATTGCCCATCCCATGGTGTGGGGGGAATTTGAAAGTGCAGTTAGACACGGACTCTTCCAGGTACTGGCAATTGTTACAACCACTGGATTTGTAACGGCAGATTACACGGCATGGACTCCCTTTTTGACTGTTTTCTTTTTCGGCTTTTTCTTTCTTGGAGGTTCTGCAGGTTCCACCTCAGGTGGTGTTAAGGTGATGCGTCACGTGATCATGATCAGGAACGGACTTATTGAATTTAAGAGAACCTTGCATCCCAATGCTGTGCTTCCTGTTCATTACAATGGGAAAAGTATTAATAAGAAGATTGTTTTTAACATCCTGGGCTTTTTCATTCTTTACATGCTTTCTTTTATAATTGGAGCTGTTGTTTTAGCTGCAATGGGACTCGATTTTAAAACCGCCATTGGTGGAGCTGCTTCCGCCCTGGGTAATATTGGTCCGGCTTTTGGAGATCTTGGACCGGTAAATAACTTCAATGCCCTGCCAAACCTAGCGAAATGGTGGTGTACATTTCTCATGTTGATTGGAAGGCTCGAACTTTTCACTGTACTCATTTTACTGACACCTTTCTTCTGGAGAAACAGATAAGTAGTGTTCAGTGGTCAGTGATCGGTGATCAGTTTTGAGATTAGATTTACAAGCTTGAAGTACAAATATTCAAGT
>NZ_KE384055.1:61671-115164 GCF_000423585.1 Salinimicrobium xinjiangense DSM 19287
GCACCAAGCACCAAGCACCAAGCACCAAATTTTGGGTAACAAATTCCAGGCACCAAATTCCAAGTAGAGACAATAGCTGGCGCGGATTTGCAATCTGTTATCAGTCTGCCCTTGAAGGTTTTTTTAAAAAAAATATCCTTCAAAAATGACTTTTTCGAGGGGCTATTTTGGACTTCTTCTTAGGAGCAGAATTAGTGCTAAATAAAAAATCCCAGCTGAAAAGCCGGGATTTTTTATTGGTATTTTTGGATATTATCAAGCTTCAGAAAGGGCATTTTTGATGCGCTTCATTGCTTCTTCTATTTCGGCTTCACTGGCGGCATAGGAGAACCTAATGCAGTTAGGGCTTCCAAAAGCATCTCCGGTTACAGTAGCAACGAGGGCTCTTTCCAACAGGAACATCGAGAAGTCTGTGGCATCCTTTATTTCATATCCATTGATGGTCTTTCCGAAGAAATAGGAAACATCGGGAAATACATAAAATGCACCTTCGGGTTCTGTGATGGCAAAGCCTTCGATCTGAGACATGAGATCGATTATCAATGATCTGCGGCTTTTAAACCTGTCGATCATATACTGGATCTTGCTAACGGGAGCTTCCAGGGCAGTGATCACCGCACGCTGTGCTATACAGTTGGCTCCGCTGGTGATCTGGCCCTGCATTTTGTTACAGGCACGGGCGATTTCGGCAGGAGCTCCTATATATCCTATCCTCCAGCCGGTCATAGCGAAGGCTTTAGAGACTCCGTTCACAGTGACCACACGATCATACATATCTTCAAATTGAGCCATGGAAGCATGCTCCCCCACAAAATTGATGTGCTCATATATTTCATCACTTACTACAATGATATCCGGATGCTTTACCAGTACATCGGCCAGAGCCCGCAATTCTTCCTTGCTGTACACCATTCCGCTGGGATTGGATGGCGAGCTGTACCATAACATTCTGGTTTTTGGAGTGATGGCAGCTTCCAGCTGCTGCGGAGTCATCTTAAAATCTGATTCCACAGAGGTAGGTACTTCTACAGGAACTCCTTCTGCCAGCTTCACTATTTCGGCATAACTTACCCAGTAAGGGCAGGGGAGGATCACCTCGTCACCGGGATTCAGCATTACCATCGCAACATTAGCCAGCGACTGCTTTGCTCCGGTAGAAACTACAATCTGAGACCTGTCGTAGGTAAGGCCATTATCTCTTTTGAACTTGTTTATTATGGCATCCTTTAATTCCACATATCCATCAACAGGGGTATAGGAATTATAGTTGTCATTGATCGCCTGTATGGCTGCTTCCTTAATATAATCGGGAGTGTTGAAATCGGGCTCTCCCAAACTTAAGCCTATAATGTCTTTTCCTTCAGCCTTCAACTCGCGTGTTTTGGCAGCCATGGCCAGAGTTTGCGAGGTGGACATGTTGTTAATACGGTCAGATAGTTTGTACATGTGAATTAGGTTGATTTTTTATGCTGAAACTGATGGCTTCATTCCCATTTCCTGCAAGTGACGGAAATGCGCGGCAATGGCAGCCCTGGTGGTTTTGTATTCGTTGTAAGGCAACTGACATTCTTTTGCTGTTTCCTTTACAATTTTAGATAATTTACTGTAATGAATATGACTGATGTTCGGAAAAATGTGGTGTTCAACCTGATGGTTTAATCCGCCGGTAAACCAGTTTACGATCTTGTTTTTTGTAGAGAAATTGACGGTGGTAAAAAGCTGATGAATGGCCCAGGTATTTTTCATGGAGCCGGTATTGTCGGGTAAGGGCATCTGAGTCTTTTCCACCACATGAGCCAGCTGAAATACCACGCTTAATATTAGTCCTGCAGTATAATGCATTATAAAAAAACCAATCAGGATCTTCCACCAGGAGATTGACAGGATAAGCATTGGAATCACAATCCAGATGGATACGTAAATCAATTTTGTGACAGCAATGATACTCCACTGCTTCACCGGATTCGGCATTTTTCCATAGGAAAGTTTCCGGGCCAGATATCTTTTGGTTTGTTTGAAATCTGTTGTAAGGGCCCAGTTAAAGGTGAGCAGGCCATACAGAAATATGGAATAATATTGTTGAAATCTATGAAAGCTGTGCCACTTCGCATGTTCGCTGAAGCGAATGATCCTTCCGGCATCGAGATCTTCATCATGACCGTGAATGTTAGTATAGGTATGGTGCAGCACATTATGCTGTACCTGCCAGTTATAAACATTTCCGGCAAGAACATAGATAGTACCTCCCATCAAATTATTAACCCATTTTTTGGAAGAGTAGGAGCCATGGTTTCCATCGTGCATGATATTCATGCCCACTCCGGCCATTCCAATCCCCATTACCACGGTTAGTAGCAACATCCACCACTGTGAAATGTCTAAAGTGAGAATAAGAAAATATGGAGTCAGGAAGAGAGAAAACATGACTATAGCCTTAAGGTGAAGTTTCCAGTTTCCTGTCTTTGAAAGGTTGTTTTCTTTAAAATAGCTATTAACCCTGCTATTAAGGGTGCGGAAGAATTTTGCTGAATCTGTCCGGGAAAAACGTACTGTAGATGTGTTCATTAAAAAGTTGTAAGTAAATGACAAAGGTATAAGATTAATATTCTCTGTGAGTATACCCTCTCACAAATAACTACTCTAAATTAATTACTTTTGCTGAAAAATAAGAAGTTTGGAGCTCATCGAAAAATATTTTCCCAATCTAACCGAAGATCAGAAGAGTAAATTTTCTAAACTGCAGGAACTGTACCACGATTGGAATTTAAAAATTAATGTGGTGTCAAGGAAGGATATTGATGAATTATACCTGCGTCATGTCCTGCATTCCCTGGGTATCGCCAAAGTGCAGCGTTTTCTGCCTGATGCTTCCATTCTCGATGTAGGTACCGGGGGAGGTTTTCCCGGTATTCCATTAGCTATTCTTCATCCCGAAACCAATTTTCACCTGGTGGACAGTATTGGGAAAAAGATAAAAGTGGTCAATGAAGTTACTGAAGGTCTGGGATTAAAAAATGTCCACACTACTAATGCCAGAGTGGAGGAGATCCCCGGCCACTATGATTTTATTGTAAGTCGTGCAGTAGCTGCCATGCCCACTTTTGTTCACTGGACCAAAGGAAAGATCGCAAAAGAAAGCAGACACGAACTCAAGAATGGAATTTTATACCTCAAAGGCGGAGATCTTTCAGAAGAACTGGCTGAATACCGCAATGCTGTGATCTATGATCTACCCAATTTTTTTGAGGAGGAATTCTTCGAAACCAAGAAGGTGGTGTACCTGCCTGTAAAATTCAGGAAGTAGTTCTTCAAAAAAAACCAAAGAGCCGGATCAAATCCGGCTCCTTAGTCTTTACTCTACTATGAATTTATACTGTTTTGTTGAATCCTTTAGATGTACAATTGTAAAATATACACCAGTACTTGGTACCTCAACAGGCAGCTTGATGAGATTCTGGTCGCTAATGCTGAGATAGGTGTAGATGTGCTGGCCCAGTGAATTATACAAAACGACCTTACTTACCGATTGCATATCAGGATTTTTAATTATAAGGTTTTTGGCATCATTGGAATACAAGATCTCCAGATCTGCAGGCGGAGTAGGTTGTGGTTGTTCAGGATTGTCGACCAAATCCCCGTCTTCCCCATCTCCTTCTCCGGGATTTATCTCTTCCTCTTCTCCCTCACCCGGTTCATGATCTTCGGTGCTGAATACCAGGGCGTATCGCTCATGCATTTTTCCTTCTACTGCAGTTCCTTGAAACTCAGTTTCCCTGAGGTCATGGTAGGTGCCGTTTTCAATATCTTTTATATATATAGTGAAGTCATCATCAATATTTTCCAGCTCATCGATGGCAATAGTAAAATCTCCACCTTCTACAGTTTTTATTCCCAAAGGTAATATTCTGTCAGCGTTGAAGTCGGGAACTCCCTGTATTACCAGAGCGACTTCATCCAGCATCCAGTACATATCTTCCTTATTGTTCTCAATCAGTGAAGCATCGTACCCAAGATCAAATCCCAAAGTCGCATTTTTATCGGCAGTAACAAGGAGTTGGCGGTGATAGCCTTCAGGAGATCTGAATTTTATCCAGATCCTTTGTCGGGTTTCCTCTTTTGTATCATTAGTAGAAGATTTCCAGCCTTTTCTCTCTTGTGAATGATATACTGATTTAGTTTTGTCTATTTCGGTCACAAAGAATCGCTGACTGTTCTTGAAAAGAATATCGCCCCCATGGATTGTAATGTTCGATTGAGTTGTAATGGATTCGTCCAGAACAGTGTTCACGAAGAAAGCCTGACCCACCGGAATAAATTGTTGAGGTCTTTCTCCCCCTTCTTCTAATGTCGCGTTAACTCTTTCATCGTTTGCAATTGCTTTAATTCCTCCGGAAAGATTGTAAACAGCATAACCACCCACATAATATTGCAGGTAATGTGTATAACCCGAGAAATGTGACCAGAAGTAGATAGAACCATTGAAAACATTAGTGCCGTCCCTTCTCTCCCCAAGATTGTCACGGATAAACTCATTGGCATCAATGGCCGAAGGATACGGATTACCTACCAGATAATTTTTTCCTGTGCTAATGTTCAGCGGAATAGTACCGTTATTAGGCATGCCGGTAAAAATATAATTCTGCAGGTCAAGAATATTTTTAGAGCCTGAAGAACCTTTCATGGAAAAACCTTCTCCGGATTTTAATAGACTTGATTTAGCGTCAATTCTCTCCCATTGACTGTACTCATTGGCATCCCCAAAGAATTTGTGGAGCCAGTAACCGCTTATTTTTATAGGAGTGGCGAGAGGCCCGTCGGCATGGCGAAAATTAATATCAAAATTGATATCTCGTGGAGTAACAGGATCAGTTCCGTCTTGCATTACAGAAAAGATCTTATAACCTGTATTCTGAGAATTTCCGCTGATGCTAACAGGTGAAGTCCAGTAGTTATAATTATAACTACTGGCCGTACCCTGCTGATCCCTTTGAACATTTCCGTTGCCTACCAGGATACTACCTTCTGTCTGGATCAACTGAGACTCTCCGTTAAGATCAATAAAGCCTCCCAGATCAAGATAGGTGGTGATGGTAAGACCATTCCCCGATCCCGGCTGAATTCCGGTAGTAGTCCTCACCGGATTTGAACCCAACATGTCCAGTTTTCCTCCGTTAAGCAGGAATCCGAGCAGGGTAATATTTTGATTTCCGGAGTTGTGATCATGGGTTAAATAAGCTATGTTCCAGTCAATACTAGTTCCGTTGATCCCTGTATCATTAGGCCAGGTCCAGAAATTCTCACCTTCACTTCCAATGCTGATATCCCAGGCGCCTCTTGTTTTCCAGGCTCCGTTAGCTTCTGAAATGTAAGGCAGGGGAGCTGTGTTTTTTTGAAGTGTTTCAATATTTCTAAGATGGCCATCCACTCCGTTATTAGCCCTGTCTACTGCTATTCCGTTTGCCACCTGGGCATCTTCGGCTATCAGCCTGTAATAGCTCACAAGAGATGCCCATTGCAATTCCCCTGGGACATCAAGAGGGAGAATTTCACCTCTTACCGCAGTACCATTTGCATCAATACGCTGATTCATCATAAAGCGTATCTGATCCACATTAAGAGCCGAATTCCACACCCGCAGCTCTTCAATCCATCCTTCAAAATAATTTTGAGGGACTTCCGGTTCATTAGCGTTGTACATAGCACCGATCAGGAACGGAGATGAATTGGAAACCGGCTTTGATCCGGTTGAGTTTCCTACTTTGATCCCGTCAACGTATAACTCCACTGCAGTGCCGTTGAAAATAACTGCAAGATGATACCAGCGATCTGTGCCCACTTTATGAGAAGTTGATACAGAATTCCCGTTCCACCTGAAAGTGGGAGCACCATTATTAATGATCAGGTCATATCCTGCCGAGGTAAGATTTGCTGTATTCCGTTTGGAAATAACTGTTCGAATTCCGGTAACAGATTCCGGTTTTACCCAAACTTCCAGACTGAAATCTGAGGAAGGAAAATTGTTTCGGTCACCTATAAAGACATAGTCATCCACTCCGTCAAAATCTAACGTGCTGCAATCCCCTTTAAAGTTGATGACCATATCGCTGGAAGTACCGCAGGAGCCGTCGGCATGTGCAATTGTCCATCTTAAAGTATAGGTTCCGGCGGGTGCATTAAAGGCTGAAGCCGGATTATTAGGCTCGGCCAATTCCCAGTTGGTATTTGGAGCATCAACTACAGTCCAGGTTCCAACCCCCGTTTCCGGGGTATTAGCTTCGAGGTAAGTGTTGAAAAACCCACAACCAAAACTTTGATCGGGTCCTGTTTCAGCGACGGTAAGCTGTTCAGGTTCTGTAATGATAACGGCTTCTATTGTTTGACAGCCGTTCGCATCAATAACTGTTACTGTATATTCTCCTGCGGGAAGATCGACTGCGGTAGCAGTGGTTTGTTCCTTAGGATCATTCCATAGGTATTGATATGGTTCTCCTGTAGTAAAAGGTGTACCAATATTGTCCTCGTCTATTTTGACTGTAGCACTTCCTGTTTCTCCAAAGCAGAGTGGATTGATGGGTTCTACTGTTGCAGAAACGGAAGTTTCAGGTTCTGTAATGGTTGCTGTAACTGTAGTTTGTTCACCTGCTGAATCCTGCACGTATATGGTATATGTTCCCGCGATGAGGCCTACAAATTGGTTGCTGGTTTGTGAAGTAGCAGATGAGGATAACCTGTAGGAGTAAGGAGCAAATCCTCCCGAAGCTTTTACAGTTATAGTGCCTGTGTTGTCACCTTTACATAAGATGTGGGTTGGAGTTGCTTCTGCTCTTAATTCGGTGGGGACGTGCAAAGGTTCATTTGTAGACCAACAGAATTTGTTGTTATTTGCACCACATTCTTTTTTCGAAACGTTGGTCCATGTGATATAAAAAGTATCAATGTTCAAATTATCCCCACAACTAAAATTAATAGGATTTTTTGTTAGTTTAATGAATTCCCCGACACGGTTATCTTGATTTACGGTTAGGTTTTCATCAATATCTTCTTTTTCCCTGCATCCATCGGCATAATAAACATTAGATTCATCTTTAATCGAATTTGAAATAATAAAGGTTAACTCGATATAGGGATTATAAATATTGGCACTCTTGTCAACACCAAGAAAAATGAATTTCTCAACTTCGGGATCACAGTAGTCCTCACTGGTTTTATCTATGCGGGTACCGTCTGCATATCCCATGTAGATATTATTGGGGTCAAAATCAATATTGCTGGATTTTCCGCAGGGGTTATAACATTTTCCAATATACTGCTCCTGTGTGGTGGTATAAGTCTCTCCGGTACTGTCAGTAACTGTGAGCGTAATCACTTTATTTCCTATAGTGGAATAATCCACCCAGAATTCTCCAATACCAGTGCGTTGGCGTCCTACTGCACCTTCACCAAAGTCCCAGGAATATGTGTATGGCCCCACACCTCCATAGGCTGTTTCGTCTTCAACTATATAATGAAATGTTCTAATAGCTTCTACGTCTCCTTCAATCTCACAGGTACTTCTTGTTAGGATGAACGCTTGAATGGCATCAATAATTTCGACCTCTACGACCAGGATACAACCTTTCGAGTCGATAACCGTCACCTCATAAAAACCTGCTGCTAAATTTTTAGCCGTTTTTGTAGTCTGAAGCACAATGCCTTCTCCTTTTCTTCGCCATTCATAAGTATATCCAGGAGTTCCTCCGGAAGCATTTACGGTAGCCGATCCTGTCGCTGTGCCATAAGTAGTGGTCCTTGTTGTTGTGACTTCTGCAGTTACCGCAGCATTAGGTTGTGTCAGAACATAAGCAGAATTGAGAACAGTAGCACAGGTGGGGTATGCCGCATCCCTTACCGAAACAGAATATGTCCCGGCGGTAAGTCCGCTAAACGTAGAAGCAGATTGCCAGCTCGTTCCATCGATACTGTATTCAAAAGTGCCGTGTCCTCCCGAAGCAGAAGAAACAGTTATGGTACCATCGCTACCTTCAAAGCAGCTCACATTAGTTTTGGTAAGATTACCGGTCAAAGCCTCGGGCTGCGTTACCGTTACCGGAACCTGTAAGGCACAATTGTTAGCATCTTTAACAAAGATGGTATGATTACCTGCACTTACACCTTCAAAGAGGCTTGTGGAGTAGAAGTTGACGTTGTCTGTTGAATATTCAAAGGGAGCAGTACCTCCCGTCACGTTCCCGGCAGTTATAGTGCCGTCACTTCCACCGTGACAGGTTACTGCCGTAGTTGAAGGAGTAGCCATGGAAAGTCCTGCAGGTTCTGTGATGACGAAGCTCTCTTCCAACAGACAAGAGTTCTGATCTTTTACAGTGAAGGTATAGGAGCCCGGTGCCAGATTAGTGAATTCCTTTGATGACTGCAAAGCCCGACCGGTGACCTGATACTGGTAACCGCCAACTCCGCCCGTCACATCTCCTCCAATAACAGATCCGTCTGCTGCCCCGTTACAGGTAACATTATTAATCTGCAGGGAGGTCATCGTTATTTGTGTTGGTTGGGTAAGGGTAATATCCAAAGGAGCTGCTTCACAGCCATTGCTGTCCTTGACAGTAACCGTATATGTTCCTGCAATGAGACCGGTTTTAGTTGCACCGGTACCCTGGCTGTTCCAGGTATAGGTATAAGGTCCTACTCCTCCGGTTGCACTAATGCTGATTTCTCCTGTCGCGGCTCCATGACATAAAATGTCCACTTTAGTGGAAGTTACCTGCACAGGTGAAATTGTAACTGTCTGTTGAGCAGTTGAACTATTACCCGCAGCATCTGTAAAGGTCCAGGTTATCATGCCCGAGCTGCTGAAGGTAGTGGATCTGTTTGCCGTTGCTGTAATGGTACCCGAGCAGTTATCACTTGCTGTTGGAACTGCTACAGTGTAGGTACAGCCCCAGGTAATATCTGATAGTTGAGGTGCTACAGGAGCTTCTTTATCCTCTATAATAATATTTTGAGTGACTGAGACAGCTTGGTTGCCATTCTCATCTGTAACATTCCACGAGATTGTCGTGGTACCTACAGGATAAGGATCAGTAAGAGGTTTATTGTCATCCCTCGTACCTGTTGGCGCACCTACTCCGCAATTGTCCGTAACTCCGGGTGCAGTAATATTTACCTGTGCAGTGCAGGTGCCGCTGTCGCTGCTTTGGGTGATATCGGCAGGGGTAGAGATAACAGGCTTCTGAGTGTCTGTGATAGTCACTGTTTGAGTTGCAGTTGCTGAATTATTAGAATCGTCTGTCACCGTCCATGTCACTGTGGTTGTTCCCAGAGGAAAACTGGAAGGCGCATCATTTGTTGCCTCTTTGACACCACAGTTATCTGCAGTCGTGGGAGTTCCTAGTGCAACTCCCGAAGCGATACAGCTGTTGGTATCCGTTGAAATTGTAACATTTGCCGGAGCAGTAATAGTTGGATTCTGGTCATCTGTAACGGTCACTGTTTGAGTTGCAGTTGCTGTATTATTAGAATCATCTGTCACCGTCCATGTCACTGTAGTTGTTCCTAATGGAAAAGTGGAAGGGGCATCATTTATCACACTTTTGACGCCGCAGTTGTCGTCAGTATTAGCTGTGCCCAGAGCCACACCCGAAGCGTTACAGCTGTTGGCGTCTGTGGAAAATGAAACATTTGCCGGAGCGGTAATAGTTGGATCCTGGTCATCTGTAACGGTCACTGTTTGAGTTGCAGTTGCTGTGTTATCAGAATCGTCTGTCACCGTCCATGTCACTGTGGTTGTCCCCAGAGGAAAACTGGAAGGCGCATCATTTGTCACACTTTTGACACCGCAGTTATCATCAGTAGCAGGTGTACCCAAATCCACACCCGAAGCGACACAGCTGTTGGTATCCGTTGAAACTGAAACATTTGCCGGAGCAGTAATGGTTGGATCCTGGTCATCTGTAACGGTCACTGTTTGAGTTGCAGTTGCTGTGTTATCAGAATCGTCTGTCACCGTCCATGTCACCGTGGTTGTCCCCAGAGGAAAACTGGAAGGCGCATCATTTGTCACACTTTTGACACCGCAGTTATCATCAGTAGCAGGTGTACCCAGAGCCACACCGGAAGCTGTACAGCTGTTGGCGTCTGTGGAAACTGAAACATTTGCCGGAGCAGTAATGGTTGGATCCTGGTCATCTGTAACGGTCACTGTTTGAGTTGCAGTTGCTGTATTTTCAAAATTATCAGTAACTGTCCAGGTCACCGTTGTTGTTCCCAGTGGAAAAGTTGAAGGCGCATCATTTGTCACACTTTTGACGCCGCAGTTATCGTCAGTAGCAGGTGTCCCCAAAGCCACACCCGAAGCGGTACAGCTGTTGGAATCCGTTGAAGCCGACACATTTGCCGGAGCAGTAATGGTTGGATTTACGGTGTCTTCGGTACAATTATCGAAAGCTACAGCAAAGATTCCCATAGGGGAATCGTACCAGTTGGTTTGGATTTCGACTTCATGTTTAGGGTAAACATAAGTTTCAGATGCCGGATAATCCCAATAGGAAGTCAGTGCTGTAGTGAGCAATATGAATAATCCGGGAAGTGTCAGAGAAGTGTAAATTTTTCCCATAGGCCTAATAATTAGAAACTTAGTAGCCTTCAAAAGTAGGAAAAATTATTACATTATATTAGTTTTAAGAAAAATTTAAACGTTTAAGTGTCAATTAATTCGGATAAAAGGCATTAAATCGGCTGTTCCGGGAGGAGGTACTCAACAAAAAAGCCCCTCGAGGAGGGGCTTTAATTCTAATTTTTTGGAATATTATTCCAGGATCACCTTTTTGGTAAAGACACCTTTTTCAGAATGAACCTTAACAATATACACTCCTGCACTAAAGCGACTAACAGGTAACTCAACTTCTCTTTCGAGTGGTACATCATAATAAACATGTACCTGCTGACCCAGCATGTTGTTCAGGTAAACTCTGCTTACGTCAATAAGCTCCGGATTCCTCAACATGATATTTCTGGTGCCGTTGACGTACAGGATCTCAAAAGGACCTTCTTCAATAACTACAGGATCTTCAGGTTCTACGGTTGGAGTCTTATCCTGGAAGACAAGTTTAAATCTGTCGGTAAACACCCCGGCTTCAGACTCTGCTTCATACGGTCCTACTCTTAAATCATGTACTACCTGTAGTAGGCTATCTGCCAGGAAAATATTCATTTCATCAGGAATATTTTTGAGGTCATCAATAGAGATTTTAAAGGTCCCTTTCTCTTTAACTTTTATGCCAAGATCTAAAACCCTTTCAAGATCAAAGTCCGGCACCCCCTGTATCACGAACTGGTAGTTACTGAAATACCAGTACATATCCTCTACATTATCCTCTATAAGAGGGGCGTCATAACCAAGATCAAAATTATCCGTAGTTCTTGGATCAGCGGTGACCAGAATCTGCCGGTGATAGCCTTTTGGAGATCTGAATTTTAGCCAGATGCGCTTCTGTTCAACATCCTCTGCAGAACTGCTATTTTTTGCTGCAGGCGCAACATCTTTTCTTTCCTGCGAGTGGAATACTGATTCACCCGACTCCGGATCGCTATTCTCTCTTCGATAGATTCTTTGGCTATTTTTGAAGGTGACTGCGCCCCCATTAATAGTCACCCCAGTAATTGCAGGGTCCAGACCGGTATTGATAAAAAAGCCCTGACCTACAGGAATATATTTTCCGGGTCTTTTTGAACCTTCATCCAGGTTGGCATTAATTCGTTCATCTATTGAGACAGCTTCAATTCCTCCTAATTTGGTGTAATATGCATAACCACCTATATACTCCTGAAGGTAATGTGTCATTCCTGAAAAGTGATCCCAGAAATATAAGGTGCCATTAAAGATGTTTTTGCCTCCTGCTATGTTATCATCAATAAACTGATCAGCATTAATAGCTGAAGGGTATGGATTTCCTATTAGATAATTCTCTCCCGGATCTGCTGCCGACATGTTTGCCATTGTTATGGTGCCATTGTTTGGAAGACCCTTGAATGTATAATTTTGAGTTTTACCAGTTGTAATATCCACAGCCTCCGTTCCTTTCATACTATAGCCTTCGCCTACATTTAATTCCCCATCTGCACCGATCCACTCCCAGGAGAAATAATTATTTGCTGTGCCATGAAATTTGTGAAGCCAATAGGTGCTTATCTTTCGAGGATTTGATTCACCTCCATCTGCGTATGCATACGGTGCACCAAAATCTAACCCTTTTGGAGTAGAAGAGTCCGAACCATCTAACATAACAGATTTTACAGTGTAGGGTGCATTATCCGATCCCGGACTTACCGGAGAGGACCAGTAGTTGTAATTAAAACTACTTGCCGTTCCCTGTTGATCCCGTTCAAGAGCACCTGCGCTGGAACCCACTATACTACCCATAGGTTGTAGTAGCTGGGATTCTCCTGTTAGATCAAGTAATCCATCTATTTTTAGGTAATGAGTGACTTCAAGTCGTTGGCCGCTATTGGTTTCGTCGTGCGCACCAGAGGGGCTTAAAATATCTAATTCATTTGATTCCACAATAAGGCCGAGTACAATTATGTCTTTCGCCCCCGATTCCACATAATTGGATGTCTTAACGATATTCCAGGTAATTGGAGTACCATTGATTCCATTGGCGTGGGGAATATCCCAAACATCCCAATTGGTCCATGGTCCTGCTTCTCCTTCATCTGTCCATAAATAATTGTCTCTGGCAGTGGTGTAAGGCAGAGGAGCAGTATTTTCCTGGAAGGTCTCCATATTTCTCAATTTTCCATTTACGGCAGAGGTAGCGAGATCCGTGGTATATCCACCGTTCAAAATGTTGTCAGCAAGTAATTGATAATATCCTGCCAGGCTGCCGTAAGCCAATCCCGGTGCGGGCAGTGGTATTTCTACTCCAATATTTCCTGCATTCTGCAGGCGTTGATTCATTAGGAACTGTATTTGCTCCTGGGCGATATTACCATTCCAGATCCTTACTTCCTCGATCCAGCCTGAGAAATGATTTTCAGCATTAGGAGAGTTCCATCTGGCACCTATAAAGGCTCTAGCAGTACCTGTTGTTGAAATTGTAGTACCGGTAGCAATACCATCCACATATAATTTACCATCGGAATCAACAGCAATGTGATACCACCGTGTATCTGGAGTTATTGCATTCGGAAGATCTTCCATGTTAATTTCTAGCTGCGGAGTACTTATAATTGTTCCTGTTGATGCTTCTGGTCTTATCCAGGCTTCAATACTATAATCTCCAGTGTAATCTTCTCCCAGATCCACATAGTCGTCTACTCCGTCAAAGTCGAGAGCGGTACAATCCAAAATGGAAAAAGAGACATTATTGTATGTAGGAGGACAGGTTTCGTTGGCTAACGATTTTCCATCTGCACCAACAGCAGAAGTTGAAAGCACCCAGCGTAAGGTGAAATCTCCGGAAACTCCCGGGGTGAAAATTGCGGCTGGATCTTTAAGAGGATCTAACTCATTATTGTCGTTGCTGAAATGTGTAGTACTAAAACTATAACCAGATGGGCCTGAAACAACTTCCCACTCTCCTTCATAGCCATCCAGTGTTTTTGTTCCTGCCACGTCTACCTCCTGACTATTCAATACTTCAGCAGTTAATGGGACACTGCTTGCACCGCAAGAACCTGCAACAGCGGTAGCCGTAGAAGTATATTGATCAAATACGAATACGCTGATGGTTTTCCAATTCACTAATGTATCACATTGCTGTCCGGTACTGTCAAAGGTGAGTTTAGTTCTTATTTCGAAATCATTCCAACCGATCAATTTTGGAGTCCATTGTTCGGAGGTGTTTTTTCCGATCACTACGGGATTTTCAGGATCTGTATAATCAGTCCATGTGAGGTCGACATTGGTAGGTTCAACAGGAAGGCTAATCGCGTCTACAGCCCACACATCACCATCTCTGGTTCCTTCATATCTGAATCTTATTCTTAAATTATCTAAACCTGCAAATTCCGTTAAATCAAGCTCCATTTTATTCTCTGCATTTGCATCGTCATCTCCAAAACTGTCATAGTTTCCACTGGATCCATCATCGGGATCTGTAGCTATTAATTCAAACAAAGGTACAGGATTGTAAGTTGCGCCACCGTCGGTAGATATGTCTACATAAATTGCTGAACCCGGGGTAAGATTGTAGGCCTGATCAAAAGTGAGCACAGGATTATCTACTGCGAAGAGATTAAACACAGAAGTTTCTAAAGTTGACTGATTTGGTCCTGAAACTACCGCAAAACCTTTGTTTCCTTCATCCCCTGCACTGGAATCCCAGTTGCTGTAAGTGTATGTGCTGTAAGGAGAGGTTAGGTTTGCAGTTGTCAGAGGTAAAGGATTGGTCCTTAGCCATATTGCAGCAACTCCGTTGTCGGCACTTGAATCAAAATTAGAGTAATTACCTTCATTATCGGTTATTCTCCAACCTTTGTTCGTAATTGAGGAATAATCAAAAGCCCCTGCTTCCATTCCGGGGCCGGTGCCATAACCTGTGCTACCACTAAGCGTGACTTCTTCTCCAAGACAGACTACACCCGGAGTGACCTGGACAGGGTTGGGAGCAATGTCTGAAGAGAGAATACTGAGAGTAGCATTTTGAGAAATTGCATTTGGAGTACAGGCTCCGCTTCCTATTTCTACTTCAAAAATGGTGGATTGATTGATACTAAGGCTTCTTATTAGTTCCGGACTAAGTGTAGTGCCGGTGAAATAGTCGCTTCCCTCTTCAACATATGACCAATCTGTGGCAGCACCTTCTTTATATCTCCAACGTACAACATCACCGGTTTGACCTGACAAAGACAGTGAAACATTAAAATCGGATCCAGGGTTTGAGCAGGTCTCCAGAATTCTGCCGATACCATCAAAGGCTAATTCGCCGCCAATAGGTAAAGGATCAATAGTTACTTCCGCTGCAGAGGAATAGGCTTCATCACAGACTCCATTTTTAACCACAGCTCTGAACTGGGTTTGAGCTGCAAGATTCTGAAAAGTGTACTCTGCCGAAGTTTCTGAAATTGCTGTCCAGGTAGTTCCATCTGTGGAGCTTTCCCACCGTACAATTTCTCCTAAATAATTACTGACGGTAAGGGTTCCGCTATTTTCTCCGGTACATACCGAAGAAGGACCTGTTAACTCTCCACCATCCGAGGGGGTTTCAACATCAATAATAATTTCATTGGTATTAACACAGCCAAAAGTATCTGTGCCGGTCACTTTATATGTATAGGAACCTGCAGCCTCTGGAGTTATAGTAATGTCTGCAGTAGTTCCAATCTCGTTCCCATCCAGGCTCCACACGTAGGTTTCGGCACCTGTAGCGTATAGAGTTGTAGAGCTTCCTTCACAAATATCCTGACTGTCCGCTGTGACGACTAATTCCGGGAGTGGTTTTACAGTCACCACAATCTCCACAAGCTCACTTTCACAATCTCCTATAGACTGGCTTACCCAATATTTAGTATTTCCTGTACTGGTTGTTAAAGGTGTTGGAGCTGCAGATAAGGCCACCGTAGAATCGTCTGGGCCATACCAGTTGATGACAGAATTGGCATCGGTTCCTGTTGCCGTAAGAGCTGCTACATCTTCTTCTTCAAAACAATAAATGACAGCTTCCTGTGTGGTTGGCACAGCAGGAGTCGGATTAACTGTTACCACAAGTTCAGTCGGATTACTCTCACACACGTCTGTAATTTGAGTAACAAAATAGGAGGTGTTTCCTGCATCAACTGTAGAAGGAGTCGGAACACCATTTATCGGCTCCATGGCCGCATTATACCATTTAAAAGTTGCGCCGGTAACCCCTGAAGCACTTAAAGGCTCTGCGGTTTCTCCCTGGCAGAGAACAACAGGTTCTGTAGTAGGCGGCTCAGGAAGAGGAGTAACATTTAATGTAAAAGTTTTAGAAGTTGCGTCTGAACAGGTGAAGTAATCCGGACCACTAATTCTCACAGCATACACCCCATTGTCTGCCGGATTAGGGCCTGAAATGGTCATAGTGCCCGAATATTCTCCATTATCACCTGATGGTCCGGTTGTGGTGAAGGAATACCTGTCTGAAGTGGCATTCGAAATATCGGCACCGTCTTTTATCCAGGTAAAAGTGAGAGCTGCTCCGTTAGCATGCGCAATGTATTCAAAAGTTACACCTTCTCTTTCCTGATCACAGAAAGTAAGATCTTCGGTGGGTTTAATAATTACAATATTTTCGTCCACGTTCAAGGTAACAGGGTCGGAGTTGGCCGGAGTACATGGTGAGGATCCTGTAATCTCCACAAAATATTCCCCTGCATTGGTGGCAGTTGCGTTATTAAAGGAGAGTTTTGCTGTATTTATCCCAGTGGCATTAGTAATAGCAGCTCCATCTGTCCGCTTCCATTCATAGGCTAAATTGTCTCCGGAAGCGACGACCTCAAAAGAAGCCGGTTCGGTTGAACAAATACCGACGTTTACAGGCGGAGAGGTTATTACTACCTGTTCGAAGATTTCGACATCAGTAGTAACTTCTACAGGTCCGCAGCCGTTGGCTTCCGGAGTGGTGTATGTAATTGTATGAATTCCGGGAGTACTGTTGGCCGCTATTATATTTCCTTCACTATCTATGGCTAAGCCTGAGGTAGCGGTAAACGTTCCACCCTGATAAGCTCCTTGAACATTTGAAAAAGTAACGGGATATGCTACAGTATCTGAAGTACAGAGAGGGGTAGTGTAGCTAATATCTAATTGTGGTGCCTGGGTAATAGTAACACTGGTTGATATTTCTGATGTGCCGCAACCTTCACCTGCCGGAATTTCATAAATTACTGTATAGGTATTTGGACTGCTGTTGTTTGCATTTATTGCTCCTGTTGAAGTGTCCAAAGACAAACCATCGGGGGTTGATCGAAATACACCTCCCTGATAAGCGCCTACCGAGTTTGTAAAAGCCGGTACATGAGCAGTGGCATCTGATGTGCAGTAAGGACCGGAATAGCTTATTTCTGCTGATGGGGTTTCAGTAATGGTGATGCTGGTTGTAGCTGTCACTTCCCCACAACCGTCTGAAGCAGGAGTGGTATAGGTAATCTCATAAGTTCCCGGAGTACTGGAGGCCGGGGTAATGGCTCCACTGGAAGCATCAATGCTCACACCCGAAGGAGCTTTGAAATCTCCTCCCAAGAATGCTTCGGCCACAGCCAAAGTCACTTCCTTAACTGAGGTGTCTGAATGGCAGAAGGGTGTACCTTCATAATTAATGCTTGGAGTTGGTGCCTCTGTAATAGTTACTTCTGTAGTGGCTGGAACAGGGGAACATCCTCCTGCTTCGGGAGTTTGATAAGTCACTGTATAAGTGCCGGCTGTACTGCTGCTAGCTGTTATTGCACCCGTATCGGTATCAATCGTTAATCCTTCCGGTGCAGAAAATGTACCTCCTGTATAATTGTCTGTCCCTTCAAGAGTAACAGGTTTTGCATCGGAATCTGAAGTACAAAATGGGGTGCCGGAATATGAAATAGTTGCTGTTGGTTCTTTTGTTATAGTAACTTCTGTGGTGGCAATAACTTCTTCGCATCCTCCTGCAGCCAGGGTTTTATAGGTGACGGTATAAGTTCCCGGAGTACTGGTGGAAGGAATGATTGCACCGGTAGAAGCATCAATGGTAAGGCCTGTAGTGGAGGAGTAAACACCGTCATTATAGGCTCCGGTTCCGGTAAGTGTCGGATCTTGACCTGTAGTCAAAGAAGTACAAAATGGAGCTCCTGAATAAACAATCTCGGCCGTAGGTCTAGGAGTTATTGTAACTGTCGCCGATTCGCTAAGTGTGTTTGAACAGGCAGGTGTATCCAGATTTACCGAACTTACTAAAGTATATGTGGAATTAGCAGTTAAAGCTGCTGTAGTAACAGTAGCTGTACCTGAAGATCCTATGTCAACAGTTTGATTTGTCCCACTCGGTAATTTATAGGTGACCCGGCTGTTTGGAGTGCCAGTGAAAGTTAAAACAGAGGTATTGCCGCTACAAACCGGCGACGTCGCTGTAATGGTCACTGTTGGAAGAGGCTTGAAAAAGATAATCATTTCATCCTTTCCGGTACCGCAGGAAGTTGTATTCCCCTGAGTGATCTGCGGTATGGTCATGGTAATCTTTACCTGCCCAAGATCGTAATCCGCTTGTGTAGGAGTATAATTTACGGTAAAATTTCCCTTTTTGTTAGTAGGAATGTTTTGAAAAGTACCAGAACCTGAAGTTGTAAACTGGGGACTTAAATTAGCATTTCCGAAACTCATATTGCCGTTAAGAGTGAGCTGCGGGATGGGATTAATTTTTTTGCATATTGTCTGGTCCGGTCCTATGTCAGCAATGATATAGTTATCAAGGTAAATTTCCTGGGATGTGCTTGTTCCGCTTTCACCACAAATATTTTTTGCTTTCACTGTTACAGTCGTGGGGCTTTGATAGGATTGAGCAGCGGTGATATTTACTGTTATAGATGATGTATTTGCTCCTGAAGTTATTTCCCAACCGGTAGGAAGTGTCCAGATATAGCTGCTAGCACCATCGACAGGAGTAACGCTAAATGTCTGATTGCTCAAAGGAGGACAAATTGCGGTTGAAGGTAAGCTGGTGGTAATCTCTCCGGGAGTGACAGGTTTACCTGTTGTTGAGGTTACCGGGAAATTGGCAGAGGCGGCGCTGTCTCCACAGGTATTTTTGGCAATAACAAAAATATTTCCACTGGTTGAAGATGCACTAACGGTGATTGAATTAGTTCCAGATCCCGCAGTTATATTCCATCCCGTAGGAAGGTTCCATTCATATTCAGTGGCATTTGTAATGGCTGGAATAGAATATACTAATCCTGTAGCCGTAGAGCAAACTTCTGAGTCTCCGGTTATAGTACCAGTCATAATGGGAGCAGGCTTATCTACAGAAACAGAAAAACTTGCAGCCGTACTTGTGCCACAGTCATTTTTTGCTTTGACAGTTATATTGCCGCTACCAGAGTCTCCTGTGGTTACAGTTATTTCTTCCGTAGTACTACTGCCACTCCATCCACTGGGCAAAGTCCAGATATATTCTGTTGCTCCGTCTAAAGGTGTGACAGAATAGGTTTCAGAAGTTCCGGGGCAAACTATGTCTGAACCTGATATTGCTCCCGGAGTTGCAGGAGTGCCTGGTTTGACTGTCACAGCAAAGATTTGTTCAGTGCTGGTGCCGCAATCATTGATGGCTTTTACAGTGATGTTCCCATCTGTTGTGCCGGTAGTAACTGTAATAGAATTAGTGGTGCTTGTTCCCGTCCAGCTGTTGTCGGGAAATGTCCATTCGTAAGAAGTTGCGCCTGTAACTGCAGTTATAGAATATGTCTCTGAAACTCCCGGACATACAGCTGCTATTCCTGAGATTGTTCCCGGTTGTACCGGTGTTCCCGCTTTCACAGAAACAGCCAAAGTTTTAGCGGCGCTTGTACCGCAGTCGTTTTTCGCCTGAACAGAAATACTCCCTGAGCCGGAGGTGCCGGTAGTTACAGTTATTGAATTTGTATTGCTTGTTCCAGACCATCCGGATGGTAAAGTCCAGATATATTCAGTGGCATCATTGACAGCTGCTATGGAATACGTTTGCTCTACGCCAGGACAAACTGCTGTTTCCCCAGTGATATTCCCCGGAGTTGCTGGAGTTCCCGCTTTTAAGGTAATGGACAGATTTTGAGCTTCACTGGTGCCGCAATCGTTAATAGCTTTTACCGAAATCGTACCGCCGGAGGTCCCAGCAGTGGCATTTATTGAAGTAGAGGTGCTACTTCCGGTCCATCCAGATGGAAGAGTCCATTGATATGAGGATGCTCCTTCAACAGCTGAAATGGAATATGTCTGGGAAGTTCCCGGACAAATTTCAGTACCTATGGAAGTGGCAATAGTGCCGGGAACTGAAGGTGTTCCCGCCCTAACTGTAATGTTATTAGAAAAAGCTTCCGCAGTGTCTGATGTAGTACATTCAACGCTGCTGGTAAGAACTACCCGTATGCGATCTCCATCAATTAATGATGTAGTATTAAATTTATTTGAAGAACCAGTTTGAAGAGCTGAAGTTCCGTTATTCAGAAAAAAGGAGTATTGCGGACTTGTTCCTCCATTTGTATTGGAAGCGGTAAAAGTGACACTATCTCCCGGACAGATTGAGGTTTTATTAGCTGTTATAGAAACTGTCGGAGTTTTATTAGAATTCACAGTCATTGTATACTCACTGCTCGTTGTGCTACATGAGGTGTCATCAGACGAGGTGACAGTAAGTGTCACGTTGTCTCCATTCTCTAAATTTGAAGTAGAATAGGTATTGCTGTCTGTGCCAATGTTTGCTCCGTCTATTTTCCATTGATAAGAAAAGGTTCCAGTGCCTCCATTAATAGTGGCTGTAAAAGTTACAGGTGTTCCCTCACAAATAGTTTTCCCTGTATCAGCAGAAATGCTCACAGAAGTCGGACAGGCCTGCCCCCACCCCAAAGCAGAGGTCAGTATAAGAGCCCAAAAAGTAATTACTTTGAAGAGTAGTTTTTTAACCATAAGTAGCAGCGTTAAGAGTAGGGGGACTCGTTGGCTCCGACGGGAGCCGTTTAACAAGCTAATTTAAGGTTTATTAATGTTAATGCATTGATTTTTAGACAAGTGTAGCATATTTGCCGATAAACTACACATTTTAAGAAGATTTTGTGAGTAATTAAGAGCGGCTGAAGGAATATTTATCATAAAAAAAGGAGCTAAATGTTAAAAGATTACCACATCTTTAACTTTTAGCTCCCTGCGGTTTATCGCCTGGACCTCCCTTGTAGGAAATTTCCAGCGATAACTTTATAGGAATTTTACTTTTCTCCCAGGAACGGATATCTGTAATCTGTCGGGGTGACAAAGGTTTCCTTGATCGTTCTTGGGGAGATCCAGCGATAAAGGTTCAGGATCGATCCTGCCTTGTCGTTGGTTCCGCTTCCGCGGGCTCCTCCAAATGGCTGCTGACCAACAACTGCGCCGGTAGGCTTGTCATTGATATAGAAGTTTCCGGCGGCATTCTGAAGTGCTTTGGTAGCTTCGGCAGCTGCGTAACGATCTCTCGAAAGTATAGCTCCTGTTAAGGCATATTCAGAATCATCAACCAGTTTCAAAGTTTCATTCCACTGGTTATCTTCATAGAGATAAATAGTCACTACCGGTCCGAATAATTCAGTACACATAGTACTGTACTTCGGATTATCGGTAAGAATGACCGTAGGTTCAATGAACCAGCCTTTAGATTTGTCGTAATTTCCACCTGCTACAATTTCAGCGTCGCTGTCATTTTTTGCAGCATCAATGAATTTCGCCAGTTTGTCAAAAGAACCTTCGTGAATAACGGCAGTAATGAAATTACCCATGTCCTCGGGTGATCCCATTTTGAACGACTTAAGATCTTCAACCACATATCCTTTTACTTCTTCCCACATGCTCTTCGGAATATAAACCCTCGAAGCTGCGCTACATTTTTGTCCCTGGAATTCAAAAGCTCCCCGGGAAATTGCAGTGGCAACCTGCTTTGGATTAGCACTTGGATGTGCAAGAATGAAATCCTTTCCTCCTGTTTCGCCAACTATGCGAGGATAAGACCTGTATTTGTGAATATTTTCTCCAATTTGTTTCCAGAGATTTTTGAAAACAGTTGTACTTCCTGTAAAGTGGATTCCGGCGAAATCTCTGTGTTCCAGAATGACATCAGTGATCATTTTTGGATCTCCCATTACCATATTTATAACTCCGTCGGGAAGTCCGGCTTCCTTGAAAACTTCCATGATCACCTGTGCAGAATATACCTGGGAATCACTTGGCTTCCAGATTGCCACGTTCCCCAGCATTGCAGGAGCCGATGGCAGGTTTCCGGCAATAGCCGTAAAATTAAATGGAGTTACTGCGTAGACAAAACCTTCGAGCGGACGATACTCCAGTCTGTTCCATGCTTCCGAAGAAGATTCCGGTTGCTCTTCATAGATCCTGGTCATGTACTCCACGTTGAACCTTAGGAAATCAATTAACTCGCAAGCTGCATCAATTTCAGCCTGGAAAATATTTTTCGACTGCCCGATCATGGTAGCAGCATTGATCTTGTAGCGGTAAGGTCCTGCAATGAGTTCAGCAGCTTTCAAAAATACTGCGGCACGCTGTTCCCATTCAAGATTAGACCATTTTTCACGCGCTTCCAAAGCAGCTTCAATAGCTTTTTCCACATGCTCTTTTGAAGCCTTGTGGTAATCTCCCAAATGATGCTGGTGATCGTGCGGCGGATTCATTGGTGCGGTATCACCGGTCTTTATCTCTTCGCTGCCAATGTAAAGCGGCACCTCGATCTTCTTGTTGTACATTTCTTTATAGACCTTCAAAACGGCCTCTCTTTCGGGTGTTCCGGGAGCATATGACTTTACGGGTTCATTTACTGCCTGCGGAACCTGGAATACACCTTTTCCCATACTGTTGTAAGATTTTTTTGATTTCTAAAATGAATGGTCGTAAAGGTAAAAAAATTAAAAGAATTTTACTTCCCTCAAATTTTCCTGAACTTTACATAATTACAGGAGCTAAATGATTAGAAATCTTAATTTTTTCACAAAATGTGCACAGTCACCATCACTCCTTTAAAAGGGGGAAAGTCCTTTGTTCTTACTTCAAATCGCGATGAGGCACCGGGACGCGAAACCCTGCCTCCAAAGGTGTATGAAATAAATGGCTTAAAAATGGCATTTCCCAGGGATGTTTTAGCAGGAGGTACCTGGTTAGGAGTCAGTGAACGGAAGAGGATAATCTGTTTGCTGAATGGAGAATTCAAAAAGCACGTGAGAAAACTGCCTTACGCAAAAAGCAGGGGAGTGGTGGTCAAAGATCTTCTTGCTGCGGAAAATTTCAATAATGCTGCGGATGCCTATGATCTCTCTGAAGTTGAACCTTTCACCATAGTAGCGGCCGACTGGCAGCAGGATCTGTTTTTTGCTGAATTCGTCTGGGACGGAAGCAATAAACATTACAAGGAACTACCCCAGAAGTCTCACATCTGGTCCTCAAGTCCGTTATATTCTCCTGAAATGAAACGGCTGCGGGAGGAGTGGTTTGCACAACTTCAAAAGGAAAACGAATTAACGCCTGAAGCTTTATTGGAATTTCATTTATCGGCAGGAAAGGGAGATTTTGATACCGGCGTAATCATGGATCGCGGATTCGTGAAGACGGTGAGTGTATCGCAGGTTGTTTTTTCTAAAGGCCGGGTCGAATTTTATTACAGGGATTTGTCTACAGGAGAAGAGTCGGAAATTGATGATTTGAGAATATGCCAGACCTGCCAGGCAAACTTATCCTCGAGCGCCGGTCTACGGTAGGCAGGGAATCGAGTCAACCGCTGTCAGGGTTCAAACCGCTGAAAGGGTTACAGAGGTGTTAAAAATGACATTTTTGGCGGTAATTTGAAGATGAGTTGATTTGATGATTTGAAATGATAATCAGATTTGCCAGGAAATGTAATGTTGAGCGCCTGCCTGTGGTAGGAAGGGAGTCGGGCCAACCGCTTTCAGGGTTTAAAACCGCTGAAAGGGTTGCAGAGGTGTTAAAAATGGGATTTTTCGAAGTAATTTGAGGATGTGGTGATTTGAAAATTTGAAGATACCCAGACCTGCCAAAGTTTTTAATCATGAGATCCCGGAAGATTAAAAACTATTCGGTAAGCTTATTAAAGGATTCTTTGGTAGGTCTTGATTCTGTAAAAGAGATGTCCAAAATGACATTTTAGAGTGGTGAGTAGGGAGAGGATAAAGAGCAGAGTGTTATGAAAAAACTTTCTCTTCTAGCTTAAGCCAACCGCTGTCAGGGTTTAAAACCGCTGACAGGGTTGAAGAGGTGTCAAAAAAGGCATTTTTAGAGGTGATTTTAGGATTTGGAGATTTGAGGATTCGAAAATTTTCCAGGCCTGCCAAAAAAATATTTCCTGGAGAGGAGTGAGGTTTTGTCTTAAATTGGTTCTCGTGATTCAAAACAGGCAACAGGAAACTGGCAACAATTAAACCGCAACCCGCATCAGAAATTATGCAGTATCCAGTCCTCAGTGGGCAGTAAAAGACTTTGAATTTTAAATCTTGAACCTTGAATTAATTTAGTGCAAAAGGTGCACTCAGTTTAAAGGAGGGAATTGCTACTCTGAATTTCCTTGTAGAAGTGAAATTGATCATGCTGTAGAAGCCACTCATGGAACCAAAAGGAGAGGTGAGCAAACAGCCGCTTTTGTAGGTGTGGGATTCTCCGGGTTTTATCACCGGTTTTTTTCCAATCACGCCTTCACCTTCCACAATTTCTGTCCGGTTCAGAGCATCCTTGATCTTCCAGAATCTTGAGGTGAGCTGGACAGAGTCTTTGCTCTGGTTTTCAATGGTTATCTGGTAGCCAAAGGCGAAGTGGACCCTATAGTTCTTATAGAAGGTTCCTTCAAAATTCGTCTCAATGGAGATTTTAATGCCTCTGGTTACTTGTTGTATCATCTTAATAGATAGCGAATGACGCCAGTACAGAAAATACGGCCGCTATTATGGCTAAAATAAAGAATATAAAATTGATTATTATAAACTTTAAAAGGGTTTTAACTCTTCCCTGGCCGTAGAATCTTCGGAAAGCTTTATACAGGTAAAACAGGAATAAGCCTGCAGCGATCCAGGAAAAGAGATTTGTGCCCATAACCGCATCCAGATTGATGGAGATCCCAAAGAGGATAAACCAGGTTGTTTGGTTGTGGAAAGTAAAAATCAGGTGTTCCATATAAGTAAAAGGTCGGCGCAGGTAAAGCAACCAGATAAAAAGAGCAAAAACCGGAAGATAGAAGAAGATGATGAATGGAACCTTACCATAAAAGTAATTCCAGAACAGATCTGAATCTGAACTGAAGCGTTCTGCATCAACGGTTTTTTTATAAAACCATTGATTAAAACTTGTGTCCGCATAGTTGAGACTGTCCATAGCCACATGCGGATTCCTCATTTCGGTTTTTTTATAATGATCTGAAAATACCTTCCAGCGTGTAGTTACAGCCTGCGCAAAACCCATGGTGTCAAGGGCAGCTTCAGGAACATAAGACTCTTTTGCTATAGTGTCTGTAGCTGTTGCAATGGGATCTAATATCACTCCCAGCTGCGGATTGGTTTCCCTTGTGGCGGCAAGAATAGAATCTGCCTCCATGCGTTCCTGCTCTGTTACCTCACGATTTACTTGAACGGGTGGTTCGACTTCATGGGTGAGACTCCAAATAAGGAAAAAAATAATGGAAGCACTAAGATAAAACCTGTAGGGATTCGCATATCTTACCCGCTTTCCTTCAATATAATCTTTGGAAATTTTCCCCGGCTTAAAGAGAAGCACGCCCAGTGTTCTGTAAAATCGGGAGTCATAGGCAAAAATTCCGGCGAAAAATTCATTGAAAAAATCATTAAAAGCCAGTTTTTTGGTGCTGTTCAGCTGACTGCAGTTAGGGCAATATTGATCACTAATGTCAAGAGGATGATGGCAGTTGAGACATTCTGTAGTGCGGTACTTTAGCTTGTGCCGCTCGTTGTGAATAACAGGTAGATTCTCGTCTCTTTTCATGAGAAACCTAAGAAAACTAATTAGTGATATTTAAAGAATTGGCGTGCCCTACTCCAATGATCCTGGTGTATCTTCCCCCCGGAGGTAAATAATAAATAAGAACAGAATAATCATTTTCTGTACTCACAAAATTTCCGCTTATAAAACCTTCATCCAGAACTCCGTCATTCCTTAGGAAAACATATTTATAATCGTAATAACCCTGTTTAAATAAACGTGCCGTTTCATAGCTGCCGGTTTGGTAGTTAAAACTGAGCCTGGTGGATTCGTCCAACTGAAAATTATTAAATTCTCCGTACAAGTGTAATTCTCCGTCTTCAAGGGGCTCCAGGGTTTCGAGGGAAAAATGAGTCCACACATATCCGGCTTCAATATCATCATCCTGCGCCTGAAAATTTCTTACTACAAATTTTCCATTGATATCAGGATTATAGGTGTAAGGCTGAAAAGCACGAATTCGGTCTTTAAATAGATAATGATGATATAACTCCTGTACATCAATATACCTGATCTTTACCGTCGCGGCCCGAAGGTCTTTACTGTCAAAGTTGAGGTATTCGTTCCCCGCCCAAAAGGAGGTTAATTGGTCAAATTTGTAGACCAGGGTAGTTCCTATGTGGTATTGGGGGCGAATATTGAAAATAGCGGTTTTGAGATTGTTATTCTGAAGAATGACAGCCCAAACAGATTCTTCGGGCGTGCGAATTATAAAATCGGGTGAATGAACTTCAAAATTGATCACCTGCCTGGTTTGGATAAATTTCACATCCCGGGATTTTCTTACAGTGACTGCTACCTGGGAGAGCGGCTCATAAACCATGAACTTTCTTGAAAAAACAAGTTCCTTTTCCTCGTTAAAGACCTTAAGAAGGTAATTTCCGCTTACCTTTAGTCCGCGGGTATCTTCATTGGGAATATTTAGTTCATAGTGGGAATAGAGCTGCAGGGTGTTAAAAGAGTTTCTATAGTCGGTTATCCTAACATTGTCAAAACCTTCCAAAAATTCATTTTTTAATAATTCTGAAGGGGACCAGTCGTAGTTGAAATGTTCAAGGGTGTAATAGTAATTAGCTTCATCCCCAATGATATCATCGAATTTAAGGATTAAAGGTTCCCCCAACCTAATTACAGGAACGCCACTGTGACTATCGGGTCCACTAAAAATAACACTGCGTATGTAATTGGGAGGGGCTGTCTCTACAACCGCTTGTGCAGAGGTTGTAAGGAAACAGGTAAGAAAAAAGGAGAGGGAGAAAAATAGCTTCATGCACCAAAAATAAATTTAAAGATACTGAAAAACTGATTAGAATCATTATTTGGTTACTTTAACAAATATGGCAGGGAATTAATTTGCTTTTCATTGGGAAGTATCATCCAGTTTTGAGTAAATTTGCCCGATTTTAAACGAAATTTTAACACTCCATCCTATGTCAAAAGACATTAGAATTAAAAAAGGACATACGCTGCGCCTAAAAGGGGAGACGGAAAAAACCTGTGTTGACGCACCGCGTTCGGGGACTTTCGCCGTAAAACCGCCAGATTTTCATTCGGTAATCCCAAAAATGGTAATAAAGGAAGGTGCCCGGGTAGAAGCCGGAGATGAACTTTTCTTTTCAAAATATTCAGAAGAAGTGAGATTTACTTCTCCTGTGAGCGGAACCTTGAAAGAGATCAAAAGAGGTGAGAAGAGACGAATCATGGAGGTGATCATTGATGCAGATCCATCTGACACCTACAGGGAATTCGGAACTATGGACCCTCTTTCGGCCGATGCTGAAGCTGTGAAGAACAGGATCCTTGAAAGTGGGTGCTGGGCTTTTGTAAATCAGCGGCCATACGATATTGTAGCAGATCCAAAAGACAGTCCTAAAGCTATCTTTGTTTCGGCATTCAATACAGCGCCTCTTTCTCCCGATGTGGAATTTATTCTGAAGGATAAAATGGATGCTTTCCAGGCGGGACTTAATGCATTGGGCCGTATGGCGAAAGTGCATTTATGTGTAGCGCATGATAGTTCTTTGTTTGGAACTGTGAAAAATGTGGAGCTTCACAAAGTTTCCGGACCGCACCCGGCATCAAATGTCGGAGTTCAGATCCATCACATCGATCCTATCAATATGGGAGAGCGCGTATGGACTGTAAAGCCTGAAGATGTGGCAATTATTGGGGAGCTTTTTATGACCGGTAAATATAATGCTGTTCGCACTATTGCCGTTGCAGGAAGTGAAGCTGAAAACCGTAAATACTTCAGAACAAAGATCGGAGCTAACGTAACTGATATTGTGGGCACGGTTGGGAATGATGTAAGAATTATTTCCGGCGATGTGCTTACAGGTCAAAAACTTACCAATGGACAATATGTAGGTTTCTTTCCAAACCTCATTACTCTGATTCCTGAAGGTAACAAATATAGAATGTTCGGTTGGTTGCCTTTTACCTATAATGATATTCCTTCGAAATCCCGTACAAACTTATCCTGGATGTTTCCGAAGAAAAAATATACCGTCAACACCAATTTGCACGGCGAAGTAAGAGCTTTGGTAGTCACCGGAGAGATGGAAGAGGTGATGCCAATGGATATATTTCCTATGCAGTTGATAAAGGCTTGTATGGCCGGAGATATTGAGAAAATGGAAAATCTTGGGATCTATGAAGTGGCTCCGGAAGATTTCGCACTCATCGATTATGTGAATACTTCTAAGATCGAAGCGCAGGAAATTATACGATTAGGTTTGGATTTAATGATTACCGAAGTAGGTTAAACAGCGTTAACTATGGAATGGATTAGAACAAAATTAGATAAATTAAGAGAGCCCTTTAACCAGGGTAAGAAATACGAAAAGTTTGCGCCGGCTATTAACGCTTTTGATACGCTGCTTTTTACTCCCAATCATACTACCAGTAAAGGAGCGCATATTAGAGATGCAGTAGACCTCAAAAGGGTGATGATCACTGTAGTGCTTGCTCTGGTTCCGGTTTTATTGTTCGGGATGTGGAATACAGGTTATCAATACCTGTCGCAAATACAGGCCGAAGTTGGATTCTGGGAAGCTTTTGGGCATGGAGCCCTAAAGATCCTTCCAATGGTCGTGGTGTCTTATGCAGTGGGACTGGGAATTGAATTTGCCTTTGCTATTTTTAGAGGACATGAAGTAAACGAAGGATACCTGGTAACGGGATTATTGATCCCAATGATCATGCCGGTCGATCTTCCGCTTTGGATGTTAGCAATATCTGTTGTTTTTGCCGTATTGATCGGGAAAGAAGCATTTGGAGGAACAGGAATGAATATTTTAAATCCGGCGCTTACAGCCCGTGCTTTTGCATTCTTTGCTTATCCTACTTATATGTCCGGTAACCAGGTTTGGGTGAGTGAAGCGAGTAATCTGGATGCAGTTTCGGGAGAAACTATATTAGGAACGCTTGCTGCAGGCCAGCAACCAGAATATAGCTCTATGGATATGTTCCTGGGAATAATCCCGGGATCCATAGGAGAAACTTCTATGGCTCTTATCCTGCTCGGTGCACTTCTGCTTATCTTTACAAAAGTTGGTAGCTGGAGGATCATGCTTAGCTGTTTTATTGGAGCTGCTGTTATGGGACTTATTTTCAACGCACTTCCTTCAATGGGAATTGCCGGAAATGAATTGACCAACTTCCCATGGTATGAGCATTTATTGGTGGGAGGTCTTGCCTTTGGTATTGTTTACATGGCTACAGATCCTGTATCAGCTTCACAAACCACAAAAGGAAAATGGATCTATGGTTTCCTCATTGGTTTCTTCTCGGTAATGATCAGGGTATTCAACCCCGCTTATCCTGAAGGGGTGATGCTGGCAATTCTGTTGATGAACGTATTCGCGCCTACCATTGACCACTACGTGATTCAGGCAAGCGTATCGCGCAGAAATAAACGAAAAAAGGGAATTAATCCGCAAATTAATACAGCAGTTTAATTATGGAAGAGAAAGGAATTAATAAGACGAACACCAACTCATACACCTTTATATTCGCTATAGTGATGGTGGTGATAGTTGGTAGTGTTCTGGCTTTCGCAGCGACTTCACTGCAGCCAAGGCAGTATGAGAACATGCGTATCGACAAAATGCAGAGCATTCTTGCTACTGTTGGCGTCCAGGCTGGTAAAGAAGAAGCTCAGCAATTATACGACCAGTATATTACAGAACAAATTGTTTTGGATAGCCAGGGTGAGGAGAAAGAAGGTGTAAATGCCTTTGATGTAGATCTTGCCAAGGAATTAAAAAGATCTCCCGACGAACAGAATTTTCCACTTTACATTGCTAATGTAGATGGTGAACAATATTACATTGTTCCCTTGAGAGGAAACGGATTATGGAATGCAATCTTTGGATACATTTCCCTAAAGGAGGATATAAATACTGTCAAAGGTGCTACTTTTGATCACCTCGGGGAAACACCGGGATTGGGAGCACTTATTACAGAGCAGTGGTTTAGAGAACGCTTTGCAGATAAACAGATCTTTGACGACACCGGGAACCTGGTTGGTGTATCTGTAGTAAAAGGCGGCGCTCAGGGAGATCCCAATAAAGTAGATGCTATTTCCGGATCAACTATTACAGGTGATGGTGTTACCGATATGATTTCAGAAAGACTTAATCGTTACCTGCCTTTTTTCAAAAAGCAGGAAGGTTTTAATGTGACAAATAATTAATTGCTATGGCACAGGAAATAACAAACAAACCTGAGCACGGAGCTGAGGTAAGCAACGAAGAAAAGGAAGCGAAAAGACAAGCCCTTGTATTATTTCTTTCTGGTTCTGAAGAAAAGGAGAGTCTCTTTTCAAAGAGGAACAGGAAGCTTCTGCAAGATCCTTTAAATGATGATAACCCAATCACCGTTCAGGTATTGGGAATATGTTCTGCTCTTGCAATTACAGTTCAATTGGAACCTGCGGTGGTGATGACCTTTGCCGTAGTATTTGTGATGGCATCCAGTAACGTGATCATTTCATTATTGAGAAATATGATCCCAAGCCGAATCAGGATCATTGTGCAACTTGTAGTAGTTGCATCACTGGTGGCCCTGGTTGACCAGGTTTTAAAAGCATATGCTTATGATGTGAGCAGGCAGCTTTCGGTTTTTATCGGTCTTATTATTACAAACTGTATTGTAATGGGACGTCTTGAGGCATTCGCATTAGGAAATAAACCCTGGAGGTCCTTTCTTGATGGTATAGGAAACGCTGCGGGATATGGATTGATCCTGGTAATTGTGGCTTTCTTCAGAGAACTACTCGGAGCCGGAAAATTGTTCGGTTATGAAATTCTTGGACATAAAGGAGCGACTATTGCCGAATCGACCGGTCTTTATGCCTTAGGTTATGAAAACAACGGTTTGATGTTGTTGTCACCTATGGCCCTTATTGTGGTAGGATTGATCATCTGGGTACAAAGATCCAAAAACAGGAAACTAATTGAAGCCTAATCTATAACAGCAAAATAAATCACTATGGATTATATAAATTTATTTGTCAGAAGTATTTTCATCGAGAACATGGTTTTCGCCTACTTCCTTGGAATGTGTTCCTATCTGGCAGTATCAAAAACAGTGAAAACAGCAGTTGGATTAGGAGCTGCGGTTATATTCGTTCTTACGATGACCGTACCTATCAACTTCCTGCTTGATAACTACCTGCTACAACCCGGAGCTTTAGCCTGGTTGGGTGCAGAATATGCTACTATTGACCTGAGTTTCCTTAGCTTCATAATGTTCATTGCAGTAATTGCTGCGATGGTACAACTGGTGGAAATGATGGTGGAGAAATTCGCTCCGGCTCTTTATGGAGCTCTTGGAATATTCCTCCCGCTAATTGCCGTAAACTGTGCGATTTTGGGTGGATCTCTTTTCATGCAACAAAAAGCCTTTGGGGGAATTAGTGAGGCGGTTACCTACGGATTTGGTAGTGGAATCGGATTTTTCCTTGCGATCCTCGGAATTGCTGCGATTAGGGAAAAAATTACTTATTCAAATATTCCGGGACCATTAAAAGGATTGGGAATTACTTTCATCATCACCGGACTTATGGCTTTAGGATTCATGAGTTTTATGGGAATTAAAATATAGAGAAGTTATGACAGTTATTATAGCAAGTGTAATTGTATTTTTAGTATTGATCCTCATCCTGGTGAGTGTCCTGTTGACAGCCAAGGCTAAGCTTGTGCCATCGGGTCCCGTGACGATCAATGTGAACGGAGAAAGAGATCTTGAAGTGGGTTCCGGCGGAACTTTACTTACCACTCTTGGAGATAACAAACTTTTCTTACCCTCAGCTTGTGGAGGTGGTGGTACCTGTGTTCAATGTAAATGTATTGTTTCTGAAGGAGGAGGGACTATCCTTCCTACCGAAGAGCCTCACTTTACAAGAAAAGAGATCGCACAGGGATGGCGTCTTGGATGTCAGGTAAAAGTTAAGCAGGACATGAAGATCGAAATTCCTGAAGAAGTCTTCGGAATTAAGAAATGGACTGCAACAGTAGTTAGTAATTACAACGTTGCTTCCTTCATCAAGGAATTCGTAGTGGAGATCCCTGAAGACATGGATTACAAAGCAGGGGGGTATATTCAGATTGAGATCCCAAAGTGTGAAGTGAAATATGAAGATATGGATATCACTGCACACCCTGAAGAACATCCGGGAGAACCCGATAAATTCAAAACCGAATGGGACAACTTTAACCTGTGGCCTTTAGTGATGAAGAACGTTGAAACTGTAGAGCGTGCTTATTCGATGGCTTCTTATCCTGCCGAAGGTAGAAGGGTCATGCTAAACGTTCGTGTGGCTACTCCGCCATGGGATAGAGCTAAGAACGGTTGGATGGATGTAAATCCGGGAATTGCTTCTTCTTTTATATTCAATCAGAAACCGGGTGATAAAGTTGTCATTTCAGGACCTTATGGTGAATTCTTTATCAATCATAGTGATGCAGAAATGCTTTATGTTGGAGGTGGAGCCGGAATGGCACCAATGCGTTCACACTTGTACCACCTTTTCAGAACATTGAAAACAGATAGAAAAGTTACTTACTGGTATGGAGGACGTTCTAAAAGAGAATTGTTCTATGTAGATCATTTTAGAGCCCTTGAAAAAGATTTCCCTAACTTCAAATTCTATGTGGCTCTTTCTGAACCATTGGAAGAAGATAATTGGAAAGTAAAAGACGGTATCGAGGGTGAAGGTGATGGATTCGTTGGGTTTATTCACCAGGTGGTAATTGATAATTATCTTAACCACCACGAGGAACCTGAAGATATAGAATTCTATTTCTGTGGACCGCCGCTAATGAACAAAGCGGTTGAGAAAATGACCGAAGATTTTGGTGTGCCACCTGAAAATGTAAGATTCGATGACTTTGGAGGTTAATCGAAAATAAAATAGGAAACAGCTGCTTTTGCAGCTGTTTTTTTGGTTAGAGGTAGCACGTAAGCCTGAATTATATAAATTTACCTATGGCGGAATTATCAGACCAGGAGTTGCACAATCTGGCAATGAATATTGTAGGGAAGGACCTGGAGGATCAGGGATATGAATTTCTCGGGATAAACAGCGAATTCAAAAAGGACCCGCAATTTGTGGCCCTTAAAGACAAAAAGCTGCATTTCGTTATCGTGAGAGCAATAGAATATCCGTATGATCCCGCAGAGATCCCAATGATATTTCTCGAGACAATTAAACAACATGCATTAAAATTCAATGCCCGTACATTTTATGCAGGTGTGGGTTTGGCTAATTCAAAGGATTATGAATTACCGGTGTCCAGTTCAGAAGATTATGTTGTGAACTACCCGGGGTTAAAAGAGATCTAAAAATGACATTTTTGAGACCTGTTCTTTCTATTTTCTTAGTTGCTCTTTTCCTGTCCTGTTCTCAAACTGACAAGGGAAGAACATCTTACGGAGAAGCTTTGGGAACGACTTACAGTATTAAGTATTATTCTGAAGATATTATTCCTATGGATAAAGCTCTCGATTCAATCTTTGAAAAAGTTAATCAATCCATGAGTACCTATAGAGAATCTTCAGATATCTCCAGACTTAACAGAGGGGATACTCTGGTACGTGTCGATTCACTTTTTCAGGAGGTTTTCAGGTTGTCCAGACAGGTTCATAATGAGAGCGGTGGCTATTTTGATCCTACGGTGGGAGACCTTGTAAATCAGTACGGTTTTGGACCAGAATCCGGCCCCAAGGTGATTGACTCTGTTACGATAGATTCTCTTATGCAATTTGTAGGATTTCAGAGATTAAAACTGGAGAATGACCGTGTGGTTAAGGAATTTCCGGAGATCTATTTAGATTTTAATGCCATAGCCAAGGGCTATACTGTTGATCTCATTGGACATTACCTGGATTCGAAGAATGTTGAAGATTATCTTATTGAACTGGGAGGGGAATTGTTGGCCAGAGGTAAAAATCGTGAAAAGGAAGCATTTTGGACAGTCGGGATAGATGATCCGCAACAGGAAGAGGGACAAAGAGAACTGACTGCTGCAATTGAGCTGAAAAACAGGGCTATGGCCACCTCTGGGAATTATCGTAAATACAGTACGAATCCTGAAACAGGAGCAATGTATGTGCATACAATAAATCCTCTTACGGGATTTGCTGAACAAAGTGATCTTTTAAGCGTGACCATTCTGGCCGAAAATTGCGCTCTTGCTGATGCCTATGCTACTGCCTTTATGGCCATGGGCTATGATCTTTCCAAAATAATCCTGAACAAACTCGACAATGTAGACGCATATTTGATCTACGCTACCAATGATGGGGCAATTGGAGAATATGCCAGTCCGGGATTTGAAGAGGTAATGAAGGAGTTTTGAAGTAGAGAATTACGAAGTTAGATTTTAGAAGTTAGAGGTACAAGAGTTTTTCTTAATCACCACTAAGCCAATAGAAACTACTAACTATCAACTTGAGAAGGCAGAGGGCAGAGGACAGTGGGTAGTAAGATTCCGATGTGACTAATTAACCAATCACCAATCACCAATCTTTAATCGCCAATTACTAATCACTAATCACTAATCACCCTTGAACCGAGAGGACAGTGGGCAGTGATCAGTAATCAGTAGCGGTCTGTTTTACAGTATTCACCAGTAAACCTTTTAACTAATCCCCAATCACCAGTCACCAATCACCAATAACTAATAACTAATAACTACTTCCTCGCTACAGGGATGATCTCTCCTTTGGCCAACCTGAATTTTTCTACCAGACCTGGATCCATTGTAGCAGTAAGATCCACTTCTTCAACTTTAAACCCGATATTTCTCAAACGGTCGAAGTAATCTCTCCCGTATACACGTACGTGATCATACTGGCCAAAGATCTTAGCCCTTTCTTTAGCATCGGTTATGGAATCGTCTTCAAAAGTCTTTTCCCGCTGTAGATCCTGGGGAATTTGGAGTATTGCTGTCCCCCCGGGTTGAAGGATACGATATAATTCCTGCATTGCTTTTACATCATCAGGGATATGCTCCAGGACGTGGTTACACAGAATAAAATCGAAAGAATTATCTTCAAAGGGTAAGTTGCAGATATCCGCTTTTACATCTGCAAGCGGTGAATTAAGATCGGTCGTTGTATAATCGAGGTTTTTTAATTTCCGGAATCTTGAATAAAAAGCTTGTTCCGGCGCAAAATGCAGGACATTATGAGGTGCGGTAAAAAAATCGGTATGATCTTTTAAATATAGCCACAATAATCGATGGCGCTCCAGCGAAAGCGTGGAGGGGGAGAGCACATTTTCTCTTTGTTGTTCGTAACCGTAGGGGAGAAATTTTGAAAAGCTTCGGCCGTCTATGGGATCGGTGTATTTATTTCCTTTAAGACTTAAGAGAAGTAGGGGCTTTGCGACATAACTGAGTCGTATAAGCAGAGGCCGGGGAACAGTATTCAGTAGTAACTTAAAAGCCTTCCTGATCATACTTTGATGTCTCCCCAGTTTTCTCCCGACTTAATACGATAGAGTTGCATTTCTGAAACTCCAAATTGTTTTGCTAATACCCGTATGCGGGTTTTCCGGTTTGGATCAAGTAATTTTTTCTTCAGAATTGTGGCTTGCGCGTATGAAAGTTTGGAATAACATTTAATGGTACCCAATTTACGCTTGATCTTGTTTTCCTTTACCTGCGGATTATTCTGTTGATGAGCCACCCATTCTTTTTTACTCACCCAGGCAAGGTTGCTCACCCGGTTTTCGGTCTTATTGTAGTTCTTATGGATCACATATTCATCTCCTTCCTTTCGGGCAAGAAAGAGTTCGGCAACTACGCGATGGATGTAACAGGCCTGTTTCTTGCCTGTCTTTAAATTTGCAACGAAGGTTAAAAAGCCCTGGGATTTACCTCCTTTTAAAAGTTCTCCGTCAGGATTTTTAACGTAGCTCACGACCCGTCCATAGTTTGAGACAGCATACCTGAATCGGCTTTGCCAGGTCTCTCTATAGTAAGGAAGCCACTTCTCCTGTCGAAAATTTTTAATCATTAAAATTTATGGTTTGAGCTCTGAATTCTTCTTCTTCGTCACTCTGGATTCCGAGAGCCTGATAAATGTAGTGAAAAGTTGATAGAAGTTCAGGTTTTCCATCAATTAAAGCTACGTCATGCTCGAAGTGGGCACTCGGTTTATTATCGGCGGTGAGAATGGTCCAGCCGTCCTTCAGTTGTTTAATGCGATGCGTGCCTGCGTTGATCATAGGTTCAATGGCTACAACCATCCCTTCAATGAATTTTTTCCCGCGACCCCGCTTCCCATAATTCGGCATTTCGGGATCTTCATGCATTTTTGCTCCAAGGCCGTGACCTACCAGTTCCCGCACAACTCCAAATCCGTGTTTTTCGGCATACTGCTGAATAGCAAAGCCTACATCTCCAACCCGGTTTCCTATTTTGAATTCCCTGATCCCAACGTATAGTGACTCTCTGGTCACATCAAGTAGTTTTTGGGTTTCGTCATCAATGTCTCCAATGGGAAAAGTATAGGCATGGTCTCCATAGAAACCGTTTTTCAAAGCACCACAATCTATAGAAATTATATCCCCTTCCTTTAAGGGCTCACTATTCGGAATTCCATGCACCACCTGAGCATTGGGGCTCATGCAAAGAGAATTGGGAAAATCATACATTCCCAGAAAACCTGGTTCGGCACCATGATCACGTATAAATTCTTCAGCCATTTTATCGAGCTGCAGGGTGGTGACTCCGGGTTTTACTTCCGAAGCCAGCATTCCTAAAGTTTTAGACACTATTAAAGCACTTTCGCGAATGAGTTCGATTTCTTCTCTCGTCTTCTGAATGATCATTTTAATTTTTTAAAAATTTTCAATAGCCCCGACTCTCTCTTCGGAAGATTGGGTCCTGCATTCTTGTTTGCTGCAATCTGATGATAAATTTCTCCCCAGGGCGGTAATCCATTGATATTGCGGTCGTCAATAAATATATCTGCCAGGATCTTTCTGCTCATAAAGCTGTCGAATTCTTCTTCGGGATAACTTTTATTTACAGCGTAAAAACGAATGCCTTTGTTTTCACAAAATGCTACAGCTTCGTCAAGTTTTTCACCACACCTGTAGGTCCACAAAATGATTTGATGCCCATCCTGCTGAAGCTTTTTCAGCGTTTCAAAGGCAAACATAATAGGTTTTCCAATCTTTGGGTACCGGTTCTCTACCAGTGTTCCGTCAAAATCTACGGCTATAGTCAACAATTTGGGCATAATGCAAAAGTAACAAGAATAGAAGAATTATTGTTTCTATTGATAGGGATGTTTATATGCCTGTCCTGAGACTATCTTGGCAACATCTATTTCCAATTCCTCCTGTGCATATTCTACGAATCTTCCTGCTTCTTTTCCATCTTTTATAAAAATAATAGTAGGAACATAGGTGACATCATAATCTTTCTGCCTGTCATTAGGTAAGGTTTTGTCTTCGGTTACTGCCCTCACTTCCAGATTATCGGTATTAAAATTACTTAGGTCCAAAAGTTTGTAAAATTTCGGCACTTCCAGCTGACTGTCGGCACACCAGGTTCCCATGAAAATTTTAATTTCATAGTCATTAATATGTTCTTTTATGGTTTCCAGGGCTGCAGCATCAGGTTTGTATGACTGGTACATGGGATCAAACCAGGCGGCATGGGGAGCCTGTTCCAGATCTTTCCTGTCTATGCTGCCTACCAGGACCTCATTTTGTTCTTGAACAGGCTCTGTTGTCGGTTGGGAATTATTCTTCTCTTGTTGCTGCGCGCTTCCACAGTTCGCTGCCGTGATGAACAGCAATAAATACATGAATATTTTCATATTTATACTAAAGGATTTTGAGTCATTAATTCGGGTTTTTCAATTCCCATGAGTTTCAAAATAGTAGGTGCAATATCACCAAGTATGCCATCTTTTACACTCCTGATATCTTTATCGACCAGGATAAAGGGTACCGGGTTGGTAGTATGAGCGGTATTTGCACTTCCGTCTTCATTGATCATGTATTCGCTGTTTCCGTGGTCTGCTATGACAAGCACGCTGTAATCATTTTCAATTGCTGCTTCAACCACTTCTTTTGCACATTTGTCCACAGTTTCACAGGCTTTTACCGCTGCCTCAAAGACTCCTGTATGTCCAACCATGTCCGGGTTGGCATAATTGAGACAAATAAAATCTGCCGACTTCTTTTTGATTTCGGGAACGATCTCATTGGTTACCTCAAATGCACTCATTTCGGGTTGAAGATCGTAAGTTGCTACTTTAGGGGAATTCACCATGATGCGACGTTCGCCATGAAAAGGTTTCTCTCTTCCCCCTGAAAAAAAGAAGGTTACATGAGGATACTTTTCAGTTTCTGCAATCCGGATCTGTGTTTTTCCGGCTTTTTCAAGCACTTCTCCAAGAGTAGCTTTTATGTCTTCTTTGCTAAAAACAACATTAATGTTTTTGAAAGTCTCGTCATATCGCGTAATAGTCACATAATACAGAGGTAAAGGCTTCATTCCCTGTTCAGGAAAATCCTGCTGTGATAATGCCTGAGTGAGTTGTCGGCCGCGATCTGTTCTAAAATTAAAGAAGATCACTACTTCTTCTTCCTTTAAAGTAGCCACAGGATTACCAGATGCATCGGTCATTACTATAGGTTTGATGAACTCATCTGTTATTCCATTCTCATAACTTTTTTGAATGGCTTCGGAAGCATTGGTATACTTTTCTCCTGTTCCGTTAACGATAAGGTCATAAGCCAGTTTGGTTCTTTCCCATCGTTTATCCCGATCCATGGCGTAATATCGGCCAATAATGGAAGCGAGCTTTGAACCAGTTTTTTCCAAATGTGGTTCCAATTCTTCAATAAAACCTTTGCCTGAATTTGGATCAACGTCACGGCCGTCTGTAAAGGCATGAACATATTTTTCAGAAATACCAAATTCCTGAGCGGCGGTGAGGAGACCTTTAAGATGATTAATGTGCGAGTGCACTCCACCATCACTTAGAAGCCCCGTAAAATGGATGGGCTTGTTATTTTGTTTGGCATAATTGAATGCCTGTTCGAGAACGGGTTCTTTGCCCAGGCTATTATTCTGTACTGCAAGATTGATCTTTGCCAGGTCCTGGTAAACGATTCTTCCGGCACCAAGATTCATATGTCCCACTTCGCTGTTACCCATTTGTCCTTCGGGCAAGCCAACGTTCATTCCGTCGGTACGCAAGGTGCTGTGGGGATATTTTTTATATAAAGAATCTATGAAGGGAGTATTTGCTTTGTCAACGGCCGATTTTTCAGGATCATTGCTGATTCCCCAGCCGTCCAGTATCATGAGTATAACTTTTTTATCCATGTTAAATAAAATTTCGGCAAAGATACAAAATATGGGGGCGGGAAGAGACGATTTTGGTAATAACTGAAGCGAAAAAGACTTGAAAATCCTCTAACAAAATTTTAACAACAAAAGGTTTCTGCAGCACAATAATTTTACCTTTTATGAGTTTATATTAATGGGCTTGAATTGTGTTAAAAGTCTCATTTTAACTGAATTAATTGTGTTGTTTGATACTTTGGTACGACCTTTGGATTATTATAGGCAACTAATCATTTTAACAAAACACTATGATAAATAAATTAACTGTATTGGCTGTTTTTGTAACCGCCTCTTTTGCCTTCACTACCTACGAACCTACTGTAAATACTCCTGCCGAACCAACCTCTGAGGAACCGGTTGAAGTAAAGGCTGAACCAACTGCCGAAGAAAAAATTAACCTTTTATATGAAGAATTTGCTGCTGTAAATGCAGATATGCCTTCCCGTGTTTCCTTTACTTATGCTCTTACCGGATATAACAAACTTGAAACTGAAAATAAGATTGAAAACAAGCTCTTGACTATTGTGGATTTTAGTTTGCCTTCAACCGAAAAAAGAATGTGGATCCTGAATATGGAGGATCAGAGTATTCTTTATCACACTTATGTTTCTCATGGGCAAAATACCGGCGGAAACATGGCTACTAAATTCTCCAATACTCCTAACTCCCTTCAGAGTTCTTTAGGATTCTATGTTACTGCTGAAACCTACTATGGAAAAAACGGTCTTTCCCTGTTCATTGATGGAATGGAAAAGGAATTTAATTCTAAGGCTCGTGAAAGGTATGTAGTGATCCACGGAGCAGATTATGCAAAAGAAGAATCCATAAAAAGACTTGGAAGACTTGGTAGAAGCTATGGATGTCCTGCTGTTCCCTCCGAAATTTCCATAGACTTAATTAACACTATTAAAGGTGGATCTGCACTGTTCATCTATCACACCAATGAAGATTACATTGCAAAGTCTACTTACCTGAACAGTAAGACAGTATAATTAATTACCTGCCAGTTTTGAATAGATCTTTTCATCAAGATCGTAGACGTCACTGGTAAATACAGTTTCACCACCGGCCCGCCAGGCAGTCCAATAGAAATGATGGACCTGGATGGGCCGGTCGACTTTCACGACAGTAGTCTTTCCAGATCTTATAATATCCTCAATTCTTTCCCGGGAATACTCATCTTGATTTTCCACCACATAAGATGCCAGATCAATAGCATTTTCTACCCGCACACAACCCGAACTTTCTGCTCTTTCGGTCTGATTGAAGAGGGCCTGCCCAGGAGTGTCGTGAAGATAAATGAGATATTGATTTGGATACATGATCTTCACCCGTCCCAGAGGATTGGAAGGTCCAGCCCGCTGTGTGAAAGTATAATTCATGGCTTCGCTGCTATTCCAGTCAACAGACGACGGATTCACTTTTTCTCCATTTGGGCCCGTAACAGTCATATTATTCCTGCTCACGTAAGAAGGATCTGCAGCAACTTTAGGTAAAATATCTTTGGCTTTAATTGTAGGAGGTACTGTCCAGGTAGGATTGATCTCCAGGTGATTGATTGTGTCGCTGAAAATGGGTGTTTGTCTGTCTCTTGATCCTGCAATTACATTATGCTCTCTAATTGTATCTCCATCCTTTACCACAGCGAGTTTAAAATTCGGAATGTTGATAAGGATATAGTGATCTCCAAGGTCTCTTGGATACCAGCGCCACCTTTCCAGGTTGGCGAGAATTTGCCTGTACCTGTCTTGCGGACCTTTGTTAAGCTCTGCAATTGTAGCATTTCCAATAATGCCATCTGTCTGAATACTTTTGCTCTGCTGAAATTCCCTTACAGCTTCCACCAGTTCCTCTGTATAGGTACTGTCAATAGAAGTAGTATCTGCCTGAAATTTTTGCAGGGACATCAGCCTTTTGGCAATAGCCGGAATTCTGGCGTCTTTATCTCCCGGATTAATAAGTTCTCCCGGTTGTAATTCTCCTAAAGGGCCTTCATCCTCCTTTAGCTCTTCATATTCGGCAAGGCTTTTCTTGAGGTCGTGATACACCTGATGGTTAGGTCTCAGTTCATCAAAAATCGACTGAAAATCTCCATCGTTAACCCCTTTCAGAAGGAGTTCTGCAAAATCTTTTTCTTTTCTGCTAATTCCCCAAAATTCATTTAGTTCTGTAGGATCCAGTTTTCCGTAGTAAAGATGCCGGGCATAAGTAAGAAAAGCGTCAGAAAGCAAAAGATCGAGCCGCGCTGCCTCGTCAGAAGATAGATCGCTCATGGATAGCAAACGGTCAATTTCTTCTCCGTGGTAGTCTTTTAGGTCAAGTCCCTCTTTATTAGCACCGGTGAGGCTGCTGTAAAAAGAAAACAGAACATCCCCGTCTCTCCAAAGAGATCTGTATTCCCTTTGGCTATAAATTTCTTCGAGAGTACCCCCCTCAAAAATGTCATTTTGAGCGGATATTTCTGTTTTGATACCATCGGGGGAGGCTTCAGCAATTTGCTTTGAAGCCAGGTCCGATGAAGCTTTGCTTCGGGGATCATTACTATCTCCCTTACAGGCATTAAGGCTAATAAAAACTATTAATATCGGGTATAAAAAGCTCTTTTTCATAATTCAGTAGGATTTTTGCACATCACTAAATGCATGCACACGTTTGGGATCATAAAAGGTTAGCTAATGGTCTTATAACCGTACCTGCGGTAGAAATCTACAGCTACTCCCCGGGCATTAAACCATAATAAAGGTTCAGGTTTATTCTTCTTTAATATTTCTTCTCCTCTAAAAAGGAGTTTTTCACCAGTCTTTTTATTCCGGTGTTTCGGCAGTACTGCCATTCCCCGCAACTGAAATTGGAAAGGAGTCTCAAAAATGTCATTTTTGGCGGAACAAAAGTTGCCACTCCAACCAGATCCTTTCCTTCGAAATATCCGGGGTGAAAAGTTTCCGGCTCCAGGTCTCTCTCAAAAAAGCATTCCCGAAGCGGTCTTCCGGGAGGCAACACCTGCTGTCGCACCCTTTAAGTTTCCTTTGCTAAAATTTCGTTGATCAAAAATCAGGTATTGATTATTCTTCGGTAGCCTGTACCTCCCGGTATTCTTCATGCCGCTCGAATTGAGCTGCCGCATAACGACAAAGAGGATCGATCTTTATATCTTTTTCCCTGGCGTAATCTACACTGTGTTTTACCAGACTGCTCGCAAAACCTTCTCCTTCAAACTTTGGATCGGTTTCAGTATGATCAAGAGTCATAATATTGTTGTCCTGAAGAGTATAGGTGAGTTCAGCAACAATATCCCCGTCTTTTTCAATGTAAAACATTCCTTTTCCGTCTGTCTCTTTATGCTGAATATCTTTATTCATTTTATCCTTTTTTAAGTACGTCGTCCACTATTCCGTAATCAACAGATTCTGTTGCGTCCATCCAGTAATCACGATTGAAATCTTTTAGAACCCGCTCGTATTCCTGCCCGCAGTTTTCTGCCAGTATTCTTGCACTAAGGTCTTTAACTTTAAGTATTTCGGCAGCCTGGATTTCTATATTGGAAGCCTGTCCCTGTGCGCCACCGCTCGGCTGATGGATCATCACTTTAGCATGAGGCTGAATAAACCTGCGACCTTTGGCGCCGGCCGATAGCAGGATAGATCCCATTGAAGCGGCGAGACCGGTACAGATTGTAGAAACCGGACTGTTGAGGCCCAACATGGTATCGTAAATTGCAAAACCGGAAGTTACATAACCTCCCGGGCTGCTTATATAAAATTTTATTTCTTCGTCTCCGATAGAATCGAGGTACAGCATTCTTTCAATAAGATGTTTCGCTGTTTTTTCATTTACTGTTCCCCAAAGGAAAATTTTTCGTTCATTGAGCAGGGAGCGTTCGATTTGATCCTGAAGTTTTCCTTTATCTGTGTCTTTCATGTTTTGTTTTGAGTATTAAGTAGCTAAAAATATGACTATTTTTGCAGAAAAGAAGAGGATGAACCTTGCATTTAACAAGATTTTAAAGGAAGAAATTCCGCAGATCCTGCCACTTATCCAGCAGTTAATGGGTAATACTTTTTCGAATGAGATCCTCACACAACGTTTTGAGGAAATGTTTACCCAGAATTACGAATGCTTCGGAATTTTTCTCGACAAGGAACTGGTAGGGGTCTTTGGATTGTGGTTTATGACGCGGCATTATGCCGGTCGCTCCTGTGAGCCAGATCATATCTATATTTTAGAGGAGCATCGCAACAAAGGTCTTGGTAAAAAATTGTTTGAATTTATTTACAGTTATGCAGAGGAAAGAGGCTGTGAAACCTCAGAGTTAAACTCTTATGTGAGCAACTATCGCAGCCATAAATTCTATCTTAATGAAGGTTACGAGATCAAGGGATATCATTTTCTAAAAAACCTGTAAATATTTTTTGAGCAATAAAAACTTTCAATATATATTTGCAGAGCAATACTAATGCGGGAGTAGCTCTCCCGATAGCTATCGGGAGGTAGAGCGTAAGTTTCCTTCTTTTTCTAAAATCTACTAACGCGGGAGTAGCTCAGTTGGTAGAGCGTCAGCCTTCCAAGCTGAATGTCGCCGGTTCGAACCCGGTCTCCCGCTCAAAGCCTCGTCGAAAGATGGGGCTTTTTTTATGTGCTAACATCGGCACGGCTTGTAAATCCGCGCCAACGATTTTCTTGTCCTGGGACAACATATCGGTAGAAAAAAGCCATACCCTTTGATCATTGTCCTGTAGGGACAACATCTAAAGACCCGCGGAATAAACCGCTGTCAGGGCGTCAAGCCGCTGACAGGGTTGGTCTTAGGGTTAGTACATCGGTGCATCTTCACCGAATAGAGCCTGAAGGGCTCCAACAACAAAGCCCGGGGCAACGCCCCGGGAAAAAATCCCCACATGTTTCACCAGCCTGAAGGGCTGGTACATATTCGGAATGAATTTTTCTCGGCACGGATTTCAAATCCGCGCCAGCTTTCTTCTGTCCCGTTAGGACAACATATCGGTAGAAAAAAGCCATACCCTTTGATCATTGTCCTGTAGGGACAACATCTAAAAAACCCGCGGATTACCCGCTGACAGGGTTGTTCGCAGAGATAGGAAATGAATACATCTCCACCAAATAGAGCCTGAAGGGCTCAAACAACAAAGCCCGGGGCAACGCCCAGGGAAAAAATCCCCACATGTTTCACCAGCCTGAAGGGCTGGTACATATTCGGGATTAATTTCTCGGCACGGATTACAAATCCGCGCCAGCCTTTGCAGGATCCAAACCTCACAGGTTTTAAAACCTCGTTAGGTTTAGTACAGAAAGATCCCACGACGCTTTGTTTTCCCCCTGCTAACTGTTCATTGTTAATTGCTCATTGCTCACTGTTAATTGTTAAATCTTTCTTTACAACAGCAGCTTCCCACCCCGATCTTTGTACCTTAATTCAAGTATTCACCCTAAAATACTGCGGAATGAAAAAAATTAATCCATTTTTTATCATTGGTACCCTTGGAATGTTACTTACTTCCATGCTTCACATTTTAATGGCTGCCATAACCTCTGAAGAAGCAGCTTCTGCTTCCTTCTGGATGCTGTATCCCGGTTTTCTTGCCTTTCTCATTCTTGGAACTGTGATTATGGCCAAAAGAGAGCGGCTTAGCAAAGAATAAATTCCGTTAATTTGGATCAAATTTTTTGATCCGTGAAAATAAAAGATCTCTCATCTACTCCTTTTGAGGAGATTATTACTTGTTTTCTTAAAGCCTTTGAAGGTTATTTTGTTCAACTTCCGGAAGATATCGTATACTGGAGATCCCGCTTTATTATTGCCCGTGTAGACTGGAGTCTTTCTTTCGGCATGTTCGATGGAGATAAGCTTGTCGGTTATATCATAAACGGAATCGATCAGCACAACGGAAAACTCACCGCCTACAACACCGGCACAGGTGTTTTAGCTGAATACCGCGGAAAAGCTATTGTAGACCAGCTTTATGATCATGCGGTGCCATTACTTAAGGACCGGAAGATTGAAAAATGCTTGCTCGAAGTGATCTGTGAAAATGAAAGAGCCATAAAAGTATATGAGCGAATTGGTTTTAAAATAATCCGGCATCTGCGTACTTTCAGCGGTAATCTTCCTGAAACAACTTCAGAGAACAGGTTCCAAAAATGTCATTTTTCGCAGGTATTAAATTCCGGACTTTATAAGCCCGAACATTATGCCTGGGATAATTCTGCGGAAGCAATAAAAATGTCAGATAATATCCGGACTTTTTGTTTAGGGAAAACAAATTCACCCGAAGCTTACTTTTCAATCGATCCTGCAGGAAATGTAATTCAGCTGGAGAGTACAAACGCGGACTATGAGTATCTTTTGGGTGCTTTAGGGAATGTTGCCGGGGAGGTGAAGCTAAAAAACCTTGATGCCCAGAGAAGTCAGCTTATAAAGGCCCTTCAAAAACTGCATTTTTCGAATCCCGTCAATCAATACGAAATGGAAATGCTATTAGAGAATTGAGGTTTAACTGTTTCCGCGAAAAGGAGGTCATAAATGATTTTGGACTGACCTAAAACTCAGGTCATTTACTACATGCACCTCCCGTTTTTCAAGGGAATCCATAAGCCGGTTCCGGTGATTGGCCCCTACTAAGATCAAAATTTTATTTCCGGGATATTCCTCCACAAGTTCAAGAGCTTTTAAAGTTATCTGAAGATCTCTTTGGTTGTTAAAGACAGGATAAGCGGCATAAAGGCTGTTGTTGAAAAGGCTGTCTTCAATTTTATATTGTCGTCCCGTTATGCTGTCGTATTCACCCTTTAATAATTCTTCGGCAGAATAAGTTAAAGCTATTTCCCGCTGCTTTTCCTGGATCTTCGGAAGATCGGTTGCCTCGTATTTTGCGACAAAAGCAGAATCTAACCTCATATCCTGCATTATCCTTTTGATCCTGTACATTTCTGAAGTAGTATCTGAAAACATCTCCCTGCTCACCCTCATATTCTTGGTGCTTTCACTATAATAGTCAATTCCGCGAACCATTCCGGGGAAAGAATCCCGCACCATGATCATTTCAAGAGGATAGAAAAGATCAAGGGAATCAGATTCCATATCAAAATCCTCCGGTCTTATTTCGACCCCAATTACATCGGGATCATAAGCTTTCACCAGCTCCAGCAGATCTCCATATGTGTAGTTTTCATTAGTTTCATGTGCTCCATGAATAGTGGGTAAAACAAGTACCTGAGTTTTTTCCCCATTTTCGCAAGAGACGAGAATTAAAAGCAGGAAGTTTAGCAGGACAAATTTTTTCATTACCTGAGCATTTTTAGAGCTGCTTCAAAAGCTTCGTCCTTTCCGGAAAGAAAAGCTTTTAAAGTAGGTTTCACTTCAATATCGGGAGAAATGCCCACTCCGACAAATTCTGTTCCATCGGGCAAAACGTCTCTTTTAGCACAAACGATCCCGAGACCTCCAAACGGGAGTTGAAACATAAGTGGCTGGCCTGTGCTCCCGCCCGTTGCTTGTCCTACTACGGTTCCCCGTTTAAGATTTTTGAATGCAGATAAAAAATCTTCAGCGGCCGAATAAGTATCCGGGCCGGCCAGAACCACAACGTTCCCGGTGAAAACCGGTGTTTTGTAAGGCTTCCATGTGTAATTTCCAACTTCCAGAACATCGGGTTCTCCACCCCAGGCCCGTTGTACCGGTTTGTACCTGCGCATCACCTGCATGCTCATGGGAAATCCTTCACTTGTGAGATAGCCAATTAATTCGAATCCGTTATTTCCGTTTCCTCCACCGTTGTTACGAATGTCGATAATGAGATTCCTGGGCAGCGGAGTCTGGAAAAGGCTGTCATAGAATTTTACAACATCAGAATCATTGAAGGTGTTAATGGTAAGAAGTCCGGTGGAGTTATTTATCGGTTTATAGGAGAACCCTGAGGAGGCCGGGAATAACTGGTCACGGCTTTCTCTTATAAAGCTGTGAGTGATCTTTTTACCTTTTGGTGTTTCCATTTCCAGAACCAGGGGTTCCTTCAAACTGCCGTGGGTAAGAAAGTAGGAATATAGTCTTGCCGTAAGATCGTGAGCTGTACTTGCAGAGACATAGGGCGCAACATACTTTTCCGCATATTCCTTAGCCGGTATACCGTTGATTTTGTTAATGATACTGCGCGGTTGTAATAATTCATATTCAGGTTTGTTGCTCTGCAACCCGGTAATTACTACCCTGTCCTCAATGAGTTGTGCTCTAATGGGAAGTGAAGCCATAAATTCGTTCCAGAGTTCTTTAGGAGGGACAATAAGGCTGTGACCATCATTTAGGTGAGTGTAGAACTCTTTAAGAAGGGTGTAATATTCTTTCCTGTCACGGCTGTCTATAACTTTTGGTATGTAAGCATTATAAATGCTGTCCCAGTTGACGGCGGGGATAAGGTCAAAATTGGCAAAATTGTATTTCGCCTCAGCCCAAGCGGTACTCAGTCCGGCTATCTTTGTATCGGTTGTAAGACTATCTCCAAAAGCTGTTTTTTCAAAATGAACTTTATAAGCCGCTTTGTAGGCGGTAGTGTCAAATTGTTGTGCTTTCCCGGAGCTGAAAACCATAAAGCTCAACAGGAGAAAAAAGATTTTTTTCATTATCTTAAATATAAACTGTCCAAAATTACTCAAAAGAAGGATTGCTGCTGAAGAAGCTGAAAATTTTTTCCGGTTTCTTCTGAAAAAGTCTTAACGTCTATGAATTATCCGCAAAATATTTTGCCTTTAGAAGGCGAAGCATGGTACTTCGGAAAAATCTTTCCTGCAGCTGAAGCTGAAGCATACTTTCAGAAATTGCTTGATAAAGCAAACTGGCAACACGACGAGGTAATGATGTATGGAAAAAGGATCATTACCGCGAGAAAAACAGCCTGGTACGGGGAAGAGGAGTTCGAATATACCTATTCCAAAATCACACGAAAGGCCGGGCTTTGGATTCCGGAATTACTTCCGCTGAAGGCAAAGGTGGAGGAGGTGACCGGACTCAAATTCAATTCCTGTCTGCTTAATCTCTATCATTCCGGCGAAGAAGGAATGTCCTGGCACAGCGACGCAGAAGCCGAACTCGGGAAAGAACCCGCAATTGCTTCCGTCAGCCTGGGGGCACAAAGAAAATTTGTTATGAAGCATAAAGCTTCCGCAGAAAAAATAGAACTGCAACTAGAACCGGGAAGTTTACTGCTCATGGCAGGGGAAACTCAGCAGCACTGGCTGCACAGCCTTCCGAAGACGAAGAAAGTGAAGGAGCCGAGGATCAATCTTACTTTCAGAAATATTAAAAAATGGAAAAGCCGGTAAGAGTGGTAAGCCGTTCCAGAGAAGCCATGCCTAAAGCAGAATTTCCTTTTGGATTCAACGGCGGACTCCACACTGCTACTGCAAACCTGTCGGGATGAACTGCAACGATTCCGCCGCCTACACCACTTTTGCCAGGTAAACCAACTTCAAAACTGAATTCCCCGGCTTCGTCGTAAAAACCACAGGTCTGCATGAGCGCATTGATCCTTTTAACCTGCCTGCCGGTTAAGAATTCCCGATCAGATCCTATGACGGTTCCGTTATTTGCAAAAATGATAAAAGCGTTTGCGAGTTCCCTGCAGGACATGGCTAGAGAACATTGGTGGAAATAGAAATCGAGTACATCCTCGACATCATTTTCAATATTACCAAATGACTTCAGGTAATTGACCATGGCGTAATTACGATAGCCCTCAGACTGTTCGGAAGCTGCAACCACAGAATCATAATCTATGCTGTCATTCCCCGTGATCTCATGCAGGAAGGCGAGCAGGGCAGCTTTCGGATTGCTAAAGTAGGATACCAGCACATCGGCCACTACCAAAGCACCTGCATTGATAAAGGGATTCCGAGGAATTCCTGAGTCGTTTTCCAGCTGGGAGAGCGAATTGAAAGGATCGCCTGAAGGTTCCACCCCCACCCGGTTCCAGAGTTTGTCTCCTACTACTTTCATGGAAAGAGCCAGGGTGAAGACCTTCGAGATCGACTGAATGGAAAAACGTTCATTACTGTCCCCGAAACAATAATTATTGCCGCTAAGATCATACAGATGCATCCCATATTTATCTGAAGGAACTTTTGCAAGTTCGGGAATATAAGATGCCACCTTTCCGGAACGTGGCTTATCGTCGAATTCCCGGCTTATTTGATTGAGGATCTTCTGGTAGTCGATATTATGTGAGGTCATTGAGCAGGGTTTCCGGTTCTACTTCATAAGCTTCTTTTCCGGCCTCAAAAATTCTTGCAAGAGGTTCTCCTTTGAGCCTTATATCCTTTCCTTTCACCTCCAGCCAGCTGCCTTCCCGTAAACCTATCACCGGCGGAGTATTGAATTGGTGAAACTCTTTGATCCTGGTCTCACGGGTTTCTCCTTTATGGGTTGAATCAGGATCGGGATCCAGGTAATGCGGATTAATATTAAAAGGTACCAGGCCGAGAGTATTGAAAGAAGGCGGATAAACTATAGGCATATCGTTGGAGGTCTTCATGGTTAGTCCGGCAATATTTGTACCTGCACTGGTTCCCAGATAGGGAATTCCCTTTTCCAAAACCTCTTTTAAAGGAGTGATCAAGTTTTGGGAATGGAGTTGCTGAACCAGTAAGAAAGTGTTTCCACCCCCGGTGAAGATCCCTTTAGCTTTTTGAATGGCAACGCGAGGTTCACTGAATTCATGCAGCCCTTTTATTTTTAATCCTGCTTTATCAAAAGCCCTGGCAGCTGTACTGGTGTATTCTTCATGAGAAATTCCGCCGGGACGGGCAAAGGGAATAAAGAGCACCTCGCTGCAACCTGAAAAATGGGATCTTAGAAGCGGGATTAGATATTCAAGATATTCCTGGCCGTGCAGGGTGGAAGTACTGGCAAGGATGAGGTTTTTCATGCTTTTTAATTGTTTTCTATGTAAAATTAAGAAATCTGCAGGAGGGAGGTTTTAAATTTAGCCTAATTCTCTGAAGCGGTTCAAAATTTAAAGTTCAAGGTCATGTCGCCGGTTGCGAGTCTAATTAATTAACCAATCACTGATCCCCAATTAACTAATCCCCAATTCCACCTTTAACTAAAATTTAGTCGGGGATTACGACTTTTTAAACAATTGATTTTGTTTCTTTAAGAAAAGCAGTAATTATGAAAACCTTTCTTATTACAGTATTATTGTTAGTTTCAGGAAACCTTATGGCCCAGGATAGAGTTGTGATCAATGGAACGATCACCCCGCCGGTGAGGGAAAGTGCAGAGGGAATTTCTGTGGTTAACCGCACTGCAAAGACCGCCACAATTTCCAATGAAGCCGGAAATTTCACTATCCGTGTGGCGGCTGGAGATACGTTGACTTTTAATGCTTTGCAATATGAAGATTTTTCGGTGATTGTGGATAAAGGAGTAGTAGAAAACAGGCAGCTCAACGTCTTTATCAAAGAATCTGTGACTGAACTTCCCGAAGTTGTGGTCACTCCGTATGATCTCACCGGTAATGTGGAAGTGGATGTGCGACGCATCCCAACAGTCGAAACCGATTTACCTGCTCAAACCGCAGCCGAAATAAATGATTACGAGCACACCTTCAGACCAGATTCACTTGTTTCCCCGCAGAACGCTGCCATGCGGACGGCGATGATAGAAAGCGGAGCCAATTTTGCCAATATTTTCAGGACTATCTTTACTTCCAGAAGAATCACTACTAATGTTGGGGGTAGTGAAGATATTGATGATCAGGTAAAGCAGCTCTATGATGACGAATTCTTTGTTGATCAGCTCAATATTAGAAGGGAAAATATTAACGAATTCATTCTTTTTGCCGAAGACAACGGGTTGAATCCCTCCATGCTGGAGCCGGAAAATGAAATGGCCCTAATCGAATTCCTTGTCGCGCAGAGCCAGAAATATAAGCAGAGAAAGCTTAGTGATCAGTGATCAGAGGTCAGTGGGGTTAATTGGTGAATTGGTTAATTAGGGATTGGTTAATTGGGGAATAGGATTGCGCTGAATCTTTCGATTAGATAAAAGTACAGCGATTTCTTTTGTCCCGTAGGGACAGCATATTGGTAGAAAAATATATCACCAGGCTTTAAATGTCCCGTAGGGACAAAAGATTGGTAGAAAATGAAAACCCCGCAACATAAAGTCCCGTAGGGACGACAGATTTATTGGCTCGTCACGGATTACAAATCCGCGCCAACGGTTTGGTGAATGGTTAATCTGGGATTAGTTAATTGGTGAATGGTTAATCGGGGAATGATTAATTGGGGAACGGTTAATTTTGGAAGAAATCTATCCGTGCATCTGTGGCATGTTTCTCAAGCACCAAATTCCAGGCCCCAAATTCAACCAAAGATGTCCCGTAGGGACAAAAGATCGGTAGAAATAAATTTACCCAATGACGCAAAAAGTCCCATAGGGACGACAGATTTATTGGCTCGTCACGGATTACAAATCCGCGCCAACGGTTTGGTGAATGGTTAGTCGGGGAATGGTTAATTGGGGAATGGTTAATTGGGGAATGGTTAATTGGGGAACGGTTAATTGGGGAACGGTTAATTGGGGAAAAAATCAATCCGTGAATCTGTGGCATTTTTTTCAAGCCCCAAATTCCAGGCTCCAAATTCAACCAAAGATGTCCCGAAGGGACAAAAGATTGGTAGAAACAAATTACCCTGAAACCTAAAAAGTCCCGAAGGGACGATAGATTTATAGCTGCTCGTCTCGGATTGCAAATCCGCGCCAACGGGATAGTTATTGATTAATAGGGGAAGGGTTAATGGGAAGAAAATAAACGAGCATCTGTGGCTTTTCAAGCACCACATTCGAAGCACCAAGCACCAAATTCCAACCAAAGATGTCCCGTAGGGACAAAAGATTGGTAGAAAAGGACAACCCTTCAACATACAGTCCCGTAGGGACGACAGATTGGTCCTCCTCACGGATTGCAGATCTGGTTACTCTGGTGCCGGCTTTCAAGAAAATATCTTGTAGGAAATAATTCTTACAATTCTACGTTTGTTGAAAAGATGAACAAACTTTTACTATCCATCCTTTTTATTTCTTTAATTGTTTTTGGCGCAAGATCTCAGGAGAGAGTTGAGATCTCCGGAACCATAATTGTTCCTGCAGGTTATACCTCCAGCGGCGTCCATGTTTATAACAAATCTTCAGGTAAAGGGAATGTTTCAGATTCTAAAGGCAATTTTGAGCTAAGGGTAAAGGAGGGAGATTCTGTTTATTTTACAGCACTTCAGTTTAAAGAACTTTTAGTAGTCATTGATGGCGGAATAGTAGAAAAGGGACGGCTTGTAGTGGAAATATTTGAAGGGGTAAACACATTGCCCGAAGTGGTGGTGCGTCCTCACGACCTCACCGGCAGCTTGGATATAGACGCAAAGAATATTAAAACCGAAATACTCGATTTGCCTGCAATGACCGCCTTCTCCATAAATGATTATGACTGGGAATGGAGACCCGACGGTCAAACGGCAGTGACTAACAGTGCAATGAATCCGGGTGCCGGAATGGTAAATGGAGCAGACCCTCTCGCTATCCTCAGCGGAATAATTGGAGTGATCTTACCTCCTAAAAAAGCAAAAAATAAGCCTCCTTCCCCAAGAACTCAAATAGGCCTTATTAAACTGGAAAGGGAGATCAGAAGCCGGTATGATGATGAGTTTTTCATGGAACAACTGCAGATACCTCCCTCAAAGATAGCAGATTTCATTGCTTTTCTGGAAAACGGGAACTTTCCCGACGACCTGCTTAACAAAGAGCGGGAAATGGACCTTTTGCAATTGATGTTTAACCGGAGTGAAGAGTTTCTGAAGCAATAGTTTTAGTTAATGGTTATTTGGGATTAGTTAATTGGTGAATGGTTAATCGGAATCTGGGAATGGTTAATTGGGGAACGGTTAATTGGGGAA
>NZ_KE384055.1:115794-231231 GCF_000423585.1 Salinimicrobium xinjiangense DSM 19287
AATGGTTAATTGGGGAATGGTTAATTGGGGAACGGTTAATTGGGGAAAAAATCAATCCGTGAATCTGTGGCATTTTTTTCAAGCCCCAAATTCCAGGCCCCAAATTCAACCAAAGATGTCCCGAAGGGACAAAAGATTGGTAGAAAACAATAACCCCGCAATATAAAGTCCCGTAGGGACGACAGATCGGGCTCCCTGGAACCTTCTGAAAGTGCTGTGAAGATCATATTAGAGTTCCGTCATACCATATTATTTAGAATGGAAAGCTAAATTTTCGGTATCACTGCCAACTAATTACTGCAAACTGCATACTGAAATTAAACCTTCTCCTGCTCATTCAGTCCAACTAAAGTACCTCTGGAACAATCTTTGCTTGGATTGTTTGCCTTCGGGTCCTATTTTAATTCATGAAAAAAATATTTTTAATTTTATTATCCCTGCTGCCATTGCTTTCTTTTTCTGTAGCTCACAAGTTTTATGTGAGTGCTACAGACATTAAGTACAACGAGGAACAGCGATCTCTTCAGATAATTTCCCATGTATTTACAGATGATCTGGAAAACCTTTTAAAGACCCGGTATAATAAAGAATTATACCTGGTTGAGGAAGAAGAACATCCGGCGGCCGATAAATTTGTAGAAAGATATTTTCAGGATAAGCTTAACATCAGCGTAAACGGTAAGAAAAGAACTCTCAATTATCTCGGAAAAGAATACAATAAGGATCAGCTTCTTATCTATATTGAAGTTGAAGATGTGGAACCCATTAGAAACATAAGTGTCGAAAATGCAATTTTGACCGATCTTTTTCCGGAGCAGAAAAATGTAGTGAAGGTCAGCTATAACGGCAAGATCAAGAGCTTATTGCTTATGCGGGATGCCGTGCAGGGAACATTAAAATTCAGCAATTAAAATTGTAAAACTTCAGAATTAAATTATTTTTAGCAACCTAAACTTAAACATTACATATGAATTCAATCAAAACTGCCCTCGCGGCTTTTTTCATTTTATTTTCTACCGGCTTATTTGCCCAGGAGACAGAATCAAAGAGCGAGCAAAGGGAAGGTGGGCACATCAATGAAAACAAATTCAGGCAGCTTTATCAGGAGTTTTCTACTCCAAATCAATACCGGACCGGTAGTGGTGCGCCGGGGCCTGCCTATTATCAAAATCAGGCAGACTACAAGATGGACATCGAACTTGACGACCGCAACCAGCGGTTAACAGGGCGTGAGACCATTACCTATCATAATAACTCACCGGATGTTCTTGAATATCTATGGGTTCAGCTTGATCAGAATATTCGAACAAAAGAATCTGTTGCTAAATTAAAGGATGGCAATGGTATTCCGCCGGTTGCACAACCAGGGAATTTTGTTTCAGAATATATGCAGGATTCCTTTGATGGCGGATTTAATATCACTGAAGTCAGTGCTAATGGGAAGCCGTTAAAAACTGTCATCAATTTTACTATGATGAGGGTGGACCTTCCGAAGCCATTAAAAGCAGGCGAAAGTTTCACTTTTGACATTGCATGGTGGTACAACATAAATAATCACATTACAGATCGTGCCCGTTCAGGTTATGAGCATTTTCCGGAAGATGGGAATAACGCATACGTGATCGCTCAGTTCTTCCCCAGAATGGCAGTTTACAATGATGTGGAAGGCTGGCAGAACATGCAGTTTTGGGGGAATGGAGAATTCGCTCTTCCTTTCGGGGATTATGAGGTGAATATAACTGTGCCTGCAGATCATATTCTTGATGGAACAGGAGAGCTTGTGAACCGGAAAGAGGTCTTTACCAAAGAAATGATGCGCCGTTATGAACAGGCAAAGAAATCTTATGATAAGCCGGTATTGATCGTAACTCAGGAAGAAGCAGAGGCGGCCGAAAAAGGTTTTTCTGACAAAAAGAAGACCTGGAAACTTAAGGCAAATATGGTTCGTGACTTTGCTTTCGCTACTTCCCGAAAGTTCATTTGGGATATGATGGCTGTAAAGCTTGACACCAAAGACGTAATGGCTGTTTCCCTGTATCCGAAAGAGGGAAATCCGTTATGGGAAGATTTTTCTACCAAAGTAGTAGGGCACACTCTTCAATCTTACTCTGATCATACTTTTGAGTATCCATATCACAAATCTATTTCTGTTCACGCGAAGAACCAGGGGATGGAATATCCCATGATCTCCTGGAACTACGGAAGACCGAATGAAGACGGGACCTATAGCGACCGGGTAAAATATGGAATGATGAGTGTAATCATTCACGAAGTAGGACATAACTTCTTCCCGATGATCGTGAATTCAGATGAGCGTCAATGGGGCTGGATGGACGAAGGACTTGACACCTTTATGCAGTATGTAGCTGAGCAGGAATATGGGGAAAGATATCCTGAAGATATTGCTCCGCATACCGAATATCCGTCGCGTAGAGGGGAGCCTGCAAGAATTGTAGATTACATGAAAGGGGATCAAAAGTATATTGCACCTATTATGTCCAATCCCGAGAATGTTTATCAGCTGGGGAATAATGCCTACGGAAAACCTGCAACTGCACTCAATATTCTTAGAGAAACAGTAATGGGCAGGGAGTTATTCGACCATGCATTTAAAACCTACGCTCAAAGATGGATGTTCAAGCACCCAACACCCGAAGATTTCTTCAGAACAATGGAAGATGCCTCGGCAGTGGATCTTGACTGGTTCTGGAGAGGTTGGTTCTATACTACAGATTATGTGGACATAGGCGTGGAAGACGTTAAAAAGTACTATGTGACAGATACACCTACTAAAGAAGGAACAGCATTGCTACAGCGTTACGGGGTTGAAGATCCTTCATCTCTTGATGTTCTGTATGTTGTTGAGGAAGGAAGTGAAGAGTTTGATCCTAATATGAAAGGGAAGACTCCTGCTGAAAATGCCACTACTTTAAATGAATATTTAATGGACAACTTCACTCCGCAGCAAAGAGCAGAGATGAAGATGCCAAAATATTTTTACCAGGTGACCTTCAACAAACCCGGCGGACTGGTAATGCCTATCATTGTGGAATATACTTATGCTGATGGTACTTCAGAAAAAGTAACTTATCCGGTACAGATCTGGAGAAAGAACGATCAGCAGGTAAGCAGAGCATTGGCTACAGACAAAGAGATCGTAAAGATCGTAGTAGATCCCGATCTTGAAACAGCCGACGTTGACACCAGCAACAACTCCTGGCCACAAGAGGCTGAGGTGGATAAGTTCCAGCAGTTTAAGGAAAAAACTCAGGGTTAAGCCTCCCCCCGCCCCTCCGAAGGAGGGGAGCTATATGAGGTTCAAAACACCTGAAGGTTTTTTCTCCTTTGGAGATTTCTATTTCAACTAATAAAAGAAAGCCTTTCGTTAAATCGGGAGGCTTTTTTGCATTTAGGGAATTTAGCAGTACACCTGCCGATCAGGCAGAGGATGCCGCAGGCATCCAAGGTGTTCCCCTCCTAAATTAGGAGGGGTGGCCGCCTTGGCGGACGGGGTGGTACATCCCCACTTCCTCCGCAGGAGGAGCGACAGCTGTCGGGAACAAGTCTTGGCTCTTGGTTCTAGCAGCGCAGCCGTCTTGTTTCTTTAATTCCCCTCATCCTCCCCCGGCCCCTCCGAAGGAGGGGAGTTAACTGGGTTAAATCTGAAGCTATTAGGCTGCCGAAGGCAGGGGGTGCCGCAGGCATCCAAGGTATTCCCCTCCTAATTTAGGAGGGGTGGCCGCCTTTGGCGGACGGGGTGGTTACATCCCCACTTCCTCCGCAGGAGGAGCGACAGCTGTCGGGAACAAGTCTTGGCTCTTGGTTCTAGCAGCGCAGCGGTCTCGTTTCTTTAATTCCCCTCATCCTCCCCCGGCCCCTCCGAAGGAGGGGAGTTAACTGGTTATATCTGAAGCTATTAGGCTGCCGAAGGCAGGAGATGCCGCAGGCATCCAAGGTATTCCCCTCCTAATTTAGGAGGGGTGGCCGCCTTGGCGGACGGGGTGGTTACATCCCCACTTCCTCCGCAGGAGGAGCGCAGCTGTCGTGAACAAGTCTTGGTTCTTGATTCTAGCAGCGCAGCGGTCTTGACTCTTTTTCATTCTCATCCTCCCCCCCAATCCATTTGGAGGAGGGGAATTAAAAAGTAAATTCGGAGTTAGGTTAGTGTTCTTTTCAAGCAATAAACCTGCCGAAGGCAGGGGATGCCGCAGGCAACCTGTGAGTACCCCTCCTTTGCTAAGGAGGGGTGCCCGCCGTAGGCGGGTGGGGTGGTAGGACCTCGCCCCCTCCGCAGGAGGAGCGCAGCTGTCGTGAACAAGTCTTGGTTCTTGATTCTAGCAGCGCAGCGGTCTTGACTCTCCCTAAAAACCTTCCTGAAAAGAAGTGGGCGCAGCCAATACAGAATTAACAAGCCCCCTTTTTCTATTGACTGAAAATCTGAGTATATTTGCAGTCTTATGCAAACACTTCCTTTATTTATCAGTGGTGCCGAAATTGCCTTCATCATGTTCATCCTGGTGATGGTCTTTGGTGCAGATAAAATTCCCGAGATCGCCCGCGGACTCGGAAAAGGAATGCGCAGCATCAAAAACGCCACCAACGATATCAAATCGGAAGTAATGCGCAGCGCCGAAAAGAACGGCATGGATACTTCCGTTGGTGATGATCTGAAAAAGGAAGTCGACAAGGTCAAAGAGGAGATCGAGGAGATCACGGGGAGTGTGAAACGGAGATTTTAGCCTCACCCCCGCCTCTCCAAAGGAGAGGAGCTATATTCCTTCAACACATTAGTTTAGCTAAATGTATACGTCTTTGCGAAGGAGCCGATAGGCGACTGAAGCAAGCACCAAAAATTCAAGCACCAAATTCCAACAGGTTATTGGTTAATAGTTAATCGGTTAATATGGGGATTGGTTAATTAGAAAATTCCATTACTCTGAGTTACGTTTTTAGTTTACGAAATCTCAGCTTACAGATATTTATTCGATCGATTTAGTAGAAAAAGTCTTGGTTCTAGTCTCTAGGCTCTAGGTTCTCAAAATTTGTATTTTTACCACCTCAATACTAAAAACATGCATTTCCTTCCCCAGAACATAGACGATTACGTAGTTGCACACTCCGCTAAAGAACCGGAGCTATTGCAGCAACTCAACCGGGAAACAAATCAGAAAGTTTTGGCCCCCAGGATGCTTAGCGGACATTACCAGGGTCGGATTCTCAGCATGCTCTCAAAGTTGATCAATCCGCAGAATATCCTGGAGATAGGTACTTACACGGGATATTCCGCTTTGTGCCTGGCAGAAGGAATGAAATCGGACGGAGTTTTGCACACCATTGATATCAACGAGGAATTGATGGACCTTCAAAAAAGGTATTTTGAAGCCTCTCCCTGGAATGAGCAGATCGTTCAGCACCTCGGAGACGCTACAGAGATCATCCCGACGCTGAAAGAGAATTTCGACCTAGTATTTATTGATGCCGATAAACGTAATTACCCCACATATTTTCAGCAGATCATGGAAAAGCTGCGTCCGGGTGGCGTGATCTTATCAGACAATGTCTTGTGGAGCGGCAAAGTCGTGGAGCCTGTGCAGGAAGATGATGACTCTACGAAAGCTCTTTTGGAGTATAATCATTTGCTAGCTGAAGATGAGAGGTTAGAGACGGTGATGTTGCCGGTGAGGGATGGATTGACGATTTCGAGGAGGAAATAGTTAATCTATCCCTTACAAATTCCAAGCACCAAATTCCACTGTTTTAATGGAGCTTTGGGAATGGTGTGTCACCCCGAGCGGAGTCGAGGGGTCTTTTTCCGTTTTGCCCCTGCCCTCAAGGGAGCCGGAAAAAGGTTCAGAGATTGATCTTCTTTAAAAGAAGTTTTAAAACTTTCTGCATAGCTTGTCTCACCTGCTGATTTGTGAAGCGGATTACATTTAATTCTTGAATAAAAATTGGCTCTGTACAAAAAAGAACATTTTCCAATTTTGAGGTCTCGACTCCGCTCGACCTGACATGAGAGTTTATTTCTTCTCAAAAAGTGTATTTTTACTTCGGTTTTTCTCACTACTCAATACTCAATTCTCAATACTTGAAGAATGAACTTCGAAAATACACAGCAATACGCCCAACAACTCGACCAACAGGATCCCCTTAGAAGCTACAGAGACAAATTCCATTTCCCAAAAGTTAACGGTAAAGAAGTTATCTACTTCACCGGGAATTCTCTTGGGTTACAGCCGAAGAATGCGAAGAAATATGTGGATGAGATCATGACCGACTGGGCGGAGCTGGCGGTGGAAGGCCACTTTCAGGCAGAGAAACCCTGGTGGGATTATCATGAGAGATTTGCTGAAAAATTAGCGCCTATAGTTGGAGCCAAACCTTCTGAGGTCACTGTGATGAATACATTAACTGTAAACCTCCATCTGTTGATGGTTTCTTTTTACCGGCCTACGAGTAAGCGGTATAAGATCATCATGGAAGAAAAGGCTTTTCCCAGTGATCAATACATGGTTGCGAGTCAGGTGAGATTCCACGGATTTGATCCGGAGGAGGCTATTATAACAGTGAAGAAAAGAGAAGGGGAGCATTATTTCAGGACTGAGGATGTTCTACAGGTCATTGAAGAAACAGGAGAAGAATGCGCACTGGTGCTGATGGGCGGAGTGAACTATTACAACGGTCAGGTGTTGGATATGGAAACAATTACTAAAGCCGGAAAAGGCATTGGAGCTTTTGTAGGCTGGGATCTCGCTCATGCCGCGGGGAATGTGGAGCTGAAGCTGCATGAGTGGGACGTGGATTTCGCTGCCTGGTGCAGTTACAAATATATGAATTCAGGTCCTGGAAACGCGTCAGGATGTTTTGTGCATGAACAATATCACGGGCAGAAGGATATTCCGCGGTTCGAAGGCTGGTGGGGACATTCTAAAGAAAGACGCTTTTTAATGGAACCAGAATTCCAACCTGAACCCGATGCCAATGCCTGGCAGGTGAGTAATGCTCCCGTTTTAGCATTGGCCCCGTATTTAGCCTCATTGGAGTTATTTGAGGAAGTTGGAATGCCGGCGCTGAACGAAAAGCGGAACAAGATCGTGGCTTACCTGGAATTCATTCTTCAGGAAGTGGCAGAGGAAGTCGGGGGGCATTTTGAGATCATCACGCCAAAGGAGCGGGGTACCCAGTTGTCCGTTTTCCTGCACGGGCAGGGGAAGGAGCTTTTCCATTATCTAATGAAAAATGGCGTAGTAACGGATTGGCGGGAACCGAATGTTATCCGGCTGGCACCGGCAGCTTTTTATTGTTCTTTTACTGATATGTATGAGTTTGGAAGAATTTTGAGGGGATATTTTTCTTCAGAGACTAGAACCTAGAGTCTAGAGACTAGACGTCTTGATTTGAAAATTTGAGGATTCTGGGAATTTGAAGATGAAGGCGTCATTGTCATCCCGACAGAGCTGCGCGGAACGGGAGTGGAGCGCAGTGACGAGGGATCTCATCTTGTAACGATCTGGTTCCGTGATGAAGTGAAGTAGTGGGTCAAGTTAAAAATCATGACAATTCTTCTCCATCACCAAAATGTCACACCAAATTCACAAAGAAAAATTTTAAGCTCCGGGAGAATACTGAATTTTATTAGAAGTTTTTCTTTTCGGGATTCTGTCTCACATCAAAGAAGGAAAGGATTATTATTCTGTCTTCTTTTACTGTATAAAATACCCTAAGCTGTGTAGTTAATTGTAATCCTCTAATATTTTTAGCAGGAAATTCAATAGAACCCATTTCGGGAAAGATCTCCAGGAGATCAAAAAAATGCCGGGTTCTCTTATTTAAAGCTTCAACAACATTAGCTCCCCATTCTTTATGGAGGTAGTTTGTTATTGATTTATAGTTCTTTTCTGCACGTTTGGTAATAAAGATTTTCATTTAAAAAAATCTTCTCTGGCTATCAAATTATCTTCATTTCGACTTTCCTCATAAGCGGCAAAGACCTCTTCCTTCTGTTTTTGGGTAAGGCGGTCCCAGTGCTTTCCGACTTGTTGGTTTTCATTTTCCTTTAGAAAGTTAAGAAGACTTTGTAGCAGTTCCTCGTTCTCTATTCTATCTACGAGAGCATGAAGGTTTTTCTTAAGTTCTGCTGTTTTCATTGTGCAACTTTTATTAAAGATAATAAAATAGAAAAATTTCCCCCTACCCATGAAGATAATTTTTCTCACAAAGAGAATCTTTAATATTGATTTTTAAACCATTAAACTTTTCTCGCAAAGGACGCAGAGATAAGGCGCAAAGAGCGCAGAGTTCTTTCACAGTCTGATCGTTCAAAGCTAATAGCCAACAGCTAGCAGCTTTTTAACTTCTAATTTCGTCCCTCTAAAATCGTACTTCAGATTTCCCGATAATTTCTCAGATTTTCGCTGATAAGCTAAAGGCCAACAGCTAACGACTAATAACTTTTAAATCTACTTTAAAACCTATGGTCTCAACAGCACCAAATCTTATACATTCGCATATTTTTACTTATCTTTGACGTTAGTAACGTAATTCATTATTATTTTTGATAAGATCATTTACAGACAAAGAAGCGAACAAAATTTGGAATGGTATTCAATCAAGAAAACTTCCTGCTAATATTCAGAATGTAGCCAGAAGAAAATTAAGAATGATAAATAATGCGCAAAATATAAATGATCTAAGAATTCCTCCAGCTAATCATTTAGAAAAATTAAGTGGAAAGTTAGAAGGTTTTCATAGCATTAGAATCAATAAACAGTGGAGAATAATATTCAAATGGGAAAATGATAATGCTTTTGACGTTAGAATTGTTGACTACCATTAAAACTAATTAGCAAAATGAAAAAACTTGGAAATATACATCCCGGAGAAATTCTAAAGGAAGAATTTTTAGATCCAATGGAAATAAGTGCATACCGACTTTCTAAAGAAACATTTATTCCCCAAACAAGAATAAGTGAAATCCTGAAAAAGAAGAGAAGGATTACTGCCGACACCGCTCTTCGACTTTCCAAATATTTTGGAACAACTGCTAAATTTTGGTTGGGTTTACAAAATGACTATGATTTGGAAGAAGAGAAATTATTGAAAGAGAAAGATTTTAAGAATATTAAACCTTTAGTAGATAATATCGAATCCTGATTTTTTGAACATAAACCATTTGTCGCAACGGCTGCTGAGAACGTAAAAAATATCCCATAAAATTCACAGAGATAATATTTAAGAACAAAAACTGCACTCTATTTATTTATTATTCGGAATTGAAGTCAGTAGCTCATTTTCTCAAAACTCTGTACTCATTTCTAATACTACTTTCTCGCAGGGCCGAAGAGCACGACGCAAAGAGGGCAAAGTTCTATCACTGTCTGATGGGTTTCTTTTCCGGTTCCTCCCGATCCGTCAGGATAGGGAAAGAGGCAAAACGGAAAAGGGATTTTTCTGCTAATAGCCGACAACCAATAACTTTTTACTTCTACCTTCGTACCTCTAAAATCGCACTTGAATATTTCCCGCTGATCTCGCAGATCTTCGCAGAACTTTGTCATTCAGAGCGCAGCTTTTGCGAAGCGAAGAATCTCTCTGCTTCTCAAGAAGAAGATTTTCGCGGTCGCTCCAAAAAGCTCCCTATCAAAGACGTAAACCGGGAGCTAACAACTAAAGGCCAATAGCCAATAGCACATAGCTGAGAGCTACCGACTCTTGACTACCGTCTGTAGACCATTTCTGACTTCGTACTTCTAAAATCTAACTTTCACAGAGATCTCTCGTCGCTTCATCTTTCTGTCGAAAGGAAATGCTCTGTCGAGATGACAGAAGAACCCGCAATTCAGTGGGCAGTAGGCAGTTCTAGGTCGGCAGTAGAGATTTGATTCTTCGCAGATACTACTATGCTTTTCCCGGCTCCTCCCGATCCTTCGGGATAGGGTGAGGGGTAAAACAGGAAAAGGACAAGGGCAGAGGATGAGATCAAAATCCGCAGATGTCTCAAATTTTAATCTTCTATAACCACTGCCTACTGATCACTGAGCACTGCCAACTTTTTCCCTGGTTCCTCCCGATCCGTCGGGATAGGGAAAGGGGTAAATCGCGGAAAGGGATTCTGAAGTAACTTTGGTAATGCGATAATGAGATTGCTTCGGCTGCTACAAATGCAGCCTCGCAAAGACGTAAATCATAGCCAATGGTTAATTCTCCTGCGCCTCAAAAAGCTTCGGAGGACAGGCAGCCAAAAGCTAAAAACCAAAAGCTCCAACCGGAGATCTTCGCAGATACTACTACGCTTTTCCCGGTTCCTCCCGATCCTTCGGGATAGGGATAGGGCAAAACGGGAAAAGAAATTTTTCTGCCAATAGCCAACAGCTTTTTTTTATAACTCCATCACTCCATTACTTCGTCACTCCCTCACTTCTTACCTCCAACACATAAAACCACCTCACCAGCCGGTCCTTATATCCTGAACTCCCGGGGGAAACCTGATTCAGATCGTATCTTTCGGAAGATTTGATGAGGTACTGCGGACCAAGTTCCTTCAGAATAACTGTGTCTTTTTCTTCTAACAATATACCGAAATGATTTCCTAATTGATCAAGTTCATATTCGGAGAGGACAGGAATGGGAGATCCGTAATCCCAGATCAATTCAGGAGCCGGATCGCCGTAAAGGTATAGGGGAAGTTTCTTTTCCTGAATTTTTTCTCTTAGCTCTGCATAGGTTCGGAACCTCGGATTATCTAAAAGGGCTTCGCTTAAAGGAAATCCAAAAATTATAATGCTGCTCATAAAGGCTATGGTCAGGTAGAAAACAATAGGATAGAATTGCTTTTTCAGATAGTATAGTGTTGCTCCGCCGATTCCGAAAAGGGTTACGGAAGTGAGAATATACCAGATCCAGTGGTCTTCTAGTTCAAGAACAAAAAAAGCGGCAACCGGGAAGGAGATTCCCAAAACAGCAATTATTCCGTGGTTAAAATAAACGATCCATTGCTCCTTTAGCGGCAAATCTTTGAACCTCCTAAAAAGATATGCAACATAAAAGCTGGTGTTCAAAGCCATGGGAATAAGAACAGGAAGCAGGTAGCGGGATTTTTTTTCAGGAATAAGGGAAAGAAGAATCACAGCACTAAGGGTCCAAAAAAGGGAAAATTGGTATGCTTTTTTGTCGGACACCCTGTTCTTCAGATAAGGATAGAGCAGGGCAACAAAAGCCGGGATGCACCAGATTCCACTTTGGATGAAAAAGCTCCAGTAGTAATAGAAAGGCCTCACATTATAACTGGTCCATCTGCTGGCTTCGCGGGTAGTGATTTCAATAAAAGCTTCAGGATCTGCAATGCGGACGTAAAGAAACCACCAGGTTCCTGCCACAATACCTGTAACTAAATACAGGAGGAGCGGCTTCCAGATCTGTTTCATATCTCTGAATTTGTATACGCTTCCGTAGGCCAGGAGAAAAGGAAGAAGCAGTGCATATGGAGAGACAGGCCCTTTACTTAGTATGGAACATCCAAAAAATATACCTCCCAAAAATGCGCTTTTCCACAGGTTTTTTTGGAGGGAGAAGAGTTGCCAGAGATAATAAATACTCAGCAGCATAAAGGCATGTGTGAAAATATCCCATTGGCCATTGCGGCCCATAAAAATGATGTAAAAGGAGGTGGCAAGAATCAGGCTTCCGAGGAAACTCTGTTTTTCAGAGATCTTCAGCACAAGGGAAAACTTGTAAAAGTAAATGAGGAGAAGTAATGTAACCAGGGCGGCGGGAAGACGGAGGGCAAAATTGCTGAATCCCAGAATCATTCCGCTGATGGCCGTAAGCCAGGTCGGCAGGGGAGGTTTTTCGTAGCGGGGTTCGAGGTTCAGGGTGGTGAGCAGCCAGTTATTTTCGTTCACCATCTCCCTGGCAGTAATGAAATTCCGTGCCTCCATGATATTTATGTAAAGCAGATCAAGATGCGGAAGAAAGATCAGCGCCCAAACTCCGATGATGATCCAGAGGTATTTTTTATCCAGCAACATAAGTGCTTCGGATTAGGCTGATGTTTCGGATGTAAATAAAGCTTCCGAAGAGATGACCCACCATTAGAACAGGATCCTGTCTAAAGAAAGCGTACAGGAGAATCAAGGCACTTCCGGAGAGGCTTAAAGTCCAAAATGGCAAAGGGAGAACAGAAGTCCGGACCTTTTCAGAATAAAGCCATTGAATCACAAACCGTAGTGCAAATATGACCTGCCCCAGGAGGCCTAAGATCAATAGCCAACTTGAAATATCGAAAAATGAGCTTCCGGGATGGGTGTAGAAAAAAATGATAAAGGCAAATGGTGGAAAGATCCAGATCAATAAGCGGAAGTACCGTGAAACATTCCATTCGCCTTGTAACTTTAGGTTTCTGATGTAAATACCAAAGATCAATACTTGTCCTGATATGATTGCCAGATCATTGCGCAGCATTCCGTAAATGAGTAAAAGAAAAGAGCCAAAGAGGGAAAGCTTCCAGAAGAGGGAAGGAGTAACTACTTGTTTTGCTTTTTCGGAAGCAATCCATTGAAAGAGGAATCTGCCCGTGAAAAGCAGTTGCGCAATAAATCCCAGGCTAAATACCTGCCAGCTATTCATTTGTTTGGGAGATCTTGTAGTTGATATAATTTCTTTTCATCCACAAATAGGCAAAACAGTCCAGAAAAGGATCGACCAGCCGATTGAAGAAATTGAATTTCGCCTCCCCTGCGATTCGCGGGTAATGAGTGATAGGAACCTGCTTTACGCTTCCCCCCTGAAGCAGGATCATGGCAGGTAAAAACCGATGAAGACCGCGGAACATCGGGATCCTCTTCGCATAATCTGCTTTTATGATCTTAAGAGGACAACAGGTATCTTCCATTCCGTCATTGGTAAAAAAGCGGCGCGTATGATTCGCAACCAGAGAAGACATTTTTTTGGTCAGGGAATCTTGTCGATGAACTCTCATACCTGTAACCAGATCATTAGCCTTTATAAATGGTAAGAGGAGCTCGAAATCCTTAGGATCTGTCTGCAGATCGGCATCCATATAACCAATGAGCGGAGTTGATGCATGATTTATTCCGGCTTTAATTGCGGCGCTGAGTCCGTAGTTCTTGTCAAAAGAGATGAAGCCGAAATTACTATTGCGCTGTGAGATCTGCCGAATAATTGAAAAGCTGTCATCTGTGGAACCATCGTTGACAAACAGAACAAAGGTTTTAATACTGGCTTTTTGGAGGTAGGAAGTCAATTCGGCTTCCAGTCGGGATAAATTCTCCTCCTCATTAAAGAGAGGGACTATGATGGTGAACTCAAATTCCATTATAAATAATCTGGTGGCAAAGGTATTTTATTTTATTCAGAACCTTTGAACCGGATAAAAGATTGTTAATTTGCAGTTAAAATTTTACTGAATGAAAGTACTCGTGACCGGTGCGGCAGGATTCCTTGGATCACATACTGCGGAAAGATTGCTGCTAGCAGGTATGGAGGTGACAGGCCTCGATAATTTTTCTGATTATTACGATGTGGCGCAGAAACGGTCAAATGCTGAAGCAGTTATTTCCCGAGGGGCAGAGATAGTCAAAATGGATCTGCGGAATGCTGAGGAATATCAAAAGCTCGACAGGGATTTTGACTTTATCATACATTTTGCTGCCCAGCCTGGAATTTCCGGCAGCAGTACTTTTGAAGATTATTATACAAATAATGTTTTAGCTACCCGGAACCTGATCAATTTTGCCTTAGAAAATCCCGATCTGAAACATTTCTTTTTTATCTCCACTTCTTCTATTTATGGTTTAGAAGCCACACATCCCGAAACTGCAGTTCCCAATCCGGCTTCTGATTACGCATCCACTAAGCTGGAAGGAGAGAGATTGATCTTAGAACAAAGTCACTCCGGGAAGATATCTACCTCGGTACTGCGTCTTTTTTCTGTTTACGGCCCGAGGGAGCGACCGGAAAAACTGTATGCCCAACTTATTTCCTGCGGAATTAACAATCAACCTTTTAAGATCTTCGAGGGAAGTGAAATGCACCTGAGAAGTTTTACCTATGTGCGAGATATAGTAGAAGGAATATATCGGGCATTGGTGAGGCACAAAACCTTAAATGGAGAGATTATGAACCTGGGTGCTTCAGAAGAATATAGTACCCTTGAAGGCATTAAACTGGTTGAGGAATTGCTTGGCAGGGAAATTCGGTTAGAGGTTATTCCAAGAAGGGCAGGAGATCAGAACCGTACTGCTGCAAATATTGAAAAAGCCCGGAAGCTGCTGGATTATAATCCATCTACTTCTTTACGAGAGGGATTGATAAAGCAAATTGAGTGGTATAAACAATTTGAAGATTTGAAGATTATGGAATTTGAAAATCAACTTCTTTGAACATCTCACTTCATACTTCTACAATCGTAATTCGAGTTGTCATTCAGAGCGTAGCTTTTGCGGAGCGAAGAATCTCTCGTTCTGTAGGGATTCCTCCTTCGTCGCAGTGACCTTGGTAATCAGAAACAAAATACTGCCAACTAATTACTGCCGACTGCCTACTAAAATTTCTAACTTCTAACTTCTAAAAATCTGACTTCAAATTTCTCGCAGAGGACGTAAAGGCTGGCGCAAAGGACGCAGAAAGTTTGAGTAACTAATTATCCTACTCAACATACTTTTTCGGTTCCTCCCGATCCGTCGGGATAGGGAAGGGGCAGAAGGAAAAAGTTTCCCGCTGATTTCGCAGATCTACGCAGAAGCATTGTAATTCAGAGTGGAGCTTTTGCGGAGGGAAGAGTCTCAAGAGTACTATAGAGATTCCTCCTGCGTCGGAATGACAAGGAGAACTTTGTGGTGGTGGAAACAATCGAGCCAACTGCTATCGGCCAACAGCTAATGGCTACTTTTAATTGCTGCTTCATCACTGCATTACTCCGTCACTTCGTCACAGAATAATATACTTCAGGCTAACTCCCGCCCCAAAATTAGGATCCAGGAGGCTGTTGAAATCTGCAGCGAAAAGGAAGTTCAGCGTAAGGCGGGGAATGTCAAACTCGAAATCGCCATTGTACAAACGGGTTGTGAGATAGGTGGAGAGAATTTTTGGTTCCCGGTCAGCCGTATAAGGATCTCTATAGTAGCTTCCTTCATTGTTGCGGTAACTCAGCATTACTTTAAAGGGATAAGGATTAAAAAAAGTTCCGAGATTTCCGGCCAATCCGAAATGATGAGCTGTGAATTTATTGTTGATAATCCTGTCCTGCTGTTTGTCGTAAAGGAAAAAAGGAGAACCTATAACCTGGTCAAAATAGCTCCAACCTGAGTTATAAGTCATTAGGTGGTTCAGATAATTGTCTGCGCCCCATCTGTTTACATCATGACTTTGATGTTTGGTATAATAGAATTCATAAAGAAGACCAGAGATTAGAGCTGCCGATTCTTCATTCTCCCAAAACAAGCCGTATCTTCCGTCCGGAAAATTTGCTAGTCGGCTACCCGATCCATCTTCAAAGATGTTGTTAAATATAAATTGAAGGGAATGGTCATTAAAGGCTTTTTTCACCTGGACCTCCCATGATCCTAAATGATTTCCCAAAGAATTATTTATATCTCCTTGGAGGGCTCTCTCTCCTCCCTGTCTTCCTGCAAAAACACGTAAGTAATCTATGAAACTTTCCGGTTGACGTCCTCTATCAGGCGAAACGCCACCCCACTGAGCGAAGTGCTGAATACCGGCTTTTATTTCCCAATCTTCAGCAGGCTGTAAGACAATATTAATTTTCTTGTGATGCACTCTGGCCCAGGGCACGTGTCGCTCTTCCTCAAGAATATATTCTCCCCACCTGCCTTCAAAGCCAACTCCCGGGAGAGCAAAAACCGGTTTTGTCGTTCCTATTTCCAGTCCGGGTAGGGAACGGGCATTAAGGGACCAGAGGATGTTTTCGTTAGTTGCACTTAAGCCGTAATACAACTCCTCTTTTTGCTTTACTCCACCTGTTACATAGAAGTGCTGATTCTTTAATTGAATATATGCTTCGTCTAAAGCCCGTTTCTTAGTAAATCCGTCATGGACTACACCACCGGCACCAATTTCCAGTATGCCTTTTCCACCCAATTGGTGTTGCATTCTGGCAGTCGCCAAGCCCATTATGTGGGTTTCGGGAGATATTCGTCCCCGCTGATTGCTGTACATCCAGAAGGGGAGTTCTTCTTTAGTGGAAATTTGGGCTTTGAGTTCCACTTCGGCTGAGTAGGTGGTTTGGCTTAATGCTGTAGTGGCATTAAAAAATATTAGCAGCAAGATGATGCTGCTAACAGAGACATGTTTACAAGTCATGAAATAATTGTTGTTGTACTATTAATTTCCCCAGATTTCATACAAAGGTCACGAAGATGAAAGGGAAGAGCACTAAGAAGTCGAATTGAAGATCATATGTTTCCCGCAGATAGCGCGGATTTTCGCAGATCTATTTTGGTAAATAATAGAGGGTGGAACTTACGAAAAGTTTTCGGTAGCACTCATCCCACTCCCCCGCCTCTCCCCAAGGGAGAGGAGCTAATTGTGGAATTACTCCCTCTCCTTTGGAGAGGGTTGGGGAGAGGATGAGCAGGATTTTCTACTGCCAACTAATAACTGCTAACTGCGCACTTACTTCGTACTTCTAACTTCGTAAATCTAACTTCAGCTTACCAAAAAGCCGCTTTCCCCCTCATTTTCTTCCAGAAGCTTTCGCTTTCTTCACCGTAGGCATAGCCGTATTTGTTTCCGTAACCAAAGTTTGCTGCCTCCACATCATTAAGAACAAAGCTGATGTTTTTCAGCTTTCCGTCTTTTTTGGCGTCCAGGGCGAAGTTGAGTAGCTTCTTCTCAGTATAGCCGGCACGGGTGACGTAGAGGGTGATGTCTGCGTATTTGTTGATAAGGAAGGTATCTGTTACCAGCATACATGGGGCGGTATCTACAATAACATAATCATATTTTCCTTCCAGCTCTTTAAAGAAAGTAGCTGCTTTTTTGCGTCTCCAAAGTTCTGATGGGTTGGGAGGGATGGTACCTGATGCTAAAAGATGTACACTCTCATGAGCTTTTGAGGGGGTGATTAGGTTGTTAAGATCCAGATTATCATTCACCAGATAATCGCTGACTCCCAAATAAGATCGTGCATCGGACTCATACCGCTGTAACTGCGGATTCCTTAGGTCGGCTCCTACCAGCAGTACTTTCTTACCTGAATATGCCAGGGTAAGTGCGGTATTAAAGGCTACAAAGGTTTTTCCTTCTCCTTTTACTGTAGAGGTAACGAAAATAGTATTGCCTTCAAACTTATCTCCTGCATTGACAAGCAGGTATTGTAAATTTGTGTGAAGGATTCGGAAGGATTCAGCCAGGACAGAACGGTCATTGTTTGCGATGAGATCACTTTCTTTTTTCGCAATTCTCGGTACTTCCCCCACAATAGGAATTTCTTTGGTCACATCTTCAATATCACTGCGATCCTTGATCTTATTGCTTAGAAGGTTTTTAAGGTAGATGTACATGAACGGAATCAGAACTCCTAAAATCAATGCAGCAAGAAGGATGATCTTTGGTTTTGGGGAAACTGGCTCATTGGAGCTGTAGGCGGCATCAACGATCTTTGCCTTTGGAGCTGTAACTGCAAGAGAAAGAGAGGTCTCTTCCCTCTTTTGAAGCAGGAACAGATACAAAGCTTCTTTGATATTCTGCTGGCGCTCAATATTTCTAAATTGCTTTTCCTTGGAAGGAACGCGGGCGATCTGAGATTCGATCTTTGCCTCCTGGGCATCCAGATCTCTCTTCGCGATCTGCAGGGAAGTCTGTATGTTGGTGAGACTCTCCAAAACGTTAGCTTTGATCTGTTCTATCTGATTATTAAGATTTACAATTACTGGGTTGCTTGGAGTAGATCCTGCGAGGATGCGATCCCTTTCTAGTACCAGCTGGTTGTAGGACTGGATGATATTCACCACTCCCTGGTTCCCACCTTCTTCAAATCCCAAATTTGCAGGAAGTAATCCACCTTTGTCTGACTTGAGGTAATTGATCATGGTACGTGCCAGTTCCAGCTGGGTTTCTACAGCTAACTGCCGGTTGCGGAAATCGCTGGCATTTTCGATAAATACCTTAGACTCTGCTTCGATATCTGTAAGCTGATTCTCCTTTTTGAACTGCTCCTTGTTGGTTTCTACAGAATCCAGTTCTTCAGTAATTATGGCAAGACGGTCTTCAATGAATTCGGCCGTATTTTGAGATACGAGGTTCTTGTCTTCAATAGCTTCTCTGTTGTATTGATAGATAAGCTGATCCAGGATCTGCTGCGCTTTGTTTCTTACCGGGTCCTGCAGGCTAAGTTCAATAAGACTTGAATTTTTGTCAGTCAGATTCACCTGAACCTTCTGGCGATAATCGGCAGCGGCGGATTCAAGGGTGCTAAAAATTACTTTTACGGGGCCTTTTTCAGCAGCTTCAGAAAGATTTGTAATATTTGGAGTTACTGATATTTCGGCATAAGGCAGAGTAAGAGCTTCTCCAAAATTCATTTTCTTTCTAAAATCAGAATTTACCAATTCTATGATGTACGTAGAATCTGATGTGATCTCGAAAAGAGCAGGTTCGATCTCATCTTCCTTGGCAAATTTTTCGAAACGCTTCTGGTCAAAGGCAAGCAACTGAAGGTTGAACGGACGTTCAGCAAAAACTTCAGTTGGAGGCACAGTTTCTACGTAGAAATAGCGAATGTTTAGATTCAGTTCTCTTGCGACATTGGTCATAAGACGCTTTGACTTCAGAATGCCAATTTCATTTTCAATAGAAGCAGTACCCATTCCGCCCAAAAGTCCGAGGTCGGCAAAGGCAGCAAGTTCCGAAGAGCCGGCACCTTTCTTCTCATCTTTAATAATTATAGTGGCAACAGTATTATAAACAGGAGTAGAATAGCGCAGGTAGAGAAATGCGGCGGCAACGCAAACTACGACAACAAGGGCAAAAAGGGGCCAGCGGCGAAGATAGATTTCAAGCTGTTCCCTAAGATCTATTTCTTCTTCCTGTGGGCGGACGGGAGTAGGTTGTTGTGACATGTTTAACGGAAAATTACAACGATTAATGAAATAAGCACAGAGGCGATGGAAATGTAGACGGAGGCATTACGGTTATAGCTGGCACCCTGTCTTTGAGCCTTGTTTGGCTCCACATAGATCACATCATTCTGTTGAAGATAATAGTAGGGGGAATTAATAAAATCACTGCTGGTGAGGTCGATATATTTATATTCTGTCTTCCCGCCGGTTTCACGCATAACCAGCACGTTATCCCTTTGGCCGTAGATAGAAAGATCTCCTGCGAGTCCGAGGGCTTTGGGGAGGCTGATCCTTTCGTCGGGAACGGTAAAAGTGCCCGGACGAACCACTTCTCCTAACACTGTAACCTGGAAATTGACGATCTTGATATTGACAATAGGATTCTGCACGTAGACGGAAATTTCCTTCTTTAGTTTTTCCACCAGTTCCTGTCTTGTAAGGCCGGCAACACGAACAGTACCTAAGACCGGAAACTCGATATTGCCGTCGCTATCCACCAGGTACGACTGCAATTCCATTCTACCATTTACACCGCCACCCGCAAGACTGGGTGCGGAAGTTAGGGGAAGATTGAAAGGCTGCACTGCTTCAATATTGGCTGCGGAAACTGTAATTGTGAGGAGATCATTTGGCTGAATTTCCAGATTCGATTTTGCCAGATCAACCTCTGTCTGTAATTCAGGCAGATCCTGAAAATAGGCTATTTTTTTGCGGGAGACACAGGAAGTAGTAAGCAGCAGGGAAAGCATTAACAAGATGATAAATTTGTTCTTCATTAGGTTCTTTTAAAAGAGGGGCAAAGGTATGCTTTTAAGGTTTTATTAACAAGAGTGAGATAAAATGCCTGAGTTAGGGAAATTGAGGTTTTATAAATAGGTAAATGTATTATGCGATCCCATAAGTTTATTACTTACTTCTTGCGCCTCTCAATAATATATTTTGAAGAGTAAGTAGAAAATATCTCAAGTCTGTCTTAAAGGGAGCCTTCTCATAAGCATCTAAATATTTTAATTCAGAAACGATTATCTCCTCCAGGGTTTTTGGCATATCGGCATAAAAAGGTGGAAGGAGCCCAGGTTTTGTTTTCGTTCTCTTTTCCTGAAGTTCTTTAGTGTATAAATTAAAATATTGCTGACTTAAGGGTCTTACCCCAATTAATTTCATCTCTCCTTTGAAGAAGTTGATGAACATTGGAAGTTCATCGATCCAGAATTTGCGAAATATTCTACCCTCTTTTGAAATCCTAAAATCATCTTTAAATTTTCCACCTTCCTGTAACTCATTTTTTTCAAAAACATAATCCTGAAGATATTCTGAAAAGGGATACATTGTTCTTAGCTTATAGACCCGTATTAATTTACCATCTTTACCTACTCTGCGAAGTTTGATCAATGGACCATAACTTGGATGTTTATCATAGGCCGGTTCTTTTACCTTCCGGACTGTAAAATATGTTTCCCCCTCAATTACGTTTTCTTCTGTTATCTCAAAGCCGCAAGAATATAATCTGCCAAATGCTTCTGCTTTTGATAAAACTCTTCCTTTTCCCCGGGTAATACTAAAGTAGACCTTTTTAGAACCGGGAAATTTAGGGACGACTCTGTTAAATATTATGTCTCCTGAATGGACTAAATACTTGATTGGTTTTGAATGTGGATGTAACAACCTTAATTTCCTGAAGTTATATTCTTCAAAGCGACCGATAAACTCTCCTCCAACTGATAATTTAGAATTAACCGTCTCGAGAAATTTATTTAGGTACCTAATATCATTGAGACGTTCGAGGTTAATGATCTTTTCCAGATCTCCTTCAAGAGATGTTAGCGTTAGATGTGAAAAACTAGAAATTACCTGACAGGTTCTCTCCTTAACGGATGCTTCCACTACTTTTGTGTAGGCGGTTTTTCCGATTTTAACTTTAATGAAATCTTCTTTGCTTAAGTTTTGAGCATGGAGGAATTCTGTAATAATCATAATTGTTTATTAATTGGTTGATAGGAAGTTGAGAACTATGATTACCCACAGTAGGGGAGGGCATATAAAATTACTTTTCAACTAGGATGAAATGGAGGAATTCTTAATTAGTGTATCACAGATAAATTTGGCGGCATTACCATTTCCGAAAATGGGGGGGAATTTATGTTTGGCAGTTGATAAAACGTCGTAAGCTTTTTTCATTCCTTCTGGATCTGCATCTACTAAAACAGCCGTTCCAGCTTCAACTATTTCCACCCATTCAGTTTCTTTTCTTAAGACTATACAAGGTTTAGAAAAGAAATAAGCCTCTTTTTGAACTCCTCCTGAATCCGTAATAATTAAATCAGCATTTTTTTCAAGTTGAATCATGTCAAGGAAAGACACAGGGTCGACTATTTCAAGAAAAGGAGATTGGTGAATTCTCAGTACTAAATCAGTATAAAGTGAGTCGAGTCTATTTTTCGTTCGAGGATGGAGTGGCAACACCATCATTTTTTTAGAATTTTCAGCAATTTCCAAAAGTCCTTCAAAAATGTTCGAAAGTCTCTCTACATCATCAGTATTGTTATTGCGATGGATCGTAACTAAATTGAAATTTTTCTCATAAAGTTCTAAATCTTTTGAAATGGTAGATTTAACTTCTGAAATTGCCGAGAAATACAAAGAATTGTCATACATAACATCTCCACAATGAAAAATGCCGGGATTATCCATAGTGTATTTTCCCTTGTTAACAGAAAAACCTTCTTTTTTCAAATTTTGGAAGCCAGTGCTGGTAGGGGAAAAGAGGAATGTAGAAGCATGGTCGCACATAATTCTATTGATCTCTTCAGGCATGGATTTATTAAAGGATCTTAGACCCGCTTCAATATGAACTATGGGAATATGAATCTTGGAGGCGGCAATTGCACCTGCCAACGTTGAATTCGTGTCACCATATAATACTAGGTAATTAGGTTTTTCTTCAATTAATATATCTTCAATTCCTTTTATCATAGTAGCCGTTTGTGCACCATGAGCGCCAGACCCCACATTCAAATTATAGTTCGCTTTTGGTATTTCTAACTCCTTAAAGAAAACTTCTGACATATTTTCGTCGTAATGTTGACCGGTGTGGATAATAATTTCTTCGATTTTATGTGCAAATGACTTACGAATTGTCCTGCTGAGAGCAGCCGCTTTAATAATTTGAGGGCGAGCACCAACAACAGTAATAATCTTTAACATATAAATTTATTTTGGTAATCAGGATTTACAGTAATTATCGATTTGCTTTTAGGATAATTTGTAATGAACCAGGTCAGAAAAGCTGTAACATCAATTTTTTCCCTTAGCAAAATTTGCCTTCTTTTTTGAAAAATTTCTCTTAGTTTGTTCTCCTGTAGTAGAGTAGAGAGCTTTGTGAGCACATCAATTTCTCGTCCTACTTTAAATCCAAATGTCAATTGATATTTATTTTCCAATTCTTCAAGAACAGAGATTCTACCGGCAAAATCACTATACCTAATGGAGGGTATTCCGAGTACTGCAGCCTCTACACTCATGCTTTGACTATCACAGAACAGAAGGGAAGAATGGGCAAGGATGTGATGCATATCTGAAGGATCGACTTGAAGTAAATATTTCTCAAATTGACCACTCAATTTTCCTTCGGCAGAGATGATAGGTTGGTAGCCGTTTGCTTCTATAGAGGTAATAGTTTTTTTTAAAAAACCATTGTTTATTCCCTTTACGCCAAAATCATGATGTGCTGTCAATTTGGCCAATCGTATGACAACATATTTTTCAGGTAAGTTATATTTAGCCTTGATTGAACTCTCTGGAGTAAAGACATTTGGATGCAAATATCCGAGTTTCATATATCCTTTATATCCAATTTTTTTATTTTTCCATTTTCCTACCTCGCAAGGAATGGGACATAAGATGGTATTCGTAAAAGGATAGGTTAGGTCACCTAAAGTTTTAATAACCTCATAGTCATCTTCTGTAATGGATATACAGGAAATTCCAAGAAGTTTCCCCACTTGGGCAATTGAGGCATCTGTCCCAACCATAAGATCGGGTTTCTCTTTAATTAGAATAGGCAGAATTTTAAAATTTCTCTTTAGCAGGCTTAGCCCAATCATCAATTTACTTTTTCCTCGTTCAGTAGGTAAAATATTTTTATATGGGAGATCATCTGCTATGAGCAAATTCTCCAATACATCCTTTGTCTTGATTAAAATTATAACATCGTAACCAGGTTTTTGCAATAGCCGACTAATTGTGGCACGAGCGAATAAATATTGAGCCGGATGTCCAAAGTAGAAAAGTATTTTCATTTCTATTTTTTTTTGAGATGATAAAGAATAAGATGCAGAACAGGCTCAATCGATGTATTTCCTGAACCACAGTTCCAGGTGAATCCATTTCCACAATTCTTTAGCAAGGTTTTTTTCTCTATTCAAATGTTCCTTAAACATTTGCTGAGTCCTATTCACATTAAAAATATTCCGTGATTTAAAACTATCGCTCTTCAGTATATCCCAAATTTTTTCTTCCCATTCTTTTGACCTGAACCATTCATCTTGAGGTGTGGAGTACCCTTCTTTGTCGACACGCATTCTTATTTCTTCTGGAACAACACCTTTCATTGATTCCCGAAGTAAATTTTTAGTCATTCCATTTTTTATTATTTCCTTTGAATTTGTCGCTAGAGTTCTTTCTACCAAACGGTAATCTAGAAAAGGTACTCTTGCTTCTAAGGAAAAATGCATAGAGTTACGATCTTCCCACTTTAATAAATGTTCTAGCTTGTACTCAAAATGATTCACCAAGGCCTCTTGTAGACTATTAGAAGCGTATAAATAATCTGAGATTATATTTGTCTTATTATGTCTCTTCGCAAATTCTGAGGTGATGTAGCCAAGTTCACTAACTTTTAATTTTGTACGTGTCGTTTTTGGTAATAAAAAGAATAAAAAAGTTTTTAGACCGAAAGTACTTTTATGTATCTTTAAATAAGAATAAATCTCTCTGTTTAAAGAGGTGAATTTGCCCTGTTTAAGTAAATCCTTAAAATAAAAGCCGAAGAAATAATGATATCCTGCAAGTTGTTCATCTGCTCCTTGTCCATCTAAAGTAACGACCACATTTTTAGAAGCTAGTTCCATGATCTTATATTGAGCGTATGGCGAAGTTGTTGGAACGGGCTCCGCATGACAGCTAATGAACTCATCTAAATCATCTAAGAGAGATTCTGCAGATGGAGTTGTATAATGTCTACGCCCGGGTTTATCGTCATAAAGCTTCATGAATTTTGATTCATCACCAGAAAAAGATTTATCATAGACGGCTGAAAAAGTATTCAAATCATTTTTTTTAAAAGTGTCTATGACAACTGAAGTAATTGCGGAGGAGTCCAATCCGCCACTAAAGCTAACACCCACTGGTACGTCGCTCCTTAATCGCAGGTCTATAGCCGACTCAAAGGCTTGTTTATAGTCATCAGGAGAGCAAAAGGGCCTGGCATTTTTCACCCTGCTGTTTATGTTATACCATTTATTGATATAGATAGACAAGTTGCGCTTCTTTTTCTTCAAATCAAGTTTTATAGAATGACCGTGCATCAATTTGTTTACTTCCGAAAAAAAAGTTTTTTCAGAATGTTCTGTTTTATTATACACCAGAAAGTCGAATACTACATCATAATTAGGAGTAGGTTTTTTTTTCAAAATTTCCAAAATAGGAGGAATTTCGGAAGCAAAAATTAAATTATTTTCTGTAAGGCTGTAGTAAAAAGGCTTAATTCCGAACCTGTCGCGTGCGAAGAAAATAGTTTCTTCAAAAGTGTCGTAGATTGCAAAAGCCCACATCCCGTTCAACCTATGCAGTACACTTTCTCCCCAATGCAGGTATGCATTGAACAGTACTTCGGTATCTGTTTCTGTTTTAAAAAAATAACCTTCCTTTTTTAGTTCATCCTTTAATTCTATATAATTAAAGATTTCTCCATTAAAAACCATAATAAATCTTCCGTCTGTACTTTTAAAAGGTTGATGTCCTGCAGGGGAAAGGTCAATGATGCTTAGTCGAACAAATCCCAAGCCCACATTATTATTTATAAATGTACCTTCGTCATCAGGACCTCGGTGTTTCATAACCGCCATCATTCCTTTAATGTCGCTTTCTTTTACAATTTTATTTTTATCAATATTTATTACACCGCAAATTCCGCACATGGATTCTTATATATTATGGTAAATTTTTATAATTTTTTCTGCAACCGATTGTGAATCTAATTTCAGATCCAAAATTCGTTTTCTTCCTTGAGTACGGCCTTTAATTTTAGAAAAGAGAAGGGCTGCTTTAATTTTTTCGGAATACTCTTTGGGGTCAAAAGAGCTAATAAAACAACCTTCTGTATCCTGCATAACCCAATTAACGTCTCCCACTTTGGTTGAGACTATTGGACAATTACAGGCCATGGCTTCTTTTATTACATTTGGAGATCCTTCATGGAAGGAGGAAAGAAGAAGGACATCAGCAGCATTATAAAGCTTTACAAGTTTGTCCTGAGATATTCCCACTAGGGGGATAATTTCAATCTTGTTATTCTCGAGCAAGGAAATTGATTTTCTAGCCAAATCGAAATTCTTTTCTGGGCGAGAAGGATCTGAAGCAAATAGAAGTACCTTTTTGTCGTGAGAAATTTCAAGTTCTTGTCTTGCTGAGAATTTATCCAGAGGCCTGAAACATTTCAGATCTACTCCATTGGGTATTATGACTGTTTTCTCTGGTCTTTTGATCTTCAAAAACATTTCTTCCGATTTCACGATACACTGGTCATAGAATGTTCCCGCCAGAAAGGAATTTAGAAGAGATAAATAACGGCTAATGACGGTCACCTTTCCACTTGAAGAATTGGAGCCACAAATATCATCACCCATAAAAGATATTACTACTTTTTCCTTTCGCACAGACAAAAGAGCAATAATACCAGTTAGTCCGTAATGTGCATGGACCACATCATACTCTGATGTTTTCAAGGAACGTCGTACAGCAAACATATTTTTCATATATCCCTTTAAGCCTTTCCCCCTTATGGAAAAATAGACAATTTCAGGACCTAATTTAGATATTGATTCTCCCTGGCGAAGAAAAATGGGAGAAATTCCCTTATCGGAATTTCCACTACTTAAAAAAAGAATTCTCATTTACCAGTTTTGGAAACTTCATTTATAATATTCCGGAACTTTCCATTCTTCGAATTTTCAATTTTTACAACTTGAAGGATCTCGACATTGCTGAAAAACCTCTTCAGTGCTATCCTCAACTGTTTTTCTTTATGATCCTCTAGATTTTTTTGACATTCCAACTTTAGAATTATCTGCCCAACCTTAGTCTGAATAACTTGAAATCGTTGTACTTTATCAGTGAAAATTCCTAGTTCATAAAAAATATCAGTAAAAAAAACAGCATGTACATGAACATCATTTTTCAGAACAATAGTGTCAGCAGTTCTACCTTCAATGGAATTTAACCTGGAATGGTTTATGCCGCAGCTACATTTTTTAGTCGATAAAGAAGAACGATCTCCATTCTCATAACGTATAACAGGCATCACGTAGTTGTCAAGATTAGTAATAACTAAATTTCCTGATTCTCCCTGAATGACATTGCTCCCATTATTTTGGATTTCAACTATACAATGTTCTTCAGTTATGTGCAACCCATCATGTGCCGAACACTCGTAAGCAATGCCATTAATCTCGCCACATCCATATTGATCAAAAATTGGAGCCTTAAAAATTTTTTGAAGAAATTCTCTGTTGTGAGGAAGCAGTGTTTCAGTTGTAGAGGAAAGAACTTCAGGCTTAAGCGTGTTTAGGTTATTTTTCTCAATAAAATGAGCAAATTCAATAAGAGAAGAGAGATAACCTTTTAATATAGAAGGTTGAAAACGAGAGATTTCGTCATAGGTTTTCTTCCAATTCTTTTCGTTATTGTCAAAGGTATTCACTGTTTTTTCATTCAGGAGGAAATTTGTTGCCTTGTCTTTAAATTTTGATTTTGTTGATTGCGATAAAACGGTTTTTGCACCCCATAAAGTAGATTTTTTATCATAATAATTAATTCCCATCCATTCAAACCAGCGATAATATGAGGCCCACGTGAAGGATCTATCAGTAACATCCTTATATATCAGCAAAGGAGACCCAGTTGTTCCACCAGTTTTTCCTTTTTTTATCTTTCCTAGAGAGCTATGATTCTTTACCAGTAGCCGGTGATTTTCTCTCCTCGCTATTTCCTTTGTCAGAACTGGAATTTTATAAAGATCATCTTGCGTTTTAATGTCAGATGGACTTAATTTAAGCTCATTAAAAGTATCACGATAAAAAGGAACATTCTTATAAGCATGGTTCACCAGAGATTTCAATTTTTCATTCTGATAGTTTCTTATCCTGTCCTGATCCCAAGATTGACTATCCCTCAAAAAATTTAAAGTTTCTAATATTTTTGTTCCTTTTACTTTATCCTGTAAAGGGTAACCTACGGTTTTGGACAATGTTTTTCTCATGAGTTTATATCCAGTTATAAAGAGCACTACTTCACGTTTTACACATAACTTAGGCTAGGGAAAGTTTTGATTTAAATGGTTTGCAGCAGTACGAGAAACTTCGTGAAAAGATAGTTGAAATAATTCCTTCCATCTGGGATAGTCAAAATGGGATATCAAGAGAAAATTACAGAAATGTATTCATTGGTTATCTTCCGCATATCAAAATCTGAAGATCGTTCTATTAATTTTGAGATATTATGGTTCTTAGACAAATTCCTTTTTATACAAGCAACGAGGTCCTCAATATTATCAGGCTCAAAAAGGCTTCCGTACTTTCCATTCTGAATAATATTTACAGGTCCTGAGTCCTTATAGTCTCCAACTATTACGGGGATTCCTAAAGTTAAAGCTTCCGCTACAACCATTCCAAATCCCTCTCTCCTTGAAGCGAGAATAAACAAATCAGCATCTCTTAAAATTGGGTATGGATTAGGTATATATCCAGTGAAAGTCACATGAGGAGTTATTTTTAATTCGCCAACAAGGTTCTTTAAATGCTCTTCTTCGGAACCGCTACCAACAATGATTAGTTGGGTTGTTTGATCTTCCTTAATAACATGATGGAAGGCTCTTATTACAAGATCCATTTTCTTATAAGGAATTAATCGTCCAATACTGACTATCGTTTTTTCTTTAAAATTTGTGATTGGAAATTCCTTTAAATTAGCTTTTTCTCTAATTCTATCTAAGTCTAAGGGATTATTAATTTGAAAAACATTTTGTTTTTCTTTAGGAATTATGCCGGACCGAATTAAATCCTTTTTTGTAGCTTCTGAGTTAACAATAACTTTGTACGCTTTATTATAGCTGATTCTATAAAGAAATCTATAGAGTTTTTTTTGAAACCAATTATGGTTTTCAAATGCAAAATTAAAATTACTGCCAGCTTCTCTCACTATATGATTTGTTTTTTTGAAACTCAATAAATTTGCAAAATATGCGAATATTGCTGCTACTCTTTGAGTTGTAAACAAGACGGAATAGTGTTGATTTCTTAATTCCTTTATAAGACCGATGAAAGCTTTCCAGTAATTTCCATTGTATTTTTTTATTTTAACTCCACTGTTTAATTCTTCAAACATGGTCCCTTCTTTTACCGACAGAATTGTTACTTTGATTCCCATTTGTACCATTTGATTTGCTAGGTTAGTTATAACCCATTCTGCACCTCCTCCTTTGTTATAATGAAAGAGGAAAAATAATAGTGGTTGAGAACTACGCATAAAGATGTTTTTGAAGATTTGTTGAGTACCTCATATTTGAAAGGCCAAAACATATACATAACGGAACTAAACCAAAATCCGAAAATATCCCTCCATGAGTTAAAAGAGCCAGTAATAGAATGGAGCTAAAAGCTACGGTAAAGAAATTTTCTTCATTGATATCTCTCTTTAAAAGCCATAAAAGCCTAACAAAAAGCCATAATATAATTATGGAGCCAAATACCCCGAAATACATTAATAATGTTAAGTATCCAGAGTCAATGGAATAAAAGCCGCTGATTCTTTGGTCCTCTTCATCATTGCTTTTTATTCCCAGTTTTTGCCCATAAGGAGAAGAATGGTGAATAAAACCCCAACCAAGAATAGGCCTTTCTTGTAATCGTGGTATAATAGATAAACGATCTCGTTTTTGCCTCCCCTGAAGAGTGCTCCCTTCTTCTTTTTCAAGATCCAAAAATATAGTCGTGAATTTGACTGAGATTTGCTGTCCAAGTAATGCTTGATCAGCAGCAAACAACAAAGGTAAAAATAATAACAGTACTAGGGTTTTGCCAGTTTTTCGATAGTCCCAGTACTTTAGGAGAAGAAAAACAAGTACTAAAATAGTGCCTAAAAAATAAGATCTGAAACCTTGTAACGCGCTTCCAAAGAAGAAAAGAATGAAAAAAAATAAATAAATTTTCTTATATCTTTTATTCAGGAGTTGCCAAGATATTATTAATAATCCCAGGTGAGGGAACAGCATGCTTTTTGACAAGAAGTGATTTCGCTGCATGCCATATTTCGTACCTTCTTTTGCTCTTACATGTTCAAAGATTCCTGATATTAGTTCTGGATCAAATGCGTTAAGCAGTATTTGGATAGATGTTATGGAAGCGATAAAAAAAACAAGCTTCTTATAATACCTTAGGTTGTTCTTTTTCCAGACATCATATGAAATTAAAAAGGCCAAGGGCAGTATGAGAAAATCTCTACCTACTTTAATAGAATCTAGAATGGAAATTTCTCCCCTCAACGGCATTGTCAAAAATATCACAATAATCACTGCATAGATGAAAGTCAAAAAGCGTAGAGGTTTTTTTAAGACGATTTTTCTCATTTGGTGAAAATTCAGGAAATAATGTAAAAACATTATATTTAAGAATATCAGGAAAAAGTCTAAACTGTTTACCCCTAAAAATATACGATCTGTACCAAAATTGAATAACCCAAAAAAACCTGTTGAGAGTATTATAAATGACGTATTGATCTTTTTCAACATTTTTTGTTAGCTCTTTAATTCCCTCTGAAGGTGTAAATAATAGAATAGTGAGACAATCGTTGTAGAAGATGCTAATCCGTAAATTACTCCATTGAGTTCCTGAAAAAATAAGAATATTGGAACGAGAATAGTAATAGTAGTAATCTGGAACAGTGAGCCGAGAAAAAATGTCCTGTCCTTTTCAAAATTGTTCATATATCCCACGAGAATCATATAAATTGGCCAAATTGGAACTAAGTAAATGCTAAAGGTTCTAATAAGATTCTGGGAAGAGGAAAATTCGCTGCCAAACAATAACTTGAGAAAGAGGGGCCCAATAAAATATAGAAATAATCCCCCTAAGATTCCGCTGATGAAATATCCAATAACTAACTTGTTGAAAAGTTTTAATTTCTTCGAAGAATTTTTTTCAGTTTTCGACTCAACAATCCACGGAGAAAATACCAGATTCATTGACTGTAGCATCAAGCTGCTAACCATAAAAACCTTAAAGGTAGCTGAATAAATTCCAAGATCCTCTGTGCTAAGGAAAAAAGGTATAACCAAAATAGGAAAGGAGTTTTGGAAAAAAGTTCCCTTTGCTCCTAAACCCAGAAAAAAGTTATCTTTAAATAATGGTATAGCTTTCTTTGATGGGAATGAAATTTCGAGAGTTTGTTCTTTTTTGAACAGTACTATAAGTATAAGACTTTCAAGAAGACGGTAAAAAATGTTTATGGTCATTAAAATCAAGAGATCATTTTCATTTTCAACAAAAACATAAACGAGCAGTAAGAATATAAACTGGCCTAAGAGGTGAATTGCGCTAGGGGTGAACGTGTCTTTTCTTCCATAAAAAAAGAAATCCAAGGTAATAGCAAGACCGAAATTAGTGAGAATGGCCATCAGTATATAAAGATTAAATAGACTGAAACCATAAATAACAGTGGTAAAAAAAATAATTATTATACCGCCTAATAGATAGAGTGTTAAACGTGATGATAAAATATCAGATGCAATTTGCGCCGATTTAGAAGGTAGTTTAGCAACATCACGAATACCTTTGGCTAAGAATCCCCAGTCAGCTGGAAGGAAACCATAATTGGCTACTGCAATAGCAAAAGAATAAACTCCATATTGTTCTGGCCCAAGTGCTCTTGAAATAATTGGAATTGTGAAAAAGGCAAGAAATCTTCCTATGGTCACCAACCCCAGACGACTGGTTAAATTAAACAATAGTCCCTTTGCTTTCATTGTTGCCATTGTATTTTTTAGAATTTCGGTTTAATTTTTGAAAAAATACTTTAGTCTTTAATCTCAACAATGGAATAAGAAACTTTTTTCAAGGGGCGACAAATAATTTTTTAAAATTATTTCTGCCAAAGCCTCTCCCAGTTCAAATCCGAAAAACATGGTCCTTGTGTTGCTTCTGAAAATTTGATATCGTTATGGTTGCCATTGTACTCCATCACCTGTACGTTTTCATCAATATCAATAATCATGTCCCACCCAATACATCGTACAAAAGGTTGGGTGCTGTGAAGATGCTTAGCAGTAGAAATTAAACTTTGGAATCGAGGTAATTGTAGTTCGGAAAACAATACATTAGTGTCAGGATGTTTTTCAATTGAACTCCAGTTATTAAGATAACCATACTTTTCAAATTTTCCACTTTTGACATTGACTGGTATCCGAATATGGGAATGTGATTGAACATGTGTTTCAAATTTTCTTCCAACTCTTAAGTAACAAGATCGTACTGATATTGAACCCGAGTCATCGACAACTGTTGTAACTCGCAGTGTTGCCACGGAAGAAGGCATTATCTCCTGAAAAAAAGGATGTTGAATAATTAACTTTTGGAAAACTCCATTTCCTAGCTTTTTTACCTTGTTAAGGTCAAAATTATTTTTGTTAAAAAAATATACACCCTTACCTTGTACGGAATTATCAATTTTATACACGGTATGGGTATTGTGCCGGAAAATTATTTTTTCTACAATTTCCTCTTTAATAACCTCATATTTATAATTAAACCACAGACCATTTATATGGAAAGCAATGTCAGGAAAATAAGAGCTGTTAAAGATTTTTTGTGTAAAAGATTTCATGTCAGAGATTTTACCTTGATCACCTTTTAGTGCTGGTACTACTATTTTACCGTAATAGTTATCTGGAATCCATCCATCTAAAAACTTTTCGTTTATTGCAGAATAAACGTAAAGCCAAGGGGCATAACCTCTCCATCCCAAAATTTCAGAAGCATAATCGTCAGCCAATTTAATAATTCTACGAGGCGTCTTACCTTTTTCCCCCTCAATATCTTTTAGAATTTTTTCTGCAATTCTTTTATGTTTGCGATGATAGTTATAGTTGTTCGTTTTATTAACTAAATTTTTTATCTGTGCTTTCATCGATTTAATAAGTATTCTGTGGGAATTGAGACGCAATACATTACCATGAAGAGGTAATAAAGATAATTTGGGTTAAGTTGTTGTAGATTCAAAAGGATGCTTTGATTGAGCTAATTTTATCAGGGGATGGTATTCTCCTTGGATAGGAGCAAGACCATCATTTCTTATGCCATGTACAATTTCTATAGATTGTTTAGCGTCCTGTAGATCAAAACCTTTTCCATTTAAAATATCCTTATAACTTTCAGTGTGAAGATCAGTAAATCCGTTACTGAATTCAATTTCTTCTCCTTCGACTTTAATTGATCGATAAGTTCTCTGTCCAATATTTTGAACTTCCGAAGGAATAGTGTTATAATTTATAGAGAGAAACCATCTGACTCTAGCTTGTTCAAATTCCAGATATCCCGCTGCCCTGTCGTGAGTATGTATATGTACCTTATTTTCTTTCACTTCTCCGAAAATCCAGCCTAACATATCGTAAAAATGAACTCCAATGTTAGTAGCAATTCCACCAGATTTATCCTTATCACCTTTCCAGGATGTATAGTACCAATGTCCTCTGGAAGTTAGATAAGTGAGATCAACATCATAAATCTTGTCCTTGGGACCTTTCTTCACTTTTTCTCTTAACGCTATTATGCTGGGGTGAAGACGCAACTGAAGAATAGAGAAAATTTGATTTCCGGTTTCTTTTTCTATTTCTGCAAGGGCATCAATGTTCCAAGGGTTTAGAACAAGAGGTTTTTCACAAATAGCATCTGCTCCTCTACGAAGAGCCATTCTTATATGAGAGTCATGGAGATAATTTGGGGTGCAGATACTCACGTAATCTAATTCTATGTTTCTTAGCCTGTGAAGTTTTTCAATATGTCGATCAAATCTTTCGAACTCCACAAAGAAATCCGCTTCTGGGAAGTAACTATCCATTACTCCCACGGAATCAAATTTGTCGAGTGCCGCTATTAAATTATTATTAGTGTCTTTAATAGCTTTTAAATGACGGGGTGCTATATAACCTGCAGCACCGATCAAAGCAAAATTTTTCATTGTATAGCGGTTTTTAGTTGATTTGAAATGAATTGTATTTCTTCTTCTGACAAATAGGGATTCATTGGCAGGCTTAGAATCTCCTCGGAAATTTTTTCTGCCAAAGGGAAATCCCCATCTTGATATTCAAAATATTTAAAACATTCCTGAAGGTGAAGTGGCCGTGGATAATGAATTGCGGTGGGAATGCCAGCTGCTTTTAATTTAGTCACTACTTCGGCCCTATTTTGCACTCGTACAGAATATTGAGCCCAAACAGATGAATTTTCTGCAGCAACTTTAGGAACCTTAACTGCGCCCTGTATTAATGAAGTGTATCCTTCAGCTACTCTTTGCCTGTTGATAATGTCTTTTTCATAATGGTTCATTTTCACATTAAGAACTGCAGCTTGAAGTGTATCCAGTCTACCTCCCATACCTATGTACTTATGAAAGTAGCGTTCGGTCTGCCCGTGGAGACGGAGACTCTTCATTTTCTCTGCAAATTTCTCGTCACTTGTAAAAACAGCCCCGCCATCTCCAAAACATCCTAATGGCTTTGCCGGGAAGAAACTCGTGCAGGCAAAGGTGCTCAGGTTGCAACTTCTTTTTGCTTTATAAGTTGCTCCAAAGCTTTGAGCAGCATCTTCAATCACAAATAAGTAATGCTTGGCAGCAATTTTATTTATTTGGTCCATATCCGCCACTTGTCCAAAAATGGAAACAGGAATAATTGCTTTTGTTCTAGAAGTGATCTTATCTTCTATTTTTGATGGATCGATATTATATGTATCCTCTTCTATATCAACAAAGACAGGTTTAGCTTTTAAAAATGCAATAGTTTCAGCAGTTGCTATGAAAGTGAAGGGAGTGGTTATAACTTCATCTCCGGGCTGAATATCAATTGCCATAAGAGCAAGTAAAAGAGCATCTGTTCCAGAGGAACAGGTTATGGCATGTTTAGCTCCTGTAAATCTTTCCAGCTTTTCCTCCAACTCTCTCACAGGCTCACCCATGATGTAATTGGCATTTTTTAGCACTTCTGCTATTGCGATATCAAGCTCTTCTTTGTGCTCTTCATAAGCCATAGGGAGATTGGCGAAATCTATTGAGGTGATTGTATTATTCATCAATTTTAATGACAGCGTTGTTTTTTATTTGATATTTTTCCTTTGTCTCCGGGCACTGAGCTATTCCTTGTTCATCGAATTGAAGCTTATGTCCATACTCGCTCACCCAGCCAATTTGTTTGGCAGGATTTCCAACTACAAGGGCGTAATCCGGAATGGTTTTAGTCACTACCGCACCGGCACCAATAAATGCATATTTTCCAATATCATTTCCACAGACAATAGTTGCATTTGCGCCTATCGACGCTCCTTTTTTAACTGTGGTCTTTGCATACTCTGCTTTTCGGTTAACCGCACTTCTCGGGTTTATAACATTAGTAAATACCATTGAAGGTCCTAGAAATACGTCATCCTCACAAATTACTCCCGTATAGATAGAGACATTGTTCTGAACTTTTACGTTTGTTCCGAGAATAACATCCGGAGAGATCACCACGTTTTGTCCAATATTACAGCGCTCCCCAATTTTACAATTCGGCATGAGGTGCGAAAAATGCCAAATTTTCACTCCTTTGGCAATTTCACAACCTTTGTCAATTACAGCGGTAGGATGTGCAAAAAAGTCTTCGCTCATATTTATAATTTATTATCAGCTTCTTCTAAAATTCCTTTCACGTCATAAACTACAGCACCTGTTTTTTTCAAGGGGGCAAGTTTCAATTGTAGGAATTCTTTATGTGCCACAGTCAAAACCACAGCATCAAATTTAGCCTCGGGTAAAATATTAGTGGTTGCAAGGTTGTATTCATTTTTCACTTCAGCAGGACTAGCTAAAGGATCATAAATAGTCACATTGGTTTCGTAGGATTGTAACTCCCTTATCAGATCTACAACTTTAGTGTTTCTTACATCGGGACAGTTTTCCTTAAAGGTGATCCCCAGTACCAGGATGTTGGCACCTTTTACCTTCAAGTCATTTTGCAGCATCAATTTTATTACCTCTGAGGCTACATATTGCCCCATGGAGTCGTTCATGCGTCTTCCCGCCAGGATGATCTCCGGGTGGTAACCCAATTCCTGCGCTTTTTGTGCCAGGTAGTACGGATCTACTCCAATACAGTGTCCGCCAACCAGTCCCGGTCTGAAAGGAAGGAAGTTCCATTTAGTACCTGCGGCTTCCAGAACATCATTAGTATTTATGCCCATTCTATTGAAGATCTTGGCCAGCTCGTTTACAAAAGCGATATTAATATCACGTTGGGAGTTTTCGATTACTTTGGCTGCTTCGGCTACTTTTATGGTGGGAGCAAGATGGGTTCCGGCGGTGATTACAGAAGCATATAGATCATCTACCCTTTTTCCTATTTCGGGAGTCGAACCTGAGGTTACTTTTAATATTTTCTCTACTGTATGCTCCTTATCTCCTGGGTTAATGCGCTCGGGAGAATAGCCCACGAAGAAATCTTCATTGAATTTGAGGTTACTAAATTCCTCCAGTACCGGAATGCACTCTTCCTCGGTTGCTCCGGGATATACCGTGGATTCATAGATCACAATGTCTCCTTTTTTCAGAACTCTACCAACACTCTCGCTTGATTTGTAAAGTGGAGTAAGGTCAGGGCGGTTGTTTTTGTCTACGGGAGTCGGTACGGTGATGATATAATAATTACAGTCCTGGATGTCGCCGAGGTCTCGGCTTATATATAAGCCTGTTGTGGGTTGTGAGTTGTCGGTTGTCGGTTTTGCCTCCTTAATGCTGCCATTCAACCTTGTTGGTTTTTCCCAGTGTCCGGCGATGGCAAGTTCTTCTACTTCCCTAGGAAGTTCAATAGGCAATGGATATTTTTTAAGCAATACTGCCTGTAAAACCTCATCTTCCACCTCTAAAGTGGAATCATGTCCTTTCTGTAGTTCGTCAACCCGCTTGGCATTAATATCAAATCCAATTACGGGATATTTTGTGGCAAACAATCTTGCTAAAGGAAGACCTACATAGCCGAGGCCTATTACGGCGATTTTAGGTGTTTCTGTATTCATGTTATATTGTGGTGCCTTGGGAGGTAGGGGCTGTAGGCAAGTTAAGGGTTATGAGTGATGCTGTACGTTGTCGGTTGTGAGTTGTCGGTTGCCTGTTAAAACAACCTGGAACTTTAAACTTTGAACCTTAAATGCCGCTTCGCGGCATGGCTCCGCCGCTCTGAGTCACAGTCTATTATGAGCTTCAGTTCGGTTAAAGGCGCTAAAAACCCGATGAATGGGAGTAATTCAGTACCGCGCTGCAAATGTATTTCTTAACTTTACTTTAAGACAAATTGTTAATGTTAAAACTTTAGAAGTTTTATCAACAAACCCATAAAATAGAGGTGTTTTACGGGAAACCGTAATTTGTGAGAAGGTGGAAATGTTAACTGAGATCGATTCCTGAGCTGTTTCTTTAACAATAAATTATAGATATAAATGGCAAGCCGATCTAAAAAGTCATGAAGGAATAGTAGTCTGAAGTGGGAAGTTTCCTATGTTACTAAATAGAAATTTAGAAGGTTAGGTGTAGATAAAAAGACTAATGAGGACAAGAAATGTGCTACCGGAGAAAAATTTACTCCAAAACTTCAGAAACCTTGATATTTACTACCAGCCCCAGATTTTTTAAAATCAGCCGGAGACGCTTTTTCCCTATCTGTAGAATCTTTGCCTGCTTTCCCTGAAAACTTCCCTTGGCAATAGTGAGTTGGTCACCGGGGGAGAGATGGCTGACTTCAATTTCTTCCACCCGCTCGTCTTCAAGCCAGGATTTAATAGTGTCAATCTCCACCTCTCTTATAACTGCGGGTTTGCCAAGCCAGAAGAGATATTGTACCACACCGGGAATGTCAAAAACTTTTGAGCGGTCCTTTTCCTCCAGGTGCACAAAAACATAGGATTTAAAAAGGGGAGAAATGACTTTCTTTTTCCTGTCACTCCATTGACGGACTTCCGTGACCTGGGGGCAATAGGCTTCTATTCCATTTTCCTCCAGTTCTTTAGCAACCTTTTTCTCCCACCGTGATTTTGTGTACAGGGCGTACCAGTTCATTTATCTCTCTAGTCTGTGATTTATTTACTCTGCGGTAGGGAAGCAAAGTTGTGAATGGAAGAGCATCTTCCTTAGAAGAACAAAAATAGGAAAAAATGGTTAATTAGCTATTTGGTGATTGGTTAATTGGTGATTGGTTAATCGGGGATTGGTTAATTGGGGAATGGTTAATTGGGGATTGGTTAATTGGGGAATGGTTAATTGGGGAATGGTTAATTAGGGATTGGTTAATTGGGGATTGGTTAATTGTATTAGTTTCCTAATCCCTAATCCCTAATCCCTAATCCAATCCCTAATCCTTATTCTCCTTGCTTTCTGAGGTATTTTATATAGTCGTTAATGAGTTTAATACTGGAGTCGGTTTGGAGTCTTATATTTTGCAGAATCTCATCCGAAATATAGTTCCACGCTCTTGCTTCCAACGCATGATCGAGGATCTCCGCTACCGAGCCCCGGGCGTTTAGTAAAAATTTGATGTTCTCTTTGTAATGATATCTACCCCAACCTTCTGCTATATTTGCCGTAGCTGATCTTGAAGCTCTTAATAATTGGCTGTATTATAATTCATAACGCTCCATCTTTGGCAGAGAAGGGAGTACCTGCTGTCTGATATAGACCTTCAGATCGTACACACCTGCCAACATTGAAGCTTCTCAAAATTTTCAGCCATTTCTTTTTAGTTAATTGGTTAATTGGTTAATTGTGATTGGTTAATCGGTTAATTAGTTAATTGGAGAATGGTTAATTAGAAAAGCGGAAAAAATAAATATTCTTTAAATTTCACTAATCACTAATCACTAATCACTAATCACTAATCACTAGTCACCAATCCCTAATCACCAATCCTTAATTAACTACTCACTACTCAATACTCACGTCAGTAAAAAACAATTCAAAACTCCCATCCTCACTCCGGTGCAAAGTAGCAACTTTGATTCCCCCTTGCTCCTCGTAATCTTCCCAGGTGGTGGCGAAAGGACGTTCCCTGCTGCCGCCGGATAAATAGACCCACTCTCTGATCATGTGATCATCTCCAAAGTAGATCTCGTACACATCTCCCGGAGTATAGCCGGCGCCGTCGGGATAGGTGACGGTGACGCTCTGCATTTGTTCGCCGCTGATAGGCGCTGTGGCTTCCTCAGAGTGCTCCCATTCCATTTCATCCCACACCAGGTGAAAGGGAAATAGGAACCAGTACTGATCGTTAATGAACCGCTGATCGGTTTTTTCGTGTTGCGCAGCTTCTGTCTCGTAGTTATAGGTGACGGTGCTGTCGGGTGTGGTTAAAGTAGCGGTTTTCTCCTGTGGTCGCCACGTCCAGGCCCTGCTGGTTCTGAGGGTGTCATTGACTCTGACGTTGAAAGTGTAGCGGAGCTCTTTGATGTCATCAAAGTTTTCTATGCCGTTTGCTTCGGCTATTTTTTGAATGATGGTTTGTTCTTGTTTCTGATTGTTGCAGGAAATCAGGAGCATAAATACAAGGAGGGGGAGGAGGAGATTTTTCATTTTGAATATTGGTTAGTACTTGTAAAGATAATGAAACTGTCAGTTGAATTTGAGGATTTGAAAATTTGCGACTTTGAAAAGGTGGGTAACTTCTGTTTCCCGCAGATTTCGCGGATCCTCGCAGAAAAAATTTGTCTTTAATTTCACACAAAGCTCACAAAGTTTAAATTTTAAGATCACAAAGAGATCCTGGAACTTTCTTGTTATCAGGAGCAATCTTGAATCTTGAATTTTGAACCCGGAATCCTTTCTCGCGAAGGGCGCAGAGGTTAAGCGCAAAGGCCGCAGAAGGGTCTCAAAAAAAAGTTAGAGGCTAACAGCAAAAGGCCAACAACCAATAGCTAAAAATAATGAGATCTCTCGTCGCATCCTCTTTCTGCCGAAAGAAAATGCTCTGTCGAGATGACAATTTTAGTGTTCAGTGCTCAGTATTCAGTGATCAGGTTGAAATAAGAAAAACATTAAACGGAAACGGTAAACCGAAAAAACTGGTAACCGGCAACGGGCAACTGTTTTTCTGAACTCATAACTCATAAAAACTTCGTACTTCTAAAGTCGTAATTCTAACTTCACAAGGCCTTCACACTCATTCCCCCATCTGCGACTATGGTTTGACCCGTAATGAAAGAGGATTTATCCATTGCTAAAAATGCGATTATAGAGGCGATTTCTTCGGGTTCGGCGATGCGGTGCAGCGGAGTGCGACGGAGGATCATCTCCTTACGCTTGTCGTCGTTTAGTACAGAATCTGTCAGCGGAGTGCGGGTGTACCAGGGAGAGACGGCGTTGACACGGATGTTGTCTCTTGCCCATTCTACCGCCAGACTGCGGGTTTGCTGCAGGAGTCCGGCTTTTGACATGGCATAGGGTGTTCCCGTGCCTACATCCTGAGTAGCGGCTGCCGAGGCTACATTGATGATCTTACCGTTACCCGATTTCTTCAGAAAAGGGTATAGTTCCCTTGCAAGAAGAAATGGGGACATGAGGTTCGTTTCAACAACCTGCCGGTATTCGTCCTCGGTAAAATCCATGGCTTTTTTGCGGATGTTCATTCCGGCATTATTCACCAGGATGGTTACTGCCTTCCAGTTATTTTCTGCCCAATTGATGATCTTTTGACGATCCTCTGCTATAGTTACATTTGCTACAATTCCTTTTACGGAATGTCCGGCAGCGGTGAATTCATCTTCTACCTTCAGAATATCATCTGCATTCCGGCCGGTATAAAGCACCTCTGCCCCGAGCTTGAGAAATTCCGATACCGTCGCCCGACCTATGCCCTTAGAGCCGCCGGTGATTATTGCTGTTTGTCCTTTTAAGTTCCACATGTTTTTAATGTATATTGAATATTGTATATTTGAGTCTAGAGCCAAGACTCGGTCTCACTTAAGCTTCCGCTGGCGCGGATTCCAATCCTTGACAAGGCTAATGGCCAACGTCTAATAGTTCAAATGGTGAGATCTCTCGTCACACTTCCTTTCTGACGAAAGAAAATGCTCTGTCGAGATGACAGAACCCGCAATACGTAACCCGCATCACTTTCTTACTCCATCACTCCATCACTCCATCACTCCGTCACTCCGTCACTCCATCACTCCGTCACTCCATCACTCCATCACTCCATCACTCCGTCACTCCGTCACTCCGTCACCACAATTAATCTTCAAAAGCCAACAGCTAACAGCTAACAGCCAACAGCTTATTTTAGAAATAACTGCCTACTAACTACTGCGCACTGCCTACTTCCTTCTACCTTCGTAAATCTACCTTCCCAAAATGGGAGAGACCGCCCCAAATACGGACAAGAAAATTAGAAGCCGCTTTAAAAAGGCAGATTCAGAAATTCTTCTCAGTACTTACCGGGGCGGCCTCTTATTCTGTGACCTGTAAAAACTTTACAGGCTCCTTCCTGTCAGTAATTTGTAAATGATCAGGATCACCGCGATCACGATCAGAATGTGAATGATACTTCCAAGGTCAGGAAAGGCGAAATAGCCGATCAACCAACCAATGATCAGTAAAACGATAATAAGCCATACTAAATCTCTCATAATTGATAGTTTTATGCAATCAAAAGATTGCTGGTTAGGTTTTATTGGTTAAAATACCTGCTCTGATCCAAGGATTCAGTTAGTTTCCTACAAAGCAATAAATAAATGTACGAAAGCTTCTTTAACAAAAATCTACTTTAACGGAGGTTTAACGGCGCCGCGTAGCGGCGATTCAGGATTCAGGATTCAAAATTCAAGATTAAAGCAGGTCTACTCCCTCCCCTCCGGAAAGCCTGCCCGCCGCGGAGGGGGGTGGGGAGAGGATGAGTTCTAATTGAATTTTGTACTCCATCACTTCATCACTCCATCACATCAAAAAGTTTAAATCCAAAGGCCAATAGCCAGTAGCTTTTTAATTGACAACCAAAAACCATAGACAAAAAACAATAAACGACAAACCCCTAAATCTCACTACTCAATACTAACTACTCAATACTATAAAAAATAGTAAATTCGTACCCAACATGCAGCAGAAGAAAAATATTGCCATAGTAGGCACGGGACTAGTGGGATCTCTCCTCGCCCTTCACCTGAGACAAAAAGGACATACAGTCACGGTCTTTGACCGGCGGCCCGATATTCGGACCGTGGAATTCTCCGGACGTTCCATTAACCTTGCAATGTCCAATCGAGGTTGGAAAGCTCTGCGAGAGGCCGGAGTAGAGGAGGAGGTGAGAAAACTTGCCATTCCTTTGTACCGTAGGGCAATGCACATAAATAGCAGTCCGGTATATTTTCAAAATTACGGAAAGGAAGGAGAGGCAATTTATTCAATTTCCCGCGGAGTGCTTAACCGTAAAATGATCGACCTGGCAGAGGCTGCCGGCGCCGAATTCAGGTTTGAAGAAAAAGTATGGGAAGTAGATCTGTCCGAGGCAAAACTCTATACCGGGGAATCTGAAAAAGGAAACTGGGAGGAGTACGATTACGATCTGATCTTTGGTGCCGACGGTGCTTTTTCCCGTGTGCGTCACAAAATGCAACGCCAAAGCAGGTTCAATTATTCCCAGCACTTTCTGGATGTCGGGTATAAAGAACTGCGCATCCCTGCGAATGAGGACGGCACTCATAAACTGGACAAGAATTCCTTCCACATCTGGCCCCGGGGAAAATTTATGTTGATCGCTATGCCCAACCTCGATGGGAGTTTTACCTGTACACTCTTCCTGCCGTTTGAAGGAGAAAATTCTTTTGAGACTATTACTACCGAAGCTGCTGCCGAGAATTTCTTTAGTGAATTTTTTCCCGATATTCAACATGAGATCTCGAATCTAACGCGTGATTTCTTTAAAAATCCAACCAGCGCCCTGGTGACGGTGAAATGTTATCCCTGGACCTATTACGACAAAATTGCCTTGGTAGGCGATGCAGCTCATGCTATAGTTCCTTTTTACGGACAGGGGATGAACGCCGGCTTCGAAGATATTTCTGAACTCAGCCGACTCGAAGAAGAATATGGAGATGACTGGGAGCAAATCTTTAAGCACTATCAGCAACTCCGGAAGCCAAATGCCGATGCTGTTGCCGAACTCAGTTACCGCAATTTCCTCGAGATGAGCAGTAAAACTGCCGACGAACAATTTTTGCTTCGGAAAAAAATAGAAAAACGTTTTGCTGAAAAACATCCTGAACAATGGATCCCCGTCTATTCCCGGGTAACTTTTTCTGAAGCCCCTTATGCTGAAGCTCTGAAATTAGGCGACCAACAAGCCGCGATCATGGATGAAGTGATGAAAATACCTGAAATAGAGGAGAAGTGGGATTCCCCGGAAGTGGAGCAGAAGATGCTGGAGTTGCTGGAAAAATAATTGAAAGTCTGTAGACGGTGGACGGTAGTTGTAAAAGCAATTGGCTTTTAGCTTTTAGCTGTTGGCTCATTTCTCTTAATTCTTTTCTTTCTGACCAATGATCACCGACCACTGAACACTATTTTGTCACCCTGACGCAGGAAGGGTCTCATCTGATTAAGCGGTGAAATCCGCACGGAGCAACAGGATGAGATTCCTCCTGTCGTCGGAATGACAAATCATCCATTGTCATCCAGAGCGGAGCTTTTGCGGAGCGAAGGATCTCTACATATAGCCCCCTTCAGGGGGTTGGGGGTAAAAGGAACAGTACTGCCTACTAACCACTGCTTACTGCCAACTTCTGGCCCAATGTCATCCAGAGCGGAGCTTTTGCGGAGCGAAGGATCTTTACATATAGCCCCCTTCAGGGGGTTGGGGGTAGAAGGTGGTATCACTATCATATGACTAAACAAATAATCTGATGGATATGTTTCGCCCCTACAGGGCTCTTGTCAGGTGGTTCTTTAAACCCGGGGTTAAAACCCCGGGCTCTTAATATTGCGCCCCGCTGGGGCTTAAATATGCTGTCCCACTTCTGAAAATCTAAATCAAAAAAAGTTACCTGAAGTCATACTGCAGGGTAGTCCCACTGTTCAGCGGGGGAGGTACTGCGCACTGCCCACTTCACTTCCTGACCACTGCCCACCGCCCACTGACCACTATTTTCAGAGATTCCTCCTGCGTCGGAATGACAATTGTCCCGTTTTGTCACCCTGACGCAAGAAGGGTCGCATCTGGTGAGTGGTCCGAATCCTGGTATTCCTTAAACCTTAAACATTATTCCTTATGAGATGGGATTCCTCCTGCGTCGGAATGACAAAGTCGCTTTTTTGTGTTTTTTTTAGGGAACAGTATTTCTGTTTACTAACCACTGCGCACTGCTTACTTCCTGATCACTGACCACTGACCACTGACCACTAATTCAGAGATTCCTCCTGCCGTCGGAATGACATATAGCCCCCTTCAGGGGGTTGGGGGTAGAAGGGATTTTTCTGCCCACTGCCCACTGATCACTGATCACTGAACACTAAATATTCTCCTCTTCCACCGTATCAGGATCATAAGCGAGATGCAGGCTATGGTAGACTCTTTCCACATTTTGCTGGTTCTCCAGGAGAACTATTAGTGTGTCCTCCTCCTGAATTTCTGTAGCTCCGTTGGGAGTGAGGAATTTTCCGTTTCTGGAGATCATTGCAATAATGGCCGTACGTGGGAAATGCAGATCCACAATTCTTTTTCCGACCGAAAAATTATCAGGCGGAATGGTGATTTCCCTGATAAGAGATTTGGTGCCTTCAGAGAGAAAAGCGTCTACAGGGGAGACCTTTTTTGCCTTTTTTGGGAGGGCTACATGCAGCCATTTCGCTACTGTCGATAAGGTTGTTCCCTGAATAAGGACTGAGGTTAGCGATACAAAGAAAACTATATTAAAGATCATGTGAGCCTTCTCTATTCCGGCAAGGAGAGGATAAGTTGCAAATACAATTGGCACAGCGCCCCGCAGACCGACCCATGAGATGTACCAGCGGCGGCGCATCTTCATTTTAAAAAAAGAAAGGCTGAGAAAAACTCCAATCGGTCTGGCTATAAGGATCAGGAAACCTGAAATTAAAATTCCGAGGCCAACGTAAGGGACAATGTCACTCGGATATACCAGCAGCCCCAGGGTAAGGAAGAGAACGATCTGCATCAGCCAGGCTACCCCGTCAAAAAATCGCATTATTGTTCGCTTGTGGATTAGATCCTGATTTCCGAGGTAGACACCGGCGAGATAAACAGCCAGAAATCCATTTCCGCCAAGGCTGTCTGTAGCAGAAAAAACCAGGAACATCAAAGCGATTGCGAGTACCGGGTAAAGTCCCTCGAAATCCAGGGTGATACGATTAATGATCATTTTGCTCACTTTTCCGAAGAGAAATCCGAGAGCTGCACCGATAAGGATCTGTTGTAAAAACAGCGGAACAATGGAAAGCAGGCTCTGGTCCTGGTTTACTACCAGCCCAAGAAAGGCGATGGTCAGGAAATAAGCCATGGGATCATTACTACCGCTTTCCAGCTCGAGGGTGGGTCTAAGGTTTGCTTTCAGCGCCATACTCTTTGCCCGGAGAATGGAAAATACTGCAGCGGCATCTGTAGAAGACACGATTGCACCCAGTAACAATCCCTCATAAATGGTAAAATCTGTAATAGCCCAAACGAAGGTGCCTAGGGAAAGGGCAGTGAAAAGGACGCCAAGTGTGGAAAGGGAGATCCCGTGCCACAAAATGGGTTTTATGCTGCGCCAGTTGGTATCCAGTCCCCCCGAAAATAAGATGAAATTAAGGGACACAATTCCTATGAATTGCGCGAGCTGGGGATCGTCAAATTCGATCCTTCCAAGTCCCTCAGAACCGGCTAGCATTCCCACCGTTAAGAATAAGATAAGCGTAGGTACACCGAATTTATAGGAAGTTTTCCCGGCAAGGATACTTATGAGAAGTAAAAGGGAGCCAATAAGCAATACATTCTCTGTAGTAATATCCATGGGTCTCAGCGCCGGTTTTCAGGTTGCAAAGAAAGTATTTTTTGCGCTTTTTGGGAGGTTATTGCGAATTGTTTTCTTTTAGCAGCTCAGGAAACTTTTCTTTAAATCTGTTAAACCTGGGAACTGAAACATTTCGGATGTATGGATCATTAGGATTCCTTTCTTTATAATCCTGATGGTAATCTTCTGCCTTCCAAAACTTCTGGAATGGAAGCACCTCTACCGAAATGGGCTTCTTATAATCGCCTGCCAATTCTTTTATTTTTTCTTCAATGATCTTCTTCTGTTCTGCATTCTGATAAAAGATGATGGAGCGGTACTGGGAACCGAGATCCGGTCCCTGTCCGTTCTTCTGAGTGGGATCCATGGAGCCAAAATAAACATCGGTTAAGGTGGCGAAGTCTATGACCTCTGGATCATAAATGACTTCAACTGCTTCGGCATGTCCTGTACGGCCGGTATTACTTTCTTCATATGTAGGGTTCTCTGTATGGCCGCCAGCATATCCGGAAATAGCTTCTTTAACTCCGATGACACTTTCAAAAACAACTTCCACACACCAGAAGCAGCCACTGGCGAAATAAGCTCTTTTTAGCCCGTCCTGCGGCGGAACTTCAACAGGTTCGGCATTAGCGATCTCGGGTAGGGTCACAGTACTTTCAGAAGAATTTCCGCAGGCGGTTAGGCTAAAAAACAGTGATATTAGCAGATAAAATTTCATTTTTTCATTCTTTTTTATAGGTTCCTTCCAGCGTTTTCTTTCCATAGAGCGCATAATCTGTTGCAACTTCTCCATTGGTAGAAAAGCCCAGCCAGTCGAGTTCCACGCCGCCGTCGGGAGTAAATACTAATGTCGCTATAGGGATGTTTTTATCAAAATCGTCCCAGGGTAAGGCTCTGTCCGGCTCAATCTCGCGAGAAGCAGAAATAAAAAATAAATCGGCAGTATTTTCTCCGGATTTACGGGTTTGGGCGGTGATGTACAGTTTATCCTTATCAATACACCATTCGGTAGGTTTATCAAAATCGATCTCTATACAGTCACAGTTACAGTCGGTCGCAGCTTTTCCATCCACTATCTTCCGGTAACGACCATCCAGGTTGGCTGCAATCTCGGGTTGCACAGGTTCTGCTCTTTCAGTTTGTACTGCGTCTCTTTCTTCCTGAATGTTTCCCGGGGGTGGCATTTCCGAAGAAATTGTATCCTGCCCGTTAACATCGGAAGAAGTCGTTGTCGTACTTTTCCGATCGTTACATCCAACGAGCACTACCGACAACAATAAAAAGATCAGCTTTCTCATATTTGTAGGTTTAATCCTTAAAGGTAAGCCTTCCTGCTTTCTTTTTTGTGAAATAGATGTTAATCAGGTCGTTTGAAAATCGAACCTAGAGCCTGGAATCTAGAGTCTAGACTTTTATTTCTATTCGTCTAGACTCTAGACTCTAAGATCTAGTCTCTAAAAAAGAAAAACCCCTCACTTGCGCGAAGGGTTCCTGATATTTAACAATGTGGTATGAATTAGAATTTCTGAAATAATTCTCCCATTTTCTCTCTTTCTTCTTTTGCAAGTTCCTCATCAACAAGGATACGACCACTGTGCTCATCTGTAATGATCTTTCTGCGGCCGGCGATCTCCATGATCACCTGTGGAGGAATGGTAAAGAAAGAACCTCCCGAAGCTCCTCTCTCAACAGGTACAACGGCAAGACCGTTCTTTACGCTGCCGCGGATCCTCTTATAGGCATTTACAAGACGCTCTTCAATTTGCTCCTGGAACTCTTCAGATTTCTTGATCAAAGCCTGCTCTTCTTTTTCAGTTTCGGCAAGGATCTCATCAAGTTCACTTTTCTTGTGGTCAAGATGCTTTTGACGTTCGGCAAGACGCTCACGGGTCTGTTCGATCACTTCTTTCTTCTGGTCGATCTGTGCACGATATTCTCTAATCTGCTTTTCGGCAAGTTCTATTTCCAGCTCCTGAAATTCCACTTCCTTGGAAAGGGCGTTAAATTCGCGGTTATTGCGAACATTCTTTTGTTGCTCAGAATATTTTTTGATCAAGGCTTTTGCATCCTCTATAAGGATCTTTTTAGCGTTGATATCCTGATCGATCACTTCAAGATCGGCTTCCATTTTCTCCATTCGGGTAGTAAGGCCTGCTACTTCATCTTCAAGATCTTCTACTTCCAGAGGAAGTTCACCCCGTACATTCCTTATTTCGTCCACACGGGAATCAATAAGTTGTAGATCGTACAACGCTCTTAACTTCTCTTCTACAGTAACATCGGTTTTTTTTGCCATACTTAAAAATACTTGATAGGATTGGTATCTGTGTTTGATAAAACGACTGCAAAATTAGCAAAATTTTTCTTAAGAAAAGAGGCTAAGAGATTTTTTGTGTATTGCTCGCTTTCATAGTGTCCAATGTCTGCCAACACCAGTTTTTGCTCAGCTTTATAGAAGTCGTGATACTTAAGATCGGCAGTGAGATAAATATCTGCTCCCGCAGCTGCTGCATTTCCAATGGCAAAGCTTCCGCTGCCGCCCAGAACAGCAACTTTTTTAATGGGTTTTTTCAGCAGTTCTGAATGTCTTATACAACCCGTACCGAAGATGGTTTTAACCTGTTCCAAAAATGACATTTCCGGAACCTCTTCTTCCAGCTCTCCGATCATTCCCATTCCTATATGCTGATTCTTATTTTCAAGAGTTATCACCTCATACGCTACTTCTTCATAGGGATGACTCTCAAAAAGGGCATTTAATACTGCTCTTTCAAAATGCTTCGGAAAAGTAATCCCAATCTGAACTTCTGCCTCATAATGTATCTCTCCTTTTTGCCCAATGACGGGATTGGCTTCTTCGTTTCCGCGGAAGGATCCGCTGCCTTCCAGGTTAAAACTGCAGTGGTCATAGTTGCCAATACTTCCTGCACCGGCCGCGAACAATGCCTCCCGGACTCCTGCTGCATCTTTCTTGGGAACAAAGGTGATCAGTTTTTTAATGCTGCCCGACTGCGGAATAAGGATCTTTCTGTTTTTCAAGCCCAGTTGTTCACAGATCATATCATTCACACCCCTGAAGCTGTTGTCCAGTGCGGTGTGAATGGCATAGATCGCTATGTCGTTCTTAATCGCTTTTAAAACGGTCCTCTCCACATAATTACTACCGGTGAGCCTTTTCAAGCCGGAAAATATAATGGGATGAAAACTCACGATTAAGTTACAGTTATTCTCTACAGCCTCTTCAACGACTGCTTCGAGAGTGTCTAAGGTTACCAGGACCCCTTTTACTTTTGCGTCCGGAGAACCCGTAAGCAGGCCCACATTGTCAAAATCCTCTGCGTAAGCTGTGGGTGCAAAAGACTCCAATTCGTTTATTACGTCACGAATAAGCATATCATTAATTTTTTGGAAGTATTCAAAGATAGAAATTTAGATGAAGTCTGTGGTCTGTAGTCTGTAGTTGGTAGTTTACAATTTTCCCTGCCTACCGTCTCCCGACTACCGTCTCCTGTCTACCGTCTGGAAAAGTGGAAAATGGAGCAAAATTCTACGTTCCGGGATCAAAAATTCCCATTCAACTTTCAAACAAAAAATTTACCTTCGCTATCATGTTGACACCCCGAAAATTTCTTTTTCCTTTCTCTGTCCTTTATGGCGGAGTAATGCGGCTGCGGAATAAACTCTATGACCGCGGAATTCTTTCTTCCCGAAAATTTGATGTTCCTGTAATAGCTGTAGGAAACCTGAGCATGGGCGGTACAGGGAAAACTCCCATGGTGGAATATCTCGTTTCCATGCTAAAAAATGATTATAGGGTAGCTGTGCTTAGCCGGGGTTACAGAAGAAAAAGCAGCGGATTTATTTTACTTACGGGACAGGAAACAGCGACCGAAGCAGGAGATGAGCCCCTGCAGTTCAAGCAGAAATTCCCATCTGCATTGGTTGCTGTTGATGAGGACAGGATCAATGGAATTGAACAATTACTACAGGAAAATCCGACGCCGGAAGTGGTCTTACTGGATGATGCTTTTCAACACAGAAAAGTTGAGGCCGGTTTCTACATCCTGTTGACTTCATACACACATCTTTACAGGAATGATCTTGTGCTACCGGCCGGGAATCTCCGGGAGCCTGCATCGGGGGCAAAAAGGGCAGATGTTATTGTAGTTACCAAATGTCCTGCTGATATGAGTATCCCGGAAATGAAAGGCATCATCAAAAAATTGAAGCCCAAAAAGGATCAGGAAGTTTTCTTTACTACAATAGGTTATAGTGACAGTGTGTTTGGGAGGAACAGGTCTCTTAAACTCGAGGAGCTCAAGAAAACTGAATTTACTCTGGTAACAGGTATTGCAAATCCGAAGCCTTTGGTAGAATACCTTGAATCTCTCGGCTTAAAATTCAGTCATAAAGCTTATCGGGATCACCACAATTTTTCTGAAGAGGAGTTGAAGGAGCTTCAGTTCGAAGAGCTTATTATTACTACCGAAAAAGATTATATGCGACTCAGGAACGAGATCTCCCGCGAAAAGATCTTTTACCTGCCAATAAAAACCCATTTCCTTGAAAGAGGGGAGAGTTTTGATGAACAGATCAAAGATTATGTGCAAAAAAAATGAGACCGTGGAGAGGTCTCATTTTTGTATTTTGGCTAATTCAAACTATCTTTAACAATAACCTGAGCCATTAAATTATCAAAGGGTGTGCCAATCTATGCCGGCGTCTTTTCTTTGCTTAAATATTTATTGATCTTCTGAAAGAATTCCTCGGTTTTATAAGGCTTTGGGATGATATCATTAAAGCCATTCAAATAGAATTCATCAAGACTTTCCTCCAAAGTAACAGCTGTTAAGGCAATTATCGGGATGGTTTCATTGAACTTTCTGATTTCCCGGGTGGCCTCGATCCCACTGATTCCCGGCATATGAATATCCATTAGGATCAGGTCGAAATCATTATTCTTCACCTTAGATATAGCAATGGTCCCATTATCGGCTACATCACAAATCACCTGATTCTTTTCAAGGATCTTACGGGTGATCATCTGGTTGATCTTATTATCTTCGACAATAAGGATCTTCTTATTGTGCATAATATCATTGGAAAGAGGTTCCGGTATATCATTGCTGCCTGCCTCTTTTGGAGCTGCGGGTTCTACAGCTTCAAAATTCAATTCAAAATAGAATAAGGAACCTTCTCCCAACTCACTTTCAAGATGAATTTCACTCTCCATAAGGTTAAGAAGGTTCTTAACAATTGATAATCCAAGACCGGTACCGCCGAATTTTCTGTTGATTTGCAGGGAACCCTGGGTAAAGTTCTCAAAAATGGCCTTTTGTTTCTCCTTGCTTATCCCTTCTCCGTTGTCCTGTACTTCAAATCGGAGTAATACCCTGGCGTCGGTCTGATTTAATTTTTTTACCCTTACCCAGATATCTCCGTTCTCAGTGAATTTAATGGAATTACCAATCAAATTGATAAGGATCTGGGAGATCTTTAACGGGTCTCCTTTCAGTTTCCTCGGAATATCTGCATCGAATTCCAGGTGTAATTTTGTTTTCTTGTCTTCAGCCGAATTCTTTAAAGCAACCAGTACGTCTGTGATCCTTTTCTTAAGATTAAAGGAGCTTTCCAGCATCTCAACCTTTTTTGCTTCAAGTTTGTTGAGGTCAAGGATGTTATTGATAAGGGACAACAAATATTCTCCCGAGAATTTTAAGGAATTCAAATGTTCTTTTTGGTTTTCTGTCGGGCTTTCCTCGAGCAGCAGGTGGGTGAGACCCGTTACCGCATATAAAGGAGTCCGCAGTTCATGTGTGATGGTAGAAAGGAACTGCGCCTTTGCCAAAGAAGCCTTTTCGGCATTTTCTTTAGCAGTGACCAGTTCAGAATTCTTTTTCTGTAAAAGATCATTCGCGCGGGCACGCAGATTGTTGTTCTTATAAAGGGATAACGTGAGCAGCGAAAGAATAGTTATAAGCGCCACACTTAGAATAGTAGTAAGTTTATTTACTTTTAGCGTCCTTTCATTCTCTGCCTGTTTTTTTGTCAACTCATTGATATTGCTTTTCATGGCGTCAAGACCGTACCGCGCATCAGCATCAGATGCTATTGCTTCCTTGTTCAGATTATACAGGGAATCCCGCATCTGGTTGTTGGTCCTGAGAAGAGCCAGAGCATCAGCATAATTTCCGGATTCTTCTTCAATGCGGCTCTGGATAAGGATGGTGTGCTGTATCATTCCGCCAAAGTCATTCCTTTGGGCGATTTCCAGGCTCTTTTCTGCTTCTGCCATAGCCCTGTCCAGATTTCCGACAGAGAGATTTGCCCTGGCCTTATAGAAATGTACCCGCCCTACTTCGTAAGCATTGGTGCTGGTTCTTAATTTTTCCTGGGCGGAGTTAAAAAGGGTTAAAGCAGCAAGAGGCCGTTGTGAGGTATTCAGATAAAGTATTCCACGGTTCAGGTCCACAGTACCCTGTCCCTCAATATCTCCTAATTTCTTGTAAAGGGTTTCAGATAGATCAAAATATTCTGTAGCTTTTTCAAAAACCTTCTTTGCAGTAAAGATCTTTCCGAAGTTGAGATAGCTATAGGCAAGACCGGCTTCGTCATTAATTTCACGCTGAATGGATATGGCGCGTAGCAGCTCTGTCGATGCCTTATCATGCTCGTGTCGAACATAATATAATTGTGCCATTATGCTGCTGGAAAGGGCTATAAGCCGCGGATGATTGATCGTGCGGGCCAATTCGAGAGCAGTATTAAGCTCGCGCAGGGCCTGATCAAAGTGAACACTGTTTATAGACTCTTCTGCGTCTTCCAACAGCTGTTCAATAGTGGCATTGATTTCGTCAGTTTCCTGTAGGTTCTTCCCCTGGGCGTGGGAAAAGGAAAATATGAGAAATGCCACCATTAAAAGACTAAAGTTCTTCATTTGGGACGTAAATAACTTGGCTAAATATAATTATTTAATTGATACGTGGGAAATTAAATCAATAAGTCGGCTCGAATATCCTATTTCATTATCGTACCATCCAATAATTTTGACCAGGTTATCACCTACCACAGAAGTCATTTGTGCATCAAAAATACAGGAATGGCAATTGCCCATAATATCGATGGAAACTATAGGATCTTCTGTGTACTCAAGAATATTTTTCAGCGAACCTGCCGCTGCTTCTTTAAAAGCCGAGTTCAAGGCTTCAATACTTGTAGAACGTTCCACATGAAGGGTCATATCTGTAAGGCTTCCGTTTGGGACGGGAACTCTTATTCCGCATCCACCTATGACGTCACTCAGTTCGGGAAAAATACGGGTAAGTGCTTTGGCAGCACCGGTGGTAGTTGGAACAATAGACTGCCCCGCCGCCCGGGCTCTGCGCAGATCCTTGTGGGGCTGGTCATGCAGACTTTGGTCTGTGGTGTAGGAATGTACAGTGGTGATGTAGGCTTGCCTGACTGTGGCCAGTTCATGTACTACTTTCAGCATTGGCGCCGCATTATTAGTAGTGCAGGAGGCATTGGAGATAATATCCTCAGTACCGTCAAGAATGTCCTCATTCACCCCAAACACTACCATTTTTATGGAGTCATCCTGGGGAGGGACACTTAAAATCACCTTTTTGACACCCTGCTGTAAATGCGGTTGCAGCTCTTTCCGGGTTTTAAATTTTCCCGTACTTTCTACAACTATTTCGACATTATAGCTCGTCCACCCGAGTTTTGAGGGATCGGGTTCATTAAGAACGGGAAAATGCCTGCCGTCTACGATTATCGCATTACCCTGTGAGATGATCTCTCTCCTTAAGACTCCGTGAATGCTATCGTATTTGAGCAAATGCGCCAGCGTGGCTGCAGGTGCAATGTCGTTTATAGCTGCTACTTCCAGCCGTGGGTGATCCAGCAGCAGCCTAAAAAGGTTTCGGCCTATCCGGCCGAATCCATTGATCCCAATCCGGATCTTTTTCTTGTTTGCTGCGGAATTATATTCTTCCCGCATTAGGTGAGGTGTTTTTGAGCTTTATAAGATGATCTTACCAGGGCCCCGCTTTCCACATGCCTGAAGCCGAGTTCAAGACCTATTGTCTCATATTTTTTAAACTGCTCCGGTGTAATGAATTCATGCACGGGTAAATGTTGCTTTGTTGGCTGTAAGTACTGGCCTATAGTAACAATATCCAGATCTACTTCTCTAAGATCCTTTAATGTTTGGATCACTTCATCTTCTTTCTCTCCCAACCCAAGCATCACTCCGGACTTTGTTCTTTTGATCCCCTGTTGTTTCAGGTATCTAAGCACCTCCAAACTACGCTCGTATTTCGCCTGAATTCTCACTTCCCGCGTCAGCCTTTTTACCGTCTCCATATTGTGTGACACAATTTCGGGATTTACCTCTATGATGCGGTTAATATTTCGTTCTACCCCTTGAAAGTCGGGGATAAGAGTTTCCAGCGTGGTTTCAGGATTCATCCGGCGAATGGCTTTCACAGTTTCAGCCCAGATAATAGAACCCATATCCTTAAGATCGTCACGGTCCACACTAGTGATAACCGCATGTTTGATCTTCATTAGTTTTATTGAACGGGCCACTTTTTCCGGCTCATCCCAATCTACGGTTTCGGGCCTTCCCGTCTTTACACCGCAGAATCCGCAGGAACGGGTGCAGATGTTCCCAAGGATCATAAAGGTCGCAGTACCTTCTCCCCAGCATTCTCCCATGTTGGGACAGCTTCCGGAGGTGCAGATCGTATGCAGATTATATTTATCCACCACTCCCCGTAATTCTGTGTATTTCTTTCCTGTGGGCAGTTTAACCCGAAGCCACTTGGGTTTAGGTGTTCTTTGTGTAGGGATTTGCTGTGTTTCCATAGCCTGCAAAGGTACAATTCCGAAGGGGAAATAACAACGTTAAAAATTAGTGATCAGTGTTCAGTGATCAGTGATCAGAAAGTGGCAGTGCGCAGTCTTGAGTTGGCAGTGGATTTCAGGAGCTGTTAGCTTTTAGCTATTGGCTATTAGCTCTTAGTGGCTTTTAAGAAGGTTAATAAAATCGCGTCCCCGGATTCAGGTTAAAATAAAAGTCGGAATTAGAAGTTCGAAGTTTCAATATTAAAGAACCTGCAACCTTAACCTGGAGCCTCTCTCCTCTAAAAGTAAATTTCCCGCTGATCCCGCAGATCTTCGCAGAGTAAAAAAGGTTAACCCGCAACCCGCAACTCGCATCCCGCAACTCAGGTCAAAAACCTGCAACTGAAACCTTGAACCTTGAACCCGAAAACTCTTAAGATTTTCTCTTTTCAATTACCTCTGCCAGAAGTTTTTTAGCTCTCAAAAGTTTCACTTTCACGTTGTTCATAGGTTCCTGGAGGTGTGCCGCGATCTCTTTGTAGCTCATTTCTTGAAAATACCTGAGCGTGATCACTTCCTGGTAAGGTTCTTTTAGTTTTTTGATGTCCCGTAACAACTGGGCCAGGTTCTGTTCTGTGATCAGAGTATCTTCAATAGTGGGGGCATCATCGGGTATCCGGTGTACCCTGTCATCCTCTTCGTCTGTAGTACGGGAGCGGATGGAAGCTTTTCTTTTCCTTACGAGATCAACATGTATATTCTTGGAAATAGTGATTAGCCAGGTTTTGAAGGTGTATTTCGGGTCAAAAGTGTCAATTTTATCGAATGCTCTGGAAAAGGTCTGGATGGTGATGTCCTCGGCATCGTACTCGTTCTGGGTGCGTTTTAGCTGAAACCCGTATACTTCATTCCAGAAGCTGTCCAAAAGATAATTGAATGCCGACTGTTTTCCTTTTTTCGCCTTTTCAATTTGCTGCTGAAGTAGATTGGGTTCTATTTCCAATGAGTGGGTTTTGAAATAAGGTTAGCTATAAAGATACCTAATTGCGCCCAAATTAAAAACAGTTCGAGGAACGGAAATATCCAAAAAAGGTCTGTTTCCCCGAATTTTTTACCTGACTGGTAAAAGACTGTTCCCTGTACGATCCATCGAACAGCCAGAAATATTAAAGCTGCCTGCCAAAAAGAACTGAATAAGAGAACGAAGAAAAACAACCAGAAGAGGAGCTGAGAGAGGTAAAAAAGTCCGAGCATTAACTGGTGTTCCTTGCGATAATGCCCGGCAATGGAAACGTGTCTTCTCTTTTGTCTCCACCAGGACTTAAGATCCTCCTTTGGTACACTACGGGTGATCCCGTTTGGAGAAATACACAGGGCTGTATTGAACTTATTTGCAGCCCGGTTCACAAAAAGATCATCGTCGCCTGACTTTACGTGCAGGTGTGTGGCAAAACCATTCTGCGCATAAAATTCTTCGGAGGTGTAAGCTAAATTCCGGCCTACGCCCATATATGGTTTTCCCCAGCTGGCATAGGAAAAATATTGTATTGCCGTAAAAAGAGTTTCAAACCGTATGAGCTTATTTAAAAGGGAGCGGGTGTTGATCAAATATCCGCCATAGCCCAGAACAATGCTCTTCTGGTCCTCAAAATGCTCACTCATTTCTTTAAGCCATTGGTCTGTCTCCGGTCTGCAATCGGCATCAGTAAATAAAAGAAAGGGCTTTTTTGCCTTTTTGATCCCGAGAGTTAAAGCATATTTTTTATTAGCCCAGAAAGCCTCGTTATTTTGCACATTAACGATCTTAACCCTGTTATCCATCATCTCAAATTCCTCCATTACCTCCAGCGTTTCATCTATAGAAGCATCATTGATCACCACCACCTCGAAATTAGGATGATCCTGAGCTAAAATAAGCGGGAGAAAATTCCTGAGATTTTCTGCTTCATTTTTTGCACAGATAATTACTGAAACCGGAAGGTTTTTTTGTGTGGGATTTTGAATTGTGCGGGCAAAAGCAAACTTAAAGAAGCCCAGATAATATAACAGGTTGATAAGGCCAATGAGAACAAAGGCTATTAGGATGGTTAGCATTTATGTGGCAGGAATTATTTTACCGTTTGAGGTTCGTCGCAATCCCTGGCTTCATCGGGTAATTTTCCGCAGTAACTGCAGGCTTCCCCTTCTTTATTTAGAAACGGACTCTGACTTGCACAGGTGCCGCTGAACTTCCCATCTTTTTTTCCCCAGATCTTAATGGCGATCCCGGCAAAAGCAAGGGCTAAAAGTACTATGGTAATTAAAACTAGTTCCATACTCAAAATTTTCTGCAAAAATAAACAATAAAGTACAGTCTATGAAGGGAATGAAAGAGTTTATTATAGGAGTGTGTTTACATTTTAACTAAAATTTAATTCCGATGAATATGTAGTGGAATTATTACCTGATAACTTGCAGTTAACGCTATAAAATTAATAAAAATGAAAACCAGGACCTTAAGAATTTTAATAATTTTTCTTACTGCAGGTTTTTTCTCCTGCCAGGATCGGGACAAAAATACCTCTGAAAACGTGGAAATCATTCCTGCCGAAGAGAAAAAGGATGAGCTTCGGGAAGATGATGCCCCTATGGAAAGAAGCCGGATCCTTGCCCGCATGAGGGAGGAAGGAGAATTGAGCAGGTTCACGGAAGAAATGCAAAAATCGGGGCTCGAAGAAGAATTTGAAGGTAAGGAAGGGCTTTATACTATTTTCGCTCCTTCCAACGCTGCATACGACAGGATTCCTGCTAAAGAGATGACTCCGGACAGCAGTTTGGGAACAGATAATTCTAAGGGTGATGACCTGCGCTATTATATGGTTGAAGGTGAAATGACATTAGATTACCTGCGCCAAAAAATTAATGCTTCCAATAACAACAGGTTTGAATTCAGAACCGCCCTTGGCGAAAAACTTTGGGCAACCGAAAAAGGAGATAAAATCATTCTTACAGATGTCCTGGGAAATCAGGCTACTATTGTTACCTCAAACATGGAAGACCATTTTGGAGTTTATCATATTATAGATAATACTCTGCATGCTAAAAAATAGCGGGAGAAAGGGAAGGCCTAACTGTAGCCTGTTAATTCTTTAAGAAGGGTTGGCATTTCAAAACCTGATTTTTAACTAAGGATTATAAGTTCTTTTTCGACTTGTCTTTAGTTTTTTAATAATTTGGTTTTCAAATACTTAAATATGAAAATTATGAAATTGAATAAGTTGATAATGATGCTCACTTTGGTTTTTATTGCCTTTACTGCCTGTAAAGACAAAGAACGTGAAGCTGAGACAATGGAACCTGTACAGGGAGAGAATTTTGAGGACAGACTGGAAAATGCACGTGGTAACAATGACGTGGTAAATGCCATAGAAAGCAATCCCGAGCTGAGTACTTTTGCTACCGGATTGAATGCCTGGAATGTCCAGGATTCGATTGAGAATGTTGAGGGTGAACTGCTTGTCTTTGCGCCAACCAACCTGGCTTATAGCGAAGTGAGACAAGTAGAGGGGCAGCCTATGGTTGAAATTGATTCTGAAGCAATAATCTCATATCATGTTCTTAATACTTCCAGGGATCTGGAAGAGCTGAGAGAGGAAATAAGAAATTCCCGTGATACTGTTGTAGTGCAAACCATGCAGGGCGAAGATCTTAAATTAACTCTTGATGGTAATTCTCTTGTATTAACCGGCGCCACGGGAATCTCTGCCCGGGTGACCGATTCTATACAAGCCGAAAACGGGATGGTATACATCATTGATAAAGTCCTGTTCCCCAGAGATACAAGTCGGGAGGTAATCATTACCAATGAAGGTTAAATTGCTCAAAGAGTTTTAAAAAAAGCTGCTCAAAAATGCCATTTTTGAGCAGCTTTTTTTGTCTAAAAAATGTTGACTTCCGGTGTGATCGATACATTGAACATATCCGAAACTCTCTCCTGTATTTTTTGGGAGAGTGCCAGTATCTCCTGCCCTGTGGCATTCCCATAGTTCACCAGCACTAACGCCTGTTTTTCATGCACTCCGGCGTCTCCTTCACGGTATCCTTTTAGTCCGGCGCGATCTATGAGCCATCCTGCAGGAATCTTCACCCGCTCTTCATCCAGTACGTAAAAAGGCATTTCGGGATATTGTTTCTGAAGATCTGCAAGCTCAGCCGTAGAGATCACAGGGTTCTTAAAAAAGCTGCCACTGTTTCCCAATTCCTTTGGATTGGGTAATTTGGACTGCCTGATACTGATCACGGCCTCAGAAATGTCTTTGATCCCCGGATCCTTGATTCCTTTTTCCTCCAGGAAAAGATCTATTGACCCGTAGGAGGTGTTGAGCTTATGATCCCTTTTTGTGAGCCTGAATCTAACGCTCAGAATTATGTATCTGCCCTTTGCCTCATTTTTAAAGATGGAATCCCGGTATCCAAAGCGGCAATCTTCCCGGTTAAAAGTTCTAAGTTCTAATGTCTGAACATCAAGTGCAGTACAGGATTCAAAAGTATCTTTTATTTCCACTCCGTAAGCCCCTATATTCTGAATAGGAGCGGTACCAACATTTCCGGGGATCAGGGAAAGATTTTCAATTCCGCCAAAGTCCCGTTCAATACAGTACATTACGAATTCATGCCAGTTTTCACCGGCCATTGCCTCCACTACAACTTCATCCTGATTTTCCTCAATGATCTGCTTCCCTCTTAAATTGATGTGTAATATCGTTTGCTCCACATCTTTGGTAAGTAGCATATTACTGCCGCCACCCAGGATGAACAACTCTGAAGCATAGGATTTTTGCAGTACCTCTTTTAAATCCTCTACAGAGGTCACTTCTACCAGCTGCCGGGCCGTAACATCAATGCCGAAGGTATTATAAGGTTTTAAAGAAATATGCTGCAGAACTTTCATTAGCCTTTATACTGCTTTAAAGCTGCCTCTAATATCTCTATTGCTCTTAAAAGATCTTCTTTTTTTAGAACATAGGCTATTCTTACCTGGTTAAGACCTGTGTTGGGTGTGGAATAGAATCCGGCAGCCGGAGCTACCATTACAGTTTCGTTATTTAGTTCAAAACTATCCAGTAGCCACTTCGCAAAATCTTCGGCATCCTTGACAGGCAGTTCTGCAATACAATAAAAAGCTCCCTTGGGATTAGCTACTCTAACGCCTTCTATTTTCTCAAGTCCCTGTACCAGAGTATTCCTTCTGGATGTATACTCCTCAATTACTTCATCAAAATACTCCTGCTCGGTTTCCAGGGCGGCCTCGCTTGCTATCTGAGCAAAGGTCGGCGGACTCAGCCTCGCCTGGGCAAATTTCATAGCCGTAGCCATGAATTCCTTATTTTTTGAAACCACACAGCCAATTCGTGCACCACACATACTGTACCTTTTGGAGACAGAATCGATCATAATTGCATGCTGCTCCAATCCGGGAACGCTCATTACAGAATAATGTCTGGCTCCATCATAAGCAAATTCTCGGTAAACTTCGTCGGCAACCAGGAAAAGGTCGTGCTTCTTCACTACCTCAGCCAGCTGTTCGATCTCTTCTTTAGTGTAAAGATATCCTGTTGGATTTCCCGGATTACAAATTAAAATTGCCTTTGTTTTGGAGGTAATGAGTTTCTCAAATTCAGAGATTGGAGGCAGTGCAAAACTGTCTTCGATCTTTGATTTCACAGGCACCACAGTTACACCCGAGGCTGTTGCAAAACCATTATAGTTAGCGTAAAATGGTTCCGGAATGATCACCTCATCTCCTGCATCACATATACTTCCCATTGTAAAAAGCAAAGCTTCAGATCCGCCGGTGGTAATAATAAGTTCGTTAGCAGATATATTGATATCGTGTTTTTGATAATATGCCGCGAGTTTGGTGCGATAGCTTTCAAAACCGGCAGAGTGGCTATAAGAAAGCACCTCAATATCGTTATTCTTAACCGCAGCAAGTGCTTTCGCCGGAGTTTTAATATCGGGCTGGCCAATATTGAGCTGGTAAATTACACGTCCCTTTTTAATAGCTGCTTCGGCATAAGGAACTAACTTTCTTATAGGTGATTCGGGCATTGCCTGCCCTTTCCGTGAAATGTTTGGCATGTCTAAATTTTTGGCTTACAAAGTTGCAAAATTTTAATGTCACAATGATATTTTTTGTACTTTTTATACTCTCTTCATTTCCGGGCCATGGTCAAACGAAATCTACTGATATTGCTCCTGTTCGGATGTATTGGCGTCTGCTTTGGTCAGGAGAACTTCATGATCAAAAATGGGCGGAAAAACACTAAAATTAAATTTGAACTGGTAAATAATCTGATTATTGTGCCGGTTGAGCTCAATGGAATGAAACTGACCTTTTTGGTAGATACCGGTGTAAAAACCACTGTGCTTCTAAATCTTGATGAGAAGGATACTCTTGAATTGAATGCGGCGGAAAGGATCCACCTCCGGGGATTGGGAGGAGAGGAACTTATAGATGCTTTCAGGTCCCGCGGGAATGAGTTCAAAATCGGAAATATCAAGCATCCTGCTCTTACTGTCTACGTTATCTATGACGAAAAAATAAATTTTTCTCCGCGGCTCGGAGTTCCTGTTCACGGCATCATTGGTTATGACTTCTTCAAAGATTTTATTGTTGAAATAAATTATCCCCGGAAATTTCTTCGATTGCACGACCGGCTTCAGTTCAATAAAAATCTCAAAAGATATAAAACAGTTCCCCTGGATTTTTTTAAGGATAAACCCTACCTCAAAACTGTTGTGACCATAGACGATAAAAAAACCGATGCAACTTTATTGATCGATAATGGGCTTAGCGATGCACTATGGCTTTTTCCCGATGATAAAGATATAAAGGTGCCCCAAAAGTCATTTCAGGATTATCTGGGACTGGGGCTTTTAGGCGATGTTACCGGACAGAGGAGCAAAGTTGAGACCCTGGAAATTGGCGAGTTTTCAATGCAGAATGTCACCGCTTCTTTTCCGGACAGTCTTTCGGTTGAAGGCCTGCAAACATACGAGCTGAGAAAAGGGAGCCTGGGAAGCGAAATCTTAAGAAGGTTCCATGTGATCTTCGACTACGGAAACAAGGAGCTTCACCTGCGGAAAAATAAATGGTTTGCAGAAGCCTATAATTATGATATGAGTGGAATTATCCTGGAACACGGTGGGTTCGTAATGGTAGAAACCTATGAAAAGTCTATAGAGCCCATCATTCCCGGAAGCCAGGAGGACAACCTGCTGGTAATGGAACCATCATTTTACAAAAAGTTTCAGCTGAAACCTGCTTTCAGGATTGCCCGGATCCGGGAAGGTTCTCCTGCAGAGAGGGCAGGGCTTCAGGTAGGGGACGAGGTTGTAAAAGTAAACCGAAAAAATGCCTATAAAATGGGAATCGAAGATTTCACCTCTCTTTTTACTTCCGAAGAAGGTAAATTGATAAAAATGGAAATAGAAAGGTCCGGGAGAAAATTAAACTTCCGATTCAGATTACAGGATCCCACAAAATAAAAACCCCTCTGAAAAAGAGGGGCTCTAAAAATGCTATTTTTGAAAGGCATTAGCTTCCTGCTTCAAGAACCTTACCTTTAATTTTAATAGATTTTGCAGGGACGTCGGCATTAGAATAAACTGTAACAGTTTTTCTAATAGGACCAACCCTGTTAGTGTCATATTTCACTTTGATCTCTCCCGATTCTCCCGGTGCTATAGGACCTTCAGGTTTTTCTGGAATTGTACATCCGCAACTTGAAGTTACATCGGTAATTACAAGAGGAACATTACCTGTGTTGGTGAATTCAAATACACGAACTCCGTCACTTCCTTTTTGTATTTCGCCATAGTCAATTACTTCTGACTTAAATTCGATTTTGGCCGTTTCCTGCGCCTGTACTGCAAAACCTGCAAAAACGAAGATGGCAATTGCAATTAATTTTTTCATAGTTTTTGGTTTAATCAGAATTGTAAATATACTATTTATCTGCTTAAAGTGATAAATAAAATGGCATTCCTTTAGTTCGCCTTTTATAATCCTGAAGTTATATTTACTTTTGCCAGATATTCCAAAAACCGCACCAAAGTATGTCTGTAGCATCAAAATACATAGCAAGGGAAGTAGAAAGTAAGTGGTATGACTACTGGATGAAAAATGGATATTTTCATTCCGAAGTTGACGAGAGAGAGCCCTATACTATTGTGATTCCGCCCCCAAACGTCACCGGAGTGCTGCACATGGGACATATGCTGAACAATACTATCCAGGACGTATTGATCCGCCGGGCGAGACTTAAAGGTTACAACGCCTGTTGGGTGCCGGGTACAGATCATGCTTCCATTGCGACAGAGGCAAAAGTTGTTGCTAAACTAAGGGCCGAAGGAATTGATAAAAACGACCTTTCAAGAGAGGAGTTTCTGGAACATGCCTGGGAATGGACCCATAAACATGGTGGAATTATCCTCGAACAGCTTAAAAAATTAGGTGCTTCCTGTGACTGGGAACGTACAAAGTTTACAATGGACGATGACATGTCTGCTTCAGTCATTAAAGTCTTTGTTGATCTTTATAAAAAAGGACATATCTATCGCGGCTACCGGATGGTGAACTGGGATCCTGAAGCCAAGACCACCCTTTCTGATGAAGAGGTTATCTACCAGGAGCGACAGGGTCAACTTTATTATCTAGAATATAAGATCGAAGGCTCAGAAGATACTCTCACCATTGCAACCACCCGCCCCGAAACCATTCTGGGTGATACCGCTATTTGTATCAATCCGAATGATGAGCGATTTGCGCATTTGAAAGGTAAAAAAGCCATCGTTCCATTATGTGAGCGCGTAGTTCCCATAATTGAGGATGAATACGTGGATATGGAATTTGGTACCGGCTGTCTTAAGGTTACTCCGGCGCATGATGAGAATGACAAGATGCTGGGAGATAAGCATAACCTGGAGGTGATCGATATCTTTAATGATGATGCTACCTTAAATTCCTTCGGAATGCAGTATCGTGGCATGGACCGCTTTGAAGCCAGGAAAAAAATGGTTTCTGATCTAAAAGAGAAGGGGATCCTTGTAAAGACTGAAGGTCATTTAAATAAAGTTGGTACAAGTGAACGTACCGGTGCCGTTATCGAACCGAAGTTAAGCGACCAGTGGTTCCTCAAAATGAAAGATCTGGCGCAACCGGCTTTAGATGCAGTTCTGGAAAAGGAAGTGAACCTGGTTCCCGAGAAATTCATAAATACTTACCGTCACTGGATGGAAAATGTTCGCGACTGGAATATTAGCCGACAGTTAATATGGGGACAGCAAATTCCCGCATATTACTACGGAGAGGGTAAAGAAGATTATGTGGTTGCCGAAAGTAAAGAGGAAGCGCTGCAATTAGCTAAAGAAAAGACCGGGAACAGCGATCTTACTCCCGATTCCCTGACGCAGGATAAAGATGCACTTGATACCTGGTTCTCCTCCTGGTTATGGCCAATAAGTGTCTTCAACGGGATCCTGGAGCCCGATAATAAAGAAATAAATTATTACTATCCCACTAATGATCTTGTAACTGCTCCGGAAATTCTATTCTTCTGGGTGGCACGTATGATCATTGCCGGATATGAATACAGAGATCAAAAGCCATTTAACAACGTTTATCTCACCGGAATTGTAAGAGATAAACAGCGGCGAAAAATGTCAAAATCCTTGGGAAATTCACCCGATCCGCTGGGTCTTATTGACGCTTACGGGGCCGATGGGGTAAGAGTGGGAATGCTGCTGAGTTCTCCCGCAGGGAATGACCTCATGTTTGATGAGGATCTATGTAAGCAGGGAGGAGCCTTTGTAAATAAGATCTGGAATTCCTTCAAACTGGTGAATTCCTGGGAAGTTTCAAAGGAAGTTCAACAGCCACAATCTGCTAAAATAGCTATTGAATGGTATGAGGCCAAATTCCAGAAGACGCTTCGGGAGATCGAAGACAACTATAAAAAATACCGCATCAGCGATGCTTTGATGGCTACTTACAAGCTGGTCTGGGATGATTACTGCTCCTGGTTCCTCGAGATGGTGAAGCCCGCATTCGGGCAGCCAATGGATCAGACTACTTTTGAGGCGGTAAATAATATTCTGGAGAAGAATCTAAAGATCCTTCATCCATTTGTGCCGTTTGTTTCTGAAGAGATCTGGCAATCGATGAAAGATCGAAAAGAAGATGAAGCTCTTATCATTGCTGCCTGGCCAAAAATGGAAGATTTTGATGCTGTTATTATTGATGAATTCGCTGTAGCTTCCGAGGTTATTTCAGGGGTAAGAAGCATTCGCAAGGAGAAGAATATTCCTTATAAAGATCAGATCGAACTACAGGTGCTGAATAATGAAAATGTTGCTGAAACTTTTGATCCTGTGATTGAAAAACTGGGGAACCTTTCTGCTTTGTCTTACACTACACAACAGGTGCAGGGAGCTCTCTCCTTTAGGGTGAAGTCAAATGATTATTTCATCCCGGTCGCCGGTGCTGTAGATGTGGAAGCTGAAAAAGCTAAACTCGAAGAGGAACTGAACTACACCCGCGGATTTTTAAAATCTGTGGAAAAGAAGCTATCTAATGAACGATTTGTTAGCGGCGCTCCCGCCAAAGTAGTCGAAATAGAGCAGCAGAAAAAAGCGGATGCCGAGGCCAAGATAGAAGCTATACTGGCAAGTTTGAAAGCGCTTTCATAGGGTTCAAGGTTTAAAGTTTAAAGTTTAAGGTGGTTTCAGGAAGACGTTATCATCTCGACAGAGTTTTCGGAACGGAAGTGAAGGAAACGACGAGAGATCTTTATACAAAAGTTGAGGCAGATTTCTCAGTCGCTGTAAAAGCTCTTTCGAAATGATAGTCTATATTCAGCCACTGTCAACGATTACTAGATGTGGTTCTTGCTCCGTAAATCTAATTTCGTACTTCTAACTTCCTGATCACTGATCACTGACCACTGATCACTATATTCAGTCCGGAATATTCTCTTCTACAAGTTGGATGTAAGCTTGTTTTGCCTCCTGTGCACTCATGCCTTTTACCTGGAGTAAGGCATTTAATTTGAAAGCATTCTTGATATCATTGTCTCCAGAAGGTATATATACTCCGGTGTGTTCGGTTGCCTGTTTGTAATAAGCATAAAGCTTAAGCATGAGATCTGGTGGAAATCTCCTGGTGGTATTACAGGCTTTTTCATAAGCTTTATCAAATGCCCTGTCTGTTTCTTCCGGAGTCATTTCAGGAAATTAGGAGATTTTAGCAATGAGGCTTATACCTCCTTTTACTTTCTGATTTAATTTCACCTCAAGAGGAGTGCCAACAGGAAGAAAAACATCTACCCGTGATCCAAACTTGATGAATCCGCTGTCACTTCCCTGGATAACTTCTTCACCTTCTTTTGCATAATTTACTATACGCTTTGCTAAAGCGCCGGCAATTTGCCTGTACAGTACTTCTCCGGTTATTTCATTCTCGACCACTACAGTGGTTCTTTCATTCTCTTCGCTGGCCTTAGGGTGCCAGGCGACCAGGTATTTTCCCGGATGATATTTGCTGTATTTTACCACTCCGCCAATAGGGTGCCTGGTAACATGAACATTTATCGGGGACATGAATACCGATACCATGAGACGCTGATCCTTAAAGTATTCTTTTTCAAAAACTTCTTCGATCACCACTACCTTGCCATCTACCGGCGCCACTACATGAGCATCATTAAGTTCGGTATTCCTCTTCGGGTTCCTAAAGAACTGGACTACAAGAAAGAATAAGAGGATCGTAACTAAAAGAATGGATACTCTAATCCAATAATCAAAAATAAAAGTATGTGCTATGAGATTTACAACGATCAATAAGATCATTGCAATTCCCATTATTTTATATCCTTCTTTATGAAACATAGTTTAGTATTTGCAAATAAGCGTAAACAAAGGGACTGGCAAAAATTATACTGTCCAACCTGTCAAACAATCCTCCGTGACCCGGCATTAGTCTGCCGCTATCCTTAACTCCTGCCTGCCGCTTGAACTTCGACTGAATAAGATCTCCAAGGGTGCCAAAGATGCTTAAAATAATGGCCATTCCTATCCAGGTGTGCAGTTCAAGCAGACCCGTTATAAGAAACACAATATATCCGGCAATTCCGGAAAAAATTAGCCCTCCCAGGAATCCTTCCACAGTTTTCTTCGGCGAAATACGTTCGAAGAGCTTTTTCTTCCCAAAGTTCTTACCAACAAGATAGGCAAAAGTATCATTAATCCAAATAAGAGAAAAGATGCCGATAACGAGTTCGGGTGTAAAATCTCCGGTATAGCTGGGGATGAGGGTAAGAAAGATCAGGGAAGCAATAAGGTAAAATATGATAATTACATATTTCTTCTTTTCAAATATTGGGATCTTGTTTACCAGCATCAGGTCCTTAACAAGAAAGAGATTGACAAAGATGGTGATCATTAGCAGGACAAGCGTGGCATAAGGGCTCCAGCGGGCATAACTAAAAAGGTAAAAAAGGGTAAAAAGCAGGATATAACCAAGATAACTTTTAAGGTGGAGCAGGCGCTGTAATTCCCTGAGGCAGATGACTCCAAATAACAAAAACAAGGTAGTGAAGGCGAATTCTGAGGAGAATATTGAGACTACGAGTATAGAAACGTACATAATCCCCGATAAACCCCTAATAATGTTTTCCTTCATGTTATAGATCTTCCAGAAGCAGCAAATATAGGTTTTTTGTGCTACTTCCATAACTCATGAAGTCCCCTTCCTTATTGTTTTCGAAATTTTTTATGGTAGTTATATTAGAAGGAATGCGATCTTTATTCTTGAATTTTATTCCTCTTAAACCTTCGCCTATTATATCGACCAGTTTACTGGTAGAGGCCAGGATGATAAAATTGTAGGGAAGTTCTTTTAACTTCTTTTCCTTTATCTGGTTTGAGGAAATTAATATAGAACCATCATTGGCTATAAGATATTCACAGGTGCTCAAAAAGAATTCTGCCTCACCTGAAGTTGTGAATTCAAGGTTTTGGTCAGAAAATTTATCCCTTAAATTTTGATCAAAACAACAAGCTTTCTTTTCATACCAGTCATTCTCCAACATGATGTTCTCAAATGCTTCAATCAACTCCTCATTACTCTCACAATAAAGAAATTTGCCGCCATTGTTTTTGAAATTGAGCATAAAACGCTCGTCTGTAGGGAGCTTAACATCGGGCATGTACTTGCTACGGTCAGAATTTTCAACCTTATCCTGACCTTTGTCTGATTTAGATTTAGGGTTTAAGAAATTTCTAAATAGACTCATATAGGTTTAGTTTACACTAGGTAGCATTTCAACCAAAGGTAAAAAATCTTAACTTACAGATTAATATAAGTTAAGATTTTTTACGGGGAATTAAGTATTTTATTTTTCTTCGGAAGTGGATTGATCCGGAGCATCTGAAGTTGTAGTCCCACCGGGTACAGTTCTCTCAGTTACGGTTTCTTCCTGAGCAGGCACTTTTTTCTCCTGACTATTACCGCTCATGATCTCATCCCGGCTTTTGAAAGGTCTTTTTCCGAAGATCTCCTCCAGGTTATCTTTGAAGATCACCTCTTTTTCTAATAGAATTTCGGCAAGCTTGGTAAGCTTATCTTTATTTTCTTCAAGAATCCTTAGAGCCCGCTGATACTGTTCTTCAATAAGATTAGAGATCTCTTTGTCAATAAGTTCAGATGTTTTTTCACTGTAAGGCTTGGTGAAATTGTATTCGCTTTGACCCGATGAATCATGATAGGTAAGGTTACCTACCTTGTCGTTAAGTCCGTAGACCGTCACCATAGCTCTGGCTTGTTTTGTAACCTTTTCAAGATCACTTAATGCACCGGTGGAGATCTTATTGAAAACCACCTTTTCTGCAGCGCGACCACCAAGGGCAGCACACATCTCATCCAGCATCTGTTCCGGTCTCACTATAAGTCTTTCCTCCGGAAGATACCATGCAGCTCCCAGGGACTGTCCACGTGGTACAATTGTAACCTTTACCAAAGGAGCTGCGTGCTCCAGGATCCAGCTAACGGTTGCATGTCCTGCTTCGTGGAAAGCAATAGCCTGTTTCTCTTCGGGAGTAATGATCTTGTTCTTTTTCTCAAGTCCTCCAACTATACGATCTACCGCATCAAGAAAATCCTGTTTTCCTACAGCTGTTTTTTCTTTCCGGGCTGCGATCAATGCTGCTTCATTACAAACGTTGGCAATATCTGCACCCGAGAATCCCGGGGTTTGCTTTGCCATAAATTCTGTATCAAGCTCATCTGCCACTTTTTTCAAAGGACGCAAATGCACTTCAAATATTTCCTGTCTCTCCCTAACATCCGGCAGGTCGACATAGATCTGTCGGTCAAACCTTCCTGCTCTCATAAGAGCCTTGTCAAGAACGTCTGCACGGTTGGTTGCAGCAAGTACGATCACATTGGTATTCGTACCAAAACCATCCATCTCTGTCAGCAACTGGTTAAGTGTGTTTTCCCGCTCATCATTTGAGCCTGAAAAATTACTTTTTCCGCGGGCACGTCCAATGGCGTCGATTTCATCAATGAAAATGATAGCCGGAGATTTTTCTTTTGCCTGCTTAAATAAGTCTCTAACCCTGGAAGCTCCAACTCCCACGAACATTTCAACAAAATCTGAACCTGAAAGCGAGAAGAAAGGAACTTTCGCCTCTCCTGCAACCGCTTTCGCCAGTAATGTTTTTCCTGTTCCCGGAGGTCCCACAAGCAGGGCTCCTTTTGGGATCTTACCTCCAAGATTGGTGTATTTATCCGGGTTCTTAAGAAAATCCACGATCTCCTGAACCTCTTCCTTGGCACCCTCAAGTCCTGCAACGTCTTTAAAAGAAACTTTTACATCTGTATTTTGATCAAAAAGTTTAGCCTTGGATTTACCGATGTTGAAAATTTGTCCGCCGGCACCTCCTCCTGCGCCTCCGCTCATACGGCGCATTATGAAGATCCATATCCCTATTATCAATACAAATGGTAACAGAGTTAGTAAAACATCACCCCAAACATTCTGATGTGTCTCAAAAACTACCGGGGTGGCAAGATCATTCTCGGCCTTTACCTCCCTTATATCATCCTCAAGATTCTGAAGATCACCAAATTCAAAGATGTAAGCCGGATTCTCACCGCCGGGGAACATGTTGTCCTGAACGGCATTCTGGTGTACGTCTTTTGCTTTCGCCTCCTCTGTAAGGAAAACCTTTGCCTGATTGCGATTAACGATCACTACTTTACTAACATCTCCCTGCTCAAGGAACTGCAGGAATTCGGCAGGATTGGTTTTGGCAGGTTCATTAAACCCGCTTCCACTAAACCAGTTGATCCCGAGGAATACGAGTATAATGGCAGCGTAAATCCAGTATGCACTGAATTTTGGCTTTTTTGGTTCTTTATTTTTAGGTTGCTCTGTGGCCATGTATATTTTCTTAAATCTTAATAATTAGTCTCTATTGAAGTAGATTTTGCATCTCCCCAAAGACTCTCAATGTCGTAAAATTCCCTGATATGTTTTTGAAAAACGTGAACTACCACGTTGACATAGTCCATTAAAACCCACTCGGCATTGTCAGATCCTTCTATGTGCCATGGCTTGTCTTTCAACGATTTGCTAACGGATTTTTGAATGGAATTTACTATTGCATTGACCTGTGTATTGGAGGTTCCGTTACAGATAATAAAGTAATCACAAACAGTATTTTCAATCTCCCGCAGGTCCAGAAGTTCTATGTCGTTTCCTTTGACTTCTTCAATCCCCTTTATTATATGCGCAATAAGTATATCGTTGTTAGCTTCTTTTTTTGTCATTAAATTTATTTTCTTTGCGCAAAGTTATTACTTTTTGAGGTTTTTGAACCTTGGTTTTCATAACATTTAACGCCTGCATTATCTATTCTTCTCGTATGCACCTTATCAAAGTTAATGCCATCAACTCCACCAATTCCTTTGCCAGAGAATTGTACCGGGAAAAACCTCACCTGCCACTCACATGTATAGTGGCCAAAAAGCAGTTGCAGGGCAGGGGGCAACGGGGTACTGTTTGGGATGCTGAAGAGGGGAAGAACCTCACATTTAGTGTGTTTTTGCCGAAGCCTCAATTTCCCCCATCTCATCAATTTCTCCTTAGTGCAGCAGTAGCAGTATCCCTGGTAAACAGCCTTAAAAATTTTGATCTGCCAAATGTAAAGGTGAAATGGCCAAACGACATTCTGTCAGCAAATAAAAAAATAGCCGGAATACTAATTGAAAATATCCTGTCCGAAGGAAAAGTAGCCGGCTCTATTATTGGCGTCGGATTAAATGTCAACCAGGAAAACTTTGTTAATCTTCCGCAGGCTGGCTCTATGAAAACGCTTGCCAAACAGGAATATGACCCCGGGCTTGTGCTTGATACCATACTTAAGGATATGGAAAAGGCTTTTCAGGATCTTTCTGAAGAAAAAACCAACGACATTTTAACCTCCTATCAGGATCTGCTTTTCCGCAGAAACATTCCTTCAACCTTTGAATTGCCCCGGGGCGATCTCTTTACCGGCATGATCACCGGTGTGACTCCGCAAGGAAAGTTACTCGTGAAGGATGAAGAAGAATTAAAAGAATTTGATCTTAAGGAAATCAGACTTTGCTACTAAAGCTTAGCTACATTTTCTGAAAGATTGCCAATGAATTTCTTCAAAGGTCCTTTGACCATCATTGCCATCATTGTGTTGAACTTTCCGTGGAAAAACAATTGTGCCTGACTATGATTTTCATCTACCGGCTCGATCTCTACATCCAGGGAGAAGTTAAATTTATCTGATGTTGAACCCAGCTTAATATATTCCGGCTCCCGGGTTTCTTTGATCTGTAAGGCAATTTCGGGCATACCTTTTAGCGCAAAAACGAAGGTATCTTCAGATTTAACTTCGAACTTCTCTTTGCTTTCGGGCATGATCTGTTCATAGTTCTCCACGTTGGTCAGAAAATTGAATAATTCCTGCTGACTTTTATTTACGTTTACTTTATCACTCTGTAATTCCATAGCTATTTTTTCCAGTTGGCCGGATCCTTGCGCCAGCTTTGCAGCAGGTCACTCTCCGCCTGGTTAATATAATTTGTTTTAAGGGCTACCTCCAGCAAATATTCGTAGTTGCTAAGGGTATGCAGCTCAATTCCCGCCTTTTTAAAGTTTTCTGTAGCTGTGTCAAATCCATAGGAGAAGATGGCAAGCATCCCTTTAATATTGACATTGGCATCCTCAAGTGCCTTTACTGCATTGAGACTGCTGTTTCCGGTACTAATAAGGTCTTCGATCACTACCACCGTCTGGCCTTCTTCTATTTTACCTTCTATCTGATTCTGGCGGCCATGTGATTTGGCTTCGGGACGTACATAGGCAAAAGGCAGGCTCAGGTACTCGGCTACCAGCATTCCAATACCAATAGCTCCTGTGGCCACACCGGCAATGACATCGGCTTTTCCATATAGTTGTTCTATTTGCCTGGCTAAATGCTCCCGTACAAAATTACGGATGGGAGGATAGGAAAGAATGATGCGATTATCGCAGTAAATAGGGGAGTTCCATCCGCTGGCCCATTTAAAGCCTTGTTGTGCATCTAATTTTATTGCCTTAATTTGCAATAGCAACTCGGCAGTTTTGCGAGCAGTTTCCTTATCTAAAATCATACTGCAAATGTATAAAGTTTTTGTAAATGATATTCCTATTATTCTCTCAACAAAAAAGGATTTAGGTGAGAAATATGTATCTATTCCGTTAAAGGAAGTTAAATTTAAAAGAATTATCAAAAAGATCAATAAAGGGAAGCTGCTCTACGTCAACCTTTATCATGAGAAAAAAGAAAAGTTGCTTAAACACCTTTTTAAAAAACTGCCGGTCGTCACCGCCGGTGGTGGGATGGTCTTGAATGGAAAAGATGAAGTTCTTTTTATCTATAGAAATGGACGTTGGGACCTGCCAAAAGGTAAAGTTGAAAAAAATGAAAGTATTGAGTCGGGTGCAATACGGGAAGTAGAGGAGGAGACGGGTGTAAAAAACCTCAGGATCACAAAATTCCTTCAAACAACTTATCATGTATTTCAGCGAAAAGGTCGCTATCGCCTCAAGGTAACTTACTGGTATGAAATGAGAACCGATTTTGACGGGGAACTAATTCCCGAGGAAAAGGAAGGTATTAAGAAGGTGAAATGGAAGGATATGGAAAAGGCGCAGAAAGCCTTGAAAAAATCCTATGCCAATATCAAGTTGCTTTTTCCCGAAGAGATCTTACCTGTTCACTCGAAAAACGGGATATCTCAAGTGTGATTTCTCGTAATGTTCACTCTTCCTGTGGATCCATTCGAGCTGTGCATACCAGTTGGATGCAAATTCCCGATCGCTCTCTTTTAATTTCAGAAATTCCTCTTCAATCTCAGGATAATCGTCCAGGATCTCCCTCGCAACATCTTCAAATACATAAGGAGAAAAACCTTCTTTTTGCTGAAGTACACTATCAAAGAAGTTCCAGCTGAAAAATGAATCCGGAGCCTGGGGTTCCAATGTAGCCATTAGATATTTTGCCGCCCTTTGCTTTATCGGAATGAAATAGTCTCCTTTTCTAATATTTATCTTTTGTTGTGAAGATTCTACCTCCACGTTTGAATGCGGAAAATGTCCTTCGTATGACCTGTTTCTGGTCTTATAGTCTTTAATTCGGTAAACTTCCACCATCATAGTAGTATCCTTTTCAAAGGGAACCATATTGACCTTATTCATTTCCAGGAGTTCCAGGACCGGCCACCAGGCCTGGGAAATGATATAACCCTGGGGAATTCCAACTTCTCTGGTAGGTTTAAAGTTATTATAATAGGTGACTTCTTTGGTGAATGGTCTTGTGGTGTCATATTTAATCCTGTCAAAACCTGTCACTTCGCTGGGAATTCTTTCAGCTTCATAACCCTTGAACTTTAGCGTTGAAGTTTTGCTGCTGTCCACTTTAAAATCAAAGGCATATGATTTTTTTGCCTGAAAATCCCTGAGATCCTGAGCCCTTAGTTTTTTGATAAGTTCCGAATCCTCATCGGCAATATCTATCATAGACCGGAGGATCTCATAAGTACCACGCACTCTCTGGTCATAGGGTTTGAGCATGTGTGTTTCTATCATCATTCCCAGAGTGCCCCATAGGGAAGTGTAACCTGTGGAATATCTCGGTATGTCCAGGAACTGCGAAAATCCCTTTTCGGGCACATCTCCAAAAACATTTACATAAGGCGTAATATCCCATTTTTTCTTGCGTAAAGCTTTTTCAAGTGCAGGACGAAGATCAGTTTTAAGGTAACTTCCCATTTGCCCTCCCATCTGGTCATGCTGTGTGAATAAATGGGTGAGTGTATATTGATAGTCGGCTCCATTGCTTACATGAGTATCAATAAAAATATCAGGATTTACGTGATGAAAAAGTTCGTAGAAGGTGCGGGTATTTTTTGTATCGGCTTTCACGAAATCCCGGTTGAGATCAAAATTGCGGGCGTTACCTCTAAAACCATAGCTTTTGGGACCGTTTTGATTTGTACGGGTGAAGGAATTGCGGTTAAGCGCTCCTCCTATATTATATATAGGAATGGTAGCAATCACCGTATTTTCCGGAAGAACGATCGAATCCTGCGCCAGGTCTCTAAAAAGCATCATCGTGGCATCAATGCCGTCACTCTCGCCCGGGTGGATCCCGTTCATTATCAATACAACGCTATGGTCTTTACCAAGGCTTTCAAAATCAAAATTTTTGTTTCTGCTGTAAACCATGAGGTGCAGCGGTTCTCCACTGTCAGTCTCTCCAAATATCTGAAGATCTACGGTAGAATAAACTGCAGCAAGATCTTCATAGAAATCGATAACTTCGGTATAGGTGCCGGTTTCAGTGCCGCCAGATTTTTCAAATCTTGTGGTAAAATCATAATCCTGCTCCAGAATATAATTGGAAAAATCACAGGAGCTAAGACAAATAGCCGTGATCGCCAGAACCAGAATCTTTTTCATAAGGAATTATTAGCAGCCGTAAACATAAAGAAAAACTTGAAAAGCTTAAAGAAGTCTTAAGGTTTATAGGATATTTCGGGTCATTAAAAATATGACTTATTTTAGTGGCGGCATAAAAATTTCCTGAAATACCTTTCAAAAATGCCCTTTTTGACACCTCTTATTGATAAGTTTAAAACATCTGAATTGAAAAAAAATCTTCCCCTCCTGATCTTAATATTTTTCTTCGGAAATCTTTCAGCTCAAAACATCTCCGGAAAAATACTTGATGCTTTTTCCAATGCACCACTTACAAACGTGCAGATCTCTGCGGAAGGACTGTCTGAAATCACCTTTTCCAACACCTCCGGAAACTTCACTTTTACTGCGGACAACTTTCCGGTTAACCTCATTTTTGAAAAGCCGGACTACGGCCGAAGAGTGATACCGGTTAATGCTCCTGAAGAAGATCTGACAATATATCTGGCTCCGGCTGAAGGTTCTCTTTCTGAAGTTGTACTCCGCAGTACCATGATCCCCCAGGGGCTGCTGCAAACTCCGGCAGCCGTTTCAGTTCTGTCAGCCTCAGATCTGGAAAGATTTGATGAAACAAATATTATGCAGAATTTCAGCACCCTTCCGGGCCTTACCGTACATCAGGGAGCGCTCAACACCAATAAGATGAGCATACGCGGAGTAGGTGCGAGATCTCAGTACAGCACGAACCGGGTGAAAGCTTATTTCAAGGAAATTCCGCTTTCCTCGGCCGAAGGGGAGACCACCCTTGATGATTTTGATCCTGCCATAGTTGGGAGTGCAGAGGTGATCAAAGGTCCTGTTTCCAGTATCTATGGAGCAGGCCTCGGCGGAGTCATCACATTATATCCCGCACAGGCAGCACCGGGAACAACTGCCGGTGCAAAGACCACTTTTGGCAGCTATGGGCTTTCCCGTAATAATCTTAAGCTTGCTCATGCCAGCGGAAGTACAAATCTTGTTGCAACCTATAATAATCTGCATAGTGACGGCTGGAGGGACAACAGTAATTATGACCGCGACTCCTTTACAATCTATGGAGAGGTCAAAAATGAGGAAAACAATGCTCTTTATGTTTTTGGGCAGTTGGTGCGCCTAAAGGCCTATATTCCGAGTTCAGTAAATCGGGAAACCCTGGAAAATGATCCTTCTTCGGCTGCATTTACCTGGGCCGCTGCACAAGGATATGAATCATATGATAAAGGCCTCTTCGGAATTTCCTATGCACACAAATTTTCTTCATCTTTTGAGAATGTTACCAGTGTACACCTGACATTCAGAGACGGCTACGAACCAAGACCTTTTGATATTCTTAAAGAAGAGCAGGTGGCAAGCGGGGGGCGAACAAAATTTAGTCTGAAAAACCCATTTTTGGAACTGGAGTCACAGCTGAGTTTCGGGGCTGAGATCTATCGTGAATGGTATGATACTGCAACCTTTGAAAATCTTTACAGGGATTTTCCCGGCCGGGGAAGTGTAGCCGGTAACAGCCTTAGCAACAATGAACAGGACAGGAATTACTACAATATTTTTGCACAATACGATTTACAAATACTTCCTCAACTCCGTCTTGAAGCCGGATTAAACCTGAATTCCACTTCCTACGAACTCACAGATTTTTACGCTGAAGATGAGATCGATCAGTCGGGCGATTACCGTTTTGAAACCATACTTTCACCAAGATTGGGAGCTGTGTATTCCCTAACTCCGGGAAAAAATCTTTACGCATCCATAAGTCATGGCTTTTCTACGCCAACTGTAGCCGAAACTCTGACTCCCGAAGGTCTTATCAACACCAGTCTGGAACCGGAAACAGGCGTTAATTATGAAATCGGTTTCAAAGGGAATTTTCTCAATAACAGGCTTTATGCCGAGGTAGCTGCTTTCAGCATTCAGGTGGAAAATCTCTTGGTGGCTGAAAGAGTGGCCGAAGACCGCTACATTGGTCGCAACGCAGGAAAGACTGACCATAATGGAATAGAATTCCTGCTCAACTACAATTTTCCGGTCTTTACAGGTCTTCGCGCCCGGTCGTTTGTAAATGCTGCTTTCAACTCCTTTAAATTCGACGAGTTTGTGGATGAGGAAGAAGATTTCTCCGGTAACCGCTTACCGGCGGTCCCGGAAAGCTCCATCAATGCCGGACTCGATCTTATTACCACTTCCGGAATTTCATTGCGGGCCACCTGGCAACATGAAGGGGAAATGCCCCTGAATGATGCCAACTCTGAATTCCGCGATGGCTATAACCTCTTTCACCTGAAAGCCTCCTGGGCTCCTGAATTTTTCCGAAACTGGAACACAGAACTCTTCGCCGGACTCAATAATGTGTTTGATGAAAATTATGCAGCTTCGGTAATCCCGAATGCGGTAGGCTTTGGTGGTGCCGCACCAAGATATTTTTATCCCGGAATGCCAAGGAATTGGTTTGCGGGACTAGCTGTGAATTATCAGTTTTAAGCACCAAGCACCAAGCACCAAGCACCAAGCAGCAAATTTTTACCCACCGAAGCTTCAGCGGAGGTGGGCCAAATCAAAATACGGAGCTAACCTGCAAGGTCTTTTTCCAGACCTTGTAGGTTTCCTTTTTAACCTTGGATACTCGGATGTTTTTGTAAACACAGCACAAATTTGATATGATTTAACCCTGTCAGCGGCTTGCAGCCCTGACAGTGGTTGTTTGTTTAAGATTTCTTTACCTCAAAATTAACCTGCAAGGTCTTTTTTGGACCTTGCAGGTTTGAAGGAAACAAGACCTACAAGGTTTTTAAAACCTTGCAGGTCTGGGATTGGTTAACGATCAGAAAAAATATCAGTGTATCCGTGGCTTTTTTTTCAATTTCCAATGATCATATAACAATGAACAGAAAAATTTTTCGTAGCCTTTGCGAAATCTTTGCGGCCTTGCGAGAAAATATTCCTCTGCTTTTATTTCACGCAATATCCGTGTATCTGTGGCTATTTCTTCCGAATCCCCAATCCCGAATCCCGATTTAACGATTCCCGATTCCCGAATTAACCAATTAACCAATCCCCAATTAACTAATACCTACTTCCTAACCACATCGGGCACCATGAACTCATATTTCCCGCCATGGCGGATTACATCCCGCACTACGGTTGAAGAAATATGGCTTTTTCCGGAGGAAGTGACGAAGAAGATGGTATCCACCCCGCTCATTTTGAAATTTGTCTGACCTATGGTTTTCTCGTATTCCAGGTCAATAGCGTTTCGAAGACCTCGGAGAATAAAGCCGGCATTCTGTTCTTTGCAGAAATCTACTGTTAATCCGGTGTAGGTCATCACCCTGACTTTAGGTTCTGCTTTATAGATCTCCTCAAGAAAATGAAGGCGTTGTTCCAGGGAAAACATATATTTCTTGTCAGAATTGGTTCCTATAGCCAGTATGATCTGATCAAACAGAGGTAAGGCGCGGTCGATAATGTCTGTATGTCCCAATGTAATTGGATCAAAAGACCCCGGAAAAACGACTTTTTTCATTGCTGAATATTTACTCTAAAATAGAAAATTCTTACAATTAAAAATTTTAGGATTTTTATTTCCTTTTTCCTCTCTCCACTTTCCTCTTAAATTTAGTCCAGAGCAGTCTCAATGGCGCTCCCGAAAAGTTCTTCAAGAGATATCCCTGCTGCCTGTGCCTGTTGAGGTAAAATACTGGCCTCGCTAAGCCCCGGATTGGTATTCATTTCTATAAAATGCGGTTCATTATTATGGAAAATAAATTCTGATCTCGAGAATCCTTTCATTTTCAGCTTCCGGTAAATCAATTCAGCGATCTCCTGTACCTGTTTTGTCTGCTCTTCAGAAATTCTGGCGGGAGTGATCTCTTCCGACTTTCCGAGGTATTTGGCTTCATAGTCAAAAAACTCATTTTCAGAAACAATTTCGGTGACAGGAAGGGCTGTGATCTTTCCGTTGTGGGTGATCACACCAACAGAAACCTCAGTGCCATCGAGAAAAGATTCAATGATGATCTCATCATCTTCCTTAAAGGCAAATTTGGTGGCGGGAATAATATCCTCCCGGGTTTTTACCTTTGTAATTCCAAAGCTGCTTCCGGCTTTATTGGCTTTTACAAAACATGGAAGCCCCACTTTATTAACCACATCATCGGGATCGATTTCATCGCCTTTATCTACAAAATAATTCACTGCAGTTTTAACTCCGTAGGGTCGCAAAACGCTGATGAGGTCTCTTTTATTAAAAGTAAGTGCCGATTGGTAGAAATCGCAGGAGGTTTGAGGAATGCCCAACAGTTCCAGGTAGGCCTGTAGCAGTCCGTTTTCTCCGGGAGTTCCGTGGATGGTGTTAAAAACACAATCGAAAGTGATACGTTTTCCACCGATATTAACCGTAAAATCGCTTCGGTTTATTGGGTAAGGCATATCATTTTCACCAATTACAAACCATTCTTTTTGCAGAATATGCACCCGGTAGGGATTGTATTTGCTGCGATCAAGGTTTTTATATACTACGTTTCCGCTGTTAATGGAGATGCGATACTCACTGGAAAAGCCGCCCATGGCTATGGCTACATTTTTCTTCATAATTAAATATGGCCCGGTTTTTTACGTTAACAAAAGTAGCGACTATTAAATGAATGTCTGCAAGACCACCTGTTTTTATATCTTTGTTTTTTAATTTAAACTATGAGTTTTTTCAAATTCCTCTTCAGTAAAACCTTTTTAATTCAGTTGGTTTTAGCTGTACTGGCGCTCGTTTTGATCGCTTTCGTCATTTTAAAATGGCTGGATTTCTCCACCAATCAGGATCAAAGGATCACAGTTCCCAATCTTGCCCGCATGTCACTGGACCGGGTGGATTTGGAGCTGGAGGAACTGGATCTTCGCAGGGAGATCCTGGATTCGGCAAATTATAATCCCGATTATCCTCCTTACTCTGTTATTGATCAGGTGCCGCTTCCGGGGAAGCAGGTAAAGGAAAACAGAAAGATCTACCTTACGATCAATCCTTCAGGATTTACAAAAGTGGAGATTCCTGAGAACCTTATCCGCAGGACCAGAAGACAGGTGGAACCCACTTTGCGCTCCCTTGGTTTTGAAATAGGAACTGTTTCCTATAAACCGGATGTAGCCAAAGATGTGGTGCTGGAAATGCGTCATGAAGGTAAGCTTGTAGAACCTGGGATGAAACTTATGAAGACTTCAAAGATCGATCTTGTACTGGGAGATGGCTCCGGAAGATATGGCATGGAGGAAGAGGAAGAGCAGAGGAATACTGCTGAAAATCAAATTTTGAACGACCTGGAAGACGAAGAATATGATTTCTGATAATACAAGCCCTGAACCCGAAGATAACGATGATGAACTGTATGAACACCACAGGTTTGTAGCAGACAAAGGTCAGCAGCCGCTGCGGGTTGATAAGTTCCTTATGAACTATATCGAAAAAGCTACCCGAAATAAGATTCAGACGGCTGCCAAAGAAGGAAACATTCATGTTAATGAGGTTCCTGTCAAATCCAATTACAAGGTAAAGCCGGGTGATGTGGTGCAGGTGCTGTTTGAACATCCACCTTACGAATTTCTACTGACCCCGGAGGATATTCCGCTGGACATAGTTTATGAAGATGAGGCACTGCTGGTGGTGAATAAACCTGCCGGAATGGTGGTGCATCCCGGTCATGGAAACTATAGCGGCACTTTGATCAATGCACTGGTCTACCATTTTGACAATCTTCCACAGAATTCAGATGAAAGACCCGGACTCGTTCACCGGATCGATAAGGATACCAGCGGACTTCTGGTGATTGCCAAAACAGAGCAGGCGATGACGAAACTGGCCAAACAGTTTTTTGACAAGAGCAGTGAACGTGAATATGTGGCGCTGGTATGGGGTAATGTGGAAGAAGACGAAGGTACCATTGAAGGTAATATTGGTCGTCATCCCAAGAACAGATTGCAAAACACAGTTTATCAGGGAGAGGATGAAGATAAAGGCAAGCCTGCAGTAACACATTTTAAAGTACTTGAAAGACTTGGCTATGTGACGCTTGTTTCCTGTAAACTTGAGACCGGGCGTACACATCAGATCAGGGTGCATTTGAAACACATTGGTCATACGCTCTTCAATGATGAACGCTATGGCGGAGATAAGATCTTAAAGGGCACAACCTTTACCAAATACAAGCAATTTGTCGATAACTGCTTCAAAGTTTTACCACGACAGGCCCTTCACGCAAAAACTCTTGGCTTCAAGCATCCCGTTACGGGAGAGTGGCTGAGCTTTGATACTCCTGTCCCGGACGATATGCAACAATGTATTGAACGCTGGAGGAATTATGCAAAGAATCAAAAGGAATTCATCGACGAATAAGCATTTTCAATAGTATTATCAACAGGAAAGAAGAATCCCGGCAGGAAATCCCGTCGGGATTTAATATTTTAGTGGGGTAAATTAAAAAATCATTCCTCCGGAAAAATTATAATATGAAAATTGTTGTCTCCCCTGCGAAAACCCTCGACTACGAAACTAAACTACCTACCACTCGCGGCACCCAGCCTTCCTTTATAGAAACTACGGCTACCATCAACAGGAAATTGGCACGTATGTCAAAAAAAGAGCTCATGGAGCTAATGGATATAAGTGATAAACTGGCCGATCTCAATCACAGCCGTTACCAGGAATTCACAGAAGAACACGACAAAGAAAATTCCCGTCCTGCGGCCTATGCTTTTGCCGGAGATGTTTATACCGGGCTTGACGCCTACAGCATTCCTGCTGAAAAAATTGATTTTATGCAGAATACGTTGCGGATCCTTTCCGGATATTATGGGATCCTGAGACCTCTGGATCTTATGCAGCCGTACCGCCTGGAAATGGGAACATCATTGGCTGTGGGACGCAAAAAGAATCTTTATGAATTATGGCAGGAAAAAATAACTTCATTCCTTAACGATGAATTAAAAGATGGTGAACTCTTCGTAAATCTGGCGAGTCAGGAGTATTTTAAAGCTGTAGATACAGATAAACTGAAGGTGCCGGTGATCACCCCGGTATTCAAAGACTTCAAGAACGGAAAACTTAAGATCATCAGCTTTTTTGCCAAGAAAGCCCGCGGATCAATGGTGAGATATATCATAGATACAGAAGCCAAAACCCTGGAAGATCTTAAAGGATTCGATTACGATGGCTATCGCTATGCGGCTGAAGAAAGCAAGAAGAAAAATGAACTGGTTTTTACGAGATAGCTTCAGCAGCAGTTTATTGTTAAAGTATTTAAAAAAGCGGTGTCTCACCGCTTTTTTCTTTTTAATTTCTGAAAAAAGGAGGGCCTCCAAAATTGTCATTTTTGAAGGTGCTCTATTTCAAAGCATTAATTTAAAAAGAAGCTTCAGCAATGAAAATAAAAAAGGTTTTAGTCGCAAACAGAGGGGAAATCGCAATCAGGATCTTTAGGGCCTGTACAGAGATCGGACTAAGAACGGTAGGAATCTACACTTTTGAAGATCGATATTCCCTCCACCGATATAAAGCCGACGAATCTTATCAGATTGGCGATGATAAGGAGCCCCTAAAACCTTATTTGGATATAAAAGCTATTGTAAAACTGGCAAAGGAGAACGGTGTTGATGCAATACATCCCGGTTATGGTTTTCTTTCTGAAAATGCACAGTTCGCACAGGAATGTGAGGATAACGGGATCATCTTTATTGGCCCAAAAGTTTCAGTTCTTAAGTCTTTAGGAGATAAGGTGAGAGCCAAAGAGGTCGCTGTGAAAAATGATATTCCGGTGATACGCAGTAATGAGAAGGATCTGACCTCGGTAGAAATTGCTCTTGAAGAAGCCGAAAAAATAGGATATCCGGTTATGCTGAAGGCAGCTTCGGGTGGAGGAGGCCGTGGAATGCGGGTAATAAGAACAGAGGATGATCTAAAGAGTGGCTTCAATGAATCCCGGCGGGAAGCAAAGAATGCTTTTGGTGATGACACCGTCTTCCTGGAAAAATTCGTTGAAGATCCGAAACATATTGAGATACAGATCGTGGGGGACAACCACGGAAATCTTGTGCACCTCTTTGAACGCGATTGCTCTGTACAGCGGCGTTATCAAAAGGTAATTGAATTTGCACCTTCCCAGGATCTTGCTGAAGATATAAAGAACAACCTTTACAAATATGCCGTCAAACTTTGTAAGGCAGTAGATTATAACAACATCGGTACTGTAGAATTCCTTGTAGATAAAAGCGGAGAAATCTTTTTTATAGAGGTGAATCCGCGGATTCAGGTGGAGCATACGGTAACCGAGATCATCACCAACATTGACCTGGTAAAGGCACAGATATTTATTGCCGGCGGATATAAACTTTCAGACAAACAGATCAAAATTGAAAGTCAGGAAGCGATAAAGACCAATGGATACGCTTTACAATGCAGAATTACAACTGAAGATCCCACGAACGATTTTAAACCCGATTACGGAACCATCACTACTTACCGAAGTGCTTCAGGCTTTGGGATCCGTCTTGATGCCGGTAGTATTTATCAGGGTGTAAAGGTTTCTCCGTTTTTCGATTCCATGCTTGTAAAGGTTTCTGCCAGCAGCAGAACTTTGGACGGTGCCTGTAGAAAAATGCGAAGGGCGCTGGCCGAGTTCAGAATTAGGGGAGTAATGACTAATATGGGATTCCTCGATAATATTCTGGCTCATCCTACCTTCCGTAAAGGAGAGGTGACAGTGAACTTCATTAAAGACAATCCGGACTTATTCAAGATCAGGAAGACGCGGAACAGGGCGACTAAAATGGTGAAATTCCTTGGAGATGTCATCATCAACGGAAACGAGGATGTGAAAAACCCCGAACCGAATAAGCAGTTTATAAAACCTGTCATTCCCTCCTTTGAGTCAGGGAACGGGTATCCCAAGGGTACAAAAGATCTGCTGACAGAATATGGTCCCGAAAAATTCTCCCGCTGGTTGCTTCATGAGAGAAAAGTACATTTTACTGATACCACGATGCGGGATGCGCACCAGAGTTTGCTGGCAACCCGGATGAGAACCTACGACATGGAAAAAGTAGCCGAAGGTTTCGCCAGAAACCATCCGGAAGTCTTTAGTATGGAAGTTTGGGGAGGTGCGACCTTTGATGTTTGTATGCGCTTCTTAAAGGAGAACCCCTGGGAACGGCTGCAAAGATTAAGAGCCGCGATGCCGAACATCCTTATGCAGATGTTGTTACGCGGCTCTAATGGAGTTGGCTATACTGCCTATCCTGATAATCTCATTGAGAAATTTGTAGAACAATCCTGGGAGAACGGGATTGACGTGTTCAGGATCTTTGACAGTTTGAACTGGATGGAATCCATCGCCCCTTGTATTGAACATGTGAGAAAGCGTACCAATGGCTTGGCCGAAGGTACTATTTGCTATACCGGGGATCTCATGGATCCTAAAGAATCAAAGTACAACCTGGAATACTATGTCCAGTTAGGAAAAGATATCGAAAATGCCGGTGCTCATATTATTGGAATCAAAGATATGGCCGGAATTCTGAAACCCGATGCAGCCTATGAGCTGGTTTCGGCGCTTAAATCAAGGATCAATATTCCTTTGCACCTGCATACTCATGACACTTCTTCCATTCAGGCTGCGACCTATCTTAAAGCTGTGGAAGCCGGGGTGGATGTAATAGATGTGGCTTTGGGCGGACTATCAGGATTAACTTCGCAGCCAAATTTCAACTCTATAGTAGAAATGCTGAGGTTCCATGACCGCGGAAGGGAATTCAACACAGATAAACTGAATGAGTACTCGCAGTACTGGGAGGCAGTCCGCAGGTATTATTATCCTTTTGAATCCGGATTAAAAGCAGGATCAGGAGAGGTGTATAAGCATGAAATTCCGGGGGGACAGTATTCCAACCTGAAACCTCAGGCAGAAAGCCTCGGCCTGGCCGATCGTTTCCACGAGATCACCGAAATGTACAGCAAGGTAAATGATCTTTTTGGAGACATTATAAAGGTGACCCCAAGTTCAAAGGTTGTTGGTGACATGGCGCAATATTTAGTGAGTAATAATCTTTCCATAGAAGATGTGCTGGAGAAAGGAGATGAGATCTCTTTCCCGCAATCGGTTAAGAGTTTCTTCAGGGGAGACCTGGGGCAACCTTATGGTGGCTTCCCCGAAAAGATCCAGAAGATCGTACTAAAGGATGAAAAGCCTTATACTGAACGACCCAATGCACACCTGGAGCCTATTGATTTTGAAAAGGAGTTTGAAGAATTTAAAGAGACCTTTGAAGAAGGAATGGGCAGAGATGTGGAGATCACAGATTTCCTATCCTATAAGCTCTATCCAAAGGTTTTTACAGACGCCTACAACCACCACATGGAATTTGGCAGCGTGATGAATGTGCCAACGAAGAATTTCTTCTACGGAATGGAACGTGGAGAAGAGATCATCGTGGAACTTGACCGCGGAAAAACATTATTGATCGAATTCCTTTCTGTCGGGGAAACCAATGACGACGGAATGGCCCGGATCTTCTTTAAAGTCAACGGTCAAACACGGGCGGTAGAAGTCAAGGATCAATCGGTCAAAGTGGAGAAAGTCGTGCATCAGAAAGTAGAAAAGGATGATAAAAAACAAATTGGAGCACCATTACAGGGAGCACTTTCAAATATCCAGGTAAAGCCCGGAGATAAAGTAGAGAAGAATCAGCCGCTGTTCGTGATCGAAGCTATGAAGATGGAAACGACCATCACCGCCAATTCCGAAGGAGAAGTCGACAAGATCGTCCTGAAAGAAGGAGATATGGTGTATGCGGATGATTTGGTGATTGTCTTAAAATAGTATTGAGTATTGAGTATTGAGAAGAAACAAGCACCAAATTCAATTTTAGAGGAAAGTGGAGAGAGGAAAGAGGAACGTATTTTTTGGTTTAAAATTTGCTTCTTTGACCTGCAACGTGCAACATGGAACTTTTTAACCCGCAACCCGCAACCCGCAACTCGCAACCCGCAACTCGCAACCCGCAACTCGCAACCTTGAACCTTAAACTTTAAACCTTGAACCTTTTTCATCATAAACACCCCTACGAACCCTTCATTCCCGAAGACGCCACAAAACTCATTGTCGGTACCTTGCCTCCTCCCAGATTTACCACCCGTGAGCTAAAAGAGGACGATGTGGATTTCTGCTATGGGAGTCGTGACGGCATGCTATGGCAGATCATTGACAGGATCTTTGATCTGGACCTGAAATTTGAGAATACTCCCGAGGCAGTGGCGCAGCGAAAAGATTTCCTGGCAAAAAAAGGGATTGGGATATGTGATACGGTGGAAAGCTGCAGAAGGGAAAAGGTCGACGCTTCAGACCTTGGAATGCTGCATGTGGAGTTGAGGGATCTAATTGGCATCTTAAAACGCCACGAAAAGATTGACACCCTTCTTTTTACCGGCGGAAACAGTAAAAACGGACCGGAATTCTTTTTCAGGAAGTTACTTAAACATCACGAGATAAAAATAAAAGTGATCTCTAATGATGTGCCCCGGGTACACCAGTTTCTGCTGGATGGCCGGCCCATCAACACCGTCTCCCTGACTGCGCCTTCAGGTTCTGCAAACCGTGCAATTGGGAGCATGGAATTGTACAAACACCTTAAAAAACAAGACCCCGAATTCAATACAATTGATTTCAGGGTCTTGCAGTACCGTCAGTTTTTTGAAGATTGATTAGTTATTCTTTATAATGTCAAAATTAAATATCCCAAAACGGGAAATACGGCTTAATTATCATATCACCAAAGCAGCTAATTGGAAAGATCCTAATGAGCTGAAAATGCAGTTTCAAAATGCCAGCATAGTTGGAGACGGAAGAGCTGTATTCAATATTAAAGGCAATAACTACAGATTAATAGTTGCCATTGATTATCAGTTTCAAGTAGTTTTCATAAGGTTCATCGGAACCCATAAACAATACGATTCGATTGATGCTAAAACCATTTGATTATGAACATTCGACCAATAAAAACAGAAAATGACTATAATTTCGCACTTAGCAGAATTGAGAAGCTGTGGGGAGCACAAAGAGATACACCGGAAGGTGACGAATTCGACTTATTGGTTGCACCACCAGATCCAATAGATGCAATTAAATTCCGAATGGAGCAAATGGGGATGACTAACGCCGATATGGTAAAGTATCTGGGTAGCCAGAGTAGGGTAAGTGAAATTTTGAATAGAAAAAGAAATCTCACATTAGGGATGATCAAAACTTTATATAAAGAATTAAAAATACCGGCAGAGATCTTACTAGCCTAAAATTTCCTTCAATTTAATAACCATTAAAAAACAAAACCCCGAATTCAATAAAATTGATTTCAGGGTCTTGCAGTACCGTCAGTTTTTTGAAGACTAGACGGTTTCTTCTTTTTCAAGCGGATCTTTAATTTGTTGAGGTTTTGTAGTAAATTTTCCTCTTCTAGGTCGCAGTTTTCCAAAAGTATTGAGCGGAGTCTTACCACCTTTGGTCTTTTTCTCTCCTTTCTCCATTACTTTTTTTTCTGCTGGTCTTTTATAGTCTTTTCGTCAATATCAAAATCATTGGTTTCAATATCACGATTTCCTATTTCACCGCTAAGTGGATCATTATCACTGCGTCTCTTTCTTTTATCGTGTTTATCTGATATACGTCCCATAACTTTAATTTTAAGTTCTCTTCAAGATACGGAATATAAGACCCAATCTCTATTAAAGCCATGTTAACAAGAGCGTTAATTATCGGATGTTCTTTAAGAATTGCGGAATTTTACCCGTTCCGTTTTCGGTGAGGTGTTTAATGAATGCGCTACCGATTATCGCGCCTTTTGTCTGTGCTGTAGCCTGTTCAAAGGTTTTGTTGTCCTTGATCCCGAAGCCGACAATAAGAGGGCTCTTTAGTCCCATTTTTGACACCCGAGTAAAATAATCCTTTTGTTCATCTCCAAAGCCACCTGTACCGCCTGTCACACTCGCACTGCTCACCATATAAATAAAGCCTTCGGAAGCGCTGTCGATCTCTTTTATCCTTTCTTCTGAAGTTTGTGGAGTAATAAGAAATATCATCAGCAGATCATACTTCTGAAAGATCTCTTTATACTGAAGCTCGTATTCCTCCAGCGGAAGATCCGGAATTATGAGTCCGTCAATCCCACTTTCTCTGCATTGACGGCAAAATCGCTCTACTCCGAACTGAAGGATGGGATTAAAATAACCCATGATCAATAACGGAATATCAACAGATTTGCGAATTCCCTCCAGTTGCTGAAAAAGCTTTTTGGTGGTCATTCCGCTTTTTAAAGCAGCTTCTGAACTCCGCTGGATCACCGGTCCGTCGGCTAAAGGATCACTGAAAGGCAATCCAATTTCAACCATATCCACACCGCTTTCCTGAAGCTCCTGAAGTATGGTGACGGTATCTTCAGGTTCAGGATATCCTGCGGTAAAGTAAATGGAAAGCAGCTTTTTGGAAGGATCTTCCTGAAGTTTTTGTTTTATTCTGTTCATGTTTTTATTAAATGTCGTCAAGCTGAACTTGTTTCAGCTTCTTTTGAGATCCTGAAATAAATTCAGGATGACGGTATATTACAAATTAAAATGCTCTATATAAGTATTAAGGTCCTTATCTCCACGACCGGAGAGATTCACCACTACCACATCATCTTTTTCGAATTTCCGGGTCTCAAAAATGGCAAGAGCGTGGGCGGTTTCTATTGCCGGAATGATCCCTTCCAGCTTACACAGCTGCAATCCTGCGGCCATGGCGTCTTCATCTGTTACCGAAATAAATTCCCCACGCCCGGTCCTGAATAGATTGGCATGCATAGGTCCAACTCCGGGATAGTCTAGCCCGGCGGAAATGGAATAAGGCTCAGTGATCTGTCCGTCTTCTGTTTGCATCAACAGGGTTTTACTGCCGTGGATGATTCCCTCGCGACCAAGGGCTGAGGTTGCTGCACTTTTACCTGTGAGCACACCTTCCCCGGCGGCTTCTACGGCAATGATACCTACCTCTTCTTTATCCAGGTAGTGGTAATACAATCCGGCGGCGTTACTTCCACCGCCGACACATGCCACCACGTAATCGGGATTTTCACGGCCTTCCTTTTCCTGCAGTTGCTTTTGCACTTCTTCAGAAACTACGCTTTGAAATCTTGCAACCATGTCCGGATAGGGATGTGGTCCTACCACAGATCCGATGATATAATGCGTGTTCATCGGATTGTTGATCCAGTCACGAATGGCCTCGTTTGTGGCATCTTTCAGAGTACGGCTGCCTGAGGTCGCGGGAACCACAGTGGCACCGAGCATTTTCATCCGGGCCACGTTTGGCGCCTGTCTTTTAATGTCGATCTCGCCCATATACACCACGCATTCAATTCCCATGAGCGCGCAAACAGTAGCAGTCGCCACTCCGTGCTGTCCTGCACCGGTTTCGGCTATAATTCGGCTTTTACCCAGGCGCTTTGCCATTAGGATCTGGCCAATGGTATTGTTTACTTTGTGAGCCCCTGTATGGCAGAGATCTTCACGTTTTAAATAGACTTTTGTACCGTATTTTTTGCTGAACCTTTCAGCATAGTAAAGTGGCGTGGGCCTGCCCACATAATCCTTTAGCAGCTGACGGAATTCCTTCTGAAAATCCTCTTCCTGCATGATCTGCAGATAGCGGGAGCGAAGCTCCTCTACATTGGGGTATAGCATTTCCGGAATAAAGGCGCCGCCAAAATCCCCGTAATATCCTTTTTCGTTTACCTGATAAATCATATTTCTTATTTATTAAACAGCCCTTCCCTAAATTTCTCCAGAGCTGCGGGATCTTTCATTCCCGGTGCCGTTTCAAATTTGCTGTTTACATCGATGCCGTAAAACAGCTCCTCATTGTTATTTCTTTTAAAATAGCTGTAGAATGATCTTATAGCAGCAACTTCGTCAACTCCTATTCCGCCACTCAGGAAAAATGGAGTGTTGGAGGGGTATTCCTTTAAAAGATCCCAATCGAAAGTAATCCCATTTCCACCCTTATTTTTTCCAATGGTGTCAAAAAGGAAAAAATCCACTAATTCTTCATACGGTCTTAGGCGGTCGAAGTTAAAGACTTCTCTGATGCCGAAGACTTTGATGATCTCTACGGGTTTCCCTGCTTCGGAAAAATGATCTTTTAAGTTCTTGCATAATTCCGCCGATTCCTCCCCGTGAAGCTGAACAGCTTCAAGCTCATAGTCCTCAACTTTCTGAATGATCTCTTCTTCTGAAGCGTTTACAAATACCCCAGTTCTTTTGATCTGCGGAGTAAGTGCTTCAATTTTTTCCGAGACATTTCGTGGAGAACCTTCATAAAAAATCAGGCCCAGATAATCGGGTTTCAAAGCCGCTATAGCCCCGATGTTTTCGGCTTCTCTCATGCCGCAGATCTTCAGTTTCAGGTCCATAAGGCTTTGGATTTTAGTTCCTGAATGAATTCCGCAGCACTCTTGCCGGGATCTTCTGTCTTCATAAAATTGCCACCGATAAGAAAGCCCTGAAATCCGCATTTTTGGAGCTCCAGGATTGCGGCTGTATCACTAATTCCGCTTTCGGAGATCTTGATATAATTGTCAGGAATCTTTTCTGCCAGATCCTTGCTGAATTTTAAGTCAACTTCGAAGTTCTTTAGATTTCGGTTATTGACACCGATAATATCTACGGTGTCAAAAATGTTATTTTTGAGCTCCTCTTCATTGTGTACTTCCAGCAAAACTTCTAATCCCAGTTTTTTAGCCAGCGCTGAAAATTTCTTGATTTCTGAAGGTTTCAGCATAGCGGCGATCAAAAGGATAACGTCTGCACCCATTGCTTTTGCCTCAATGATCTGGTATTCATCTACAATAAAATCTTTCCGCAGCAATGGTAACTTCACAGTTTCCCTGGCAAGGGCGAGGTCGTCTAAAGAGCCTCCAAAGAACTCCTCATCTGTAAGTACAGAAATTCCTGACGCGCCTGCCTTTTCATAGCCGGCGGTTATTTCGGCTACTTCGGCATCCAGGTTAATTTCGGGATGGGAGGGGGAGCGTCTTTTGAATTCGGCAATAATTCCTGTATCAGATTTCTGAAGATTTTCCTTTAAGGAGATGCATTTCCTCTTGAAGTGAGGCAGAAGCTCCAGGGATTCTGCCGGAATTTCTTCTTTAGAAATTGCCAGTTCCTGTTTTTTATGGGCGGCTATTTTTTCGAGTATGTTCATTCTTTTTAATTTAACTGCTGAAGTTTCTGCAATGCCTTTAATGCATTACCGGACTTCAGACTTTCTTTGGCTTCAAAAAAGGCATTTTCAAGCCCTGTTTTTTTCACTGTGCTTATAGCAACGGCGGCATTGGCACAGACTACATTGACCTGGGACTCTGTTCCTTTGTTGTTAAGCACATCCATAAAGATCTTCGCCGCCGATTCCACTGTATTTCCTCCTGAAATATCTGCGGCATTGATCTCAGGGACATCAAGATCCTGAGGTCGCAGCATGGTTTCAGCCCGGTTGGTGATCATTTTCGTGTTTCCGGTAAGGGAGATCTCGTCGTAACCGTCCAATGCATGTAAAATGGTGAAATTCTTATCTGTCTTCTGGTAAAGATAAGCATACATCCTGGCGAGTTCAAGGCTGTAAACTCCCACCACCTGATTCTTTGGAAACGCCGGATTTACCATGGGACCCAACATGTTGAAAAAGGTCTTTACTCCAAGATTCTTTCTTATTGGCGCTACATTTTTCATGGCGGGATGGAAAAGTGCAGCGTGTAAAAAGCAAATTCCGGCTTCGTCTATGCTGCGCTCAATGAAATCCTGCTCATTGCTGAATTTAATTCCCAGGTGCTCCATGACGTTGGAACTCCCGCAACCGGATGAGACTCCGTAGTTCCCATGTTTTGCGACTTTTACTCCGGCGCCGGCAGTAACAAATGAGGCCAAAGTCGAAATATTGAAAGTGTCCTTGCCGTCACCTCCGGTCCCACAGAGGTCTACAGGATCATACTGACTCAGCTCTACCGGAAGGCACATTTCCAGCAGCGCATCACGGAAGCCTTCCAGCTCGTCCAGAGTAATGCTTCGCATCATGTACACCGTTAGAAAAGCTGCGATTTGGCTGTCGTTATAGCTACCCGTGGAAATATTTACCAGCACAGATCTGGCTTCTTCCCGGCTGATGGTCTCGTGGTTGATTAACCTGTTTAAAATTTGTTTCATGCCTTAAGCTATATCGGATTCTTTAGTTTCTTGTTTTTCTTTGGGAGATCTTGCCGGGCTGTTGATCCAGTTGGCGATGATCTTTTTTCCCTGCGGCGTCAAAACAGACTCCGGGTGAAATTGTACTCCGCGAACATCATAATCTCTGTGACGAAGGGACATGATCTGTCCGTTTTCATCAAAAGAGGTTGCTTCAAGACAATCGGGAAGTGCAGTATCCACAACCCAGGAGTGGTAGCGACCGACTTCAATTTCATTGTCCATAGTATCAAACAGCATTTCATCTGTTACACATAATTTCACTTTTGAAGCTACACCGTGATAAACCTCCTTAAGGTTGATCAACTTTCCGCCGAAGACTTCGCCAATGGCCTGCTGCCCGAGACAGACACCTAAAATGCTCTTTTTGGAGGCGTAGCTGGAAATGACCTGTTTAAGTAGTCCGGCTTCATCGGGAATTCCGGGGCCGGGGGAAAGCAGGATCTTATCGTACTTCTCTATTTCTTCCAGGTCCAGCTCATCGTTGCGTCGCACAGTTACTTTGCAATCCAGCTCTTCAAGGTAATGCACCAGGTTATATACAAATGAGTCGTAATTGTCAATTACTAAGACCCTTGGTCTCTCCCCTCCGGGAAGAGCATTGTTTTTATTATTTAAGTCTTTTTCCATCAATATTCTTTTAATTCCCTCCTTTTTAAAGAGGGTGTCCGCCTCGGCGGACGGGGTGGTTAAACTCCCCTCCTATGGAGGGGCCGGGGGAGGCTCTATATTCCTTCAGCCAGTTCCAGTGCTTTTTTCAAGGCTCCCAGTTTGTTGTACACTTCCTGTAATTCACTTTCTTCAGACGATCCTGAAACTATTCCTGCCCCGGCCTGGAAGTGAAGCCGGTGATTTTTGCTCAAAAATGATCTGATGATTATTGCATGGTTGAAATTTCCGTTGAAATCCATAAATCCAATTGCGCCTCCGTAGAAATCCCTGTTTACATTCTCATACTTCTCTATAAGCTGCATCGCCTTATGTTTTGGCGCACCACTTAAGGTGCCTGCAGGAAAGGTGTCGGCCACCATCTGCATGGTGCTAATGTCTTCATTTTTATTTCCGGTTACCTTGCTTACGAGGTGGATCACGTGAGAGAAGAATTGTATCTCTTTATAAGTTTCCACTTTTACTCCGCTGCCGTTGCGGCTAAGGTCATTTCGGGCAAGATCTACCAACATCACGTGTTCAGAATTTTCCTTTTCATCGGCTGCGAGGGCTTTGGCGCTTTCGGCATCCTGTTCATCATTTCCGGTTCTTTTAAAGGTTCCGGCGATGGGGTGGATTTCGGCTTTGCCGTCTTTTACAACAAGCTGGGCTTCCGGCGAACTTCCGAAGATCTTGAAATTTCCGTAGTCAAAATAGAAGAGGTAAGGCGAGGGGTTGACGTTCCGCAGGGCACGATATACATTGAATTCATCTCCTTTGAAGCCCTGGGAAAATCTTCTTGAAAGCACCAGTTGGAAAACATCACCACGCTGACAGTGCTCCTTTGCTTTTTGAACCATCTTACGGTAACCTTCATCGGTCTCGTTTGAAGCAGGTTCTCCTTCGGCAGTAAAAGAGTAGGAGGCGAAATTCTTCACTTTCAGCAGCTGTTCGATCTGTTCCAGATTACTGGCAGAATTGTAGCTGTGATCAAAAATGAAAGCCTCATTATTGAAATGGTTAATGGCAATGATATTCTGATACACCGCATAATATATTTCGGGAATTTCGAGATCTCCCTTTTTTTTGTTCAGCTTTAAGTTTTCAAAGTACTGCACACCGTCATAAGCAATGTATCCAAAAAGACCTTCATTGATAAAATTAAAATCGGGTGCGGTGGTGCTGAATTTTTTGGCGAACTCGTGGATCTTTTCAGGAACATTTATTTCGGAGGAAATTTCAGTTTCTTCAACAGAGCCGTCGGAAAAATTTTGAATAAGCCTGTTTTTCTCCACTTTGACAGAAGCTATAGGATTGCAGCAGATGTAGGAGAAACTGTTTTCATTCCCATGGTAATCACTACTCTCGAGCAGGAGGCTGTTGGGAAAAATATCCCTGAGCCTTAGATAAACACTCACCGGAGTAAAGGTATCTGCCAGTAGTTTCTTGTACGTAGTTTTGAGTTGGTACATATTTAAATTCTGCTTTTCTGAATTATTGAACATAAAAAAAGGCTTGTCGTGATTGACAAGCCTTTGTATATGATACAGGAGGTTTTGCTCACGACGTTTGACGTAAGTACTTCCACCACCAGTTTTTGTTATTGATCGGGTTCATTTGAAAAGCAAATATAAACGGGAATTATTTCTAAAAAAATAAATTCCAATAAAAGTTTTAGATGAAGGCATCTTTAGGCTTAAAAAAGAACCCGATTCTTATCTTTGTGCAGATCAACCTAAAACTAAATAGCATGAAAGAAATAACACAGGAAGAGTGGAGAGAAAAAATAGCTGAAGATGACAATGCCGTGATCCTTGACGTACGTACAGAGGCAGAGGTAGAAGAAGGACATCTTCCCGGGGCAAAAAACATTGATATCTACAAAGGGCAGGAGTTCATCGATGAAATCGATCAATTGGACCGGGATAAAAATTACTATGTCTATTGCCGATCGGGTGCCAGAAGTGCGCAGGCCTGCACTCTCATGGATCAGAAAGGATTTAAGACAACATACAATCTTCTGGGAGGGTTTTCCCAGTGGAAGGGAGAAAAGTCGGAATAATCCTCATAAAATTTTTAACAAATAGAAAGGCAGATTTCTCTGGGAATCTGCCTTTTTCATTTTATGCTCAGAGTAGTAGCAGCAAAGGATATCTTAATTTTTTTAACAAATTTAGCACTTAAATTTTATTGTTCTCCTGCTGTTAAATAAGTTAAAAACCTGAGAGAGATGTTGTTAAAAAATTTGGTTATATAAATAATTAGTATAGTTTCGGAATATCTTTTAACAATAACCTAAAACATTTTTTATGAAGTCTAAGAAAACTTATTCAAGTTGGGCGGCAGCTTTTGCCCTTGCCGCAATGGTATCGTGCTCGAAAGACGAGGCACCAAACGTTCAAACTCAGGAGGAGCCACAGGCATCTCAAAACTACTCTGAGATTATCCCGGGTCAGTTTATTGTAGTTTTTAAAGAGCCCGGAAAAATGTCGGGAGATCACATGTTGAACAAATTGCAGGTTCAGGAAAAATCTGAGAATGTTTTTAAATCAAAAGGTGTATCCGGAGTTGAAATTATTTCGGTATACAGCGCCGCTTTATCTGGTGTTGCCGTAAAAATGTCCAAGGCAGATGCCCTTAAGCTTAGTGAGAGTAAAGATGTGGCCTATGTGGAGCAGGACCGTATCGTTGCACTTGCCCCTCCATGTGGTACTCCAAACGGAGGTCCATGTGAAGATCCCGGAGACGGTGATGGTGGTGGTGACGGAGGAACCTCTAGTCAGGAAACTCCTTACGGAATTACCCGTGTAAATGGGGGAGTAACTTATACTGGTAGTGGAGTTGCATGGATCCTTGACACAGGTGTGGACCTGGATCATGAAGACTTGAAAGTTGATGCATCCAGAGGTTTTAACGCCTTTACTTCGGGAAGAGATGGCGGTTCTCTTGATGACGGAAACGGACATGGAACACATGTAGCAGGGACTATTGCTGCTCTTGATAATAGTGTAGGAGTTATAGGAGTTGCTGCCGGTGCAACAGTTGTTCCGGTGAAAGTTCTTGACAGCCGTGGAAGTGGATCCTATTCCGGAGTTGTAGCCGGTGTTGATCACGTAGCTGCTAACGGAAAATCCGGAGATGTTGCTAACATGAGTCTTGGTGGACCTGTTTCCCAGGCTTTAGATGATGCAGTTCTTAGAGCTGCCCAAGCGGGAATTAAATTTGCCCTTGCAGCAGGTAATGATGGTGCAGATGCTAATAATTCTTCACCTGCCAGAGTTAACCATGCTAATGTGGTAACTATTTCGGCCATTAATTCAAGCGATACATTTGCCTCCTTCTCAAACTGGGGTAACCCTCCTGTAGATTACGCAGCACCCGGTGTGAGCATTAAATCTACCTGGAAAGGTGGTGGTTATAATACTATTAGCGGAACTTCTATGGCGGCGCCTCATGCTGCCGGAATCTGGCTTTTAGGAAATATTTCTACAAGTGGATATGCTTCAGGTGATCCTGATGGGAATCCAGACCCTATTGCTGTTCACTAAGAGTTGATGAATTATCTTTAAAAAGCACCCTTTGGGGTGCTTTTTTCGTTTTTGCTGATATTAGTCACAATTGTTACCCTGGGTATTTTTTATCTTTATGCGAAACATACCAACCCATGCGCACCCTCGGTTTAATAGGTGGAACCTCCTGGCATTCTACCATAGTATATTACCGGCTCATCAATGAGATGGCCGGAAAAAGAACAGGCACTCATTCAAATCCTCCCCTTATAATTTATAGCCTCAATATTGAACTAATGAGGGAGTTTAATGTAGAGAAGATCAAAACAAAATATTTACATATTGCCCGAAAATTAGAGATAGCCGGGGCAAATGCTATTGTTATTTGTGCCAATACTCCTCACCTGGTATATGATCATGTAAAAGACAAAATTTCTATTCCTATTCTGCATATAGCAGATGCTATTGGAGTAGAAGCTTCCGGGAAAGGTTTTAAAAAACTTGGACTTCTGGGAACAAAACCTACCATGGAGGGCGATTTTCTGCATAAAAGGTTAAAACAAGAGTATGGAATTGAGACCATTGTACCTGAGCAGGATTTTATGGATGAGATCCATCAATTTATTTCACAGGAACTTACCAAAGGAAAATTTACCGAATCGGCAAAGTCATTTTTTCTCGACCACATTCAGCTTTTGAAGGAAAAGGGAGCACAGGCAATCATTATGGGATGTACAGAATTACCTCTTCTAATTTCTTCTGATGACACAGATCTTCCTCTTTTACAAAGCACAAACCTGCATGCCCAGATGGCCGTGGATTATATTTTTAATTAATTTCCTGATTGGTACCAAAATAAAGAAGAGAGATCCCCCAATCTCTCTTCCTTTTTTTAAACAAAAATTTACAAATTACCTTTTACTGATGCACGTGATCATTAATTGGTATTGTAAATATAGAAGGGATCCAAACCTTTGACAATAGGTAAAAACCCTCCTTTTTTAACCATTGAACCTTCTGTATTTTGCCATTAAGAACATGTAAATGGCATACGCCACAAGACCTGCAGCTACCAGTCCCATTAACCATGGGCCATAGGCCGACTCCTGTATAAAAGAAAATGCTTCCCGTGTGCTCTTTATCTCTGAAGGATTTGAATCTATGGCTGCCTGGATAGCAAAGTATCCAATTATAAGAAGGATCACTCCCCGTGCACTAAGTCCAAATTTTGCGGTCTTTTCAATACTTTCCCGTTTTTTCTGATCGTCAAGAGAACTCAGATTGAATTTTTTCTGGTAATCATTTTTATATGCTTTCACAAACTGAAAGATTCCCGCTATTATAATACCTGCACCAACGATCCCAATGATCCACAGCCCGGTTTCACTGGCCAGGAAAGAAGAATTCTGTGCAGACCCTGAAGAACCAGAACTGCCACCACCGGAACCAAAGGCTTTTAACGCAGCAAGTACTCCAAATCCAAGGTATAAGAGTCCGCTAAAAAAGAAGGCTACTCTTTTAGCCTTTCCTTTGGAATCATCTCCTATATTCTCGGGGTCTTTAACAGATTGGACAAACCTCCAGGCTGCATAGCAGGCAAGACCAATAGCTATTAATATTAAAAGAATATTGCCAAAAGTCTGTTTTTCCAGAAACTCCAGGACCTGCATTTGTCCTGCCTTTTGTCCGCCCATGTCAAATGCAGCCTTAAAAGTGAGCACGCCGATTATACCGTAGACTACTCCCTTGGCCACAAAGCCTGTACGGGCCATTTTTTTGATGTTGTTATTCATAATTTTGGTGTTGGTTTGCCTCTAAATTAAAAGAAAGGCATGTGAATACCAATGAATTATAAATACTTTAAGGGAATAGCAGCAGGATATTTTAAAACATAGTTAAAACTTACCATGTGAAAGGAGGCGGAATAGATACCTTGTTTTTCTTCCGTTAGAAGTGTGTCTGGAAACCGGCCGCCGGGAATTATTCTTTATTTCTGAAAAGGTTTAATTAAGAAATACGGCCTGGAAGAGGATATAAACCTCTTTTTAATTAACATCTTTTTATAGCAAGCGGGATTTGAACCATCACCTGCCAGGCCATGTTAGATATCTCTATGGGTAACAGAAATTAAAATTTAAAATTTCAGCAATTTTTCAATTGTTGAAAATCCTTTAATACGGGCATGATCGTATGCAGTTTGTCCGTTATTGTCTTTAAGAGATTTATCTGCATCATGTTCCAAAAGTAGCTCTGCCATTTCTTCCTGCCCAAAAGTGGCTGCAAAAATGAGTGCAGTTGATCCATCGAAATTCTGTGCATTGACATCCGCCCCATGGTCAAGAAGAATTTGGGCTAATTCCCGGGAGCCTTTAAAACTAACACCCATTAATGGAGTATTACCTGCAGCGTCCCGGGCATTGACATCTGCACCTTCCTGCAGCAGGACTTTAGTAACTGTAGATTGGCCAAAATAAGTAGCAAGTATTAATGGAGGAAAACCTCTGTCATCTGTTTTATTCAGCAACAGAGGATCGGCCTGTATCTGTTTTCTGAGTTCTCCGGCCTTTCCTAAACGAATGTTTTCATGAATATCCATAATCATCTAAATATTACTCTCCAAAAATGGGATTTTAGAGGAGTGTTGAAGCAATTTAAGAAAAACAGCTCAGCTAGTAAAGCCTTTGGACATTGCCTTCTAATGATAAATCGATTTTTTCCCCTGATTTGAAGAACCACCGAATCCTTAATTGGTTACATCCTGAGGAACATCTGCTGTTTTTACCAGTCTTATGAATTCTGCACGATAGCCATCGCGATCCTCGCCTCTTCCTGCTTCAGCCAGGGAGATCACAAGATCTTTGTTAGCATTATTTGTAAACTCCGACTCCCGCAACTGCATACCAAATAAAGCTACTGCCGAAGCAAATTCGAAATCTGCACTCATAGTTTGTGCGGCGTCTTTTACTGTTTCTGTAATTAGAATGCTTTTGGATCCTTCGGGTTTTTGATATCTGAACTTTACCGTTAGCAGTTCATCAGAATTGGATTTATTACTCTTTTTGGTGTACTTAAGATCATCTATATCTTTCAGATACCTGCTTTTTACCCCCACAGGAATAATTTCATAAAGAGCTGTCACCGTATGTCCACTGCCCAGTTCTCCCGCATCTTTTTTGTCATCATTGAAATCTTCATCGTTAAGCAGCCTGTTTTCATATCCAATGAGGCGGTAAGCCTGCACACGTGAGGGATTGAATTCCACCTGGATCTTTACATCTTTTGCTATTGTATAAATAGTGCCACCGAATTCTGTTCCCAATACTCTTTTTGCCTCCTGCATAGTATCTATATATGCATGGTTTCCGTTGCCTTTTTGCGCAAAGGTCTCCAGTTTTGAATCCTGGTAATTGCCCATGCCGAAGCCAAGAGCGGTCAGGAAAATCCCGGTTTCCCTTTTTTCTTCTATCAGATCTCCCATTGCCCTGTCACTACTTGCTCCCACGTTAAAATCTCCATCTGTTGCAAGGATCACCCTGTTGTTTCCCCCTTTGATAAAGTTTTCCTCTGCTATTTCGTATGCAAGTTCAATACCCTCTCCACCTGCTGTTGAACCTCCTGCCGACAGATTGTCAAGGGCTTCAAAAATGGTTTTTTTGTCACTTCCTTTTGTAGAGGGAAGTACAAGCCCGGCTGCTCCCGCATACACCACAATGGCAACTCTATCCTGTTCCCGTAATTGACCGGTCAATAGTTTAAAAGCCGATTTTAGAAGAGGCAGTTTGTTGGGAGAATTCATAGAACCTGATACGTCCAGAAGGAATACAAGGTTAGAAGGGGGAACATCATCAAGGGGAATGGTTCTTCCCTGTAAAGCTATTTTTACGAGTCTTGAATCTTTATTCCAGGGAGTGGTGGCCACATCGGTGTGTATAGCGAATGGATGTTCTCCCGTTGGTTGTGCATAATTATAACTGAAATAATTCACCAATTCTTCAATTTTCACAGCATCTTTCTGCACTTTTTGCCCATTATTGATCATTCGGCGTACATTGCTATAGGAGGCTTTATCGACATCGATGGAAAAGGTAGAAAGGGGAGCGGCGTTTACACTTTTAAAGATATTTTCTTCAATCTCCTTATATGATTCCCTCTGTGGGGGAGGAGCAGAGGCAAAACCTCTTATTCGTTGCCGGGAATTATTCAAATTTCCATAACTAACGATTACCATTTCTTCCAGTGAAGCCTTATCGGGTTCGAGGGAAACATCAAGAATTTTCTTATCTCCCACTTTAATTCTGGCGGTCTTATAACCGAGATAACCAAACAGCAGTTGGTCCCCTTTTTTTGCCTTTATTGTATAAGTCCCGTCAAAATCTGTTTGGGTTCCTTTTTGCGTGCCCTCCACAAGCACATTAACTCCCGGCAGGGGGCGTTGATTTTCATCTGTAACCGTACCGGTAACTGTTTCAGAATTTGTTGAAATATTCAATAATGTGGAGACAAGTAGTAGTAGAATTACATTCATTTGGTTAAAATTTAGTTGAAACTGGAGGTTCTTTTAAATTTTAACAAATATCCTGCCACTGCTGTGCAACCGGGAATATATTATGAAGTCGATCTTACTTGTTAGAGGTTAACTTATTAAAGACCAGGGATCTTACCGGTGCCTTTTATTTTTTGTTCAGCAGATCCATCAGGAGGATAATGAATTTTGTCTTCGATCTCCTTGATCTTTTCCGGGTCAAACTTTGGGAGTTGCAGTTCTCCTTTTTCTTTCCATTGCCTTACTTTTTCTTCGGCAGATTGGGATTTTTCTTTTGAGAGACCTGTGTCTTTTCCGAAGTAAATTGTTTGAGATGGGAAGGCAAAACCGGTTCCGCTTTCTCCTACTGTATCCATGATGCGCAGGAGCAGATCTTCTTTTACTTCAAGGAAATCGTCAAATGTTGCAACTTTGACATAGGTGAACACCTCCAGATTAAGTGAATCTGAGCCTAATTCTATAAACCTCACTCTGGCAGTGTCTGATGTTACCATGGGGTGAGCATATAGAATAGCTCTTAATTCCACCAGGAGATACCTTATTTGATCTGGAGTGGTTTCATATCGGAGACCTATTACCGGATTAAACCAGAATTTATCCCGGTGGGCATAATTTTCAATTTTACTCGAAGAAAATTCCCCGTTTGGAATAGTGACCACTGTACGGGCCAGAGTCCTTATTCTTGTAGAGCGCATTCCAACTTTTTCTACTGTTCCAATGGTATCACCTACTTTACAAAAATCTCCAACCCTAATGGGCTGGTCTGTAATCAGGGTTACACTGCCCACAAAATTTTCAATGGTTTTTTGGGCTCCCAGGGCAAGAGCTAAACCACCAATTCCCAGAGCGGCAAGACCTGTAGTAACGTCTACACCAAAAGCTCCCAGAATGGCAATAATTCCGAAGATCACTATTGCGATCTTAGCCGCTCTTTTCAAGAAAAGAACTACTGAAACTCCCGATACATTGCCCCTTGAGCTCATGCGTCGCTGACTAAAGACGCCAAGGAATTCTGAAAGTCTCCACAATAAAATCAACAGGGCTACTAAACCTACAACAACCGTAATTCCACTTATACGTTGCCTTAGAATTATAGAAAGACCGAGTTCCCGGGTGCCAGCAACAAAGAGCCAGACTGCCAGATAGAGCTTAAGAGGAAGTGCAAAAGCTTCTAAAACCCCCGATTCAGGTTCGGTGCGGGCTTTTCGCCATACCAGAGGAATGAGGTATAGAAGAAGCGTAATGGTAAACCAGGCAAGGGTATAGGCAAGTAACGCCAGAACAATCATTACCAGCCATTGACCCACAGGGACACCACCCCATTCTGTAGTTTCCAGATATTCCGGAAGGAGGCGGTCAATAATCAAAGCTTCTTCGTCCACGTCTGAGAATTCCCGTACATATTCTGTAGTTTGATCAGAAATTAGCCAGAGTGGGCCTCCATCGGGTCCTTCCACCTTTTCAAGCAGGACATCAAAAGATTTTCCCGAAACTGTAATAGTCCCCACTCTGTCCAGGTGATTGGGGAGGTCATCATCTGTTCTCCCTTGAGGATCACTGCTCAGCCATGAGTAAGGCATGATCTGTCCCCGCTGGTTGAGCATGATCTCCAGCCTTTGCGCAAGTTCTGCATGTTCTTCGGAAGAAGTGGCCGGGTCGCCGTCAATAAAATAGGCTCCCGCCAGATTATAATTTTTTTCTGCAACGGCCGAAATGAATCCGGCTAAACTGGAGCGGGGATTACGTCGGCCTAAATCGTCATCGGGATATTGCGGTTCCTCGGGAGTCTCGGCTTCAGTCTCCAACTGCGGGATCTGCGCCTGTAACCCAGGTATCGTAAGGAAGGTAAAAAATATAAAAAGACTTAAAAGGAATTGACTACTCTTATTAATTCTCATGCTCTTCAGGAAACTTCTGGTCATAAGGGTTAGAATTTCAACGGAAAACCGACAATAGAATAAGTCTTTAAAATGACATTTTTAAGACTCTTTTCTTCTGAAAATTCCGCAGTCCTAAAGATAAGAAATTTTGCAGAAGCCTTTAATGACCTTAAGGAGGCTTTTCGTTTAAAAGCTTTTTATAACCAGATTATGAAGATTTTGCACTCAATTTTCGGGGTGTGGTTTTTCCATGATTTACATAAAGGATCGCGTCTTCAAGGATTAAATAAAGACAGGGTACAATCACCAGGATAATAGAGGTTGCAAATACAATCCCAAAGCCAAGAGAAATAGCCATGGGGATTAGATAGTAGGCCTGGCTGGAGGTTTCGAGAATAATTGGTGTTAAGCCTCCAAAAGTGGTAAGCGTAGTAAGCATTATTGGCCGAAAACGCCTTATCCCTGCTTCATGTATAGCCTGGTAGACCGATACATGCTTCCGCTTTTTATTGGCGTAATCGATCATGATGAGACTATCATTAACCACTACCCCCGTGAGAGCGATTACCCCCATTAGACTTACCAGGGATAGATCGTATCCCAGCAGAATATGACCAATTACGGCTCCTACGATACCAAAAGGGATTGCAGCCATGATAATAAGAGGTTGAAAATAACTTCCAAATGCAATGGCAAGCAGAACATAAATTATCAACATTGCCATAGAAAAACTACTCCATAAAGAAGCTGTCGATTCTCTCATATCGGCCTGGCTGCCTTCAAAGCTCCATGTAAGTCCCGGGAAGTCTGCACGCAGCTGGGGGAGCACTTCCTTTTGAATTGAGGCAAGCACCTGTCCCACAGTATTAGCAGGCTCTACGTCCATACCCACACTTACTACCCTGCGGCCATCCCGACGGTTGATACTGGTAAAAGCCTCCTCCTGTCTTATTTCTACCACGTCAAGAAGAGGTACTTCGACCCCCCCGGGAGTTTGCACCAAAAAGTTTTCCAGGTTTTGAATATCCCTTCTTTCCTCTAGAGGAAGCTTTACTCTAACTTCGATCTCGTTAGTGGTTCTCATTTGTCGCATTGCCAGTGCGCCGTAAAATGCATCCCGTACCTGTCGTCCTACATCTGTCGAGGTAAGTCCCAGATTCCTGCCTTCAGGTAACAGCTTAAAATCGTATTGCTGCTTACCTCTGTTGTAGTTATCATTGACATCACGTGTATTCTTATAAGCTTTTACTCTTTCAGAAAAAGCAATACTGGCCTTTTCCAGTACATCGATGTCTGTATGGCTAAGATCCACACTTATCGCCTGTTGATAACCTCCGGGACCTCGCTCGGCTTCAAAGGTGATCTGGTCTACTCCTTCAATCTCTCCAATATTATCCCGCCATAGGGCGATAAGTTCCCTTGCAGTCATTTCCCGCTCATCTGGTGGACGCATAACGATCTCCACATCAATAAAATTCTGTCCCCTTACATTGGTTTTTACACCTTCGGCTACTTCATACAGATTGTATTCCTCAAACATTTCAAATGTGGAGCGGGTGATCTCTTCGGCTACCTTACCTGCCTGCAGGGTGGTGGTGCCTTCCGGTAATCTTACGCCTGCCTCTATCTCATCGGCCGCAACTTCAGGCATCATGATCATTCCCATATGATCACTGTAGCCGTATCCACCTACTATTATAAGAAGAGCTATGGCAGCACTCAGAGTGATATATCGAAATTCAAGACATTTATCCAGGACCGGCCGGTAATATCTGTGAACAAATTTATTGAATGCTTCCGCAAAAGATTGTTGCCAGTTTTCCAGTTTCTTTCTCCAGCCCCGGGACTTTTTTTCAGAAAGATGACCCAGGTGAGCCGGTAGAATAAATAAAGCTTCGAGTAGGGAAACAGCTAAAATTACGATCACAACTACCGGCAAAGGCCACCAGAATTTTCCTGTTTCTCCCGGCATGAGGAGTAGAGGAATGAAAGCTATAATTGTTGTGGTGATACTAAAAATAACAGGTTTGGAGACATCCCGGGTACCTGCAATAGCCGCGTCCATAAAACTCATTCCCTGCCTTCGGTATTCATACACATTTTCTCCCACTACAATGGCGTCATCAACTACGATTCCCAGTACTACAAGAAAGCCAAACATAGAGATCATGTTAAGGCTCACTCCAACCATGGGAAGAAAGATTATTCCCCCTACAAAAGAAATAGTCATACCCATCATCACCCAGAAAGCCAGCCTGTATTCCAGGAAAAGAGTGAGGATGATCAATACAATTCCTATAGCCATAAGTCCATTTTCTGTAAGCAGGGAAAGCCTTTCGCGGTAATCTTCAGCGGCATTGGAATCTATTCTGTAATTAACTCCGGGTGGCAGTTGAAAATCGGTCAGGATCTCGTCTACCACTTCTGCAATTTTCAGGGGGGATTGATCGCCCACCCGGTATATGTCGAGGCTCACGGCGGGAACCCCGTTGAATTGTCCGTGGAAGCCGGTCTCTTCAAATCCGTCTGTCACTGTAGCGATCTCCCCCAGGGTCACTTTTGCGCCCGAGGGAGAATTGAGAATTGCAATATCCCTAAAATCCTCTGCCCATTGTTTACGCTCCTGCATTCTCAGTAGAATTTCTCCGGCCGATGTTTCCACGGCACCAGCCGGCACATCTTCACTGGATTGTGCTACTATGCGAGCTACTTCGTCGAGGGTGAGATTGTATTTTCGAAGGTTGTTTCTCGGGATTTCAATATGTGTGAAGTAATCCGGAACATTTCCTAATTCTACCTGTGTGATCTCGGGATTACTCAAAAGGATATTTCTGAGCTGTTCGCCAAGCTGCCTTAAGGTCCAGATGTCTACCTGCCCGTATAGGCTTATTTCCATTACATCCCGTTGTTGCAGCTGCAGGCTTACCTGGGGTTGCTCGATATCATCGGGAAAGGTGCGTATCCTGCTAACCGCCTGATCGATATCCTGAAAGGCTTTCATGCGGTCTGTACCTGCTATGAGTTCTATTACCACCTGCCCTGAGCCCTCATAAGCAGTGGAGACAATTTCCTTAATTCCCTGTATGCCCCGTATGGATTCTTCGACAGGCAAAAGAATTCCCTGTTCTACTTCGGCAGGAGCGGCACCGGGATAATTCACCCGCACTTCCACGTAATCGAGCTGAAACTGCGGAAAAACCTCTTTCTGAATATTGAACATGGTCCAGATACCCCCTGCCAGTAACAGGATCATAAGGAGATTTGCGGCAATGGAGTTCTTTGCCATATAAGCTATGGCTCCGGTCTTCCTGATCTTCTTTTCCTTTTTCTCCATTTATTGATCTTCTGTTGCTTCGGAAGCTTCCTGCTCCACCGAATCTGTTTCAGTGCGTAATGCTATTCCTTCGGCTACAGTACTCAGATTTGTGGTAACTATACTTTCTCCTCCTGTTAAGCCTTTACTTATATAGGCGTACTGATGATCAGTTAAAAGTACTTCCACCTCCAGGATATTCAGCTTTCCGTCCTGCATCACCCAGACTGTATTGTTGTTTCGCAGGTGATCCCGGTTTAATCTCACCACATTCTCAATTTCATTTGCCTGTACCTGTGCCTCGACGAAAGTACCTATGATAAGTTCGGGACCGGAAGCAGTATCTTTTGCCAAAGGATCCGGAACTTCTACGAGGATCCTTGCCTGGCGGGTCTGATTGTCTAATGCTCCTACCTTGCTGTTGAGGTATCCTGTTCTGTACACTCCCTGAGGCCAGGCCGAAGAATTCCTTATTCTTACCGGGGATCCGGTGTCTTCTTCAGCATCAGGAAACCGAAGCCATTGCAACCTTGATACCGGCAAACTTAAAATTACCCGGTAGGTATGGGTGCCAACAAGCCTTCCAAGATCATCACCCACAGCCACCTGTGATCCTGTAGTGACGTTTTGGGTAATGATCTGCGCATCAAAAGGTGCTCGGATTGTGGTCCGGGAGAGGTCCAGTTGCGCCTGCGCAACTGATGCCTGCGCTGCCTTTATCCTGGCTTTTACTGCATTGAGTTGGGGTTGACGTAATACCAGTGACTTTTCTTCTTCGGTTAATGTTTGGCCTCCTACTAATTCAAGGTCTTGCTGCGCTACTTCCTGGCGGCCCATTTCCACGGCGAGTTCTGTTTGTGCCTGTAACAGTTCACTACGTCTTAGCTCCAGGTTATTGCGATAATCTGCAGGGTCTATTTGCAGGAGGATCTCTCCTTTTTTTACAGCTCCCCCGGGAACAAACCCCGTAGCTCTTCTTATTACCTCTCCACCCACCCGGGCACTTATAATAACATCATTTACGGGCTCTACAGTTCCTGTAGCCACAAGAGTGGGAGAAAAATTCCCGGCTTCTGCCCGGGTCACCTGTACAAGCATTGCCATCTCTTTGCTTGCGCCTTCACTCTGTGCTGTGGGCTCGGTGAGGAATATAAAAGAAGTGATCACCACTGCCAAAACGAGGATACCAACACTTATAAATATGATTTTTTTTGTACTCATTTCAGGTTTTTTAGAGGCTGTTGTTTTCCGGTAATTCAAATGCACCGGCAAGAGCACGGTACAAGCCGATGCGTATTTCCAACTGCTCTTGTTTTCTTTCCAGCAATTCCCTTTCCAGCTGTTGCTGCTGGTCAAGTGCAAGCAGTACATCAAGATAATTGCTCATTCCATTCAAAAAAGATATTCTTAATTGTCTGCTGGTTTTTTGAGCAAGATCCAGTTGTCTCTCCAGTACAACTAATCTTTCTGCCTGTTTTCTTTCCCGCAACAGGGAATTTTCCACCTCCTGGAAAGCCAGCAGTACGGTCTGGCCATATTCGTATAATCTCTGATTCTTCACTGCTCTTGCATGATCAACTTCTGCCGATAACCTGCCGCCGTAAAATAGGGGAGTAAAGAGATTTCCGGCAAGGGTGTACGCCCAGTTTTCGAATAGATTATCAAAATTACCGGCACGAAACTGGCCTGTGGCTTCAAGAGAGATCACAGGAAATTTGCTTCTCACAGCAAAGGCCATATCCCTGTCGGCTGCCAGGAGGAGGTTGTAATCGCGTTGTATATCGGGCCGGCGACGGACTAATTCCATGGGAAGACCTGTGGCAGGAGGGGATGGAAGAGGAGGAAGGATTCCCTGCTCAAAATTTTCAATATTCTGGGGTGGACGTCCTAACAGTATAGCCAATCGGTTTTCAAGAATTCCCAGATCGGTTTCATAAATGATCTTTTGATTGCGGGTACTTTCCAGAAGCTGTTCCTGTCTAAGAATATCCACGGCTCTTATTTGTCCGCCGGCGAAACGTGCTCTAATTAATTTTACAATGTCTTCATTAGTTTGAATTTGTTCATCAATGAGTTCGAGCTGCCGGCGGGCAGTGACCAGTTGATACCAGGTAGTGGCGATCTCGGCAGAGATGGTCATGGCAGCAGCCTGATAATCCCGAAAGATGGCATCGGCCGTATATTTTTCAGCCTGAATTCCGGCACGGATACGACCCCAAAGATCAATTTCATATGAAGCAGAAAATCCTGTCCTGTATTCGAAATCTTCAGAAAAATCTGTCTGCGCTTTTCGTGACGTTATTCCCGAGAAGACATCCACTTGTGGAAATAAAGAGGAATTTTCCCTTTGCACCCTGGCCAGGGCCGCATAATAAGCTTCCAGATTTCCGGCAAGAGAGAGATTTTCTTCGAGCCCTTTTTTTACCAGGGAATCCAATACCGGATCATTAAAAGAAGTCCACCACTTATCGGGCAGGAGATCTTCTCCCGAATTACTGAAATTTTGCGGTTCTTCTACCGGAATTTCGACGGGGGAAAGCTTTGGAGTACAAGACGGGAAAACGGTAAATAATAAGATCACTATGACCCCTGAAAAAAAATTGAACAGGTGGTGCCGGGAAGCCGGAAATAGAGCTATGACTGAAATTTTATTCAGGTGACTTGTTGTTTTAATTACACTTTTTCTTTTTAGATTTCTTTCCAGAGCCTTAAAAAAAGAGAGTTTTTTAAAGTTACTGTTTTTTTGGAATTAAGCAACGACCACACAGCAGGTCCAAAAACGTCATTTTTGAAGAGGATTATTTTTGCCTTTTGGAAGGCATAAAATGGCTATATGAAACAGGCAGAAATGTTATCTTGCAGCTCAGAAAAAATCTTTGTTCAGGTTTAATGAGCAGCTTAAATAATAAGTCATCAAAAATAATTTTCTACAGAACCTTTTTGGCAGGCAATACGATCATAAGGTAGGTATTAGTCTGAGTGGTGGCAGTGCCCGCGGATATGCGCATGTGGGCGTGTTAAAGGCACTTCATGAACATGGAATTGAACCCACGATCATTTCCGGTACCAGTATGGGAGCAGTGGTGGGAGTACTCTATGCTGCCGGATATTCCCCCGGCGGAATAAGAAAGATCCTTATTGAGGAAACCTTTTCCCGAATGACTGGCTTTTCCTGGAGAAGAACCGGCCTTTATAAGCTGGAAAAAATGAAACTGGCACTGGAAAAGTACATTCCAGAAGATAATTTTTCAGCCTTAAAAAAACCATTTTATTTGGGCTTGTCAAATCTCAATGAAGCCTGTGGAGAAATAAAGCAGGAAGGCCCCCTATTTGATTATCTCATTGCCAGCTGTTCGGTCCCCGGGATTTTTGCACCCATTGTTCTGGATGAGGTGAATTATGTAGATGGGGGACTCATGTGCAATCTTCCGGCTTCCCCTATTAGAGATAAATGTAAATATCTAATTGGCTCCCATGTCAACTTTGCCGGAAAGAAAAAGGTCTTCACCGGGCCCAGGGGGATTCTGGAAAGATCAATAAATCTTGGAATCACCCAGAATGCCAAACCCCAGATGGAACTTTGTGACTTTGTCATAGATCCGCCTGAAATGCAAAATTTCTCTCTTTTTGATTTCAGCAGGATTGAAGAAATCATTGAGATTGGTTACAGCCACACAATTAAAATGATAGAAGCAGGAGAACTTCCTGTAGGGAAATTGAAGACCAGATCGAACAAAGCCTAAGCAGCTTCAGGTATTTTTCACCGGGAGGTTCTTGTAGCCGGTGATTGCCGGTAATTTCAGGGACGTGCAATCGCCAGTTCCTGCTCTTTGGTGGTTAGAGAAAAATTTAACCTTGAATTGATGTGGCTTCCCACATTTTCTCCCTGTACCGCTCCTTCTTCAATGGCCGATCTATAATGTATTCCGCCATATAGCCTGCTCATTGTCGCTTCCAGGGCGGCAGCATTGAAAGAATCAAACTTCCTGACGGGTAAACCATAAGCGACTTCTGTAGTGTCTTCAAATTCAAAATCATCCCCGAAGATTGATGTAAGAACCTTTGCGGCGGCATTTGACACCACCGAATGTCCGCTGGAATATTCCGGAAAGGGCGGAGTCTGCAAGATCGGTTGCCAGTCCTTATCAATATGTTCAGCAATAAGAGTCTCGGGTCTTATAAGGTTAGACCGGTACTTTTCATCCCAGCAGCTTATAAAAGCATCAAAAATGGCAATTGAAGTTTTGGTGTAGGCGTAAACGGTGAAATCGAAATCGGCTTCAGATTGTAAAGCCGCTATTTTGCAGATTCCCATCCAATGGGCACCGGGAGTGATCTTTTTTTCGGCAAACATGTAATGGCCTTTCGTGATAGAAACGTAAGGGTTGCAATCCCAGAACCGGGCAATCTTAATTTCGGGAGAATCATTTCCCTTTGCTCTTATGGTTTTACTTATTAAATAAACTTCCTCCAGCTCCTTAAAAAAATCACTGTCTTTATTAAGTGAAAAAGCAGGAGGGGGATTAGGTTTGAACTGCGCGGCAGAATCCAGGACCATTGGTCTTATTTTACTCCAATGGGGTTCAATTCCTTTCATATAGCCGGGAGGTGTGGGTTGCCAGCGCTCAGGACTCTCGTCGAAAAAATCATAGTCTGGCATACTCCGGGTTTCGTGATAATGATCTGCTTCCATCCATTCAATTACAGAGGAAGCCACCTTATCTGCATAGATCTTAGCCCTTTCTAAGCTTTCGGGATTTTGCTGTTCCCATTTCTGATAAAGGCTGTCCCTGTATTCTCTTATTTCATTATCTGAAAACACGAGCTGCTCTGCCACCTGCAGGTATGCAATAAGCGCAGAAAGCTCAAGATTGGTACCAGATTCAGATTTAACCGTCGGTGCGAACTCCCTAAAACCGTTTAATTGGGGAGTAAGAGATGCATATTCGCCGGAATTGGAATTTAAAACCTGGTATGCAGCGATATTCGGATAAACGTATACTCTGCTCGCCTGTGGTGGTGAAAAAATATCATTGACCATAATGGCAGTCACTTTATCCACAGCGGCATGATATTCTTCGGGAGTTACAGTGATCTCTGTCTTAGGTTCGCAACCCGAAAGGATCAATACAGAAAAACTCCAAAAAATATATTTTAAACCTTTATTAATTTTCATAGCGATACAATTTTGCCGGTGCATCATTATTTATGATCAACAGCAGCTTGTGATCTTTTAGTTCAATTTGCCCGATTGCTCTTACCTCTTCCTTAAAAGATGCTATTCCCAGATCACTTACCGGTATCGGGGAACCATTATTATTGATGACATAGCCTTTCAAAGCAGAATGTGATCCCTGATAGTTATTACTTCTATAGGTATTTCCGGCAACCATTATTCCTTCACTACCATTTAAATTGATTCTACTGAATGTATTTATGGGTGCCAGCTGAAGGGGATAGGAGAATCTTACAAAACGGGTGAATTGTCCATTATTGTTTTCTAAATATCCCGAGGATAAAAGATGCACCTCATTCAATTGGGCCTGGCCCAGGGTATAAGGAGTGAAAATATCTTCCATTGTCTTCATGGCGTAATCGGCATGCTTGACATAACGTTTTTTAATTACCGTAAGCTGACCCGCCAGTTCATCCTTTGAATGTACCGGATAATATGAGTCGCCTTTTTTGTAAGCCATTACAGTTTCGGTCTTGTTATTTTTATCAAAATCAAGATAATACATTTTTAATGGAGCCTCGGGAGTGGGTTTGAATTTTGAATTTTCTCCCCAGTTCCCCAACAAAATATCTTCATCTCCGTCACCGTCAATGTCATAAACAGCCACACTTTGCCAGAGGCCATTAAGATTAGACGGTACCTCCTGTGATTCAAGACCATTCCCAGTGTTGAAGAATATTTTTGGAGCGTCCCATTCTGTAGCAACAACTAGATCATTTCTCCCATCTCCATTCAGATCCTTCCATAAGGCATCATTCACTTTTGATTCGAGGCTGAAGTTCTCCAGCTTCGAGAAAATTCCCCGTCCATTATTAACCAGGATATAGGAGCTAACCGATGATCCAAAGTGTCCGGCTTCTGAAAGGTTCCCTACAAAAAGATCTATGTCACCATCATCATCAAAGTCATTGGCTTTGACTACCGAAGTAATGAGCTTATTATCGGGAATGGTATTTTCTGATAGTTCGAAAACTCCATTATTATAAAGGTAGAGCCGGTCCATAAAAAAATCTGATGAATTCTGACTTATCCCACTGCCTACGTAAAGATCGGGATCTCCATCCCCGTCTGCATCAAAGAAGACTGCAGTATTATCTTCATACATGCTGTCCTGTTCAAAAGCCGTTACGGGAGTCAAAACAAGCTCTTCACCGGTGTTGAGATAAAAGGCGCCTGCATTGCCGGATGAACCTCCTATGAAAATATCTTCAAAACCATTGCCATCTACATCGCCTGTTGCCACTGCCGGTCCCAGTGTAGAGACCTTGTAGGGTATTAATTTTTCATTTAGAAAATCATTGTAATTGTCTTCCTGATGGGTGAGTTGAAGGGTTTCTGTCTTTTTGAAAACCGGCTGAATTTCAGGAGTGGTTTTAAATTTATATTCAGGCAGGCTCTCTTCATAAACTATCTCATGCCGTTGATTGGCAGCGATATCTTTAAGTACCTGTTCTTTAAGATTTGGCCATATAACAATAACAGAATCTATGGCTGAAGTTTCACCTAGACCAAAATGCAGATCTCCCGAGACTGAAGATAAGAATCCTCGGGAATTGTAAAGACTTCGGGTTTGCAACTTGTTATTAGCATATAGATTTACAGTAGTTCCAATTCCATGAAGATTTTTCGCCCGATAATTCAGTTTAAAGCTGACGAAATCATTTATGCCTTTATTGCTATTCCTGTATATAGAAGCAGGAGCATTCAGATTATTTACTATCAAATCCAGATTCCCATCCAGGTCTAGGTCCGCATATACCGCTCCGTTAGAAAGTCCTGCCTCATCGGGGATCCAGGTTCCTGTTTTATTACTGAAAGTTTCAGAATTTCCTTCATAGATCTTATTAGCCACCTTACCACCTGGCATACTGTCTATGGACCTGTAAAGCCATTTTAGACCCTCATCCTGGTTTCGGCCTTTAAATGCACTGGCCACATATTTCCGGAAGTCAAGACTGTTTGGTCGCCGCAGGATCCCATTGGAAATAAATAGATCCTGGTGAGAATCATTATTAAAATCGGCAAATAAGGCAGCCCAGCTCCAATCTGAATCCGCTACCCCATCCATCAGCGCTTTTTCAGTAAAATGCTTTCCGTTATCATTGTTGATCTGGAGCATATTACGTGCAAACTGATCTTTGTACCCGAGTTTCTTTAATCTCTGCTGAATGAAATACATGGCGTCATCGCCTTCGGTTTCCTTGAGAATACGTTCGTCCTCAGGAAGCATATCCAGCGTGATGAGGTCTGGCAAACCATCTCCATTGATATCCGCAGCATCACTTCCCATCGAAAAATTGCTGATGATACTGAAAGCTTCATCTATCTTTTCTCTAAAAGTTCCATCCCCGTTGTTGATGTAGTAATAGTCATTCTCGTGGAAATCATTACAGACATAAATGTCGGTCCAGCCATCATTATTATAGTCGGCAAGACTTGCACTTAGTCCGTAACTGTTGGGACCCCCATAAATGTTTGCAGCTTCACTTACATCTTCAAATTTGCCGTTATTGTTTCTAAGGAGCATGTCTCCCACCAGGGGTTGACGTTCATTTCTTGAATCTGCAGCACCATAGGAATAAGTCGTGTGTATTGCATGGTTTACAATGTAAACATCCAGGTCATCATCCTTGTCATAATCGAAAAAATAGGCCTGCGTGGCATAGGATTGGATATCCAGACCATATTCACCTGAAGTCTCTGTGAAAGTTCCGTCAGCATTATTGATATATAATTCATTGTGCCCCGTAAAGTCCAGTAAACCAGATACGGCCGAGACATAAATATCCAGCCAGCCGTCGCCATTAATGTCGACCATTGTAGCCCCGGTTTGCCAGCTGGCTTTCCCGCCCAAATTGGCAACATCGGTCACGTCTTCAAATTGAAAATCACCTTTATTAAGATAGAGCTTATTGGGAACAGAATTTCCGACAAAATAAAGATCCGGTAACCCGTCGTTGTTGACATCCCCAACAGCTACACCTGCTCCATTGTAGTAGTAGATATAGTTAATGATTGAATGATCGGCATCTTCGGTAATATGGTTTGCAAAGTGCACCATGGAAGAATCTGGAGAAACAGCCTGAAACATATAAGCTTTGTTCAAATCCATTTCTTCCTGAGAAATCTTTTCTCTTTTACAGGAAATACTACTAAGGCATAGAACAAGAAGAAAAACTAATCTCATAGGAGTAGGGGAATAGGGCACATCAGACATATATTCAGGGTCATTCAGAAGCAGACCTTCAGAAACCAATCAATTTATATTCAGGGCTCTAAAATATAAATAATTTGTTAAGAATAACATAAAAATATAATTATGTAGGTATTAATATCTCTAATAATTAGAGGTGAAAGAGATAGTGCTGGTGGCATAAAAAGCGTGGATTGCAGAAGTGTGCAGGAGAAGTGAAAAAGGCAGGAATTATTAATTAGAATGGTGAGTACTAAACAGGGAGCATTATTTGGCAAATAGGGGCAGGTGAAGAGAAGACACCATCAGAGGATTTTCTCTGTCACCCGCCGGTAAATATTAAATTAAAACCATAATCCGCCTATAATTGCAATGATCATGAGTAGAAGTAAAAACCAGAATAGCAAACCGAAGGCCGCTGTGGTTCTTGCTGCTCCCGAGGTAATTCTGGTTTTGGTATCGGGTTCGTAATCTACCGTTTTTTCTCTATCCTCTGTAGGAGTGGCCAAAGCAATAAGTAGCCCGATAAAGAAAACCCAAAAGACTACAGAAAGCCATCCAAAGCCCCAAAATGCAGGTCCTGCCGGGATAAGCCAAAGTCTTCCGGCCCAGGCGGCTAAAACCAGTATTACAAGAAAGATCCAAAAGGCATTCCAGGGACCCCTCTTTCTAAATCCGTAGAATAGAGTAGCAGCTATAAAAAAAGCAATAAAAAATCCGATTATAAATTCCAGAACTTCCATATTAAGAATTTAAATGTTAGACAATCAGCACCCTCAATATAAGACTTTTGTCTCTTAAATAAAAATCTCCTGGAGAAATTGGTGTTTAGCTGTCCCTCTGAATCTTCTCAGGCTCCCGATGATTTTATAATTATAATTTTCTCACTCCAATTATACTAATTAAAGTAGACAGGTTACCTTAGGTTTGTATTGATACTTTTTTAATTAAAAGTAGTATAATTGAAAACCTGTCAGCGATCCAGCGATAGCTTTAGAAACGCACTATCCCGATATTTGGAACTGACAGGTTTTAATGAACCAAGACCTGTATAAGATATCAGCCCTGACCTGTTAAGGTTTTTAGGTAAAGGTTCTTCTTTTTTAACTCAATCTAAACTATGAAATTTAAATCATTTATCGGAGTCGATGTTAGCAAATTATCCCTGGATATTTGTTCTATCACAGAAGACGGCGAAATTAAAAATTTTAAAATTGACAACACTTCAAAGAGTTT